>NZ_JAVIFU010000001.1 GCF_031157315.1 Paenibacillus sp. LHD-38
ACACTCTCACTTTACCAAACGAAGCGGTGTTTTTCTATTTTTCAATATCTGTATTGAACTCACCGTATATTTAGTCACATCATGCTGTTAAGCCGGTTTTCGCTCTGCGAAAGTTGAGTTAATAAGACGGCGGCTGACAAGCTGGGTGTACCGACCGACATTCAATGGGACTGGGACAGATTGTACGAGGAAGGGAAAAAACTGCATGAGAAGGACAACTCGAAGTACTTGATGCTTGCCGATCATGGCGTGTTGATGCAGGATTTCACGAATATGCTGAAGCAGCGTACGGGTGCGCAATGGATCAATGAAGATTTTACGTTGGGTTTCACGACAGAGGAAGCGACCGAAGCGCTCGCTTGGATCGATAAAGCGATGAAAGCGGGGGTTTATCAGCCGCTTGGTGAAGCGGATCTGTTTATCGGCAAGACCGAACAAAATACGAAGTGGATCAATCAAGACATTCCGATCATCTCGGCTATGAGCAGCACGCTTCAATCGCTTCGTTCCGTATTACCGGATGACGTAGAAATCACAACGGCGCTCCCGGTCATTGACAAAAACGCAAAAAACTCGGCTGTCTTGGTTCGTCCATCGCAATTGATCACCGTGAACGGCAAGTCGAAGCATAAGGAAGAAGCAGTTAAATTTCTTAACTGGCTGATGAACGACGCGGAAGCAGCCGTTATTCTGGGAGACGTTCGCTCCATACCTGCATCGTCCCCGGCACAGAAAGCGGCAGTCGAAGCAGGAAAGATCGACCCTTCGATTACGAATGCAGTCGAGATGGGACTGAAGAACGCAGGCATCGTCGATAACGCAATCGCAATGAACTCGGAAGTATCAGCTATTCTGCAGGATGTCATCGAACAGGTGGCCTTCGGCAAGTCCTCTCCGGAAGCGGCAGCCAAGGAACTTGCGAGCAATCTGGAGAAGAAGCTGACCGAGCTGAAGAGCAGATAGTTAAATGACAAATAGGTGAATTGTAATTTTAATTAGAGCGGTACGCCGGATTCGGCGGAATTTAAATGGGCAACATGATGCAATATGCTATGCTGCCGGCGTGCCAACTCTTGATAACGATCGGAAAGAAGGAGCGTGAGCCTGTGTTCAGAAGAAGAAGCAACTATCGCTATATCGGACTGTTATACGTTCTTCCATGGATTTTGGGGCTGCTCGTTTTTCAATTGTATCCGTTTATCGCATCGTTCTATTATTCCTTAACGGATTACAATATGGTCAATCCCCCGAAATACATCGGTCTGGACAATTATAAACAAATTTTCACAGCGGATCCCGGCTTCACGAAGTCGCTTAGCGTAACGTCGATTTATGTGATTCTTGCCGTTCCGGTCAAGCTGGCATTCGCGTTATTCATAGCATTGATCCTAAGCGCAAAGCTGAAGGGAATCAATTTGTTCCGAACGGTCTATTACTTACCCTCAATATTGGGAGGCAGCGTAGCCATATCGGTATTGTGGCGCTTCCTGTTCATGAAGGAAGGGGTTGTAAATAGTCTGCTTGCTAATTTCGGCATCAGCCCTGTAGATTGGCTGGGCAATCCGGATATCGCACTGTACACACTCGGCTTGCTATCCGTTTGGCAATTCGGCTCGTCAATGGTGCTGTTTCTGGCGGGTATACAACAGATTCCGGGAGATCTGTACGAAGCAGGCGCGATTGATGGCGCATCGAAGACCCGTATGTTCTTTAGAATAACGGTACCGCTGCTGACGCCAATTGTATTGTTCAATCTGGTTATGCAAATGGTTAACGCTTTTCAGGAATTTACCGGCGCATTCGTCATTACGAACGGTGGTCCTATGAAATCAACTTATTTGTATGCCTTGAAGCTATACGAGGAAGCCTTCACCTTCTTCAGGATGGGGTACGCGTCGGCGTTGTCATGGGTATTGTTCGCGATCATAATGATCGTGACCGGCATTATTTTCAAAACCTCTAACCGCTGGGTGTACTACGAAGACGGAGGTAAATCGAAATGATGCATGCTCGCTCGAACAAATGGCCTTCATATTTGCTGTTGATATTGTTAGGTTTTGTGATGGTATATCCGTTAATATGGCTGTTCGTATCTTCATTCAAGACGAATCAAGACATTTTTGGCTCCAGCAAGCTGTTCGCCGATACCTATGTCTGGAACTCCTATTCGTTAGGCTGGGCTGGTACCGGGCAATATGGATTTCAAGAATTCTTCTTGAATACAATGAAGCTCGTCGTGCCAACCGTCGTGTTCACGATCCTATCGAGCGTTATCGTCGCTTACGGATTCGCAAGATTCAACTTCCCGCTGCGCACGCCGCTGTTCTCCATCATGATGGCGACTTTGATGCTGCCGGATGCAACGGTGATGATTCCGAGGTACATCTTGTTCAATAAGCTTGGCTGGCTGGATACCTATCTTCCGTTTATCGTGCCATCGTTATTTGCAACTTCGGCCTTTTTCGTCTATATGCTTATCCAGTTTTTCAGAGGCTTGCCTCGTGACTTAGACGAATCAGCTACGATCGACGGTTGCAACTCGTTCATGGTTTTAGTAAGGGTACTCCTGCCGTTATGCAAGCCTGCAATTTTTTCTGTAGGTATTTTCCAGTTCATATGGACCTGGAATGACTTCTTCAATTCAATCATTTACATTAGCAGCGTTAAGAAGTTCACGGTTTCTCTTGGCCTGCGCCTATCGCTCGACGCTTCCTCTGCTGTGTCTTGGAATCAGGTGTTGGCAATGTCCGTCGTCAGCGTCGTTCCTTGTATTTTATTGTTCTTCTTGGCTCAGAAATATTTCGTTGAAGGAATTTCGACCACCGGATTAAAAGGATAAGAAGGCAAGAATGAATATTACAACCTTAGCCCGGTACTCAACCGGACTAAGGTTGTTTAGTTTTTTCTGAAAACGCTCGTTGTTATAAAACTGTAATGCTGGAATGATAGAGATAAATATAGACAAAGCGTAGTATTAACTTTGGAAGATTTATATAATATTGCTGAGCCAACAGGCAGTTTATTTTAATATCAAACGCAGTAAAAGGTTTACTGGAGCTGTTTTCATGTCAGCGTCTGTCAAACGACCGCACACAATGACAGGATGGTATCACCAAACCCTGATAACATGTTCTTAGAGAGGAGCTTTTGCGAATGGAATGGCTGAATCGAATGATGTCGGCGCTCGACTTGATGGAAGCGAAGATGGAAGAGCCGTTGGATATCGCAGAGCTTGCGAAGGCAGCGTACTCCTCACCTTATCACTTCCAGCGCATGTTTTATATGCTGACAGGCATGACTGTGGCTCAGTACGTAAGGAAACGACGTTTGACCTTGGCGGCGCAAGAGCTTGCTCTGTCCGGTCCGAAGGTGATCGATATCGCGATGAAATATTGTTACGATTCACCTGAGTCGTTCTCCAAGGCGTTCCGCAAGCTGCACGGCATTTCACCTTCTGACGCCCGGCATCCCGGCATTCAACTGAAGGCCTTCCCTCGCATCTCCTTCCACCTATCACTGAAGGGAGACAAAGAAATGGACTACAGAATTGTGCAAAAAGAGGCGTTTACCGTCGTAGGAAAATCGATCCAAACATCCACTATGGAGGGAGAGAATTCAACGGAAATCCCGAAATTTTGGCGAGATAGTCATGCGGACGGTACTGTCGGAAGAATTGCTGCCCTAGGAAAAACCGACGAAATGCTTGGACTCTGCTATGATACGCAGCAGGATAGCGGGGGCTTTAAATACGCGATTGCGGTAGAGATTGATGCGGCAGTGTCCGACAACGGGTTCGAATTAATACAGATTCCGGCAGCCACGTGGGCTGTATTTAGTTCCATCGGTTCGATGCCTGGTGCGATCCAAGAGGTTTGGGGCCGCATCTACCAGGAATGGTTCCCCACTACGGGATATGAACAGGCCGAGGGGCCCGATTTCGAGCTTTACCCGCCGGGAGATACGATGTCGGAAGATTATCGCTGCGAGGTATGGGTTCCGATTGTAAAAAAATAAAAACGAAGCCCGGTGTCCTGAACTTCAGGAAACCACCGGGCTTTAAACATCGGAATCTTTGGTTATTAGGCCTAAAAGGGAGGGAACTTGTGAAGGTTACTAAGCTTCGGCCATTTATTCCATCAGGCAAAGATTATAAACTTGCACAGAGTTTTTTTGAAGATCTTGGTTTTGAGAAAGTCTACTCCGACGACGGATTGAGTATCTTTCGAATTGGGGAACAGGAATTCTTTCTTCAAAATTTTCATAATCAAGAATTCCAAGATAACTACATGGTAGAACTCGTAGTTGAGGATTTAGACGGTTGGTGGTCACTCATACAAACCGTTGCTTTAGAGAAGAATTATCCTATTAAGGCAAAGGAACCCACAATGTATCCATGGGGAAAACGTGAGATCAATCTGATAGATCCCTCTGGTGTATGCTGGCATATTTCAGAAGTAAAGAAATAAAGATTACGAAAACGATCTTGAAATTGAACTATCGGGTAACTGTTAGTTTAACCATCAGGATATCTTTTTTGTTGGGTGGTTAAAAAATGGATGAAATCGCTTATGGAGGAATCGTTTTTAATAATGCCGGTGAGGTGTTGATGAGAAGTCCCAGCGGATTCTGGGGAGGGTACGTTTGGACTTTTGCCAAAGGGGGAAAGGATCCACAAGATCAATCTCCTGAATACACAGCATTGAGAGAAGTGCGAGAAGAAACGGGATATGTTTGTGAAGTTATTGCACCGATCCCAGGGGCGTTTGAATCAGATACCTGTGTTACAAAGTATTTTTTATTAAGACCAACAGGAAGAGTACATAATTATGATCATGAAACACAGGAAGTTCGATGGGTAAGCAAGGCAGAGGCATTTGAGTTAATAAGTCTGACTAGAACTGAAAAGGGACGATTAAGAGATACCAACGCTCTTAAAAGTGCCATAGAAGTATTGCAGTCATTTTAGGGCATCCATTAGCACCAATAAAGCAGTGAAGAGTCTGAAGAAGACAAATGCAGTACACTATCGCTGTCCAGTATGTGTTTATGATAAAATTAATAAAATCCTTCAAAAATAAGGAAGTGTTAAATAATGAATTTCGAAATGGTTATGCAGGAGCTTGAAGCTCTCGGCAAGGAACGAACCAAGAAAATCTACATATCAAATGGCGCGCATGAACCACTTTTTGGTGTGGCTACAGGTGAAATGAAGCCCATCGCCAAAAAAATTAAAAAAAACCAACCGTTGGCTGAGCAGCTTTACACAACGGGGAATTACGACGCCATGTATTTTGCTGGCGTAATTGCAGATCCGAAAGCAATGACTGAAGCTGATTTTGAGCGTTGGATAGATTCGGCTTATTTTTATATGCTTTCTGATTATGTAGTGGCAGTAACCTTGGCAGAAACAGATATTGCACAAGAAGTTGCCGATAAATGGATCGCAAGCGGCGAAGAGCTGAGAATGTCAGCGGGCTGGAGTTGTTACTGCTGGCTTTTGGGTAACCGACCGGACGGTGAATTTTCCGAAAGCAAACTTGCCAATATGCTTGAAATTGTGCAAAATACGATTCGCGATTCTCCCGAACGAACAAAATACGCTATGAATAATTATCTTTACACAGTGGGGGTATCCTATTTGCCACTCCATGATATGGCGGTCGAAATCGCAAAGGCAGTAGGTCCAGTAGAAGTGAATCAGGACAAGAAAAAAAGTAAGTTTATATTCGCTTCAGGAAATATTCAAAAGGCAGTAGATAAAGGGCAAATTGGTTTCAAACGCAAATATGTAAGGTGTTAAACTAATTAGAAAGGAGCACTTTGCTGCGGCAATTGCTCCTTTGCTTTATTAAGCTGACTGGCAGATTAGTTTGAGGAGGAGAATTTTATACTTATTAGAAAACTTATTGAGGAAGATCTAGAACACTGTATATCCTTATTTATTGAAATATTTAACCAACCTCCTTGGAATAATAAATGGACATTCGACGTTGCTAAACAATTGTTCAAAGACTTTTGAGAGACACCTATTGCAACGATACTCGGGAAAGAAAAGCAATGGTGGAGAGGTAAGGAATATTTACATTTGCACCAGCCTACAATTTCTATTTAAGAAGAGAATTCAAAGAAAATCAAACAGTAAGACTGTTGTATAAAAATATCTGAGGTCCTGATAAGTTATTCAACTAACGGGACACGATAGCAATACCGAAGAGATGTACTAGACAATGAAAAATAGGATCGAGAGGATTTTAGAAATGAAAGAAGAAGATAAAAAAAACATGATATATCTTATATCTGGTCCGTTGGGGGTTGGTAAATCCACGACTTCGAAAGAACTTGCTCGCAATGTTAAGCATTGCGTTCTTATTGAGGGTGATGTGCTTCTTCATATGTTTAAAGGTGAATTACAACATTCATGGGAAGAACGCTTAAGTCTTACATGGGAAAACATCTTGGCTTTAACGAGAAATTTTATTCAAAATGATTTAAATGTAGTAATTGATTTTGTAGTGGAGGATGAGCTTGATTGGTTTTGTAAACATTTATCAGATTTAAATGTGAGACTAAAGTATGTTGTACTGATAGCAGATAAAGAAAAGTTAATCGAACGTCTAAGCATAAGGGGGGACATTGATTCCTTAGAACGCTCTTTATTTTTATTGAACAAAATGCAAATGTCACATTCTAATAACAAATTTATTTACGACACCACCCTAAAACAACCAGCAGAGACGGTAGAAGAAATCATCAATAACTCTGGTTTTAATAGGTTTGGTTGAACTGACGAAACCAATACCAGTTAACAAAAGCTCCAGAAACGATACTATCGAATTGTCTCTTCAAGGCATTGAATGAGAGAAGGCTAATGCGAGGGTCTATTAATAAGACAAAGAGCGAGATGGCTCGTCGTTAAATGAGCCATCTCACTTTTCTTTGTTATTTAGGACTTTTTATAACCCTTCAATTAACGCCTTGATCGAGCTGTCGCTCTCTAGAGCTCGGATAATGAGCGTCACCGCTTCAGCGCGAGTAGTCGTGCTATTAGGTGCGAATAAAGAGGTTGAAATCCCTTGTACAAGAGTGGCTGAAGACGCCAGCTCAATTTCATTCGCAGCCCAGTAGGTGTTGCTCACGTCTGTAAAGTTGGTTGGCTCGCCGGTCGCTAACACGTCAAGGTTCAGCACGCGGGCAATGATCACCACCATCTCGGCACGGGAGATAGCTTCGCTAGGTTTAAAGCTGCCATCCGCATAACCGGTTACGACCTCCTTCTCCGCCAAGGCGCCGATGTAACCAATGGCCCAATTAGAGCCCGTATCGTTGAAGGTAGCCGAGGCTGGATTTAATGTCAGTGCGAATGCACGGGCAATTATGCCAGCGAACTCTGCCCTTGTGATAGACGCGTTCGGACGGAACGTATTATCCAAGTACCCAGTTATGATACCCAGCTTCACTGCTTTCGCAATGGCGCTGCTGCCCCAATGATTGCTAACATCGATGAACGATTTGTTACCATTATTCGTTGCTGCGATGGCGTCGCTCACCGCTTTCAGTACCGCTTCCCGGCTAACAACGTTGGATTGGAACGGATTCAATTTAGTCTCAGGCTTCTGTGTGCCTTCGGTCTCATTGTCGTCCGTGCCGTTAGAGGAACCTGAACCTGGAGTACCCGTCGAGGTAGTAAGGTTCAGCACAATCCGGTCGGATTGGTAAACAACCGTAGCATTATACGAGCTTGGCAAGCCATAAACCTTAACAGCGGAGAATTGTCCGGTCCGTTGATCCACGTCATGGCTGATCAAGGTGATGTCTCCCGTGCTCGGCACGTAGTTGTCTGTGAAGTTCACTTGCAATTTCCCGTTCACATTGACCGCACCATTTGCATCAAGCACATCACCTGCGCTGGCCATATTCAGTTCGAGAGTACCTTCGGCAGCTTGAGTGAAGCTTCCACCAAAAGTCATCTTGCCCGTTACATTCTCCATAAGTGTACCACCGTTATTCAGAACATCGCCGCTGCCGAACGCCGTCGCGGATTTTCCCTCGAGCGTACCGGCATTTAGCTCAGTGCCTCCGGAATACGCATTGCTGCCCGTCAGCGTCAAAGTGCCATTTCCTTCTTTCGTCAGCTTGCCTGCACCGGCGATATCGTTCTTCCAGCTATCTGTTGCATGGAAGCCGTCTTTGTAGGCATCCATCGTCACGGTAACGTTGCTGTTAAAGGAGCCATATCCATCTGCAGCAGCAAATAGATTCAGACGTCCCCATCCTTCTGGATCATCGAGCACCGGATAGCCAGACGGCAGGCCGGTTGTAGCCAGAACTTCGCGGCGCTGCTCGTCGCTCAAGTAAGGTTGGCGAGTCTCCAGCAGCACCTCGGCGCCCTTCGGAACGACTACGGCTTCCGTTGTGGAAGCGATTGGTGTGAATCCGTAGGTCAGACGCTCTGTATATTGCTCTTTATTCCTCTCGTAATCGCTGAAGCGATCTTCTGCCGTACCGGTTTCTTGCAGCAGAATCTCATGAGCCTGATCGTACGCGGCTTGCTTAAGCTCTGCATTATCCGGGTCCGCTAAAGTGGCGGCTGCCAGCGCCGTAGCCAAGACGCGTCCGCCCATGACATCAAGCGGCGAGTGCATGCCGGCAACGACCCGGTTGTTGCCCATCTCGGAAGCGCGGGTCAGCATCTCTTGGAACCGTTCAGGCACAGTATAAGCTAGTGCCAGCGAGGCGAGATATGAGGCGTTCGTATGACCGCTCGGGAAGCCGCCATCCGTTTCCGGCTTGGTGGTATTTCTCGCAGGAACCAGCGTAGGCACGATGACAGAAGTATCAAGCCAACGCCATGGACGCATATAGCTGTAAAAGTTTTTAGCCGGCGTAGTCGAAGCATAGTTGCCGCGCAGCGTGCCAATCAGGTCGACCATTTTGCCGAGCTCGGAGTCCGAATTGCCGCCTTTATTGGCACCGTTCCCGTCATCGTACTTGACCGTCGTGGCGTCGTCCGGGATGCTCGTAATCGTGGTGAACGTTCCTGTTTTCTCTCGGTACACATCTGCAAGCGTTCCAAGACCGTCAAAGGCACCGTAGGTTTGGTTGCGTCGGTCGTCGTAATAAGCTGCGATCTCATCTTCCTCCGTACGGGCTTCAGCTAGATCAGCCACGTACTGGATATTGTAGTCCAGAACTTCGCTGTTCAGCTTGGTGCCGTTATCCCACGAAGATCCTGGCGTCCAGAGATCCAGGAACCCGGACAGCACTCCAATCGTCGGGTTGGACTCGACCGTTATATTAGCGGAGGAGTTGTTCTTGTAGCTATCGACAAAGTGTCCCCATGCCGGAGCTTGGGGCAGTCCGACAGAAGATTCGGCCGGAGCGGCCATGGCGTAACTTCCTGCCACGGGATTGAGCAGCAATAACACGCCCATCGTAACAGATAACAGCTTTTTTTGGGATTTGACTTTCAAATCGAATCGACTCCTGTCTTTTGATATTTAGAACCGATTCATAGGAAGGGGTGAACGACCTGTGCCGCTCTGCATCACCTTGCCGAATGGGATCGGAATCGGTCTCAATGTAGCATTGGGGCGCGCCATACATCAATATAACAATTTCTCTTTTATATCAGTTTGGGAGGAATAGGGATAATATTTTACACTCACCTAATAAAATGCGGATAGTATTTTACATTGGTTTAATAAAGATGCAGGATAATTGAGTTAATGACGAAGGAAACTCTCAGAGGGATAAGGGGGACAATATGAAAAAATGGAATTCCGTATTTGCTAACCTAGCTATTTCCTATATATCCATTGTTCTCATCATCGTGCTCCTGCTCTGTTCTATCTTCTATGTTTACTTCTCGAGAAACTATAAGGAAGAGTTGCGCGACAGAAATCAGCTGATTCTGGAGAACACGGCCCAAACGATTGAAACGGCAGTGTTCCAAAGAGCTCAGCAGATTTATTTGGATATTTCCCTTAACCAAAACATAAATGTACGACTGCTTGCTGACTCTTCCTTACAGAGCAATCATAGCAAGGTGATTGACCTGCAAGAATTTCTTAAATCGGAGGTCATCAGCAACTCGGACGTCGTACAAGCCGTGCATCTGTATTACCCTGGACAAAATGTCATGTTATCGTCGCTCTATGGGTTGAATTTCAATGTCGACCAAGATAGCCGCATCGCTAACCTAGCGGACTGGATTGACGGGATGCGAAGCAATAAACAGAGCAGCCTCTGGACGCCGACGCGCTTGGTCCCTAAGGATATTTATTCGAACCTATCTGACGGTGGAAGCAAT
This sequence comes from Paenibacillus sp. LHD-38, assembly GCF_031157315.1. Classification (GTDB taxonomy): domain Bacteria; phylum Bacillota; class Bacilli; order Paenibacillales; family Paenibacillaceae; genus Pristimantibacillus. The sequence continues at coordinate 10,310 of NZ_JAVIFU010000001.1, forward strand.
GCATTGATGACTTACGCACATAGCTATCCCTTCCAAGTGTCAGGCGAGAACAGCGACGTCATCATTGCGATTGACGTGAAGGAAAGTGCAATAAGCGCGATTATTCATAATATGATGCCTTCACAATATGAAGGTACGTTTATTCTGAATCATTCCGGTAACACGATATCGGATGCGGATAAAGGAAAACTAGTACAGGGTAATTATGACACCAGTAAGATCAGGGGGGAGGCCAAGAGCTATAGCGGAACCATTGACCAGAATTCCCACGTCGTTTCCTATCAAACCTTCCCATCGACCGGATGGAAAATTTTTAGCGTCGTGCCTTCCAGCTCTTTCTATGAAAAATCGATTTTCATACAAAAGCTGATCCTGAGCATCTGTTTGTTGGCCATTCTGGTAGGCATCGTATTGTCCGGAATTCTGGCTAGGGCGAATTACAGCCCAATCAAACGGTTGACGGCCAAAATAAGAGGGTTAATGGACCACTCGTCCGAGCATGTCACCAATGAGTACAGGCTGATCGACACGGCCTTCGTCAAGCTGAATGATAAAGTCAATAGCCTGGAAGAGACGCTGGAAGCCAATAGCTCGGTTATCAAGCACAATGTCGTCCTCAACTTGCTCCACAATTGCTATACGCGTGAGGAATGGGTTGAAGAACTTTCATTTCTAGGCCTCTCGAGCGAATACAATCGCTACTGCTGCTTAATTCTGGATTCGAGTGAAGCTTTCTCACGGTTAAGCTCCAGGAATATGCAATATGCAGTGTACCGGATTATCAACCAGTTGGAGGCCGCGTCCCTGTCTAATAGCCGCATCATTGCCGAAGCGCTTCCGGACAAGAAGGTTGTCATCATTGTTTGCGCTAATCAAGAGAGCGAGGATCTTTTGGAACAAATATCTCAATTTGTAATATCGGAGGGTCAAGAGCAGTTCTGCTTGGATGTCCAAATCTCGTGGGGTTGTTGGGTGCATGAGATGACCGATGTTCATAGGAGCTACATTGAGGCCCAAACCTTAATGAAATACGTTTATTTTCTGCCAGATACCTCCATCCTGAAGGATCGCAAGCTGCTCAATCGGGAGAACAGCCTGGATCAAATTCCGCAAGCTATTTTGGCAAAGTTCAAAGATAAATTGCACGCTCGGCAGCCGCAGGAGCTTGTAACGGCTATAGAGCAGTTGGTTACGATTATGCGGGAAGGAATGTATGCGGCAGATCATTGCCGCTTTGTTCTTGCCAATACCGTGTTCGTCTATTCCGATTATTTGAAGAGTGTTCGATATAAGCACCCCGAGCAGGAGAATCTGGATCTCTTCAACCAGTACGTCGGGCTGCACAATATCCTTTCTTTTCAAAAGTGGCTGGTGGATTCGGCAACCGGCTTTATCGCTCATATGGAGAATCGCAATAGCGAGCGTGCGGTCTCCAGTATAGAATTGGCCAAGCAATACATTCATGACCATCTCTCGGGGGATCTGTCCCTGGAGGCGGTCTCCACGAAGGTATTACTCAGTCCTAAATATTTAAGCACACTATTTAAGGAAGAGATAGGCGTCACCTATACCGAATATGTCACCAGTCATCGAATGGAGAAAGCCAAAGCCTTACTTGGGCAAAACAACATGACAATCGAGCAAATTGCAAATACGGTCGGCTACGCAACGGCTGCTTATTTTATCAAGAGGTTCAAAGAAATGCATGGGTGCACGCCGGGGAATTACTTGCGCAACATTGCTAAGTAAGTATAGTCGCTTCAGCCCGATGGAAGCAGGGGACTGATGGTAAGGGAGAGAGGTTGTCTGATGGCAAAGAAGGAATTACGGTGCAATATGATCATTTATCTTATTGGTACAGTTTTGTTGGGCATTGTTAGCGGCTGTGCAGGAACCACGTTGTCCCCCTCTGCAGCAGAAACATTGCAGGCCCCCACAGCTTCTGGCGCCACCCGGTATGATATCTCCTGGACGATGCATCAGAACCTTCCCGTCTCCGAAGATGCGGAGATGGTTCGGTATGTAGAACAGAAATTTAATGTCAATCTGGACTTCTGGAATCTGGAGAACAATAAATATGAAGCGCTTCTGGACATCAAGCTGGCTCAGGGCTCGATTCCCGATTTGTTCAGGATCAGACAGCCTCAGGATATTCTCAAGTATCAACAGCAAGGCGTGCTGGCCGATATTCCGGAGGAGATGCTGGATAAGTACGCTCCGAACATAATGAAGGCTATTAAGGAAAATGCGCCCGACTATCAGGATTATGGAAAAATTAACGGGAAATATTATGGCATTCCTGTCATTAATCCTACGAACATTTATCGGATCCCCATCGTCTATCGCAAAGATTGGTTGGATAAGCTCGGCCTGACGGTTCCTGAGACGCTGTCCGATTTCGAGAAGGTCATCTATGCATTCACGAATGAGGATCCGGATGGCAACGGCAAAAAGGATACCTATGGTCTGTCCAGCGAAGGCATGAACGTCGTCTTCGGCGCCTTCGGGCAGATCGTCTTTGCCGACCAGCTCTATTTTGGAGTAAAGGAAAAGGAGTTGGTTATTGGTGCCTTGCAGCCGGAGATGAAGGAGGCGCTACAATATCTTAGCAAATGGTATCGGGACGGTGTCATTGATCCGGAGTTTATTACTGGGGAGAACAAGGGAGGCTACAAGCATCTCTCTCATTCCTTTATCAATGGAACGATCGGCATGACATCCATGGGCAATTATTATCATTGGATTCAAGAAGGTGATTATCTAATATGGAATTCGAATGGCGAGGAGACTCCTGTAGAAGCGGCATTTAACGTGAAGGAATTAACCGCTATAAATCAGCACGCCCAAATCGTGTTCGGTCAGCCCTTTAGCGGACCGGATGGCAAACGAGGCTCAAAAGCCTATGATATGCTCATGAGCTTTACGGCGATCGGAGCCGACGCCGCCAAAGAGCCGGGCAAGATGGAGATGATCCTTCAAATCCTTGACTATGTCAGTGCAAATCCCGACCAGGACGAAGCTGCTTCAATGAAGTATGGGGTCCAGGGAACGCATTGGCAATGGGCTAACGCCTCCAGGGAAGATGTTATTCTGGTTTCTCCTTATGACAAGACGTTCAGCTATCAGAACACGATTGGTACCGGTTTAGGCATGACTGTTCCCCTTATGCCTACGGAACCAAGAGAGAAATGGGCAGCAACCTTGGGCTTAGATCAGGACGGAATCTACAATGCGTTGGAGGTAGCGACACCCTCCCTAATCCAATCGGGGCCTGAGTTAATAAAGCTAAAAAACAAAGCCTACATCTCAATTATTACAGGGGACAAACCATTGGAGTATTTCGACGAATTCGTTAAGGATTTTATGGCGGCCGGTGGAACTTGTGTGTTGCAGGAAGCAAATGACTGATATAGCCAGTAGACCATGATACCCAATTAACAGACAGCCGTTATAATCTCATTATTGCTTATGTGCTCAATATGGAATCGCTAAAGTGCAGTATAACGTTATTCTGTGAAGGATATTTTTGGGGAATTTCGAATGGTTTAACGACACTAATACCAGTTAACAAAAGTGAGGAAGAATATGAATATAGTTCTTATAGGTATGTCCGGAGCTGGTAAAAGCACTTTAGGAGTATTGCTTGCAAAAGCTTTAGGAATGGATTATGTGGATACAGATATTGTTATACAACAACATGAAGACAGGTTGTTACAAGATATCATTGATAATGATGGTATTGAAAAATTTATGGAAGTCGAAGAAAAAATTGTGTCTGAATTGCAACTGGAAAATTGCATTATATCTACAGGTGGAAGTGTTATATATTCAGAAAAAACAATGAATGTCCTTAAACAGGAGGGACAGATTATTTATTTACATGTTCCATATGAAGAAATCAAAAGGAGACTAAAAAACATAACAACCAGAGGCATTGTAATAAAAAAAGGAAATAGTCTTAAGGACGTTTACGAGGAAAGAGTTCCTCTATACATCAAGTATAGTGATAAAACTTTTGATTGCTCAAATAAGGATATAGAAAATTGTGTTAGTGAAATTATAGAGAAAATGAAGTCATTGCGATAATATCTCTTAACATTAATGACGAAATAAATCTAATCAGTGATATTAAATCATACTCTTCTTTGTAGTACTGTTCTCCGATTCATGCGACCTCTCCTATCGTGTAGATTTTTTACTTAGAGATCGTTCTATTTGGTTGCTTGCGCAGCTGACCGGGGGTAACCCCGGTCTTTTTTTTGAATTGCTTATTAAAGAAGCTAAGGTCGTCGAATCCGACATTCTGCGCAATTGTGGCGATTTTGTCGTCGGTGTACAGGATGGCTTCCTGGGCGATACTCAAACGGATTTCATTACGATATTCGATGAAGGTTCTCCTTGTGTACATCTTGAATTTGGCAGAGAACACAGACGCACTCATGCCGCAAATATGGCTAATTTGCTCCAACGTGAGAGGTTGGGCGTAGTGACGGTGGATGAAATCGACGATCATCTGCAGACTTTGTTCGTCGGGAACAGCTTCCTTGGGACGCTCCATCTGTTGATAGTAACGGCTTAAAGAGATAAACAGCTGGATCATGGATGTCTTGATCATCGTTTGGTAGCCTAAACTCCGGTTGTTCTGCTCTGCGATCAGTTTGTCCAGAATGCTGCTGATCTCTAGCTGCTGGCTCGTTCGCAGACTGAGCCGCGATACGAATCGTGCATTGTTGCGGAGGAAGGGTTCGACATAGAAGAAGTCGACGAAGGGCGTAACCGAAGACATGGTGTCCAGCTCGTTCTTGAGCAGAGATGGCATGAACAAGACGTTGCAGATAACGAGCTTCCCGGCGGGCCCGACCCGGTAGGCATGCACCATATCGGGCTCGATAATGAACACGTCGCCAGCGCGAATGGCATAGTAGTCCCCGTGGTTATAGCTGTGCTCACCGGAGCCTTCCGCCACGTACGCCAACTCGGTAAATTCGTGGGAGTGCTCGGCAACCGCTTCGTCCGGCGCAATGACGTAGTATCCTGCGTAAAACGGAAAGTCGGGGTTGTCGAAATATTGTTTGCTAAGAATCCGGGTCATAGGCTTCACTTCATTTCCGAAGAAGATCGCTTGTCGCGGCCCGCCGGTTATTTGGCCAGCAGGGGCAACGTTCCTGCTTTGATTCTAGCATTGATTTCGAGTCCCAGTCCATCAGTGACAATATGCTTCTTCCCGTTGTAGGTCGTTCCGTCCGGCATGTAGATGATTGCCAGCACGCGACGTGGCCTATCTGACTGATTGGAGTGGGCATAGTGGAAAGTCTGCCCGTGATGGAACGTGCAACTCCCCTTTTTCAACGGAACGACGACCGGCTTTACATGCTCCAGCTCCGTGCCGTTGACAAAATCGAAAATATTGTGCGGGTTAACTAGGTCGATGCCGGTTAATTTGCCGACTTTGTGCGAGCCGGGGATGAACATCATGCATCCGTTCTTCTCGTCGACGTCGTCGACTGTGATCCAAGCGGAGAGCGCGCCAGGTTCGTTCATTGGCCAATAGGGCAGGTCCTGATGCCAGGGAGTTGGCTTGGAATCGTGTGGCATTTTCCAGAGAGCGTGGTCGTGGAACAGGCGAACGCTCCCGCCACAAAGCTCCTTGGCCGCTTGGGCGATTCTGGCATGCAGCGAATATTTAGCCATGATGCCGTGGTCACGCCAAACGTTGACCTTCTGGTTAAGCACCTTGTAATAAGAGCCGGTGCTGACATCTGTTGCAATGGAAAGCTGAGAGCGTTCAACCATCGCTTCTTCCATCGCCTCTGTGAGCTCCGCGACCTCTTCTTGACTTAGGATATTGTCTACCTGAACGAAACCGTTCTTCTGATAGAATTCAATTTGCTCTTGCGTTACGACATGAGTCATCCGCCATCCATCCTTTCGATTGTTATGGATTTAGTGTACCACGGAGCCTCTGCCTGCTCTTGGGGGATCTTATCAGCTATTAGGTCAATCTTCTTCGGCGCATGATTACCGGTGGCTCGAGCAGCCCGGAGGGGATGAGCATATAGATTTCTTCACTATAACAGTTTAATACCAGCCACCAATAAAATTTGAATGGTAAAATAATGCTGTTGGTCACAAGTTTTATAAGGAAATCTAAGGTAGTAAGGCGGTATGGGGACCTAAATAAAATCAAACCGCTATGCAGTATCTGATGAGGTTGGGATGCCGGCTAAATTTACTCCAGTAATCAGAAGCAGACATTCTAAGGGAGAGGTGTGGGGATAGATGACTATTTACGAAAAACCAAAATTGGAGATACCAGAAGTAGAAGTTGTATTGAGTAAATATTTTGGTTCAGATGTATCTAGGGTAACGCAATTGAGTGGGGGGAATTTATGCGCTGTATTCTCCTTCTCGTCTAAAGAAAAGGAGTACGTCATCAAATTCAGTGATTTAAGCGGGGAATTTGATACGGAACGCTTTATCGCAGCTCTCTTATCGTCACAAGGCATCCCATTTCCTCATTGTCTCGGGCTAGGGAGCTTTAAATCATTGAACTACTTGATATCTGAAAAGATCAGTGGACATAATCTATCAAACTGCTCTCCTGAGCAACAACGCAGCATAATTCCAGAGCTTATTCGGATTTTGACACGAATGAATCATGTTGAACTAGGAGAAACAAACGGTTATGGAAAGATAGATTCGATTGGGAATGGTACATATCGTTCGTGGAAGGAACATGTAATTTCTTCTTTTTCTGAAGATGCAGCAATGACCTTCTGGGATGGGTGGTACAGCCTATTCCAAACCACCTGCCTTGAGAAAGATGTGTTTGATGAATGTTATAATCGTTTATTGGCTTACTCCACCTATAATGAACCGCATCGCTATTTTATCCACGGTGACTTCCATCAATGGAATATTTTATCGGATGGACAACGGATAACCGGAATTATTGATAGCAATTGCAAATATGGTGATTTTCTTGTCGATCTTGCAACCTTAGATTGGCATATGAAGGATCTCGGTGTGATCCAAGAATATCAGAATTATCAAAAACAAACGGGTATTATCATTCCTAATTTCAAGGAAAGATTAATTGGAGCCAGGTATTATAACGGTTTGATCGGATTACGTTTCTATGCGAAGATGGGGTGGAATGATACATATTTCCAACTTCGCAATGAACTTTTAAACTTGATCAATTGAGCTATTTTTAGACTTTTACTCTTTATGTTTCCATAACTCGATTAACGGACCCGCAGAGCCATAAACAGGATCCGTATCCGGTATAGGAACCTTGCGGATTTCTTCTAACACCTGCGGTCGTTCTCCATCTTCGCCGCGCCTCAGATTGTAATCCATGCCATTCGGGTAGGCACCCACGACTTTGAATTCAGGACTGGTATCCAAGCGTTTATGTCCCGTACCTGCAGGAAGGATGATGATATCTCCGGCATGGATCGTTAGGGTTTTTCCATGTTCGCCGCCTGCTTGGATCGTTGCTGAACCGCTTTGGACACCGAGCACCTCATGAGCGTTGCTGTGATAATGATGGTAACCGAAAACCCCGTTTGTCCAACTGTTCCGCCAATTATTGTTGTTGAATACAGCTTCGATTTGGTCTAATTTCTCTTTTAGAGCTCCTGGGTATAAAATAAGCGGCAAGCTCGGATGATTAGGAATGCGACCATCGTCTGCAAAATAATAAGTGTTAACTATTGGATTCATACCTTGTTTCACTCCTTAATTCACTAAGAGCAAATACCTGCATACTCCAGCAAGGCAAAGCTATAAGCCTTAAGCCTTTAGAACGTTTATTTCATGCTTATCCGTATTATACCCTATTGAACGAGTGAACTATCGTATAATAGTTGTAATTGAACGAGAGAGGGAGTGAAGACTTTGAAGCTTTCCGAGGCGGAAATCGAGCAAGGCTTGACGAAGATCGATGGCTGGAAGCGGGAGGACGGAAAGTGGCTTGTGAAAAAATATCGCTTCCCGACTTTTCCGGAAGCCATAACATTCGTGAACGAAGTAGCAGAAGCTTCAGAGCAGTTAAATCATCATCCTTTTATTTCCATTGATTATAAAATGGTGACGCTTCGAATGACAACTTGGCGGGACGGGGGCCTTACTGCACTTGATTTTCAAGCCGCTGCAGCCTTTGATCTGGTTTATACGCGTGATAAAGTTCAATAACGGTTAGAGTGAGAAAGCCTCCATCCCTATGTTAACAAGGGACGAAGGCTTTTATTCATATATAAGAATTTATAAGTTTTCACTTATAAATGTGCTTATATATCACCGCGAAACATCAGTTTTTGCCACAGAGGACGGCGACAGCCGTTTACGCTTGATCTGTAACGATTTATTAATTACATTTATAAATGCGTTTAGAAATGTCCGCGAAGCGGCTGCTTTTTGCCGTAAAGGACAGCGGCGAAAGCAGCCGCTTGCACATGTGACCGTTACTTGTTCGGCTGGGCCTTATGAATCTTGTTTGGCTTTCGTATCGTTGTCTTCTTGGCTCAGCTCTTCGAGTGACTTCACTTTGCCATGGGGCTGCTGCGTGTGCTTGCGCTGATGCCACGCATTTTCACGGCGGCTTTTGGATGATGTCATAACGAGATCCCCTCCTTTCCTACTGTAGGTTGGCATAATGCTGCCCATCTCATACAGGTTAGTGAGGGAATTTGAAGATCAGCTTAAGATTAAACGCCCGAATAGGCTAAAAATCCACCGTCAACCGGAATCGTTGTTCCGGTAACAAATCCGGATGTCGTCTCATCAGCGAGCCATAATAAAGCGCCAAGCAAATCCTCAGGCTTTCCGAAGCGGCGCATCGGCGTATGGGAGATGATTTTGCCCGAGCGCTCGGTCAATGAGCCGTCATCATGCAAGAGCAGCTTGCGGTTCTGCTCCGTTAAGAAAAAGCCGGGAGCAATCGCGTTAACGCGGATACCCGATTCCGCAAGATGTACCGCGAGCCACTGCGTAAAGTTGACAATAGCTGCTTTGGCCGCGCTGTAAGCCGGCACCTTTGTCATCGGGGAAGGGGCGCTCATAGATGAAATATTGATAATGACTGCGCCTTGGCGCTCAAGCATTTGCTCTGCAAAAATTTGTGTAGGAATCAGCGTTCCGACAAAGTTAAGATCCATGACGTTCCGGAAGCCATCCACACTTAAGTTAAACAGCGTGGTCATATTTTCCGCATGCAGATGTTCAGGCTTGAAGGTCTCGTTTGTCGTATTTGCACTCGGATGATTGCCTCCCGCGCCATTGATCAATATATCGCAGGGTCCGAGCTGCATAAGCACGGCAGCGCCGGCTGCTTTCGTGCTTTCCGCGTTTGTCACATCGCAAGCCACGGAAATGGCTGTTCCGCCGGCTGCTTTAATTTCCTCGGCAACCGCTGCCCCTTTCTCAGCCGTGCGATTCAGTATAGCTACCTTGGCGCCTTGACGAGCGAGCTCAAGCGCCATCACCCGGCACAATACGCCTGCGCCGCCTGTGATTACAGCTACTTTGCCAACAAATGATTCATGCTGCGGTAATCCTGTCATGATCGAACCTCCTGTTTTCCGGTAGATGCGGTTGAAAGTTGGCAAGCATCCCAAAGTCCCCACAAATACATAATGCCGAGCGCACGATCGTAAAGCCCATAACCAGGCCTGCATTGTTCATCCCAGATGTGCCGTCCGTGATCAGGCCTTGCATAGCCGGTAAACCCGATTTCATGATATGCCCTGACGATACCTGCAATATCAACCGAGCCGTCCTGCGTGCGGTGCGAGGTTTCGATAAAATCTCCGTTTTCGTAAACGCGGACGTTACGGATATGGGCGAACGGAATGCGGTCCGCAAACTCATGAATCATTGCAATAATATCGTTATCGGAATTGGCGCCAAGCGATCCGCTGCAAAGTGTAATGCCATTGTAAGGGCTGTCATAAAGCTTCAAGAAGGTTCTGAAGTTTTCTTGGCATGTCATAATGCGCGGCAAGCCGAATACCGGCCATGGCGGATCATCCGGGTGGATGGCCATTCGGATGCCGCTCCGAGCTGCAACCGGAATGATTTCATTTAGAAAATAGCGGAGGTTTTCCCACAAATGAGCTTCCGTAACACCTTGGTAAGCTTCAAACAAGCTAGTTAAATGCTGCAGCCGCTCGGGCTCCCAGCCTGGCATGGTAAGTGCCGAATTCGCATTTATCTCATCGACCAATTGGAAAGGATCGGCGTTTTCGATACGGCTGTTCTCATAAAATAACGCGGTCGCGCCATTACCCATTGGTTTATGCAAATCGGTGCGCAGCCAATCAAAGATTGGCATAAAGTTGTAACAGATGACTTTGACGCCAACGCTGCCCAGCTTCTCAATGGTCCGCTTGTAATTCTCGATGTACTGATCACGAGAAGGTAAGCCGAGCTTGATATCCTCGTGTACGTTAACGCTTTCAACGACATCAATATGTAAACCGGTATTCTCGGCTTGCTGTTTAACCTCCAGAATCCGCTCAATCGGCCATTCTTCACCGGCCGGCACGTCGTGGAGTGACCATACGATGCCGTCGGTTCCAGGAATTTGCTTAATATAGTTGAGGGGGACGGTATCATTACCCTCGCCGAACCATCTAAAAGTCATCTTCATGCGTATTTGACCTCCTGCGTTCATTTGTAATAATCCGGATACTTTTCTTTCAGAAGAGCTTGGTCAGCGATATTTAAAGAAAGATGTTCGGTCATTAATTGCTGAGCCGTTTGGCTGTCCTGTTTCTTTATCGCTTCTGCCATTTGGCGGTGCTGCTCATATAGAGGCTCCCAGTTATGGTCATCCACCAGCCTAAGCATGCGGCTTCGATTCAAATGCGCATTCATCTGCTGCATGATCGACCATGTATTGCTCTTACTGCAGCCGTCAAACAAAATACGGTGAAATGCCTCATCAAGCTCAAACATACTCTTGTCATCCTTGTCACGTACGCAAGCTTGCTGCTGACGTAGATTTTCTAAGAGCGCTTGCATGGATTGTTCAGGAAAATGCGAGCAAGCGAGCAAAATGACGGCTTTCTCCAGCTGCTCCCGCATAAACCTTGCCTCCTCAACGAGGACGGTGTCGATTAACGATACAAACGTACCGCGTTGGGGAAGAACCTGCACAAGCCCCTCCCCAGCAAGCCTAAGGAAGCTTTCCCTCACAGGCGTGCGGCTGACCTTGAACAGGAGAGACGTTTCGTTTTCCGAAAGCGGCGTTCCAGGCGGCAGCTCGAGCTTTAATATTTGTTCTTTCAACTGCATGTAGACAGCATCCCTGGTCGAAGCAGGCTGCGGAGGAAGATTGAAATTCATTTGCTCATTCCTTTCGGATTTACACTACCATACTACCATACAAGTTAATCGGAGTGAAGTATGTATACCTAAAAAAACAGAAAGCTGCCCCAAAAAGTAGATGGTCTACTTTCTGAAACAGCCCTTCAATAAGGTTGAAATCTGTTATTTTACGCTAATTGGCGGCACTCCAAGTTGTTTCATTACCGCTAATAGGACAAGCAGGGAATGTTTCTCCCTCTTGCAGCTTATTTTCCTTGCCTGATTCTGAAATGTAGTTACCAGCATGCTTAACAATTTCTCCCGTTCGATAAGAAGTATTCGTACTACTCTTTGTATTGCTCATAGTCACTAGCACCTCCAGTTATTTGCGGCGGACAGATAGGGGGATCATCCGCACATTCTTATATACCCGTTTAACTTGATATTGAAACAAGGTTCAGCCATCTAGCCATCCAGATGTCTTATTGAGGCGCCGGTAATTCCGTTTTTCCCTCGGTTCTTGTTTTCTCGCGTTCTTCCAATGTCTTCAAATAAGTAGACATCACCCGTGCAAGCTGATCAGAAACCTCCATGAGACTCATGTGTGCGACATCCTCGAACGTCGTTTCAAGAATATGCGGGTATTTGTAGGTCGTTTCCGGTTGATCCAGACTTGTAACCGTGAAGGTATCATCAGGTTTAATGACGGCATCCTCGGCACCCGCAACAAGTAAGACTGGATATTTAGCCAGTGCCAGCACATGGCTGCGGTCAGGACGCTGCATTATTCCCTCTAATGTAGCAATGACTGCGTTTTCTTCCATTTCTTGACCTACGCCAATGAGTTCATTGACCTCTTCGCGCATTTCACCCAGCTTCGCATCGGTGAACAAATTCGGGATAATTCCGTAAAGGTATTTTGAAATCCCTTTTTCACGAATCGCTTCAATATCCTCTAGTCGTTTTTCCTTTGTTACCTCTGAATCCGCAAGTACGGTTGAATGGATGAGCGCGAAGCCTGTAAGCTTTTCCGGGTACTTATCTGCAAAAGCAGCCGTTACGTAACCTCCTAAGGAATGTCCGAACATGACCACCTTCTCGATATGAAGCGCGGTTAAGAGCGCAGCTATATCCTCTGCCATTAGATCCATTGTGTAAGTCCCATCGGGAGCCGATGAGCCGCCGTGACCGCGAAGGTTCGGTATGATGACACGATAATCGTCACTGAGCGACGGACATATTTTTTGCCAGTATTGAGATGAGCCGCAAAGGCCGTGGAGCAATACAATGACTTTCCCATTACTACTTCCACATTCTTCATAGACTAAATCGATGCCGTTAACGTATACACGTTGTTTTTCCATCGATCATCACCAGCCTTTTCTATTATCGATTTGTTTGGTGTAGTCTCTTAACCTAATCCAGCGCTTCTGAAACATCAGAAAAAGGATGTATTTATTTCTTCATTAATAGGCGCCGTTTCGGGAACAGCGCTTATATATTCCCTGTTTCAAAGGGCTGATGGCTGGTTAATAACATGACAAGTTAACAAAAACAGTATTTCAGGGAAGGATGATTCCAATGTTAGGATGGGCATTATTGTTTTTCATCTTTGCAGTCGTCGCAGGCATATTCGGCTTTCTAGGAATTGCTTCCGCATTAGCAGGAATCGCAAAAATACTATTTGTAGTATTCATCGTTCTGTTTATCGTTTCTCTCATCGTTGGCAGAAGACGAGTCAGTTAACTTCGTTTAGGGAGATGTCGTCCATTTCTGGGCAATACGCTGGCTGCTGTAATGAAGCAGGACAACGACTAATATGAAAACAGGAGGAATTATAATGAATAATTTAAACAATCTAAACAATACGAAGGTACACACCGTAAATAATGTTGTCGAGGTTCAAGAACAGGTTTATAAGTTTCAAACGGAAGGTTATGCGAAGGACAAAATCTTTGTTCTGACCCATGATAAGGATCGTACAAAAAGGATCGTCGATAATACGGATGCCGAGAAAATCGGGATTGCCGAGGAAGGCTTTGGATCTGCGATTGCGAATATTTTCCGCTCGAACGGGGATGAGCTTCGTGCGAAGATGAGATCGCTCGGTATTTCTGAGCAGGAGTCGCAGCGTCTTGAACGCGAGATGGACCAAGACAAAATTTTGGTCATCGCTTGGGGAGGCAGGGAATATTCCGGAGAAGAATTTGACCCTGCCGTTTATTATTATCCTCACTACGTCGTTTAGGAGCTGGATCCTCTACTTCGCAGGTGATAATTCAAGACCTATCCGTGAGGGTAGGTCTTTTATTGGTATATAAGATTTTATAAGTTTTCACTTGTAAATCAGCTTATATATCTCCGCGAAACGAGCTTTTGCCGCCAAAGGACGGCTAAAGCCGTTTACGCTTGGTCATTTGTCCTATAAAAAGTTGACTCAGTTACCTGTTACGCTCAGAATATAGTTAGCAGGTAATGGAGTTAAAGGAGCCTAAATATGAGTATTATAATCGTAGATGATAATGCTACAAACCAGATTATTATTAAAGCTATTTTAAATAAGGAAGGCTATGAGGATCTAAAGATCGCTTCTTCGGCGATGGAGCTTTACGACTTATTGGACATAGATAGTGAATGCACGGCTGAAACGAATGTAGATTTAATCTTGATGGATATGATGATGCCTGAAATTGACGGGCTCGAGGCATGCAAACGGATTTTACAAGTTGAGCGCTTTAAGGATGTTCCGATTATATTTGTTACAGCGCTTGGCGATTCAAATAAAATGGCAGAAGCGCTTGATGCAGGCGCGAGTGATTACGTGATGAAGCCGATCAACAAGATGGAGCTGCTCGCACGTATTCGCTCATCCTTGCGATTGAAGCAGGAGATTGATTGGCACAAAGAAAGAGACAAGCAAATGAAGGCGAAGCTTGAGCTGGCCAAAAAAGTCCAAAGGAATGTATTAAGTCAGCCTATAAATGATGACAATATAGCAGTAAATGCGGTTTATCAGCCTTCTTCTGAGCTTGCAGGCGATTTTTATGCTTGGTACCGCATTGAGGAGAGCCGTTACGGTGTAATTTTACTCGATATGATGGGACATGGGATTTCGTCCTCTCTCGTATGTATGTACATATCCTCGGTTCTTAAAGATACCATCAAGCGAATTACAGAGCCGGACCTTGTAATGCAGGAACTTAATCGGTACATGAACCAGCTGTATAAGAAGGAAGAACTGCTTAATTACTATTTCACCGCTATTTACTTAGTGCTCGATACCAAGAACCGTATCATTGAATACGTGAATGCCGGGCATCCTCCAGGCAAAGTTCTCGCGGGCGGCCAAGTAACTCTGCTCACAGAGGGCTGCTGCGCAATTGGATTGTTTGATCGCATTGAAATTCAGAAAGGCGTCATTCCTTATGACGAGCCTATGAAGATCTTTCTTTACACGGATGGATTAAGTGAATCTATTGGAGATGATGAAGCAAACCTTGATTCGCTTATTGAACATCTGGCTCGTGAGGAGCCTTCCGAGCACGCCTCAATCGTGAGCGGGTTTGTCTCAGAGTATAATAACGAAATCCAGAAAGATGATATCTGTTTAGTGATGATCGAAACAAAATAAAATAAATGCAAGCAGCCTGTTTCAAACTCTCGGGTGCGGTTTAAATGTACTTATAAAGTAAGTAAGATGATGGACTATCCCGCATAGGAGGGAGATCATATGAAGAATTTTATTTTAATCGGCTGTTTAATTGGCGGGATCTTTGCTTTTCCAGATGATCTTGGACATGTCGCTCCTACGTATTCGTTAGCGATGGATTCAAGCTCTGTGGAGTCAGAAGCTCCTGCTAAATCAGCGAACAAAATAGTGACCGCTTCTATGCCTCCCTCAACCGTAATCGAGGTTACCTATGCAAAAGCAGAAGCAAGTGCTTCCGAGGTGGAAAAACCAAGCTTCAAGCTTCAAAGTGTTAATGGCGTATCGCTCTATGATGATCCAACAATCGTAGTCAAGAAGCTGGGAGAGCCTATGAAAATCACGAAAGATCCATACTTGAAGGAATTGATGACTTATCATTATCCGAATATGGATGTTGTCTTTAGTGATGACATGATTTATTCCGTTGAATTAGCTGAAGGAACAAAAACGCTGGACATTGATGGCGTTAAAATCGCAGCTACGATTGAATCGGTTAGAGAAGCACTTGGTGGGCCGGATTACATTACAGAGGATGGAATCGTATTCGAACGAGGTGATGCCTTGCTAAAGCTTTTTATTGATGCAGATACTGGCAAGTTGACGTCCATTCATTATTTCGATAGCTTCTCAATGTAGGAATTTATTTGTACTTCTTGTACAATGAGAAGAATCTTGTTCCTATTTATTATTAAACAAACGCGAGCGGAGTGAATTGAATGAAAGCTGAGCAATTTCAAGTGATACAGGAAGAGAAACAAGATCAATATATTCTTCATGTAAGCGGAGAGCTGGATTTGTCTATGGTGCCGCAGCTGCGAGCTGCTTTAGAGCCGGTGATGAACCGTACGGATAAGGCCTTGGTTTTAAATCT
The DNA here is from genome assembly GCF_031157315.1 of Paenibacillus sp. LHD-38. Taxonomy (GTDB): domain Bacteria; phylum Bacillota; class Bacilli; order Paenibacillales; family Paenibacillaceae; genus Pristimantibacillus. The sequence goes on from NZ_JAVIFU010000001.1 coordinate 26,203, forward strand.
TAAACAATTAAAATATATCGATAGTACCGGAATTGGCATTATCGTTTCGGTGCTGAAGCTGCGTGATGAGCTAAAGGCTCCGTTTTTTGTACGTGAAATCCCTGCGAGCGTCAAACGATTATTTGATCTTACGGGCATTTCCAGATATCTAATAGAAGGGACAGAGGCTCAAGCATGAATGCCATTCGTTTACAAATACCGGCCCATGCAGACTATATCGATATGGTCAGAATCTGTCTTTTTGGAATCGCCTCAAAAATGAATTATGCCTTTGAAGAAATGGAGGATATGAAGGTAGCTGTTTCGGAGGCTTGCAATAATGCGGTTATCCATGGCGCCCAGGGTGCCACTGAGGATGTAATCGACATATACTTCGAGTCCAAGGATTCCGGTCTCACGATAAAAGTGAAAAACAGCGGACCTTCATTTCTTCCTCCAGCCGCGCTGGAGAAGGCTGCACCGCTGCCTGAGGTTGATGTAAGCGGGCTTAAGGTTGGCGGGCTGGGCATTTATTTGATGCAGGCGCTGATGGATGAGGTAGAGGTTAATGCATCTGAGAACGGCACAGAAGTCGTACTGACGAAATATTTGGATACTAAAGCAGCGCATCGGTAGGGCCTTCAGATTATTCCGATCATAAGAAAAGGGAAATGACATTATTGTCATTTCCCTTTTCTTATGATCGAATCTAGCCATTCGAGCTGAATTTCCTAAAAATACGCTCGGTCGGGTTAAAGTCCTCATATTGTGCTTTATGGACGGAAATCATCGATTCCATGTTTCCTAACGCCAAGAAGCCTTGACTCGCCAGGCTTTCATAAAACAAATCATGCACGCGGCGTTGGAGTTCCGTATCGAAATAGATCATAACGTTTCGGCATAAAATCACGTGAAACTCATTAAATGAACGATCCGTTGCCAAATTATGCTGCGCAAACATCATATTTTCTTTCATGTAAGGATGGAACATGGCAAATTCATAATCGGCTGAGTAGTAGGAGGAGAATTCCTTAGTGCCGCCAGCCTGCAGGTAGTTTTTCGTAAATGTCTGCATGCGCTTGATCGAGAATTTTCCTAACTTGGCGCTCTGGATTACTTGCTCGTTCATATCAGTAGCGTAAATTTTTGTTTTATCGAGCAAGCCTTCCTCCTGCAGCAGTATGGCCATCGAGTAAACTTCTTCTCCTGTCGCGCAGCCCGCATGCCATATTCGAATTTCGGGAAGGTCACGGAGCATAGGGATAACCTCATTGCGGAAGGAGGCAAAGAAGCTTGGGTCACGGAACATTTCCGTTACTTTAATTGAAAAATCATTTTGCAGCTTTTCCATAAACCCAGGTTCATGAAGCACCTTCTCCAGCAGCGAGGTTATCGTAGGCAGGCCTTCGAGATTCATCCGATGCTGAATGCGTCTGCGCAGCGAGGAACGCAGATAGTTCCTGAAATCGAAGCCATAGACGTTATAGATGCCATCCAAAAGCAGATTAATTTCTATGGCTTCCAGCTCATCAAATGATATTTCATCGAGAATAGGATCATCCTCATTCCACTGACTGCTCAATTCCCCACCTGCTTTGTCAGCCATACCCGCATAAGCGAGAACAACTGCTCCATATTTAGCGGTTTGCTGATATAATCCGATGCGCCGGCCTCCAAGCATTTCTCGCGATCGCTCTTCATTGCTTTGGCTGTAAGCGCAATAATCGGTGTATTTTTGATATCTGAGTCTTGGCGCATCGCTTTCATGGTTTCATAACCATCCATAATGGGCATCATAATGTCCATGAGTACAAGGTCGAAGTCTCTTTGTTTCTCAATGATTTCAAGAGATTGCTTGCCGTTATTAGCGACTGTAACATCTATGCCTTTGTTCTCGAGCGCTTTGACAACCGCAAATACATTGCGTGAATCATCCTCTACAAGCAGTACTTTCTTGCCTTTAAAGAGGGAACCTTCAAAATCCGTTGGTTCGGTTACTTTATAATCGATAACGTCGGGTGCAGAGACCGTTGTCCGTTCTTCCGTTAATGGCTCTGCGCCTGCGGCGACTTCCTGATTAAGAATCACGAGCTGTTCCTTCTCCATATTAGGGAGACTCGGTACCAAAAGGGTAAACGTGCTTCCTTTCTCAGGGATGCTCTCAAGGATTATGCGTCCATTCAGCAGCTTGGTAAACTCATTACATATGGACAAGCCTAAGCCTGTACCGCCGTATTGTCGATTCGTTTCGCCGTCTACCTGTTGGAAGGCTTCGAAAATAAGCTGTTGTTTATTTAATGGTATGCCTATGCCGGTATCGGTTACTGAAATAGCGAACACGTTGTTATCTAAGTGAGCAGGAATATATTTTTGAATGATTTGCTTTTCAGCTTTTTGAATCGTTAGGGTAACCGATCCTTTTTCCGTAAATTTAAAGGCATTGGATAAAAGATTTTTCAAAATTTGCTGCAGACGCTGACCGTCTGTGTACAGCAATGGCGGCACGTCATCCTTCAGATCGATATGGAAGGCGATGTTCTTGTTCTCAGCCACAGGGTTAAAGAGCAGCTGCATATGCTGAGGTATTTCACTGACATTCACTTCATCCTTCGTTAAAATAACCTTACCCGCCTCAACCTTGGATAAATCAAGAATATCATCAATGAGTGTTAATAAGTCATTTCCGGAAGTATGGATGACCGAAGCATACCCTTCTTCTTCAGAAGTCAGCGTTTTATTTTCATTTTCGGCGAGCATTTGCGAAAGTATTAAGATACTGTTTAACGGCGTCCGAAGCTCATGCGACATATTGGCCAAGAAATTGGATTTGTATTGCGAGCTTCTTCTTAGCTGCTTGGAGTAATTCTCTAGCTCTTCCTTCGCTTTTTCGAGTTCCTTGGTTTTCTGTTCGGCAAATAGATTTTGCTCCTCTAGATGCTCGGTAGTCATGCGCATTTCCTCTTGCTGCATTTGCAGCTCCTCGGACTGGGTTTGCAGCTCTTCCGTTTGTGTCTGAAGCTCTTCCGTTAACACTTGGGATTCGCTAAGCAATCTTTCCACTTCCATGCGCCCATCGACATTATTAATGGCGACGCCAAAATGGCTTTCAATTTGTTCCAGCAGCTTTAAATGCTGGGTAGTGAAGGATTCAACGGAAGCAAATTCAACGACAGCCGCCACCTTGCCTTCAAATTCAAAAGGAACGATGAGGATGCTCTTTGGTTCTATCTTTCCAAGGCCGGAGGTCAGGCGTACCGGATGATCCGGAGCGGTGTTCAATAAAAAAGTGCGTTTCTCGAGCGCCGCTTGGCCGATTAACCCTTCTCCGATACGGAAGCTATCATGGCCAGTCTCGTCCCCGTGAGCAGCATAGGTGGCTGTTTTGACAAGCCTTTGCTGCTCTCCGTAGCCTTTGCGAACATAAAATACGCCATAGGCCGCCCCCAGAATGGGTGCCAGCTTGGTGAGAAAGGAATCCGCTAAAGTTTTGATATCATTGACGCCTTGATTCATCGTCGCAATTTCAGCAACCTTTTCTTGTATCCAATATTGGTCATTTAGATTATCAAGCAGGTTGTTTGTCGCATCAGCAAGATCCTTGATCTCATCCCGGGTATTTACTTTAATCCGAGTCGATAAATCCCCGCCGGAGGCTGCGATACCGGAAATGGTTTTCACGACGTCTTTGATTGTTTTGACAATTGTGCCAGAAACATAGGAGACGATGATGAAAGCGATAATAGAAATGATGATCAGCATAAGATACAAGCTGATTACGAGCATATCGTTGCGGTTTTTTAATTGCAAAATATGATTTTTAGTTGTCGTTATTTCTTTTTGACGCATCGTTTCTAATTGTACTCGTAGGGCGTCAATATCCTGTTTCCCTTTATCCTCATTAAAAAAATCAATAATGCCTTGAGTATTATTTGCCTTTCGCATCGCAATGGTAGGTTCGCCAGCTGTTTTAATCCAATTTTGAATGGTCAGCTTAATTTCCTCGAGGTTTTTACGAGAAGAGGGATCATCCGCAAGATATTGAAAAAGCGTATTATAATTGGCTTCCCATTCCGCTTTCCCGCGGTTATACGGCTCTAAATAGATCTCGTTGCCGGTGATGACAAAGCCGCGCTGGCTTGACTCCATGCTGACAGCATTGTATCTGATGGTAGAAATAAGATTGTGGACTTCAATGTCGCGGGTGGTCATCGTTTCGATTTCGGTCTGTAAAGAGGAAATTCTATTGCTCACGACAAGGATAGCAGCGCCCAGACAGCATATTATCAGAAAATAGCCGATTAATATTTTCCAGCGGATATTTATTCGTAGATTATGCAATTTGATAGGCTCCTTTTATATAAAAGATCATTATTATCGTTCCCTCTATTATAACATGAATGATCCAAAGGACAATTTTCTTCCAACTATTGAATGATGCTCCTAGCCTGTTTCAAATAGACGGGCAGCGGGTAACTTATGAAAAAAAGGAAGTGATGAGAATGGATTTGTTAATGCAAATCAGTATTGCTGTAATAGCAATTGCGTTCCTAGTTCTATTGTATTCTCTTATTCAAACGTTGAAGGTACTGCGAGGCGCGCTGGATGAGATGCGTCAAACCGTGGGCTCACTCCGAACGGAGGTTACGCAAATTAGCGTCGAGGTGAAAGAGGCCATTCATAATACGAATGCGATGACGCTGGATGTTCGAACGAAGCTAAGCTCCCTGGATGTTTTATTCGCATCGGTTAATGATCTAGGGCATGCGTTGCATTCGTTTACCGGTGCTGCTAAGGAATCGGCGGCAAGCGTGGTAGCCTCAATCAAAGGGCATAACAATAAGCCCGTGGGGGAACCTGGATTAATCAGTACGGTGTATGATGGCGTTATTTCCACTATTAGGGTTTGGAACAAAGTCAAGAAAATATAAGCTATAATAGGAACATACAGGAGAGGACAGAAGAAACTATGAACTCATTCATTCATTTGACGATTCCTGCCCGGGCGGAATTTATTGATATTGTTAGGCTTACATTGTTCGGCATTGCGAACAAAGCAGGTTTTTCCTATGAAGAAATCGAAGATATGAAGGTAGCGGTAACAGAGGCTTGCACTAACGTAGTGCTTCATGCGTACAGTAATTCGCGGCACGGGGATATTGAAATAAGCTTTGAGCTTGAAGAGAACGGGATTACGATTCGGATCAAGGATGAGGGCAGCAGCTTTAAATATGAGCCGGCTGAGAGCAAGTCCGTCACTCTTCACGATAAGGAACTAAGCGAAGTGACTTCGGGCGGACTTGGGCTATTTATGATGCATGCGCTAATGGATAAAGTTGAGGTATTCTCCGGGAGAGGTACCGAGGTGATTCTCACCAAGCTTATTGGTAGGAAAGAGGAGATGGCATGAACGCGAATTCATCCTTCCTGGATCCAAAAGAAACCATTGAAAAAATGAAAGTGTATCAGGATACGAATTGCAATGATGTGGCTACGGAATTGCTGCAGCATTATGAACCAATCGTAAAGATGGCAGCCGCTAAAATGTCCCGAAGCCGTCCTGATCTCTATGAAGATTTGTATCAGGTGGGCCAACTGTCCATGCTTCGCTTGTTTAAGCAATTTGACAGCTCGCGGGAAATTCCGTTTGAGGGTTATGCGATGAAAAGCATCATCGGCCATCTGAAAAACTATTTACGCGATAAGTCATGGTATATCCAGGTGCCAAGACGAATCAAGGAAAAGGGCCTGCTCATTCAGCAGGCTATCGATCACTTAACGGTAGAGCTTGGGCATTCGCCCAAGATGGAAGAGATTGCAGGCCATCTTGGCCTATCGGTGGAGGAAACGATCGAGGTGCTTTCTTGCAGGGAATCCTATCATTATGTTTCGCTGGACACGCCTTTATCCAGCGAAGGGGAAAGCGCCGCTACAATAGGCGATCTCATTGGATCAGACAAAGACGATTATCAGCATGTCGATAATCGTCTCGATCTGGAAGAAGCGCTCGATCAATTGAAAACAGAAGAAAAGACCGTGCTGCTGCTCGCGTATCACAATGGTAAGTCGCAGCGTGATATTGCCGATGAGCTTGGCGTATCGCAAATGAGCGTATCCCGCATTCAGAAGCGTGCGATCGATAAGCTGAAGCTGCTGTTAGCGGATCAGCATCCGGAGTTCGGTACTTAATATCATTTTATTAATAATAAAAACCACCCTTTCCATCTCAACGATGGAAAGGGTGGTATTTTGTTTGTGCTTCAGCCGTTATTGAGCGGGATCGGGAACCATTCCGTTTTCGATAACCTCTGCATTCGTTTCCATTTTCTCCATGTCCTCACCGAGTTTAATCATTTCTTCCTCGGTAGGGGCCATTGAGTTTGTAGTCGTCTCGAGATCGACTTTCATTGCATTACCTCCCTGTGGTGGCAAGTCCATCCTTAACCTCTTCTTTTGTGGAGGAAAGAGAATCCATAATATTTTCATTTGATTTTTTAGCGTGATCCATCAAATCGCCGGCTTCGTCTTTAATGTTAGTTGCCAGGTCCTTTGTGTTTTGACCAGCCGTTGTTGCCAATTCTTTTGTTGTTTGTCCTACTGTAGTGGCAATATCCTTTGTTCTCTCGCTAATGGCTTTGAACTTATTCGAGAGATCCTCTCGAAGGTTTGCGCCTGTTTTTGGTGCAAAAAGCAGAGCCGAAATGGCACCGATGGCACCTCCTACAATTGCGCCTACCAATACGCCGTTACTAGAGTTTTCTCGTGACATTTAACATCTCTCCTCATTCTTTATTTGTTGATCTTGTTGATCAACTGTTTGGATTTCTTAGTTATATATAAACGAAACCACGCTTTTTGAAACAAAATCAAAAGGAAATGATTGACAATTAGCAGGTGTTGATGCTACGATTTGTTTCAATTTCGCACTTAACTGCTAGGAATTGTGTGAAATTAGCGGAAGCGAATAATGATGAATATTGCGGGTTATTCATTTTATATGAAATCAAAGGAGGACTTTTACAATAATTAAAAAGCGTATATGGGATGAGATGTGATGTTCGATTTAGAAAACATTATGATTATTCTGTGAAAATGGTAAATTTTTGAGTAAATTATTCCGATAAATAGGTTGCCTGCATATTTTACCTGCGAAGAAACCTACGAGAAAATAGAGAGAAAAAGGAGAAAAATCATGTTTAAACGAGTGGAGAACGAGCTGGAGTTAGCCATGTTTAACGGCATTTGGACAACCGTCTGGATGGAGAAGGGGTTTGAACTTGAATTTTCTAATCAGACTCTTGAGAGATTTATCGTTGTGACACCGGAAGGACATTATGTAGGAACCTCTGAAATTAAGCCCTATAGCTTAACTTCAAGCTCTATTAACGCTGCGGGTCCCTTTCAAACGAACCCCAAAGTCGTTGAAGCAGACGGTGCAGTTGCAGAGATCGATAAGATGGCTCTGCTTAGACCGTACCGCGGACGCTATATTTCAGATTTGCTTTCTTCGGCTGTGTATATTGCGGAGAAGCTGCATTTGAAATACTTTGTTTCGCTGCTGGAGCCGAAATTTCTGAGGGCGCTTCGAATTTCGTATCAGGTTCCGTTAGAGAAGGTGGGAGAGAAGGTTTTCTACAAAGGCGATGATGTCGTTCCGGTTTTGTTCGATATGGAGCAAATGTACCGTAACAAGCATCGCTATGATTGGCTTGTCTATCCGCTGGAGTCGGTCCTTGTTGCAAACGGAGCGGGAGGTGCTGGGCAAAGCGAAGCAATTAAGCTTTAGAAACGAATAGTTTACTCAGAAAAGGCGGAAATGTCATGAAAAGAGAATTGACAGAACTAGACAAACGAAATCGATTGTTAATAAAAATTCTATGGAGCCTCTTAGCTCTTGGGATCGCTACAGATCTGGCTATCGGACTCGGTGCGAACATGGTTCTCCTGTTGGCGGGTGTCGGAACATTTTTGTGCGGAGCAGCTACTTTCATGACATACCGTGGAATTTTAACGGGCTATATTAAATATGCCGTACCGTTTATTTTGACCATCATCGTCAGCTTATTGATTGTGTCGGACCCCAATCCGATTGTAAGCACCTATTTCTTGGTGTATGTGAATCTTGCAATCATTACATTGTATGCCGATTATAGGCCTATCATTTTGACTGGGGTACTCGGAGCTGCGTTAAGCACTTATCTGTTTCTTGATCCCGTGCTGCAGCCAAAGCTGTTTCCGGATGAATCGCTTGTCTACCTGTACCTGTACTTAATATTTGCGACGGCTGCTCTTGCATTCTCCGCCGGTTTTAGCGGTAAGCTTCAGCGGCAGGTGACGGACAAGCAGCGTGAAGCCTTAGCTTCAAAGGATATGGCAGAAGCGCTGCTGGCTAAGCTCAATTCCTCCATTCAGGTATTGACGGAATTCAGCAGCAGCCAACAGACGACCGTTCGTTCCACGGGTGATATCTCGAAAGAAGTAACCGCTACGTTCTCCGAAATGTCGGCAGCGATCGAGAAGCAAACAGGGACAATTCTAAACATCAGCGAATCCTCGCAGGTCATTGACGCTTCTGTGAAGCAGCTGTTGGAAGGAACGGAGCTTTTGCAGCAATACTCCGCAGACAATGCCGAATTAACCGTTCAAAATCGCGAGCAAATGACGGCTTTATCAAAAGAGGTCGAGAGCGTGCGTTCCATTATCACGCATACGGTTGAAATGATGGCGCAGCTCAACGAACAAAATGATCGCGTTAGTTCGATTGTCGGCACCATAGGCGACATTGCCGAACAAACGAATTTGCTTGCGCTGAACGCGGCAATTGAAGCAGCCCGCGCCGGCGAACATGGCCGGGGCTTTGCGGTAGTATCCGGCGAGGTTCGGAAGCTTGCGGATAACGCAAGAGAGGCAACGAAAGAAATATCCGATATTTTATCGGGTATCCGCTCTCAAATTAGCGCCGTTCACGAGCAGGTTGAAAACGGACAGGCTGCGGTAACGACAAGCAGAGATGTTTCAAAGCAGGTGCAGCAGCTTATCGATCGCATTAATGACAATACGGAGCTTGTCAAACGTCATTCTGATGCGGTAGGCAGCTCAGCCAATGAGCTCCATCTTCGGTATTCCAATATGGCGGATGAAATGGTCAATATTGCGGCTACGACGGAACAAAATATGGCTTCGGTAGAAGAAGTTCACGCCAGCATGGAGACGCAGGATATCAAAATCCATACGATGGTTGAAGAGTATGCGCAGTTGGATCAATTATTATCAGAGCTTAAGCAAATGGCAGAAAAGATTTAAAATCTTGCTTCGGCGAAATTCAAGGTAGCTTAACATAACCGCCTGAGTTGATAATAACGTCATTTCGCTAAATTTAAGTTAAAAGAAAGACCTATGTATCCCTAACACGGCCGCATAGGTCTTTTGGCATTTTATCATCATTCGAAAAACAAAATCTTTAAATACAGAACAGACTATGTTATATTATTTAACATAATCAAGACAATGTGAATAATCATTCGTATTTTAGGGTTGTTTGTCAGGTAACATGTCATAAAATCAAATAATAATAGTTTTCTAGGGTTCCGCGAACCATTTGTTCGGACTGGACCAAGAGGGAACGCACAGCTTGCTGTGTTCACGGAGGGATAAAAGCCCGGGAGGTTGTCTAACGACAATACCTCCCGGGCTTTTCTTGTTTTATTACCCACAAGAAATAAAAACAATATGGCAGAGGTGTAAATGATGGAAGAAAAAGTGACGTATAAAAAGACGTTAACGTTGTTTCAGGTTGTTGCCCTGGGTTTGGCGTGGATGTCGCCTATGATTTATTTTACCGTATACGGTCTTGCCTACGAAGGCTCTAAAGGCATGATGACGGGCTCGTACAGCATGGCGGCGGCAACTATTCTATTAACTGCAATAAGTTATATCGTAATGTCCAAAAGATTTACATCCTCTGCCTCGGCTTATACGTATGTCAAAAAGGCTATCCATCCGTATGCGGGCTTTTTGGTCGGGTGGGTCGTGCTGCTCGAATATATATTTTCCCCTGTCATCTCTTGCCTGACATTTGGTCTTTATATGCATGCGCAGTTTCCGGATATACCGGCATCGCTATGGATTATTGCGATCAATCTTATTTTTGCTGCCGTGAACATCGTGGGGATTAGGTTTTCGGCAGGCATCAGCAAAATATTTGTGGTTGTACAAATTTTGTTTATTGCCGTGTTTTGCTCTTACTTACTTAAAGGACTGGCCGGTGGCGCTGCAGCGGTTGCCGTACAGCCTCTGCTGCCCCAGGGTGATTGGGGAATCTCGACGATTCTGACCGGCGCGTCATTGGTCTGCTTTTCCTTTCTTGGCTTTGACACGGTTACCACCTTGGCGGATGAAACGATTAATGCCCGCAAAACGATACCCCGCGCCATTATGCTGATCGTTCTTATTGCATCCGTCATGTATATCGTCGTTTCCGCTCTAACAAAGCTGGTTTTTCCAAGTCTTGTTTTCTCGGATGCGGATGCAGCGGGCTTTGAGCTTATGAAGCTGGTCGGCGGGGCAGGGCTTCAATCGATTTTCATTTCGGTGCTTATCCTGGCTGTGTTTACGCAGGGGGTTATTGCCGTAACGAGCGCATCCAGATTGCTGCATGTTATGGGGACGGACTCGACGCTGCCCAAACGATTTTTCGGAAAGCTGCATGCCAAATATAAAACGCCGGTCAACAGTATTGCGGTTGTATGTATAGTATCCTTGCTTGCTCTGGTTCTAAACTTGGAAACGGCGATCAAATTCGTTAGCCTCGGCGCGTTAACGGCATTTGTGTTTGTGAACGGATCGGTCATTGTACAGTTGTATGTGAAAGAGAAAAAGCGATCTTTTAAGCAGACGATCGTTTACCTTGTTATTCCGCTTTGCGGCGCCTGCTTCGTTGGCTGGCTGCTCACGCTGCTTGATCGAACTGCCTTATACATGGGGCTCTGTTGGCTGCTTATCGGAGTCGCTTATCAACTGTACCGCTCAAGGCTGACGGTTACCGCTATTTTGCTTCGAATGGGTTTAGAGAAATCGCCATCTTCCGTAAAGCGGCAAAGGACATAAAAAAGGTTTGTTTTGGAAAACCGGAGGTTTAGCTTATAAAGCTAGGCCTCCTTTTTTTATACGCAACTAATGATTGCCAATTAACGATATATCGTATAGTATTCTAATTAATACGATATATCGTTAACGGAGGAGATTGCGGAATGACAGAAGTGTGGCAGCCAGAGGAACGATTATTTTTGCATCATGCAAATGAAAGAGATAACAGTGGTTCAGGCAGGCGCTATTTCAGCCGCGGCGGAGTAAAATATGCGCTGCTGGAGCTGCTGGGGAAAGAGAGCATGCATGGCTATCAAATGATGAAGGCGCTCGAAGAGCAATCGGGAGGCACTTATAAGCCAAGTGCAGGCTCGATATATCCAACCCTACAAATGCTGAGGGATCAGGGATTCGTGGAATCCTCGAAGCAGGACGGCAAGAAGATATTTGAAATCACGGAAGAAGGCAGGGTTTATTTGCTTGAGGAGAAGGAAAGCGCCGTTGATGCTTCAGACCGCCGGGAGTTTAGCAGCCCGGATGAAGAGGGAGTGCCATGTGATCGAAACAAGCCCAATCGGCGGTTAACGCCTGCGGGCAAGGAGCTGCTTCATTTACTGAAGGCAGCTGAGCGGACGGCCGTGAACGATGCCGGCAAAGCGGTGCAGCTCCGTATCGTGCTCGATCAACTGCGTCTCGCGCTTCGCCAAATCGCTGTTGAAGCAGAAAGCAATGGCGAGGGGGATGCCTATGAGCAACAACCTTAACTCTGCTCCCACGTTCAGGCAGGGCGGCGGCATGAGAAAATTTGGAACGGGCGAGAAGGCAAAGCCGGCAAGCATATACAGCATGTTCATACGGATCTATAAACATGCCCAGACGCAGCTGCCTCTATTGATTGCTGCGATAGCCTGTGTTATTGCCATTTCGCTGCTGGAATTCATCGTGCCGCAATTGACTCGTTATACGATCGACCATATTATCCCGAACCAGCTGTTCAGCAAGCTTATTCTGATTGGCGGAGGAGTATTGGGCTCGGCTGTCGCGTTAGGCGCCCTGCGGTATATCAGTACCTCGCTTATGGCCTCCGTCGGGCAAAAAGTGCTTTACAATCTTCGAAATGAGCTTTACCGGCATATGCAAAGCTTGGATGTTTCCTTCTTTGACCGCAATCGCACCGGCGATTTGATGTCACGCGTCACGAACGACGTAAGCATCCTCCAGCAGATGATTTCCTCCAGCATGATGCAATTATTTACCGATTTTTTTACCTTTACAGCCATTGCGATTTATATGCTTTGGATAGACTGGAAGCTTACGCTGCTGCTGCTTGCGACCTTCCCTTTTATGATTTTGACGACGAAAGTCTTTGGCAAGAGAATGCGATCGTCGTTCCGAACGGTGCAGGAGTCCGTGGCCGATGTCAGCGACCATTTGCAAAATACGCTGACCGGCATAAGGCTAATCAAAGCGTTTACCGCTGAGGAATACGAGTCGGAGCGGTTCTCCGAACGAACCCAGCGGAACATGGATGCGAATATTCAGGTGACCCGCCTGCGGGCTGCTTATGAACCTATTATCGATTTTCTTAATTTTCTTGGTCTCGCTATCGTACTGGTCTTCGGCGCATGGCTGGCTATGAAGGATCAGATGACAGTGGGCACCATTGTTGCGTTTATTGCTTATTTGCGTTTATTGCAAAATCCGGTTCGTCATTTTAGCCGCATCATGAACACGATTCAGCAATCGGCTGCCGCGTACGAGCGCATTATGGAAGTCATGAACACGAAAGCCGAGATCGTTGAACGGGAAAATGCAAGCAGTCTTCCTGTTGTAAGCGGGCATATCGTTTTTAATCATATCGATTTTGCTTATTCGAGCGATTCAACCGTGCTCAAAGATTTTCAATTGGAGCTGGAGGCTGGCAAGGTGACCGCGCTTGTCGGATCATCGGGTTCGGGCAAAACAACGATTGCGCATCTCATCGCTAGATTTTATGATCCGCAGTCTGGAGAAATAACGATTGACGGTTATTCATTAAAGGATGTCACGATAGCCTCACTTAGAGAGCAGATCGGTATTGTGTCGCAGGATATCGTCTTGTTTAACGGTTCGATTGCTGAAAATATTCGTTACGGCAATCATCATTCGACGGATGCCGAGGTTATCGCGGCGGCTGAAGCGGCGAATGCTGCCGGCTTTATCGATTCCTTCCCGCAGGGCTATGAGACGCAAATTGGCGAACGGGGAGTAAAGCTGTCAGGAGGGCAAAAGCAGCGGCTTTCTATTGCTAGAGCTATTCTGAAAAATCCCCGGATTATCATACTGGATGAAGCTACGGCTTCGCTTGATACAGAATCGGAGCAGCACATCCAGGATGCGCTGGCGCAATTGCTCCAAGGCCGGACCTGTCTCGTTATTGCGCATCGTTTATCTACCATTCAGAAGGCAAATCGGATTTACGTACTGGAGCAGGGGCAGATCGTTGAACATGGAACGCATGACGAGCTGCTGAACCTCCAAGGCCGTTACAGCCAGCTGTATGAATTGCAATTCCCGCAAACCGATGAAGCGTAACAAAAATACTCCATTTTAGGAAGTGATCGTTTTTTGAAATCAAAAAGAATACTGGCAGATTTTTTTCGGAAAACGTGGTATATCTACCTGATCTCGATTTTTTTCCATTTGATTTCTAACTTGATCAATGTTTTTTTTCCAAAGGTGCTGGGTCAGTTCACGGATAAGCTGCAATTGGGCGGATTAACGAGCAAGCTGATTGTGGACTACAGCTTGCTGCTGCTGCTGATTGGTGTCGGTCATGTGCTGTTTAACGGCTTAGCGATGTATTTGGTTATGTATGTGGGAAGAAAATTCGAGTTTCTTGTACGAAGGGGATTGTTTAAGCATTTTACCGACATGAGCGAAAAGTTCTATTCGAAGAATGGCGTCGGCAAGCTGCTCAGCTACTTTATGAATGATGTCACCGCGGTTCGCGAGTCCATCTCTATGGGCGTCAATTCGACCGCAAACGCGACGATGCTGCTGATCGCGGCGATAACCATGATGCTGCTGAGCCACATACCCTATTATTTAATATTGGCTTCTGTCTTCCCGCTGTTGCTGATCCCGGTCATCGTTGTCTATCTCGGTCCGATTATTAGAAAGAGGTCGCTCGAGGTGCAGGAAGCGCTGGGCACGATGACGGAAACCGCGGAAGAGCAATTCGGCGGGATAAGGGTGACCAAGAAATTTGCGGTCGAAGACATTATGAATGAGCGTTTTGGCAAAACCGTAGAGCAAATCAGGCATAAGCAATTGCGTCTGGTGCGGGTTTCATCATTCTTTCAGGCGTTGATTCCATTTCTGGGGGCAATCGCTTTAATTATCGGGCTTGCTTTTGGCGGCTATTTGACGATTACGAAGCAGATTACACTCGGTAATTTTGTTGCCTTAACGCTCTATATCCGAATGCTGATGAATCCGCTTCAGCAAATTGGTAACGTAATCAATTCCATTCAACGCTCGCGCGCTTCTCTGGAGAGGTTGAACGGCCTGCTCGCGCAGCAATCGGATATTGTCGAGCTGGATCATGCTAAGGCTGTAAATTTGGAGGATGCAGGGATCACTGTTCGGAATTTGACGTTCGCTTACGATCCAGGTTCGAATCCCGTCCTGCGAAATATAAGCATGAATGTGAAAGCCGGTACGACCCTAGGCATCATCGGCCGAACAGGCAGCGGTAAGACAACCTTGATGAAGCTGCTGCTCCGCACCTTTGATCCGCCTCCCGGCACCATCGTGTACGGGCAGACGGATGTGAGAGAGATGACGCTTGCGAGCTTGCGCAATCAAATTGCCTATGTACCCCAGGATGGCTTCTTATTCAGTACGACGATTAAAGAAAATATCGCTTTCTCTAACAGAGAGCTTGATCTTGACGCCGTTGAGGCTGCTGCTAAGCATGCCCAAATCTACGATAATATCATTGAGCTGCCGAATCAGTTCGAAACCAGGCTCGGGGAGCGCGGCTTAACCTTATCGGGCGGCCAGCGCCAGCGAACGAGCCTTGCGCGGGGAATCGTCAAGAATGCTCCTATTATGATTTTGGATGATAGCGTCAGTGCGGTTGACGCGGTGACGGAGAAGGGCATTATTGAAGCGCTCCAAACCGATCGAAACGGCAAAACGACGATCATTATTGCGCACCGCATCAGTGCAATTAAACATGCGGATGAAATTATCGTACTGGATGACGGTATGATCGTACAGCGGGGAACGCATGCTGAGCTGCTCATGCAGCAAGGACTCTATGCTACGCTTCATGCCATACAGGAGGAGGGGAGTCAACATGCGACCGGCACAAGCCATTCATAATTGGCAGGCGGATCAGAAGGGTGATCCTAATCAGCCGGAACAGAAGCCGGAATATGTATCTGCCTTCCGCACGCTGTTCGGCTATGCAAAACCGCATTTGTGGGCATTCATCGGCGTATTTTGCTGTACATTGATAGCCATTTTATCGGATTTGCTGCAGCCTTTTTTGATGAAAATTGCGATTGATGATAATTTATTATCCGGCAAAAACGATTTCAAAGGCCTGCTTACGATTTGTTTTATTTATTTTGGTTTATCTTTGTCGAGCTTGCTTTTTACTTATTTTCAAAACAATTTGCTCCAAAATATCGGCCAAAGCATCGTGTCGCGTATTCGCAAGCAGCTGTTCGGACATATTTTGAAGCAGTCGATGCGCTATTTCGACCGCATGTCGAGCGGCAGTCTCATTACGCATGTCTCGAGCGATACCGAGGCGCTGAACCAATTTTTTAATCAAGTGCTGCTGAGCCTGTTCCGAGACGGGTTGACCCTGATCTTCATTATCGTGATGATGTTTCAGCTGGACACGAAGCTTGCGCTGTATTGCTTAATCCTGCTTCCGATCATATGGGCAATCGCCATTGCCTTCCGTTCCTTCATGCGTACGACCTATCAGCTTGCAAGAACGAGATTGTCCCGTTTGGTGGCTTTTGTAGCGGAGAATTTGTCCGGCATGAACTTGGTGCAGGTGTTCCACCAGCAAAAGGAGCAGGAGAAACAGTTCAATGAGCGAAACGGCTTGTATTTCAAGGCGAATCTACGGGAAATCCGCACGAATGTCGTGTTTGGCCGGACCTTTGATATTTTGAGCAATTTATCGATTGCGTTCGTAACGTGGATCGGCGGTAATGCCGTGCTCGGGCAGCAGCTTGAATTTGGGGTGCTGTATGCATTCATTACGTATATCCGCCAGTTTTTTCAGCCGATTAATACGATCACGCAGCAGTGGAATACGCTCCAGTCGGCTACGGTGGCCGTTACCCGAATTTGGAGCGTGTTTGCGAATAAGCCGGATGTGACGGATCGCGAGCTGGACCATGTGGATCTGCGGAAGGAAGAGCTGGGTGAAGACGCTGATGAACATCAGGCTTCTATGTCGAACCTCTGCCTAGAGCAGGTAAAAGGCCGGATCGATTTTAACAGGATCTCCTTTTCCTACGAGGAAGGGATACCGATTATCCGCGATCTGGACCTGCACATTAATTCCGGCGAGCTCATTGGCGTGGTGGGGACGACCGGCGCAGGCAAAAGCTCGCTGATCAGCTTGTTATGCCGCTTTTAAGATGTGAAGGAAGGCAGCATACTTATCGATGAGACGGATGTACGAGACATTCCGCAAGCCACGCTGCACCGTCTGGTCGGGCTCGTGCAGCAGGAGCCGTACCTTTATTCGGGCAGCATTATCGAAAATATAAGGATGTTCGATGAGTCGATCTCCCGCGAGGAGGTTATTCGCGCCTGCGAATTTGTTGGAGCGGATACGATCATCAAGAAGCTGAAGGACGGCTACGAGACGAAGCTGTCGGAGCGCGGCAGCGGCTTGTCGGCAGGCGAGCGCCAGCTCATCTCCTTCGCTAGAATTATCGTTTTTAAGCCAAAGGTACTTATATTGGATGAGGCGAGCGCGAATTTGGATTCCCATACGGAGCAGCTGATTCAGAATGCTCTTCAAGTCGTGTCCCAGGATCGGACGACAATTGTCATCGCGCATCGATTATCTACCATCATGCAGGCCGACCGTATCATTGTCATGAGCCACGGTGAAATCGTGGAGCAGGGCAATCATCAAGAGCTGCTCGAGCATGATGGTCACTACAAGGAGCTTTATGAGCATTCGCAAGGAAATGTTGCGGTGTAGCTGCCAGTTAGCTACATCGCTCCACAAAGAATCGGCACGTGCCGCAGGGCCATTACTATAGCAGGAGGTAGATGTCATGAGTCTCGTTGTAAGCAACATTACCGATTTAATAGGGAGTACGCCGCTCGTTCGATTAAACAAAGTGGTGCCGGAAGGCAGCGCGGAAATTTATTTGAAGCTGGAGTTTTTTAATCCCGGCAGCAGCGTCAAGGATCGCATTGCGATTAGCATTATCGAAGAAGCTGAACGTGAAGGAAAGCTGAAGCCAGGGGATACGATTATTGAAGCAACAAGCGGCAATACGGGCATTGGCATCGCTCTGGTCGCAGCGGCCAGAGGCTATAAAGCGATTCTGGTTATGCCTGAGACGATGAGCTTGGAGCGCCGCAATCTGCTGCGGGCTTACGGGTCGGAGCTGGTGCTTACCCCGGGATCAGAAGGGATGAAGGGGGCGATTCGAACGGCGCAGGAGCTTCAAGTGAAGCATCCTGAATATTTTCCGGCGCTGCAATTCGAAAACCCGGCCAACGTGAAAATTCATCGTGAAACGACCGGTCCCGAAATCGTAAGAGCGATCGAGTCGCTTGATGGCAAGCTGGACGGCTTTGTAGCGGGGGTAGGTACCGGCGGCACGATCACGGGCGCGGGCGAAATATTGCGCGAGCGGTTCCCATCCATTCAGATTGCGGCTGTTGAACCGACCTCCTCCCCCGTTTTATCGGGAGGATCACCAGGGCTGCACAAGATCCAAGGTATTGGAGCGGGCTTCGTTCCATCGATTTTGGATACAAAGGTGTATGATGAAATCATACAGGTAACCAATGAGGATGCCTTCGAAACGGCGAAAGAGTAGCGAAGGAGGAAGGCATTTTAGGCGGCATCTCTTCAGGGGCGGCTGTGTTTGCAGCCATTCAATTGGCGCAGAAGCTGGGCACGGGCAAACGGGTTGTCGCGGTCATCCCGAGCAACGGCGAGCGTTATTTATCGACGGTGCTGTATCAGCAGGAGCAGCAGCTCTAAGCGTATTCAAAGATGAGAATCACGGACAGCTAACGGCTTCATACGCCGGAAGGCTGTTCGTTTTTTTGTTTATATCCGCAGCCATTAATCGATAATTGTTAGTCGTTAGTCGTTAGTCGTTAGTCGTTAGTCGTTAGTCGTTAGTCGTTAGTCGTTAGTCGTTAGTCGTTAGTCGTTAGTCGTTAGTCGTTAGTCGTTAGTCGTTAGTTGTTAGATCATGATAGATGGAATTTCTCCCTTTAAAATGATAGATTTCCGCTTTTAAAGGAAATTAGATGGAAAAGTTCCATCTAATTCTGTGCAATTAGGAGAGTCTGATGCGAAATTGATGAATTAACATGAAAAATTCCAGTTATTTCAAAATTTCAGCTGAATATAGCTAACTTAGCTGGAGAAATTCCAGTTAATCGATAGAGTGGGAAAATCAGAAATCTGATACGGGGCAACAGCATCAGTAAGACCGGCCTACAGAAAGCTTGCCTAATCGATCCGTAACCTATTAAAATGAGTGAAGCGAACATAGGGCCGCACTGGCCGCTTTCTCAAACTCTAGAATAGAAAGAAGCAGATGCAGCAATGAGTATTTTCCTTCATATCCTCATGACAAACGTACTTCCGATGGCCTTTATGATCGGTCTCGGCTTCATTATTCAAAGAGCGTTCAAGCTGGATATCAAAACCTTGTCCAAGTTGAACTTTTACTTGTTTTCGCCGGCAATCATGTTCGATCTGCTTTATAAAACCGATATTTCCGCGCAGGTGATCGGAAAAATCTTGTTTTTCTTCCTGATTTTCATGCTTGCGCAATATGTCATCGTTGAGGCTGTCATTCGAATTAGAGGCTACCAGCCCAGCATGAAAAGCGCGATGCGCAACAGTGTCTTGTTCTATAACAGCGCGAATTACGGCATACCGCTCAATCAGCTGGCTTTTGCGGGAAATGAAAAGACGCTCGCCATCCAGGTATTAATTATGATGGTGCAATCGCTGGTGCCGAACACGTACGGCATTTATAATGTCAATGCGCATAAAGCCGACATGCGCGCCATTTGGCGGACTATATTGTCCATGCCGATCATTTACGTCATTCCGCTGGCTTTCTTATTGCGGGGCTTCGAGGTGGCGATCCAGCAAACGCTGGCTACGCCGATCGAATATTTATCATCTGCCTTTATTGGCACGGCGCTAATTACATTAGGCGTTCAGCTTGGCAATATGGAATGGAAAATCAAACGCTCCCTTCTCATCGACGTCAGCTTATCGGGTATGCTGCGGCTTGTTGCGGGCCCATTGCTTGCTTGGTTGATTGTGTGGCTAATGGGACTCGATAAGCTGACGGCTGCTGCACTTATCGTTTCCTCTGCCGTGCCGACATCGCTAAGCAGCGTTTTGCTGGCGGTAGAGTTTGATAATGAAGCGGAATTTGCTTCGCAATCGGTATTTGTTTCCACGATTTTGAGCATTATTACGGTCACGGCTGTCATTTTCTTTTTAAAGTTGAATGTATAATGCCGGTAAAGTCTATTAGTCTAGCGAAGCTAGTCTGATAGGCTTATTTTTTTGCTTGTACATCAAGATGGGTGAGGTTAAAATGGAAAAAGATATAAATGTAAACGTTTTATTGGAAACGGAGGTTTACCTTAAAATGCTGCCAACGACGCATGATATCATTCATGCAAGCGCTTTAAAAAGAACGTTCGGACGTGGAATGGGAGCAGTCACCGTATTGAAAGAGGTGGATTTATCCATACCCGCCGGCAAGCTGATCGCGTTTAAAGGAAGATCAGGCTCCGGGAAAACGACGCTTATCAATTTGCTAAGCGCCTTGGACCGTCCCACAGAAGGGCAAATCACGTTTGCAGGCCGCGATTTGACAGCGATGTCGAATCAAGAGAGGGATAAGGTTAGACGCAATGAAATGGGACTTATTTTTCAATCCTTCGCTCTCATTCCTCTTATGTCTGCCTATGAAAACGTGGAATTCATATTAAGAGTTTCCGGTATGGCGGCGAACGGCCGGAAGGAAGCAGCCGTTGAAGCCTTGGAGCAGGTCGGCTTGAAGGGACGCATGCATCATCGGCCTTTCGAGCTCTCGGGCGGGGAACAGCAGAGAACCGCAATCGCAAGGGCGATTGCCCATAAGCCGAAGCTTCTGCTGGCCGATGAGCCTACTGCCGAGCTGGACAGCCGCACGGGCCTGCAAATTATGAAGGTATTTCGCGATTTGGTAGAGACGGCAGGCATGACGATCATCATGACGACGCATGATCCTGCCATTATGGAAATTGTTGACCATGTTTATGAATTGGAGGATGGACAAATTGTCGCAAAAGCTTAAGCCGCTGCTAGGCTGGTCATTCGCGCTGCTTCTTAGCGCTTCACTTACGGGGTGTTCCTTGCTTCCTGCTGAGGAGGAGGCATTAAAGCCGCCTCTCATCAAACCAGCGCAAGAAAATTATCGCACGGTCACAGTTGAGAAGGGGACGATTACGCAGGAAATTAAAGGAAGCGGCAGCCTTGAATCGACGAAGTCCGAGATTGCCCAGTTTACGGGCCAAGGCGGCCGAATCGCGAAGATGATGGTGACCGCCGGCGCACAGGTGAAGAAGGGCGATGTCCTTGTTCAGCTTAACGTTGACGGATTAGATATTCAATTAAAGGAGCAGCAGCTCGCGGTTGCGAGGGCGAAGCTGTCGTTTAAGCAAGCCAAAGCAGGCGCAGACAGCGATGCGATCAATATCGCTAAGCTACAAATGGAGATCGAGGAGCTAAAGCTGGAGAGGTTGATGGCCACCTTCAATAGCAAGCAGCTTGTTGCCGGTATGGACGGACAAGTTACGTTTGTTGAGGAACTGGAGGAAGGCGATTTTGTTGAGGCGTATCAGACGCTTGTCATTATTTCCGACCCCTCGAAGCTACGGGTTGCGCTCAGGGTTGAGGCAGGCGCAGAAATTAGCAGCGTAGATGTGGGTTTCCCTGCTGTCGTTACCTTTGGCACACAAGAGCTTCAGGGCAAAGTGGTACAAACGCCGTCATCGGCTCCAACGACCTTGAACGAGCAGCTGCAGGATCGTTATTCCAAGACGCTGTTCATCGAAGTGCCAAAAGTGCCGAGCGACGCGAAGATCGGGGCGTTTACCGATGTGAAAATTATTTTGCAGCAGCGCGATGATGTCTTGAAGATCCCTCGCAGCGGCGTGCGCAGCTTCCTTGGCAGAACATTCGTCAGAACGCTGGAGGACGGCAATAAAATTCGCGAAATCGACGTGGAAACGGGAATTAAAGGATCGACCGAAATGGAAATTACGAAGGGTCTCGAGGAAGGCGCGGTCGTCGTGCTGCAGTAATAGAACGAGCTTTTGCCGATTGCTTATCTACAGCCGTTGACGCTTGGGAGGTTTTGAAGTGGCTTTGTTTGTCATGATTATACGAAAAATGGTGCAAAATAAGTGGTTGGTTGCTAGTTTGTTTATCGGCCTGGTGATGTCAGTCGCACTCGTCAGCAGCATGCCGATTTACTCAGAGGCTATTTTGTCGCGGATGCTGGTCAAGGACTTAGAGAAGATGCAGACCCAGAAAGGCGTTTATCCCGGAAACCAATATAATAAATTGTTTTACACGAAAGAAACACCGGAGAAAATGAATAAGATCTATACGCAAGTGGACCGCTACATTCATGAGCAGGCCCAGGCCAGCTTTCAAATTCCGGTGCAGCAGCTTGTCGTGGATATGCAATCGAAATCAATGAAAATCAGGCCGCAAAACGATCCTGATCCGAGTTCGAAGAAGTCGGTTAAGACCATGACGCTGCGCTCTTTCTCTGATCTAGAAGAGCATATCAAGCTGACTGACGGCAGAATGCCGGCAGAGCAGCAGCCAGTCGACGGCGTTTATGAAGTGCTTGTTACGGAACGGGGCCTTATTCAATTCAAAACGGTTCTGGATTCGGAATTTTTTGTCGACGACGATAAAATTGCCGGGGAAATAAAGTTTAAGCCGGTAGGTGTTTTTCAGAAGAAGCTGGATGATGATCCGTATTTCAGAGATACGGACCTGAGCGAGCTGAGCGGAAGTTTTGTTATCAGCGACAAGCTGGCGCAGCAGCATCTCATGCAGGAAGCCCGTTTTCCGGTAGCTTCGGTAGGCTGGTTCTTCGTGCTGGATTATTCCAAGCTTGAGCTTAGATTCGTAGATGACTTCATTCAGACGACCAACAAAATCCGCAACGTGATGCTAAACAACGTAACGCTTTATCAGACCGTTTCGGAAACGCCGGCGCTCGACACTATCTCCAAGTATTTGGAGCGGGCGGAGCAGTTGAGAACGTTAATGTGGTCGCTGAATGTTCCCGTATTAATTATGCTCGGCTTTTATATGTTTATGGTATCGAATCTTATCGCCGACCGGCAAAAGAACGAAATTGCCGTCCTGCGCAGCAGAGGAGCGGCGCGCTGGCAGGTCATTACCTCCTACGCGGTGGAAGGCATTATTTTATGCGGCGTCGCATTTGGCATAGGTCCATTGCTCGGCGTAGCATTGACCGAATTGCTCGGCGCATCGAATGGGTTTCTCGAATTCGTGCAGCGCGTCCGCCTGCCTGTCAGACTGACGGAGGAGGCTTACCGCTATGGAGCAATCGCATCCGCTGCCTGCTTTGTCATTATGCTTATTCCGATTATTATGGCGACCCGCGTCTCCATTGTCGGACATAAGCAGCAATTAGCCAGACTTTTGAAATCTCCGCTATGGCATAAAATGTTTCTAGATGTCATTGCGCTAGCCCTGGCTATTTATGGATTATACACATTCAAAAAAAGGCTGGCCGATCTGCAAAGCTTAGGATTGAATGCCGATGATTTGAACATCGATCCGCTGCAGTTTGTCGTACCCGCGTTGTTTATTATGGGAGCGGGCTTACTCTTGCTCCGCTTGTATCCATGGGTGCTTAGGCTAGTGTACTGGATCGGTAAGAAGTGGTGGCCGCCATCCGTATACGCGACCTTGATCCAAGTCGGACGCTCCAGCACGCAATATCAATTTCTGATGATCTTTCTCATCATGACGATTGCGACAGGCGTATTCAGCGCTTCTGCGGCACGGACGATCAACAATAATACTGAGGACCGAATCAGGTATGGCAACGGCGCAGAGATCGTTTTGACGTCGCAGTGGACAAATGACGCCCCGCCTCCTCCAGCTCCAGGGGCGCCGCAGCCGGAAACACCGGTCACGCAAGCGCCTGTACATTATTTGGAGCCCGCGTTTGAGCCTTTTAAGACGATTAAGGGCGTGGAGCATGCGGCAAAAGTGTTCAAAAAAGAAACTGCCTTCAGCGTGAATGACAGCTCGGGGGCTGCAACGCTTATCGGCATTGATACCGATGAGTTTGGAGAAACGACTTGGTTTCGCGACAGCTTGCTTGATTATCCGATCAATGACTATTTGAATTTGCTCGCAGGCGACTCGCAAGCCGTGCTCATTTCAAAGACGCTTGCCGAGCAAAACAAGGTGAAGCCTGGCGATACGATCTGGGTGGGCTGGAGCGATGTGCCGCAGCAGCCGTTTAAGGTGTACGGCATTATCGATTATTTCCCTACCTTTAATCCAAACCCAGCCGTAGGCAGCGTGGATGCGAGCGATGAGTCGTCAACCGGTAACGCGCCTATGCTGATCGTAGGACATTTGCCGCGCATACAGGTGCAGCTTGCCCTCGAGCCATACGATGTCTGGATCAAGTTGAAGCCCGAGGTAAGCACGGCTGAGTTTTATGAAGGACTCAAGGAATCAAAGCTTCCGATTACGAACATCGTGAATACGAGAGAAGCGCTCGTGAATGCCAAAAATGATCCGTTTCTGATGGCGTTAAACGGAATTTTGACCTTAGGCTTCGTACTGTCAATTCTCGTGAGCTTTATCGGGTTTTTATTGTACTGGGTATTGTCACTGCGAGGCAGAACGCTGCAAAACGGTATATTGCGGGCGATTGGCTTATCGCTTAAACAGCTTATCGGAATGCTTGCGGTTGAACAGCTGCTAACCTCGGGCGTTGCCGTTCTCATTGGAATCGCAGTCGGAAACGTGGCGAGCCGATTGTACGTGCCTAATTTTCAAATTGCCTTTAATCCGAGCAGCCTTGTACCGCCGTTCAAGGTCATGTTCGACGCTTCGGATTTAATGCGCATCTATCTGCTTGTCGGCTTCATGCTGGTCATTGGGCTTGGCATACTGGCGTACATGCTGTCGCGCCTGCGTATCCATCAAGCGATAAAGCTAGGGGAGGATTGACGGATGATACATTGCGAAGGGCTTGTCAAAATATACAAAACAGCCGACCTAGAGGTATTCGCCCTGCAAGGCCTCGATCTTCATATTGAAAACGGCGAGCTGATGGCCATTATCGGCAATAGCGGCAGCGGCAAATCGACGCTTCTAAATATGCTGGGCGGATTGGACCGCCCAACGGCCGGCAAGCTGACTGTTGACGGAAGAGATATGCTGAAGTTTAAAGAGCGCGATTTCGTGCGTTATAAGCGGGAAAGCGTCGGATTCGTCTGGCAAAATAATGCAAGAAATCTTATCCCTTATTTGACGGCGCTTGAGAACGTGGAGCTGCCGATCCTCCTTACGGGGAGCCGCAAGCGTTGGCGGGCCAAAGAGCTGCTTGATGCGGTAGGTCTTAGCCACCGGGCTTCGAACAAGCTGTATGAATTATCGGGGGGAGAGCAGCAGCGGGTCGCGATCGCTATTGCGCTGGCGAATCATCCCAAGCTGCTGCTTGCTGACGAGCCGACCGGATCGGTGGATTCGCGTATGGCCAATCAGATCCTCGACTTGTTCCGCGAGCTGAATCGAACGATTGGCATTACCGTTGTCATCGTTACGCATGACCCTGAGCTGGCGAAGAAGGTGGATCGCGTAGCCGCTATCCGCGATGGCAAAATTTCTTCAGAGATGCTGCGTAAACGCTCGTATCTAGAAGAGCTGGCGGAGCTGGAGGAAGCAGATGAGGAAGAGGGAACCCATGTGGAGTATGCCGTGCTTGATAAAGCAGGCCGCTTACAGGTTCCGGCCAACTATCTCGAATCCATCGGCGTGAAAAACTCCAACAAGCTGCGCGTAGAGCTGGGAGAAGGCAGAATCGTGCTGCTGCCTCCGGAGGTGAAAGCTGAGTAAGAAAACAGAGGGAGATCAGCATGAGGCAAGGAAAATGCTGATCTGCCATTAAAGGCTGTGCGAGGCGGAAATCGACCTTTGCTCAGTCTTTTTTTTATGTTTATAAGCGGCTAGATGATAAAAATTAATTTTAATTATAGGACTGGGAATACAAGGGAATAAATGCTATTATAAAGAAGGGTAAACTGTAACTAAATTATATACCGAATATAGAGGAGGAGTCCATATGTCTAATGCCAAAAGTGAAACGTCGGTTGAAGCGTTGTTTAAGCCTTTCTCATCCAAAAATCTAGAGGTTGCCAATCGAATTGTTATGGCGCCGATGACCAGGGGGTATTCACCGAACGGAGTGCCCGGTGAGGATGTCGCTGCTTATTACCGTCGGAGGGCGGAAAACGGAGTTGGCCTGATCATTACGGAAGGAACGCTTATAAATCATCCCGCCGCAGGAGCGAGCCCGAATTGGCCTAGCTTTCACGGAGAGACTGCTTTAAGTCATTGGTCAAACGTAGTGAA
This sequence comes from Paenibacillus sp. LHD-38, assembly GCF_031157315.1. Taxonomy (GTDB): domain Bacteria; phylum Bacillota; class Bacilli; order Paenibacillales; family Paenibacillaceae; genus Pristimantibacillus. The sequence continues at coordinate 52,202 of NZ_JAVIFU010000001.1, forward strand.
CGCTGTGCATGAGGCTGGAGGAAAGATTATTCCGCAGCTGTGGCATGTGGGATTGACGCGTAAAATTGGAGATCTTCCTAATCCGGAGGCATTGCCGATCGGACCATCGGGACTAAATCTTTCCGGAGAAAAAGTAACAGAGCCGTTAACGGAAAACGAGATTGCCGACGTGATCGCCGCGTTTGCGCAGGCTGCGGCCGATGCCGCTAGAATCGGCTTTGACGGCATTGAGCTGCATGGCGCGCACGGTTATTTAATCGATCAGTTCTTCTGGGATAGAACAAATAAGCGTACAGATCGTTACGGCGGTGATTTGGCAGCCCGTACACGTTTTGCAGTTGAGGTTGTGGCGGCGTGCCGCCGTGCTGTCGGAGCCGAGTTTCCGATTGTGCTGCGTTTTTCCCAGTGGAAGGGCGGACATTATACGGCGAAATTAGCCGAGTCGTCCCAGCAGCTTTCGCAATTTTTGACATCGCTCGTTGATGCGGGAGTCGATGTATTTCATAGCTCTACGCGCCGTTACTGGGAGCCTGAGTTTGAGGGTTCCGAATTGAATTTGGCAGGGTGGACAAAGAAGCTGACTGGAAAACCGACGATAACCGTCGGCTCAGTCGGTCTCGACAATGAGTTTGGAAGCAGCACAGGAAATACGGCAAAGCCATCTTCTTTAGCCGGATTACTGGAAAGGCTGGAAAACGAGGAGTTTGATCTCGTGGCAGTCGGCAGAGCGCTGCTGGCCGATCCGGAGTGGGCGGCAAAAATACGCGACGGTCGTACGGATGAGCTGCAGGATTTCGATACGAATGCTTTAAGATCTTTAAGCTAATATTGCGGACGGAAATCCAACGGTTTTCTCTATTACGCTGAAAAGAAGAGCTGTGCGCCCCCGAGGCGCACAGCTCTTCTTTTAAAATATAAGAAAGTATCAATTTTAACCTTATACAATGCTTATATTTCATCGCGAAACGAGCTTCTGCCGCTAAAGACGGCATCAGCCGTTTACGCTTGACGCTCTATTATAATCTTCTTTAGGCCAGCGTCCGATCTTCTTGAGCCACCTTCGTATAATAGAGCTTAAAGATGAGATCCTGATTATAGTTGCCAAAGCCAGACCCGAATAAGGTGAAACCCCCGATGTGCTCGGCATCCTCAAGAATGGCAATACGGAAGGTCCAGTGGCTGTTGCTGATGTCAATCTCGTCGAGACTAACATCGGAAAGCTTGAGACCGTCCATATAAGTCCCGTCTTTCTTAATAATAAGCCGCTTCAATAATCCAAATTGGTTGACATCGTCAAACCACCATGGGGGATTAAGCTTGCCCTTTCCGCCGTAATCGGCAGGACTCGTCCACATGCCGACTTTGACGCCATTAAAGAAGAACGTAAGATCCGAAGGCCAATTCATATTGGTAAGCGGTGCTTCCGACGAGATTTCCATTGAAATTTCGAGCTCTTCCGGATTTTCGCTGCTGAGAAGGAAGTTCGGAATTTTATATTCAATGTAGCCTTGTGAGAACCATAAAATTTTGGCGTTGACGCGGTCCGGATCAAGAAAGTAACGCGGATCGTCGAAGATGCCGATAACTTTCTCGGTCGTGCATATGCCGCAGGTAGGAACAATGCTTAGGTCGGTATAGTGGCCAATGGATACTTCCGTTCTTCTGGATTCGCGATGAACGACATCCTTGCGCGGAAAAGCGATTTCAAGTCCGTCCATGCTAAGGGAGCACACCTTCTGTGCGGCACCGCCTTTGCCTGGCGTCATTTCGGAACGGATAATGCCCGCCTTTTCCAGCTTCTTGACATGCATAGTCATAATCGCGCTGCTTAGCCCTAATGCTTCGGCAAGCTCACGAATGTTCATTGATTTTTTGGATAACAGATGAATAATTTGGATACGAACATTACTTGAAATCGCCTCAAATATGGGCAGGCTTTGCTCTGATAGCTCGATTTTCAATGGATAACCTCCGAATGAGCGATATTATTAATACATATGTGAATGATTAGTTGGTGTGTATAGACTGTAATATACATGAAAACAGTCTAAATCACAAGGAATATTGCTAGAAACACCCGGATTTCATAGCGTAAAAAGATAACCATATTATAAATTAATTCGTTATGTCGTTTACTTGTAGGCAAATCCGCCTTTTTTTTGAATACGCTTTATAAAACATTGATTTTTTGGTAGCATAATTTATGATAAATGATATAACAAATCTCTTTTCATAAGAAGGGTGAACAATTGCATGCAAATTAATCTATCGAATAAAACAGCATTAATTACAGGAGCGACCGGCGATTTGGGTCGGGTAACGGCACGTGCGCTTGCTAGCTGCGGCGCTAACATCGTGCTTCATTATAATAATAACGAAGCTAAGGCGAGAGAGCTTTTGCAGGAAATTACCGATCTCGGAAGACAAGCGATGATCGTGCAGGCGGATGTAACGAACGAGCAGCATATTAATGAAATGAAAGCAAAGGTAACCGCGGAGCTTGGACATGTAGATATCGTTGTCGCGAACGCGGTTATCCAATATCAATGGACAAGCATACTGGAGCAGCCTATTGCCGATTATGTCAGCCAGTTCGAATCCTGTGTGCTGCAAAGCGTCTATTTGGCCAAAGCATTCGTGCCTGCGATGATTGAACGGAAAGCAGGCAGGGTGATCGGCATAAATACGGAATGCGCGATGCAAAATTTTGCGAACCAATCGGCTTATACAGCCGGGAAACGCGGGATGGACGGCGTTTATCGCGTACTAGCCAAGGAGGCAGGGGAGCATCAGATTACGGTTAACCAGGTGGCGCCAGGGTGGACCATCAGCGATCGCGACCGTGCAAGCGGCATTGATGAAAACAATCCTTATGCGCAAAGCGTGCCGCTGAAGCGCAGAGGCACCGATCAAGAAATTGCCAATACGGTAGCATTTCTGGCTTCCGATTTGGCAAGCTTTATAACAGGCGCCTATATTCCTGTAAACGGCGGAAACGTCATGCCAGCCATCTAGAGAATGAGGGAGTGAGGATGAGTGTGAAAAAACGATTGTGGCGCATATGGGCGGCTTTTGGCGGAATGAGGATGGAGAGGAAGCTGTTTATCGTCTTCCTGCTTCTAATTACGCTGCCGCTGGCGTTTATCGGCTACATCTCCTATAGCAATTATTCACGCTCGATCGAGGAAAAGACGATTGTCTATTCAACCAAAATGCTTGAAAATATGATGGTTCGAGTGGATGATTACATCGAGGACATGGTTCGTATTTCTTCGATTCCGGCTTATCAAGACGACATAAAGCAAAATTTAATCCGCTCGAATGCTTATTATGATCAGCGGCAGCAAACAGCTGGAAATAACAGCAGCCAGCTGCCGGATGATTTTGACCAGCTGCTTCTCATTCAGCGGGGGATAGAAGGAAATATATCGTTCATCAATACGATAAAACGCGGTGCAAACTCCGTTTATATTTTTGATACGTACGGGAACGGCTACTATTCAACGGCAGGCGGCGGAATTCGGCTTAATGTAAAGGAGAGCTACGACTACTGGCGCGAGCGCGTGAAAACCTCGGGCGGCGAAGCATTGCTGTTCAGCACCCAGAAGTATACAAGCAATTTGCAGAGCGTCAGATATGCATTTACCGTCGTCCGCAAGGTCATCGACAAATCGCTTAAGCCGATTGGCTTGATTGCCGTTGATGCGAATATTAGCGTCATTGAAGACCAAATGAGCGAGCTAGATAAGGTAACGAACGGGAAATCGGTTATTATCGATGAGCTTGGGAATGTCGTATACGACAGCGACAAATCTCGCATGGCAACGAATATTGCGGATGATAGCGCGGTTGGACTGGCAAAGGGCGCCAAAGGCAGCTTTTATTTTGAACGCGACGGTGTAAACCAATTATATATTTATACGACATCGCCTAACACGAACTGGAAGGTTATGACCGCAATTCCTGACAGTGAGCTCACTAAGGATACGATTGTAATACGCAGAGTGACTTGGATTGCAACGATTGTTACTATAATCGTCGCGCTCTTCATTTCATTTGTCTTTTCGTTCGCGCTAACGAATCCGCTGCGCAAGATGATGCGCTTGATGAGAAATGTGCAGGAAGGCGATTTTAACGTACAGTTCCAGGTTAAATACCGTGACGAGGTTGGACAGCTGGGTACGCAGTTCAATCGGATGATTGTTCGGATCGATCATCTCATTCAAGATATTTATGTGATCGAGAAGAAGAAGAAGGAAGCAGAGCTGCATGCGCTGCAGAGCCAAATCAATCCGCATTTTATGTATAACACGCTGGAGTCGATTCGAATGGCAGCTGAGCTGAACGACGATCAGATCGCCGCGGATATGATTGCGATACTCGGAAAGCTGCTGCGTTACAGCATTAGTGACCTGCATGAGGAAGTTACCTTGGATAAAGAGCTGCTGCATATGCGTAATTATGTGGAAATGCTCAATTATCGGTATCCGAATCGCTTTCGCTTGGTTACCCGCGTGCCGGAAAACTTGTTAAGCTATCCCATTATTAAGCTTGTGCTGCAGCCGATTGTCGAAAATGCGATTTATCATGGCATGGATGACAACAAGCCGTCCATGCGGATCGAAATCAGCAGCGAGCAGACCTCCCAAATCATTTGGCTCCGGATCAAGGATGACGGGCTCGGCATGGACGAGGAGACTCTAGAGCGCCTAAATCGTTCTTTGGCTGGGGCAGAGGAAGCGGTTGTGAAACGGAAATCAGGCGGTATTGGCTTGAAAAATGTTAACGAACGCATCAAGCTCCACTATGGAAATACCTATGGACTGAAGGTAACGAGTGAATGGGGCATAGGCACCGAGGTGATTTTACAGCTTCCAATAGAACTAGGGAGAGAAGCAGAATGAACAAATACAGGTCCATTATAATGCTTGTGGTTCTGTTATGCGGCCTGTGTATCGCAGGCTGCGAGAACAATTCACCTGGCAACGGAGCGGGAACCAAACCTGAGAACCAGACCGAGCAGGAAAACCGGAATGTGACGCTTAGAGTGCTGACCAATCGCGTTGATCTTGTGGAGAACGGCGTATTCAAAAAATATGCAGATCAATTCGCCGAGCTCCATCCCGGCGTAACCGTGACCTTCGAAGGCGTGCCGAACTATGCGAGCGATATTATGGTCCGGTTGTCCACTCGCAATCTGGGTGATGTGCTGCTGCTGCCAAACAATATTAAAAATGAGAATTTGCCCGATTATTTCGAACCGCTAAATGACAGCCTGTTTGAAAATATCCGCTTCGCTGATTTTAAAGCTTATGCCGGAGCCCGTTACGGCATTTCTACGGGTGCTTCGACGACGGGGATCGTCTATAACAAGGATGCCTTTAGAAAGGCCGGAATCACGGAGATTCCTTTAACGCTGGATGCGTTTTATGCTGCTTGCGAGCAGTTGAAGAATGCGGGTATCCTGCCGGTATATTTGAACTATGGCGCCCAATGGCCGCTTATGACATGGGGCGAGGATTTGGTCAGCTATATGACAGGCGATGCCGATTATTTAAACAATATGGTAAACGAAGATGCGCCTTGGCAGATTGATAACCCTTGGGGTCAAGCGATTACAATCGTAAAAACGCTAATCAATCGCGGTTATGTAGAGAAGCAGATGATGTCAAATCAGTGGGAAACCTCCAAAACAGAGATTGCAAACGGCAGAGCGGCCATGTATTTAATGGGCAACTGGGTCATTAATCAAGTTATCGCTGCCGGAGCAAAATCGGAAGATATCGGTTTTTTTCCGTTTCCGTATGACAATAGCGATAAGCGTTATGCGCCATTAAGCCCGGATTGGTTTGTCGGCGTAAGCAAGTTTAGCGACAATAAGCAGCTGGCTGAGGCGTGGGTGAAGTTTTTTGTAAATGAGTCCGGCTATGTCGATGACTCCGGATTTTTGCCTGTCAACGAGGAGCAGCGGCCTTCCTTGCCGCAGTTCCAGCAGTTTTTATCTTATAATATCGAGCTGCTGGAGCGCCGGGTTCCGAATGATTTATTGCTCGAGATTGCGAATTCGGCGCAAATTTCTTTGTGGTCAGGCGATTTTATTCAGGAATGGATTGCCGCTCCTGATTTGCAGAAGGCATTCGATAAATACAACGAGCTATGGAAAGCAGCACGAACCATTACCGAAAGTTAAGGTGGAGTTTTGTAATGTCAAAGAAGGTCACGATGCAGCAAATTGCCGATTATTTGGGTGTATCCAAGTTTGTCGTCTCCAAGGCGCTCTCCGGTAAAGGCGGAGTCAGCGAGGCTACGCAGGAGCGGGTTATTCAAGCAGCATCACAGTTAGGCTATTTTTCCCAAAAGAACGCTTATGTTAAGACGATGAAGCTGGAGCAGCTGCCCAAAATCCCTGCTGCGGGTAAACAGTCGGTGCTCGTGCTGATGCCGAACATTCGCTTTCAGACGAAGGAGTCGCTCTATTGGGGACGCATTCTAGACGGCATAGCTTCCAGATTGGAAGAGGGCGGCTACGGCATGGTTATTGTCTCGGAGCAGAGCGTCGATCATTTCCTGCATTTCTTAAACCCTAACGGTATATTGGGGCTGGTCGGCGTGGGTGAAATCTCGACACCGCTGCTGCTGGAGGTGCATCGAATTGGCCTGCCCATGGTTCTCGTCGATCATGAGGACATGCTTATTCCTAGCGATACGGTATTTACGAACAATTATGAATCAATGTACCGCCTTACGAAGCATTTAATGGGCAAGGGGCATACGCAGCTATGCTTTATCGGTGATGTGAACTATTCACGAAGCTTTAAGGACCGCTTCTTGGGCTTCCGCAGCGCGCTGGAGGAGCAGACAGATGAAGTGTCCCGTTTCGCCATCAGCAGCGAATGTTATTTGCCGGTTGAGGGATTCGAGCATGAACAATTTCTAGAGCCGATTAAACAGTGGGCCATGAAACGGATAAAGGCGAAGGCCCTGCCTACCGCTTTGCTTTGCGCCAACGATATGATTGGAATTGGCGCGGTAAAAGCGCTGCAGGAGCTCGGCGTATCGGTGCCCGAGGAGGTATCGGTCACGGGTTACGACAATATTGATGACTCTTTCCGGATGACACCCGCTTTGACAACCGTGCATGTGCCTAAGGAAGCGCTTGGGAAACGTGCGGTTGATCGCCTTATCAGCCGAATCGAGAGCAAGCAGGAACCGATGGAGAAACTTCTGGTTGCGGGAGACCTGCTTTATCGGGAGTCTACGGGGCAGGTGAATCCAAGTTTTGTGAGCTAGCAGATGGAGAGAAAAGAAGACTGTCTAGAAAGGCTGATTGCCTTTTTTGGACAGTCTTCTCGTTTTATAGGTGGCGGAATGCCAGTGCTGCGCGGTGAAGACAGGCGCTTTATAAACTTATCGTCTGAAAAAGACCAGCAAATTCTTCAGGAGAATCGCATAAAAAGTCCGGTTTTGCTGCAGCCAGCAAGGTGGCGGAATCAAATCCCCACGTAACTGCAGCGATCTTCACCCCAATCTTCTTGCAAGCTTGTACATCACGTTGTTCATCGCCTACATAAAGCATGCGGCTGCGGTGAATCTGTAATTTTCGAGCCATGCTTGTAATTGCTTTATGCTTACCGAAAAGATTCGTGGCTGAATGAATGAAATCAAAGGAGGGAAACTCATTAAGGTCAAGAAACTGCTGGATATTTTCCGATGTGTTGGACGAAAGAATCCCAAACGAATAACCATTTTTTTTAAGTGAGAAAAGAACATCTCTTATACCCTCAACTGGCTGCAAGTGAACAGCTGCCTTCTTATATTCGCGTTTCCCTTCGATAACTAACGCTGGGAGCTTCCGTAGAGGAACATTTAGAGATCGTAAACGATCTGGAATAGATAAGCCTGAAAGATATGCAATATCTTGGTTACTAATTTTTCGTCCACCATAGCTTTCTGAAAGCTCATTAAAAAGTTGGATAGCCAGCTTTTTCGACTGAACAAGCGTTCCGTCAAAGTCAAAAATAAGATAGGGTTTCAACATCATACACCTAATTCCCATGTGTTTTTCATATTAACTTTACTAGACTCAATAAACATCTACAAGGCTGCTGATAGGATCGACAGCCTTTGTTCCCCCTAACGGTGTAAATAAAATCTATTAAGAAAAGGAATGAAAGAGGAGTACATAACCCGTTTCGAGGAACACCTGCAGGTTATTACGTTGAAGCAGAGAATATTCAAGAAGTGAAAGATAAGACCCAAAAGCGGGCTAAAGAAATACATCTTCGTGCATCCCCCTAATATCTTAGGCTATATACAAAGTAGGTCAGGAGGTATTCGTTTGGAATACAAAGGGTCATCCGCTTATGACAACACTGATTTTTTTGTTAACTACTTATCGAGAAGAAACCGCGCAGACAGTCCAAACAACATCATTGAAAAGCCTGTACTGCTTGAGCTTATTGGCGATGTCGCCGGTAAACAGGTGCTTGATTTGGGTTGTGGGGATGCTGGCTTCGGATACGAGCTGCTCAAGCTGGGATGCGGCTTCTATGAGGGTGTGGAAGGCTCGGTTAATATGGTAAATGAGGCGAGGAACAAAGTAGATTCAGCCAATAGCAAGATTCATCATGCTGTAATGGAGAGCTGGAATTATCCCGCTCAGCAATACGATTTGGTGATTTCACGGCTGGCATTACATTATTTGCAAGACCTAAAACTAACGTTTGATCAAATCCGCCGTGCATTAAATTCCAAGGGCAAATTTATTTTTAGCGTACAACACCCCGTCTTAACTTCATCGATGAAAAGTGCTGCAGCATCTGGAAAGAAGTCGGACTGGATAGTCGACGATTATTTTGAAATGGGTAAGCGTACTGAACCTTGGATTGGTGAAAGTGTAATCAAATACCACAGAACCTTCGAGGAATATTTTCAGTCGTTGAAGCGCGCAGGGTTTCAAATTGAGGATGTTAGAGAATGCACGCCGAATCACCAGATGTTTAACAGCGAGGAAGAGTATCAGAGAAGGATGAGAATCCCGCTTTTTCTTGTTTTCAGCTGCACAAAATAATTCCAAACCAGGATCGGGAAATACAGATTCTGTGACCATCCTATAAATACTTCCAAAGAACCCTTCTGCAGCTATTGCAGAAGGGTTCTTTGATGAATAGGGGAAGTGCGGAGCCAATTCAATCTTTCATTTTGAATTCTCTTTACAGGGGCGTTCTTGATTGATAGAATAATCTCACCTAATTGTTAACCTTCAAAATTAAATTTTGGTTAACAATTAAATGATAGATGGATGGTGATCATTGTGGCAACGGATTACGAACGGCTTGCATCCCTAAACAAGAACCACTTATGGCTTCCTTTTACTCAAATGAAAGACTACAACAGCTCTGACCCGCTTGTTATTGAACGCGGTGAAGGCATTATGCTGTATGACGTCCATGGAAGGGCGTATTATGACGGGTTCTCATCCGTTTGGCTCAACGTGCATGGACATAACGTCCCGGAGCTGAATCAAGCGATTACGGAACAGCTCGGGAGAGTCGCTCATTCCACCCTTCTCGGGATGGCCAATGTACCGGCAATCGAGCTTGCAGAGAAGCTGGCGGAGATCACGCCAAAAGGTTTAAACAAAGTATTTTATTCCGATTCGGGGGCAACGGGCGTTGAGATAGCGATCAAAATGGCGTTTCAATACTGGCATAACAAAGGGATAAGGAGCAAGAAGACATTTATCACCATGAATCAAGCGTATCACGGAGATACGATCGGTGCGGTAAGTGTCGGTGCGATTCCTCTATACCATGATCTGTTTCGCCCTATGCTATTTCCCTCGCATGTGATCCCTTATCCCTACGCCTATCGCCATGAGGGAGGTGAGGCTCAGGCATTGGAGGCTACGCTAACCGCGCTGCGTCAATTGCTAGAGACCCGGGCAGATGAGATTGCGGCTCTTATTGTAGAGCCGATTGTACAAGGAGCAGGCGGCATCGTTGTCATGCCGCCTTACTGTTTACGAGAGATGGCTGCGCTTTGCCGTAAGCATGGCGTGCTGCTTATCGCCGATGAGGTAGCGACCGGATTCGGCCGAACGGGCGAAATGTTCGCTTGTGATCTCGAAGACGTATCGCCTGATTTGATGGTGATCGGAAAAGGGCTTACCGGCGGCTATTTGCCTGTGGCAGCGACGCTTGCGACCGATGAGGTATATAACGCGTTTTATGCAGATTACCAAGAGCAGAAAACATTTTTTCACGGTCATAGCTTTACAGGGAATCCGCTCGGTTGCGCCGTTGCTTTGGCCAGCCTGAAGCTGTTTGAAGAGCGGAGCATTATAGAAGGAGTGAGAGCAAAGGCGGCATTCGTCGAGCATAAGCTCGCAGACCTGAAGGATCGCCCGCATGTCGGTGAAATCCGGCAAAAGGGACTGATGATCGGAATTGAGCTCGTCCGCGATAAAGCATCACGCGAGCCGTATGATTGGGCAGAGCGGGTAGGCGTTCGGGCAAGTCTGCGTGCCAGAGAGCTCGGGATGTTAACAAGACCGCTTGGCAATGTGATGGTTTTCATCCCCCCGCTAGTCAGTACTGAGGCCGAACTCGAAGCCATGACGGATATTTTGGCGGAATCGATTGTTAGCGTTACCGAAGGCGGTTCAGTTACATGAGCTGTATAAACGCTGAAACAACGATACGCGGAATATTTGTGACAGGAACGGATACCGGCGTGGGGAAGACGGTTGTGACGTCAGCCATAGCCGCAGTGCTTCGCGCCGAAGGGATGAATCCCGGTGTCTGGAAGCCGGTCCAGTCGGGAGCATCGATTGGCAGCGGAGTGACCGATGCTGAACGGCTGCTGCAAAGCACGGGAATCGATGACCGGCCGGAGGCGGTGGCTCCATTTTCATTTGAAGCTCCGCTTACGCCGCTGCTCGCAGCCAAGCAAGCAGGTGTGACCCTTACGCTAAAGGAGCTGATCGCCGCCGGCATCCCGCTCGCCAGCCGTTATGAGGCGCTAATTATTGAGGGAGCGGGCGGTGTCGCTGTTCCGCTAACCGATGACGCGCTGGTAGCTGACTTGATCTCGGAGCTTCAGCTTCCTGCGCTCATCGTAGCCCGTTCCGGCCTCGGTACGATTAACCATACGCTGCTGACGGCGTCATTCCTGCAGCATCGCGGAGTACCGATTGTAGGCGTCATCCTGAACGATGGCGTAATAACGGAGCCGCATGACGATCCGAGCGTGGCCACGAATACGGAACTAATCGAGCGTTACAGCGGCCTGAGGGTGCTCGGCCGAATTCCCCGCATGCACCGGGAAGAGCCTGGAAATACATGGATACATAAAGTGAGAAAATCAGTGCAATTCGCGCCTATTAGACAGGCAATAAAAGTCCAAACTATGGGAGGATAATAGAGATGAAAACAATTACGGCGGATATGGAATGGCAGTCGCTTGCCCAAAAAGCATTGAATGGAGAATGTATCACGATAGAGGAAGGGCTCGCAGTGCTCGACTCCGAAAACGATGAGGTATTGCCGCTGATGCATGCTGCGTTTAGAGTGAGAAAACATTTTTACGGAAAAAAAGTGAAGCTGAACATGATCATCAATGCGAAAAGCGGGCTTTGTCCCGAGGACTGCGGATACTGCTCGCAATCTATTGTTTCTACGGCAGCGGTAAACAAGTATACCCTGCTTAATAAAGAAACGCTGCTGGACGGCGCCCGTGAAGCGATGGCACGCCAAGCCGGAACTTACTGTATCGTAGCGGCAGGTAAAGGCCCGACAGACAAGGAGCTGGAACAAGTGGTGGACGCGGTTAGAGAAATACGTGAGACGATGCCGCTAAAAATTTGCGCATGCCTGGGCATTCTGAAAGACGGGCAAGCAGAACGTCTTGCTGAAGCTGGCGTACATCGCTACAACCACAACCTGAACACCAGCAAAGCCAACTACCCATCCATCACGACGACCCACACCTATGACCAGCGTGTCGAAACCGTAGAACAAGTAAAGGCATACGGGATGTCCCCGTGCTCCGGCGTCATTATCGGCATGGGTGAGACAAACCAAGAAATCGTTGAAATGGCTTATGCGCTTCGCGAGCTGGATGCAGATTCGATTCCGATCAATTTTCTGAACGCGATTCCGGGAACTCCTCTGGAAAATGCAGGGCGTACGCCGTCGATGAAAGCATTGAAGGTACTGGCTTTGTTCCGTTTCATCTGTCCTTCCAAAGAAATCCGCGTGGCGGGCGGTCGCGAGGTCAATCTTCGTACACTGCAGCCTTTGTCTCTGTACGCTGCAAATTCACTGTTTGTAGGTGACTATTTGACAACGGCAGGGCAAGACGTTTCGGCCGATCATCAAATCATTGAGGATTTGGGCTTTGAGATTGAATTAAACGCCCTTTAAGGCGGTGCCGACCATGAACTGGATGGAAAAAGAACTTGAATTATTGGCTGACGCCTCATTGGAGCGTTCCTTGCGCGAGTGCAGTCCGGTCTCCGAATCTCCCGGTTATACGATGCGCGGAGATCGAAAACTGCTCAACTTGTCCTCCAATGATTACCTTGGTCTCTCGCAGCATCCTGCAATAATTGAAGCGATGCGCGAGGTACTTCTCGCCGAAGGCGCCGGATCAGGTGCTTCCCGTCTTGTGACAGGCAACCGGGTGTCGTACAGCCGCCTTGAAGAGGCTCTGGCCGAATGGCAAAACCGCGAAGCGGCACTAGTTTTTGCAAATGGCTATATGGCTAATTCCGGTGTTATTGGCTCATTAGTAAGCAGAGGTGACGTTGTGTTCAGCGATCAATTGAATCATGCAAGCATTGCGGACGGCGTTATACTCAGCCGTGCGGAGCATGCCCGGTACCGTCATAATGATATGGAGCATTTGCGCGCGTTATTAGATAAGCACCGGGATAGACGGAGAAAGCTGATCGTAACCGATGCGGTTTTCTCCATGGACGGCGACCAGGCGCCATTGCGCGAGCTCGCTGCGCTCAAACGCGAGTACGGTGCGATGCTGATGGTAGATGAGGCGCACAGCGGGGGGATTTACGGGAAACGCGGCGAGGGTTTATGCCATGAGCTTGGACTGCAGGAAGAAGTGGATATTCATATGGGGACGTTCAGCAAATCATTCGGTGTCTACGGCGCTTATGTTTGCGGAAGCCGCATGCTCATTCGATGGCTGGTCAACAAGGCTAGGCCGCTCATCTATTCGACTGCTCTTCCTCCCACTATCACAGCAGGTGTATCCGCGGCATTAGCTTTGGTACAAGACGAACATTGGCGCCGCGAAAGGCTTTTCGCTGCCGGCAGGTCATTTCGTTCCTTGCTTGGCTCTTCTGGTTTTAAAATCATTGCCGGAGACTCTCCGATTGTGCCTGTGATCGTCGGTGATAACGATGCGGCTCTGCGCTTTAGCGGCGCTCTCGAATCTGCTGGCATTGCTGCAGTGGCCATTCGGCCGCCTACCGTTCCTGCGGGTACGGCGCGAATCCGCTTCTCGTTATCAGCCGTCCATACGGATAAGGAACTAACCGATGCAGCTTCGCAAATTCGCATCATAGGGCAGCAATTAGGAGTGCTGAGTCCATGATGGCAGCAGCTGCCCAATTAAAGAATCAGCAGCAGGAGGCAGTCGGCACGATCTTGTGGCTGACAGGCTGGAGCATGCCGGAAACGGTTTTCGATCGGCTTCGAGAGCAGCTGCCCGATTTTCATCATATATTCGCTGATTATAAGGAGGCCGATTCTCTAGAGAAAATGCTGATGCTGACTGAAACGGCGGTGGAAAATTTCCGATCTTCGCGTGCATTAAACTGCAATACAAGGGGGTATGGTCCGCTGTTGATCGGAGGCTGGTCGCTCGGCGGATTACTGGCACTGAAATTAGCGGCCAAAGGCTGCGTAGATGGCCTTGTGTTGTTTGCGGCAACCGCTCGTTTTACCCGTTCAAAGGAAGAGACGGACCTCGGCTGGCCGGATGTATTTGTTAGACAGATGATTAAAGGGCTTATGAACGACCGGCAGTGCGTTGAAATGAAATTTCGCCGGAATATGTTTACCGGGGCCGAATGGGAATCTGGATTGGGTAATAGCCTTCCTGGTAACGGCAGTTGGACAGCCTCGGCATTAATTGCCGGACTCCAGCTTCTGCGAAGCGAGGAATGTTTGTCTCAATTGCCGGAAATTAAATGCCCGGTTCTTCTTGTCCACGGCACGGCGGATCAGATCTGCCCTTTCGGAGCTGCGTCAGAGCTTGCTGAGAGAGTACCTCAAGCGGAGCTGCTTGCGATACCCGGCGGCGGGCATGTTCCGTTCTTGGGAAGAGAAACAGACATGGCTGAGAAACTGAGGAGATGGTGGGATGAGCAGCAGAACAGCGGCTATTAAGCGTCAATTTAACCGCAGCTCGGCGGGTTCGTATGACGTTCACGCCCATGTGCAGCGCAGCATGGCAAACCGGCTAGCCAAATCTCTTAAGGATAGGGAGCATGTGAGTGATAGAGACTGGTCTAATATTCTTGAAATCGGCTGCGGCACGGGCGCTCTGACTGAAATGCTGGTGAAGGATTGGTCCAATGCGTCGATTACTGCACTCGACATTGCGCCCGATATGATCAAAGCAGCAGAGCAACGTCTTCTATGGAATGCAGTAAACCAATCCGATAGCAGCAAAGAAAAGACGACAAGTGTAAGCTTTCTTCAAGCAGACATTGAAATATGGGCTCCTAATGCTCCGTCAGCCTCGTTTGATCTCATCGTCTCGAGTGCCTGTTTTCAATGGCTGAGCAATCCGAAGCAAACACTGGACCATCTTCGCCGGATGCTTCGTGCCGGGGGCTTGCTGTTGTTCACCACCTTCGGGCCCGATACGTTCCATGAGCTGCATAAGGCTTTTCATGAAGTTTACCGAGCCAATGGAATGGAGCCGCAGCGGCACGGACTGTCGTTCCAATCGGCAGACCAGTGGAAAAGCCTGCTCAAGGAATCAGGTTATTCAAGCATCCAATATGAGCATTCCATCCAGACGGAAACGTATGCTTCCGTAAGAGATTTTCTGATTTCGGTAAAAGCGATGGGTGCAAGCACTTCGGAAGCCGTTGCCATGCGCGGCCTCAGCTCGCGACGCCTGTTCGCTGACATGTATAAGGTGTACGAGGAGCAGTTCAGCTTAAATGGAGGCATTGCTGCCAGTTACGAGCTTCTATTCCTACACGCTTGGGCAGAGGGGAAGAGCAGCTATAACTAAGAGGTTTTTTAGAATTCCCACAGAATAATTATGATTACGTCTACCATGGTATAGCTGGTTTTACGATAGCTTCATAGTATCTGCAATGTATTAAAAATGAATCTTTTCGAGCACAAACTGTGCCGGTATTTTTTAATAGAACGTAAAGAATAGCCGTAGAGTTCAAGCAGCAAACATGTAAAGCGGGCGGTATGTAGAGGTTGCCGAAAAGTTCTCGACAACCTGCTGCTAAGTTAGCTGCTATTTCCATGTTAACCGTTGCTTTGGTTACCGCGTGAACCATTGCTTTGGTTACCGGGTGAACCATTGCTTTGGTTACCGGGTGAACCGTTGCTTTGGTTACCGGGTGAACCGTTACTTTGGTTACCGCGTGAACCATTGCTTTGGTTACCGGGTGAACCGTTGCTTTGGTTACCACGTGAACCATTGCTTTGGTTTCCTGGTGAACCGTTACTTTGATTTCCTTGCGAACCGTTGCTGCGGTTTCCCGATTGATTTCCAGTTGAACCTAGTTCTGGCATATAATCAACTCCCTCTTTAGAATCTATACATGCTATGTAGCGAATCTATCAAAGGATCTAGTCGTACGCTCATTTATTAATAGAGAAGATATGAACGCTTCTAGATGGCTTTGAAGTTCCAAGAGGAGAAGGGGGAAGTCATAAGTGAGAATACATAAAGAAGAGGGAGCTCTTCCTAAGCGTCTGTTAAGACGATAGGAAGCACTCCCTCTTTTGGTTGAGAAATTAAGATTGCAGCTGCAGGTTGCGATCAATCAAAGCGATGCGCTGTTCTACGCAAGCGTGCGAACGAAGCGGATCTTCCGGTGTGTTCAAGCAATAGTCAAGCAGCTGATCGACTGTCGTTGCGGCTACATGGCAGCGCGTATCGGAGGAGGCGTAATAAATAAATACGTCGCCATTATCCTGTGCGATGACGCCGTTACAGAAGGCAACATTCGATACGTCGCCTACGCGTTCGATGCCTTCAGGCGCAAGCAAATGCCCGCCTGGGCGGTGCGTAACCTTGTTTGGCTCATGTAAGTCGGATAGGAAGGCGTATAACACATAACGGAGGCCTGCCGCAGTGTTGCGAACGCCGTGAGCGATATGAATCCAGCCTTTATCCGTCTTGATTGGAGCAGGGCCTTGGCCGTTCTTTACTTCTTTTATGGTGTGGTAGTGACGCTCGTCGATAATAATCTCGCGTTCCACAACCGCATTTTCAATCGTATCGGATAGTCCCCAGCCAATGCCGCCGCCTGAGCCCGTGTCGATGAACCCATCCTGAGGACGAGTGTAGAATGCATATTTGCCTTCCACAAATTCAGGATGAAGCACGACGTTACGCTGTTGGTTCGATGCGGTTTTCAGATCGGCAAGGCGTTCCCATTGCTTCAAATCCTTCGTTCTTACGATGCCGCATTGCGCGATAGCGCTCGAGAGATCTCCCTTCGGCGCGGATGGATCTTTTCTCTCCGTGCAGAACAATCCGTAAATCCAGCCGTCTTCATGCTGAACGAGACGCATATCATAGACGTTTACATCAGGAACGCTTGTCTCCGGAAGCAGGATCGGATGATCCCAGAAGCGGAAGCCGTCAACGGGGCTGTCGCTTTCAGCAATCGCGAAAAAGGACTTGCGGTCATTGCCTTCGACACGTGCGACAAGGTGGAATTTACCGTTTAAGAAAATCGCACCGGGATTGAAAACGCAGTGGATGCCAAGGCGTTCCATGAAAAAGGGATTTGTTTCGGGATTAAAATCATATTTCCAAATAAGCGGAGCATGCGCTGCCGTGAGAACAGGATGCACATAACGGTCAAATACGCCGTTGCCAAACGTTTCAGGCTCGTTTTTGCGTTGAACAAGCGCCTCAATGCGCTCAGTCAGCAATTGCTTGCGTTCATTAAATTTGCTCATAAGAATAACCTCCATTAGTGTGTTGTGGATAATCCGTTCAGACGTTCGATCATTTCAAAGCAGGCGCGTCCATTGTGATAAGGACATTTCCAAGGGCTGACCTTTTGAACGTTATCACTTGGCGAACCATCTCGATTTACGCTCCAGTGCCATTCCCCATGTTCCTTGTCAACGATAAAGCGCTCGATGAAAGCCCATGACCGAACGGCAGCCTCGCGATATTTCTCTTCGCCTGTCATTTGGTAAGCATTATAGAAGCCAACGACCGCTTCTGCTTGCGGCCACCAATCTTTATGCGCATCAAGCAAGCCCTCCGGGCCTGCTTCGTTTAACAGACCGCCATCGTCGTCCACGCCTTCGTTCAGCGTAGCATCAGCCATTCGGATTGCTGCTTCTTTCGCTGCGGCAAGCAGAGCTTCGTCACCTAGCACCTCGGCAGCTTCAACTAACAGCCAACTGCCTTCGATATCATGGCCGAATGAGATATGCTCGGATTTGTAGTTCCATTGCTCATCGAAAAATAAAATGAAGTGCGCGTTAACCGGATTAATGATGTGCTTGATCGTTATTTCGATAAGCTCCTTCAGCTTGGAGCGAAGCTCGTCTGATTTCCATACCCGGTAAAGGTTCGTATAACCCTCCATGACATGAAGATGCGTATTCATGGACTTCTTTTCGTTTAAATCCTTCTCGCTTAGGCTGTTATCGTCGGTTTCCTGCCATTCGCGCGTCAGCGCTTCGAAATAGCCCATAAATTGATCATCATAGCTGTAACGCTCAAGCGTGTGAAACAAATCGATCGCTTTCTGAAGCGCAGCCTTATTGCCGGTTGCCCGGTAATATTCGGAGTAAGCGTAGATAGCGAAGGCTTGACCGTATACTTGTTTTTTCGTTTCAGCAGGCTGGCCTGCCGCATCAACCATCCAGTACAATCCGCCGTATTCCGGATCTACGAAATGCTCATTTACATATTCATAAGCGCGATCAGCGATGTTTAAATAGTGCTCATTTCCCGTAATCCGATAGGCGGAGGCGAAGGTCCACAAAATGCGCGTGTTAAGCACTAGGCTTTTGCCTGCTTCAGGAATAATCGTAAGATCCCGGCTTATGTAGCCGTAAAAGCCGCCGTTCTTCTCATCGACGGTATGCTTCATCCAGAAACCGAGAATGTTCGATTCCAGCTCCTGCTTGATGCTGGCTAACCACTGCTGGTTATTTTCGCTCATTTAACAGAACCTCCTACGGCTTTCTTTGAAATTTTCGCCCCGTAATAGCTGCGGACGGTTTGCTCAGCTTGTTTGCCGTACATGCAGTAATCATCGTTTGCGGCTGCTTCGCTTTCTTCATATAACCGTGACGGCCAATCCCATAGCATAAAGCCGCCGACCCAGTCACGCTTATCGGAATGAGCAAACATCGTCTCGTAGAAAAGGCGCTGCACCTCTTCGCTCGGCGCTCCTGGAAGCCCCCAGTCATTAGGGATATGCTGCGAGCCTTCACGGCTAGGGCAGCCTGCTTCCATGAAGAAAAAGGGCTTGTCGTATTCAGTTATAACTTTTTCAATACGGTCAAGCTGCTCTTCCCAAGAATCGATAGGGTAGTAGCCGCTTGAGGAAATGACGTCAACCGCATCCCACCATTTGATTTGGCCTTCTTGGTATTTATCGCAGTTGTAAGTAACAATCCCGGAGTAAACCTTGCGAACTTCGGCAATTAACTGACGCCATTCGGATTCACGGCGATCGGTTTGTACCATCTCGCAGCCTATGCAGTACATTTCACACCCGGTTTCTTCGGCAATTCGTGCATAGTGCAATATAAATTCTGTATAAGAAGCGAACCAATCAGACCACTTGGGCTCACAGGGAACATCGAGATCGAAGAAATTGATATGCGCACGCCATGTCCCGTCAGCACAATTGACGACCGGTTTCAAGCAAACGTTAAGATCAAGCTCTTTCGCTTTGCGAATCGCATAACGAACCTCTTCATCGGTAACCGTAGGCTCTTCACGAAACTTAATTTCAGTCGCGTGCGCATGATCCTGAAGAGCGCCCAGCGCGATAGCTGTCCAGTTTACGTTTAAGCGTTCGGCCATGAGCTCCATGGAACGATCTGCTTGTTCTCCAGACCATGTGCCGCGGATGCCGGTCCAGCCCCATGTCATACCGCCAATATAGGCTGTTTTACTAGTCATTTGAGTCGCCTCACTTTAATTTGGTATTTTTGTTATTGCTAATTTATGATTTTGTTATATAACAAGTAAACATGATTCGAGGGATGTTTGCAATACCTTTCTTCGTATGGGGCTTATTATATAATTTAGCTTCATTTAATAACGGCAAAATGTGCGGATGAAAACAGAAAAACGAGTAAAATAGCCAAGGGTAGCGTTTTCACTCGATGTCAGTTTAAGACTATAAATAATATTTTAAACCATTTTAGAACTGTTTTTTATGAGGTATTATCGTAATGTAAGCGGAATCAAAAAGAGCTGAGGGGGATTTAAAAAATGAAAAAAGTCATTTCGTTAGCGCTTGTTTCTGTGGTTATGCTAACATCGTTAGCGGCGTGTGGAGGCAATAACACAAATTCGAACGGAAATACGACTACTAACAAGCCGAGCACGAACGACACAGCTGCAAATAAGCCGGAAAACGGCGGTACCGAAGAAGCTTCAAAAATTACGGGTGATGTTGTTTTCTTAACAAACCGTACAGACATGATCGATAAGCAGTACGTTGATTATGAGAAACGCTTTGAAGAAAAATATCCTGGCGTAGATCTTAAATTCGAAGCGATTACTGATTATGATAAAACATTGAAAATCCGCATCGCTTCAGGCGATTTCCCTGATGTTGTGTTTGTGCCGACGATTCCAAACGCAGAGCTGGCTAATTATTTTGCTCCGCTTGACGATATCACGTTTTCCGGCGACATTCACTTCAAAGATTTGAAAGCAAACGAAGGCAAAATGTACGGTATTTCTTCCGGCGCCTCGACAGTAGGCATCGTGTATAACAAAAAGGCTTTCGAAAAAGCAGGTATCACGGCTCTTCCAAAAACATACGATGAATTCCTTGCAGCATCGCAAAAGCTGAAAGACGCAGGCATCGTGCCGCTTGCTTCGAACTTCAAAGACAAATGGCCGCTTGATGCTTGGGTATATGATGTACCAACGCTTATCGGCTCTGCTTCCGATCACCAAAACAAACGTGCTGAAAGCGACACGCCTTTCACGCTTGACAACGCATACGGAAAATCATGGAGTATCCTGCGTGACTTGTATACAAAAGGGTTCCTGGAAACAGACGTAAACTCGACGAACTGGGAGCAATCGAAAAAAGACGTAGCATCCGGTAAATTCGGTATGTACCTGCTTGGCAACTGGGTAATCAACCAAGTTATCGAAAATGGCGCGCCTGCTGAAGACGTTGGTTTCTTCCCATTCCCTGCCGACAACTCTGGCGAAGCAAAAGCTCCACTTAACCCAGACTTCTTCTACGCGGTTAACAAAGGCGGCAATGTAGAAGCAGGCAAAGCGTTCGTTCAATGGATGATAGAAGAATCGGGCTTCGACGATTTCGCAGGCTTCATTCCTACGCTGAAGGACAAAGAATCGAAGCTTCCTCAGCTTGCTGAGTTCAACAGCTTTAACCCTAAATTCTTCGAGCCGGCAGCACCGGTAGATGCTGCTACGCAAATCCAAAACAAAGCGCAGCTTGATCAAGGCGCAGTTGTTCAAGAGTTCGTATTGTCTAAAGATCCGCAAAAGGTTCTCGACAAAGTGAACACGGCTTGGGCGAAAGCGAAAAAAGATCTAGGTCTGTAAGAATAAGGATGGCATGCAGGATGGATGATCCGCTAAGCGATTATCCATCCTGCGCAATCCGATTAGAAAGACGCAGGGAGGATGGGATTGTTCCATGTTTAGCAGATTGCCTTTCAAAACACAAAAGAACTTTGTAATCATTGGATTTGTCGCATTGCCGCTGCTGCTGCTGCTGACATTCGCCTATTATCCGGCGCTTGAACTCATTCGTTTAAGTTTTACAAGCTGGGACGGATTAAGTCCTGATAAGGCATGGATTGGTTGGTCAAATTATAAAGAAGTATTTGCTAATCCTGAAATCTTCGGTGTCTTCAAACATAACTTTGCCTATTTCGCTGTAGGAATCGTACAAAATATTGCCGCGATTTATTTTGCGGTGGTGCTAAACAGCAAGCTTAAAGGAAAAAACTTTTTCAGGCTGCTGCTATTTTTACCGTACATCCTAAACGGCGTTGCTGTAGCATACTTATTCGGTTACGTATTTGATACAACAAACGGATCATTGAACTATCTGCTTGGACAGCTTGGTTTTGATGCTTTGTCGAAAACGAGCTGGCTCGGTAACGGATCGTTCGTAAACTACACGCTTGCTTCCATTGGCTTCTGGCGTTTCATGGGCTTTAACATGGTTATTTATTTGGCCGCGCTTCAATCCATACCGAACGATATCTATGAAGCAGCTTCAATAGACGGCGCAAACGGGTGGCAAAAGTTTATCAGCATTACGCTTCCTAACATCTATAAAATTATAGAGCTTAATTTGTTTCTGACCGTTACCGGGGCGCTCGAGGTATTTGATCTGCCTTATATCTTGACCAAAGGCGGACCGGCGGGTTCAAGTGAAACCTTCGTTATGAAAATCGTCGAGACGGCCTTCCAATTTAACAATTATGGCTTAGCATCCGCGATGAGCGTAGTCTTGCTGCTCTTTGTTATTATTGTATTGTCGATTCAACGCTTTTTATTGAAAGGAAAGGGGGAGTAATCGATGAATAAATCCAATAAGCTATGGGACACAATCAAATATATCAGCCTCGTATTGGCGGCATTTGCGATTTTATTCCCGCCTTATATCATCGTCGTCAACGCGTTTAAGACGAAGGATGAATTCCATGACAAATCGACCATTGCGATGCCGGACAGCTTTCTTTATTTGAAAAACTTTGCTCAAGCCTTCAAGCAAGCCGATATGCTGCATGCATTCGGAAACACGTTATTCATCATCGCAATAACGCTAATCTTAAATATTTTGATCGGATCAGCGTTTTGTTATGCAGTCGGGCGCTTCAATTTTAAGTTTAAGGGACCGATTGTTGGACTGTTCTTATTTGCTACGATTATTCCGGCTATTACAACGCAGGTCGTCAACTACAAAACGATTCAAGCGCTTGGCTTGACGAATAATCTAATGGGTCCCGTACTAATCTATGTCGGCGCGGATATCTTGCAAATCTACATTTACCTGCAATTCATTCGGAACATTCCGAACGAGCTGGATGAAAGCGCAATGCTGGAGGGAGCTTCATTAATCCGGATTTTCCGCTCGATCATCTTCCCATTGCTTGCTCCGGCAACGGCGACTATCATTATTTTGAAAACAATCAGCATCTATAATGATATGTTCATTCCGCTGCTTTACTTGCCTAGGGCCGAACATGTTGTCGTCTCCACATCGCTCATGCGTTTCTTTGGGGTTAACAGCGGTGATTGGCAAATGATTTCATCTGCCATACTCATTATTATGATACCAACGGCAATCATGTATATTTTCTTGCAAAAGTATATATTCGCGGGTGTAACAAGCGGTGCGGTTAAATAACCGCCCGCTTTTTTTCAAATATAAGAAAGTATAAATTTTAACCTTATACAATGCTTATATTTCATCGCGAAACGAGCTTTTGCCGCTAAAGATGGCGTCAGCCGTTTACGCTTGCGTTGCAGCGGTACCGAATTTAGCGCAAACTAGAAGAGGCGCACGCGAAAGGAGCGAACAGGCATGAACATTATAATCGCGGATGATGAGGAATTTATACGATTAGGCCTTGAAAAAATACTAACGAAAATGGATTTGGACATTACGGTCATCGGCTCGTACAGCAACGGAATGGATGCTTGGGCGCATATTTCGAAGCTTGGCGAAGGTGAGTTGGATGTGCTTATTACCGATATAAAAATGCCGATGATGGACGGCTTGAGGCTCATCGAGCATTTGCGCGACAAGACGATAGCGACGATCGTGCTCAGCGGCTTTAGCGAATTTGAATATGCCCGAAAGGCGCTGCGCTACGGCGTGCGGGATTATTTGCTCAAGCCGGTCGATAAAGCGAATCTATATGACCTCCTGATTAAGATTAAGCAAGAGCGCGATGAGAGCATGCTTGCAGGAGATATGAACGAGCCTATCCTGCCGCAGGAGTCGATTTCAAAAGAAAAAGAACATCATGTCATCGAGCAGATGAAATCCATACTAGAGCAGGAATACGACAAAAACTTCGAAATGGAACGAATGGCCGAGACGGTTGGCATGAGTGCCAATTATTTGAGCCGTCTATTCAAGCAGGAAACGGGCATGACGCTGACGGATTATTTAATCGATATTCGGATCGAGAAGGCAAAGCAGTTTCTGACGGATCACCCGAATTTAAAAAACTATGAAATATCGCAGCTGGTGGGCTATAGCGATCCGGTCTATTTCAATAAGCTTTTCAAGAAGATGACGGGAGAAACGCCAAAGGATTATAAAGGCAAGCATCGATAGCCATTTAGCCAAAATGAATATAATAAGTGCAAAATCCAATATTTACAGCAGCACAATATGAGCGTAATATTGTGCCGTAGCGCTTCGAATGAACACGTGTTTACGAGCGAGATGAGCTGCAGAGGGATGGAGAGCGCAATGTCAGAGAGGGTAGAGAAAGCAAGGCTTGGAGCGGCTGCAAGAGGCCTGGCCAGCACATTTGAAAATGCATCTTTAGAGGAGGACGCGAGTCCGTTAAGATTTTTGTTATCGCTATACAAAGGGAATTTCGCCAACCTGCTGGTTTCCTTATTGTTTTTATTGATTAAGAGTGCGCCAGTCTACGTGCTGCCGATCGTAACCGCGAATATTATAAACATCGCTACGAATCCGGGAAAGTATCCGATTAGCGGCATCTGGGTTAATTTTATCATTATATTAATTGTTATCTTGCAAAATATACCGACGCATGCCGCTTACATATCCTTTCTAAGCCGCGCGGTAAGATACGTTGAAGCGGGGCTGCGAAGCGCGCTGGTGCGGAAGCTGCAGCAGCTGTCCATTAATCAGCATCGCGAACTGCCGGCGGGCAAGCTGCAATCAAAGGTGCTTCGTGATGTAGAAGCGGTTGAGATGATGTCTAAGCAGTTTATGATCGCATTGGCTCCTGCCGTCGTGAACATCATTGTATCGTTCGTCATTACGCTTAACAGCAGCTGGATCGTGTCCTTGTTTTTTGTGCTGACGATTCCGATGTCCATTACGATCGTAACCATTTTCCGCCGCAAAATTAGAAAGTCGAACAAGGAATTCCGCAAGGAGATCGAACAAATGTCGTCGCGCGTCTCGGAAATGGTGGAAATGATTCCGATCACTCGTGCGCACGGTCTGGAAAAGGTAGAAATTGCGCGTATAGATTCTACTCTGCGCAACATTCAGGGCAAGGGTTACCGCCTTGATCTGGTTGAAGCTTATTTTGGCTCAACGAACTGGGTTACCTTTCAGATTTTTCAAGTGCTTTGCCTGATCTTTACGGCTTATCTTGCTTACCAAGGCGAAATACAAGTAGGCGATGTAGTTATGTACCAAGGCTTCTTTTCTATGATTTTGGCTTCGGTTACCGGTCTCATTAACATTTATCCGCAAATCGCAAAGGGTCTGGAGTCCATTCATTCGATTAAAGAAATATTGGTATCGACGGATATTGAAAACAACAGCGGCAAAAGAAAGCTGGATGGCGTGCGCGGCGAATTTTCGTTCCAAGGGGTCGAGCTTTCGTACCCGGGGAGCGAGCATCATGTGCTGGAGGACGTTACGCTGAATGTGGAGGCAGGCGAATGCATCGCCTTTGTTGGCGCATCGGGCGCGGGCAAATCTACGGTGCTCAATCTCGTAATCGGCTTTCTTCAGCCGACAGGCGGGAAGGTGCTGATGGACGGCATCGACTTGGCTGATATCGACCTTCGCAGCTATCGCAAACATTTGGCTGTCGTGCCGCAGACGAATATTTTGTTTTCGGGGACGATTCGCGACAATATTACGTACGGACTTCGCGATATCACAGATGCGCAGGTTAAACGTGTCGTTGAGATGGCTAACCTATCGGAGTTTATCGGGCTGTTGCCTGACGGATTGGATACGATGGTTGGGGAGCATGGCGGCAAGCTGTCCGGCGGACAGCGCCAGCGTATCGCAATCGCGAGAGCGCTTGTGCGCGAACCGAGCATCATTATTTTGGATGAGGCGACCTCAGCACTTGATAATGAATCGGAATTTCATGTCCAGAAGGCGATGCAGGAGCTTATTAAGGGCCGCACCACCTTTATCGTTGCTCACCGATTGTCGACGATTCGCGATGCTGACCGTATCGTAGTCATGAAGCATGGACGTATTGCCGAGGTGGGCACCTTCGACGAGCTGATGGCAAGCAAGGGCGAGTTTTATAACCTGAAGCAGCTGCAGCTGTAAGAGGGCATATCGGAGGATAAAGAAAGGTTGATCAGGACATCGAGCCCGATCAACCTTTTTTGAATGATAAGACATTATAATTTTATCCATATTCGGTTACAACGACCACCATTTGAGAAACAGATAAGGATCAATCGCATGATAGCTCGGCGATTGTTTGTAGATGCCGAAATGGAGGTGAGTGACGAATTTTCCTTCCGTTCCTTCAGGGCCGTAGCCGGTGCTACCCACATAGCCGATCAATTGACCGGCAGCAACTTTGACGCCTTCCTTTATGCCGGTCGCGTATTTGGATAAATGCGCGTAATAAAACTCGGTATTGTCGTCGACGCGAACCGTTATCCGCCAGCCGCCGTATTCATTCCAGCCTGCTTTGACAATCGTACCGCCCATCGCACTGTATACCGCTGTTCCTTTGGGCGCTAAAATATCCACACCTTCATGAGCGCGTACCGCAGTACCGTCTGCCGACCACGAACGGGCTTCCGCATAGCTGTTCGAGAATGGCGTATATTTACCTTTTGCGATCGGAAACACGCCATTCAAATATTGCTTAGGCGATTTGGGGATTCGAATGCTCAGACCTGTCCAAATGTTGTTTGGGTCGGGCAGTTGGGGATTAGCCGCGATCAGCTTAGGAAGCGGAACATTGTAGCGCTGCGCGATTTTCCACATCGTATCATCTGTGAGAACGCTTGCAGAAGTAAATTCTGGCGGATCAGGCACAAGCAGTCTCTGTCCAATAATGAGCGAATCCGAGGTAAGTCCGTTTAGTTTTTTCAATTGCGCGGCGGTCGTGCTGTACTTGGTGCCGATTATCCATAGGGTATCGTTTTTCTGAACCGTGTAGGATGCGGCAGATGCCGTGAAAGGCAGAGCGGTTATGAGAGCTAACATGGCGGTACTGCAAATGAGCTGTTTCATTCTCTTTTTCATGCTGATTGATCCTCTCTATGTAGAAGAATGGCCTGCTTTTCCATTTTAATAGAGAAAGCGCTTTATATTTAGCGGTAAATACTGGTCGCCTACGGCTGCGCTTAGGACTTCGCTCCCCTAAAATATATTCATATTTTGATAGGTCATATTAAAATTCTTTTATTAAACGTGTAATCGGAATGCATTATAATGTGAATATCATTTAATAAAACAATAACGAGGTGCATACATTTATGCGGAAAAAGCTCATTTATACGCCGCCGGCTAACGGTTATCCGGAGTGGAACAACAATCCTGAAATCTATCGAATCAACCGCATGGACGCGCATGCTTCGTTAATGCCCTTTGACACGCTTGAAGAAGCCTGGGAAGGAAGCCATAACAAATCCTCTAACTATTTAACGCTGAACGGCGAGTGGAAATTTGCGTTTGCGGCTAATGCGGAAGCCCGAATCGCCAACTTCTATGAAGAAGGCTTCGATCACAGCGAGTGGGACAGCATTACGGTGCCTGCCCATTGGCAGCTGCAGGGCTATGATTATCCGCAGTATACGAATGTCAAATACCCATGGGATGGCAACGAGGATATTAAAGCGCCGTTTGCCCCGACTGCGTACAATCCGGTTGGCTCGTATGCGCGGACATTTACGGTGCCGGAGAGTTGGGGCGGCAAGCCCGTGTTTATCAGCTTCCAAGGCGTCGAGTCGGCATTTTATGTGTGGCTGAACGGCGAGCTTGTCGGATTTAGCCAAGATACGTTTACGCCATCTGAATTCGATTTAACCCCTTATCTCGTTCAAGGCGAGAACAAGCTTGCCGTAGAGGTCTATCGCTGGAGCGATGCAAGCTGGCTGGAGGATCAGGATTTCTGGCGGATGAGCGGAATTTTCCGCGATGTGTATTTGTATACGACGCCTGAGACGCATATTTACGATTATTTTGTGAAAACAGAGCTGGATGAGCAGTTCAAAGATGCGGAGTTCATCGTTGATGCTAAGCTTCTCAATTATTTCGTTAAGCCGCTAGGGGCCATTACAGTCGAGGCTGCGCTTTACGATGCGAAGCGCGTTCCCGTATTTGAAGCGCCGTTATCGATCCGGACGGAGGTTGCGGGAGAAGGGCTTACCGCCGTGCAGCTGCGCGCAGCAGTAACAAATCCGCTAAAATGGAGCGCGGAGCAGCCGAATTTGTATACGCTTATTCTCAGCTTGAAGTCGGAGGATGGAACGCTGCTCGAGGCGATCAGCTGCAAGGTGGGCTTCCGCAAGTTCGAAATCAAGGATGGGCTCATGCAAATCAATGGGCGGCGCATCATGTTCAAAGGGGTGAACCGTCATGAGTTCTCCTGCGATACAGGCAGGGCGATTAATGAAGCGGATATGCGCAAAGATATATTGCTGATGAAGCAGCATAACATCAATTCCGTTCGGACCTCGCATTATCCGAATAATTCGCTCTGGTATAAGCTGTGTGACGAATACGGCTTATATGTTATCGATGAGACGAATCTGGAGACGCATGGCGCATGGTCTTATGGCCAGCAGGAGCTGGGCGCGACGGTTCCGGGTAGCTTGCCTGAATGGACGGGTGCGGTGCTGGACCGCTGCAATTCGATGTTCCAGCGTGACAAGAACCATGCGTCGATCGTCATTTGGTCGCTCGGCAACGAAGCGTTTGGCGGCGACAATTTTGTTAAAATGCATGATTTCCTGCGTGAAGCGGATCCTTCCCGCGTCGTTCACTATGAGGGCATCTTCCATTGGCGCGCCTCGGAAGCCGCTTCGGATATCGAAAGCCATATGTATACGAACCCGCAGGGTGTTGAACAATACGCGCGCAACAATCCGAAGAAGCCGTTTATTTTATGCGAATACAGCCATGCCATGGGCAACTCCTGCGGGGGCTTGCATGTGTATTGGGAGATCTTCGAGAAATATCCCGTTCTGCAGGGTGGCTTCATCTGGGATTGGATTGACCAAGCGATTCGCGTGACTGATGAAAACGGCACTTCGAAAATGCTGTACGGCGGTGACTTTGGCGAGTCGCCGCATGACGGAAATTTTTGCGGGAACGGCCTTATTTTCGCTGACCGTACGATATCGCCAAAGCTCCAAGAAGTGAAGAAGGTATACCAGAACGCGAAGTTCGAAGCGGTTGATTTGAAGCGCGGCGAAGTGAAAGTGTCAAACCGCCATTTATTTAGTACGCTCGATCAATTTACGTTTGCTTGGCAGGTAGCGGTGAATGGCGAAGTTGTGGAAGCGGGCAAGCTAGAAGCTGCGACACAGCCGGAAGCAGAGGAAACGCTGGCGATTCCTTATACGCTCCCACTGCTGACGAGGGCTGAAGATGAGGCTGTGCTTACGGTTCAGCTTCTATTGAAGGAGCAAACGCTTTGGGCGGAGGCAGGGCATGAGATTGCATTTGAGCAATTCGTGCTGCCGGCCCCTGTTAAGCTATTCATCGGTTCCGGAGCAGCTAAGCCGGCGATCCAAGCGGAGCAAACGGCTGAAGGGCTGCTCGTACGCGGCAGGAGCTTTACCGCGAAGTTCGACCTATCGAACGGAAGCCTTGCATCCTACAAATGGAAGGGCACTGAGCGGCTGTCCAAAGGTTTAACGCCAAACTTCTGGCGCGCTTATACGGATAACGACCGCGGCAATAAGCAGCATGAACGCTGTGCCACCTGGCGCGATGCGGGTGCTGAGCGAATATTGCGTGCCATCACATGGGAAGCACAGGAAAGCAGCCTGACCATTCGCGTGCAATTCAGCTTGCCAACGACTTCCGTTTCCTTGTTGTCGTTGATTTATACGGTTAACGGCGACGGAGAGATTAGTGTGTATGAAGAGCTGCAGCCGGGTGCAGGTTTGCCGGAAATTCCTGAGGTCGGCATGCTGTTCCATATGCCTGCTGCCTTTGATCAAGTAAGCTGGTACGGCAAAGGGCCGGACGAGACCTACTGGGACCGTCAGACCGGCGGCAAGCTAGGGCTTTATGGCGGCAAGGTTCGAGATCAGCTTGTGCCTTATATCAGGCCGCAGGAATGCGGGAACAAAATGGACGTCCGCCATGCTGCCGTAACGAACGCGCAGGGCGAAGGGCTAGTGCTTAGAGGTGAGCCGCATTTTGAGCTGAACGTACTGCCATACACGCCGTCCGAGCTGGAAGCGCATGACCATATCTATTTGCTGCCGGAAAGCGATAAAACCGTCGTCCGAGTAAATCATAAGCAAACAGGTGTTGGCGGACATGACAGCTGGGGACAGCGCCCCGAGAAGGAATATATCTTATATGCGAACCAAGTTTATACGCATCGGTTTTCGATTCAGGGCATTTAAATAAAGAAGAGGCTGGTCTGCCGTCTGTTGACGGAGGTCCGGCCTCTCTTTTATTTAATGTAGATTCCGCCAAAGGGCAGAACCTCGCGAAGAATACGCTTGAGAAAACCTCCGTTCTGGAGCTGCTCCTCAAGCTCGGCATCCCGTGATCCGGTTTGGATAAGCACAGGACCCGTGCCGCGAATTTCCCATTGGACATTCATATGCTGGCTGGCAAGCTTATTGCCATAGACCGAAAGCTGGATAGAGGCATGCTCCGGGTAAGCGACCAGTGCGCCTGTCTCTACGTATAGCGGACGATCCGGCTGAAGCTGAATCGATTTCACGTCACCGGCCGTAATAATGCCCAGCCTGCCGGGACCGGTGAAGCGCATACGGACAAATTCTTTCGATATCCATGCGTTTTTCAGCTTCTGTACAACGGATTTGAGCTTCATGCCTTCCGAGAAAAAGATGACGTGACGGAAGTCGAACAGCAAATCGCTCTTCTCTTCGATTTGAACTGTTTCAAGTGAGCAGCCTGCCGGCAAACCGATAATGAACTCGGACGGACCCGAGAGGATGGAGCGGATCCATCGTTTTTTGCGGTACATGCCGGCAAGGTCCATGAAGCGGTCCTCGCGATTGTGGGGATCGCCTTGATAGGCGATAATGGATTTGGGATGCAGCACATGAAGCTTGTCCTCAGCTTCAAGGCAGATATGCACATGCCCAGTCTGGGCTGGAACGGTGATGTTCATCCGCTAATTCCTTTTCCGCCGGTGCTTTGCTGCTTACGCCATACCATATATCGCCATACGCGTATAGATACGATATAAGCAATAAAAACAACAGCGATAACAATAACCGTGTTGATGAGCTTGCTGATCAAGGACTGGCGGTCATGCTTCATCCGGTCCATTTCGGCTTGCAAATCGGCGTTCTGCGAAATAAGCTGTTCGTTTTGTGCAAGAAGCTCTTGCTGCCTGAGCGCATACTCCTCTGCTGCTTTGGCCGACTCCTCAAGCTTCTTCTGCTGCACGGCAAGAGCTTCCTTCGCTTCGATATACTGCTGCTCCAGCTCGCTAATCTTTTCCGGGGTATTGTAAATGTCTTTGATTCGATCAAAGAAGCCCGCATGTGCGGCAGGCTGCGGAATGGCTATATGAATAAAGGATAAGAAACATACAATGGCGAGAACTTTCCAAACGGGCTGTCGCATCATAGTCTCCCTTCAATTTTCGACATAATCGGAGCTGATGCTTTTATTTTACAGCCTTTCTCGACATTAGTCACTCTTGTCCTTATATCAAAAAAAGGATAGCAGCCTGATACGCTGCCATCCTTTGGGTATGTCCTATTTTCTAACGTACAAGCGGCTCGTTTCTTCCCAAATTCCGCCTGGCTCAAGCGAGACAAGCCCGATTTGCTCAGCCGGCAGATTAATATTCGGCGCGTTGACAAGATTGAGCTGCGGCTCTGGACAGAAGAAACCTGGCGTTGCATTGTTGTTCCAGATCATCCACTGCTTGTAGGCTGTTCCAATATCGTAAACAAGCGTTACACCATTTCGAGTGTCGGTAAGCTCCATCGCATTGCGGCCGTTTTGCGGCTCGGTTGTGTAATGGTTGTCCATCGACTCCCAGAAAGGCGAGATCCCGGTTGTTTTCATGGCTTCCTCGTCCGCAACAAGCGGCTGGTAGTTACCTGTCGGCAGCATGCGCTCGTTCAGCTCCCAGCGTTTGCCGGTTGTGAGGGTGAAGCGGTAATCGTCAGCTGTGCTGTTCGGAGCGAACGGCGCGTTGATCGTCGTATGGAAAGCAATCAAGCAAGGCATCGCTTCCGTTCCTTCATTATGTACCGATACATGCTGAAGCAATCCGGTATCATTCAAAGCGTAACGAAGCTTCAAGGTGAAGCGGTGAGGCAAATAAGTATATATCGGGTGAGTCTCATCGATTGAAATTTTGAGAGAAACGTAGCTTTCGGTTTTGTTTGTGCCAAAATCCTCTACGCTCCATGCAGCTGTATGGAAAAATCCGTGCAAATGATTGCCGGTTTTGGCTTCGTTAACAGGAAAGTTATAAGTTCTGCCGTTCCAAGTGAAGGTACCATCTTCATAACGGTTGGGCGGGAACAGCACAGGAATGCCGTGAATGCCCGGATTAGCTCTAAAGCCGTCCATTTCCTCAAGCGATGGCTCGCGCAGGAATGTATAGTTGTTTACTTTATCGCGGAAAGCGATGAGGTTGGCACCAACTGCCGGCAATACTGCTGCTTCATAAGCTCCCCATTGCAGCCACACAGCTTGTTCGTCATTGAATAATTGTTCGAATGCTTGTCCTTGCGTAGACATGAAAATCCTCCTAAAAAGTATTTGAAAAAAGCTTAACACGTCAAAGCATGAGCTGGAAAAATCATATTCAACCTAAGAATAGCAGGACAGAGCAAAACAAACAACCGCCCTATTCCGCATATTGCTGAATGAGGGCGGTTGTTTATGCGTTTATGGCGTTATGCGTAAGTCTTTGCTTGATGCACGCTGCGAGAACAGCTGTTGAATGACGTATTGCTTGCGGCGATTGACTGAAACCTGTTTGGATTCGGAAATATCAGAGCCGAAGAAAATGGTGCCGCCCTCGATCGTCTTGATTTTTCCGATATTAATGTAGCAATTGGAGCTGATCGGATAGAAGCTGCTTTCATTCGTTAGCTGAGCAATCTGTTCGGCAGTCATTCTCTTCTTTATATTATAGTTTCTGCCATGGAAGCTTACGAGTCCCTGCATACCGAGTTTAAAGTAAAGTACATCCGACTCCAGCTCAAAATCCTCATACACGTTCCGTTCGCTCAGTACAACATTCATCATCTCAATTTCCCCCTTTAGAAATGTGAACCACTGAATTGTTAGCGCTTACATTGTAACATGTTACAATAGTATTTGTGAAGTCTTTTATAAAAAAAAGACATTGTTTGCTAGAGCGGCATGTGCTATGGTCACTGTAATGCCAAAAAGTCAGAAAGGTTGGGTATATATGAGCAATCAAAATGGACAACCGACATCGAGTAAGATCCTCTATATCGGGTCATATGGAGCGGCGGAAGATGCGACCGTACATGTTTGCGCGTTTGATGAAAAGACAGGCGAGCTCACTGTCATTCAGCGGTTAACCGGTCTGGAAAATGCTTCGTATTTAGCATTTCATCCAAATGGAAAACATTTGTATGCAGCCAGTGAGACGGAGGTGACAGGAGACGCAAGCGGAGGCTCCGTAGCTGTATTTGAGATTGATGGACAATCGGGAACGCTGACGGCCACAAGCAACCGCGTACTTACGCACGGCGCACATCCCTGCTATATCAGCACGGATAAGACGGGGCAGATGCTGTTCGCAGCTAATTATACGGGCGGCAACGTTGCTTTGTTTCCAATAAAAGCAGAAGGCCAGCTAGCCGAGGCAGCAGCTGTAGAGCAGCATTCCGGCGAGCTGGGCCCGAATGCGGCAAGGCAGGATGCCCCGCATGCGCACTGCATCGTGCCGCTCGGAGATTCTCCCTATGTATGCGCCGTCGATTTGGGAATTGACGCTGTCGTCATCTATCGATTCGATGAAGAGAAGCTTTCGCTTACTCCGCATGGGATCAGCAAGGTACACCGCGGGGCCGGACCTCGACATTTAATTTTTCATCCGGCAATGCCTGCCGGTTACGTGATGAACGAGCTGGATTCCACAATCACGGTGCTGAAGGTGGATGCTGAGCAGGGCGTATTGACGGCAGGGCAAGCGATTTCGGCGCTGCCGGCAGATTACATCGGCTATAATGATGCTGCTGATATTCATTTGGGTCCGTCAGGTCGTTATTTATACAGCTCTAACCGCGGTCATAACAGCATCGCTGTGTTTGCCGTTAATCAAGTAACAGCGGAGCTTACGCTAATTCAACATATTGATTGCGGCGGCGAGTCGCCGCGAAATTTTGCCATTACACCTGATGGCGGTCATTTACTGGTGGCTCATCAGAAAACAGGGAACATTGCAGTCTTTACGGTAGATGGAGAGAACGGGCTCTTAGAGCAGAGTGCTTCGTCGCTTCAATTGCCAAGTCCGGTTTGTATTAAATTTGCAAAATAATAATGGCCAGCATGATCCGAACTAGGAGATGAAGGCTTTTCGTTAAGAAAGGCAGGTCCTGTTTATTATGTCAGCACCGCTTACAACAAGTCGCATCAACAAAGAAGCGATAAAATCAGCTACCGTATATTCCATATTAATATGCATCAGCTCCGTCCATCTCATGAATGATATGATGCAGTCGGTCGTATCCGCTTTATTTCCTGTTTTAGAGCAATCGCTGCGGCTAAGCTTGGCGCAAATCGGCTGGATTGCTTTTACGCTCAATATGACCTCGTCGGTCATGCAGCCTGTGGTTGGCTTGATTTCGGATAAAAGACCCGCGCCATGGATGCTTCCGGTCGGCATGTTCTCAAGCATGATTGGGATGGCAGGCCTAGCCTTTGCCCCGAATTTTTACTTAGTGCTGCTTGCGGTTGTGTTTGTGGGTCTTGGTTCGGCGGTATTCCATCCGGAGGGCTCGCGCGTCGTGCATTTGGCCGCCGGCCCCCGCCGAGCGTTCTCCCAATCGATTTATCAGGTCGGCGGCAATTTTGGTCAAATGCTTGGGCCTCTTATGACGATGCTGATCTTTTTGCCGTTTGGCCAAAAGGGCGCAATATGGGGTACCTTGCTCGCTGCTACAGCAATCATCATCCTGTTAAAAGTCGTGCCTTGGTATAAGACGCAGCTAGCGGTGCAGGATGGCAAAAAACAGCAGCGAAAAGCCGCAGGCAGTATGAAGGCTGCCCTTTCGCCTAAGGTGATCGGATTCGCGCTTGCGATACTGTTCGCCATCGTTTTCGCCCGTTCATGGTATGCTGCCGCCATCGGCAATTTCTATCAGTTTTATGTGGTGGAAACGTACGGCTTGTCCATCAAGCATGCGCAAATCCCGCTGTTCTTGTTTATGGCTGCGGGCGTAGCCGGTACGTTTCTTGGAGGAATTCTGGCGGATCGGATCGGACGAAAAAAAATGATGCTTTTATCCATTCTCGGGGCCGCGCCTTTTGCGTTGGCACTTCCGCATTTGCCGCTTCCTTGGGTTTATCCGTTAATCGTATTGCTCGGCTTCATCCTGCAATCCGGCTTTTCCGTCAGCGTCGTATACGCGCAGGAGCTTATGCCTGGCAAGGTAGGAACCGCATCGGGACTTATCACCGGTCTTGCGTTTGGAATGGGCGGCCTCGGCGCAGTCGTGCTTGGCTATTTGGCGGACAGCCGCTCACTTAGCTTTGTGATGATCGCTTGCAGCGTTCTGCCGCTTATCGGATTGCTGGCGTTTCTGCTTCCTAAGGATAGAAAAGAAGCAGCGTAAGAATTTTATGAAAGAACAGCCGTTTTAAGGAGCAATCCTTAGGGCGGCTTTTTTTATATAAAAGTAACGATTGATAAAAAGCAAACATAATTATATAATGTTTATTAAATAAGCAAACGAAATAAAGGGGTGTTTGTATAATGGAGAGCGAAGAACGGTTTTGGGCATCGTCGATAGAAGAGCTGAAGCTAGGTTATTTGTATGAAGAAGCGGAAGGCAATTATTATTGTCTGATTTGCGGAGAGCGCTTTGAGGATGGGGAGGTTTTTCGCCATGAGCAATCCGGACGGTGGTACGAGGCTCGTAAATATGCTGCCCATCATGTCCAGCAGGAGCATGGATCGATGCTCGATTATTTGCTGGAGCTGGATAAGAGGCAGACGGGACTGACCGATTTGCAAAAAGAGCTTATACGCGGATTTGCCGATCAACTGTCCGATCAAGAAATGATGGCCCGCACGGGCGTAGGCAGCGCTTCAACCATACGAAACCACCGTTTCGTGCTGAAGGAAAAGGCGAAGCAGGCGAAGCTGCAGCTCGCGATTATGGAGATGATGGAGCTGGGTTCTGCTGCGGCACCGCGCTTCGTGCCTGTGCACCTTACCGCCACACAAGTGGATGAACGATATGTGATTACGGAGGACGAATACGCGGCGCTGCTAAAGCAATATTTTCCGAAGGGACCTGAAGGCCCGCTAGCCTCATTTCCTCGTAAAGAAAAGCGTAAAATTGCGATACTGCGGCATATTTCTTCTAATTTTAAAAGCGGAACGCGCTATACGGAGAAGGACGTGAATGAGCGGTTAAGCCGCTTCTGGGAAGAGGATTACGTAACTTTGCGCCGTTATTTGATCGAATACGGGTATTTGGATCGTACGGACGATGGCCGGTCGTATTGGGTGAAGGGTACAAACATCGGGGAAAAGCAGCTTGAGCAGTATACGGTAGAAGCTTCAAAGGAGCATAGTGAATCTTCGAAGGCGGGCAGCAAAGGGAAAA
Organism: Paenibacillus sp. LHD-38; assembly: GCF_031157315.1. Classification (GTDB taxonomy): domain Bacteria; phylum Bacillota; class Bacilli; order Paenibacillales; family Paenibacillaceae; genus Pristimantibacillus. The sequence goes on from NZ_JAVIFU010000001.1 coordinate 88,619, forward strand.
AAGGAAAGTCCGGAAAGGCGAAGCCGAAGGGGACTTTACCGGAGCAAGTGGATGAACGAAAGGAGGAGTCAAATATGGATAAGGAAAAGCGTAAGCAATTGACGGTGGAATATCAGGAACGCGAACGGCTGATGGGTGTTTTTCAAATTAAAAATAATGCCAATGGTAAAGTTTATATTGGAGGCTCGACCAATCTAGATGCGCTGTGGGGAAAAGAGCAGTTTGTTCTTAATATTGACGGGCATGCGAACAAAGAACTGCAAAAGGAATGGAAGCAATATGGCAGCGAAAATTTTTCGTTTCTCGTTCTCGAGACCGTTAAATTGGATCAAAAGATTCGTTATGATTATAAAGACGTTACGGATCCTGAGGGCCGGCAACCCGTTGATATGGTACGCCAATACAACCGGGAAGTCGCTGAATTAAAGGAGCAGTGGGTAGAGAAGCTAAGGCCTTATGGCGAGAAGGGTTACCATGGCGCAGGTGAGAACGCAAAGGATTAAAGATTACTGTTTAATGAGGGAGCGTGTACATTAACATGTCTGCAAAAGGAATAAAGGGAGCCGGAGCTGGAAATAGCTTGCTCCGCAATACTTTTTTTCAAACGATCTTGCTGTCAAACGTACTGCTGCAAATCGGAATATGGGTACGGAATTTTGCTATCCTAATGTACGTGACAGATAAGACAAACGAAGACCCGTTCGCCATTAGCTTAATGGGCTTTGTGGAATTTTTGCCGATTTTCGTATTCTCGTTCATCGGCGGGACGTTTGCGGATCGCTGGAAACCGCGCCTTACGATGATTTGGTGCGATTTCTTATCCGCGTTATCCGTATTTATCGTGCTGATTACGCTTCTATACGGATCATGGCATATGGTTTATTTTGCCACGTTTGTGTCCGCGATTTTATCGCAATTCTCGCAGCCGTCCGCGATGAAGCTGTTTAAGCAGCATATTCCGGCGGAGCAGCTGCAATCCGCAATGGCGATGTTCCAGTCGCTTATGGCGATATTTATGGTGCTAGGACCGTCCCTAGGCGTGATTTCGTATCAAAAATTCGGCATTGAAATTTCAATCGGCGTAATGGGCGTAGCCTTCTTGTTATCGGCTGTCGTCTTGTTCCGAATCCCTCGCGACCGTGAGGTGGAGAAAACGGATGCCGTTGTTGAACGCCAATTCTGGCAGGAATTAAAAGCCGGCTTTGCTTACGTATGGCGCAGTCCGGTACTGAAAGCACTGGGTGGAACGTTTGCGCTAGCAGGAACGGCTGTCGGTATCGCGCAGACACTCGGCTTGTTCATCGTGCTAGAGCGCCTGGGGCAGCCGAAGGAGTTTTTGCAATACATGCTGATGGTTAACGGAATTGCAATGCTCGTTGGCGGCGGTGCAGTCATGGTCGTAGCCAAGAAGGTTGCTCCGCAAAAGCTGCTGGCGATTGGGTTGCTAATCAGCTCGCTGACGATGATCGGTACAGGATTATCAACAAGCATTCCTTTAACGCTGGTGCTGCAGTTTATAGGCGGACTAGGCTTCCCTATGATTCAAATCGGTATTAGCACCATGATTCTGCAGTGGTCAGAGGAAGCCTATACGGGCCGCGTGAACGGCGTACTTACCCCAATGTTTATGGGCATGATGGTTATCATGACGCTGGTTGCCGGTCAGCTCAAGCTGGTATTCCCGCTTGTCGGCATCTATACCGTAGCAGGGTCCATTATGTTCTTAGGAATGCTGCTCCTTGTTCCATTGTTTAAGCAAAAGCCGCTGATCGCCCAAACGAACTCCTAGCAGCTTCGGGATATTGACAGAAACTTCCTTGTGAAGTAACATCTATTTTAGTTGATACAAGGTATGGCGAAGCACGCTTACACCCTCGTAAGAGGGAGGGGCGTGCTTTTTTTGTTGTTTCGGTGCTGTCCTTGGGAGAGTGGCATGCCGAAAAGGGGAGGAAGCGAGCTGTTGGTTTTGAGGAATGTTGGGGTCAGAGAGGATGAGGTAGAAGGGAAAAGAAGGAAAAAGCTAAGCGCAGCAAGAAATGATAGGAAGGCTGTAAAAAAATGTGTATTTTTGACGAAAAAAGACGTTTGATCATATGCAGATTAATAAATAATGGGAGTGGTTGATATGATGCAAAAAATAGGACGAGTATTTCTAGCGCTGACATTACTGGTGACGATGCTGATGGGTGCACAAGCAGCTTCCGCTGCGGCTGCGTTTACCGATATGAAAAAGCATTGGGCAAAGGAAGAAATATCGGCAGCTGTGAATCAAGGTTGGATTAATGGCTACAATGCAAAAACCTTTAAACCGAATGCCAACATGACGCGGGCTGAATTTCTAAAATCGCTGGTAGCAGCATTGAAAATAAAAGCAGCCGATTCCGATACGCCGTTTGTTGATGATACCGGTTGGTTTCGTGCTTACATTGCTACAGGGTTGAAGCAATCGATAATTAAGGTTGGAGATTATGAAGAAAATAATTTTGAACCAAATAGCGTGATTACGCGTGAGGAGATCGCGCGAATGACGATTCGGGCGCTTGGTAAGGATGCAGAGGGCGTGAAGTCTGGGTATTTAGCTGTGGCGAAGAAGCTTGAGATTATGCAGGGGTATCCAGATGGTACGATGGGCGGGGACAAAAATGCTACTCGTGCGGAGGCTGTGGTGATGGTTATGAATACGTTGACTGCGAAGAATCCTCCTGCACTAGTGGTGGCTTATCCAAAAACAAAGGAGCAGCTAAATACTTTAATTCAATCTCTTCCTAGTTTTAAAGGCACTACAACGTATGGCCGAAATGGGATTATATTAGTTAACAGTAAAGGTTCTGATAATTTCGCAGATAATACACTAGTTGTAGAATATGACAGCAATTTGAAAGCAACCATCATTAACGTTGCTGATCCAACTACAGAAAATCAATCTATTGTTAAAGATCTTTTTAAAACATATTATCCAAGTTCATTCGAAAAGGCTTATTCCGCGTATATAAAAGTTAGCAAAGCGGCAGATTCAGATGACAGCTCCGCAGTTAAAACAAAATACGATAATCGCAGCTTCGAAGCATATAAAGGTATTAATACGAAGAGAGTTGTAATATGGATTGGAGCGTGAATATCGTGAATTCTTTTAATCAAAAAAATGCTCTAATTGCTTTAGTTTTTCTGCTTTTCTTTTCGCTAATTTCGTATCAACAACCAATACAAGCTGCCGGTATTCAAGATTGCCCTTTACCAACCAGTTATGATGCCGATTCGTTAATTTTAATCGATCAAAATAACATTCCTACATCAATTAACAATAGTAAATACAAGCTGAATGGTAACTATCTATCAAATAAATGTGGCTTAGGTTCTATGGCTGTTGTATATGGATCACCCGCAAGTGTAGCTGATAACCAGTTTGATCAAGGACAATGGCGTTATCTCGGGTACGATATTAATGGAACTGTTTACCGTAACTGGTTATTCCGTAGTGATTCGAGGGCGACTTTAAACGTTACTAAAAACTGGGTAAAAGAACCTTGGAAAACTTCTACTGGTATAAGTAAAAGGATACAAGCAACACCTGAATTAACAGCAAACCCAGACGCAGTAAAATGGTTGGAAGCAATTGTTGATCCCTACAAAGAGACTCCAACTTTTATTCAAAGCTACAATAAACGAACTGGTAAGGGATGGACAGGGGATACGTTGATAGATTATGTAATTATTCAACAAATACCTACAGATTTTAGTCCTGGCATTGTCCAGATGTGGAATATATGGCAACCTGACGGATCTTGGTGGTATGAGATGTTTTATATTCCTCCATTAAATAAGTTGGAGATTAAAACACAACCCGATCTGATTATTAGTGCTATAGCCAATCCACCCGACGCCTGGCTCAGCGAATCTGTCCCTATTAAAATTACAACAAAGAACCAAGGGAAAACAGACAGCGGTCCCTTCACAGTGGGCATTGTCGGAACAACAACAAAATCGGAGGTCATCTCAAACATACCTCCCGGCCAAATCAAAACCGTGACCGTCCATGTTTCCTCTAACGTAAGCGGCATAAAAAGCTTCACAGCAAAAACAGACTTCGGGGAAGCTGTAACCGAGTCAAATGAAAATAACAACACGAAAGACTTTAAAATCGCTTTTAACAAAAAGAATGAACCCACCATTCCAATAGCCGTCATCTCCCATAATGAAGGCGATCATCGAACAACCCCCGAAATGACCATTAAGCCGGCGGCAGAGCCGAAGCTTGATGACAAACTCTCCTATTCACCAGGCAAGGAAACCATCACCATCCGAGAATGGAAATATAAGACCCCAACAGGTACCACGATTTTCACAAAACCGTTCGCAAAGGATTTTACGATTGAAGGAACATACCTCGTAGAGCTTCGCGTAACGAATAGCGCTAAAAAGGTATCTGAGTGGGCACAACTGACCATTCGTGTAGGAGAACCAACACCGCCTAGTCCTACTTTACCGCCGCGACCGGAATTAAAAGCAGGCCTTCGATTCGTTCCTGACATTATTTTTGCAGGGGAAACGTCATCACTGCTGAATAGCTCGTACGGATTTGACAGCTACGAATGGAAGTTTTCAACCAATTTAGATCCTATATTCCCGGATAAGAGTAAATACGAATACATCAATCAAACCTTTACGCAGGCAGGCACTTATCGAGCGACGATTAAGGTGAGTGACAGCAGCGGATCCTCTTCGGCAGAAGCTGCATTAACGGTGATCGATCCGAAGCCCATTGCCATTGTTGCTGGCGCTACAAAAATCATAGAAGGAAGAGCATTTCCTTTTCCTTATCACTTAAATAACTCTTACACCCCGCTAGCCGAGCGAGATGTGACCATTGATCACAGCAGATCAGAAAAAAGGTACAAAAGAGTAGGAGATGTTGGTTATACCATCGATTTTCCAACAACGAATAATTTGGCAGTAGGGCAGTATTCCCTCGAAGGAAAGGTATACGACACGACGGGAAGAGTTAGTGAGTGGGCAGATTTAGTAGTGGAAGTTGTTCCTGACCTGCCTCCGGCAATCGAAGTGACAGCGCCTGAAGAAACGTATCGCAGCAGCAGTTTCATGCTTTACATGGAAGCAGAAAGTTCAGATGCGGATATTCTGGAACATTTATTTATTGAAGAGAGATATGACCAGGATGATGACGGTAATTTTGAGGAGGAAGCTTGGACAACGCTTTATGACGGTGCCTTCAAAACAACGCATTCTCTCAGCTATACAACCGTTGGCAAACGGCAATACCGTGCTGCCGTTACAGAGGATTACGGTAAATCAGCGGCCTCTTCACTTGCAATGACGGATGTTCGCAACTATGCGCCTTCGGTTAATTTTAACGTTTTTGGCGTCACGCAGCAGCCTGAACAAGGAGAAGAGAGTGGACCACCTGTCATAAACTATACAGCACAATCCATTTTTCGCTCATGGTCATCTAAAAAGCCGTATGTAGGCGGAGGTGCAGATAAGCTTGCTTGGAAAGCAGACGCAGCGGCAATTAGCACGAAAAATGGACAAATGGTCAATTTCAATCTGAAATATCCAAACGCGGGAAGCGGGCTTAACTCACGCAATAAGTATGCTTTAGCTAGTGATCTTCAATCGAAAACGAGATGGCAAGTCCAGCCCGTAGGCTCTAACGGATACTATGACCAGGACTACGGATTAGCTTCAAATTCAATTTTTAACCCTAATCGGCTGTACACGTACCATAAAACCAAAAGAGTGAATGCAGAAGGAACAGCCTATGAAAATGTCTTTTCCTATACCGAAAGAGATGCTGTAACAGGGGCTGTACGAAGACCTTCCTTTAATTTAGAAGATTCACTCAGCGGAGAGCTGATGCCGGATGAGAAGTTCTATTCAAAAGAAGTCATCAACAAGAACAGCATCAGAATTACCGTTCACGACAATCATGGGAAGAAAGTAGATGTGTTTTCTTTTGGGCTAGTCGGAGTCGATTCCCGGAACTTTACGTATTCGCTTTTTGAGATGACGCCGGATTTAAAGTATCTCGTTATCGGTATGACTCATTTCGGAGCATTTAATGACGATACCTATTACTATAAATATTCTCTCGAGAATCGCCGCTTGGAATGGGCAGCAGCAGGATCCTCCGTGTCCAGATATGAAGCGAATGGGAACTATACTTTTTTTAATAAAATGTCCGTTGATCCGAGTGGCACAATTTATATATCCGGAAAAGTTATAACTAAAATCACACCGAACGGGTCGCGAGTGGACTCGCAAGTCGTATCGGGCACGGGAGATGGTTCGACGGTTTCGGTTAGCGACGATGGAAAATACTTATACCGTTTAAATTTTGGTTCGCAAAGCGGCGACAGCCACGATATGTATTTGACGACTTACAACGCCGTAGACTTAAGCATCGTGAGTACTTATAAAAACTTCCTAATGAGGTCGATCTATACGAGTGTTGCTCCTTATTCCTATAACCCAATCGTGCGGGAAGACGGTACGGTGGTCATATCCGATTATAATAAAGTGTATTTTTTCTCCCAAACGGGCGCATTTTTATTTAGCTCGGATATACCGAATTCACCGTTCTTGGAATTTTATCAAGCAGGACTATTGCCAAACGGAGATCTATTCAGTCCTTATTTTGATAGGATGACCTTCCGATATGGCATTTACAATATTACGTCTAGAACATCTATGGTCCAAGAGGGCGCCAACGGAAATCAGTATTACGGAACTAGCGGTGCAATAGGAACGCCTATACTGCCGAACGGATCTATATTCTTTATCGAGAAGACTTCTCCCATTTCTGTCCTGCCGTTTGTTTCAGCATCAGGCAATGCCAATCTTCAGGATGTAGATGCAAACACCGTAGGCATCTTCGATGATAATTGGGGCGGATTGCTCTATGATTCAGGAAGCGTCATGAAAAATTATGCGTTAGAATTCAGCGTCAGCGTGAACGACATTAAGAATTATAAACCCATCGGCGCGGGCTTCCACATTCAAAATGAAAAAAATATGTACGCGGTAGAATGGAGCAAGGACAAGATTACGCTCTACAAAGCTGTAAATGGTTTGAAAACTACCTTGCAATCCGCATCTTTAGCTCGTTCACCGTTTACTGCGTATCCGTTCAAGGTTGAAGTTGTAAATGGTACGCTGCGTGTTTTCGTTAACTACGCCAAGGTTATCGAGATAACCGATGGTACGTTTACAAAGGGCGCTGCAGGCTTAATGTCACTTGGTCAATCTTCAGCTTCGTTCTCGAACGTGAAGAAAACCAACTTCGGCGATACGTATACGCAAGAAACTTATGATACCGTGCTGGTCAACGACCCAATATCCTACGAGAAGCTGTTTAACGATATTGAAAAAGACCCCATGACGGTTGAAGAATGGAGCTACAGCCATAATCCGAATTTTTTCGAAAATCCGGAAGGGTTAAGCGTTCATAGCGGCCAAACGTACGGAACGACGATCAACGCCTTAGCAAAGGCAGGGGTGTATGAGATTAGTTTTCGAGCAAATGACAATCCCGGGTTAGCGGCTTATGGCAAATGGTCGGAGCCCGTCAAAAAGCTGCTCTATGTCCATCGAAGGCCAGTTGCCAAACCTGAAGTCAGGTTCACCGGAAAGGTGTACGCGGAGGGGGAGTCCCTAGATTACGAAACGCTTGATGCTTCTTATGATCCCGACATTGCGCACATTCTATCGGACAAGCTGTTTAGAACACGCTGGGCTGATGAGTCAAGCTGGAAAACAGGCAAGCGTGAGTATTACAATCGTCCTGGCGTGGAACTTATCGTGCAGGAGCAAGTCCGAGATCTACACGGCGCATGGTCATATTGGGGGCAATACATCGTTTATAAGGATGCTTTATCGACTGTAAACCAAACCAAGCCAGTAATGACGATCACTTATCCTTCTGGATCAACGGCAGCAGCACCAACTGTTTTGGTCAAAGAGCCGGTTATCAAATGGACATACGCTGATGCCGATAACGATCGGCAGGAGCAATATCGTTTATCCTTAACGTATGCTGATCATAATGAAACGGCGTTGTTCATCGAGCATGAAGGCAGCGCGCTATCATATCCGGTATTAGAGGGCACAATTGAACCAGGCCGCGTTGTGCGGGTGCAAGGTCAGGTCTACTCATCGGGTGTTTGGTCTAATCTAAGCAATAGCAAATACTTTGTGCTGGATCTCCCGCCGCAAACGTTTTTGCTTTCTTTTAATGGCCCGGATGCAGACCACCCCATCTATACGAATTCAAATCGTCCGCAGCTGCGAACCTTTACCGTCGATCCTGAAATACACCCGATTACGTCCATTGATTACGAAGTTTACCGTGCAGCAAATGGAACCAAGGTCGTTGATACTGAATCGTCCATAATGGCAGCAAGCTATACACCGGCAGCTCTTGCGGAGGGACTGCACTATTGGAAAGCGAGAGCAAACGACAGCTACATATGGGGGCCTTATTCAAGCAACGGCTTTTTCTTTGTAGACACGGTCAAGCCTGCCGACGTAAATGAGCAATTAGAAGTGGAGCCGACGGCGGTATCGGTAACCTTTAATGCTTTTAGCGATGCGGAGCCATCTTCCGGGCACGCTTCCCGAGCCTTTTATTTGCAAAAGGTGAACGCGAACGGGAGCGTAACGAACATCGATTTGAATGGTGACGGCCAATCGGAATACAGCATGCCGTTAGCGCTTGAACGTCAGTCCATTCGGGTCACCGGACTTGATGCCGGACAGGAATATCGTCTAACGGTTATCGATGCTGATCTTGCAGGTAATGAAGGGATCTTCGCCTACATTCATTTCGTGACCAATCGTTCGCCAGCAGGCGATTTTGACTGGTCTCCAAAGCCAGTATATGTGGGAGATATGGCTTCATTTATGTCAGACGTAAATGACCCAGACAGCAATACACTTTCGATTCTGTACGAGCTGACCAGCCCGCTTGGAGCAAAAAGCAGTTACAGCTACACCGTGAACGGTCCTGCTTATCCAGCACGAGGGCCTTCTCTAAGGCTGACTGATGACGGCACTTGGACGATGAAAATGACCGTAAGCGATGGCATTGCTGATCCGGTGAGTGTTACGAAATCGCTGCAGGTGCTTCCGCTTCAGCTCTTCGGTTTTGTAAAACATACGGAGCTTTGGGAGCAGCATCGCAAGGCATTCAACGTAAAAGCATCCGGGAAGGAAGATGCACCGCGGGGCTTTGCTGTATTTTGGGCAGGCGAAAAGTTTGTGCTCGAAGCGGATACGACCATGACGGGAACCGCGACGAGAGCAGATCGGGTAGAGGTGCGGATGGGCAGTTATGAAGCTTCTTTAAAACCGATAGGTCTCGCACAAAATAAGTGGAAAGGCGAGCTTTGGGAGGAAGAATTCGCAAAGCTGCTAAATGGTACGATCTCATTCATTTTTACTGCTTACTATAATAATGGAACCGTGATTACGACTCAGGTTGACGTATGGATCGATGGTCAAACGTTACAAATCGTAAGCGTACATCGCATCCAATAAATCAAATGATCAAAGTGGCTATTATTCACGCAAAAAAGACCGGAGGCTCCGGTCTTTTGCTATTAGTATTGGGCGGTTGCCGCCTCGATTTCTTACATAGGGTTCATGTGGTTATCTGCTTTGAATCACGCTTCTTCATAAGAAGCTTTTGAACAAACCAGTCGTCATGTCAATCATTGTCCGCTTTTGATCTTTTCAAAAAACGCACTGATCGCGTAATAAGCCGCACCGCGAACAGCGGATTGATCCTGCAGCTCGGCGAACAGAATACGCATGCGTTCCCGGTGGTAAGGGAGCGTGCGTTGATCGACGGCTGCTTGAACAGCGGGCTCCAGCCATTCCGCCGCCCGGCTCATCCGATTGCCGATGATGACCACGTTTGGGTTAAAGACGTTGACGATATTGGCAATGCCTGCGCCCAAATAATCACCAATGGAGCGGATGAGCTCGATGACGCGCTCATCGCCGGCAGTTGCGGCCAGCAGCAGCTCCTCCAGGTTCTCGAAGCCGAGCAGCGCCGCTCGCTCCAGAAGCGCGTTCTCGGAGGCATATAGCTCCCAGCAGCCACGGTTGCCGCAGCTGCAAGGCTTGCCGTCATACTCAATTGAGAGATGGCCAAGCTCGCCGGAGAAACCGGAAGCCCCTTTGTATAGCTCCTTATTCAAAATAATTCCGGTCCCGATTCCTATCCCGACACTGACATAAATCTGGTTGGGAATCCCGCGGCCGGCTCCATATTTCTGTTCTCCCTGCGCGCCGGCGTTCGCTTCGTTGTCAATGGTAACCGGCAGGCCGAAACGTTCTTCAAGCTGCCGCTGCAGCTCGACCTGATGCCACTTCAAATTCGGAGCAAACAGAATGATGCCATTGTCGTCCACAATACCCGGAACGCCGACGCCGATTCCTACAATCCCGTAAGGACTCTCAGGCGCTTCGTTCATAAGCAGCTCAATACAGTCTGTTAGCTGCGCGATTGCCAGCTCCGCATCCTGCTGCTTAAGACCGCGCTGATGCTCGGCAATGACATTGCCCTCCATATCGACGAGCAGTCCGCGGATATAATTGACGCCAAGATCGATGCCGACAGCATACCCAGCCGTACCGTTAAATAGAAGCATGACGGGCTTTCGTCCGCCGCTGGATTGTCCAGGTCCGTTTTCAAGAACAAGATGGCTGTCGATCAGATCTTGAACGAGGCTGGATACCGTTGCTTTATTAAGTCCGGTGAGCTCGGATATTTGCGCCCGCGAGAGGGGGGCATGCACCAGTACGGCTTCGAGTACAATAGCCGTATTTATTTTCTTGATGAGCGCTAAGTCTCCTGTTGGTTTGATTTTCAAAAAAGAAAGCCTCCGTCCAAGTCACAATATCTATCATTGTATCACGAAATATCGAATATACAGCCTGCATGCTCCACATACTGAATACGGCGCTGCAAGCAAAAATTAGGATAAGGCTAGTTTAACACAAAAACTTAGTTTGTTTAATAGACAAACTAAGTTAAGGCGTGTTATTCTAAATGTAAGCACTAACAAAAATATCGAATTCCGTGAAGGAGGATTTTGTTTTCTATGAGCTATTTCAAAAACATTAATACAATCCAGTTTGAAGGTAAGGGCTCCGATAATCCGCTGGCATTCAAACATTATGATCCTAACCAAGTCATTATGGGCAAAACAATGGAAGAGCACCTTCGCTTCGCGGTTGCATACTGGCATACTTTTAACGCTAATGGTACAGACCCTTTCGGCTCAGCTACTATGGTTCGCGGCTGGGATCAATATAACGGCCTTGACCGTGCGAAAGCGCGCGTTGAAGCTAACTTCGAATTCATGAATAAATTGAACATTCCTTTCTACGCATTCCACGATGTGGACATTGCGCCAGAAGGCGAAACTTTGCAAGAAACGAACAAAAACCTGGATGTAATCGTTGCTCTATTGAAGGACAACATGAAATCCTCCGGCAAAAAGCTGCTATGGAACACGGTTAACATGTTCTCCAATCCGCGTTTTGTACACGGCGCAGGAACAACTTGTAACGCTGATGTTTATGCTTATGCTGGCGCGCAGTTGAAAAAAGGTCTTGAGGTCGGTAAAGAGCTTGGCGCAGAAAACTATGTATTCTGGGGCGGCCGTGAAGGCTACGAAACGCTTCTTAACACAGACATGGGCTTTGAACTTGATAACCTTGCACGCTTGTACCATATGGCAATCGCATATGCTAACGAAATTGGTTTCGATGCGCAATTCTTGATTGAGCCAAAACCGAAAGAGCCAACGAAACACCAATATGACTACGATGCAGCAACAACGATCTCCTTCTTGCAAAAATACGGCTTGAAAGACCACTTCAAACTTAACCTTGAAGCAAACCATGCAACGCTTGCAGGCCACACGTTCGAGCACGAAATCCGTACTGCTGCAATCAACGGCATGCTTGGATCGCTTGATGCGAACCAAGGCGACTTGCTGCTTGGCTGGGATACGGACGAGTTCCCAACTGACCTTTATTCTACGACATTAACGATGTTCGAAGTATTGAAAGCTGGCGGCATCGGCCGCGGCGGCGTTAACTTCGATGCGAAGGTTCGTCGCGGTTCGTTCGAAGCAGAAGATCTGTTCTTAGCGCATATTGCTGGTATGGACAGCTTCGCTTGGGGTCTTAAAGCGGCTGCGAAATTGACGGAAGAGAAAATTCTCGACAATATCGTAGACAACCGTTACCGCAGCTTCAAAGAAGGTATTGGCGCTGAAATCGTGTCCGGCAAAGCGACGCTTGCATCGCTTGAGCAATATGCATTGCAAAACAATCCGATCAAGAACGAGTCCGGTCGTCAAGAACGTATCCGCCTTATACTGAGCGAAGTTATTTTCAGCGTTTAAGTCGGGAGGATCATGGGCAAATGAGCTATGTAATCGGTATAGATTTAGGTACGAGCGCCGTTAAAGTGCTGCTCGTCGACCGCAATGGCACGGTAGCTGGGGAAGCATCCCGCAGCTACCCGCTGTTCCACGAGCATTCCGGATGGAGCGAGCAGCGGGCGGATGATTGGGTAGACGGAACCGTAGAAGCGCTGCGTGAGCTGACGTCTGCTGCCGGCATCGATGCCAGCACGATAGAGGGAATCAGCTTCTCCGGCCAAATGCACGGTCTTGTGCTGCTGAACGGTGAAGGAAATCCGATTCGCAATGCGATCCTGTGGAATGATACCCGCACGACGGAGCAATGCCGCGAAATCGAAAGCAAGCTTGGCGACAAGCTGCTTAGCGTAACGCGCAATCCAGCCTTGGAGGGCTTTACGCTTCCCAAAATTCTTTGGGTACGCGAGCATGAGCCTGAAGCCTTTGCGAAAGCGAAGCTTTTCCTTCTGCCGAAGGATTATCTTCGTTACCGCTTAACCGGCGAGCTGCATATGGATTACTCCGACGCTGCGGGCACGCTTCTTCTTGACGTGGCTGGCAAAGCATGGAGCAAAGATGTGTTAGACGCAATTGAGCTTCCTGCGAGCTTCTGCCCGCCGCTGGTTGAATCGCATGGCCTTGTCGGAACCTTGCTGCCGCAATTTACGAAAAGCACAGGTCTTCCGGCAAACACTAAAGTGTTCGCGGGCGGCGCTGACAATGCGTGCGGCGCGATCGGCTCAGGAATTTTATCCGAAGGCTTGACGCTTTGCAGCATCGGTACGTCGGGAGTTATTCTCTCCTATGAGAATGATAAAACGAAGGATTTTGCGGGCAAGGTACATTTCTTTAATCACGGCAAAGAAGATTCCTTCTATGTGATGGGCGTCACGCTGGCGGCAGGCTACAGCCTCAGCTGGTTCAAGAAAACATTTGCTCCGAATGAGAGCTTTGACCAATTGCTTGAGGGCGTGCGCGATGTGAAACCGGGAGCGGGCGGGCTGCTGTTTACCCCGTATCTTGTCGGCGAACGTACGCCTCATGCGGATTCCGTTATTCGTGCGAGCTTCATTGGCGTAGACGGTTCCCATGAGCGGATCCACTTTGCTCGTGCGGTAATGGAGGGAATTACCTTCTCGCTTAACGAGTCGGTCGACATGTTCAGACAAGCGGGAAAAACGGTTGATACGATTATCTCTATCGGCGGCGGCGCTCAAAATCCGGTATGGCTGCAAATGCAAGCCGATATCTTTGATGCGAAGGTCGTTGCGCTTGAGAATGAACAGGGACCTGGACTAGGTGCTGCTATGCTTGCTGCATACGGCGCCGGCTGGTTCGAGAGCCTGGAGTCCTGCGCAGATAAATTCGTGAAGCATGCGGATTCTTATTCTCCGCAGCCTGATGCGGTTGCTGCTTATGCCGGAATCTTTAAAGTTTACCAGCAGGTATATGCGCAAACTAGCGCTTTGAATGAAGCGCTAGCGCCATATCGCGGCTAACTATATAAACAAGAAGGGACTGTTAACCTCTTAGGAGGCGAACAGTCCCTTTTTGATGTTTGCTATTGCTCCGGGATGCCGCTCATCAGAATAGCGATCAACGCTTGAAGCTGCTCCATATCATTTCCGGCCTGACCCCAAGCTCACCAGCAATCAATTCAGCCGTAAGGCGCTGGGGCTTTTTTATTTTTCCGTTGCGAATTTTGGAAATGGTCGTAAGAGAGATAAGCGTAGACTGGGCGAGCGAGGTTACGGATATATTTTTGCTAAGCATAAGCATGCGGAGCTTATAGGAGGGATCTTCCTCCTTGCTGTTCGCGTAAAGGCTGGTTAGCACGACAACAAAGTTTTTAAAGCTCCGGTTGCCGTTGTAAAAAGGCTGAATAACGGCTTCAGTGCTGTAACAGCGATCGCCAAGCTTTAGCTGGAAGTCGACGGTTTCGGTCGTACGATTGGTTTTGGCAAAATCGAGTACCCGTTTCAGCTTATTCCGCTCATGTTCGGCAACGAGATCAAATATCGATTTGTTTACATATGAAGAAGAAGGCTGCTGCACAGGGGCGTAATAATGTTTTAAGCTCATTATGTTAAAACGCTCATTGACGATTGAAGTTACCATGATTTTATTATGTAAAATATATTCATCTATCCATTTTGCCTCGCGCAAATCTTTGCAAATGAGAACGTATACAGGACGTTCTCCAAGCTGAAGCTTACGGCAGGACATACGTACGTCCGCCGGAGTAGAGGCTTTCGTTACCAACTTGCATTCGAGCAAGGAAGAGACGGCTAACTCATCGGTAAGCTGATGAATGGCTTGTTCGAAGGTTAACGCTGTGTCCTGAACGGAATTGATCGTAGATGGATCAAGAAGCATAAGATCTGATTTCTTAAAGCCGGAAAAGACCGCAAAGGCTTGATTGACATCGCGAATTGACCAACGGGATTCGTCGGATTCGACGATGAGCATAGGTTCAGAAAGCAAATAAAATAAATGATTCATCGATGACACCCTCCCATCCGTTTGCGTAGTGATGATACACATGTAATGATTATGTCATAAAACCTAACATATTGACATAGTTATTTGTGAATAAATCATGTCATGTTATTTTTTATTCCTTGTTACATGTATTTTCATAAATTGGACAAGCTATACCAAACATGAGAAAGGATGATCGTAAATGTCTGCGAACTCAGCCCTACTATTTGATTTTAACGATGCGCAAAGCGCAGCGCTCGCTTGCGAGACGCTTCGGGAGCTCGGCTATGAAACGGTTCTCCATGATGGCAGCCGCATGCATGTACATATTGAAGGAAGCGATTTGACTTCTGCGCTCGAAATTGCGCAATCGCATGGGGGGCAGCTTGCCCAGCAAGCCCAGATTGATGCCGATGCAGTGACGGATAGCGCCTATTCTCTTGACGCCATTGCGATACCTGCGCATCTCGTAAATGAGGATTGGGTTTTGTCCGATGGGGAGTCAAATCCAGAGGGATTGCGCAATCGTGATGAAGATGCGGATTACAATGAAGAGTTTCTGCCGGACCCCGGCACGTATGATCACTTTTCGGGTGATGTGCGGATATAAACTGCTGTTTGCACAAAACGCAAACAAGGCTGTCCGTTGTCTAATGACAAGTGCGGACAGCCTTTTTGGCGTATGGATTATTGGAGCACCGCGTTTAGCCCCGCCGTATAGCCAGTGGAAAAAGCCGCGGTAATGTTATAGCCTCCAGTGTAGCCGTGAATATCTAATATTTCGCCGCAAAAATAAAGCCCGTCCATCAGCTTCGATTTCATCGTTTTTGGATCGATTTCCTTTAAATGAATACCCCCGCCTGTAACGAATGCGTCTTCTATAGAAAGCGAGCCGTATACGCGTATAGGAAAATGCTTAATGAGCTGCGACAAAGAGATCCAGTCATGCTTGGGAATGTTGTCATAAGTAAGAGCCTCAGGCAAACCAGCCTTTTGAAGCAAAATCGGAATCATTTTTTCGGGTAAATAGCTCTTTAACACGTTTTTAATCGTTTTTTTGGATTCGAGCTCGGCGAGCTTCAGCGTCTCTTTGTAGACCTCATCCTTGCTCTTGCTTGGCACGAGATCGATCGCTACTTCGATATTTCCGGTGTTATATTGCTTAAGCGCTTTTACCACAAACTGACTGCAGCGCAGCACGATAGGGCCCGAGATGCCGAAGTGGGTAAACAGCATGTCGCCATGATGCTCAATAATTTGCTTGCCCTTCGGATTCCAAACGGATAGTCCGACATCCCTTAGAGAGAGTCCTTGGAGCTCTTTGCTCACAATAAAAGGTTCATTTGATGTGAGCGGAACCTCGGTTGGAAATAGCTCCGTTATGGAATGCCCGGCTTTCTCTGCCCATGCGTAGCCATCGCCGGTCGAACCGGTTTGAGGCACTGATTTCCCGCCTGAGGCAACAATAACGCTCCTGCTGTGGAAAGTTTCGCCTGATTTTACGCGCACGCCCGTGACTCTTCCGTCTCCGAACATGATATGATCGACAGGAGCGTTCAAAATAATTTTGACGCCTTGCTTGCGAACTTGATTAACAAGCGTGTCTACGACCGTTTTTGCCTTGTCCGACACGGGAAACATTCTCCCGTTATCTTCTTCCTTGAGAGCAATCCCGAGATTCTCAAAAAAGGCAATGATATCCTTGTTGTTGAAATTAGAAAAGGTGCTGTGAAGAAAACGCCCGTTTCCCGGAATATGCTTGATAAGCTCGTCCAAATCTTTATTGTTCGTCACATTGCATCTGCCGCCGCCGGAGATGCCAAGCTTGCGGCCTAATTTTTCTCCTTTGTCGAGGAGAAGCACCTTAGCGCCGTCCTTGCTTGCGGCAATGCTGGCCATTAATCCGGCTGATCCGCCGCCTATTACAATTGCATCATACTGCATCGCGTTCCACCTGCTATATTTATTAGTAGATCTATAATACCACAAAAGAAAGGCGGCGTTAGGATGCTTCGTGAGGAATGGCAAATAACAGGTGCAAAAGGAACCGTATTGTTTCTTAGGGAGTGGAAGCCGGAGACAGCGGCGGTCAAGGCGGCCGTTTGCCTCGTTCACGGCATGGGAGAGCATGGCGACCGATACGCGCATGTCGCGGCTCGCTTCACGGAGGCGGGCATTGCCGTTATTGCGCTTGACCAGCAAGGGCACGGCCGCTCATCAGGGAAACGGGGACATTTGTACTCTCTCGGCGCAGCAGTAAGCGATGCCGCTTTAATGATCGAGGCAGCTGCATCGAGGCACCCTGGCGCGCCTATTTTCTTGTACGGTCACAGCATGGGGGGCAATGTCGCGCTGAACTGCGCGCTGCGCCTTCATCCTGAAGTGCAGGGACTGATTCTGACTAGCCCTTGGCTGCGGCTTGCCTTTAAGCCGAATCCGGCAGTGGAATGGTTTGGGCGCAGGCTTGCTTCTATTATGCCGGCGCTGCAGCAATCGACTGGCTTAAATCCGGCTGATTTGTTCCGTCCCGGCTATGAAATGGCGGCTCCTATTGCAGAGGATCCGTTATGCCATACAAAAATTACGCTTCAAGCCTTTAAGGAAATCACTTCAGGCGGAGAGTGGGCGCTTGCTAACGCAGGAAACCTGCAGATTCCGCTGTTGCTTATGCATGGAACCTCCGACCGCGTGACTTCCTTGGAGGCCAGCCAGCTGCTTGCGGAGAAGCTTGGCGGAAAATGCCATTTTAGGCGCTGGGACGGTGGATATCACGAGCTTCACAATGATATTGAAGGCGAAAAGGCGATTCAAGAGATAATAAAATGGTTGGAAGAACAATTGTAAATACATGTATTTTATGTTTTAATCGGACTAATAGATTCTAAATATTTGGTAACGCTTTATTACTTCAACATAACTAAATATGTGGCATGCATTCGAAGCGCGGCAGGGGGAACCGATCGTTTTGTTAAAGGAATTGCTGTTACAATTCATTGTAGCTTTATTACCCGTTTTCGCTTTCCAGCTCTGGTATAACAAAGAGCAGGGCTGGAAGGGAATGCCGATTTTCATGGGTATTTTTTGCGGTGCATCGATGATATTGTGCATGCTGACGGCAACAAGTGTATTTGGCTATGAAGCTGATTTTCGTCTTATTCCGTATTTGATTGGCTCGCTTTATGGAGGATTGCCAACGTTGGCTGTATTATCGGCAATCTATGTTGGTATTCGGATTCCAATGCTGGACAGTGTATGGGAATTGTTCAGCTTCATAACGTTTATTATTGTTTTCGCAACGCTAATCGTATTATCGATTCATCATTTTCAACAGGCTTCAGCCCTTCTCAAGAAAAGAAAAGGCCTGCAATTGATGTCAGGGATGATGCTTTATTACATCATTACGATTACGGGATTCATTTCATTTAGTAAAGAGACATGGACGTTTGAGATGTTTTTGGCGCTCTTGATTTCAACAACGGCGACATTGACCGCAACCTGGTTGTTTATTTTTATGATTGAAAGCGTAAAGGAGAAGCAGCTGCTCCATGAAGAAGTAAAGCGAATTTCGGTTAATTATCGGAATGAAGTAGAGAAGCTGCAGCTGTTCATTGACGAGACCTCGTTCGGGGTAATCGTCGTAGATTGCGCAGGGCGAATCACACATTCTAACGCTTTGGCGAAGACCGTGTTTAATCTGCATACGAATTTCATAGGTGATAAGGGGCTGCTTGGCGTCGATTTTCCTCTTATATTCCAGCACGGGCATGGCGACACTTGCGTGAAGATGTTAGTTCAAGCGCTTAACGGTAAGAAGTCTTCGCTAGTTCCATTCGTCAATAACGATAAGATTTTGCTTTTAACGACAATTCCGCTCAGGACATCGGTAAATGAGCATGCAGGGGCGGCGCTTCTTGCTCAGGACGTGACGGAGCTGCGCCATCTTCAAGACGAGGTTGGCCGAATGGAGAGACTAAGTTTAGTCGGTCAAATGGCTGCCAGCATTACGCATGAAATCCGTAACCCAATGGCTGTTATCCGCGGCTTTGTCCAGCTCATCCAAGAACGAAGTCCGAAGAGCCAAGAGGGGTACTTCCGCATTATTATTGAGGAGCTTGATCGCGCCAATATGATTATCAGCGACTTTTTGTCACTTGCTCAAAATAGAGCGCTTATCATGGAGCCGTCATCCTTGCACGAAGTCATTAACGAGCTTGTGCCGCTGCTTCATGCAGATGCGAATTTGCGCGGACAATCAATCGACGTCAGCCTTTGCGAGCATCTGCCGTTGATAATGATGAACGATAGGGAGATCAAGCAGCTGCTTCTCAATATTGCCCGTAACGGTATGGAGGCAATGGGCAATAAAGGATCCTTAAATATTAGCACCCGCTGCACCGGGAGCAAAGTCGAGCTGCGTATAGCGGACCAAGGAGTTGGCATACCGCCGGAGCAGATGAAGCACTTGTTCGAGCCGTTTTTCACAACAAAGACGCAGGGAACAGGGCTTGGGCTCCCGTTATGCTTAAGTATTGCAGAAAGGCATAATGGACGGATTGATGTGGAATCGCAAGAGGGGGAGGGAACGGCTTTTATCGTTACCTTCTTCCTGCCGGAGGCTCGCGCTTGCTAATGGATTAATCGCATGAAATGCGGACTGTAAATGAACCTTTGTTCATTTACGGTTTTTTTTGTAACCGAAGTTCGTTGATGCAGGTGCTGGGTAAAATTAAAGGAAGCAGAGGAGATTAATGTGGAAATACGAAAGCTGCTTGCAACAGAGCAGCCACCGATGGAGCTGCTTCTGTCAGCGGATCCTTCCGCTTTGCTGGTTGAGGAATATTTGAAGCGCGGGGAATGCTGGGTAGGTATTATTGATAAAGAAATCATAGCCGAATATGTCCTGCTGCCGACAAGGCCGGAGACCGTGGAAATTGTGAATGTTGCCGTAGATGATACTCACCAAGGGCAAGGGCTTGGCAAAAAAATGGTGATTCATGCGATTAAGCAGGCGAAGCAGCTTGGTTATAAAACAATTGAAATCGGAACGGGGAATTCGGGGGTAAGTCAGCTTGCCTTATATCAAAAATGCGGTTTTCGCATGACAGGCATTGACCGGGACTTTTTCATTAGACATTATACGGAAGCGATATTTGAGAACGGGATTCAGGTTGTTGATATGGTCCGTCTTTCTCAGGATTTATAAGGAAGGGCTCTCCTGCGCATACTACCTTTGGAAGCTAACCTGTTCTATCGGTTAGATTTTTTAAAATGGGAGGAGGCGTTAGTGTTGACACAGCATAATGAAGAAAAAAGCCGTTCGGCTGAGCAAGCTCAGCAGGACGCTAAAAACGCAGCAGATAACAGCAAGTCGCCGGAGTCCGCCGGTTATGACAAAAAGCTCGATGGACCTAATCGTCCATCCGTCTAGGATGGAGGTAGTCTTGTGACTGATCATAAGCATGAGGCGAAGTTGCATGTCGACGATCCGGCGCTCGATCCGTATGAAATTGAATTTTTGCCGCAGTTTCGTGAAGGCCGCGGAAGCCGAGCTCCGTTTGTAAATCAATATGGCATCGTGATCGGCGATCATAACTATGAGTCACCTGATTCGCCGTTGTCGCAGTGGAGCGAGGATACGGACCCAGCCATAATGGCAGGCGATGAATGGGTTCATCCCTATAAGGACATCGGCTTTTTGACGGCCGAGAACCGGGATATTTTCGAGAAGGGCCTGCCGCCGCAGGGAGACATATTCACGCATCCCGATAAAAATACGGCATACGGGTTGGAAAAACCGGAGGATTCTCCAATATTAGATGAAAAAGAACAACCGGAGTGAGCGCGCTCCGGTTGCTTTATTTTGACTACGGACGGTATAATAGTAGCTAAAATAAAGTAATTAAAGGAGTGTGTTTCGATGTCGATGTCATTCGAGAGATACATGTTAGATATGGTACAGCCTATGCGGGACGATCTTACCCGTATTGGCATTCAGGAGCTTCGCACGCCTGAAGAAGTAGAAGAAAAATTGCCAAACGCAAAAGGCACGGCGCTTGTTGTCGTGAACTCGGTTTGCGGTTGTGCGGCAGGCCAATGCCGTCCAGGCGTAGCAGAAGCGCTGCAGCATGATATCACGCCTGACCATTTGTATACTGTATTTGCAGGACAGGATAAAGAAGCAACAGCGAAAGCTCGCGAATATTTTGCTCCATACCCGCCATCCTCCCCTTCGATCGCTTTGATGAAGGACGGAGAACTAGTACACTTTATCGAGCGGCACCAGATCGAAAATCGTTCCGCAGCGGATATTGCAGCCGATCTGTCTGACGCTTTCGATCGGTTCTGCCGATAACTTAGGACGGTGTCTATGAGCTTACAACAAGAAATTATTGAAAGACTCGGCGTAAAGCCGGAAATTGATCCAGAGGTCGAGATTCGCAAACGGGTTGCTTTCTTGAAGCAATACGTAACGCAATCGGGCACGACGGGATTGCTGATTGCGATCAGCGGCGGGATCGACAGCGCGGTTGCAGCCGGACTTTGCAAGAAAGCTACGGATGAGCTTAGCGCGGAGACAGGCCGGGAGTATATGACGCTTGGCGTGTTCCAGCCTTATGGCACGCAATCCGACATTGCTGACAGCTATGCGGTTGCTGAAGCTTTCCAACTGAAGCATCGTGCGGAGACGAATATTGCGGAAGCAGTGGACGAGATCGCGATTGAAGTGGAGCACAGCTTCAAATCATTAGGCATTCCGCGTCATCTGAGCCGTGGAGGCAAAGGGAACGTGAAGGCAAGAACGCGTATGGTCATGCAGTACGCGCTTGCGTTTGATTTAAACCTGTTAGTTGTCGGTACAGACCATGCGTCTGAAGCGATTACGGGTTTTTACACCAAATGGGGCGATGGCGCGGTGGATGTTACTCCGCTCAGTACGCTTAACAAGCGCCAGGTCCGCCAGCTAGCCTCACATATTGGCGTACCGCAAAGCGTGCTGGATAAGGCGCCTACTGCAGGCCTGTGGGACGGACAAACCGATGAGGATGAGCTGGGCATCACCTACGGTGACAACAGCGATTATCTCGAAGGCAAGGAAGTTAATGCGGAAGCGCGAGAAAAGCTTGAAAAACAATATTTGAAAACCGAGCACAAACGTTCCCCGATTCCGGGTATTTAACGTCTGCACGGGTTTACTTACGATACGAAGACTGTCCTAAGACCGAGCAATCGGAGCAGGCAGTCTTTTTTCTTGCAGTAATTACTGCGTAAGAAGGAGTATATAGCAGTATAGAGAATTAACTAAGCAGTGAAAGGAAATGTTTATGGTAAATACCAAGCTGATTTTAGTGGAAGGCTTGCCCGGCTCTGGCAAAACGAGTACCGCTCGCTTCGTACAGAAGTTATTGGATGAACAGCAGATACCGAATCGATTATTTTTAGAAGTAGATTTGGAGCATCCTGCCGATTACGAGTCAGTGGCTTATTTTACGGAGGCGCAGTTCAAGGCCCTCCAGCAAAGATATGCGAATAATGAATACCTGCTCAGTCAGTATTCCGAAGCGGAAACGGGCGGTGTTCTGTTGTATTACGGCAAGCTTATGAAGGTGACGGATGCTTTCGAAGCTTTCGAAGGTGAGGACTTCGGCGCTTATGACGTATACAGCCTGCCTCTTGAGAAGCATCAGCAAATCATCCGAAAAAGGTGGAGCACATTTTCAGAGCGGGTCATGAGCGGAGATTTAGTGTACATATTGGAATGCTGCTTTTTGCAAAATCCGTTAACGGTCATGCTGGTACGTGATAATCGGACCGAAACGGATCTAACCGATTATATCCATTCCTTATATGGCTGCATACAAGCGTCGAACCCTAAGTTGATTTATTTACAGGATGAGAACTTTAAACAGTCCTTCTCCAGCGTAATCGCGGAACGTCCAGAGGAGTGGTTAACCTTTATCACTTGGTATTATACTGAGCAGGGCTACGGGAAAGCGAATAACCTTAGCGGAGCAGATGGATTGCTTGAGGTGCTTGAACAACGCAAGAAAGTTGAATTAGCGATTTTAGAAACGCTTCCGATGGATCAGATTATGCTTAATAAAACCAGCTTGGACTGGGATGCCATACATAAACAAATCAGCTTGTTTTTGCAATCTGATTAAGAGGATGTGTAAGGATTGACAGCAAGGGCTCCTTATTTCATTGCGATGGTTACCGCGTTGATACTCGGGTACAGCTCTAGAAGCTTTGCCGAGACGCTGCCGGAATTCGTTGCCACGCATTTTGGTGACGCGCTTTGGGCAAGTATGGTTTATTTTGGCACTCGAACGGTTTGGCCGACGATGGAAATCATTAGGTCTGCACGGATAAGTTTTATCTTTTGTTTTGGCATCGAGTTAAGCCAGCTGTATCAGGCGGAATGGATCAATGAGCTCCGAAGCACGTTTTTGGGGGCTTTAGTGCTCGGCAGCGGTTTTTTGACAGTGGATTTAGTAAGGTATACAGCGGGAATCGCGCTGGCGATAGCGGCAGACAGATGGTTTGTTCGCAAACGAACGATTTAACATAGGGAGAGTGGATGAGCATGCCGGATCAAAAATTGTTGGAGGAGGGGCTTGCCATCCTGTCGCAATGCAAAAAAGAAACCGGCGATATTTGGCATGCCCATTTCGGCGCGGCGGCTATCGCCGGTTATTTTTTTGCGAAAGATAATAAGCTGCCTGGCGAGTTGTCCATTAACATAGAATCGCAAGTAATAGCGATGCTCGAAAAACAGCGCTTAAACGAGTTTAAACCCTCGCGTTCCCGTTGCGGGTTTGAGTATGCGGAGACGATTATTCTTGGAGCGCTGGATAAAACGATCGACGATCTCCACTGGGTTGGTCATAATGTCATTTATAGCGCGGTCGGCTTGCTGGCGATCCGCGAATTAAAAGGCTGGGGAACCGAGCAGGAGCTCATGGGGATATCGGAGCTCATAAGCTCATTCCATAAAACGATTCCGGGGCGGTCATGGATTGGCTATTCGACCTCCGAGGTGAAAAAAATCATGCTGACGGAGAAAGATCAATTCCGGGGCGTAGAAAACCCGAATGAGCTTTCTCATTTCGTGCTTGAGCAATTAGCGAATTTTCCTGTCATTTACCGGGCAGAGTCGCATCATGACTTGATCGGCCACATGCTGACTTTTTCCCATGCATTGAACCTTTTAGATGACATGGGCTGCCGCTCGTTTTTCCATAGAGGTCTAGTGCCGCTGTTCAAGCTGATTAAAAGTGCTCCAAAGCAGCTGCCGGATGAAACCGGGAGATCCGGTAGTCCTGCATTCTCCAGTAGATCGCCTGCCGCTGCAACAAGCGGTTCGATCCTCATTTTTACCCACCGAGCTCGGCTACTGGGCTGAGGATAACGACGCAAAGCAATGGGATTTTGGGCATGTCTTTAAATTTCCTTTCAGCTTTTACGATCATTTAAGGAGAGCTGGGAGCGGTAAAGCTTCCTCCGTCGAAAATTTTCGTTATATTATCGGCCAATGATCCGAGGTAGGGGGACGGGCTGGCGAGTCAGCTCCCAATGAATGGGCGGTTGTCAGGCTCGGACTTCACGTATACAATGTGTAAGGTGAAAAAAAGATCATTTGTTTAGGTAAGGGAGTGCATCAGGTTTGTCATCAGGTGCTATTGCTTCAGCTTCACTTTCTATTTTTCGTTTTCGATTAATAACCCTGCTGCTCGTCGTCGTTGTTGCGGGAATGAGCCAAGGGCTTCTGCTGCCTCTGCTGTCGATTATGCTGGAGGACGCGGGCGTTTCGTCAGATATGAATGGCATAAACTCAGCTGCTATGTATATTGGGATCTTCTGTACGATGTTTTTTGTGGAGAAACCAGTTTTGCGCTTTGGTTACAAAAAAGTAATCGTAGCAGGCATCGCGTTAGTTACGGTTGCCAGCCTCATGTTCCCGTTTACTCATTCATTGGCGGTTTGGTTCGTCTTGCGTCTACTGGTTGGCGTCGGCGACAGCTCGCTTCATTTTGCGACCCAGCTATGGATTGTAAGCTCCAGTCCTGCGGATCGGAGAGGCAGATATATATCGTTATACGGCATGGCGTATGGACTTGGCTTCAGCCTAGGACCGCTCGGCATTAACTTGCTTCCGCTTGGCAGGGCTGTCCCGTTTATTGTCTCCTGTATCTTCTTCATTACAGTGCTTTTGCTGGTGCTGCGGATGAATAATGAGCTGCCCGAACGGTCAGTAAGAGATGCGGCGACCGAAAACCGATTCGTAAAAACCTATCGAATCGCTTGGTTCGTGCTCATTCCGGGCTTTCTATACGGCTTGATGGAAGCTTCAATGAACAGCAGCTTTCCGCTTTACGGCTTGCGAATTGAACTGGGCCAGCATTGGATTTCGCTTCTGCTTTTGTCATTCGGCGTCGGAGGCCTAATCCTTCAGCTTCCGCTTGGCATTTGGAGTGACCGTATTGGGCGGAAGCCTGTGCTGATAGCATGCGGCATAGTGGGTTCCCTTGCGTTCTTCGCCATTCCGGCTGCCGGAAGCAATACGGCACTTTTGTTTGTTTTATTCGCTGTTGCCGGCGGGGCGGTAGGTTCGTTTTATTCTTTGGGACTTGCGTATGCGGCGGATATATTACCTCGTGCCATTTTGCCGGCGGCAAATGTCATTGCATCCATCCATTTCAGCATTGGCAGTATCATGGGACCCACTCTCGGAGGCTACGGCATTCGCTATGTTTCCTTGTACAGCATCTTTTTGTTTATGGGTGCCGCATTTCTCGTTTTTGCGCTGCTTGGTTTCGGTTTTCGTCCGAGCGAACAGGCTGTTGAGGCGAAGTAGCTTTTGTTTATACGATAAAGAGGACGCCGGATTCATTCGGCGTCCTCTTTGCTGTTTGTTCACGCTTTTACTTATATTTATTCCCGCTGGATGACTTATGCTTCGTCTCTTCCTTGCGCTTCTCGTCTTCTACCTGAAGTTTGAGGTCTTCAAGGGGAATCGGGTCGACCGTTTGCTGACTTTTGAATTTATCGAACAAGCTCTCATTCTCCGTCGGGTACTGCTCGGGGTGATCGCGTATGCCCTTCTTTACCGCGCCGTCTGCATCCTTCTCAAATTCATTCATGCTTGTCCACCTCTTTTCGTTTGATTACCATGTATTTACCCATTTCGGAGCGGGGTCAAACAGGGGACTCCCTGGAGTGGCGCGATTTGAAGCAGATGTTTGGTTCAGGTCATGAAGGGGTATAAATAGACCGATACCAAATTTACCATACCGGGAGGAATATATATGTCAGAAATTAAACATGTTGTGGATAAAGATGGAGAGCTGGAGCTTGGGAATATCGATCAAACCTTGGATCGTATGAACGCGGAGACAAAAGATGATATTTTACAAAATTTCGACCAATTCAAAGGTTATCTTGCCAAACGAATCGAGCTTGCTGAAAATATTGGTTTAAATGAGGAGCAGCTAGCATTAGTAGCGCAGAAGGTAGCGGGATACTTAGCGAAGCATGAGGAGCCGCGCAACCGCGAGGAAAAGCTGCTGCAGGAGCTGTGGAAGGTTGGCAACGAAGAAGAGCAGCATAAGCTGTCCCATCTGCTCGTGAAGCTGGCGCATGCTAAGGCGTAAGCACAATTGCACCTACTTATACTTTGCGCAGGCAAAGGCATAGGGCAAATAAAAAGGAGGCTGTCCCTGAAGGCGTTATGCCTTTCGGAGACAGCCTCCTTGCTTTTAGTCATTGCCGCCCGTAAGCTGAAACCCAGTGGCCTCAGCTATTTCGTATGCTTCAAATACCAGGCCAAGAAGGCTTCTGCAACCGCAGTGCCCGCAAGGCCGTTCGGATGGGGATCGTTATGCGGACTCATATAGGCGCTCTGCAGCAGCTGGTCATTCGGTGCTGCTTGCCCTAGCACCTTAGCGATGTCGAAGATACCGGCTGCTCCGACTGCTGAGCCTCCACGGATCCAATCGTTTACGGTGCGCCACACAAGCTCGTGTTCACCTTCGAAGTTGAAAGCAGGCAGCGTGCACAGCCAGATGGCAAGATTCGGTTTGTTGCTAAGCAGCTGCTGGATGATCGCCGTTAAATCAGCTATCAATTGCTCAGCGCTGCGATTGGCTGTTCCGATATCGTTAACGCCAAGACAGATAACCACTTCGTCGCCTTGTTTTGCTTTGGATAACCACGCGCTATCATTGACTAAATCATAAGCGCGGGCCCAGCCGCTGCCAATATTCCATACCCCGATATCAGCACCCAAACCAGCTGCAATTTTTGCGGCCCAGAAGGCATAACCATCCTGCTCCGTCCGTACACCCTGCGTTATGGAATCCCCGAGAAACACGATTTTCTTCGATACGGCCTTCTCGTACGCAAGCAGAGAAGGAAGGACCTGACGATTGCCAGCAGGCACAAAGAGGTTTTCTGACGCTTGCCCAGCAAGGTCTCCCTCTGCTTCATATGCGCTTGCAAGCAAGGTCTCCGTATTGAACGGGATTCCATTCTCAAAGCCGTCTACCGTAATGGACCAGCTGAATGCCAGAAAATGATGTTCGGGTATATTCACCGACACCTGGTCGCTCCAAAACTGCTCGCCCTTCTCCACATTCTTTGAGGTCTCTCCGCCAAACGTGACACGTCGCTCGCTGCCTTGAGTGACGCTGCCATCCGGCTGCATGCCGCCGTCAGCCACGAAGCAGGATTCGATCCGCCACTGTCCGCCTTGATCATTGGCCTTTGATTCCGAGCCGTCCGCCCATGTCGAATCTACGGTATTGCTATGCCAAAGCTTGAACAATAGCCCGCCATATTCCCGCGGCCGGATATAGGTACGGAAGGTCAAGGTCGTTGCTTTCTCTGGCCTCCACATAAAATTTGATGCACTGGACAAAGAGGTAAGCGAGGTGTAGCTTGTATGCAAAATTTTCAGCTCCTTAAACGATCAATTCGTCTCCCACGGGGAGAGACAGCATTCTCTCAAAACTATCATTATTTTTAATAGAAAACAATGCTGAGGTTTCGCGCTAGCAGTTGAAATTATATATGATTAGAAGAAAAATATAACATTTAGGGAGACCGGGACTATGGGCTTTACAGCCAGGCAATACGAGATTGTGCTAAAAATAGCTACTGCAGCGCAGAAGCAGCCTGTTCTAAGCAGCGGACTATGGTTTCATCACGATATTCGCGATAACTTTTATTATGCGTCCTATTTGTTCTCAGCTGCAGTGGAGCAGCCGGAGCAGCTGACCTTCGAGGCGAAGAGCGCCAAAGAAACGGCCGAAGCCATATTACTGGAGGTGCTGGCTCTTCAGGACCAAAATCCAAGCAGCGTCACCTATGGACATTGGCCGCTAAACTTAGGTACGTCACCGCGAGCCGCCGCCCCGAATATTTTGCCCGTGGAGCTGATGGGCAGCTTGATGGCTTTTTTCGCGAGCCGCTACAGGTCTCATTTTGACTCAAAGCTTCAACAGTCGTTTGATTCCGCGCTGAATCATGTTTATCAAAGCGGTTTTTATCGTCAAAATAATGTATTCGGTCATCACGATGCTAAATACACAGCAGCTAAGCTGATTTACGGCGAGTGGTTCGAGGATGCTGCTTTATTAGAAGACGGAAGAAGCAATCTCCAGCTCACCTTAGCCCATGTCCGCAAGCATGGCATGTCCGAATACAACAGCTTACCTTGGTTTTGGCATTGGGTGCAGGCATTCACATGCGCGTGGCATCTAATCAAGGATCAACCGATCAAGCAAGAGCTTGCCGACATGCTGGATTTTCTATGGAAGGAGCGAGCGGAGTTTTATTTGAAAGGGGCTTTTGTCGGCGCTCATTGCCGTGCGCAAAAGCATGATATCCCGCTTGACGGCAACGTCCTGCATGATTATGTGCAATTTGGCGATTTCGAGCTCCCGGCGCAGCTGCCTCGGACGGAGTATGCCGGCTTCCTGATCTACGAAGCGCCAGAAGACGTGCGTGATCAAGCGATCAACCGAAGCGAGCCTGCCGAGGTGAAGAAGAGCATTACGAAGCATTCGGATGCGGGAACGCATGTGCTGCACAGCTATGCGTATATTACCGAGGAATTTGCGGCCGGCGGGATGTGGGAACGATACGCGGAGTTTGATAACGAACAGCATCGCTGGGATATTTCTTTGCCGCTGGGACAGCAAGCCGGTGTGAATCAAGCGTATTTCTTCCACCCCTCCGGGCGAAATGCGGGCGAAGATCCGAGACATCAAACCGAGAATACGGAAGTTTTATTTTATAAAAATACGATTGTCGCGCTCTATTCTATTCCGGAAGGCATCGAGAATCGTGTGATCGGAATTTTGCCAAATATGGAATGGATGCAAGAGCCCGGCATACTGCTTGGACAGGCGAATCATCTCTATTGGTCAGTCTACCTGATGCAGCTCTATGAGCTTGAACGTCTGTCCGACCGCTGCGTTGTGACAAGTGAAGGGGCGCATAACGGCGTCATAATTGAAGTGACTAGCCAAAACGAGGCGAAGCAAAGGGGCATAGACAGCTTTGAGGCTTTTGCTTCTGAGGCAAGACGAAATTCGCCGGCATGGTCAACGGAGGAAAAGCTGAGCGTTCATTATGTAAGCCGTGATGAGACGAAGCTTGAGCTTAGCGTGGGCAGTCAGGGCGGCAGCGATAAAAGAATAAACGGAAATACAGTTGATTTTTCTGAATATACGCATTGAACTTGAGCTTTTAATGTTTACATTCGTGCAGCCGGAAGGCCTTCACACATCGTTCACAGCTCAATAGCTCTAAAGAGTCATGTGCTGCAGGACCTCCATTGATACAATTTGGACAGTTAATCCAAATCAATGGAGGTTTTTTGAATGTCATTTAAGAAAAAAATCGCAGGCGCTGCTCTTGCGGCAGCATTGACGTTAAGCGCGGCAGTTCCTGTATTCGCGCATGACGGATGGTCACAGACAAGCGCTCCAATCGTCGCGCAAAACCAAATCTCCTACGTGGAGCTTATGTACGGAAACCACTCCAATGAGCACAAAAGCTACCGATTAGAGGGGCAGTGGGGCAGCAGCTCGAAGGTATACGTAACTACGCCGGCTGGCGTGAAGTCGGATATTACGGGCACGCGCTTCTATACGGGTGAGCCGGCTACGGAGGAAACGCCTGCACTAAATAATTATTTTGTCGCCTCCTTTAAATCGAATATACCTGGAGCGTATATTATTTCTACGGAAGCAGACAGCGAGTTTAAAGGGGCAACGGCTGCAAGCCGTACGTTGCGCAGCGCAAAATCATTTGTAGCCATTGGCGATATTCCCGTTCTTGACCGGGTGAAAGCATTGAAGGGTTTCTCCAAGCAAGTTAGCCCGGACCGAGCTGAGCTTATTCCCGCGTTTAATCCGGCTGCGGTTACACCGGACGAGACGGTATCGGTGCAGCTTCTCCTAAAGGGCAAGCCGCTTGCAGACACAGAAGTAGATATTATCCGACGCAGCAATTCGGAGGCTGCAGAGCTGAGAACGGATGCCAAAGGCGTGATTACCTTTAAAACAGGGGCGGCCGATTATTATTTGTTACGCGCGAAACCGAGCACGGCGGAAGCCAAAGAAGGCGAGTACAGCACAACAAATTACGAAGCAACCATGACCTTTACGGTTCAAAATAAATCTGTAAAGCTTCCTGGCTCGGCGGCCTCGGCTAAACCGTTTATTTATGTAAATGGAAATGCTGCGGCTGCAAGCAGCTTAACCATTGCGCAGGGCACGACGAAGGTAGATGCTTCCTTTATAAAACAGCATGTGGATGCGGCGTATAAAGGAACGGGTCTTGTATCGCTTCGTTCCGCAGCAGAAGCGGCAGGCGCATTCGTTGAATATTTCCCTGCAGTAGGCGGAAATCAAGCAGCGGTTGCGGTCTATACGAAATAAGGCTTGCTTATGAAAAAACGAATAAATTGGATAACTGTGTTTATTATGATGTGGGCATGCATGCCGGGCTTAGTCTCGGCGCATGCCTATATTGCGCAATCGGCCCCCTATCAGGATGCAGAGCTGACAGAATCGCCAACGGCCATACGAATAAAGTTTACGGAAAAAATCGATACGAAGCTGAGCAGCATTTCGCTTAAAAGGATCGATAACGGAGCAGCTATTGAAGGTGAATTAAGCGGTGAAGGCGACCTGACGCTTATTTATACGATTCCAAAGCTGGAAAATGGCGTCTATGAAGCGAGCTGGCAGGTGCTTTCGCTGGATTCGCATATGACGGACGGCTCCTTCCAATTCGCAGTCGGGGTGAAGCTGGAGCACACGAAGCCGGATGATACGGTATCTTTGGACGGAAACGGGAACAACGGCGCTGAAAACGGCACAGGCAGTGGAGCGGCAGCGACGGATAAGCCGGCATCTACAGTGAAGCCCGAGCCTACGAAGAAGCCGAGCAGTACGCCGAGGCCGACAGCTGTGGCAAAGCCTTCCGCTGCACCGACAGCGGCTAGCGACGCAACTGTTATGCCGAGCTCCTCGTCTGCTGATTCGGACAGCACCGCTAAACCGGCATCGACGCCGGATGCTGCGGCAGCCGGAAACAGCGGGAGCGGAAATGGCGGCGATGCCAGTCCGTTAGCTGCGGGCGCCGAGCCCTCGGATTCTACTCCGCCGCAGACTGATGCAGCAGGAGGCAACCAGCCTAGCAGCCATGGCGACCACAGCGGAAGCAGTCATGCCGAGGAGGGGGAGCATGAACATGCGGGCGGCCACGGCAGCATGGTCACTCTGCGCGTGCTTGATATTTTAACAAGCGTGCTTCTTATGGGCATTTTGTTCTTTCGTTATGTTATTTGGAGAGATGGCGAGAAAAAGGTTCCGTTCGGCTTTTCACTGCGTGCCGAACGGATGGGTATGGGCGCGGCCGTATTCGTGTGGCTGATTTCGGGTTTAACGCGATTGTCTATGCTGTCTGAGCAATTTGGCGGCGTCTCCCTATATGAGCTGGCTTCCGGAACGATGATTGGCAAAATGGCAACGCTTAGAACAGCGCTCGCCATACTCGCGCTTTTGCTCGCATTCGCGCCAAGCCGAGAGCGTCGATGGGCTAACCCGATTAAGAGTGCTGCGGCGTCAGCCATTATCGTGACTTTCCCTCTGACGGGGCATGCCTATGCGGCAGTAGAGGGCGCAGCAGCAGCTATTTTAGCCCATACGGTTCATATGGCTGCTGCAGCAATATGGTTCGGCGGTCTTGCGGGCCTGCTGTCGTTAACCTTTGAGAAGGATGCCGCTGAGCGATTGAATCAAGCAGCAGTGCGCTTCTCGGTGTGGGCGCTGCCGAGCATGGTTTTCATTATGGCAAGCGGGATATGGCTGGCAGCAGCTAGGCTTTCGGCATGGGAGCAGCTGCTGGCGGAGCCTTATGGCAGGCTCATTGCCGCCAAAATCTGTTTCATGCTGCTTGTGCTCGTCATCGCCGCTTTTCACAGACTTGTTTTCATGCCGCGCATCGCGCAGGGCAGTGCTGGAAGGGGCTTGCTGCTCGGCATTCGGGCCGAGGTGCTGCTTGCGGTCGCCTTGTTTGTGCTGGCTGGCTGGTTATCTTCAACCTCTCCTCCAGCTGATGCTGCTCAAAAGCTTGCCGAACCGATTTATTGGCATGTGATGGGCGACAAGGCGCATATGAGCATGCGGATCTCAGAGAATGAACAGTCGAAGGAACAATCCGCAAGACTCGATGTCTGGCTGCCAGAGGGGCAAGGAGCGGCGGCATCGATTGTGGCTGTTGTCGTTCCTAAGGAAAATAAGAACGAGGGGGAAGTGATGATTCCGCTTAAGCTTCAGCCTCGCGCAGCCGAATTATATGAATATCCCGGTTTTACAAAATATACGTACCTGGCATCCGGTGAGTTTATCGATGATAGACATATAAGCTTAATTACGATAGACGTGCTGGATGGAGAGGGCAACAGCTTCCATTACGAACGCGTGATAGGGGAAGGGGTAAAGGAATAATAGGATCCGAAAGCTTGGTAAAAGAAGCTATCCTTGACTTCGTTCATGCCTTCTGCTAATCTCACCTTCAGGGAAAAGGCGGGTGTTAGTATGATCATCGGCATCGGACATGACTTATCGGATATTACGAGAATAGCCAAAGTGTTAGACGGGCGCACGGGCGGAAGATTTCTGGAGCGCGTGCTCTCCGGGGGCGAACGGGAGCTTGCTTTGGGTTATACGGGAGAGCGGCTCCATCAATTTACAGCGGGGCGTTTTGCGGCAAAAGAAGCAGTCGTCAAGGCATTTGGCTGCGGAATCGGCAATGTCATTGGATTTACGGATATTGAGATTTTGCGGGGGAGCTGCGGCAAGCCGGAATGCTATTTATCCGCCGCTGCTTGGGAGCGTTTGAGGCTTCGGCCGGAGGATGTACGAATCCATGTCACGATTACGCATGAGCGTATGCTTGCTTCCGCATTTGCTGTTGCAGAACGGATAACGGAGTAACCTTTTGCCTATACTTGGAATGTAATATACCAAGTTAGAAGTCGAGAGGGGATGTCGGCAATGAAGGAGCAGCGGCAGCAGAAGACGAAGCGTCGTTTTAAGACGGGGCAATGGGTCGAATATGACGGCTTGTATTCGGACGATTGGGGCGGAGATCTGGTTCTGGTGCAGGGAGATTTGTTCCCGGTGCACCCGCAAATGGGCGAAACGAATTGGACGTACGCCGGTCAGTCCGCACATCACTTCATGAAATCTCCCAAAATAAATGGTCACCATATTGGTTATTAGATTATAATGAACAAAAGGGATGCCAGCGGCAGCTTAGTCTGCCGGGGCATCCTTTTTGTTTCTGGATAAGCATTTAACTGTTCTTCGTTATGAATAACCTCATCGTTACTTTTTGGCTGCGAGCCAATTAGAGAGGCCAGTTATTTGCTCGGCGGTCAAACGGTCTTTAAAGGCTGGCATCGAGCCCTCGCCTTGTTCAATCTGCTGCGTAATATCCGAAGCGCTCATACGCTCGCCAACCTTTTGAAGGTTGGTAGCGGGGCCTACTCTGCCCTGAAGCCCGGTACCATGGCAGCTAACGCAATTTGCCTTATAGACCGAGACAACCTCAGCAGGCCCATCAAGTGCGCTGTTTTTGCCTGCAGCTCCATTCCCGCTGCCACCGCAGGCTGTTAAGGCAAACACCAGTATCATGGATACAAGTAGGGTTAGGAAAAAAATGAGTTTTCGATTGGCGAACAATGAAATCGCCCCTTTCTTTTGATGTATAATTATGGGAATAATGGACTTATAAAGGCAATTCACAAGACGTCCATATGAATTTGAATCGTTAATTCGTATAATAGAGAAGGTTGAAACCTTACACGAAAATTATTTATTTATTATATCGCAGTTTTACTTACAGGAGAATTCATGAAACCAACAATAGATAGTATTTTACAAAATCAATTGAATAAACTCCAAGCCGAGGTTATTATGAGCGCTTATACCGAAAGCGTTCCAGGTTGGTCCGAACAAAAATCCGAGCCTGACTTCTACCGCTTCTGTTTTACGGAGAAGGGAAAATGCTGGCTTGTAATCGAAGACGAAAAGTATATTCTGCAGCCGGGAACCCTTTATCTATTTCCGGCGGGAACGCTGCAATCCTTTGGTACGGAGGGCAGCGAAACGTTTGGACGTTATTGGTGCCACTTTCGTTTAGAGCTAGGCGATATTCAAGTCATTAATTCCTTGCAGCTCCCGCCATTCGTTAACGTGCAGGACAGGCAGGCGATCAAGGAGCTATTTGACAAAATGGAAGCGTACCAGCACTCCCATACCATCACAAGGGAGCTGCGGCTGAAGGCCGTTTTGCTGGAGCTGCTTGCCTTTTATTTGGATGAGGGTCATGTTCAGAGAGAAAATCTGCATGATCCCGGCTCCGAGGAGAAATGGAACGTGGTTCTTGCCTACATTGAAGCGAATTTGCATGAGAACATACAAATCGAAGAGCTCGCGAAATTCGCCTTTTTGCATCCGAACTATTTTATTACTTCCTTCAAAAGCATCATGGGATGCTCGCCGATCCAATATGTAACGAATCGCCGGATTGCGATCGCCAAGGATCTTCTTATGGAAACGGAACTACCGGTGGTGGCTGTGGCAAAGCTGGTAGGCATGAAAAACCACTATTTATCAAGGCTGTTCAAGAGATACACAGGTGTCACGCCTGTTCAATACCGCCGCATCGGCAGACTTAACGGCAGCAATCTATTGGAGCCGGACGCATCAACATGTGAGGAGGAAAACAGCTAGTGGGACAAGAGGAAGTCAAAATATTTTTTAGTACAGAGCTGCTTAATTGGTATCGGCTGATCAAGCGTGATCTGCCATGGCGGCTCAATCGTGATCCCTACCGCGTATGGGTATCCGAAATAATGCTTCAGCAGACGAGGGTTGATACGGTTATTCCGTACTATAACCAGTTCATGAGTAAATTTCCGACCGTAAGGGCGCTTGCGGAAGCGCCCGAGACAGAGGTGCTCAAGAGCTGGGAGGGACTTGGCTATTATTCGCGCGCGCGCAATTTGCAGGCAGGAGCTAAAGAGGTAGTGGCGCGTTACGGCGGGATCGTACCGGACGATAAAGCTTCGGTAGCGGGATTGAAGGGCGTAGGTCCTTATACGAGCGGAGCGATTATGAGCATTGCGTTTAACCGTCCGGAGCCTGCAGTCGATGGCAACGTGATGCGCGTACTCTCCCGATATTTTTGCCTCGAGGATGACATCGCGAAGGCGTCTACGCGAGTGGGCATTGAGAAGCTGGCGGCCTCAATTATACCGGAAGGCGCTGCTGGCGATTTTAATCAAGCCCTAATGGAGCTTGGAGCGTTAGTTTGCACGCCAAAGTCGCCGAGCTGCCTGCCATGTCCCGTGATGGAGCATTGCGCGGCGCGGCTTGCGGGCCGAGAGACGGAATTGCCGATAAAGACAAAGGCGAAGCCGCCGCGTCCGGAATATAGGGCGGCAGCTATTGTCGTAGGCAGCGGCGTGAATGCAGGCAAGGTGCTCGTAAGGCAGCGTCCGGATACGGGGCTGCTTGCTCAGATGTGGGAGCTGCCGCATTTGCTGCTGCCGCCGGATAAGACGGAGTGGCTGGCGGAGTCGGCGCCGAAGGAGCAGGGCGAGCTGGCCGAGATGATCAGCCGCATGCTTGAGGAAGATACGGGGCTGCTAATAAGGCCGCGAGGCTGGTTTATCGACGCTGATCATATTTTCAGCCATATTCATTGGAAAATGCGGTTTTATTTGGCTGATTTAGGCGAAGAGACGAGTACGCTTGAGGATGCGGCAGCCGCATCTGAGCTTGGTCGTAATCTCATAGCGGCTGAAGCAAACGCCGGTTATGAGGCGGCGGCTGCTCAAGGTTTGCAAGCTGACGAGCTGAGCGCTTATCGATGGATCGGCAAGGATGATATGGAAACTTTGCCGTTTCCGAATTTATTTTTGCGCATGTTAAAGCATTTTTGGGAATAAATGAATGTACAGGCTGGAGGAGAAGAGAATGGGTCAAATGCTTGAGCTGCTGCTGCAGCACAAAATCGTAGCGATTTTAAGGGGAATTGAAGACCGGCATGCGGATGATACCGCGCAGGCTTTAATTGACGGCGGTATTTATATGATGGAAATTACGATGAACACGGAAGGCGCGGCGGCAATGATCAATCGTTGGCGCACGAAGTTTGACGGCAAAGCGGCAGTCGGCGCGGGCACGGTAACGGATGTAGCCCTTGCCGAGCAAGCTGTTGCCGCAGGAGCTCAGTTTCTCATTTCTCCAAATTTAGATGAGGAAGTCATAGCTTACGGCCGCGAGCAGGGCCTCTCCGTCTGGCCCGGCGTCATGACGCCGACCGAAATCGTGAAGGCATGGAAGGCTGGAGCAGATGCCGTGAAAATATTCCCAATGGGAACGCTGGGCATTGGCTACCTGCAGGAAATTCGCGGTCCGCTCAATGAAATACCGATGATCGCCACCGGCGGCGTTGATTTGCATAATATTGCCGACTATTTTAAAGCAGGTGCGAATGCAGTCGGAATGGGCAGCAAGCTTGTCAATCTAGAGTGGGTTCGGGAAGGCAAATTCGATCAAGTAACGGAAAGGGCGCGGCAATTCGTGGAAGCCGTGCGAGCTTTGTAGAGAAAGGAAGGTTTCTTGGATGAACTTGGTCTCATGGTTATTATCCATCTTCTTGCTCATCATCGTGCTGATGTCCGCGCTGGTTTGGCGAATGGGCGCCCGCAGCCAGACACCGCGGAAGCTTGCGAACGGCAATGCTCCTGATATCGGGACGCAGTGGCAGTCCGTATCCTTTACAAGTCACGGCTCCAAGCTGGAGGGCTGGCTGCTGCAGCCTTCCGCAGGTGTTTTAACCCGGGAGGGGCTTGCTCCTCTTATCGTCATTGCACACGGCTGGGGCTCTAATCGGTCGAGAGTGCTCCGATATGCCAGACCGATCTACGAAGCGGGCTTTGCCATATGGATGTATGACGCGCGAAGCCATGGCGACAGCGACTCCATATCGGCGCCTTCCGCGCTGATGTTTCGTGATGACATGTTGTCTGCGGTAGAAGCGGTCAGGAAGCTGCATGGCATTGATCCAGATCGGATCGCGGTGCTCGGGCACTCGCTGGGCGGCTTCGGCGCGATCCTCGCGCTTGACCAAGGGATGCGGGTCAGCGCGGTCGTAACGGATTCTATGCCTGTTCGGTTTGAGACGATGATGAAGTCGGAGCTGCGGCGCAAAAAAATACCGATCTTCCCGTTAGCCTATCTGATTCCGCAGATTTGGCTCATCCGTGCACGCATTTCGCGAGCGCAATTCAAAGCAGCAAGCATACCGCTTGTGCTGAAGAAGCGAGCCGGGAGCTCGGAAGCAGGACGCACGCCTGTCTTGATGATTCATTCCAATGGCGATGATTTTATAAGCGCGGAGGATCTGAGGAAACTGAAGGGCGAGCTGCCTGAGGGGCTCATAAATACGCTCTTTGTATCGACGAACGGCCACAGCGGGTCGGAGCAAGACCCTGTATTTTGGGAGAGCGTCCTGCCTTTCTTAAAAAATAATAATTTATAATTTTCCGTATATAAAATTGCTTATATATCTAGCTTCTATCAAAAAGGAAGCCCGCGGCACGAGGCTGCAGGCTTCAAGAGAGAATATATATAATAAAGGGGGGTCATGAATTCATTATATAAGCATAAGATGAAACCAAGATGAGAGAAATATTACAGTTTGATTACATAGCTGTAAAACGTAGGAGGTTCGAATGCATAGAGTAGGATCCAAACTGATGGTGGTAGTTGTCATAATAGCTGCAGCGTACTTCCTGGACTTAAAGCTGGATTTTTTTCCCGCTGCGACAGAGACGGAAGAGGTGACCGCTATGGATGAGACGAATAAGCTGGAGCGGCTGGAGCAAGAAATCGCTAAGCAGTTCCAAGCACGGTCCGAGCGTTTCTCGGTAACGTACACAGGGGACAAGCAGGAGCTTTCGAGCAAGATGACGGAAATCATTCGTTTAGCCCTCGGGCATGACGACTACACAGCCTACATCCTTGAATCCTACATCTATACGATTCGAAGCTGGGGAAATAAATCGACCATTGCTCTAGAAGCCAGATACCGCGAGACGCTAGAGCAGACTGCTGCGGTAGACCAGGTGGTTGCCAAAGTACTGCAGGAGATTATCGAGCCGGGAATGAACGGCCATGAGAAAATTAAAGCGATCCATGATTGGATTGTAAGCCATGTGGAATATGATCAGTCGCTGACTCATTATACGGCTTATAACGCGGTAACCTTGGGCGAGGCCGTGTGTCAGGGCTATGCGCTGCTCGGCTATAAGATGCTGAAGGACGCGGGTCTGACGGTATTAATTGCGGAGGGTACGGTGAATACGGGGGAGCATGCGTGGAATATGGTACAGCTGGACGGCGCATGGTACCATTTGGATTTCACTTGGGATGATCCGGTCAGCGCTAAGACAGCAGGCAAGGAAGCGCAGGAGAAAGCTGCTGCGACGGGCGAGAGTACGATAAGATACAATTACTACCTGCGGACGGACGAAGAGCTGCGGGCGGATCATCAATGGACTAAGTCGTATCCCGCGGCGAAGGTTTCTTATGCGGATACGATACGCGAACTTGAACAGCAGGGCTCTGCGTCTGAGCGCAATCGCTTCAGCAAGCTTAAGCTTGCCATAGGCTTGCACTGGCTTGATCCGGAATACACCGTGTCGAGCGCGGAGCAGCTAAACCAAGTTATTCAGACGGCGCTGGAATCAAAGACGGCCAGCTTGGCGTTTCGTTTTGAGGAAGGCGATCAATTTCCAGCAGCGCTCAAGGCAGCCTTCAAGCGTGTAAACGTGGCCGTAGGTTACCGGGCAAGCTATGAGCCATACGCGGGAGACGATTCGCTGCTTGTCCGCCTGCAGCTGGAATATGCGAAGTAGAGCTGAATAAGCAAATGGAAGAGG
Source organism: Paenibacillus sp. LHD-38 (assembly GCF_031157315.1). Lineage (GTDB taxonomy): Bacteria > Bacillota > Bacilli > Paenibacillales > Paenibacillaceae > Pristimantibacillus. Next base: position 128,090 of record NZ_JAVIFU010000001.1, read on the forward strand.
CGCAGAAATGCGCCTCTTTGTTTAAAATATAAGAAAGTATAAAATTCAACCTTATACGTTGCTTATATTTCACCGCGAAACGAGCTTTTGCCGCCAAGGACGGCGTCAGCCGTTTACGCTTGATTTATAAGAATTTATAAGTTTTCCCTCATAAATCTGCTTAGATATCACCGCAAAACGATTGTTTCTGCAGCAGAGGAAGGGAACTGCCGTTTACGCTGGTGATTAGCATGCTTCAAACACAAAAAGTGGGTGCAGCTCTGCACCCACTTTTATACGTATGGTAAGCGGTCTACTGCTCGTTGTTTCTCGCAGCCGTCATTTGCTGCCAAACAGAGCCGGCGGCTTCCTCGCCGCGTTCAATCCTCTCAAGCGCCATTTGGGCTTGAAGCTGAATTTCGAACTCGCTGTCCTTCGCTGCTTCCCGCAGCGCCTCGATGGCCGTCTCGTCGCCAGCCTCGTAGAGAAAGCGGGCTGCACGCCAGCGGACAAGCTTGTTCTTGTCGCGCAGGGATTCAATCATCGGCCCTATAGCAGCAGGGTCACCATGGTCCGATAGCGTATCGCCGGCAGTCCGTCTCACGGACGTAGACGAGTCACGCAGCGCAATGAATAAATAAGGCAGAGCTTCAGGCAATCGCAGATCGCCGAGATAAATGACAGCCAGCCTTCGAATCGAAGTGTTCTCATCCTGGATTGCCTTGGCAAGCAAAGGTAATCCTTCAACGGAGGAAACGTACCGCTCAAGCGCAGCATAACGTACCTGCCAATCGGTTGAGGCGAATTGCTCCTCTGCCTCTTCGAGGGTTAGCGGAGCCGGCCTTACAACCGCCGGCGCAGCTCCCTCTTCTAAACCGGACTGGCCTTGTTCGATAGCTGCTTGAACGAGCGTTTCTAATCGTTCGCTCGGATAGGAGGCCTCGAGCTCGCGTACGATCTCAGCCGCGATCTCCTCGGGCTCGCCGTATCGGACGCCGAATTCCTCCAGCTTGCGCTCACGGATCATGCCAGAGCCGGCTGCAAGACTAACAGCCTCTCCAAACTGCGCTGGAAGCGCCGAGCGAGCTTCGGTATCTCCCATGCGTACGCGTACTTGCATGGGAATCCCGCGATACATTTGAACCAGTACCTGCGCTTCGCCATAGCTGGTTGATGGTCCTTTGCTTCCAGTCTGTTCACCGTCAGCATTATCCTTCTGCAGCAATTGTCCGGCTTCGGCCAAAATAGCGGCCCAATCCGCACCGGGCTTGCGGTCAAGCGCAATAAAATCAGCGGTGCGGAACAAGCTTCGCACGCCTTTGATTTGAAGCAGCTGCCGGAGCAACTCTGGCGCATCGCTTGCTTCGCTGGTTTTATAAGTAAGCCTGCGTCCGCGCGGCAGCATCTCATCGACGTTCAGCTTCATGGAGTTAGGACTCGGCGTGGGCTCTATAGAAATTAGTTTCATAAGGAAACCTCCTGAATTGATAATGGGGTAAATGAAAATTTCCAACTTTTAAGTAACATTTGCTGCGTCGAAAGCGTAGTCTTATGTGTAAAACTTATATAACCAAGTGTACCTGATTTTAAGTTGGGATGCTAACGATGGAACGGAAGGCTGACTCGGTTTATTTTGCAATATGAGTTTTTTACGTATAAATAACATATTTGCATTGTAAGCTGTCGGCTTGGTATCTTATAAAAACAACGGAATTTTGCGAGGAGGGATGGACGGTTGAGGTTAAAACGATTTGCAAACATAGATCCTATCGAGCAGCACACATCGCTTAAGCAATTCAAGAGATGGCGTCAAGAGCGCATTCGCAGGCAAAGAATGAAGGATTATTCATTCACCGTTCCGAATGTCGAACCTGATATCGCATATCTGGAGGATAACCGAAAGTGGCCTTCCATCACTTGGGTGGGCCACTCGACCTTTTTCATACAATTCGGCGGGTTGAATATTATAACGGACCCTGTTTGGTCCACCCAAATGGCATTCCAAAAAAGACTTTCTCCGCCGGGCATTCCCATTGAGGATGTGCCGCCGATCGATGTTGTCCTTATATCTCATTCCCATTATGATCATCTAAATATAAATTCGCTGCGCAGGCTGGTCGGTTCCAGGCATTTGCTTGTGCCGGCGGGACTTGGCGCAAAGCTTAGGAAAAAGGGCTTCTTTCGTATCCATGAGCTGCATTGGTGGGAATCCGTTATGTTAAACGGGGTCAAATTCACCTTCGTGCCTTCTCAGCATTCCACTAGGCGCAATCCCTGGGATTCGAATAGCTCGCATTGGGGCGGCTTCGTCATTGAACGCCCGGCTTCGCGCAGCGGAAAGCTTGCAGGCCGCGTTAGCGGATTGGCTGCAGAGGATAAAAGAGCTGGCGATTCGGAGGTCCGAGCACAGATCGCAAGCACGGCAGAACCGGCTTCGGAGCGTCTGCATCCGTTTTTCAACGAGCGGGGCCAAGCAGAACGGCCAATCGTATCTGATTTTCCTACGATCTATTTTGCCGGAGACAGCGGCTACTTCCAAGGCTTTAAAGAGATCGGACGACGCTATCCCATTGACGTCGCGCTTCTGCCGATCGGTGCATACGAGCCGGAATGGTTCATGGCGCCGCAGCATATTACGCCAGAGCAAGCGCTCCAGGCATTCGAGGATCTGGATGCCAAATGGTTCGTGCCCATGCATTATGGCGCTTTCAAGCTAGCCGATGATACGCCTCGCGAAGCGCTCGACCGGCTGGAGGCAGAACGCAGAAAACGCGGAATCCCGGATGAGCAGATTCTTATATTGCCGCACGGGGAGACCTGGCGTTTGTCGGGAAAATAACAAACGCGGACAAATGCGCGCCAAATTCGCACAATGACGGCAGTGGGCGAATTAGGTATACTGGTTTAGAGTATATTTCGGAAAATGATTACGAAGCGAGGTTTGCATGGGCAAATCTATGCTTAATCTTACGAGGCAAGGTTTGCATGCGCAAACCTAAGCTTAATCTTACGAAGAGAGGTTTGCATACGCAAACCTTGAAGGAGGAGCAATAAATGAATCAAGCTAACATACGTCTAGGCGTGATCGGCGCAGGCGCGATCGGCAGCATCCACATGCAGACGTTCAATAAGGTGGAAGGCATCGACGTCGTAGCAGTTACGGATGTGTACCTTCCGCTTGCCGAGCAGCGCGCCGCGGAGCATGGGATTCAGACGGTTCATGTAAGCCCGCAAGCGCTGCTTGAGGATCCGTCTATCGATGCTGTTGTCATCGGTGTACCGAATAACTACCATGCGGCACTTGCGATAGAAGCGCTTAAGCATGGCAAGCATGTTCTTCTCGAGAAGCCTATGGCCATTAATTCGGATGCTGCACGCGAGATCGTAGACATAGTCGAGAAATCCGGCAAAATTTTGATGATGTCGCATCAAATGCGCTGGACAGGTTTGAGCCGGGCGCTTAAGCAGCGTATCGACAACGGTGACGTAGGTCAAGTCTATAACGCGAAGGCGGGCTGGTTCCGCAAGAAAGGCATACCTGGCTGGGGTTCTTGGTTCACTCGCAAGGATCAATCCGGCGGAGGACCGCTTATTGATATCGGCGTTCATATGCTTGACCTGTCCCTTTACTTAATGGGCAACCCGAAGCCGGTATCCGTTTACGGTACCACTTATGCGGAATTTGGACCCAATCGCCAAGGAATCGGAAATTGGGGAACACCGAATTGGGACGGATACTATGACGTAGAAGATCTTGCTTCAGCTTTAATCAAGCTTGATAACGGAGCGACATTGTCACTTGAAGTAAGCTGGGCGGCGCATGCGGCATTTTTGTCGGAGGAGCCTTTTATCCATTTGATGGGAACACAAGGCGGTGTAGGTATGGTGGGCAACTACGGCAAGTACGTCACGCATGCCGAAACCGGCGTTGCTGAAATCGATATCGAGCCGCTTGACGGGGAAGAGGATCGGATTCTTATGAGCCGGCACTTCGTTGAGTGCATCCGCGAGGGTAAGCAGCCGATTACCTCGGCGCTTTCGGGCTATACGAATAATCGCATTCTTGACGCCATCTATGAATCCTCCCGCACAGGCAATGAAGTTAAGCTGAACTGGGATTAAGGCAGCAGCTTTACGATAGTGTGCGAAATCATAAGCCTTCCCTAAAGCATTGACGGCCTGTTGATTGCTTAGGGAAGGTTTTTGTGCATACCCATTATGAAAAAAATAATAGCTTTCTTGCAGCGCAGCTTGCCTATCAGGCGGGAGCAAGGGAAAAGAAGGTTCGGTTTCAGCGGATACTGTGGTATAATAGTTCGAGATAAAGTGATTTTGTAGTGAAGGACGGGATTAAACGAATGATTAGCACAAGTGGCATAACGCTCCGTTACGGGAAGCGGGCGCTTTTTGAAGATGTAAGCATTAAGTTCACGCCAGGTAACTGTTACGGCTTGATCGGCGCTAACGGCGCAGGTAAATCGACCTTTCTAAAAATATTATCCGGTGAAGTAGAACAATCGCACGGAGAAGTGCATATAACGCCGGGCGAACGGCTAGCCGTTCTAAAGCAGAACCATTATGAATATGATGAGTCCGTTGTTCTCGAAACGGTTATGATGGGGCACAAGCGCCTTTACGAAGTAATGAAGGAGAAGGACGCCTTGTATGCTAAAGCGGACTTCACCGATGAGGACGGCATGCGTGCCGGCGAGCTTGAAGCGGATTTCGCTGACATGAACGGCTGGGAAGCAGAGTCGGAAGCGGCAGAGATGCTTAACGGCCTTGGTATTACACCTGATCTGCATGACAAGAAAATGGCAGAGCTAAGCGGCAATGAGAAGGTTCGCGTTTTGCTTGCGCAAGCATTGTTCGGCGCACCGAACATTCTATTGCTCGATGAGCCTACCAACCACTTGGACATCGAGTCGATCCGTTGGCTGGAAGATTTCCTTGCTGATTATCAGGGCACGGTTATCGTTGTCAGCCATGACAGGCATTTCCTGAATACCGTATGTACGCATATCGCGGATATCGACTTCGGTAAAATCCAAATGTATGTAGGTAACTACGACTTCTGGTACGAATCCAGCCAGCTTGCCTTGCAGCTGATGCGCGGAGAGAACAAGAAGAAGGAAGACAAAATCAAAGAGCTTCAAGCGTTTATTCAACGTTTTAGCGCGAATAAATCGAAAGCGAAACAAGCAACGTCAAGACAAAAGCTGCTTGAGAAAATTTCGCTTGACGATATTCGGCCGTCAAATCGTAAATATCCGTTTATCCTCTTCAAAGGGGAGCGCGAAGCGGGCAAGCAGCTGCTGCTCGTTGACGGCTTGACTAAATCAATCGATGGCGAGAAAGTGATCGACAATCTGACGATCGCGCTTAATAAAGGTGATAAGGTCGCTTTTGTTGGCCCGAACAGCTTGCCTAAAACCTTGCTTTTCCAACTGCTTGTTGGCGAAGTTGAGGCGGATGCAGGCAGCTACTCATGGGGCGTAACAACGTCTCAGGCTTATTTCCCGAAAGACAACTCGCCTTATTTTGACGGGGTAGATTTGAATTTGGTGGAATGGCTTCGTCAATATTCGAAGGATCCGGATGAAACTTTCATCCGCGGCTTCCTTGGCCGTATGCTTTTCTCAGGCGATGACGCGATGAAGAAAGCCAGCGTATTGTCAGGGGGCGAGAAGGTTCGCTGCATGCTCTCCAAGATGATGCTTGAGGGCGCAAACGTATTTATTCTCGACGAGCCAACGAATCACTTGGATCTTGAATCCATTACGGCACTTAATAACGGTTTGACAGATACGGATTGCACCGTTCTGTTCACCTCGCATGACCATCAGTTCGTTCAAACGATCGCTAACCGCATCGTTGAGATTACGCCAAACGGCGTGATTGACCGGATGATGACCTATGACGAGTACCTGGAAAGCGCTGAAGTAAAAGCACTTCGTGAGCGTATGTACGCAGTATAATCCAAGAATTTATAAGAGCGTCCGGTTGTAAGGGGAAACCTTGCGGCTGGTCGCTCTTTTTATTTTGAAGTTAATGAACATTAATAGCCGGGATAGGAAGAGGACTGGCAGTAGGAATTTATGGTTGCAAAGCATGCGGATTAGGATTATACTATCGTTGAAAAGGTTTTCAGAAAAGCTTTTCAGAATGCGCTTTCAAAAATAAAAACATATAAATCGAGTATACTAGTTCAGGATCCATACATCCTCGTTCAGCAAGAAAGGCGTGCAGCTATGAAATCAACCATACGTGATGTCGCAAAATACGCAAATGTATCCATTAGCACGGTTTCCCGGGTTATGAATGCTCCGGATACGGTAGTGGAGGAAAAGCGTGCGAAAGTATTAGAAGCCATCGAAGCGCTTCAATACCAGCCGAATGGATTTGCGAGAGGGTTAATTTATAAAAAATCTGATACCCTCGGCGTGATGATCCCGGATATTGAGAACCCTTATTATGCCGGCTTAATTCGCGGGATGCAGGATGCTGCTGTGATGCTTAATCATAGTCTTATGATTTGCAATACGGATCGCGATAAGAAACGGACCATTGCGTATGTGCAAAATTTTTTCGAGAAGCAAGTAGATGGCATCATCTTTGCGAGCGACTCTTTGCACGTGGAATATTACGAGGAAATGCAGCGATACCGACTTCCCTTCGTGCTTGCCTCAACCAATGCGCCGGAATATGATATCCCTTCCGTGGACATTGATGATGAACAAGGAGCATACGAAGCGGTTAAGTATTTATTGGAATCGGGTCATCGCCAAATCGGCATGATTAGTTTTCCATTAGGTGAAACCATCTCCGGCGTGCCGCGCTACTCTGGTTACAAGAGAGCCCTGAGCGAGTTTGGAATAACGACTGACGAGGCAGATGTCGAGTTTGCAGAACATCGGTTTGAACATGCGTATGACGCGGCAGAGCGCCTTTTATCACGTGATCGGGAGTTTACGGCCATCTTTGCAGCATCCGATGAATTTGCAATGGGAGTCATCTCTTATTTACGGGAACATGGAAAATCGGTGCCTGACGATATGTCTGTTATCGGCTTTGACAATATTCGCATGGCGCAGATGTTCATTCCGAAGCTCACAACGATTGACCAGCCTACCTATGATATCGGATATCGCTCCGTTCAGAAACTGCATGAGCTCATAACGACTGGCGAAGTAGCTGAACTTAGAGAAAAGCTTCCGCATCATTTGATCGTGCGGGAATCAACCAAGACCAAATAAGCAAGAAGCAAAGGACAGTCTTTTATTGATATAAAGAACCGTCTAAAGATCCAGTGGCAAGGAAAGCTTTCAATAACGAAAGCTATTTTCCTTGTTTCTGAAAAGCTTTTCAGAATGAATATAAGCGATTACTTATCGGGACGTAATGATTAGGAATACGTGTGGGCATAAAAAGAGCCTGATTTGGCATTTTAAAGGGGGTGATGACACAATACGAATGCTTACTTTTTTCGGATGTTTCGAAAGGGTCATGAAGGTGTAAGGTAATTACTGAATTACTTAAATATGAAAGGATGAGGTCTATGTTCTCGAAAAAAACAAAGAAAGCAATGCCTGCCTTTATTTTAATGTTAGTCGTTGCGATGACGATTACGGCTTGCGGCGGGAAAAATAATACAAATAACGGGGCTAATGCACCTACTGATAAACCAGAAACAACGGCCGAAGGCGGAAATGCCGGAGCAGCTGGCGACAGTGCGCTGGCTCAGGCGTTGAATGGAGATTTCAAAGGTAAAAAAGTAACGATGTTCGGTCCGTTCACGGATGCGGATGAAGTGAAGTTTAACGAAAGCATCAAAGCATTCGAGGAGAAATCCGGCATCGATATTGCTTATGAAGGATCAAAAGAATTTGAAGCTACAATCTCTGTTCGCGTGAACGGCGGCAACGCGCCTGATATTGGGGATTTCCCGCAGCCGGGTTTGCTGAAAGGGTTTGTTAACGCCGGTAAGGTTATTGATGTGAAATCTTTCCTTAGCGATGAGTACTTGAAGACGCAATACAATCAAAGCTGGCTCGACATGGCAACCATGAAGGGCGCTAGCGGTGACGTTATGGCAGGAATATGGGCGCGAAGCAGCGTGAAAAGCTTAGTATGGTACAACAAAAAGGCTTTTGCTGATGCGGGATATACGGTGCCAAAAACTTGGACGGAGCTTATGACTTTAACGGATCAGATCGCAAAGGACGGGGATCCGGCCTGGAGTATCGGTATCGAGAGCGGTACAGCTACAGGCTGGCCTGCAACCGACTGGATGGAGGATATCATGCTCCGTACGACGACACCGGAAAACTATGACAAATGGGTATCCGGCGAGCTTCCTTTCACAGATCCGGTAGTCAAAAATGCTGCAGAAAAAATGGCTGAGATTTGGTTTAACGAAGACTATGTATATGGAGGACGTAAATCCATTGCTACAACCTCATTTGGGGATGCCGTAAAACCGCTATTCGATAATCCGCCAAAAGCTTGGCTTCACCGTCAAGCGGGCTTTATCACAAGCTTCTTCCCGGAAGGTTTGACAGCTGACGATTATGATTGGTTCCCATTGCCTGCGATTGATGAGCAATATGGCCAACCTGCGCTGATCTCGGGCGATATCTATGCCATGTTCAATGATCGTCCAGAGGTACGTGCGGTAATGGAGTTCTTCTCGACAGGAGAATCGTTGAAAACATGGATTCAAACTGGCGGCGTAACGGCGCCAATGAACGATGCAGATCCTTCCTGGTATCCGAATGATCAAGAGCGCAGAATGGCTGAGTTTGTGAAAACGGCCGATACGATACGTTTTGACGGTTCCGACTTAATGCCGGGCGCTGTCGGTGCAGGAACATTCTGGAAAGGTATGACAGACTGGGTAAGCGGAACGGTAGATCTAGATACGGCCTTGAAAGAAATCCAAGCCGGCTGGAAGTAATAAGTGCTAAAAGGATCTTGAGGGGCTGTTAGCCGGATGGCGAAAGCCCCTTGATCATCTAAAATCTGTCGTGGTAAGCACATGCTTACGAAGTAAGGTTTGCTTCACAAACCTAAGCCTATGCTTACGAAGTAAGGTTTGCTTCACAAACCTAAGCACATGCTTACGAAGTAAGGTTTGCTTCACAAACCTTTGAGGAGGATTCATATGGAACTACAGGCTAGGAAAGGCAATGCTCTGCGTCTACTGTTGATATCCGTGCTGGTGCCAGTTTTGAATATTGCCGTTCACGGGTGCATTTTTTTGTTCTTTCGCGATTCTAGCTTGCCGCCCGTACTCAATGCGATATTAGCTGTCCTATGGGGAGCGCTAGGCATTTATTCGATTTACTACTCCTTTAACTGGGTAGTCGAACAATATCCGGATCAATGGAAGCGAAGAATATTGCCTTTTGTATTTGTTGGTCCAGCAGTGCTGCTGCTTGGCTGGCTGTTAGTTTTTCCAACGCTGCGGACGCTATATTTAAGCTTTTTTGATGCAGGTTCGGTTAACTTCGTAGGCTTCGCCAACTATGTTGCCGTATTTACAGATCGGCTGCTCATTATGGCGCTTCGCAATAATCTGCTGTGGGTATTTTTTGGTACGTTAGCCTGCGTAAGCTTGGGCCTGCTTATTGCTATTCTGGCTGACCGAAGCAGCTTCGAGAAGTTGGCTAAGGGGCTCATCTTTATGCCGATGGCTATCTCATTCGTTGCCGCAGGCGTCATTTGGAAGTTTATTTATTACTACCAGCCAGGCAATGAACAAATTGGTCTGCTTAACGCGATCGTCGTAAAATTCGGAGGGGAGCCGCAGGCTTGGCTCAGTATGATTCAACCCTGGAACAACCTGTTTCTGATCGTCATTCTGATTTGGATGCAAACGGGCTTTGCAATGGTGATATTCTCAGCAGCGATTAAGAGCATTCCGGAGGATACGCTGGAGGCTGCCCGGATGGATGGCGCAGGCGAAGTCCGGATTTTCTTCAAAATCATGATCCCTTACATTGCAGGCACGCTGCTGTCGGTGACAACGACGATCATTGTTTTTACGCTGAAAATATTCGATGTGGTTATGATCATGACAGGCGGACAATATGAGACGGATGTTGTAGCCACGCAGTTCTACCGTCAGCTCTTTATGTACCAAAATGCAGGCTACGGTTCGACCTTAGCGATTGTATTGCTAATAGCGGTCATTCCGGTCATTATCATCAACCTGCGTCAGTTCCGCAGAGAGGGGGGCTTCTAAGATGAGCAAGAACAAAAAAATTCGCAAGTCCAAATGGCTCGTGAATACGGTGCTCGCCATCATCTGTCTCATCTGGACGATCCCGACGCTCGGTCTGCTCGTTTCTTCGTTCAGGCCTGCCGCTGACATTTTGTCAACGGGCTGGTGGAATATTTTACCGCATCGTGATTGGCAAACCTCTGAGCAAATTCAGCTGCCCAAAGATACCGATCTTCGCGAGCCGATTAAGGTGAACGATGTTACCTATTCGGATGATCAGCTGCGAGCAGGTGTAGAGGTTGGCGGAGAGCGGCTGATTTGGGAGAACCGGCGAGCTCGGCTCTTGAATGTCCAAGATAAGCAGTGGACGGTCATTTCCCGTTTTACGACTCAGAACTACGAGACGGTGCTTGGAGGGAAAACCTACTCCATCACGATGCCGGACGGCACGACAAAAACAGAGAAGGGCAGCGGGATGTCGCGTTCCTTCTGGAATACGATTGCAGTTACCGTTCCAGCGACCGTTATTCCGATCTTTATTGCTTCCTTTGCCGCTTATGCTTTTGCATGGCTTCGCTTCCCGGGCAGGAAGACGCTGTTTGTTATCGTCATTGCTTTGCTGGTTGTTCCGCTGCAGGTGGCGCTTATTCCGATTTTGCGTGACTATACGTCGCTAGGTCTTAATGGGACTTATTTTGGCATATGGCTCGCGCATACCGCATTTGGGTTGCCTCTGATTACTTATTTTATGTACACTTCAATCAGCCAGCTCCCGAAGGATTTGTTTGAATCGGCGTTTATGGACGGGGCAACGAACTTTACGATCTTTAGCAAGCTGATTTTGCCGCTGTCCGTTCCAGCGCTTGCTTCGATCAGCATCTTTCAGTTTTTATGGGTATGGAATGATTACTTGGTATCGCTTATTTTCCTCGGCAGCCAGCCGGAGGTACAAGTTTTGTCCATGAACATCGCGAATATGGTCGGTTCGAGAGGGAACGATTGGCATCTGCTTACAGCTGCCGCATTCGTATCGATGCTGATGCCTTTTGCCGTATTTTTCGGATTGCAAAGATATTTTGTTCGAGGCATGTTAGGCGGTTCGATCAAGGGCTAGAGTAAGATTATATCGCAGGAAACGAATGGCGCAGCGCTTGGACCGGTGTCCGGGCATGCGCCATTACCGTATAGACAAAAGATGTTCGACGAGTAAAGGAGAGAGCGACATGGAGGTAAAGCCGGCTTGGTGGAAGGAATCGGTCGTATATCAGGTTTATTGGCGGAGCTTTCGAGATACGGATGGGGACGGAATCGGTGATCTAAAAGGCGTGATTGAGAAGCTGGATTATATTCAATCGCTCGGTGTAACGATGGTATGGATTAATCCGTTTAATGAATCGCCGGATAAGGATAACGGCTACGACGTATCCGATTATTATGCGGTAATGAATAAGGCCGGCACAATGGAGGACTTTGATTTATTGGTGGCGCAGACCCATGCGCGTGGGATGAAGCTGATGATGGATGTCGTCGTAAACCATACCTCGGATCGCCATCCGTGGTTTATGGAATCGCGCTCATCGGCCAGCAATCCGAAGAGAGATTGGTATATTTGGCAGGATGGAAAGGACGGCGAACCGCCAACGAATTGGCGCTCCTATTTCAATCCGTCAAGCTGGGAGTTGGATAAGGCAACAGGGCAATATTATATGCATTCCTTCGCGATCGAGCAGCCTGATCTGAATTGGGCGAATAAAGAGATGCGGTATGAATTATACAAAATGCTGCGCTTCTGGCTTGATAAGGGAGTGGACGGCCTACGGCTTGATGCCCTGGCACTGCTGGCAAAGCCGAAGCTGTTGACGGATGTGGAGAACCCCCGCGATATTCGATATTTGATGCATAATCCTGGACTTCATGAATATTTACAAGAGATGAACCATGAGGTTTTTAGGCACTATGATATGATGACCGTCGGTGAAATTGCCTTCGCTACGCCAGAGACAGGCCCCTTGTTCGTTGATGAGGAGCGTCAAGAGCTGAATACACTGTTCCATTTCGAGGTTGCCGATGAAATGCCGGAGTGGGATATGCTGCGTTTCAAGCGAATTCAACGATTGTGGGCAGAAGCGCTGGCAGGCCGCGGATTTGGCTCACAATTTCTGAACAACCATGATCATACGAGGCAGGTATCGCGCTTTGGCAATGATCAAGAGTACCGGGTGGAATCAGCTAAGCTGCTTGGCATGATGATACATACGCTCCCGGGTATCCCCTATATCTATCAGGGAGAAGAGATCGGAATGACTGGCGTAAGGTATGATACGATCGGTGATTACAAGGATATCGCTATGCTTAATAAATATGTCGAAGAGATCGGCAAAGGAGGAGATCCGGCAGCGGTGTTCCGCGCTTTGCAGCCCCTTAGTCGGGATAACTCCAGAACTCCGATGCAGTGGAATGACGGTCCAAATGCAGGCTTTGGCAGTGAGGAGCCTTGGATTAAGATTAATCCGAATTATACGGAAATCAATGTACAGCAGGCGGAAAGTGATCCGAATTCCGTCTTGTCGTTTTACAGAAAACTTACAGCACTGCGTAAAAGCAATCCGGTTATGGTCTATGGAGATTTCACTGATATCAGCGGAGAAGATCCTCATCTTTATGTTTATGTACGCGAATATGAGGGATCGGAATGGATTGTGCTGTTGAACCACAGCAACGAGTCGAGTACGTTTACTTTTTCGGAGACGTATTTCGGCAATGATTTGATTCACTTGGAGCTTGAGCTGGTGCTGGGCACCTATGAGCAGACAGCTGACAGCTGGAGCTGTGAGAAGCGAAGCATGGAGTTAAGGGCGCATGAGGGAAGGATTTATAAGGTTGTTTCCTAGCATACCCGGTCAAGCGTATAAGGAAAACAAAGAAAGAGCCTGCTCCGTTATGAGACAGGCTCTTTCTTAATATATAAGAATTTATAAGTTTTCACTTATAAATGTGCTTATATATCACCGCGAAACGTCAGCTTTTGCCACAGAGGACGGCGACAGCCGTTTACGCTTGTTGGAATGAGACCGCAGGAATTCACGAATACATGATTTCTTTAGCAATCGGCAGCTTTCTGCCCTTTCCGTATGGTATGCAGAGCGGCGTACCGAAGATCGGGTCAGCTGTAATTTGGCATTCCATATCGAAGACGTCACGGATAAGCTGTTCATTCATGATTGCCTCCGGACTTCCTTGCGCGTGAATGCGGCCGTCTTTTACGGCAACGATATGATCCGCGTAACGGCAAGCGAGATTAATATCATGCAGCACCATTACGATTGTGCGTTTCTCTTGCTCGTTTAATTCGAACAACAAATCAAGTATTTCAATCTGATGTGCCATGTCGAGATACGTTGTAGGCTCATCCAGCAAAATGGTGGGTGTATTTTGCGCCAGGGTCATCGCGATCCAAGCACGCTGGCGCTGACCGCCGGAGAGCGAGTCCACCGAACGGGAGGACAGCTCGTCCATATGCGTTACCGCAAGCGCCTTTTTCACCATCTTCTCATCCTCGTGCGACCATTGCTGAAGCCAGCTTTGGTAAGGATAGCGTCCTTGCTTCACAAGCTGATGGACGGTTAACCCCTCAGGAGCGATAGGGCCCTGCGGCAGGATGGCGAGCCGTCTAGCGATTTCCTTGCTCGAGAGCTTGGCAATTTCAGTGCCGTCAAGCAAAATAGAGCCTTCCTGCGGTTTTAAGAGGCGCGCAAGGGAACGAAGCAGCGTCGATTTGCCGCAGCCGTTACTGCCAATGAACACCGTAATTTTTCCCGAAGGAATAAGTAAATCTAGATGATTGAAAATCTCCTTTTGTCCGTAAGACAAAGTAAGGTTTTTCGCTTGAATGGAGGACACGAGAAGCACTCCTTCTGTTTTCAAATTTATTTTAAGTGAATGCCCCAGCGACAGTTACGACCCGTTGCGGTGACGATAAAGCAAATAGATAAAAAAGGGTGCTCCGATCGCCGCTGTAAATACGCCGGCGGGAATATCGAGCGGAATAAAGGCTACTCTTGCCACAAGATCAGATAATAATAACACGAGAGAGCCAATGAGAGCAGAAACCGGGATAACGCCTCCGTAGGAGGGGCCAACAAGCTTGCGTGCAATATGCGGAGCCATTAGGCCGATAAAATTGATTGCACCTCCGATGGAAACCGCTGCCCCTGCAAGCGCTACGCTGATGATGAGTAAAATGGTCCGTTTAACCTGCACGGAACTGCCGACGCTCGTAGCAACCTCGTCACCAAGCTCCTGCACATTAAGATGCCGGGCATAAATAAGTGCAATTGGAAAAAGCACGATAATCCAAGGAAGCAAGGCTTTCACATCTCTTTCCCAGGAGACGCCGTATATGCTGCCTGTCATAAACGTGAAGGCTTTGACGGCGACGGCAGTAGGTGTAAAGGATGACGTTAAGATGAGCATATAAGTAAAGGCTGTTAACGCAGTAGCCATACCGATGCCGATTAGCACGAGCCGAAGCGGCGTGATGCCTTTGCGGTAAGCAAACAAATAGATAAGGAACGCGGCGCCGAATGCGCCTAGAATAGCGCTCAGCGGCATGAAGCGAATGCTGATATGCGAGAAGTACAAGATGAATATGACAGTGCCTAATGAAGCTCCTCCTGTTATGCCAATGATGTCCGGAGAGGTCAGCGGGTTGCGTACGATACCCTGAAGCAAAGCGCCGGATACGGCGAGAGCCGAGCCTACCATTACGGCAATCAAGACCCGCGGCATTCGAAGCGAGAAGATAATCATCGAATCAGAAGAATCCGCGCTCCCAAAAAACGCGCGTATTACAGTAAAAGGGCTGATCGTTTTGCTCCCAAGTCCTACGCAAATGATGACCGCGGCCAAATTAGCGAGAAATAATAAAATAACCATCATGACGGTGCGGCGGTCTACTTGAAATGAATGTCTGCGGCCTCTAATGGTAATCCATTTATTCATATTAGGCACGGCCTCCTCTTCTGGCGATAAAGACGAAGAAAGGAACGCCAATGATAGCCGTCATAATCCCAACTGGAACTTCCTTCGGAAATGAAATATACCGTGATCCGATATCGGCTGCCAGCAGCAGAACGCTGCCATACACTGCGCAATAAGGAATAACCCAGCGATAGTCGATGCCGACCAAATAGTGCATCAGGTGAGGAATGATAATGCCTACGAAAGCAATTGGACCGGCCATAGATACCGAGCCTCCCGCAAGTAAAACGATAACGATTCCCGCGGCTAGTTTAATATAGACTGTTTTTTGCCCAAGCCCGACGGCTACGTCTTCTCCAAGCGTAAGCACATTCATATGTCTGGCAAGGATGAAGGCACCGATCAAGGCGATCCCCATATAGGGAGCAGCAGCTGTGAATATATGCAAATCCCGACCGGCGACCGAACCAACAAACCAATATAGCACCTGATCGAAAGTTTGTCCGCTCGTAAGCAGAACACCTAATGAAAGGGAAGAAAAGAACGCGGTTAATGCTGCTCCTGCAAGCGTAACCTTAAGCGGTGTCAAGCCGTCATTGCCGATGGATCCCAACGTATAGACAAGGGCCGCTGTAAAAGCAGCGCCGATGAAGGCAAGTGTCGCATATGTCGTTAAACCGCTAGCTCCGAAAAAAGCCGAGCCGATTACAATGAAAAAGGCAGCTCCTGCATTAATGCCGAATAGACTGGGTGAAGCCAGCTGATTTCGTGTTATGCCTTGCATTAGCGATCCGGCAACAGCCAGGCCTGCCCCTGCTGCGGCAGCGATAAGCGCACGCGGCATCCTCGCTGTCTGAATAATAAGATGCTCCTGCGAGCCATCGAATGCCCGATACGAAGCCAAGATGGTCCGCCAGCTGATATTGGTCACTCCGAAAGCGATGCTGCAAACGATACCCGCGGCAAAGAGAAGCAGTCCCACGATAAGCCCTGCCGTTCTTTGAGCACGAGTATGTAATAATGTATCCATAATGTCCTCTTTCCTCAGTTGCAAGAATGATGAAATATTTCTTAAATTGTTACATGTGCTAACGCTAAAGTATCGTCGAATAATAGGATTACTACTACAACATTTTAGGGGATCGCTTTAACACTGTCAATGATGTTGAAAATCATTATCAATAATTGTTGACATTCTCTTGAGTCGCTGGTATAGTTTCGTTTGGGATAACAATGAGAATGATTTTCAACACAAGGGAGAGAAAACACAATGTATCATTTATTAAAGAAGAAATTAACTTGGACAGCAACCACGGTATTGCTTGCGCTAGCCGTAGTCGTATCGGGATGCGGTCAATCCGGGTCAAACAATAGCAATGAAAATGCTGCTGCAACAAATGAAGCGGGAGCGTCGAACACGGCGGAAGCAAGAGTCATCACACATGCAATGGGCGAGGCCAAAATTGAAGGAACGCCTGAGCGTATTGTCGTCTTGACGAATGAAGGAACGGAAGCTCTTCTTGCACTTGGCGTTAAGCCGGTTGGTGCCGTAAAATCATGGACAGGAGAGCCGTGGTACGAGCATATAAAAGCGGATATGGAAGGCGTAACTGTAGTAGGTGAAGAGAGTCAGCCGAACATGGAGCTAATCGCGAGCCTTAAGCCAGATCTTATTATCGGTAATAAATTGCGCCAAGAAAAAGTATACGATCAGCTAAATGCTATCGCGCCTACCGTCTTTTCTGAAACGCTGCGCGGTGCATGGCAGTCTAACTTCAAATTGTACGCGGACGCTATTGGCAAAAAGACGGAAGGTGACAAAGTCATTGCTGACTATGACAGCCGTGCTGCCGACTTTAAAAGCAAAGCAGGCGATAAGCTGAACCAAAAGGTTTCGGTCGTTCGTTTTATGGCAGGAAAAACCCGGATTTACTTAGAAGATACCTTTACGGGTATTGCTTTCTCGAAGCTAGGCATTACTCGTCCGGTTAGTCAGAAGTACAAAGATACCTTTGTTGAAGAAATTACGAAGGAACGCCTTCCTGAAGTCGACGCGGATATGCTTTTCTACTTCACTTACGAGACCGGTGACGGCAAAGGAACGGAAATGGAAGAAGAAATGCTGAAGGACCCGCTATGGCAAAGCCTTCAAGTCGTGAAGAACAATAAAGCGATTAGAGTCAGCGATGCGATTTGGAATACAGCTGGCGGTGTAATAGCTGCAAATCTAATGCTTGATGAGATTTATAAAATTTATGAAATCAACTAACAGAGATAAGAATGAACAGTCGGATAGGTATCCGGCTGTTTTTTTTGTGAACGGGGTTCCCCGCTTAGACTCGGTAATATTAACCAAAAAAGTACACGCTTATGCTATAATCATGCAATAAGAAGCGGCATGAAAGGTGGTTTTCTAAAATGACTGGCAGCAATAAATTTGCATGGACTTGGACGATTAAAGAGGAATGTCTTGATGAGTATGTCCGCATGCACGGTAAGCCGTGGCAGGAAATTATGGAGGAGCACAGCAAGGCGGGTATCCGCAACTATTCCATTTTTCAAAATGGTAACCAGTTTTTCTATTGCTTCGAATGCGATGATGTTGAGGCGGCATTTGCCTACATTGCAGGCAGCGAGGCTTGCGGGCGTTGGAATGCCATTACGTCGAAAATGGTGCAGGGCTCCTTTGATTTCCAAGAAGCTGAGCCAATTAAGCGAATGAATGAAATATTTTTCTTAGCATAGCCTTGGACCTATGAACGCTCTAGACCTTTGTCTAGAGCGTTTTATTTTGTATGCCCAAGCTTGAGCGGCGCAGTGAATTGTTGCGTCAATGCATAAAAGTACGCACCTGGTAAACACTGTTTCTCTAGACCCACACGGGGTCGTTCGGGTATGATACCCATAGGTTACGAGAGCTTGAAAATACATACGCTTTTACGCTTGGGAGGGTATTGAAACTGAATCAGTATGATGAGATTAAACAGGGCGAGAAGGGTGCCTGGGTTAGTATCGGCGCCTACTTGGCGTTATCTGCGCTGAAGCTCGGTGCTGGCTACTGGTTTGTGTCGGGGGCTCTCGTTGCAGACGGCTTTAACAACTTGACGGATATCGTCGCATCGGCAGCCGTATTGATTGGCTTGCGCATCTCGCAAAAACCGCCGGATAAGGATCATCCTTATGGCCATTTCCGCGCGGAGACGATAGCTGCGCTTATTGCTTCCTTCATTATGGCGACGGTGGGCATTCAAGTTCTGATCAGCGCAGTAAAATCATTGTTTGCTTCGGATCATCATATACCGAATTTAACCTCGGCATGGATCGCATTGTTCGCGGCAGTTTGTATGGGCGGCGTTTATATTTATAATAAGAAGCTGGCTCTTCGCATTAACAATCAAGCCTTGCTGGCTGCCGCTAAAGATAATTTATCGGATGCGCTTGTCAGTATCGGCGCGGCAATTGGTATTATAGGTGCTCAGTTTGGGCTTCCGTGGCTGGATCCTGTTGCTGCGCTTGCAGTAGGGGCAATTATTTGTAAAACGGCGTGGGAGATCTTCTATAGCTCTACACATGCGTTAACGGATGGTTTCGATGAAAACGAGCTATCCTCGCTGCGCACGACAATTGCCAAAACAAAAGGTGTTAAAACAATAAAGGATATTAAGGCCAGAGTTCATGGAAGCCATGTGCTTGTGGATGTGATTGTTCAGGTTGATCCCGAACTGACGCTTATTGAAAGTCACCGCATCAGCGACGAGATTGAACATCTAATGGGCCGGAAGCACAATATAATGAGTGTTCATGTTCATGTTGAACCTCATGAGCTCGTTGAAAATATTGAAATCATTACGACTGAAAGCATTGAAAACAATCGGTAATTGTTACCAATGGAATTCGTGTGAATTTTTGGTGAATATAAAGTCCCGTTTTGTTGTTTGGAGCTAAAGACCCAATCATGTGAGGGAATACTTAAATAATCTTAGAAACATCGTAGTAAATCATATAGACAATAGGCGTAAAGGCATTTCCTAAATGGAAATGCCTTTTTTGCATTATTTTACAGTGAGTTTATATGTCTTTCAACTCATTTCAAGGTATTGGTAAATAGGCAGATTGGACGATACTTGTCTCTCCCAAACGAATTTACAATGAGAGCAGAAACCGTTACACCTACACGGTTTAAACACCAAGGGAGGCGTGCAGAGTGCACTACACTATGAAACAAAGGATAGCAACGGCAACGTTAACGGCCGCATTATTGTTTAGCTCGATTTCTGTCCCGGCTGCACTGGCAGCTCAAGCAGGCGAGGTACAATCCAGTGTCAATATGCGCACCTCACCGTCTACTTCAGCTTCAATCATTCGCAGCTTAAAGAAAGGCGAACAAGTAACGATTATTGAAAAAGTCAATTCATATTGGTATAAAGTTAAAGATTCCTCGGGTAAAACAGGATACATATCCACCTCTTCTCAATATATAGAGCTGACAAGCCCGGCACCTGAACAATCCGGCAATGCAGTTGTCAAGGCATCCGTTTCTTTCCGAAAAACGGCTTCTACTTCGGGAGAGCGGATTCGGTATTTAAAAATAGGCGAGAAGGTTACCATTCTTGCGAAAACAAACAGCTATTGGTATGAGGTAAAGGACAGCAGCGGTGTTCGGGGCTATGTGAGTACGCAAGCCTCATATCTAAGCGTCACGGGTACTATTCCTGATAGCGGCTCAGGAAATACCGGCGGCAGCGGAGGAGACAACACGATAACTAAACCGGAAGGAACGAAGGCTGAAGCAGTCGAGAAAATGATTGCAGCGGGTATGAAGTATTTGGGTACGCCGTATGAGTACGGTTCAAGCCGTAACACAACAACAACCTTTGATTGCTCTGACTTCGTTAGGCAATCCTTCCTTGACGGGCTTGGCGTGAAGCTGCCCGCTGATTCGCGTCAGCAGGCGCAGTATGTAAAGGATAAAGGGCCGATAAAGACGAATTGGAAAGAGCTCGAGCGCGGCGATCTGGTATTCTTCATGTCATACAAAGGCTCAAAGCCTTCTTCTTATATGGGAATCGACAAGTCATCGGCGACGATCACACATGACGGTATCTATTTGGGCGACGGGAAAGTATTGCACACTTTCTCTAACGAAGGAGGCGGTGTTACAATCAGCAATATAGCAGGCACTGCATGGGAATACCGTATCGTATTTGGCGGAAGCGCGTTGTAATTCAAAAAAAACCGGTCAGGGAGAAACCCAGACCGGTTTTTATTATAGGAGTTCTGTTTCATTTATGAATCAATTTGTATGGCAGTACTTTCTGCTTGTTTTACGGAATCGGATAACTTTGACTCCGTTTGTTTTTCCTGCAGCGCTTTTTTCTTATTGCGTTTTTTGCGGATAATAAGATACACAACAACGATGGGAACGGCTCCTATGAAAATATATAAAGAAACATCCTTTACCATGCTTTCTGCGGCACGGCCATAGAAGTAGAACAGCAACCCGACAATATAGAACTTCAATCCCCGCCCAATTGCCGCGTAACCGATCAATCTCCATAACGGGAAGTTTAAGCACCCTGACAATATCGTAAAGACTTTAAATGGTATAGGTGTGAATGAACCGATAAGAATGGCTGTTTCGCCATTTTTCTGAAACTTTTCCGTGGCAGCGTCGATCCATTCTTTTTTCAGAAATTTATAGAGGACGGATTTGCCCATGACCTTTCCCAGATAATACCCGACGGGTGTACCTAAGAGACAGCCGACATAACCGACGGTAGCCAGCCATATTGCTGTAGTTGGATTGAGTAAGCTTAATGAAACTTGAAGGAAAAACGCGGGAATGGGAAAGATAACTGCGTCTAAAAATGCATGAATAAATAATCCCAGAGGCCCGAAATCTTCTAAAAATTTGACTACAGCTTGAAACATTACCAGGCTCCCTTTCCGTCAACTAACCTGCACATAAAGCCTGCTTAACGAGATACCGTGTGGAAATTCCCTTATTTGCTAATATATGCTGCAGTTTGTTGTAAAAGCGCTTTAGCGCTTGATATTTTAATTATAGCATATTTAATACGGTTAAGAAGATGATAGTTGTCATGTGTTTTTAGCTAAGTTTATTGTATGGTTCAGAGATAGAAGCGCATGTTATCCAAGTCCGGCACATAAGAACGAATACGTGTATGCCCGCTCACAGGTTTCAAGCACTTTTTTATAACTGTGCGGCTAAGCAATTTTCGAGCCGTTTTATGCTCAAAGTCCAATAGTCGCAGACGCCTTTAGGAGTGATGGCCTAGTTTAGTTTTATTGCAAGCCGAAAAAACGCCGCTAAAATACGGGGGATACCCATATTTTAGCGGCGTGTGCTTCACGACATTTACAGCGGCTATTCCCGAATTTGACGGCGAGAGACACCGCTTTGCTGCGCGGCCTGGATAACACGGCGGCGAACCTCTTCTACAACACGGGTGTTAAAGACGCTAGGCACGATGTACATAGGGCTCAGCTCTTCATCGCTAATCACTGAGGCAATGGCCTCTGCGGCTGCGAGCTTCATCTCTTCATTAATGGTAGCAGCCCGGCTGTCGAGAGCGCCTCGGAAAATGCCAGGAAAGCAAAGCACGTTATTGATTTGATTCGGGTAATCCGAACGGCCGGTTGCGAACACCGCAACGATGTCCTCAGCCAGCTCTGGTCTTATTTCCGGCTCAGGGTTAGCCATTGCGAATACGATAGGATCCTTGGCCATCGTTTCGATATGGGCCCGCGTCAATATTCCGCCAGCCGATACGCCTATAAACACATCCGCTCCGTTTAATGCTTCAGCCAGCCCGCCGCTTTTCCGTTGAGCGTTCGTATTCTCTGCGTACCACTGCCACATGGGGTTGTCATACTCGCGGTCGGCGGTCAAAATACCTTCGCGGTCTACGCCGACAATATGCTGGGCGCCACCTGCAAGCAGCATTTTCGTACAGGCCGTTCCTGCCGCTCCGATACCGCAGATCACGATGCGAGTCTCACTCAAGGTGCGGCCTGTCAGTTTAAGAGCATTAAGCAAACCAGCATATAGGACAACGGCTGTGCCGTGCTGATCGTCGTGAAAGACGGGAATATCGAGCTCCTTCCGAAGCCTTTGTTCAATCTCGAAACAGCGCGGTGCAGATATATCTTCAAGATTAATGCCTCCGAAGGCAGGAGCCAGGTTTTTTATGGTGGCGATGATGGCTTCCGTGTCCTGCGTGTCGAGACAAATCGGGAATGCGTCAACGTCAGCAAATTGCTTGAACAGCATCGCTTTCCCTTCCATGACAGGCATTGCAGCATAGGGCCCGATATTTCCTAGACCAAGCACGGCGCTCCCGTCGGATACGACGGCCACCATGTTTCTTTTTATCGTAAGCGTATATGCTTTTGACGGTTCATCAAAAATAGCCTGGCAAACCCTGGCGACATCTGGCGTATAAACCCGGGATAAGTCGTCACGGTTCTGGATAGGGGTTTTGGGCTGAATCGTAATTTTCCCACCCAAATGAAGCAGAAAGGTGCGGTCGGAAATATGGACTAAACGAATGCCAGGTAATGATTTCAGTGCCGCCGTGAGCCGTTCGGCTGCGCCATGCTCTGCAATTTTGACCGTTAAGTCGCGCAAGCTTTTGTTTTTGTCTGTATGTATGACGTCAATCGCGATGATGTCGCCCTTGGCTTGCTCAATGGCTGTAGCCGCACGTCCAAACTGCGCGATATTCGTATCGATTTCAATCCTCAAAATAATTGTTTTACCGTCTGTCATTAGTGAACTCATACTAAACAGCTCCCTTCATCAGTTATACTATTTGGATAAGGGTACACAATTTATGCTTCGATCCCGTTTAAAAAAGAAAGCCGTCACTGCATTAGTCGCAGGACGGCGTTCGGACAATTCATGGGGTCATATTGTTGATTTCGTTTGGATAGCAGACCGTCCCTGAATTGACCAGAGGCGTAAGGCTCGTGAATGAGCGAGAACCATCGATCGACGGTATCGTTCGAGTCGAGCATTTCGCCAAAACCGTTGCTAATGAAATATTCGCAGTTCTCTTCCTCTTGACCGGGGATTGGTTCATAAAACAGCATTGGAATTCCTTTGCTCATGCCCTCCGTACAGGTCATTCCACCAGGCTTCGTTATGAGCAGATCGGACACATCCATCAGCTTGTTCACTTCCCGGGTGAAGCCCAAAATGTGGATGTTCGGATGCTGAAATAGCGGATCAGAAAGCATCTTTTCCTTCATCTTTTCATTCGAGCCCACGCAGTAGATGAGCTGAGTGCTTTCCCGCCATTTCGTCATGTATTCGAGGGCATTATCCTCATACATAATTCCCCAGCCGCCGCCCATGATGAGTACGGTCGGCATGTTTTTTAATTGATACTGCTCTCGTATTTCCTCTTTATCGTATGTATGCCAGAAATTCGGATGTACGGGGATACCCGTCACTTCGATTCGATCTTCCACGATGCCCTTCTCGATAAGCCGGTCTTTCACGAGAGAAGAGGAAACAAGGTATCGGTTGACCTCCTTGTTTACCCAAGAGCCATGTGCATCGTAATCTGTTATAAGCGTGTACAGCGGCATGTCCAGCCCTAAACGCTTAAGTCTTGCCACAACCGCATTCGGACCCGGATGCGTACAAATAATCAAATCCGGTTTCAACTGGTAGATGACCTGTGACGTTTGGGTATAAAACATGCGATGAAGCGCAAGCTGAGTAAGGCGATTAAATGATTTTTTATAGTTGCTGCGGTACATAAGACCGACCATCTTAGGCTGTTTGCTTACTGTTTTGCGATATGCAGATATAATCCATGGACCAAGCACCGGATTAAGAAATTTTCCAAGCTCGATGACGCGGGTCTGAATCCCCGGACTTAACTGCTTTAGTCCGACAGCGAGCGCATAGGCAGCTTGAGTATGACCGGAGCCAAAGCCTTCAGAGAGCAGAAGCACTCTTTTCTTACGCATTCATTCCACCTACTTTTCTAATTCCATATTACGATGCAAGTGCGAGTAATACAAGTTTTATCCATCAGGGTTGCGAATAGCGCTTAGGATAATTTATCCTTAAAGGAAGTAGCGCGTATAATTATAATATGTATCCCTAGAGTCAACTATATTTACATATATTTTACAAGTGATAATAAAATAATAAGTGAGGATGATATTAATGGAACCGATAAATCAGAACGATCAAAATTTTAAAATAGGGGATAACGTTAAAGCCGAGGTGCGCTCCGGACATTATGTCGGGGAGCTTATCGAAATAAACGGATCTCGCGCCCTAGTCAAGATTTTGGCTGTACTAAAGCATCCGGAGCAAGGCGATCTTCATAATCCTTACAATCCGGACGTCCCTATGTTCCACGAAAGACGCGCGCTTAGCTATACGGAGAAAACAACTGTTTTGCTCCGCGATGTGAAGCCGTATTCAGGGACAATTCCAGAGTACGGCGTGTCGCTAAGGGCTGCTGCAGAAGCAGAGATTGCGGCTTTGGACCGATTACACCGTTGGTCGGCCAAAGGACATGAACAAATGCAGCAGCTTTTGAAGGAATACAAGTAACCTTTTTTATTTATTAATGAAGACCGTTTTTAAAGTTTCACGAAAGACGACCTGGAACTGCAAGCCTTCGGACAAAGCGGAAAGCGGAACATACAGGATTCTCGCCTTGCCGGCCGTATGAACGAAGGCAGGCGGTGCAAGCAGCGGTTTGGGGTCGCCATTAACACGAACAATGTCTGAGCCTACGGTAATATCAACGGTACTGTTCTCAAGCTTAACCGTAGCGGTCCGTGAGGCTGCGTTCCATAATATCGTTGCGCCCATGGCCTCCGCGATGCTGCGGAGCGGTACATAGGTTCGATTTTGGACAAGAAGCGGTTTATTTGTGCTAATCATTTCTTTGCCATTAAGGACAATTGAAACGAGTTCCCCGTCTTCTTTTGGTTTTACCGCGCGATAATCTCCCCAAATGGCCTTTGCAAAAGCTTTCCCCATTGCCGCATAGCCAGCCTTGCTAGGATGTATGTCCCCATCGGCAATCGATGTGTAGGCTAACTCATTATCGATAAAAGCAGACGCCGCATTTGCTATTTTCACTTGCTCGCCTTCTTTCGTCAGTCGACCGACAATTTCGTTAAGCCGCTCACGCTGCTTTTTAACGCTTTCCTCAAGAAACAAACGGTCAGCCTCAGGGTATAATGGAAAAACGAATGCGCCGATCCTTACGGGCTTTGGAATAGGCAAATATTGATCAGCTACAACAATCTTAGCCTTCGGCTGCAGGCTTAAGATCAACCGAAGCGATGCCTCAAGCTCTGTTTCGTAAATGTCCAGAGCTTTGTTCAGTACAGCTGTCGCTTCAGCTTGGCCAGCGCCTTCCTCGAGCTTCTCCAGCACGGCATACATATCGTTGCCGCCGATTGTCATAAGAATGAGGTCAGCATTGCCTAAAGCGGATCGAAGCAGCTTTGATTCGGCGAATATTCGGTCTGCGCGCGGATCTGGAAGGCTGCTCTGAATATCTGAGCTTTTTACAGTAACTCCATTGACTACGGCATCCATCCAGCGCTTAAGGCCTGCTGTCCGGAGCCCAAGCAAGCCGTAGTTTAAATAGTCTGAACGGAGTCCATGGAAGAGTGCCTGCTCGTAAACATGCTCTACGAAGCCGTAAGGGACCGCATGCTCGGTAAACCCATGCTCGTAGCCGGCGGTTACGGAATCCCCAATCGCAACGATATGATAGGTCTTGGTGTCAGTTGCTTTGCTTGTTTGTGATGCAGCGTGGATGCTTGAGGAACGGGTTGAGGGAAGAAAGGAAGTAAAGGCGTTTACCATCAAGCTCGAGATGATAACGGACGCCAATACGCGGAATGATACTTTCCTTAACTTGCTATACAACATCTACACTTCCTTCTGATAAAATATAAGAAAATATAAGCAGTGAACTGTGCTATGCTTATATTTCGCGTTAAAACGGGGACAGCTCAGCAAGAGGACAGTATTCAGCGATTGCGGTTGTAGTAAAATAGTGCAAATAATTATGAAAATATTAAATTGATTCCGCTATGGCCTAATGTTAAAATAATATAATAATCGCAATGTCGCGGTATAGGCCCGGTATATGGTCAATTAGACGGAAGCGCTCTTTGGCAGAGCTGCAGCCGTTTAGCTTACGAATGGCAAGGAGCAGGCCGATGCGCCTCGCTGACTACCATTCTATGATAAAACAAGCCAAAAATGAAGCGTAATGCGTATTCATCGGTGCTTATTTTCAACACGTTCACGCTTACCCAAAAATCTTCTCATAGAAAGGTTGCACACAATGAAAGAACATATTTTGGGATTGCCGCCGAAGCAGGGGCTCTATGATCCGCAATTCGAGAAAGATGCTTGCGGCATGGGCTTTGTGGCTAACATCAAGGGAATAAAATCACACAAGGTTATCCGCCAAGCGCTGATGCTGCTCGAGAATATGGAGCATCGCGGCGGTCAAGGCAGCGAACCGAATACCGGAGATGGAGCAGGTATTTTGCTTCAAATTCCGCATGCATTTTTTGCAGCTGAATTAAAGAAGCAAGAAATTGTACTGCCTGTTGAAGGACATTATGCCGTAGGTATGATTTTCATGCCGCAGGATGAAGCTGCCCGCGTCGCTATTGAGCATGAAGTGGAATCGATTGTTCAAGAAGAGAACCAATCGGTAATCGGTTGGCGTACGGTTCCAACGGATGACAAGAAGCTGGGTGAATCCGCATTAGCTGTTAAGCCTTATGTCCGTCAGCTTTTTATCGGCATGAATGATAGCTTGAAAGACAATATGGCATTTGAACGTAAATTATACGTGATTCGTAAGCGTTCTGAGCTTGCGATTCGTTATGCCGGCAAAGAAGGCGGCAATATGTTTTACTTCTCGAGCTTATCCTCGAGAAAGATTGTTTACAAAGGAATGCTTACGACTGAGCAAGTTCGCTCGTTCTACACCGAGCTGAACGATGAGTCGGTTGTATCGGCAATGGCGCTTGTTCACTCTCGTTTCAGTACGAATACTTTCCCAAGCTGGGAACGTGCGCATCCATTCCACTACATGATCCACAACGGCGAGATTAACACGCTTCGCGGTAATGTGAACTGGATGCATGCTCGTCAAACTTTGTTTGCAACAGAGTTGTTCGGTGACGATATCGAGAAAATCAAGCCCGTCATTAACCCTGACGGCTCTGATACGGCGATGTTTGACAATACGCTCGAGTTCCTATTCTTGTCTGGCCGCTCCATGGCACATGCTGCAATGATGATGGTGCCAGAGCCTTGGTCCAATCATGAGAACATGAGTGATGAGCGCAAAGCTTTTTATGAATACCACAGTACATTGATGGAGCCTTGGGACGGACCGGCTGCGCTTGGCTTTACGGACGGCGTGAAAATCGGTGCGGTGCTTGATCGTAATGGACTACGTCCGGCACGTTACTATGTAACGAAAGACGATCATATTATTCTCGGTTCAGAAGCAGGTACCGTTGAAATTCCGCCAGAAGATATCTTGTACAAAGACCGCTTGCGTCCGGGACGCATGCTGCTTGTCGATACAGAGAAAGGCCGCATCATCTCCGATGAGGAAGTAAAAGCGGAAATCGAGACGGAGCATCCTTACCGCGAGTGGCTCAATGAGCATCTTGTTGATTTGGAAGATCTGCCGGAAGCGCCTGAGCTGCCAGAACCAAACCATGCTACGGTTCAAATGAGACAACAAGCTTTTGGCTATACTTTCGAGGATGTTCGCAAAGTGCTGGAGCCAATGGCTGGCAGCGGCGCGGAGCCGATCGCCTCGATGGGCTACGACGCACCGCTTGCGGTATTGTCTGAGCGCCCTCAGCGTTTGTACAATTACTTTAAGCAACTGTTTGCTCAAGTTACGAATCCTCCGATTGATGCAATCCGTGAGGAAATCATTACTGCGACAGGCACGACCATTGGTCCTGAGCGCAATCTCTTGAACCCTGAGCCTGAAAGCTGCCGTCATATTAAATTGGATACGCCAATTTTATCGAATGAGCAATTCGCAAAGCTGCGCCATGTTCGCCGTCCAGGCTTTCGTTCCATAACGCTTCCGATCTTCTTCCCTGCGAATGAAGGAGAAGCGGGCTTGCGCGGTGCTCTTACACAAATGTGTGAAGCGGCTGACCGTGTCATTGCGAAGGGTCATAACCTGCTTATTCTATCCGACCGCGGCGTCGATAAGGATAATGCTGCAATTCCAGCCTTACTTGCGGTTTCGGCATTGCATCATCACCTTATTCGTCAAGGCACACGCACGAAAGTAGCTATCCTACTTGAGTCGGGTGAACCGCGCGAGGTGCATCACTTTGCCTTGCTGCTTGGTTACGGCGTAAATGCAGTTAACCCTTATCTTGCTTTCGAAACGCTTGACGATATGATCCGTCAAGGCATGCTTCGCAGCGTATCGCATGACAAAGCAGTGAAAAACTTTATTAAAGCAGCCACCAAAGGCGTTATTAAAATATTGTCTAAAATGGGAATTTCGACGATTCAATCTTACCGCGGCGCGCAAATTTTCGAAGCGCTCGGCTTGAAAGAGGATGTCATTAACGAGTACTTCACATGGACGCCTTCCCGCATCGGCGGTATCGGCCTTGACGTGATCGCGGAAGAAACGTTGAAGCACCATAACCGTGCATTTGCTGAGCAAGAGGGCGGCGAGAAGGAGCTTGACTCCGGCGGCGATTACCAATGGCGCAAAGACGGCGAAGACCATTTATTCACTCCGCAGACGATTCATACGCTGCAAATGGCTTCCCGTGCAAATGACTACAAGCTTTACAAAAAGTTTTCGGCACTCGTACAGGGTGAAGACAAGAAACATCTAACGCTTCGTTCCTTGCTTCAATTCAAGGAAGGACGTCAAGCGATTCCGATCGAAGAAGTTGAATCACTTGAATCCATCGTGAAACGCTTCAAGACCGGTGCGATGTCGTTTGGATCGATCAGTAAAGAAGCGCATGAGAGCCTGGCTATTGCGATGAATCGTCTAGGCGGCAAATCGAACACAGGCGAAGGCGGAGAGGATCCTGCTCGTTTCATTCCTGATGCGAACGGTGATTCCAGACGCAGTGCGATTAAACAGGTTGCATCGGGTCGTTTCGGCGTAACGAGTAACTACTTGGTAAATGCAGACGAGATACAAATTAAAATGGCTCAAGGCGCTAAGCCCGGTGAAGGCGGTCAATTACCTGGTCTTAAAGTATATCCTTGGGTAGCAGAGGTTCGTGGCTCTACGCCGGGCGTAGGTCTCATCTCGCCGCCGCCGCATCACGATATTTACTCAATCGAGGATTTGGCGGAGCTTGTTCATGATTTGAAAAATGCTAATCCGCGCGCCCGCATCAACGTGAAGCTGGTATCCGGAGTTGGCGTAGGAACGATCGCAACTGGTGTAGCGAAAGGCCGCGCAGATGTGATCATGGTAAGCGGCTATGATGGAGGTACGGGCGCTTCACCAATGGGCTCCATCCGTCATGCGGGTCTGCCATGGGAGCTTGGTCTTGCCGAGACTCACCAAACGCTCATGCTTAACAAATTGCGTGACCGCGTAGTTCTTGAAACAGACGGTAAAATGATGAATGGCCGCGACGTTGCGATTGCTGTGCTGCTTGGCGCTGAAGAATACGGCTTCTCGACTGCTCCGTTGATTGTGCTTGGCTGTATCATGATGCGTGTTTGCCAGCTGGATACTTGCCCGGTAGGCGTTGCAACACAAAACCCTGATCTTCGCAAGAAATTCATGGGTGATCCGAGCCA
The DNA here is from genome assembly GCF_031157315.1 of Paenibacillus sp. LHD-38. Taxonomy (GTDB): domain Bacteria; phylum Bacillota; class Bacilli; order Paenibacillales; family Paenibacillaceae; genus Pristimantibacillus. The sequence continues at coordinate 158,131 of NZ_JAVIFU010000001.1, forward strand.
TGTGGTTAACTACCTGCGCTTCATTGCTGAAGAGCTTCGTGAGATTATGGCAGAGCTAGGATTCCGTACCATCCAAGAAATGGTTGGACGTGTTGATATTCTTGAAACGAAACAGCTTCTCGAGCATTACAAAGCAAAAGGCATCGACCTTTCAGGCTTGCTCTATGAAGCGGATCTTCCTCAAGATGCAGTACGCTATAATATTCAAGAGCAAAACCATGGCCTTGAGCTGTCGCTTGATATGCAGAAGCTGGTTCCTCTCGCGCAACCAGCGCTTGAGAATGGTGAGCGTGTACGGGGCACTTTCCCGATCCTGAATACGAACCGTGTAGTCGGAACGATTTTGGGCAGTGAGGTTACTCGCCGATACGGTGCGGTTGGATTGCCAGAAGATACGATTTCTTATCACTTTGTTGGAACGGCTGGTCAAAGCTTTGGCGCATTCGTACCGAAAGGTATTACGTTATCTATCGAAGGCGATTCGAATGACTATGTCGGAAAAGGTCTTTCCGGCGGTAAAATCATCGTAGCTCCTTCTCCGAAAGCGACGTTTGTAGCCGAAGAGAATGTCATCATCGGTAATACTGCGCTTTATGGTGCGACTAGCGGTCAGGCTTATATCCGCGGTGCTGCAGGCGAACGCTTTGCCGTTCGGAATAGCGGAGCTAATGTTGTTGTCGAAGGCGTGGGCGATCACGGCTGCGAATACATGACAGGCGGACGCGTCGTTATTCTTGGAAAAACGGGCCGTAACTTTGCAGCCGGTATGTCAGGCGGAGTCGCTTACATCTATGATGAGAATGGCGATTTCTACAACCACTGCAATTTAGAGATGGTATTGCTGGAGCGTCTCGAGGATTCACTGGATATTGCTGAGCTGCGCGGTTTAATTGAATCGCATGTTCAATATACAGAGAGCGCGATCGGTTCCCGTCTATTAAACGATTGGGATGTATCGCTATCGAAATTTGTTAAAGTTATACCGAAGGACTACAAACGTATGCTTGAACAGATCCGTAAGGTCGAGGATACCGGTTTAGTAGGCGAAGCAGCATTGCTTGCAGCCTTCGAAGCGAACAAAAGAGAGCTTGCAAGAGCAGGCGGCAAATAATAATTCAAGCTATAAAATTAATATGATCGAATAAAGGGACTGTCCCTGAAGTAGCATGTGCTGCTTCAGAAGACAGTCCCTTTTATTTTTCGACAAAATGCCACTAAATTAGAAAAAAGACGCGCCCACTAACCGACATATTCCATCCGGCGACTCGGGTATAATGATGTTATTATTTCTATCATTACTATTATTTTACTAGGGGCCAATCCTATGTTGAAGGATGAAGTAGAGATGACGAATGAAGAGGCTGCCCAGCATTCAAGCGTCATTGTACTCGAAATAGATGACATACTCAGGCAAATCGGGATTTCCGAAGCAAAATGGCGCTCCTGTATTGATCAAGCTAATGTTCTAATCGTTCGGCCCGTATCAGAGAAATAAACCATTTCGTTTCTTCGGCAGTGAGTGTTCTTCCATCGATCGTTAGATGGTATTTATTTAGCAGTTCATCATCAGAAAGTTCGAGGTGATCGACGAACTGCCGTACATCATTCGTTAATTTTTGCTGGGGAATTAATGTTCTTCCTACCAGATAGTCGACGGTAACCTGAAATAAATCAGCGAACTTCGATAATGTCTCGGAATCGGGTTCTCTTCGATTCTTCTCGTAATGAGATAATGCTGCGCGTGAGATACCAAGCGCGGTTGAAGTTTGCAATTGGGTCCATCTTCGCTCATCCCTCAGCGCTGCAAGCCGATTACCGATACTCATCAAATTCCTCCTGTATTAAAAAAGCGATTACTTCTATTTTAGTACGGAACCGGAAGATTTGCATGTAATAAAGATCATTCATTAGGAATAAGGCTCAAATTAGCAATTAGGTATGATGGAGGAATGGAGCATGGCGACGAATTCAAACGATATATCGCGCGCCCACATCAGGCTTCGCTTCACAGAAGGCGTAAAGGCAGAACTTAGGCTGGTCAGTAAAGACGGTCAACAGTTAACACCATCAACTACAACAGTGCTTCTGCTTAATCTAAGTCAAAATGGCTTATGCTTTTTATCAGGATTGCATTTGCCCGTTCAGCATAACTATTTCGTAGAATTTCGGATGACGATTTCAAATGTGCAAATTATTGTTAGAGGACGTATCGTGTGGAATTCGAAGCAGGACAATCAATTTGCCCACGGCGTATTATTTGAATGTTCCAATACGCTTCGCTCTTTAATCATTGGCGTTATGAATCAAGAGATCTTGGAGAGACAGCCGCAGCAGCAAAAAATCCATTATTTATACAGCCGATTATTGAATACGAAGAGAATGCATTACAGCGGTTAGGAATACAACGATATATCAGTGAGGCTTGTTAGAAGGGGGACATTCTTTGAAAATCATATTGTTATCAGGCGGATCTGGAAAGAGATTATGGCCCTTATCGAATGGTAATCGTGCAAAGCAATATTTATCTGTTTTGGAAGGACCGCAAGGCGGTATGGAGTCGATGCTCCAACGACTTTGGCGACAGCTGGATGAGGCCGATTTGCAGGAGCATGCACGGATATCGACCTGTCGTCAACAGCTGGATATGCTGCAGAGACAATTAGGAGCGAAAACACCAGTCATTATTGAACCCGAACAAAGAGACACTTATCCGGCAGTAGCGCTTGCTGCGGCTTATTTGTATTCAATAGCAGGCGTATCATTAAGTGAAACGGTCATCGTCATGCCAGTAGACGCATATGTTGATAGTGAATTCTTTTCATGTATTAGAGGACTCCCTAAGCTGATTAGAGAGAGCAGCTCGGAGCTGCTAATGCTGGGGACTAGGCCAAGCTATCCATCGGAGCAGTACGGATACATCATTTCGGAAGCATGCCGTCATAGTGAGGATGAGGGCATGTATGAACAAGCAGTGAAAACATTTAAGGAAAAGCCTTATGAGGCTGAGGCCCAATCCTTAATAAAAGACGGTGCGTTATGGAACAGCGGCATCTATGCTTTCCAGTTAGATTTTATGATTACACTGTTGATGAATCGTAATTTACCTATTCATTATGATGAGTTATATAAACAATATTATAAAATGCCAAAGGCAAGCTTTGAAGCTGAGATTACGCAAAAAACAAGCTCACGGTCCGTTATTCGCTACGATGGGGGCTGGAAGGATCTTGGGACATGGAAAACATTATCGGAGGAAATTGCTTTTGACAGGCTGGGGATTGGAGAAGTATCGAGCGATAGCGAGCAATCACAGTTTATTAATGAACTGGATATTCCAATCTCGATAATCGGTTTAAATAATGTGATTGTAGCCGCGAGTCCAGATGGCATTCTTGTTACTAGCAAGAATGCTGATTCCGTGCTAAATGCGAAGCTGCAGGCAATGAATGAGCGCCCTAAATATGAGGAACGACGGTGGGGCCATTCGAGGGTAATAGAAACCGCAGTTCTAGCATCAGGATTACATAGCGTTACAAAACGGGTTTTTATTGCAGCAGGGCAAAATACAAGCTATCAAATGCATTTTAAACGAAGAAAGGCCTGGACGGTTCTATCCGGCGAAGGCGTTCTTATTTTGGATGAAATGTACCGGCACATTGCACCGGGGGATACGATTACGATACCGGAGCGAGCGAGGCATAGTTTGCGCGCAACAAATAATATGGAGCTAATAGAGGTGCAAACAGGTGAGCAAATCAAGGACGATGATGTCATTAGACTCGGAATCACCTGGGATGAAATTACTAGTCAAATAAATACGGTATAGGAGACTAGAAGATGGTGGTTCGGAATGAGCTGGCTGTCATAATTGCGAAGGTCATTGCTAGTAGAGGCTTCATTGATGTAACATGTTACGGTAACGCAATGTATCCATTTTTGAGGGATGGAAATGTGTCGACTTTCGTTCGTGTGCGTGAAGAGGATCTGCAGATTGGCGATGTGTGCTTGTTTGAAAACAAAAAAGGACAACTTTTGCTATATCGTATGATTGATTTGGATGATGAACAGCAGCCAGCAATTTATACATTCCGAGGTGATACTTGCGATCGACCGGAGCTACCGGTTCCGTTTTCTCATATTATAGGAAAGCTTAAGGCGGTTCATAGGGATGGCAGAGTCTTATATGCTAATCACTGGCGCTCACGTTTGATTGAAGCGGCGGTGCTTCAAATTCCGTATTGGCCCAAAATTTCTAGATGGATTGCAAATCGACGTTATGATCGAACTTCTGCTATTTAATGCAGCTTGACTAATTTAATATAGAAGTTGATACAATCATTACGAAAGAGAGAGGAAGCGATCTATCGGATGATATGTTCAAAGGACCGTTTTTATTGTGTTAGTTGCGGGGAGATGCTTTCTAATCCTGAAGCGGATATTTTGTTCCGAACAGGTTTTTTCCGAGTGGTACATCCAATGGGTTATTGCTTAACATGCAGCGTGGAGCAGGATAGGCTGGATGCTATAGTAGGAACGGCGGGTAAGACCAGTAACTATGACTATAAAATGTTCCTTCGTGCAGATGCGAAAGTTGCCGAACATGTTATACAGCCCTATCGAACGAATGATAATACGAGCCTCTGCCCTACAGTTCATCTGTAGAGCGGAGGTGTTTTTTTATGCAAACTTCCAATTGTTTCCTGAATCGTTTATAATGAATAAGATTTGGATTTTTGAAGGAGGAGCACGGATATGGAGCAGCCCATTGTTAAATTGCAAAACGTAACAAAAAAAATCGGCAAAAGAACGATAATTGATCGGTTGACGCTCGATTTATCGCTTGGAGAAGTATTTGGTTTTCTCGGCCCCAACGGATCAGGCAAAACAACTACGATTCGTATGATGGTTGGCCTAATGTCGCTTACGGATGGTGAGATTACCATTGGCGGATATAGCATTACCAAAAATTACGAAAAAGCCATCCGCCATGTCGGAGCCATTGTAGAAAATCCTGAGATGTATAAATATTTGAGCGGTTATGATAACTTAATTCATTATGCGCGTATGATTCCAGGGATTACAGAGCATCGCGTCCATGAAGTGGTGAAACTGGTTGGACTTGAAGAACGGATCCGCGATAAAGTGAAAACCTACTCGCTCGGGATGCGCCAACGGCTGGGCGTTGCGCAAGCTATTTTACATAAACCGCAGCTTCTCATATTGGATGAACCGACAAACGGATTAGATCCGGCGGGTATTCGCGAGCTTCGTGATTATTTGCGAATGCTTTCTAAAGAGGAAGGCATAGCTGTATTCGTATCAAGCCATTTATTGTCTGAAATGGAGCTCATGTGCGACCGCGTGGCCATTATTCAGAATGGAAAGCTAATCGACGTCAGAACCATTCGGGGCGAGCATGCGGCGAAAATAAACAATCGCGTCGTTATTGAAGTAGATAACCAGCGCAGCGCGCTGGATGTTCTGCTTACTGCCGAAATATTGGGTGAGCCCGAAGGAACGAATGCTATCGCCGTTGAAGCTGACAAGGAAGGCACGGCTAATATTAATTCCTCGCTCGTAACAGCGGGTGTTAAAGTTTACGGTATTCGTGCGCAGGTGAAAACACTCGAAGATCAATTCTTAGAAGTGACGGGAGGGGGACGAATTGGGTAATTTTTGGCCGCTTGTTCAAAATGAGAATATGAAAATTTACCGTCGTCCTCGCACATGGGTGATGACCGGAATATTGATCGTATTAGTTCTAACGATATCGATATTATGGTTGATTTTCGGCGGAAGAGATACATCGATGTGGGATGTCGCGTTTATGGAATCATCCATCTTGTTTTTGCTGGTAACGATTTTTACGGTCGTTATTGCTGCCGGCGGAGTAGCGGAGGAGTTTACAAGCGGAACGATAAAATTGCTGTTGATCCGACCTTGGTCACGTTCGAAAATATTATTGTCCAAATATATTTCTATTATGATATTTGCGCTATTACTTGCAATTCTGCTCTTCGGAAGCACGCTCCTGGTGAATTGGATTTGTTTTGGCATAAATGCATCGCCCGATATTAAGCCGACCTTTGTAGGAGAAGAAGGATCAGACGCTCTTTCATACATGCTGAAGTATTACGGCTTAACGTTAATTTCACTAGTTGTCACAGTAACGCTGGCTTTCATGCTCTCGACTATATTCCGCAGCAGCGGTCTGGCTATCGGCATGGCATTGTTTCTCTTGCTTGGCGTTAACAGCTTTATCGCATTAATTGCCATGCTGGATTATAAATGGATCGATTACCTGCTGTTCATTCATTTAAACCTGACCCAATATCTAGACGGGAACCCGATGAGGGAAGGCATGACCATGGGGTATTCCATTGGCGTGCTCGGTGTTTATTATGTGATCTTTATCGTTTTAACCTGGTATATCTTTAGTAAGCGTGACGTCGCTTCGTAAAAGCCGGATTTAAAGAAAAAAGCCGTCCTGCCCGTGCTGCTTCTCGTTGAAGCAATACAAGCAAAGGACGGCTTTTTTTTACGTTATCCTGCCTGTCGTGATTTCTCTTTGGATTCCTTGCCTGTTAATTCTTTGCCATGAGGCTTAGAGGTATCGTTTTCTATAAGCGAACGATTTTTGGAGTCTGATGAGGACTCCATTTGGCAGCTTCCATTTAGACTGCCCCCATCATGAATGATGAGTGAATGAGCTGTAACGGCGCCTGTCAACATGCCGGAGGCGGTAATGGTAAGCCGGCCCTTTGTGATAATATCGCCAAACACTTTCCCGGCAATGATGATATCACGAGCCATAATATTAGAGCGGGCAAGACCGCATTCTCCAATGATAACATCCGCGTTGCATTCAATGTCCCCCCGGTGCTCCCCTTCGATACGCAGGCTGGTTTCGCAAATCATCTTGCCCTCGCTTAACGTGCCTTGGCCGATTAATGTATCGGCAGCTGCTAGCCGCTTATTGTCTTTAAACATGAAGGTTAATCCTCCTTAATTAAACTTAGATAAGGTATGGGGTTAACAGGCTCATCTTTATGCATGATTTGAAAATGCAAATGGGGACCCGTGCTTCTGCCGCTTGAGCCTAATAAGCCTATTTTTTCTCCTCGGACGACGAAATCGCCTTCCTTGGTTTCAATTTCTTTCAGGTGCATATAAGCGCTCTGCAGTCCTGCCAGATGATCAATCACGATGTACGCCCCTAAAGAGCTGTTATAACCGGTTTCTGACACCGTTCCATCCGCCGCGCTGAACACTGGATCGCCGAGCTTTCCCGTTATGTCTATGCCGGCATGGAAGGCAGCACGCCCAGTTAGAGGGTCTCTACGGTAGCCAAATCCTGAAGATAGCAGTTTGGACCGTGTAGGCCATACGGAAGGATAAGCATCCACAGAAATGCGTGTCGTTTGTGCCAGCTCAAGCGTTAAAGCCATGGACTTCTCCATCGTATCCGCGATTGCGTTCAGCGAGGTTAACGTAAGACCGGTTTTGTGAACGAGTAAAGAGAGCGGTTTTGATTCCATTATGTAGTTGTAGCTCTGATTGGATGCGTTTTGTTGGAGAGACTTTGATTGTGCTGACGGGATGGTATTGGGAGTCTGTACTTGATAGGTAGAGGAGTCCAATCGGTCTCCATAGTTATTAATAAATTGCTTGAGATGGGACTCTAGCTGCTGCAAAGCTTCCATTTTCTTTTTCATCTCGTTTGCTTGCTCGGAAAGCCCAACCAATTCTTGCTGCAACGAATGAATGGTTTCATCCTTGCCAGATAGTGTTTCTGAAAACAAAAGATCATGCTCCGACAATTTTTCTTCCAAATGATTCTTTTCATAATGCGAGTTTAATTGAAGTCCTGTAATGCAGCCCGAAACAGCAAGTACGACTGCCGTAGGCGCAGCAAAAACCGAACGCTTGGAGACATGAAACTGTTTGACCGTTTTGTCAGCGCCTCGCAGCACGACAAAGGACCATTTTGGCTTTCTTGCTCGTTTCAATAGCATACTCCTTTCTCAATTGGTTACGTATAAAACGATCGTGACGTTCTATTGCTATTTATTCTTTTATTCTGAGACGCAATAAAACATGCCTTAAAACTTACTCATAAAAAGAAAGACTGCCTGCTGCGCACGGAATGTGCGAGCGGGCAGTCGATGGAAACATAGAAGAGGAATCATAGCTAGTTTGCAGCTGCTAGCTCTATCTGGGCGATAGCATTCTGAATAGCTGGAGTGAATGCAAAGGATCGTCCCTGCTGTTGTTCTGGCGGAAGAGCAGCAAGCTGCTCGATCCTTCTCTTTATTTCAGTAGAAAGTTCATTAATATGGTCTGCATATTCTTTAGCTTTTGTGTCATTTTTCTCCGTTGCTGCCGTCTGATTCGCTTTGGCGTAAGAGGTTATCGCAGCTTCATAAAGACCTATGTCCCAAGGGAATTTAGTAACGCCCTCATCGATAACCGCGAGAGATTCCTCGAAGAGGCCTTTCGCTTGCAGCACGCGATATTGGGATAAAAGGAGGGTGCGGTTATAAGGATCCGATTCCCTAGCTTTATTCAGCGTGCTTAATGCTTCATCAAGATAAGAAACCGTACTCGTCTGCGTATAAGCCTGCTCCAACCAATTCGCTTTCGTTAGTGAAAAGGTTGATTGCTCAGGCGATGCCGCAATGGCCTCATTAATCATAGGCAGAAGCTGGTCCAGTGAAGTTTGCTGCTGGACGGCTAACGTATAAACCTTATTATATTTTTGAAGGGCATTTTTTTCTAGAATAGCGACGACAAGCAGAAACAGAGACAATATGGCGAGAATCGACGGATATGCAATTTTTAGCCATGGACGATCTGCTTTCGTTTTCATACGTTCAATTGTAAGCTTACCGCTAAATGGGGCAAGCATGCAGCCGAGCGAGATAAAGACGATTGCGCTGATATAAATATAACTCATATCGAAATCGATCGCGCTGTGGACAAGAAGTGTCATTGAAAAAATAAAAAAGATGAAATGACTGCCTCGCAGTTCTGGGTAACGTATGAATGATCGGATGTATAAGCCATAAACGAACACTAGTAATGCTATTAAAGCGATTAATCCGATCCAACCGCTTTCTACTAGTATTTGAACAAAAAAGCTATGTGCTTGTCTGCTCCAATAAGGATTATTCTGATATTGCTCGAACATCGCTTGCCAAGCACCGCCGCCGCCGCCTAACAGCGGATAATCCTCCGCAAAATGGAGACCATCCTTGTAAAAGGTTAAGCGCTCGAGCACGCTGTGCTGCTGAAGGTTAATGTTCTCAAAGCGAGCAGCAATTTTATCCGGGAGCAACCCACGAATGGCACTGCTGCCGAGGATGCTGCCAGCTGCAACGGTTGCTAGAATGATCGTGGCGACAGGTACAGCTGCAAAGGACCATTTATAGGTAGACAACTCCACCAATTTTGTTTCCAGAAGAGAGCCGACCTTGGTATGATAAAGCATGATTAGTCCGGTTGTAACGATAATTCCTAGAAGAAGGAGTCCCCAGCTTTGCAACGGCAATGAGCTGAACAGGGAAATCGGGCTTTGCGCTTTCGTTTCTGTCGGCTGAACCAGCTTAGAGATCGCATCAGCATTCGTTGTAAGCTTACCTAATATCGCCATGGAAACAAGTGCGGATAAACCCATAAATATGATATATGCGATTTGTTTCGATAAGCGCAGGAATGGCAGCAATAGGAGTGTCATCACAGGAATAACGATAATTGCGCCTCGTGAATAGGTGAACATGAATGAAATCCAGATCGGTACAAGCATAGCAGCGTGAATTATGCGTGCGGAAGGACGTATGCAGTGCGCAGCGTAGTATAGACTGACCAAAAACAATGCGGCCAAGAAGCCGGCATAAGTATTTGAATATTGGAATACGGATGCGAGTCGATACCCGTCGTGGGCGAGCCATAACGCATCCCTATAATAGATTTGTCCAAATAGATTGAGTAAACCAAACAGGACGATTAAATAGGATGAGAGCATGAGTGCATACTCGATTGTTTTACGAGTAAGCTTAGCCTCTGCAAGATAGAGACTGGATATAAAAAGAGCTGCTAGAAGAAAAAATACGAGTGTCATGAACTTCGCGTAATAACTAGAAACCGCTTGGAACGAAGAAAGCCAATAAATGAAAGGAAGGATCATGACGGCAATCGACAAAATTCCTCTATAGCTGCCGTGCTGTGACTTGCGATAAACAAATAAAGCCGTAACAAGCAGCAGTACAAATCCGAAAATGACAGCTCCATAAATGGCCCCATCAAAGCTCAATTCATAGCCATTAAACAATCCCTGCTTGTAGGGGAAAATAACTAAAAATAGGGCAATTCCAATCGTCCCTATCCACTTTAAAAGCGTTAAATCAGCGGCTGCAGCCGGCGTACTGCTTTTTGATTTCTTTTGTGCGCTCATGCATATATACTCCTCATCCATCATTATGTAGATCTGAAACGGTTAGCTCCTGTTTGTATTTTAGCAAATGGTGGAATGGATTACTATAATGGAAAGTTTTAAATTGTATGTATTTAACAAATTTACGGGGGTTGAGAGGGTGTCGAATAGGTGGCGATTTCGGGGAGATTCTACATTTTATCGAGTTTTGGAGACACAATTAGGTATGAATATGGGAGGAACTTTGGTAAGATAACTAGGGTGTATTGAGACATTTTAAGAAGATCTTTTTATGATAGATTTTTCTGTACATGATTTATTTAGGGAAGCTGATCTTTTAAATATTTGAATGTTTTAGGAGTGTGTATAATGCTTCAATTGGATAGTATCGAAAAAATATTTTTGAATGCGTACTTATATTTAGTTTGGTTTTTGTTTTTAATAAGTTTTAAGCGTTTTGCATCTATCAAGCGATTTATTTTGCTATTAAGATATTGCGTTCCAAATTCATTACAATTAACAGTAAGCATGAAATAGGAGTGTAAACATGAATGAAATTAGAAATAATCTATTAAATTTTTTGAAATATAAAGATCTATTATTTCTGCTTGTCGCGAAAGATATTAAGATCAAGTATAAAAGATCTTTTTTGGGAATTCTATGGAGTTTACTCAATCCATTGCTAACAATGGCAATACTAACCTTGGTGTTTAGAGAATTATTTCGTTTTAATATTGAATACTTCGCAGCTTATGTTATCAGTGGTCAAGTGCTTTTTTCTTTTTTTTCAGAGTCGACTTCACTTGCGATGTCTTCTATCTATTCTTCGGGTCAAATCATAAAGAAAGTGTATATTCCTAAATATATATTTCCTTTATCTAAGGTACTATACTCATTGGCCAATATGATGTTTTCATTTGTTGCCGTAATTATTGTTTGTATAGCAACAGGAGTCGAATTGCATTTCACGGTAATATACAGTTTTTTATCCATTATTTACGTTGCAATTTTCAGTGTTGGTGCGGGATTAATTCTCAGTTCAGTAGTAGTTTTTTTTCGAGATATCGAACATATATATGGGGTTTTCATTGCTGCTTGGATGTATGCTACTCCTATAATTTATCCAATGAATATTATGCCTGACAAATATATGTTCTTATTTTATTGTAATCCAATGTATTATTTTGTGACACATTTCAGAGAAGGACTTCTTTATGGAAATGCTCCTGTGTTTGAACTCAATGTTCAATGTCTAATATATTCGCTTGGTACTTTTATTATTGGACTATATGTGTTTAGGAAAAACCAAGATAGATTTATATTATACATTTAAGGAGTTTAGTATGACTAACAAAGAAATTATTGCAAATATTGAAGATGTTTCTATGCAATTTAATTTATCTAATGAAAAAATCTCAACAATGAAAGAATATTTTATAAGAAGATTAAGGGGAAAGATATCATATAATGAGTTTTGGGCGTTAAAGAATATTAGCTTTCAGATTAATCGCGGTGAGTTATTCGGAATTCTTGGTCTTAACGGGGCGGGGAAAAGCACTTTGCTTAAAATTATTGCTGGTGTGTTAAAGCCTACATATGGCAGTATTTCGGTGAAAGGAAAATTAGCACCATTAATTGAACTTGGCGCTGGTTTTGATGCTGAACTTACAGCGCGTGAGAATATTTTCTTGAATGGAGCAGTCCTTGGTTACAGTAAAAAGCAAATGAGAGAAAACTTTGATGAGATTGTTTCTTTTTCAGAGCTTGAGGAGTTTCTAGACGTTCCTATCAAAAATTTCTCATCAGGAATGTATGCAAGATTAGGCTTCTCGATTGCAACAGTAACAAAACCAGATATTCTTATTGTGGATGAAATATTATCCGTTGGTGATTTCAAATTTCAACAGAAATGTGAAAGTAAGATCAGACAAATGATAAGCGACGGTACGAGTGTAATATTAGTATCACATTCTCTTGATCAAATACGAAATATGTGTAGCAGGGGACTAATACTAGAAAAAGGAGAAATGGTAACTATAGGTGATATTGATGAAGTATGTAACTTTTATTATCAGAAATATAGTTAAATGTGGAGACGGGGAAAGATATGTATTTATACTATAAAGTACTTATGGTTCTAATACGTATTAAGTTATTTTTGTCAAAGAAAAATGTGATAAATAACGAGAAATGGTATACAAGGTGGATCGTTTCAAATGAGACACATTCGTCTACCATGCTTGCTGAAATAAATGAATCTCTAGAATATAAGCCATTAATATCAATTGTCTTACCAGTTTATAATGTCGATGATGTGTATCTAAAGGAATGTATTGAATCAGTAAGAAACCAATTATATCAACATTGGCAATTGTGTATTGCAGATGATTGTTCAACCTTTCCCCATGTAAGAAAAACACTCGAATATTATTGTGACATGGACGATAGAATTCAAGTTGCGTATAGGGATAAAAACGGTCACATATCTGCAAGTACAAATACGGCTATTAGTCTGGCTAATGGAGAGTTTATAACATTCCTTGATAACGATGATCTATTATCTCCTTTAGCTTTATATGAAATAGTAAAAACTATAAATGGGAAAGAAAATCAAGTGGATTTTCTTTACAGTGATGAAGACAAATTACTAAATGGAAAAAGAATAAGACCCTTTTACAAAAAAAAATGGAATCCAAAGCTGCTTCTGCATTTTAACTATATATGTCATATTGCTGTTTATAGAAGGGGTTTAATAGAGGAACTTGGTGGGCTGAGAGAAGGCTTTGAAGGTGTTCAAGACTGGGACTTGGCGCTTCGTGTTCTAAAAAAAACTGATAGAGTCACTCATATACCTAAAATTCTATATCATTGGAGAATAATTGATTCATCAACAGCATCCTCTGAGCGTGCAAAACCTTATGTTAAGAAAATGAAGAAAAAAGTAATAAAAAGCTATAAAGAAAATTATTGGCGGAGGGGATAAAATGGATATAGATATGTTAATAAAAAAGAGTGCGGCTACGCTGAAATATGAAGGTGTTGGTCCTTTTATAAAAAAAACATATTCCTATACAAAAAGGAAAATATCAGGTGTTACATTTGAAGTTAATAATTATAAAGACATTTTGTTTATTAATGGGTGTGGGCTTCCGCATCCTGCACGTTATAGGGTAGATCATCAAATTGAACAATTGCATTTTAATGGTTACTCTTGTGATTCTGTATTTTATGAAAATTTGTCTATAGAACAAGTAAAATACTACAGAGCTTTTATTTTTTTTAGATGTCCTCATACAGAAGTTGTTGAGGAGTTTATTAATAAGGCGAAATATTTCAATAAAAAAGTTTTTTTTGATATTGATGATCTTGTTATCGACGAAAAATATGTAAAAGAAATAAAATATCTAAAATCAATGAGTGAATATGAATATAATTTATATATAACTGGCGTAAATCGAATGAAAAGAACACTCGAATTGTGTGATTATGCAATAACAACGACAGATAGGCTTTCCAAGGAATTAAACCACTATGTACCAGAAGTGTTCATTAATCGGAATGTAGCTTCTGAGAAAATGGTGGAGGTATCCCTAAAAGCGCTTGAAAAAATGGAAGGATTAGATTCCAAGTCTGAAAAAATAATTTTAGGCTATTTCAGTGGAAGTATAACGCATAATGATAATTTTAATTTAATTCTACCAATAATCAAGAAGATTTTTGAGGAAAAACCGAATGTCTATTTGAAAGTTGTAGGCATTCTAGATATTCCAACTGAGTTGGAAACCTTTAAGAATCGTATACTAACAGAGAAATTTATGGATTGGACTAAGCTTCCAGAAGTTATCGCTAGTGTGGATATTAATATTGCTCCTTTAGAAGAAAGTATATTTAACGAAGCAAAATCGGAAAATAAATGGGTCGAAGCTTCATTAGTAAAAGTAGCTACTATTGCAAGTAATGTAGGTGCTTTTAAAGATATGATTACAAATGGTGAAACAGGGCTTTTATGCAATACGACTGAAGAATGGGAAGCAGCCTTAAGGCTGCTGGTTGATAATAAGAGTTTTCGTAAAATCATTGCATCAAATGCTCACAAAGAAGTATTGGATAATTGTGTAACTGCGTATACTGGGTATGAATTATTTGATTTTATAGAATCGCGATTGAACGATAACATATGTTTTGTACTACCATCCACACAAGTTAGTGGAGGTGTAAATGTCGTAATTAAACATTGTAATATATTGAGAAATGCAGGATTAGATGTTCTTATTCTCTCGATGGGGGAGGAACAAACCAATATTATAAATAACGATGGAGAAATAAATGTTATTTCCCATCATAAGTCTGCTCTCCATGCCTATTTAAGAAAATGTGTAGCATCATTATGGACAACTGTTTCTTTTGTTAATACATATTCTAAAATTAAGGAAAAATATTATTTAGTTCAAGGTTTTGAAACCAATTTCAGTGATTTTGGTAATGTAATGAGAATTTGGTCTAACCTTACATATAACTCATTTAGTAATATGAAATATCTAACTATTTCAAAGTGGTGTGAAAATTGGTTGAAGAAAAAATATAAAAAGGAAGTTTTCTTTGCACGTAATGGCTTGGACCTTTCTTTGTTTTTTCCTGTCGAAAAGGATTTTACGAACAAAATAATAATTCTAATCGAAGGAAATGGTAATAATCCTAATAAAAACACAGACGAAAGTTTTAAGATAACGAACAAATTAGATCCGAATAAATACGAGATATGGTATCTTTCAAATGACGGTAAACCAAAAGATTGGTATAGATATGATAAATTCATTAATAAGGTTCCATATGTCGAGGTAGCTGAAATTTATCAAAAGTGTCATATACTTTTAAAATCAAGTAAGCTAGAGAGCTTTTCTTATCCTCCATTAGAGATGATGGCCACAGGTGGGATAGCTATTGTAGCGCCAAATGAAGGGAATATCGAATACTTAGAAAATAATGTGAACTGTTTATTATATGAGCCAGGAAATATTGAAAAAGCAGTTGAGATGATTACGCTAGTAACAACTGACGATGCACTTAGAACTAGAATTATTAAGGAAGGAATAATTACAGCAAAAAGTAGAAGTTGGACGATATTAGAGGATGAGATATTAAATCTTTATAATGTTAATAGAAAAAATAATAACGGAGAATCCGAATTCTATGAAACTAAAAAATATCAAATTGCTAAGTAAGTTTATATTATTAGTCATATTATGTATAACGTTCTATGTGTTTTTTGGAAATCTAGGGAAGATTCGGATTATGATTGATCAGACGAATGACACTGAAACGATTGGTGAGATTTTTAAAAACTCAATTGTTAATCAAACCTTTGTTTCAGAGCAGAATAATATAAATGGTATTTCTATTAAATTGGCAACATTTACTCGTGTGAACAAAGGTCATATAATTATTGGCTTAGAAGATTCGAATTCTGGAAGGACAATCTATGAGTCTAAGGTTAATACAGAGAGTATAAGTGATAATGATTATTATAAAATAAGGTTTCCACCAATTAAAAATTCAAATGGTAAGAAATATAATATCTATATAAAATCACTTGATGGTATTCCAAACAATGCGATTACACTTTATACGAGCAAAAATGACGTATATTCAAAAGGTAGCTTTTATATTAATGGGGTAATGAAAAACGTGGATGCCACATTTCAGGTTGTTTATAATAAATCAATATTTAACTACCTTTTGGATTTTAAAAGCTTTTTATAATAATCATCGTGGGAGGTTAACATGAAAGGTGTAATTCTAGCAGGCGGGACAGGCTCCCGTCTATTTCCATTAACTAAAGTAACAAATAAACATTTACTTCCTGTCGGGAGGTATCCAATGATCTTCCACTCTATTGCGAAGCTTAAAGAATCAGGCATCATTGATATTCTCATTGTAACTGGTAAAGAACATATGGGCGATGTTGTCAATTTACTTGGAAGCGGTACAGAGTTCGGCGTATCATTTACATATAAAGTTCAAGATGAAGCTGGAGGTATTGCGCAGGCACTTGGATTAGCTCAGAACTTTGTTAATGGCGATCAAATGGTCGTCATTTTGGGCGATAATGTTTTTGAATATAGTATTGTTCCGTTTGTCAGCAATTTTAAAAAGCAGAATACAGGAGCTAAAATACTTATTCAAGAGGTTCACGATCCTCAGCGTTATGGTGTGCCTGAATTGAATGGTGGGAAAATTGTCTCTATTGAAGAGAAACCTAAGCATCCAAGGAGCAATTTTGCTGTTACAGGTATATATATGTATGATAGCAAAGTTTTTGAAATAGTAAAAACACTCAAGCCATCCGGCCGAGGTGAACTCGAAATAACGGATGTGAATAATGCATATATTGATGCAAATGAGCTCAGTTTCGATATTCTACAGGGTTGGTGGACAGATGCGGGTACTCATGCCTCATTGACTAGAGCGAATGAGCTCTCGAAGGACTTAACGTTCGGTGAGGAATTTGGAAAACTAAAATTATAATAGAACAGGTGACCTATGAAAATAATAGTTTCTAAGCTTCCAGGCGTAAAACTGATTGAACCTGCTGTTTTTGGCGATCACCGTGGCTTTTTTATGGAAAGCTATAATGAACAAGTGGCTCATGAGAATGGGATTCCACATGCTTTTATTCAAGACAATCACTCGTTATCTGTAGAAGCGGGAGTACTTCGCGGCTTGCATTATCAATTATCACCAAAAGCACAAACGAAGCTGGTTCGTGTTACTTCAGGTGCTATTTATGATGTCGTTATGGATATCCGCAACGGCTCGCCAAGTTTTGGACAGTGGCAAGGCTTCATTTTAAGTGCGGCAAACAAAAGACAACTACTTGTACCTCAGGGATTTGCACATGGCTTCTGTACACTAGTTCCGAATTGTGAGGTTCAATACAAGGTTGATGCGCTTTATTCCCCCGAACACGACAGAGGGATTGCTTGGAACGATCCCGCGCTAGCGATCGACTGGCCGACAACCAAACCGATACTTTCAGATAAGGATAACAAGCATCCAGTGCTGGCTGACGCGGAAATCAACTTTGTTTTTGAAGGGGGAGTTTGATTCATGAAATTACTAATTACCGGCGGTGCCGGGTTTATTGGCAGTAACTTCGTTTTATATATGATTCAAAATTACCCGAGTTACGAAATCATAAATGTTGACGCACTGACATACGCAGGCAATCTCGAAAATCTGCGGTCCATAGAGCAGCATCCTAACTACACATTTGTAAAAGCTGATATAGCGAAGCGGAGTGAATTAGAGCCCATATTCCAAAAAGGAATCGATGCAGTGATTAACTTTGCAGCGGAATCGCATGTTGATCGCAGCATTTTACATCCGGAGATTTTCGTGCAGACGAACATTCTAGGTACGCAAACACTGCTTGACCTCACAAAGCAATATAATGTTACCAAATTCGTGCAGGTGTCTACCGACGAGGTATACGGTACGTTAGGCGAGAGCGGGCTCTTTACCGAAGATACGCCAATTGCTCCTAATAGTCCTTACTCGGCTAGCAAGGCAGGCGCAGATTTGCTTGTTCGTGCCTACCATGAGACCTTTGGACTAAACGTCAATATTACGCGCTGCTCTAATAATTATGGTCCTTACCAATTCCCGGAGAAGCTTATTCCATTAATGATACAGAACGCGCTACAAGATAAACCGCTTCCTGTTTATGGCGATGGCCTGAATGTGCGCGATTGGCTGTATGTAGAGGATCACTGCAGTGCTATTGATCTGGTTCTGCATAAAGGCCGCATTGGTGAAGTTTATAACGTAGGAGGACGGAATGAGCGGAACAATCTTCAGGTGGTCCGTACAATACTTGAAGAGCTTGGAAAACCCGAAACACTAATCTCCTATGTGAAGGACCGCCTTGGGCATGATCGCCGCTATGCCATCGATGCAGACAAAATTCGTAATGAGCTAGGCTGGCGGCCGAAGTTTAATTATGAGGACGGAATCAAAGAAACGATTCGTTGGTACCTCAGCAACACCGAATGGATGGAGCAGGTAGCTTCAGGTGTATATCAGCAATATTATGATATCCAATACAAGGATCGCCTGGAGGCGAACGAATAACATGTCTAAATTGAAGATCATAATAACAGGCGCGAACGGACAGCTCGGACGCGAATTGGCCGAGTGGACGACAGAAACAGCCGAAATCATTGGATTTGGCCGTAATGAACTGGATATTACAAGTCTGCCAGCATGCCGCAATATATTTACGCTTCACCAGCCTGATGTCGTTATTCATTGTGCTGCTTATACTGCAGTAGATAAAGCCGAGTCCGAACCGGATGAGGCCTTTCGTGTGAATGCGTCGGCAACGCGTAACGTAGCAGTTGCTTCACGTGAAGTAGGCGCTAAGCTTTGTTATATAAGCACGGATTATGTATTCGATGGCACGGGTACAACACCTTACAATGAATATGATCAAACGAATCCTAGAACCGTCTACGGGAAGTCGAAATATGCAGGCGAACAGCTGGTTCAGACGCTGCACGATCGATATTACATCGTGCGGACATCGTGGGTTTTTGGGAAATATGGCAATAATTTTGTGAAAACAATGCTTAAAATGGCAGGGGAACGCGACCAGCTTAAGGTGGTGGCGGATCAAATCGGATCGCCGACCTATACCTATGATTTATCAACATTTTTAATTGAGCTTGTACAAACGGAATATTATGGAATCTATCATGCATCTAATAGCGGAATCTGTTCTTGGTATGATTTTGCCAAAGCAATCTTCGAGGATAGTGGTTCAAACATATTACTAGAACCTTGTACAACGGCTGATTTTCCTAGGCCGGCGCCTAGACCGGGATATTCGGTCATGGATCATTCTGCTATTCGCAGTAATGGTCTTAACGTACTACGGCCTTGGCGAGAAGCGTTAAACCACTATCTAAAAGACAGTGAGTGATAAAAGTTATGCCAACCGCAAGTGTTTGTATCGTAACTTATAATAGCGCGAAAGATATTGAGAGCTGCTTAGAGGCTGTTTTGAAGCAAACCTTCCCGGTTGAAAGCATTGTCGTAATTGATAATGCTTCAACTGACGGAACGGCAGAGCGTGTAACGCGATACTCGAAGCAGGTGCAATTCATAGCGAATGAAGTGAATAACGGGTTTGCCGGAGGCCAGAATCAGGCTATTCGTCAAACCCGTTCGGATTATGTACTCGTTTTAAATCCAGATGTAACAATAGAACCTAATTATTTATTTGAGATTATTAGTTTTATGGAACAAGACAAAGCGGTTGGGAGCGCGACTGGCCAGCTTGTTTTTTCGTCAAATAAGGATGTAATGGATAGCGCGGGTTTAGGCATGAAACGAACGAGAAACGTTTTTGACCTTGGCGCAGGAGAGCCTGTTTCTAATTGGAATTCGAAACAAGCTGTATTCGGCGTGTCGGGTGCTGCGGCAGTATACCGAACAACAATGATAAGGGATATTGAATTCGAAGGCGAATTTTTTGATGAGCAATTTTTTGCTTATAAGGAAGATGTTGATGTTGCTTGGCGAGCTCAGACGCTTGGCTGGAAGTCATATTATTTTCCTTCGGCGAAAGCAGTACATCATAGAGGTTGGAAGAAGGGGGGGCGTAGCAGCATCCCACTGTTCGTGAGACAGCATTCCTATCAGAATCGTTTTTTTACTCTTTTGAAAAATGAATCGATAGGCTGGCATTCCATAGTAATAGGACCGTATATTTTAGCGACTGAGGTTATTAAGCTTGGTTATATCGTATTGAGAGAGCCGGGTCTTCTTCATTGCTGGCCAACTATTCTCCGCTCATTTCCGAAAATGCTCAAGAAACGCAGATGGGTTAAGACTAAAGCCAAACAAAATAAAGGTAAATCCAAATCAATTTAAGGATTGGAAAAATATAGGGTACTGCTTGCGTTCTATCTTTGGTAAAATGCAGATAGAGTCGAAATCTAAGAGAATGAGGGTGGAAACGGCGAATGCTAAGGCAAAACCAACGGTTCCTGACACAATTGTATATGTTGGCTGACCTATTTTGCGCATTTGTCGTATTTATGGCAGCGTATTGGCTTAAATTTTATAGCGGTCTGCTGCCCAGCTTCAACTCGGTTTCGTTTTCTACTTACTTGCTGTGGGGGACGATTTATTCCTTCTCCGCGGTTCTTATCGGATTCTATTTTCAGTTCTACTCACCCAAGCGACGAAAAAACTACTCCTATGAAGTGCTGCGAATTTTACAGATCCAAACGATAAGTTTTCTAGGGTTGCTCAGCTTGTTTTTCTTCACTCGTGAAGTACATATTTCCCGGGAATTTTTAGCGATCTTTTTTGTAATGAATTTCTTTGCCATTACAGTCTATCGATACTGGGTAAAATCGATCCTCGCATCGTTCCGCCGTAAAGGCTTTAATAAACGTTTTGTTCTAATTGTCGGCGCCGGGTCCGTGGGCCGCAGCTTTTATACCAATTTACAGCAGCATCCTGATCTTGGCTATGAGATAGTTGGTTTCCTCGACGATTATCAAACGGAGCATGCGCCGGAGCATCAGCATATGAAGCCGATTATCGGCATGCTAAATGATTTAAAGATGAAGCTGGAGAAGGCTCCGATTGATGAAGTAATCATTGCGCTGCCTCTCGAGGCACACACGAAATATGCCGAGATCATTGAAGTGTGCGAACGTACTGGCGTAAAAACACTTATTATCCCAGATTTCTTTGATCTACTGCCTGCGAGGCCTTTCTTTGATAACTTTGCAGGTATCCCTCTTATTAACGTTAGGGATATTCCGCTGGATGAGCTAAGCAACCGCATACTCAAACGTTGGTTTGATATCGCTTTTTCAATAGCGGCAATCATGATAACCTCGCCGATTATGTTGTTTACCGTTATTGCTCTTAAGCTGACCTCTCCCGGTCCGATTTTGTTCAAACAGGAGCGAATGGGGCTTGATCGAAAGACCTTTTACATGTTTAAGTTCCGCTCCATGCATGTTTCGGCTGATTCGGTATCGGATACGCAGTGGACGGTTCAGAATGATCCGCGCCGAACCAAATTCGGCAGCTTCCTAAGGCGTACAAGCCTGGATGAGCTTCCACAGTTTTTCAACGTGCTGCTTGGACATATGAGCGTTGTAGGACCGCGTCCTGAGCGTCCTTATTTCGTTCATCAGTTTAAAGAAGAAATTCCGAAATACATGATTAAGCACCAGATTAGGCCTGGGATAACCGGCTGGGCACAAACGAATGGATTACGAGGCGATACCTCGATAAGAGACCGCATTAGATTTGATATTTTCTATATCGAGAACTGGACGTTCTTCTTTGATATCAAAATTATTTTCAAAACGGTTCTGAAGGGCCTGATTAACAAAAATGCTTATTAACAGCAAAGCAGTATGCCGAGTATCCGTTATTATTCCTACATTAAACGCAGGTCCGGACCTAAAAGAGCTGTTCAAGAGGCTGCAGCAGCAGTCTCTTCCCCCTTACGAAATCATCGTCATAGACTCCTGCTCGGATGATGGAACGGCGGAGCTGGCGCGTGAGGCTGGCGTACAAGTACTATACGTGCTGCGAAGCGAGTTTGATCACGGCGGTACACGAAACCGCGCTGCTCAGCAAGCCAAGGGTGACATTTTGATGTTTATGACTCAGGATGCGATGCCTTATAATGAAAAGCTCATCGAGGAGCTGACGAGGCCGCTCATCGCAGGGGATAAGGCTGTTTATGCTTATGCCAGACAGCTTCCAAGGCCAGGAGCGAATGAGTTGGAGCGCCTTGCTAGGCAGCATAACTATCCAGCTGAGTCCAAAATGAAGTCCTACGAGGATTTGGATGAGCTCGGGCTTAAGACGTTTTTTTGCTCCAACGTTTGCTCAGCCATTCGGCGCGAGGTTTTTGAAGCGATGGGCAGTTTCCAAGAGCCGGTTATATTTAATGAGGATTTATTTATGGCTGCGAAATGCATCTTAAACGGCTATCGGGTAGCTTATTGCGCTGATGCTGCTGTTTTTCATTCGCATGATTATTCCGTTGCGGAGCAATTCAAAAGGTATTTCGATAACGGGATCTCCATGCGCTGCAACACCTGGATTACGCCATACAGCGCAGTCGGCAAGGCAGGTTCGAACCTCGTGAAGCTGCAGCTGAAGGAGCTGCACGTAACCCGTCAATGGCAGCTTATACCGTTGCTTGTTGCGGAATCTGCAGCGAAGCTGCTTGGTTACAAGCTGGGCATGAATTATCGTTTGCTTCCCGCATTTATTACGAGAAGATTAAGTATGCATCGCCTTATCCTAACTCATATCGAGAAGCAATCCCCGGGAATTACAATGAGGCAATAATCATCTCATAGCCACTGCTCGCAAACCCTTCTGATTCGTATGAATCAGCGGGGCTTTTTTTATTTGACGAAGTATACGTTTCTAAGCGCACGTTCAAACTAGAGACACTTGTCAGACCGTCTGGCTAGGAGGAAACGAGGTGTTTATTGATAATGTGGTACATCGTGCTCACTTCTGCGCTTCTCGTTTATATTTTACAATTAGCTGCTGTATTTATTATGGAGCATCGGCGTCCAGCACAGCTGACTGCATGGCTTCTGATCACCTTTGCATGCCCGATAATTGGATTTATCGCTTATCTCATACTGGGCAAAGACTTCACAAGAAGAAAACGGATAGAACGGTTTAAGGAAGAGACTGTACGATACGCGAATCAAATATCCGAGAAGGTTACGAGGGCTGAACAGATAGGAAACCAGCAGCTCCAGAAGCAGGAAAAACTCTACGCGATGCTAACCGGTCTTGTTCCATTTCCAATTACCCGTAACAATAAGACAGTCGTTCTGACGAACGGACATGAGACCTTTGAAGCGATTCTCAGTCACCTTGAACTCGCAGAGCATCATATACATATGGACTACTATACGATTAGGGATGATGAGATCGGCAGACGTTTTTTGGAGGTGCTTTCGCGAAAAGCAAGGGAAGGCATAGAGGTTCGAGTCGTTTACGACGGAATTGGCAGCTTGCATTTAAGTGCTGCCTTTGTTGAAGAGCTGCGTCTCGCAGGCGCGGAGACGAGCTGCTTTTTGCCGCCGAAGGTTGCTTTATTTGACAGGAAATTGAATTATCGAAACCATCGCAAGATCGTTGTTGTTGACGGCAAAGTTGGTTTCCTCGGCGGCATTAATATTGGTGATGAATATTTAGGCAAGGAACCGAAGCTTGGATTTTGGCGAGATACGCATCTGCAGCTGCATGGCGATTCCGTTTACTACTTGCAGGAGCTATTCATGAACGATTGGGCTTTTGCAGCGCATGTGGAGCTGAATGGTCAGGAGTATATGCCGAAACATTCGGCCATGGGGAATGAACATGTGCTGATTGTTTCAAGCAAGCCGGGTCAGCATAATCATCAAATCGTTGAGGTTATGTTTGCGGCGATAAATACGGCATGCTCCAGAATTTATATTACCACGCCGTATTTTATACCGGATCCCAGCTTAGTGATGGGGCTAAGGACGGCAGCGCTCGGCGGCGTAGATGTCAGGCTAATCATTCCTGGAATAGGCGACTCGAAGCTCGTGCTGCTCGCAACTTTGTCTTATATTCAGGAAATGCTTGAGGCGGGAGTAAAGGTATACCGCTATCAAAAGGGGTTTATTCACGCGAAAGTGATGATTGTTGATCAAATGCTTGCGACAGTTGGGACGGCGAACGTGGATCTGCGCAGCCTGCTTAGCAATTTTGAGCTGAATGCGGTGCTTTTTGATGAAGGGACGATTAAAAGACTGGAAGCCGACTTTCTAGAGGATTTAAAGAACTGCAGAGAGCTGGACCTCAAGACGTTCATCCTCAGGCCGAAACGTCAAAAGATGACCGAGGCTTTGCTCCATATGTTATCTCCGCTGCTGTAACGGATGCATGTTCATCCGCGTTTTCGGGCATATTTTTTGTGATGGCTTAAACAGATGCCGTCAAGGCCTATAAGACTAAGGCTTAGCAGTTGCAAAAAAATAGGGGGAGGGAATGAACGTGAGCGAAACGAGCAATGATCCAAAACAAGCAGCGGCGGAACCAAAACATGAGGGCCGAGATGATTATTTTATGGATATCGACAGAATGGTGAATGAAGGATTGGGCGGCGGAAATGTCACGCTCCAAAATGGCCTTATTGACGAATCAACGACAGACTCGATGGAACCGGAAACTAGATAACTTACCGTTATTGAGTGGTTATTTTACCAAAAAGCGAAGGAGGTGCTTATCTAATGGATACAACGCGCGCAAAGCAGATCTATGAATCGGAGCAGACCTTTGCGGTCATGCTGGATGCGGATTCAGTCTGGATTGAAAATGTCGATGAAGCGAACGGGATGGCGACAGTTATGGTTAACAACAACCCAGTCAATACGAAAACCGTATCAGTTGACCGGTTGAAGGAAATCGATAAGTAAGGCTTAACCAGTACCTTTTTGAAATGCCGTATTGAGTCGAATGGACCATGCCCGCAGCATGGTTTATTCGGCTTTTTTATATGGCAAATATGAAATTTTATCCTAAAATGAAGGGTGGCGACAGTCGTATGCGCTTGTAGGTAGAAAGAACTGGATTTCAGAGAGGGCGATGAGTCAGCATCATCCTGATTCGTTTGGTTAATATGCAGGACAAGCTTGATGTCGAATTGATCTAGCATCACGATCACAAAAAAAACCTGGCCTCCAATCGGGCAGTCAGGTTTTTTTGCGAACAATTTTAGCCGCCGTAAGCTTCCCGGAATGCGGCGCATAGCTGGTCCCGGTCAACTTCCCAAAGTTCCGCGATTTCGGCGCTGACATTCTCGTCCCACCAATCGGACTGCACCTTGCGATTGCTCTCGTTTTCGACGATCCATTTCAGGTTGAGAATGACTTTTTTGAAATAAACAGCTTCAGCCTGATCTATTTTTTCCTTCGATACCCAAATCTTCATCCGCTTGATGGTGCGGTATAGTTCATTGCTGCAGGCTCTGCGAATTTTTCGGGCGGTCGGATAGCCGGCAGTATGCTTTTGTGAGTTTGCTTTCATTTTAAACCGACTCCTCTCTATCCCATATGTATGCGGATAGGAAGGAGTCGGTCACTATCTAAGGAGGCTGCGGCTTCGCTTAATCGTTGACGATGATGTACCCGACCATTGGACCACCGTGACGCATATCGGTATGGGTCAAGCATTCAATGGGATAAGTCCCCGCCTTCTCGGCGGTGAAACGTACAACGGTTGTTTTCCCTTTGGTGACCTCGCCGCGAATGCCAAGCTCTTCAACGACGAATGGATGGCTGTTTCCGTTCACCCCGGTAATGTGAAGCTCGACGGGCTCGCCTTTGTTTACGACAATCGTGCCGGGGTCCCAGCGGTATACCTCCAGCTCTTTGCCGTCGTCGGTTTTCGTGCTGTATTCCCCGGTTACAAGCTGAAAGATACGCGGCTCTGTCACCTGCGCATTAACCTCCCGCGAGCGGTCCCAGCTCAAGTAAACACCGGTTAAAATGATTAAGACGGCCACAACGATAAACAATTGAATCTGTCGTTTGCTGACAATAAAAACTTTAGCCATGAAACGCTCACCTCATCCATTCGTATCATTTAAGGCTAGTCTATGCAAGGGCTTGTCAGCACATGACAAAAGTGGATGGCTGTCCGTATCGTATGTTAGAATAGCTTCAGCGCAGGAGTTTGCAAGTGAAAGCCATATTTTATGAAGGAAGGCGGATTGAGAGCAGGAATGGATTTTATTCATGAATTATTGGATGGCGTGTTGCAATGGGTGGAGAGTTTAGGGTATTTCGGTATTTTAATCGGACTATTAATTGAGGTTATTCCGAGTGAAATTGTGTTAGGCTTTGGAGGTTACCTCGTATCGCAAGGTAAGATTAGCTTCTGGGGAGCAGTTCTGTTCGGCACGCTTGGAGCGGTCGGACAAAACTGGATTTTATATTGGATTGGCCGTTATGGCGGAAGACCGATCGTGGAGAAATACGGGAAGTATATCAAAATCAAACAGAAACATGTCGATATTTCCGAAAAATGGTTTAATAATTACGGAGCGGGAATTGTGTTTACGGCACGCTTTGTTCCCGTTATGAGACAGGTTATTTCTATCCCTGCCGGCATGGCGCGCATGAACTTTGCTTTATTTACGCTCCTTACAGCGCTGGCATCCCTGCCATGGTCCATATTGTTCGTATATTTAGGAAGCACGCTTGGCGAGAATTGGGATAAAATCGATGAAAAAGCGGCTCCATATGTTCAGCCTGCCATTTTGATCGCCATTGCGCTGCTGATCGTGTACGTCCTCTTTAAATTTGTGCGTTCGCGCCGCAAATCGGTATAATGATTGCTGTAAGCATCCTTATTATTTTGAGTAACCATTAAATAAATAGATGAAAGAGGGATTTCAATGAGCAAAAGCGTAGCAGAAAAGCTCGGCAAAGGCATCAGCCCGCAGCAATTTATCGACGGCATGACCAAAAACAAAGAGCAGTTTCTGGATTGGTCCGAAAAATTCGCATGGACCGATGAGAGCGACAAGGAGTATTTCGAGTCGCTGAACAATCGTGATGATCTTCGCGTGTTGATTTTGATGGCTGATTGGTGCGGCGATGTCGTACGCAATATCCCTGTTGTTTTTAAAGCGCTTGAAAATAGCGGAGTTCCGACAGAGGTGCTTATTATGGAAGAGCATCTGGATACAATGGATCAGTTTTTGACAATGGGCGGCCGTTCCGTCCCTGTCGTTATTATTGCGGATACAGGCGGGGCTGTGCTAGGGCAATGGGGGCCGCGTCCTAGTCATGTTCAGGAAGCAATGATTGCTTTCAAGCAGGAAAACACAGACCGCGATGCAGTTGATTATCAAGAGAAACTTGCGGTAACAAGGCAAGAAATGGGTCGGCGTTACGGTGAAGGTACAGCTTACCAATCCGTGATCGTGAAAGAGCTCCGCACTTTGTTGGAGTCGTTTTAAGAAAGCCATGAGTATAAATATGCGAATCGAGACATTTACACTTGGGCCCATACAAACCAATGCTTATCTCATTTCGGTGACGGAACCGGCGGCTAACGAAGGCGAGAAGCCTTTGGAGCAGGCTATTGTTATTGATCCGGGCATGAATCCCAAAAAGCTGCTGGAGCGGCTGGAGGGTGTGAAGGTGGAGGCCATTCTGCTGACACATGCCC
The DNA here is from genome assembly GCF_031157315.1 of Paenibacillus sp. LHD-38. Lineage (GTDB taxonomy): Bacteria > Bacillota > Bacilli > Paenibacillales > Paenibacillaceae > Pristimantibacillus. The sequence continues at coordinate 185,834 of NZ_JAVIFU010000001.1, forward strand.
ATTTCGACCATATGGGCGGCGTTGATGAGCTGCGCAAAGCCGCTGGCTGCCCGGTCTACATACATGATCTAGAGGCGGATTGGCTAACCGATCCTCGCAAAAACGGTTCAATGAGATGGCAGGATGTGACGCCTCCTCTCTCAACGGATCCTGCTGAATATGCGTTAGCAGAAGGCCAAACACTGAAGCTGCTCGGCTTATCCTTCCGCGTTATGCACACGCCGGGCCATTCTCCCGGCAGTGTCAGCTTCTTGTGCGGCAACCATCTTTTCTCAGGCGATGTATTGTTCAAAATGTCGGTTGGCCGGACGGACCTGCCAGGCGGACGCGAAAGGGATTTGTACGATTCCATTCGTTTGAAGCTGTACAAGCTGAGCCCGGATGTCATCGTTTACCCGGGACATGGCGGACGTACGACAATTGGATTTGAAATGGCGAATAACCCCTATACGGGAGCATGATGCATAAGAAAGGGGCATGACGTTTGGCGGATACGAAGGTTCAGCATTTTACAGAGGAATCAGAGGAGAGCGCAGGGAAATCGAAGCTGACAGCAGAACAAAAGGCAGCCGAAAGCCAGCGCATCATTGCGGGCATTGCCGCGCAGCTATCGATCCCGGTAACAAAGGTGAAATCGGCAGTTAGCCTGCTTGATGAAGGCAATACTATCCCTTTTATCGCTCGGTACCGTAAGGAAATGACCGGTGAGCTTGATGAGAACGATTTGAGATCGATTGAAGAAAAGCTGCAATACATGCGAAATCTGGAAGAGCGCAAGCGTGAGGTTATTCGTCTTATTGATGAACAAGGCAAGCTTACGGAAGTACTGCGAGCGGATATCATCAAGTCTGTGAAGCTGCAGGAAATCGAGGATCTCTACCGTCCGTACCGGCAAAAACGCAAAACAAGAGCCAGCGTGGCAAAAGAGAGAGGCTTGGAGCCTTTATCCGAGTGGCTGTGGTCGCAGCCGCGCAGCGGCGATCCCCTTGCTGAAGCAGCCCGTTATGTTAACGCTGAGAAAAACGTGCCCACTGCCCAGGATGCCTTGAACGGCGCGATGGATATCATAGCTGAAAATTTGGCGGACGATGCTTCAATTCGGGCTTGGGCGCGGAAGTTCACTTTCGATCAAGCCGTTATGAAGACAGAAGCAAAAAACGCAGCTGAAGAAACGGTTTATGAAATGTACTACAGCTATCAAGAGCCGGTTCGTAAGCTGCCTCCGCATCGCGTGCTTGCGATTAACCGCGCCGAGCGCGAGGATGTGCTGCGTGTCACCTTTGATGTGCCTTCAGAGCGAATCCATGAGCATATCAATCGCAAGGTGCTCCGAAACGGTACAGCGCAGCCAGTGCGCGATGTGCTGACTGCTGTCATCGAGGATTCGTATAAGCGTCTGATCTCGCCGTCGATTGAGCGCGAGGTGCGCGGCGAGCTTACCGAGAAAGCAGAGGAGCATGCCATTTCGATCTTCTCCGAAAATTTGCGAAATCTGCTGCTTCAGCCGCCTGTAAGGGGAAATATCGTGCTTGGCGTGGATCCGGCTTTTCGCACGGGCTGCAAGCTTGCCGTCATTGACGATATCGGAAAGCTGCTGGAGGTAGCGGTTTCTTATCCAACGCCCCCTAACAACAAGGTAGCGGAAGCAGAGAAGCTGATTAACGGCTTAATCGACAAGTATAAAGTGGAATTGATCGTTATCGGCAACGGCACCGCATCGCGTGAGACAGAGCAGTTTATCGCTGCCTTAATAGGGAAGCGTAAGGCGGCTGGAGCGGGCGGACCGGAGCTCAAATATATTATTGTCAATGAAGCGGGCGCAAGCGTCTATTCGGCGTCTAAGCTTGCTCAAGAGGAGTTTCCGTCGCTTGACGTGGCAGAGCGCAGTGCGGTTTCGATTGCCCGCAGGCTGCAGGACCCGCTTGCTGAGCTCGTTAAGATTGAGCCTAAGGCGATTGGGGTCGGACAATATCAGCATGACGTAAGTCAGAAACGACTGGATGAAACGCTGGGCGGGGTCGTGGAATCCGCGGTTAACCATGTCGGTGTGGATGTTAATACGGCATCTGCTTCGCTGCTCTCCTATGTAGCAGGTATAAATGCAACGATTGCGAAAAACATCGTAAAATACCGCGATGAGAACGGCAGGTTCGTAAAGCGTGCCCAGCTTCAAAAGGTGCCAAGGCTTGGCGCAAAATCCTATGAGCAATGCATCGGATTTCTAAGAATTGCCGAGCCGGTAAATCCGTTAGACAGCACGCCAATCCATCCGGAGTCCTACGAAGTGGTAGACAAGCTGTTCAGCGAGCTTGGTCTTGGACTGAAGCAACTAGGCTCTGAGGAGCTTAAGGCGAAGCTGGCAGAGCTTGACACCGAACGCGTTGCCCCAACGCTTGGCGTGGGTGTTCCAACCTTACGGGATATTATGGACAGCTTGCTTAGACCGGGACGTGACCCGCGCGAAGAGCTGCCTCCTCCGATTTTTCATACGGATGTTTTGAACATCGAGGATTTGTCCCCAGGGATGGAGCTTCATGGCACAGTGCGCAACGTAATCGATTTTGGTGCTTTTGTTGACATAGGCATCAAAAATGACGGACTCGTTCATATCTCGCAACTGAGCGACAAATTCGTCAAGCGTCCGATGGACGTCGTTTCCGTCGGCGACACGGTTACCGTCTGGGTGCTTAGCGTGGATCTTAAAAAAGGGCGCGTAAGCTTAACGATGCGCAAGCCTGATTAACCTATCCATACAAAGGGTTTGCCTGTTATCAGGCAGACCCTTTATACTTAAAATAAAGCTTTGGACATCGCAAACTACCCTAAAAAAGGAGTGAGATGACTATGAAAGCAAACAAAATCAGCGGTACAGCTCACCCTAAATGGTTTGGGTTGGCGCTCCAGGCTCTCGTTATCTTATCGCGGAAGTCAGACACGTATCCGAGCGCGGCCATTGCCGATTGTTTGAAGTCAGAAGCGACGCAGCTGCGAAGAGTGATGGCCAAGCTGTCCGGAGGGCAAATTATCGAAACGAGGGAAGGCCGTGATGGAGGCTATAGGCTCAAGCGTCCACCCGAGACGATTACACTTGCCGAGGTTTATATTGCCCTTAAGGTTGGAGAGCCTCTTTGCAGCGGTATGCTGGAAACAATTGGCATCCATGATTCCGGGCTAAGCATGAAATCTGCCTTTATGGATATTGCGAATGAAATCGAGCAAAATACGATTGAAACGCTGAAGCAGTATACGATTGCACAGCTTGCAGAAAGAACGATATCTTATTCGATTTAGAGAGTAAATGGAATAAAACTAGTTGATTGACAAAAACAACAGCACGAATTATACTGTGTATATAAATTGTACAGTTAGTCAGTCATTAACTGTGCGGATCTACACACAGTAAAATTTTGGAATCAACTGAGTTGGATTTTGCACAGATAAAAATAATCCTTTGGAGGGAATCATAATGTCATCAACACAAATCGATTCACAAGTAACAGTTCAAACAACGGAGCAATCCGCAGGCTTTTTCAACGTCCTTAACAGCCGTCGTTCTGTTCGGAAATATGAAAGCAACGTCGTTATTTCGGAAGAAGAAATCCGTGAAATATTGGAAATTGCTACAAAAGCACCTTCTTCTTCAAACATGCAGCCGTGGCGTTTCCTAATTGTGACAGATCCTGAGCTGAAGCAGAAATTACAGCCAATCGCATTCAATCAACAACAAGTGGCTGAAGCATCAGCAATCGTAATCGTGCTTGCTGATTTGGAAATGTACAGCTTGTCCGATAAAATCTATGGCGCTTCAGTTGAAGCTGGGTATATGACGCAGGAAGTTGCAGATAATTTCATCGCTAACTCCACGAAGATGTACTCCGGGCTGCCTGCAGAGCGCTTGAAAGAAATCGTTGTATTTGATACAGGTCTTGTAGCCATGCAAATTATGCTGACTGCTCGCGCAAAAGGATACGATTCCGTACCTATGGGCGGTTACAACCGCGATCAAGTGAAAGAAATGTTTAACATTTCGGATCGATATTTGCCGACCTTGATGCTTCCGATTGGTAAAGCGGCCGTTGAAGGCCATCCAACAACGCGCTTGTCGCTTGATGATATTACTTTTTTTAATAAGTTTTAAGAAAAAGGCAGCATACAAAGAACCATAAATAAACCGGCCTCTCCTTTTAAGGGGGCCGGTTTTATTTTATACAATATAAGTAGTTATGAGCGCTCTTTTATAACTCAGCTTATATTTCACCGCGAAACGTGTCTTCCCATAGGGTAGTCAGACGTTTGCGATTATGTGATCCGAAAGGGAGCAATTATTGAAATACGGTGTCATTGCTTTCTTCCTTCGGACTTTGTTTATTACGGTAGAAATACCAGCAGTCATTAAGGAGCTTGATTTGTCTGCGATCTTTTTTCTGAAAAGCGCGCATCAGTTGGTTGCACAGCCACTGTGGCATACGTATCGTCCTCCTCCCGGGGCCTAACTTGTTGTAATACTAGAATATGGGAAAGGGCGAGTGTCCGTGCAGGTCCAAACTAATTGCTCAGTTCTTCTTCGTACTCCTCATACCACTGTTCGAGCTGCGCTTGCAAAGCGCGTATTTCCGTCAAAAGAGAAATGAGCGGATAGGATTTCTCCTGCACGCCTGCAAAATCCTTCTCAAGGCTGTTGATGTAATCCAGGCCTGATACGATGCTGATTGACGAATCATGCAATTCGACGTCGTTGCATTCCGCAACTGCGTAAGGAAGGCTAGGTACATGGTCAGCCGTCAATTTATCGATTTCTTTATGAAGTCGAAGATTGAGCGCGCTTAGCTGATAAGCGTGCGAATCGGGCATTTCAACAAAAAAGATTCTGTCATTTTGTTTCAATAGGACATAGCGCATTGTTGCCATAATGGTTATTGGTCTCCCCTCGGTATGCTACCGTGTTTCTTTTGCGGATTTTCTACGTATTTAATAATTCCTACTTGACAGTGTAGCCTATCGCGGCTTTAAAATTCAAGTAGTTGGGGGAGAATAATCAATGAATAATGAGGCTTTGCAGCAATGGGTTGAGCAGCTTTCAATGACCTTTTTTGGTCGTCCATTTTTACATGTTGCAACGTTTAACGCTCGTTTGAAGGCAACAGGAGGACGTTACTTTACACGCTCACACAATATTGAGATCAGTCCGCATCAGCTTACGGCTTTTGGACGCGAGGAAACCGAGAAAATTATAAAGCATGAGCTTTGTCATTATCACCTGCATATTTTGAAAAGGGGATATCAGCATCGAGACGCCGATTTCAAAAAACTGCTTGCCCATGTCGGCGGTTCACGTTATTGTCAGTCGCTTCCTGAACGCGCGCAGCGCAAGCCGCAGCCATTTCGTTACAAGCTCATTTGCACCAAATGCGGGATGGAATATTTACGGAAACGGAAAGTTGACCCGGCCAAATATGCATGCGGAAAATGCCGTGGAAAATTACTGCTGAATTTGATTGACAATCAAAAAGCTACGTGATATATTATTACTTGTCACTTTTACTTTTCCCTGATAGCTCAGTTGGTAGAGCACTCGACTGTTAATCGAGTTGTCACAGGTTCGAGTCCTGTTCGGGGAGCCAGATTTGGAGAGATACCCAAGTGGCTCAAGGGGACCCTCTGCTAAGGGGTTAGACTGCGTAAGTGGTGCGAGGGTTCGAATCCCTCTCTCTCCGCCACAATTTTTTCACAAAAGTTTGCAACGGCAAGACCGTTCATCCGGTCTTTTTTATTTGCCAATGAGGTTGCAGCATTGTGAAATGGCTTTTTTGAAGTGATCTATACGGCCCGTTGGTCAAGTGGTTAAGACACCTCCCTTTCACGGAGGTAACAGGGGTTCGAGTCCCCTACGGGTCACCAATTTCTCAAAGTGTACTAGCTCTTAAGAGCTTGATTACAATGACAGCGAGAGCCATTAGCTCAGTTGGTAGAGCACCTGACTTTTAATCAGGGTGTCGAAGGTTCGAGTCCTTCATGGCTCACCATTTCTTAGCATGACTAAGAAAATGGGAGTGAAGGATGTCAACTTATAAATGTGCGGTAGTGGTGGAACGGCAGACACGCTATCTTGAGGGGGTAGTGTCCCATGGACGTGCAGGTTCAAATCCTGTCTACCGCACCATAACTTACTTCTTGCCGATGTATATAGGTGAACTTAGAAGGTGTCATTTTAAAACACTTTTCTGATAGATGATGCCACTTTATATTCAGATCATAAATCTGACTAGAGAGTGGTTTTTTCGTTATAAGTTACTCGAACCGTCCAAACAGATGCATCATTAGAGATGAGGAGCTGTAAACATGAAAATAAACTTAAACTTTACGAACAAGGGACAAGCGGCGATTGGGAAATTCAATAACGAGGAATTGCTTGAGATTTTTGCGCGGTACAGCAACACATTGATGAAGAAATATTCGATCGAAGTAACGGTACCGGCAGAGGGCAATGAAGCGATTATCGAAAGAGGCACATTGTCGGTATACGTAGACAAAATCGAATGCGATGTAGAAACCTTCTTCAAAGAACTGGGAAGAGACGTTAAGGTTCCTTTGAAGAAAAGACTTACGCCTGAGGACAAGTTGGATAACGTATTTAAAGCCGAGACGATTGAGTCTTAATCGCTGCTTTTTCAAGGAAATAAAGATTAATAAAAAAAACGCTTGTACTTCGGCGAATATGCTGATATAATCATTTTTGTTGTCTCACACAACACAGATTTTATTGTTAGAACGGCCCGTTGGTCAAGTGGTTAAGACACCTCCCTTTCACGGAGGTAACAGGGGTTCGAGTCCCCTACGGGTCACCAATTATCCTCAAAGTGTACCAGCTCTAATGAGCTCGATTGTATTCACACCGAGAGCCATTAGCTCAGTTGGTAGAGCACCTGACTTTTAATCAGGGTGTCGAAGGTTCGAGTCCTTCATGGCTCACCATTTGCTCAGCATGTCGAAGCGAGTGGGGCTTTATAATCCTTCGAACTTCAAATGTGCGGTAGTGGTGGAACGGCAGACACGCTATCTTGAGGGGGTAGTGTCCAATGGACGTGCAGGTTCAAATCCTGTCTACCGCACCATACCTAATAAATTCAAAGCCTTGCGAAAGCAAGGCTTTTTTTGTGCTCTTACAAAGGATATTGCCTAATTAAAAATCGCAAAGTAGCGTTGTTTTTCCACAAGCTATGCATACATTTGGGAACGCTTCATTGGTAAGCTGGTTGCATGAACCTTAAGGAGGATGCAGCCATGCTTAAAGTAGCCATTATTGGCGCGGGTGCAATATCTAACGCACACATTGAGGCGTATTTAAACTTCCCGGAGCGCTGCCAGATCGTAGTAGTAAGTGATATTTATGAGGAGAAGGCGCAAGCTCGCATTCAGCAGCATCATTTGGAGGCGGAGGCCGTATCCGATAATACGCAGCTTCTGAAGCAGGATATTGACATCGTATCGATTTGTACGCCGCCATACACGCATGCAGAGCTTGCTGTCGCCTTTCTGGAGGCAGGCGCGCATGTGCTGGTGGAGAAGCTGATTGCATGCTTATAAAAAGCCTGGATGTAAGACAGGAAAAGCACATCCTTGCTTAGAAATTGGTTATGTGCTATTAGTTTACCATATTAATACGAGCTTTTTTGGCAAAATGGCTAAGGCCTGATGGTGACGCGGGTGTGGATGGGCACGATTTTGGACAGCGCCAGGACATCGTCGTTATACATCCGAATACAGCCGAGCGAAACCATATGTCCGATCGAAGACGGATTGTTCGTGCCATGGATGCCATAATGGGGCTTCGATAGTCCCATCCAAAATGCGCCGAACGGACCGCCGGGATTGGCCTGCTTATTGATAATCGTAAATTCGCCGGTTGGTGTCTGGGTAACCATTTTTCCGATGCCAACAGGAAATGAACGCGTGACGATATTTCCATCGAGAAGATGCAGCTTACGATCAGATAGATCGACGATGATGCGATAATCAGGCATGATGGCTTCACTCCTTTTCTCATATGTTATGTAGAGGTGCGGAGGTTTGCCTCATGAAAGTGAACGCTCGTGAATCAAAGCTGCCGGTAACGGCGTAACGACGGCTTTGTTAAGAAGGAATGGAATTAGAGTAATCTCGGAACAAAATGTAAATGATTATCTACAGGAAATAAAGGGGGAATTTTAGTTGCCCAGAACGATAACGCAAAGGGGGGCCTCAGCAGGCCCCCCTTTGTTAAAATATAAGAATTTATAAGTTTTCGGGCTTATCGGGATTCTTATATTTCACCGCGAAACGAGCTTTGGCCGCAAAGGACGGCGACAGCCGTTTACGCTTGTTTAATGACCCGAAGCTTCATGGTCGTTAGATAGCTTTAGCACGTCAAACACTTTGAACAGCAGGCTAAGCACAATAGCAACTACAGTTGCGAGTGCCATCCCCGAAAGCGAGAAATCCCCGATTGTAAGCTTCACGCCGCTAAGTCCCGTAACGAGTACGACGGTCGTTAGGAACAGATTAGTTGGTTTGCTGTAGTCCACCTTGGATTCAACAAGCATCCGGAAGCCGGAAGCAGCGATTACGCCAAACAGCAGCAGGGAAACGCCGCCCATAACCGGTTCAGGAATGCCGGAGATCAATGCAGAAAATTTACCCGAGAACGAAAGCACGATGGCAATGACTGCTGCGCCTCCGATGACAAACGTGGAATAAACCTTCGTAATCGCGAGTACGCCGATATTTTCCCCATAGGTCGTGTTAGGCGTGGAGCCTACGAAGCCTGAAATAATGGTCGAAACCCCGTTGCCCAGCATCGAGCGGTGAAGACCCGGGTCCTTCGATAGGTCTTTATCCACGATATTTCCCGTTACGACAAGATGGCCGATGTGCTCAGCTATAACGACAAGCGCGGCAGGCGCAATCGCGATGATAGCCGTCCACTCGAATACAGGGAAGGTGAAATGCGGCAATTGAACGAAGCTGTTTTCCGAAAGGTTGCTGAAATCGGTAAAGCCCATGAAATAGGCAAGCACATAGCCTGTGATAATCCCGATAAGAATCGGAATGATGCGCATAAAGCCGCGGAACAGGACAGAACCAAGCACAGTGACTGCAAGCGTAATCGTTGAGAGGGCTACAATTTTCGGATCCGGAGACCATACGGCCGCATCGCCGTCAGCAGGCATAATCCAACCGGCCATCCGCGCTGCGACAGGAATTAGCTCTAATCCGATAATCGCGACGATTGCGCCCATGGCTGCCGGTGGAAATACGATGTTGATCCAGCCAGTGCCGGCCGCTTGAATAATTAACGCGACGATCGTGAAGATAACGCCGGATATAATAAATCCGCCAAGCGCCGCTGCATAATTTCCACCACCTGCGGCTTGATCGCCGATCACGGCGCCGGCGGGTGCAAGGAAAGCAAAGCTTGATCCAAGATATGCGGGGATTTTGTTATTGCAAATCCATAAATAGAGCAGCGTTCCGATCCCGTTCATAAGCAGGCAGACAGCCGGATCGACGCCGAGAATATTCGGAACAAGCACGGTGGAGCCGAACATGGCAAAGAGATGCTGCAGGCTCAGCAGAAAGCTTTGCAGAGCTGGCGGTCGATCAAGGACCCCGATTGTGTTTTTCATGATGAAAATTGCCTCCAATGATATGTTGTTTGTAAAAAGACCCTTGATGATTCTACATACTCAGTATCGGTTTGGCAAGTGTTTTCTTAATCATAGGATGATCATGTTCGAATATATTAATGAAGAAGGAGGCGATGGCAGGATGGAATTGTGGACGATATGGCTCATACTCGCCGGTATTTTATTTGTTGTTGAGATGCTCACGCTTACTTTTTATTTGCTATGGCTGGGAATTGGAGCTATAGTTGCGGCTGTCATCGATTGGTTTTGGCCGGGCTCCTTTGTCGCCCAGCTGGCAGCCGGCTGTATCGTCGTTCTTATTCTGACGGTCTTTACGGGTTCAATTACTCGTCGCATCCATTCCTCACGCGGCTATAAGGATGCGGTAGACGATCTCGTTGGGAAGCAGGGGATTGTGCTTGAGGAGGCTGGAGCGGGAGCACCCGGTATCGTCAAAGTTGGGAATGAAACATGGAGCGCAGTATCAAATACGCCACTCGTAAAGGGGGAGCTGGTTCAGGTCATAAGCCGCGGAAACGCGGTGCTCCAAGTCGAGAAATGGGGAGGCTAATCGTTCATGGGTTATGTTGTAGCCATCATTATAATAGCAATAGTCGTTGTGTTTACGGCCTTATCAATTAAAATAGTACCGCAGCAGCGAATAGGCGTAGTCGAGCGTCTCGGTAAATTCAATCGGCTCTTAACACCCGGCGTAAATATTCTTATTCCGATTATCGATCATGTGCGGACGTATCATGATCTGCGCATTCAGCAAGCGAATGTACCGCCTCAAACCGTTATTACAAAAGATAACGTTCAAGTAAAAATTGATACGATTATTTTTTATCAAGTAACGGGGCCGGAACAAGCTACATATGGCATATCTGATTATGTTTACGGCGTTCGAAATATTAGCACGGCAACCATGCGGCAAATTATCGGTAAAATGGAGCTGGATGAGACATTGTCCGGACGCGAGAAAATATCGTCGGACATTCGGATCGCGCTTGATGAAGCGACGGAGAAATGGGGCGTTCGCATTGAGCGGGTCGAGGTTATCGACATCCAGCCGCCTGTCGACATTCAGGATGCGATGGATAAGCAGATGAAGGCAGAGCGGAGCAAGCGGGCAATGGTGCTGGATGCGGAAGCGGCGAAGCAGGATATGATTTTACGCGCCGAGGGTGACAAGCAGAGCAAAATATTGAAAGCCGAGGGAGATAAGGAGGCTCGAATACGTCAAGCAGAAGGCCAGCGCCATGCGCAGGAGCTTGAGGCGCTCGGGGAAGCGAAAGCTATCCAGTCGATTGCCGAGGCGGAGAAAAGCCGGATTGAGCTTATACGCTCCGCGGGCCTGGACGAGAATATTCTCACTTATCGTTCGCTTGAGGCTCTCGCGGATATCGCAAAAGGCCCGGCGAACAAAGTGTTTATTCCAACCAGAGCGGTCGATACGCTGGGCAGCATCGGCGCCATTGGCGAGATGCTCAGAGCAAGCAAAGAGTAGGATTCTATCTAATGAAAACAGCTGGGCAAAACAATCGTTTTGCTCAGCTGTTCTTGTTTATATATAAGAATTTATATGTTTTCACATATAAATGTGCTTATATATCTCCGCGAAACGACTGCTTTTGCCACAGAGGACGGCGACAGCCGTTTACGCTTGATTCGGCATGATATAGAGTGAATCGATAAAGAGAAGAATGATCTGCTCGCGCAGCGTGCAACACGTTTAACATTCCCGGTCAAACACCCAGAAACGTTCTTCTAATTCGTTCGTTTAGAAGCCAGCTTGTTCAAATCCGCGAGCATGGCTTTATATTCCGTTGAAGCCGTATATTCTTTGATGAAAACCTTCCACTCCTCGATAGATGCCGCGCCCATAATGACCTTGAGCTTGAACTGCTCCAGTTTATTGTTTAGCTCGGTATTTTTTCCTGAACTCCACAGGCTGCCGGCCTCTGGCAGGGTGATGGCGGAGTAGGAGGTTTTTCTCCATTCCGTGACGGCCGATTCATATTCGTCTCGAATGCCATCCGATAGTTTATCAAGCCTGCTGTTGTTTTTGAGCATATCGGTTTGTCCGAATAAGCTGTTTACCGCCTCTTGATCTGACTGCTGCCAGCCCTCGATTGCTTCCCACCCGCCATTTTCAGTTTTCTCCAGTCCATAGTCCAGCCAAGCCAAGATCTGCTTCGTGTCCAGCTTCGAGGTTTTGGCTACAATGTAGGTCCCGTTGCCCTGCGTCGTCCAAGGCGCAATCGGGGAACTGGCCGAAGAAGCGCGAATACTTTTCAGCGGGAGCCAAATTGCATCTTTGCCAGTCAGGCTAGCTGCTTCGTTTATGCTCATCGAGGCGAGCCCTGCTTTGTTGCCGCGAAGCTGTTCGTTTGATTGTTCTCCAGACTTTACCGCAAACTCTTTGTCTATCAAGCCTTCATTATACGCGCGGACAAGCCATTGCAGCGCCAGCGTCTCTTCATCGCTAACCGCATGGTCAACAACGCTTCCGCTTTTAACCGAGAAGCGGTCCGGACTGCCCGTATAAGCATGCTCGATCCATGATAGTGTGCCAAGACCCGTTCCGTCCAAATAACCAGTAAGTCCTACGGTGTCATGCTTTCCGTTGCCATCCGGGTCAAGCTCGGTGAATTTTTTCAGCGTAAGAAACAGTTCCTCCATCGTTTGCGGCTGGGCTAGCCCAAGCTTATCCAGCCAATCTTTGCGGATCGCGGGGAAGGCGGCATTATGCGGATCGCCCGGCCGAGGCACGCCTAATATTTTTCCGTTAATGACCCGGCTGCCAGCCCCGTTTTGAGCCAGTGCCTTAAGTCTCGGAAAAGCTTCGAGCTGGGAAGTCAAATCACTGGAAAAGCTCGCAATCAGCTCATCCTGAAAAATGTAAGGGTCATCAAGCAGCATGAGCGAGGTCGGATCCCCGGCGGCAATCATGACCATCGTTTTCTCGCGGTAATATTCCGGACCTACCTGAACGAAATCAACGTTCATCTTCATCGCTTGCTTTAAATCATTAAACAGCCTGTCAGTCTGTTCAATGATGCCGTTATCTGCTTTCGTCATGACGCTTAACCTTGGCAATGCCTGAGGATCACTGACAGAAGCATAATGGTGCTGGGCGTTCCACTCCACGCGCAGCCCGCTGGCTGCGGCAACAAGACGAAGCGGTATCCAAAACGTCTGCTGATCAAGGAAGGGGGCGACTGGAAGCCCTCTCAACAATGTTCCGCCAATTTCAGCTTGAGCAAGATTTTCTTGGAAAATAAATGTCGGTTTGTTGTCCTGGACAGCTATCAGCTTCCGCTCTTTGGCCCGCCACTCTATTTTATAACCAAGTCCCTCCAGCATGCTTTTGCCTGGCACCATAATGGTCCCTTTAATTAAACGCGGCTGCAAAGACAAAGCGATTGGCAGATCTTGAAAATAAACGTTCACGGCTGTTCCGGGAAGGTTATGTATTTCGGCGCTTAATGTAGATCCATTCGGAATGCTTTCGGCTGCCGCAGGGTATGGAATGCCGGTTAATAAAGTTGCGGCCAGCGCTGCGGTCATGGCGGTTAGGGTTGTCTTGCGAAGCTTTTTTCGACTCATGAGATAACCTCTTTTCCATAATTAGTATTTACTAATAGACGTGTGGAAACAGGAAAGGTTTCGCATTCATTTTTTTATCCTAAATGGATCTACCCTCGAAGTTCACTTCTAAGGCGAAAAGGTTAAAGTCTGTCGGTTTCGAGTACGAATCGTAACATTCTTGGCTAGTATGGCAGGAGGCCTCCGCTTTAAACTTAGGAAAGAAAGCGCTTTACAAAAAGGAACGAGGAGGAATAAATAATGAACAAAGTGAAATACGGCAGAGGCATGGGAATGTTGTTGGCGATGCTTCTACTATTTCAAACCGCGCTCTTTGCCCCTATGGCAATTGCGGAAGCTCAGACGACGGAAACGGATGGGGCCGTCTATGCATTTGAGGCCGAGGCGGCAGGCAATTTGCTAAGCGGCAAGGCGGAGGTGAAGGCTTGCGAGGCAGCCGTTGGCTGCTCGGGTAATCAGCTGGTCGGAAGCTTATGGGGAGGATCGGCGCTGCAGTTCAACGATGTCATTGTTGCGGATGCCGGTGTTTATACGATGACTGTGCACTACATATCGGGCGATCCAAGGTCCTTTGCCGTTAGCGTAAACGGCGGTGTAAGCGACCGCTACGATCCGCCAAAAACCGCGGATTGGAATACGCGGGGCGCCTATGAGCTTCAGCTTGAGCTGAAGCAAGGAGCAAACACCATTACGTTCGATGACGAAGGAAGCTACTCTCCTGACATTGACCAAATCGAGCTGCGCTGGGCGGGTTCAGGCACTGATCCGAACGAGCCGCCCGATGGCAGCGGACAAGTCTATGAGGCAGAAGCAGCTGCTAATTTGCTAACGGGCAATGCTGCTGTTCGCTCATGCAAAGCGGAGACAGAATGCTCCGGCGGCAAAAAAATAGGCGATATCTGGGGGGGCTCAACGCTTCAATTCAACGAGGTAACCGTAACGTCTGCCGGTATTTACACTTTGAAGTTGAGCTATATTTCCGGTGATCCCCGGCCCATTGCGATCAGCGTAAATGGCAGCGAAAAGGAAACCTATTCACCGCCGCAGACCGCAAGCTGGGATACCGTCGGCACATTCAGCGTCGAGGTACAACTGCAGGAAGGCAGCAATACGATTTTGTTTGACGATAACGGGGGATGGTCACCGGATATCGACAGTATTGAAATCATTGCCTCCGAATCTCCCGGAGAGGAACCGGGTGATATCGATGGCATCACCCAAATCGGCGCAGAGGTCGATTCCGAAAAGTTCGGCTCCATTAAAGTGGAAGAGCATGAGACTGGCGTAACTTTGTCCAATGGCATTTATAAAGTAACGTATAATACGGAATCCGGCCTTTCGGCATTCGATTGGAACGGCAAGACGATCGCCAAGGGCTTATACAGCAGTATTTTGCTCGATAAGCAGCTGGACAGCAAGAGCTATGCTGAGCACCGGTTTGCCATGAACAAAATCGAGAAAATAAAGGACGGCCATGGCAAAGGCATTCGAGTAACGATCGAAAACCGCCAATCCGGCCTTCCGACGATGATGCAGATTTATCAAATTTACGAGAAATTGCCATATTTCCTCGTTAGCCAGCAGGTTAAGGGCGAACAGGCGCTAAGCACAAACGAAATGTCGCCGGTTGTCTTAAACGCCGCCGGGGGCATCGATATCGGCAGCTATTCAGACAACCGGGTGCTGGTCGTTCCCTTTGATAATGATGCATGGTCGAGGTATCAATCGCGAACGATCAATACGAGCTTGAACACGAACAACTATATCAGCTCGGAGCTGACGGCCATTTATGACAATATGAGCCGCAGCGGCCTCGTTATCGGTTCAGTGACCCATGATCAGTGGAAAACAGGCGTGTATTGGAGCGGTTCGAACGACCGATTGAATAAACTGAAGGTATACGGCGGATTTACTTCGTCTGCCTCGACACATGATACGCTTCCGCATGGCCAAATAACGGGCAAGACATTAACATCGCCGCAAATTCTCATCGGTTATTATGCGGATTACCGAGATGGTCTGGAGAGCTTCGGCCAAGCGAACGCAGCAGTTGCTCCTCCGCTGGCATTCAAGCATGACGTTCCGAAGGGAGTCCCTGTAGGCTGGAACAGCTGGGGCGCCTACGAAAGCCATTTAAGCTATGACAAGGTTGTGGCTGTGTCCGATTTCTTTAAGAAAAACCTGCAAAAGTCTTCGTTTGCGAACAAAGGCAATGTCTATATTAATATGGACTCCTATTGGGACAATCTGTCTGAGCAGCAGCTTCAGCAAGCAGTCAAAGTCATTAACAATAACGGACAGAAGGCCGGCATTTATTATGGGCCGTTCGTCTATTGGGGCGACAACATGGAGCAGCCAGTCGAGGGCACGAATGGGAAGTATAAGTATGGCGATATTATTTTGAGGGATGCAAGCGGCAATCCTTTGCCTAAGGTGGACGGCGCTTACGCAGTCGACCCGACTCATCCAGGCTCCAAGCAAAGAATCGAATATTACTTCAAGCGTTTTCTGGATTACGGATTTGAATACATCAAGATTGATTTTCTAAGTCACGGTTCCTTTGAAGGCAAGCATTATGATCCAAAGGCTCAGACGGGAATTCAGGCGTATAACCAAGGAATGGCCCATATCAATAAGGTGCTGGACGGCAAAATGTTCATCAGCGCATCGATTGCACCGTTATTTCCGAGCCAATATGCACACGCCAGACGCATATCCTGCGATATTGACGGCACGCTGGGCAGAACCGAATACCAATTGAATAACCTTACCTACGGCTGGTGGCAGAACGGAACGATCTATCCGTATACTGATCCCGACTATATGACGCTGGCAAAGGGCGGTTCCTATGCTGCCTCGCAGACGCGGGTTAATTCCGCCGTTATTTCCGGTACGGTATATTTAAATTCTGATGATGTCAATGATCCTGCAGCGCAGGAACTGATGAAGAAGCTTCTGACGAACAAGCAGGTGAATGAGGTTGCGCTGAAAGGCAAGGCCTTTAGAGCAGTCGAGGGCAATACGGGCACGTCAGCCGCGGATACGTTCGTTATGAAGGATGGGAAGGATTATTACCTCGCCGTATTTAATTTCACGAATGAGACGGCTGCAAAAACCGTGGATTTCGCTAGGGCAGGCATACCGTCGGCTTCGAAAGCAAAGGTGACTGACCTCTGGACGAACGAATCGAGCCAGGCTGTCGGATCGATGAAGGTAGATTTGCTTGGTGCACAGTCGAAACTTTACAAAATTACGGTAAAATAAAACGGCAATCGTCGAAGGCCTCGATCAATAAACGCAATAGAAAAAAACCTCGAGCAGCATAATGCTCGAGGTTTTTTTGCAAACCAGTCGACTAGCCATTATCGTCCGGGAATACGAATCGTAACGGTGGTGCCGATGCCGAGCCTGCTGAAAATCGAAACGCCGTAAGCGTCACCGTACAACAGCTTGATTCGATTATCCACGTTGCGGATACCGTATCCCGATAAAGCGTCGCCTCTAGACGGCAGCGCTTGGTCAGCGTTTCTGCTTTCCTGCACGCGCATGCCCATTCCGTCATCGATAATTTTGAACACGATGTCCTGTCCATCGCGGCTGGCCTTAATCATGATATTAATTCCAAGCTTGTCATCCCAGATGGCGTGATTCATCGCATTTTCCACGAATGGCTGAAGCGTCAGCTTGACGATCGGGCAGGGCAGTACTGATTCGTCGATTTGATAATGCACGCGGATTAGATCCGCGAAGCGAATTTGTTGAATCGCCACGTAGTAACGGGTAAGCTGCATTTCCTCATGAATCGATATTTGGTTTTTGCCTTTGTTCAAGGATATGCGGTAAAACTTAGCGAGATCGGTGACCATTTTATTCATCCGCTGATCCGAATTTCGAATCGCAAGGGAAGAAATAGAAGCGAGCGTGTTGTATAGAAAATGCGGATTTATTTGCGCTTGCAGCACATTCATCTCCGCTTCCTTCTTATCGATTTCCTTCTTGTACACATCGGAAATCAAAGTGCTGAGCCGCTGGGACATTTTCCGCAGCACGTTGCCGAGCTGTCCGATCTCGTCCCTGCCGAGCGGCCGGATGTCGATATGCTCGAATTCTTCCCTTTCGATGCGGCGGATGATGCCGACGAGATACTCGACCCGCTTGGTGAACAGCCTCGCTGTAATATAAATGAGCAAAGCCATAATGCCGAAGCTGATCAAAGCCAGGATGAAAATCCGTTTTGCGGTTTGATTAGCTTTTGCCAGAAAGCTGTTGTAGGGAATGAGCGCAACGCTCTTCCAGCCGAATTTGGTCGTATTATAGACCACCAGCATTTTCTCCCCGTTATAGGTGCTGTCGAATCGGCCTTGCAGCTTGTCGGGAAAAGAATCCGGCACGAATTTCTTAAGCGGGCGGTTCAACATGCTTTTGTCTTTTGCGGACATAATGAAGCCCTGATCGTTAACGATTAAAACGGTTTTCTCCGCCGTCTCCTTCTCCATGAGCCGGAAGATGTCCGATTCCAATATATTAATGGTTAAAATACCGTATGCGTTATCGAGATTGCTTATGTTCAGCATGCGCGTCAACGTAAACATAGGCGGCTGATCGACAGCGGGCGGCGTGGATACGAACCGTACATTTCCGTAGGTATCGAGCAGCGAGCGATAGATTGCCGAGCTTCTAAAGGCATCGTCTATTCGTTTAATATAGATGCCGTCGGCGGGCAGCGAATCGTTGTTAATATAAATGGATAAAGAATGAATATCGGGGTTCGTAGTCAGCATGTTGGAAAACGTATTATTGATGTACTGATAGGCATCTACGAACAGAGAAGGGTCCTGCGTATAGTTGTTTGTCAAGTAAGCGCGCAGCGTATTGTTCAAATACATGGTTGCTGAAAGCTTCGTGTACGTATCCAGCTTATTTTCCAAATTGGAATTGATTTGAGCGACAGATGCGACAGAGCTCGTATACATTTGATTAGAGAGCTCACTCTTAATGGTTTGATAAGAATATAAGACAAAAAACAGAAGCGGGAGAATAGCGCCGAGCAAAAACATCAGAAACAGCTTTTCTCTCAGCCGTAAATTCGTAAAAGGCTTGGTCATCCAGCCTGCTAGCCTTTTCATGCTTCTCACCCCAGCCTATAGATACATTTTTCGATATTCATTCGGGGTACTGCCTCTATGCTTATGGAAGATCGAACAGAAATAAGAGACATTCTCATATCCCACGCTATGTGCAACCTCGCGAACCTTAAGCGCTTTATCCTTCAGCAGCTCAGCCGCCTTGTTCATTCTGAACCTCGTCAAATAATCGAGAATCGTCTCGCCCATCTTTTCCTTGAAAATCGTTCGGATATAGTTGGGAGACAGATAGACCTCCTTGGCAATTTCTTCGACCGTGAGGGGCAAATGATACCGTTCCCCAATCAGCTTCACGATTTGTTCGGCTATTGCTTGATTTCGGTCTATATCCCGCTCGTTTGCCGCTTTCCTCATCTCATCGCAGAAATGCATGACATAAGCCTGCATATGAGCTGCCGAGCTCATGGACGAAATCTCCTTCCAATGATCCACAAGCAGCCACTCTTTGAGCGAGCCCGCCAGCAGCATAGAGAAATGCTGTTCTAAGGCGGTTAACAGCCGAATAATGGCTCGGATTGCAAAATTCCGATCAATCCGTTCTTCTCTGATCGCCCCGAATAAAGATTCAACGTGCAAGCTGATTTGCTCCTTATCTCCGGATTGAATGGCGGAGGAAAGCTTTGCCGCGATTTGCTCGCTCTCATCATCCGTTTGTTTGGTCGGCTTCAGATCTTGCGGAGAGAGAACGGCGCCGCTTTGCTCATAAAACTTCACCTCATTGCAGGCCTTAGCTTCTGCGCAGGCATCCCAAATCGCCCGAAAACCCAAATGCGGGGCAGACAAGCCTATCGTAATCTGCGAGCCGGCGGATGGATCCCAAGCCAAGTGCGCGCGAAGCAGTTCCCAGTAGGCTGCTGTCGATTGCACATGCTGCCGCTCGTCCTGCCATTGAAAGAGTACGTAAAAGGCGTGAGGGTCATCTTCAACCATAATAAACGAATCCAGCCTTTGCCTTGCAGCCGTTCGAAATAGCTCGATTCTGTCGGTCGATGCACTGTCAGCGGGATACGGATCGGTGCCGGGATAGGCCGGAGGAGGATCGAAGGTTGCGTAAACGGCAGCAAACGGTTTATTTTCCGCAAAATCAACTGCGCTAAGCTTCCATTGATTTGTCCATTCCTTGCGTTTCCCCTCGTTAGGCTCGCGTAGGATACGCATCAGCAGCTTCTCCCGCACCCAATCCCCGCCTTGATCCGCCAATTGATCCTCTTCGCATTTTTTCTTGACCTTTTCGAGCAGGGCAAGAAGCTCCTCCATGTCTATTGGCTTCAATAAATAACCGGTCGCTTCGATGTTGAGCGCGGCCTTTATATATTGAAACTCGTTATGCCCGCTCAAATATATAATTTTTATATTTTTGTCGATTTGCTTCGCTCTTCTTCCGAATTCCAGCCCGTCCATAATCGGCATGCGGACATCCGTAAGAATGATGTCGGGCTTCAGCTCAGCGAGCTTACCGAGCGCTTCTTTGCCGTTGCGGGCCGTACCCGCGACCGAAATTCCGATTTTATCCCACGGGACATAATGCTCAATCGTTTCCAATTCAATGGCTTCGTCGTCCACTATCAAAATACTGTACATGAAAGTCCCCACCTTTCTATCTCGAGCAACGGGATGTTTTACTAGTTTATCCGCTATAACGTTTTTCAACAATGGAGCGCTCCGAACTGTGTCAATTTGGGATACGAATCGTTAAATGCTTGTATAGAATGGGCCGGTCAGCCGACCTATAATGAAGTCACAAAGCAGCGAAAGACTGGCAGGAGGCTATAACATGGAATCGATATTGAAAGCGGAACCAAGTAAATCCGTTCCACCGAAGCACAAACGAGGCATAGGAAACTCTACGGTATGGGGGAGGCTGAAGGAGCAGCGGCTATTGTATTTGCTAATGCTTCCGGCTTTGGTTGTTACGCTCTTATTCTCCTATGTACCTATGTTTGGCCTGTATATGGCCTTCATTAATTATTCGCCGGGCGGCGGCTCGTTTTTTGGACAGTTTTTCACGACGGAGTTTGTTGGCCTTGACTGGTTTAATTACTTTTTCACGAACGGCGATTTCTACCGGGTGATGCGAAATACGCTGGCTCAAAGCTTCTTGTCTCTGTTGTTCGGTTTTCCGATGCCGATCATTTTGGCTCTTATGATTAACGAGCTCCGCAATGGCTGGTTCAAGCGGACGTTCCAGACGGTTTCCTACATGCCTCATTTTATTTCATGGGTCATTGCAGCAAACATTATCATTACGGTGCTGTCGTCCGGAGGCGTGCTCAACAACCTATTGACAGGGCTTGGATTCATCGAGGAGCCGATTCAATTTATGCAGAAGGGTCCTTTGTTCTGGTGGATTATCGCGTTCTCGAACACTTGGAAGGACATGGGCTTTAACGCGATTATGTATCTGGCCGCCATATCGGCGATTAACCCTGAGCTGTACGAGGTGGCGAAGGTGGACGGGGCAAGCCGCTTAAAGCAAATGCTGCATATCACGCTGCCTTCGATTAAGCCGACGATTATTATTTTAGCCATTCTAGCGGTAGGCGGCATCTTGAATGCGGGCTTCGATCAGCAGTACTTGCTGCAAAATAATACCGTGCTTCAATATTCGGAGGTTATCGATACGTACACGTACAAATACGGCCTCCAAAATGGGATGTTCTCTTACGGCGCAGCAGTCGGTTTATTCAAATCGGTCGTCGCTTTCATCCTCGTCATTAGCGTCAACACGATGGCCAAAAAAATGAATGAACAGTCGTTGTTCTAGGATCGACGAAAGGGGAACGCAGCATGGCAAAATTCAAAAATGATTTTCTGTTTATGTCCATCGTTTACTTATTCATCATCGCGGTATTTATCGTAACGTTTTATCCTTTCTGGAACATATTTATCATTTCGCTTAACAGCGCTGAGGATACGCTGCGCGGGAATTTATATTTGTGGCCGAGGGATTTCAGCTTGGCCAGCTATAAGCAGATTTTATCCGACAGCGAGATTTGGCTCGCCATCAAGGTAACGGTGCAGCGGACGATCATTGGCACGCCGCTCGCGGTCGTCGTTATCAGCATGGTCGCCTATGCGCTCAGCAAACGCGAGCTTGTCGGAGGTCGGTTCTGGTCGCTCTACTTCGTATTCACGATGTATTTCGGCGGCGGGCTCATCCCTTATTATATGGTGCTGAAGAGCCTTCATCTGATCGACAGCTTCATGGTATTCATTCTGCCGAGCATGATGAACGTGTTCTACATGATCATCGTACGCACCTTCATGCAGCAGCTGCCTCAGGAGCTCGACGAGTCGGCGAAGATAGACGGCGCGAACTACTTGCAAATTTTCTTCAAAATAATATTGCCGCTGACGACGCCCGTGCTTGCCACGATCGGGATGTTTACGGCGATCATGCACTGGAATGCCTGGTTTGACTCCTACGTGTTTACTTACAATTCAGACCTTAAGACGCTGCAGGCGGTGCTGGTCAAAATATTAAACCAATATCAAACGAGCTCGATGGTCGGCGATGCGCAGCAGCTGGCCGATGCCTCTAAGCGGCTTGCGGTCTCGCCGGACACGATTAGGATGGCAGCTACGATGGTGGCCACGCTTCCGATTTTGATGGTTTATCCGTTTCTGCAAAAGTATTTCGTTAAGGGCATGACGCTGGGCGCTGTGAAAAGCTAAAGCCGCGATATTCTTGCTGGAGGTGATGGGGGCCTGTAAGGCCAATGCTTTTGGGTGGAGATGTACTATAATAAGATCACATATAAGGGGGACTTCTACTATGCGTATTAAAAAATGGCTCGTTCTATTTCTCGCCGTTATGGTCGTCGGTTCTGTATTATCTGCCTGTGGCTCGGGCAATACGAAAAACGGCGGCAATGCCGCTGTAAATGAAACCGGTTCTGAGAAAGGATCAAAAGAACCGCTCACGCTAACTTTCTTTGATAAAAATACAGGCGATAAGTTCAGCAATGAGGTTGCTGCGGAGATTACGAAACGGACGGGTATTACCGTTGAAATTCAACAACCGACCGGAAATCCGGCGGAGAAGCTTAATTTGATGCTGGCGAGCGATGACCTTCCCGACATTATTTTATTCGAGCGCAGCAGCGATTTGGTCAACAAATATATCGAATCGGGCGCCATCATTCCATTAAACGATTTGATTGAATCACATGGTCCTGATGTTTCCGAGATGTATGGCGACGTGCTGAACAAGACCCGCTATAAAGACGGTAAAAACTATTATCTCTCCAATTGGTACGGCTTTGAGAGCGAGCCGGTATTCGGCTTCAATATCCGCAAGGATATTATGAAGGAGCTGGCGCCGGATAAAGCAGAGGGCGGCGTACCGTTCACCGCATCGGAATTTAAAAAATTGCTTCAGGATTTCAAAGCGAAATATCCGATGATGGACGGAAAAGAGACGATTGCCCTGTCGATGGACGGAGAAAACTTCGGCGGCTCGCTTGGCACCTTCAAAGGGATGTTCGGCATGATGCCTTTCTTCGAGGACAACGGCAACTTGCAGTTTGATGTAAAAGATCCGAAGTATCGCGATATGATTCTTTATATGAATGATTTGTACCGCTCGGGCTTGCTGGATAAAGAATGGGCCATCAACAAGAAGCAGGTTTGGGAACAAAAGCTGGCGACAGGCACGGTACTTTCCACTACAGGCGCTTACTGGGATGCTGGGGGAGCTAATACAATCCTGAAGAAAGATCGCGGTGAGGAATCGCAGCTGTTTCCTTACAAGGTTGTCGCAGACGGCGTAGATCCGGCAAAAACCACCTACGGCGGACGCAGCTCGCTTGGCTGGGATGCGATTACGATTACGAAGAAAAATAAAAATCCAGAGCGTACGATGGAGTTCATGAACTTCCTGGCAAGCGAGGAAGGCCAATATTTGCTCATGTGGGGCATCGAGGGTAAGCACTGGGATATGAAGGACGGCAAGCATACGCCTCGTCCGGAAGTGCTTCAAGGCTTCAAGGATGATTGGAATGCGTATACAAAGGAAACGGGCATTCGCAAATGGACTTGGTTTATCAAGAACGGAAAAGGCTCTGACGGCATGCCTTATGATTTGGCAGGACGCTACGAGCGCGGAGCGGTCGATCAAATGGCGCTCAAAAACATGTCCGATTCCGTCTACGATTCCGTGCTGTACGACGGTTTAGGACCACAGGGAGGCACGCCTGAAGCGCTTAATGAGCAGAAGGTGAACGATATTGTGAAGCAGGCTTTGACCAAAGCGATCATGGCAAAAACGGCTGAGGAAGCGAGCAGCATTTTCGATAAAATGCTGAGCGATATGAAAGCGGCTGGCGACGAAAAGGTTGAAGCGATTTATACAAGCAATTACAAAAACCGCGTAGAGCTTTGGAAATAACGACTAGCAGAGCGTGTAGGAGGGCCGGCGCAGCCGGCCTTCTTTCATTCTAATACAGGAGCTGATAAAGAATGATCATGGGAGTATTCAAGCTGGAGCAAAGCAAGGACGAATTTGTCGTCGATAACGGCATTATACAGGCGAGGGCAAATGTAGCGGACGGAAGCGTATCGCTGCGATGGAGCAGCGGCGAAGCATTGAACGGTCTTTATGCAGAAGCACGTTATGGCCTGGAGCAATTACGTTCCACGTATTACGGCAAGCATTACGTAAAGGAAACGGAAGCGCAGCCGATTACGGACGGCTTTGGCAGCGGCATCCGCTGGACGTTTGTGCACGAGGAGCTCGGTAAGCCCGTGCTGCGGCAGCATTTCCGCATGTATGAGCAGCTGCCTTATTTATTGACCGAGCTTGAGGCGGAAAGTGAATTCGATTGGGAGACGAATGAGCTGACTCCGCTGGCTGCTTACTTAAATGACGGGAGCGTGGTTTCCTTTGCGGAAGGCACGGATCCAAGCGAAGAGATAAGAGCGATGTTTATCCCGTTTGATAATGATAAATGGGTGCGTTATGCCTCTCATGCCATTCCATGCAGCGTGCACAGCTACGAAGCAACGGCGATCTACCGCTCAACCAGCAGGAACGGCTTTGTGCTTGGATCGGTTACGCATGACCGGTGGAAAACGGGCGTAGTCGTGGAAGGCACGTTCGCGGAAGCGGTTGGCAGGCTTCGCGTATATGGCGGAGCGGCGGACATGCAGACCAGGGATACGGTTGCGCACGGCGCTATTCGGGGCAGAAGCATTACATCGCCGACGATATTCGTGGGAGCGTTTGAAGACTACCGCGGCGGGCTTGAAGCGTATGGGAGAGCTAACGCGGTATTGTCCCCTGCCCTGCCATGGGAGGGCGGCATTCCGATGGGGTGGAACAGCTGGTCTGCCGTTATGAGCAAGCTGGATTACGACGTTTATACGCACACGTCAGATTTTTTTGCCAAGGAACTGCAGCAAAACGGCTTTTCGGATGACAACGACAGCTTGTACGTCAATTTTGATGCTTTTTGGAACAGCTTGCCTGAGGAGCAGCTCAAAGACGCCGTACGACGGGTGAAGGAAAACGGCCAAAAACCGGGCATCTATTATACGCCGTTCGCTTTCTGGGGAAGCGATCCGGATACGCCGGTTGAAGGAACGGAAGGCAGGGTGCTTTACCGGGAAATTCTGATTAAGGACCAGGCTGGACAGCCGCTGCCGAAGCTGGATGGAGCCTTTCCGATTGATCCGACGCATCCCGAAGCGCAGGAGCGGATCAAGCGGAGCCTGGACAGCTTTGTTGAGCTTGGCTTTGACTACGTGAAGCTGGATTTCTTGACCCACGGGGCGATGGAAGGCGGATTCCACCAAGAGAGTGTGCGTACGGGAATTCAAGCTTACAATATCGGAATGGCGCTTATCCGCGATACGCTTTCGCCGGAGCGGGTTGGCCGTCCTTTTCTGATCAATTTATCGATAGCGCCGTTATTTCCGCATGGCTATGCGCACAGCCGCCGCGTTTCCTGCGACGCCTTCGGGACGATTAACGATACCGAATACATGCTAAACGCGCTTACTTACGGCTGGTGGATCAATGACAGCCTATATCGTTTTAACGATCCCGATCATGTGGTGCTTTACAAAAGCGACAATCAGCGCTCAACCAGCGAGCATGAAGGGAGAAGCCGGCTGAACAGCGCCGTGATTGCCGGCACGTCGCTGCTGCTCGGTGATGATTACCGCGTGTTGGAGGCTGCTCGGCGGGCAAAGGAATGGATGACGAACCGCGAGGTCATGGCGCTAGCGCGGCGCGGCGAAACCTTTAAGCCGGTGGAGGGAAGGAGCGGCAGCAAAGGCGAGGACCTGTTTATGCTGAGAAGAGAAGAGGGCACATATGTTGCCGCCTTTAACTTTGACGAAGAAAAGGAAAGCGTGAAGCTCGTCTCATTTGCAAGACTCGGTTTAGATTCCTCTAAGGGGATAGTGGTCCGGGATTTATGGAGCGGTCAAGAGCAGCGCATCGAGAGAGAGAGCGTGGAGCTCCGCATTGAGCTGGCGCCAGCCGAGTCCAAGCTTCTGCTGCTCAAATAAACTCGGCTTGCGGGATTGAACGGCATCCTAATACCCGCGTCCATAGAGGCAGTCTAGAAGCAGACTTGTGAAGCAGGGCCCTTTTGGATAAAAAAAGATAGATACAAAGGAACGTGAAGGGCTGTCCCAAAAGTAGTAAGCTCGCTGGAGAGAGAGCTCGCTTTGAACAAAAATGTTGGAAAACATGAAAAAATAGCGCTACAGTGGGCTATTCCTGTAGCGCTATTTTTCTATTCTGGTCTATGGCTGCTTGATTAAGTAGTTTATGGGCAAGCGAAAGCCACCCGACCTCTAGGCTTACTTTTGGCAAGCCGCGAAGCAGGAACCGCCGGAATCCCCGGTTATTCTTCATCTGCCCGAATACACTTTCAGGTTCAATCATTCGTCTCACCGACAGCGCATAACCTTCCTCGCTGCGCAGCTTTTCCCGCACCTGCTGCTTGTAACGCATGTATCTCAGACTGACTCGAACCTCTCGGTCGCCTTGCGCCTTCGTACAAGCGGATTTGATGGGGCACCCTTCACAGCTCACACTGTGGTAATGGCGATGTCGGATTTCAAATCCACTTTCTGTTGTATCTTTACTTTCATAGCGAAAGACAAGGTTCCGTCCATTCGCGCATGTCCACGTATTTTCTTCCTCGTCGTAATACCAATTGTCAATCTTACTAATGTCCGTTTGCCATTTCTTCGATTTTTCCTTATGATACGTGCTGGATTTGACCAACGCCTCAAGCTCTTCCTGTTCTAGGTAAGCCTAGTTCTCTTCTCCGCCCTATCCAGCATCTGCGATGATGGTTCCGGCAGCTTTCCAAGTGCGGCTTTCAATTTCTCTAAATGCGGTTTCAAGCATCGTGTATCCGTAGGGCTTTAGTCTCGCAAATCCAGGGCATCCTCTTAGCCGCCAGCCGCTCCGGTACACTGCAGTTTCTGCAGCAGAATTACGGAATACGCTTCTTTATTTTAGCTACAATGCATTTACTACAGCAGAATAGACGCCACACGTTCCTAATCGCTCAAAAATAGGCACTCATTGCAGAAACTGCATTATACACCTCGATCCAACTCGTTTTTTGTCCATACATTGCAGAAACTACAACGTAGAACTCTGACCGTACTTTTATTACTCTTAGCTTCTGCAAGACCGTACGTCCAAAAATTTTCAAAAAACATTTAGACCGAGAACCCCATTACACCCGATAGAAATCGTCCGCGTTGCTGCAGCAATCGCCGCATGCTCAAACTTAAATCGACGCCTTCCGTATGTCGCTAGGCAACAACGCCAGATCACCAAGAAACC
Source organism: Paenibacillus sp. LHD-38 (assembly GCF_031157315.1). Lineage (GTDB taxonomy): Bacteria > Bacillota > Bacilli > Paenibacillales > Paenibacillaceae > Pristimantibacillus. The sequence goes on from NZ_JAVIFU010000001.1 coordinate 213,064, forward strand.
ATTTGTTTTCACAAGCGTAAACGGCTGTCGCCGCCCTCTGTGGCAAAAGCTGTCGTTTCGCGGAGATATATAAGCCCATTTATAAGTGAAAACTTATAAATTCTTATATATTGAAAAAAGGGCTGTCTCTCGGGTCTTAAGACCTTTTGAGACAGCCCCTTTTTCCCGTTTCCCCCACTACGACAACTCCTGTCCATTTATGCTCCGCTTCCGGCATTGCGAAGGAGAAAACCTCTTGTACTGTCTAAACATCTGGCTGAAATAGTTGACGCTGCCGAAGCCGACGTTAAACGCGATTTCCGTGACCGGGTCGGAAGAATGGATCAATAATTGCTCTGCAGCATTAATCCGGAGCAAATTAACGTATTCCACGAAGGTTTTGCCCGTCATTTTCTTAAAGGTTCTGCAAAAGTGGTATTCGCTCTGATTGACGATGCCGGCCGCTTGCTGCACGGTCAGCTTCTCCGGATAATGCTGCTCGACAAAGGCGATAAGCTCTTTGAACTTCTCGGTTAAATCTGTGTCGATCGGAACTTCGGAGGCAGTTGGGCCTTGCAGCTGGTGATGACGGGATAAATGAACCAGCAACAGATGTAGCATGGAGCGGATTGCGAGACGGTAGCCTTGGCGCTGCTGCTCGTATTCGGCGATCAGCTGCTTGACGATGCCGGCGATGAATGGATAATGCGCATCCTTAACTGACAGGTGAATGGGAAAAAAACTCTTTCCGGTTATATAAGGATTCGTGATCTGCATGTGATAGGCGTCGGCCATCGAGCTTCCGGCCAAGGAGGAATGAAAGACCACCGCGTAATATTCCACAGGAGCGTCATCTTCAGAAAACCCCGTATGGATCAGCCCTTTGTTTACGAACATAATGTCGCCCGGTTCCGGTCTGACCGTCTCGGAGCCAATATAGAAAATTGCGTTCCCGCGGATAAAATAAATGATTTCCCAATCGTCATGCCAGTGCAAGTGCAGGATCTCCTTGCCCTTCGGAATGATATGGAAAACGTCCAGCGGAAAGCCGGGCTCTTGGTGAGGCACGTCTTGTTTGATTTGATGAGGATTTGTCATGACGCAGTCCCTCCGAAAAGCAAGATTCCTTAACTTTACAGCAATATCAGATAGAGAACTCTATATTTGAAGCACCTATAATTATAGACAATCAGCCGCTGGAATGAAAGCGTTAACTAAAGTAAGGAAGGTCAAATCTAAGGTCTATAGGGGGTTATTGCATGGCGTTCGACGTTGAGTCGACAACAGGAGATTCAAGCTGGTATACGCATGATAGATTCGGCATGTTCATTCATTGGGGCTTATATTCGCTGGGAGCCAGGCATGAGTGGATGAAAGGCCGGGAATTTATGACAAATGAGCAGTACAACAAATATTTCAAGCGCTTCGATCCGGATATGTACGATCCCGAGCTATGGGCTTCTCTGGCGGCTGATGCCGGCATGAAATATTTTGTCATCACCGCCAAGCATCATGAGGGATTCTGTTTATGGGATTCCAAGCTGACCGATTATAAAGCGACGAACACGCCGGCAGGCCGGGATCTGTTGACGCCGATGGTGGAAGCCTTTCGTTCAAAAGGCATCAGACCGGGACTGTATTATTCCTTATTGGACTGGCATCATCGGCATTATACGCTCGACGTTAAGCATCCGCTCCGTTACAACGAGGAGTTTCTCGAAGACCAACGGAACCGCGAGTGGCAGCAGTATGTCGATTATTTGCATGGGCAAACGAGGGAGCTGCTGACGGAGTTCGGCAAGATCGATATGATGTTTTTTGACTTCTCAATCCCGCCGGAGCAAGGCTTCCCGGGCAAAGGCAAGGAAGAGTGGCAAAGCGAGAAGCTGGTGAAGCTCATCCGTGAGCTGCAGCCGCACATTCTGCTGAACGACCGTCTGCAGGTGAAGGGGGATATTACTACGCCGGAGCAATATCAACCGCGTGAGTGGATTCAAATGAACGGCAAGCGTGTAGTCTGGGAGGCATGCCATACTTTCAGCGGCTCATGGGGGTATTACCGTGACGAGGAAACGTGGAAGAGCGTAGACACCCTAGTGAAAATGTTAATTGATACGGTAAGCAAGGGCGGCAACCTGCTGCTTAACGTCGGGCCGACCGGACGCGGCGAATTCGACGAACGGGCTATCGACCGGCTGAAAGGCATCGGCGAATGGATGAAGCCTCACAACAAGTCGATTTATGGATGCACCGCAGCGCCGGAGGAGTTCCAATGTCCCGAAGACTGCCGATTTACGTACAATCCGGAGAGCAAGCGCCTCTATCTGCACATTTACAGCTGGCCTTTCAAGCATATTCATCTGCGCGGTTTCTCCGGCAGGGTGGAATACGCACAGCTGCTGAACGATGCCTCGGAAATAAGAATGGTGCAAGGCGAAGAGGAGATGACGATGGAAGCGGGAGCGTTCAACGAAGGCAGGTCGCGCGATATTTTGACGCTGCAGCTGCCGGTCAAGAAGCCGAACGTAACCGTGCCCGTCATTGAGCTTTTCTTGAAAAACTAAGCCGGAAACGACGGAACGTACATGGAGATGAGACGATGAGTAAACCGAAGCTGGGATTGCAGGGGCCGGTTATCGCCTGGCAGGACTCGTGGGCGGGGCAGGCGTCAGATGATATCATGCGCACGGGCACGGGCAGCGTGTATCCTTCCCAGGATGATACGCCGCCCCCCGGGCGGTTCGTCGAGGCGATGAAGGAGCTTGGCGCCGAGTTTTATGTGCACCATATGTTCCCCAGCCTGGCCGGCCAATCGGAAATGGTTCGTGATATGGCGGCACACGGCATGGAGGTGTGCTTAGGAAACGAGTACGGCAATATTAACGGCCCTTACGTAGAAGGAACGAACCGTTACGACGTGCCGGATGATGCGCTGCTTGAAGCGGCTCGCAGCGGCAAGCTAATCGGACTGCTGTACGATGAACCCGAGCATTTGCAAATTAATGCGTCGCAATACCGCAAGGATGAGTTTCTGCCGCATTGGGGAGGAACGGAAGGCAAGTCGCTTGCGCAATCACAGGAACGGGTAACCGAGGCGGTTGCGGCGAGAGTGACTCGCGTACGCGGCGTCCTGGCGGGAGCCGGACTGGACCCGGACCGGGTGCCGCTCGTATCTGAATTCGTGTTTCCGACCTTGTTCCATACGAAAGCCCGCGGCGGAATGGCCGTTTGCCCGAAAATTATGAAAGAGTCGTTTCAATCGCTGCAGCTTTCCACGGCTCTTGGCGCGGCGAAGCAATATGGCCGGGCAATGTGGATTTGCGCCGACCTATGGGGACCGGATGCTGGACCATGGTTCACCCGCACCTCCGGATTTCCAGGTCATTCGCCGGAGGAATACGCTTCGGCTCTGCGAATGGGCTATTATATGAGCCCGACCCATCTGTTTACGGAAAATATCGACGTTTTGCTGCAGTACGAGAACGACCGGTTCCGCAAGACGGAATTCGGGGACGTATGGGATGAGTTCGTGCGCGGCTTCGTTCCGGAGCATCCCTTGTCCTGGACGCATGGCCAGGCCGAGCCCGATATCGTTGTCATCCATTCGGATGACAGCAACTATGGGCAGAACGAAAGGTTATTCGGCAATCGCGGACTGACCGCTCCGGCTTCGACGCAAAGTGTATTCCATTTGTGGCATCTTCTCAGTCACGGTACCATTCCCGCCCATGGAAGCTGCATGCATATTCCCGGCTATTCGTTTCCTCGGCACCGGTTGAAAAATGAGGTTCCGAAGGATCGCTTTCCGCTGAAGGAAGGCTGGGCGTTTCCCTTGGAGGAGCGAGTGCATCCGCTGCATTATCCGGTCAACAATGTGCTTGTATTTGACGATACGGTACAAGAACATCAGCTTGGCTGTCCGAAGCTGATACTGGTTGCCGGCGACCGGATATCGGAAGAGTCTTTGAAGGCGGTTCGCCGCCGGGCGGAGTCGGGAGCAACGGTCATTATTGCACGATGGCTGTCATCGGATCATTGGCCCGCAAGCGGCCGCGCCGGCGAAGGCAAATGGCTCGTGACCGACAGCTTTTTAACGAATGACCTCGTAAAGGAAGCGGTTCAGCCGTTCCTCGGCAGTCCCGATTGCTGGATGCAGCGCTTCGGCGGCACGGAGGTACGGATGTATAAGGCGGACTCGCATGGCTTTACGCTTGATTTTGAAATAAGAAAGGGGTGAACCGTACGACATGAGCCGGTATGCCGCGACATGCGAAATCAGGGAAGGGCTTAAGGTCATCGTATTGACCGATGCGGCCTGCAAGGCGACGGCGGAATTGCTGCCGGCGGCCGGCAACAATCTTTACCGCTTCGAAAGCAAGGGGCATCCGGTTATTATGCCGCCGGTCAGTCTTCTATCTTTAAAGAATGAACCGTTCGATGCTTTCAAATACGGCACGCCTATTTTATTTCCGCCCAACCGTGTAAAGCGAGGCCGGTTTTCGTTTCGCGGACGCCAGTACAGCCTGCCTTTGAACGAGCCTCCAGACAATCATCTGCATGGCGAGATTTCTTCCAGAGGCTGGGAGGTTATTAAACAGGGAGCAAGCGATCATGGCGGAGCTTCGGTCACCAGCTGTTTTCATTACGCCTTGCATCCGGAGCTGTTAGAATATTTCCCGCATCCGCTTTCGTTTACCGTCACCTATCGCCTCTTCGAAGGACGGCTGATGATGGACACGAAAATCCGGAACGACGGGGAGGACGAGGCGCCTTTCGCGTTTGGGCTCCATCCTTACTTTTCTATTCCTTTTAAGAGCGGGGAGCAGCTTGCATTGAAGGTTCCGGCTGCCTCGGAGTGGCCGGTAACGAATGAGGCGTTCGTTAGGGGAACGCCGGCAGTTACGCCATTCAGTCAAGCGTTGAAGGAAGGTGTCAGCATGACAGATTATCCGCGGCTCGGCTGCTCGCTGCTGGCACTGGAAGACGAGGAAGCGGACCATACTTGCCGAATCGAAATGAAGGACAGCGGGTATGCGATCACCTACCGCATCGACCGCAAATTCCCGTTTCTCGTTTTATTCCGTCCCGATTGGGCCGAGGCCTATTCGCTGGAGCCGTATACGAGCGTCACCGACGCGTTCAATCTGCCCTACGGCCACGAGCTGACGGGAGCCCGGGGAATCGGGGCAGGGGAAGAAATCCGTTTTGCAACCAGCCTAGCGGTGGAAGCCTTGGTTTAAGAATAGGGTTTCCATGCGATTGGAAGATCAAATCGCCCGCGCAGCGGACTTGTTCACCCTAATTTTTAAGAGCGGAGGAGGACTGTCATATGGAAGCTGTCGATTTGAATTTACCCATCAATCCGGAAATGCCTAGGCGCAAAGATTACCGGATCGGCTGCATCGGTTCCGGGTTCATTATGAGGGATTGCCATCTCGTGGCGTACAGGGACGCAGGATTTCACCCGTACGCCATCAGCTCGAGAACGCATGGAAATGCCAAAGCCGTGGCGGAGCTGCGCGGCATCCCCCATGTGTACGAAACATGGGAGGAGCTGATCCGGGATCCGCAAATCGAAATCTTGGATATCGCTGTTCCACCGGACCGGCAGCTGGAAATCGTTCGGGAAGCCGTCAAGCAAGCTCATATTAAAGGGATCCTTTGCCAAAAGCCTCTTGCCATGAATATGCGGGAAGCGTGCGAAATCGTGGAGCTGTGCGAAGAGGCGGGCATCAAAATCGGCGTCAATTCGAATATGCGTTACGACCAATCCGTGCGGGCACTGAAAGCGGTACTCGATAGGGGGTATCTCGGAGAGCCGGTTCTGGCGACGATCGAAATGCGGGCTATCCCGCATTGGCAGGATTTTCTTCACAAGTATGAGCATGTTGAAATTCTCAATATGGGTATCCACCATATCGATGCTTTCCGTTATTTGTTCGGAGATCCCGAGAGGATTACCGCCGTTGCGCGCAGGGATCCCCGCATCGCCTTCAAGCATATCGACGGCATTTCCCAATATACGTTCCAGTACGGCAATGAGCTGCTAGCAACCAGCCTGGACGATGCGTGGGCGTGGCCGGGCGAAGGGACTGAGCAGGATATTTACATCAAATGGAGAGTCGAAGGACTGGATGGCGTAGCTCAAGGGACGATCGGCTGGCCAACCTATCCGGAAAGAACGCCAAGCACGCTCGAGTTTACGACCAAGCGGTCGCCGGGCAAATGGCACCGTCCCGCATGGGAGCAGGTATGGTTTCCAGATGCATTCCAGGGAACGATGGCCCAGCTGCTGCGCGCGGTCGAAACGGATACGGAGCCTGAAATCGGAGGAAGGGATAACCTGCATACGATGGCATTGGTGGAGGCGTGCTATAAGTCTATTGCCGAACGGCGCACGGTAAAATTTTCTGAGACGGCAAGCAAAATCAAATCCTATACGTTTGAGGGAGGCAGTCCGCTATGATTTCAGTAGGTATTTTCAACGGGTATTATCCATATACGCTTTCGGAAACGATCGCCAAAATTCAAAAAGACGGATTTTCCTGCGTTCAGCTCGATTTGTCGTTCAAGGACATGGACCTTTCGCTCGATTCACTTACGCAGGAAAAGGCCCGTCATATTCGCGACGCGTTCCGGGAAGCCAACCTGCCGGTCGTTTGTATTTCTGGATACACCAATATCATTCATCCGGATCCAAGGAAGCGGGCGGAAAATATTGAGGGCTTGAAGACGCTGCTGAAATTTGCCCGCGATCTGGGCTCGCCCTACGTAATCAGCGAGACGGGAACGTACAATACGGAAAGCGATTGGGTATGGGATCCGAAAAACGGTACCGAAGAAGCTTATGAGACGGTATGCGGGGAACTTGAGAGTTTGGCAAAATTTGCGTATGAACACGGTTCTATGTTTTTGGTGGAAAACTACGTCAACAATGTCATCGGCTCGGTCGACCAGCTGGCCCGCTTATTCTCGGATGTCAATCACCCGGGCCTTGGCCTTCTGATGGATCCTACCAACTATTTCACGGACAAAAATATCAATCAAGTCGACGAAGAGCTGAACCGCATCTTCAATACGCTGGGTGACAAAATCAAGATCGCTCATGCGAAAGACTGCAAGCCTGCCGTAGATACCTCAGAGAAGCATGCGGCGATCGATGCGGCTGAATCGCATACGTTTCGCGGTGCAGGCGGTGTGGAACTCCCCGCACCCGGCCTTGGTATCTTGAATTATGACCTGTATTTGCAGCGCCTCTCCAAGCTTCATCCGAATATACCGATCATCATCGAGCATCTGGATGAGCAGGACATCCCGCGCGCGAAACGGTTTCTCGACGGCAAATTAAAGGAAAACGGCTGTTAACTTGCCGAATCCTGAGTTTGGTCGGATCGGCGGGTAAGCCCGATGATTTCCGGGTTTATCCGCCGCCTATTTTCCCAGCAAAAAGGAGGAGCGATCCATGGCTTCCGTCAACAGGCAAAAACGGGATTACAGCATCACCGGACCCGAAAACCAACGTGCGCATGAACGAGGGCTGGTCGCGGCTGAATGGTATACATGCCCGATTCCCCGCCAGCGCATGAAAGAGTTGATGAAAAGAAAGAACGGACCGGCTATCCGGGATACGCTCATTTGGTTCGGTTCGCTTCTCATTGCAGGTTATATTGCTTATCTGGCATGGGGATCGTGGTGGGCGGTTCCGGCGTTTTTGGCTTACGGCATTCTCTATGCGACGCCCGGCGATTCCCGCTGGCATGAGTGCGGGCACGGAACCGCGTTTAAGACGCCATGGATGAACGAATTCGTGTACCAAATCGCTTCCTTTATGGTATTGCGGTCTGCTACGCCTTGGCGATGGAGCCATGCCCGCCATCATACGGATACGATCATCGTTGGGCGCGACCCGGAAATTATTACGGAAAGACCGCCGGTCTGGAAGATTCTAATTATGCAAATCTTCCATCTTTACGGCGGTCCGATTGAGCTGAAACGGTTTATGCTGCATACATTCGGCAAGCTGGATACGCAGGAAAAGGAGTATATTCCCGTCTCTGAGCATCGCAAAACGTTCCGCGAGGCCCGCATTTACATGCTCATCCTGCTGGCGGTCGCTGCCGCATGCGTGTATGCAGGGAGTATACTTCCCGCTATGTTTTTGTTTTTGCCTTCTTTTTACGGAGGGATCGTCGTCATTTTATTCGGCATTACGCAGCATTTGGGACTTCACGAGGACGTGCTTGACCACCGTTTGAACACCCGCACCATTTATATGAATCCGGTATTGCGGTTTCTGTACTGGAACATGAACTATCATGTCGAGCATCATATGTTCCCGATGGTTCCCTATCATGCGCTGCCGAAGCTCCATCAAGAGATGAAAGCCGATTGTCCGGCTGCGCGTCCCGGCTTGTTCGCCGCCTTAAAAGAAGTGATTGCGGCTCTTCGGAAGCAAAAGCATAATCCCGCTTATGTTGTAGAAAAACCGCTGCCGGTTACCGCACACCCCTATATGCGCGGCGTACGGCAGGATACCAGCCTAAGGAGTGAAGTGCAATGAGGACCGGAACATGGATCGAAGCCTGCGCGGCGGATGTTATTGATGTGGAGGATGTGATCCGTTTTGACTTTGAGGATCGCACCTATGCGATATACAGGACGGACAATGGGGAATACTTCGCCACCGACGGATTCTGCACGCATGAACGGATTCATTTGTCGAACGGCTTAGTGATGGGCAACGTCATTGAATGCCCGAAGCATAACGGCCGCTTCGACATTTCTACCGGCAAAGCGAAGCGGGCGCCGGTATGCGTCGATTTAAAAACGTATCCCGTGAAGGTTGAAGCAGGTAAAGTGTTTATTCAAGTCTAGCTTTTGCCCGCCAATCTAGCAGGAAAGGAACGAATCGATGAAATATAATGTGTTCGGCCGCACGGGAAGGCAGGTATCACGCTTAGGCTATGGCGCAATGGGCCTCGGGGGCTCATTCGGTGCCTATGAAGAGAAGGCCCTGGTCCGCTCCGTCATTCACAGCTTGGAGCGGGGTGTGACTTTTATCGATACCGCGCGCAACTATGGGGAATCGGAGCGGATTTTAGGCCTGGCTTTGCGGGAGTGGAGCGGGGAAAAGCCTTTCCTTGCTTCCAAAATCCAGTCCAAAGGTCCGGGAAACCTGGGCTGGGGCATTCCGATCCCGGTGGAGACGGCGTATCCGAGAGGCTGGCTAAGGGAAAGCACGGAAGCTTCGCTTAGGCAGCTTGGCATAGACACCATTGATTTGATGCAGCTTCATCAATATTGGCCGCAGTGGGATAGCTCGGACTATTGGATGGATGAGCTGCTTGCGCTCAAGCTGGAAGGGAAGATCGGCGCAATCGGCATTTCATTGCCCGACCAGCGCCATGATATTGCGCTTCCGATCGTGCAAAGCGGTAAAATTGATTCCGTCCAAACGGTGTTTCATATTTTTGACCCGCAGCCGCTCGACTGCCTGATTCCGGCTTGCGAGCAGAACAACGTCGCGCTCATCGCGCGCTGCATATTGGACGAGGGCGGATTGACGGGGTTCCTGAAAGAGGACACGGTGTTCGAAGACGGCGATTTCCGAAAATCTTATTTTGATTATATGCCCCGCAGCTTGTATATCGAGCGTGTCAATCGGCTGCGGGAAATGTTCATACCTGCATATGCCAGCAGTTTGGCGGAGCTTGCCATTAAATTCGTTTTGCATCATTCGGGGGTAACCACGGCCATCTCCTCGATGCATGTGACAAAGTTTGCGGACGAGAACATCGCCGCCGTTGATCGCGAGCCTTTACCGGAAAGCGTATTTGAGGAAATCAGACGCCATCACAGATGGGTGAGAAATTTTTATGAAACCAAATACTGGGTCTAAGACGTTGTGGGCGGAGCTGCTGCCTAATGAATTCAAACAAAGAATAGCGGAATGTCCGGTCGTCTATTTGCCCCTTGGCCTTTGCGAGCCGCATGGGCAGGTCAGCGCTTATGGACTGGATACGATAAAAGCGGAATGGCTCTGCCTGGAAGCAGCCCGGCAAGCCGGAGGCATCGTCGCCCCTTCCATGGGCTATCACATTCATGAAACAGGCTACCATGCCGGCTGGCTGGAACAGACGGTAGGTGAGCAGCAACCGCATATGACGGCCATGCCGCCGGGCATTTATCTTTCCTTTTTTCTGTATCAGCTCAGGGCGTTCGTGAATGCGGGGTTTAAAGCGATTGTTGTGATCTCCGGGCACAGCGGGGGAAATCAGGCGGATTTGCGGAAAGCGGCCAGTCTATTTATGAAATACGTTCCAGTCCAAGTATGGGTAAGAAGTGATCCGGAGCTGGTCGAAGGATTATACGAAGGCGACCATGCCGGCAAATACGAGCTTTCGCAATTAATGCATATCCGGCCGGATTTGGTCGATATGAATGCCAAGCGTTACGAAGAGCTGCCGGGTTACGGCGGGCGCCTGGCGATTGGGGCAGATGCGCTTGAAGCGAATGCGGAATGGGGAAGAGCGATCATGGAGGCCTGCTTAAACCGCTTATGCTCCGAAGTTTCCCGAATGAAGGAAGAGGCAGAACGAACCGTTGTGAAGCAAGATGTTCCTTACTCAACGATCGAATCGGTTCTAAAAGAGCTCATGCAAAGCACCGACGAATGGGTGACGGCTAGCCCTTGGAACGGGCAAACAGCCGTATCCGAGCACTCCCGGTGGAAGCCGTATGAATATTATCGGGTGACGTGATAAGGGAATCTATGACGAATGCGCTGCCTGCCGATACATCCCGATCATGTTATAAGTAAAACAGTTATGCATAACGATTCCAAGTAGAGCTTGGCCATAGAACAAGGAGGAAGCAGACCTATGAAAACTTACAAACTGGGCGTTGTCGGATTGGGCGAAGGCCGAAGCATTATGTCGGCTGCTTTAAGCAGCAAGCGTTGGGAGCTTGAGATGGTGTGCGACATTAATCCGTCGATGTGCGAACTGCGCGCAGAGGAGTTTGGCTTCAACCGCTGGACGACAGATTACGGCACGCTGCTGGGCAATCCCGATATTGACGTGATAGCGATCTATACGCCAGACCAGCTGCATCTTACCCACATTACCCAAGCGCTGGAGGCGGGTAAACACGTCATCTGCACCAAGCCGCTGCTCACCTCGCTGGAAGGCTCGAACGAGCTGCTGGAGACGGTGCGGAAGTCCGGAAAACGTGTATTCGTCGGTCAGAGCTCGCGCTTCTTCGAGCCGATGATCCGGCAGCGCGCGGACTTTGAGAAGGGGCGGCACGGCGACGTTCAAACGGTTGAGGCCCATTATATCGCGGACAGCCGCTGGTTTCTGGACAAACCGTGGAGCCGCCAGCGCGGCTTCAGCTGGATGTACAATTTTATGATCCATGCCGTCGATTTGGTGCGCTGGTATTTGCCTGGGGTGACCGAGGTAACAGGCTTCGGAAATGTGAGCGAAACAAGCCGCAGCTACGGCCTGGACACATGGGATACGATGCGCTTCCTCGTCCGTGACGACCAAGGCAGAATCGGCCAAATTTCCGGCAGCTACACGCTCCCGGCGTTAGGATCGGATGTCGAGCCCGGCATCGGCTGCGTAATTCGAGGTACGAAGGGATCTTCGCGGGCGGAATACTCTAATTTGCGTTACCATACGCATTTCGCTGGGGAAGGGAAAGTAACGCATTCCTTCGAGGAAATGCATGATTACTATTTTCGCTTCGAGGGCAAGAGCCACCATGCCGGGGAATACCAAAATTACATTGAATATTTTGCGGAATGCCTGGATACGGGAGCCGTCCCGCTGCCGGATGTAGAGGAAGCCGTGCGGACGCTGGCACTGATGGCGGCCATGGAGCGAAGCATGAAGGAAGGCGGCAAGCCGATTAGCATCGAAGATATTGTCCGCGAGAACGCATTGGCTTGAACCGCTGATATTACGCGGATGAACGTCTTAGTCTATAACATCTCGTATGCTGACCATGCGGGATGGCTAGCTGCATTTGATGTATTTAAATCAACGATAATGGCCAAATCATTGGTTTATCGGGATTTAGTTACATGGAATGCAGTTATTTTTATTGTTTTTTTTGATTTTCGTTCAAATAATCCTTCGGCGTGCATCCCGTCATTTGCTTGAAGATCCGGCTGAAATAAAACTGGTCGGGGTAACCGACCTGTTCCCCTACTTCCTTGACGGATAAATGCCGGCGGTTGGCCAGCAAATATTTGGCTTCATTGATGCGAAGCGCCATCAGGTAGCGGGAAGGAAGCTCGCCCGTGTGTTTGATGAACAGCTTGCTCAAATAAGAGGCGTTGAAGTTGAAATTACGAGCGATTTGCTCCAGGCTCACTTCCTTCTGAAAGTTGTCCCTGAGGAACTGCTGTACCCTCCTTACGATTTCCTCGGTGCTTATGCCTGGATTTTGCATGCCTTTCATGTTTTCTTTGTAGGTGGATTCTTCGCGTTCAATAGCGGTTTTCACTTTTGCGAGTACGCGCTGCAGCTCCTCCGCGGAGATGGGCTTCAGCAAATAGTCGGTAACGCCAAATTGTATGGCTTGGCGCGCGTATTCAAAATCGGCATAGCCGCTCGTAATGATTTTGCAGACGCGGGGATGATACAGGTGCATATGCTTGATGAGCTCCATACCATCCATGACAGGCATCCGGATATCCGTAACCAGCAGATCGGGCTGTCCAGATTGGACGAGCTCGAGCGCATCTTTCCCGTTTTGAGCGGTGCCGATGACCTTAACCGCCTCGTCGAGCCCTTCGATTTTGCGGGCCAGATTGTTGCGGATCAAATCCTCGTCCTCAGCGACAATCACTCTGATCTGCCTTGTATCCTCCATCATGACGACCTTCTTTCCATATGGATATGGGGGTTATATCGTTCCGCCAATCACTACCGTGGCGCCTTCCTGCGGCCTGTTCTCAATCCGGAAAACCGCGTCGGCGCCAAACGTCAGCTTCATCCTGATATAAATATTAAGCAGTCCCATACCGTCGAGCTTCAGCATCGGGACGGCGTTTGTCTCGTCGATTTCGCGGATTTTGCCATAAAGGAGGTTCAGGCTTTCTGCGGAAAAACCGTTCCCGTTGTCCGATACTTCGATCTGCCATCTGTTGTCATACATGAAGCCGACGATGCGGATGCTCCAAGGAGGCTCCTTCTGCGTGCCGAATTTCACAGCGTTCTCGACAAGCGGCTGAACGATGAGCTTCGGACAATTCAACAGCAGAATCCGCTGATCGATATCGAGGTCGAATTGCAGTTTTTGGCCGTAACGGATTTGATTGATTTCCAGAAATTTTTTCGTATGAAGCAGCTCAGCCTCCAAATTGGAAACCGAGTTATCGGAGGAGATGTACCGGAGGAAGCCGGACATGTTCTCCGTCATGGACACGATTTGCCCATTCATATTTTCTTCCGCCATCGCATGAATCGTTGCCAGTGTGTTATACAGAAAATGCGGGTTCATCTGCGAATTCAGCGCCACCAGCTTGGCCTGCAGTTCCTGTGATTGCGCCAGGAGCAGTTCATCCATCGATTGCTTCAGCCGCGCATTCATCTTCAGGAATGACCAGTGCAGCTGATCTAGTTCACTCAGTCCGCTGTTCAGCTCTTTGGAAAAGGCTTTCGTGCTGCCCAAATCCTCGAGACTCATGTTCCGGACGGTGCGGTGGATTTTCATAATCGGTAAAGTGATTCGCTTGGCGGCCACGAAGGACAGAACGATCGCGAACAGAAGAATGACAGCCGCAATGAGCACGGTGCGCTTGGTGAACACGCCTATCGGAGCAAGCAGCTCCCGTTCGGATACGGCGATCGTCGTATGCCAGCCCGTTATGTCCGAATGGTGGCTGGTCAGCAGTTCCTTCTCCTTCGTTACTGGATTTAGAAACGTGCTGAGAGAATCTGGCATGCCGGAGACGCCTCCGTCTGCGAGTCTGATATAAGCGGCGCTCTGTTCCGACTCGTCCCCAAGCGGATAGATGATACGGCCGTTGTCGTCATATACGATAACTTTTGCCTGGTAAGGATTCTGCTTCGTGAACTCGATCGCGGTTTTGAAGATGCGGTTATAGTATTGTTTTACTTCGACAATGCCCATGGGCGCGTTATAATTATCATAAAAAAGCCGGAAGAGCGAAATGGAATACTGCTTCTCCCTCGACGAGATAAAGCGGGACATTTCCTCGTCGAGCACGGGCTGGCCGATGATTTTCCCCTTCTTATTGTCCATAACGGACCGGAACCATGACTTGTCCTCCGGTTTGTAGGAACGCTCTCCATTGTCGAAGCCGTTGCCGTAGGCTTTGTTATTGAAATCATAAAGGTAAAGCTGCTCGACCGGTCTTGAGGGCCCGATGGCCGCGGTCAGAATTTCGGACAGCTCCTTGGCGTTCTCGACCTGGATGCCTACTGGCGGGCCGCCTAATGCGTCTGCCGGATGCGCATTTTCCAAATCGGACATATACTTTTTGAAATTGTTTTTGACCAAATTGGAGTACATCACATCAAGCGAGACATCATTCATTTTCGTTATTTCGGAATCGATCTGCCCCTGCATGGACTGGCCCATGCTGCCGAGCGAATCGGTTGCGCCCGCCCGCAGCAGGTCCGATGCCCACCAGTAGAACCAGATCACCAGCACGGTGAAAAAAACAATAATGATCAGGGAGTAGGTCATGAACAGAATCGATTGTATGTTTCTGAATTTATTCACGCGCATATCCTCCGGAAGCTGTCTTAGGCGTAGCATAACTGTATTGTCCGTCCCGGCTGGCGATTTGTCAAAAACTTTTTGAAAGCGCATTCGGTAAAATAAAGACAAAATAGGAATCCGTTTTCTCCATGGAAGATTAGCATGCCTGCTTTTATAATGAGGACGAAAGAGAAATGAAAGCGGATTCAATTATGATCACTAAGGGGAGCGATGTTATGAAAAGACGATTATGGATGTTGTCCGTATTTTTGCTTGCCATTGTATGGATTGCAGGCTGCAGCGGGAACGGCTCCGGCAATGCGAAGAACAATGAAACGCCGACGAATGCCGCGAACACAAGCAACGGAAAAGAGACGGGGGAAACGCCCGCCAAACAAAACATAACGCTTACTTATCTTGCAAGCCAAGGCTGGATTTTCGATGCCGAAATGGAGCTCGCCAAAAAATTCGAGGAGCAGACGGGCATCAAAATCGACTATCAGATCATCCCCGCCGATCAATACTTCAATGTGCTGAAAACAAAGTTGAACTCGAAAGAGGGCCCGGACATCTTCGGCGGCCAAAGCGGCAAGAGCGAAATCAGTCTTAACTACAACGTAACGGAAAATGCAGTTGATTTGAGCGACCAGGAATGGACGAAGCGCGAGGATCCGCTTTCCCTCGAGCAATTGTCACTGGACGGCAAAGTATACGCGCTTACGATCTGGGATACGGGCAACAGCTTTGTTATGGTCTACAACAAAAAGATATTCGAACAACTTGGCCTGGCCGTTCCGAAGACCTATGAGGAATTCAAGCAAGTCTCCCTGAAAATCAAAGAATCAGGAATCACGCCGATCTACGAGCCGATAGCGGACGGCTGGCACCATGTGCTGTGGTTCTCCGAACCGGGCCCGAGGTACGACGAACTGACGCCTGGGCTGTATGACGATTTGAACGCCAACAAGAAGAAATTCGCGGATGATCCGTCGATGCTGACTGCGCTTACCCAAATGAAAGAAATGTACGATCTTGGTTTTTTTGGCGACAACACCTTCTCGGATACAGGCGCCGATACGGGGAACAAGCTGGCAAGCGGCGAATATGCGATGTCGCTTTCCGCTCAGAGCGTCGTCGGCGATATCGTGAAAGCAAATCCCGAAATGAAGGAAGAGGACTTCGGCTTTTTCGTCATCCCGCTCGCCGACAATCAATTCTACTACATTAATCCGGGCGGTCCGAGCAAATTCATCTATTCGCAAGGCAAGCATATCGATGCGGCCAAGCAATATCTGGCGTTCCTGGCACAGCCGGAAAATCTGCAGTTCCTGATCGACAATACCCCGTCGTTTACCAATTTGAACTTCCCGGGGCTGAAAGACAAATACAGCGACGCGCAGAAGGAGCTGTTCGCTGCGTATCCGAAGAAGGGTACGGATGTTCAAAATATCGTGAACTACGTCAATCCGCAGTGGATGGATATGGGCAAAGACATCGCCGCCATGTTCGCAAACTCGATGGAACCCGCCGATATTTTGAAAAGCATCGATAAGCGCAGGGCAGACATGGCAAAAGTAGCGAAGGATTCAGCCTGGGCCGAATAAGCCGTTAGAGAAAAAAGGAGTGGGGATGAATGCAGCATGAGGAATAAAATCTATCCATCCTATTTTACTTGGGGCACGCTCGTCTTTTATTTGATCTTTTTTATCGTGCCGAGCCTGATGGGCTTTTACTACTCTTTCACCGACTGGAACAGCTATTCCGATGTTGTCAACTTTATCGGGCTCGACAACTTCAAGGTGCTGTTCTCGGCCGATGAGAATTACGTCAGCTTTATCGCCAATACGGTCAATTTCACGATATCGACGGTAGTCCTGAAGACGGTGCTGGGTCTCGCATTTGCGCTCGTGCTGAACGAAGGCATCCGCATGAAGGGGTTTCACCGGGTCATGATCTTTATGCCGTCGATCGTGCCGATGCTGGTCGTGGGACTGATGTTCAAGTCGATCCTGAATCCGGCAACCGGGCTGCTTAACGAATCGCTGCGCTTTATCGGGCTGGATGCGCTGGCGCAAAAATGGCTGGTGGACGTGAACTGGGCGTTCAAGTCCATTATCGCCGTCGATACGTGGAAGGGCGCCGGCTACATTATGATCATCCTGCTTGCCGGGCTGCAGTCTATTTCCAGGTCCTATTACGAAGCGGCGGAGATTGATGGGGCCAATGCGTGGCACAAGTTGAAATACATCACCATTCCGCTGCTTATGCCGGCGCTGGTCGTGACCACGGTGCTAAACATGCTGCACGGCCTGAAGGTGTTCGAGGTCGTCTACGTTTTGACGAACGGGGGGCCGGGCTATGCGACGGATGTGCTTTATACGGCTATTTTCAAAGAGTTTTCGATGGGACGTTACGGGGTAGGAACCGCACTTTCCTCGCTGCTATTCCTATTCATGACAGTTATCGGCTACTTTATCATCCGGTTAATGGCCAGGGAAGGAGCGCATGAGCAATGAAGAAGAATCCCCTGCAATACGCACTGAGGAACGGCTTTGCCTGGGTGCTGAGCATTATCATGTTCATCCCGCTCCTGCTCATTCTGGTCAATTCCTTCAAGGACCGGGTCGGGGCAAACTCGATGAGCATGAAGCTGCCGAAGACGCTGCATTGGAGTAACTATGCGACCGTCATCGAAGAAGGGAAGCTGGTGCAGTCGTTTTTCAACAGCCTGTTTTATACGACGGCATCGACCGTGCTCGGCATTGCGCTGGCCTCCATCGCCGCTTATATTTTTGCCAGAAACGCAACGAGGCTGAACCGGTTCCTGTATTTCTTCGTCATTATGGGAATCGCCATGCCGATCAATTTCGTTACCTTGACCAAAGTGATGCAGGTTACGCAGCTTATCAATACACAGCTCGGTATCATTGTTTTGCTTGCCGTTATGTCGATTCCGTTCAGTGTGTTTCTGATTTACGGTTTCGTCAGCTCCGTGCCAAGGGAGCTCGACGAAGCCGGGATCGTGGACGGATGCCCGCCGTTCAGGCTTTTCTACAGTATCATCCTGCCGTTTCTAACGCCCGTTATCGTGACGGTGGGCATTTTGAATTTCATGGGTTCATGGAACGACTTTGTCCTGCCGCTCTACTATCTGAACGATACGGCGAAATGGCCGATGACGCTTGCGGTATACAATTTCTTCGGAAGATTCCAGGTGAACTGGAATCTGGTGTCGGCCGATATCGTGCTGACGACGCTTCCGGTTATCGTCATTTATTTGCTTGGACAGCGGTATATCATTTCAGGCATGACATCAGGCTCGGTTAAAGGATAAAACGGAATACCCCGCCGGAACGATTCCGGCGGGGTATGATGCTCAGGCACGGGGAGGAAGAGTTATGAAGCTTCATTACGACAAGCCGGCCACGTTCTGGACAGAAGCGCTTCCAGTGGGTAACGGCAGGCTTGGCGCCATGGTGTTCGGCGGTACGGATCTGGAGAGGATTCAACTGAACGAAGATACGTTATGGTCCGGCGGTCCAAGGGATTGGAATAACCCGAGGGCGAAGGAGGCGCTGCCGGAAATCCGGAAGCTGGTCAGTGAAGGCCGGCACGAGGAGGCTGAAGCGTTAAGCAAAGCTTCGATGATGGGCCCGTATACGCAGACGTATATGCCCTTTGGGGATCTTCATATCCGCTTTTATCATGGAAATATCGTATCCGGTTACCGCAGGGAGTTGGATTTGGCGGGCGGAGCAGCCCGCACGGCATACCGGGTCGGAGGCGTGGAATATACAAGGGAGGTTTTTGCGTCCCATCCCGATCAGGTCATTATCGTACTATTAAGGTCAAGCCGGGAAGGGATGCTGAGCTTTAAAGCCAGTCTTGGCAGTCCGCTGCGCTCGTCCCAAATTCCCTTGGACAACGCTTTGCTTCTGAGAGGGCGGTGCCCGGAATACGTGGCGCCGAACTATTGCGAGGCCGATGAGCCTATCCTATACGGAGACGAGGATACAACTTCTGCCATGAGGTTCGAGGGCAGGCTGCAGGTCCGCCTGGAAGGTCCCGGGACATGGCGGGTGGACGGAGACGGCCTTCATGTGGAGGGGGCTTCGGCAGCCGTATTGTATGTTACGGCTGCAACCAGCTTTAACGGTTATGACCGCAGTCCCGGCACCGACGGCCTTGAGCCTGGGCCGATCGCGGAGCGGCAGATGAATGCGGCGCTTGCCAAGCCGTACGGGGAGCTGCGGCAGGCTCATGCTTTGGATCATGCCTCGCTGTTTGGAAGAGTCCAATTCCGCCTGGGGGATTCCGCAGCACTGGAGACGCTGACGACCGACCGGCGCATTGCGGAGTACGGCGCGAAGGATCCGAGGCTCGTGGAGCTGCTCTTCCATTATGGGCGCTACCTGATGATCGCCTCTTCAAGAGCCGGCACGCAGCCCGCGAATCTTCAAGGAATCTGGAGCCACGAAGCCAGACCGGTCTGGAGCTGCAACTACACGCTGAACATCAATGCGCAGATGAACTATTGGCCCGCGGAAAATTGCAACCTGTCCGAATGCCATGAGCCTTTGCTGGCTTTTATACGGGAATTGGCGGAGACCGGACGCAGGACGGCAGAGACCAATTACGGCTGCCGAGGCTGGACGGCCCATCATAATTCGGATATTTGGAGGCAATCCGCCCCTCCCGGCGATTACGGCCACGGCAATCCGCTATGGGCCAACTGGCCGATGGGAGGCGTGTGGCTGTGCGCGCACTTGTGGGAGCATTACCGATTCGGCAAGGATACGGAATTTTTGGCGAGCCATGCTTATCCGGTCATGAAGGAAGCTTCGTTATTTTGCCTGGATTGGCTGCTAGAGGACGAAGAAGGCAGGCTCATCACGTCTCCCTCGACGTCGCCCGAGCATCGGTTCAGGCTGGCGGACGGGCGGACTCCTGCGCTGAGCAAAGGCTCGACGATGGATATGTCGCTGATCCGCGAGCTGTTATCGAACTGCATCGAAGCTGCGGAGACGCTCGGGATAGATGGAGAACTGCGCAAGGAATGGAACGATGCCCGTTCCAGGCTGCTGCCCATGCGGATCGGAAGGCACGGGCAGCTGCAGGAGTGGGCGCAAGACGATGAGGATGAAGACCAGTACCATCGGCACGTATCCCATCTTTACGATATTTATCCGGGAGAAGGTTTGACGGAAGAAAGGTCACCGGAGCTGTTTAAGGCTGCGCGCGTTTCGCTTGAACGCCGCGGGGACGGCGGCACCGGCTGGAGCATCGGCTGGAAAGTGAACTTATGGGCGCGCTTCCGTGACGGAAACCGCGCGTTAGGCCTGCTGTCGAATTTGCTCAAGCTGGTGGAGGAGGATGGCGGGAAGATCGATTTTGTCAGCGGCGGGGTATACGCCAATTTATTCGATGCCCATCCGCCGTTTCAAATCGACGGCAATTTCGGGGCAACGGCCGGCATCGCGGAAATGCTTCTGCATTCGCATGGGGGAGACGTCCACCTGCTGCCCGCGCTACCGGACGCTTGGCCGGAAGGAGAGGTTAGCGGGCTGCGGGCCCGCGGCGGCTTCGAAATCGGCATGGCTTGGAAGGATGGTAGGCTGTCGGAGGCGACGATTGTGTCCCTCAAGGAAGGGCTTTGCCGCATTCGAACGAAGGGTGACTTTACTATCATGTCGGAGGGTCGGACGGTCGAAGCGGAGGTTGAATCCGCCAAGGCAAACGGAGCAAATCATACGGATCGGATCTTCGTCTTCCGATCCGAGGCAGGCAAAACCTATAGGCTGAGCAAATCATCATAAAGGATTCCAATGGGGGGTTAAACATGAAAATGCCTTACGAAGTTCCTGAAGCGAAGAAGATCCGACTAATCGTCAATACGGATGCGAAAAACGAAGCGGACGACCAGTTCGCGATCGCCCATGCGCTGCTCACGCCCCAGTTCCGGATTGCAGGCTTCATCGCCGCCCACTTCGGCACGGGACGGAGTGAAACTTCAATGGAAGACTCTTACGCCGAAATCGAAAACGTTATGCGCATCATGAAGCTGGAAGGGCAGGCCGGCGTGTACCACGGTGCGCCGTCGGCGCTTGCAGATGAAGAGACTCCTGTTCCTTCCGAGGGCTCCGAGTTGATTATCAGCGAGGCGATGAAGGATGATCCCGCACCGCTGTTCGTTATTTTCCTCGGGCCGCTTACGGACCTGGCATGCGCATACCTGCAGGAGCCGCGCATCGCGGGCAGGCTGACTGCGGTTTGGATCGGCGGAGGCGCATACCCGGACGGCGGCGAGGAATTTAATCTGAGGAACGATGTCAAAGCGGCTAACGTCGTATTCCGCTCCCCGATTTCATTATGGCAGGTGCCGAGAAACGTCTACAAAATGGTTCGCGTAAGCTTGGCAGAGCTGGCTGTAAGGGTCCGCCCGCATGGTGATATCGGCCGATACCTGTACGACCAGTTGGTATCCTTCAATATGCTTCCGACTCACGGGCCGAGATGGCCGAAAGGCGAAATGTGGATGCTTGGAGACTCGCCTGCCGTATCGCTCTTGCTTGACGATCACGAATTTGAATACGATCTGACCGACCCGCCTCATATTACTGACGAGCTGCTCTACGAGCAAAGGCCAGCCGTAGGACGGAAAATCAGAGTATATCGTTACGTTGATTCCAGATTCACGCTTGAAGACATGTACGCGAAGCTCGAATTGTTCAATAGGGAAGAGTGATTAGGGAGGGTTTAATCGATGTCGATTCGCATTTTAAACTGCAAAACGGAATATATGGTCAATCCGCTCGGCTTAGATACGGCCGCGCCAAGGCTGTTCTGGCAGCTGGAATCGGAGCGTCCGGAAACCGTTCAAACCGCGTACCGCATCCTTGTCGCCCATTCGCGCGATGAACTGGACCGGGAGGAAGGAACGGCTTGGGACAGCGGCATCACGTCCTCCGGAGACTCGGCGCATATCGCATACGGGGGCAAGCCGCTCGAAGCGGAAGCCTTATACATTTGGAAAGTGAAGGTGTGGGACGGAGAAGGCCTCGAGTCGGAATGGAGCGAGCCGGCGCTGTGGACGATGGGCCTGCTTGACCGCGGCGCATGGCGGGGGAAGTGGATCGGGCGCAAAGCGGAGCCAAGCGTACAATTGCAGCCTCCGCCGTATCTTCGTAAATCGTTTAAGCTGAGGGGCGGCATCCGGCGTGCAGTTGCGTATGCGACGGCGCTTGGGATCTACGAGCTTCAGGTAAACGGGCATAGGGTAGGCGATCGGTTCGCGCCGGGCTGGACGGATTACGATAAGCGTGTGCAGTACCAAACTTACGATATTACGGATTTGCTGAAGGCTGGCGGCAATGCGGTTGGCGTCATTCTGGGGGATGGCTGGTATTCGGGTACCGTTGGTTTTCTTGGCAAAAGCGTATACGGGCAGCGGCCTTTTTTTCTACTGCAGCTTAATATCGATTATGAGGACGGCAGCAGGGAAAGCATTACGACCGACGGCACGTGGAGAACGATGCGGGGGCCGATTGCCTATTCCGATATGATTCAGGGCGAAGAGTATGACGCCAGGCTGGAGCTCGGGGACTGGAGCACGGCGGAGTACGGGGATGAGGCTTGGGAAAAACCCGACGTCCGCGCGGGATATAACGGGTTGATCGTAGCGATGGTCGAGCCGCCTGTGCGCATCACGCAAACGGTGAAGCCGATCAGCGTCAGAAAAACGGCTGCGGGCAGCTATATCTTCGACATGGGTCAAAATATGGTTGGATGGACGGAAGTGCGGGCTTCGGGCGCATGGGGAACAAGGATTACTTTGAGCCATGCCGAGATGCTGAGTCCGGACGGCTCGCTATACCTGGACAATCTGCGCAAGGCGGTCCAGCAGGACCATTACGTGATGAATGGCGAGGGCGAAGAGCAGTATGAACCGCATTTCACGTTTCACGGCTTCCGTTACGTCGAGGTGATCGGCTTCCCGGGCGTACCCGGACTGGATGACGTGACCGGCAAGGTGATCCATTCGGACACGCCGGCTGCGGGCAAGCTCGAAACTTCTGACGAGATGGTAAACAAGCTATATTCGAATATTACATGGGGCCAGCGTGGGAACTTTCTTTCGGTGCCGACCGACTGCCCGCAGCGGGATGAGCGGCTTGGCTGGACCGGCGATGCGCAAATATTCGCGAGAACGGCCTCCTATAACATGGATGTGTCGCGCTTCTTTACGAAGTATGTGTGGGACATGATCGACTGCCAGCAGCCGTCGGGGGCTTTCACGGACGTTGCTCCGGATGGCGGATGGATTCGCCACAAAATGTGGAATACCCGCCTAAACTGGTTCGCGCCGGATAACTCGGGCTGGGGTGACGCAGGGGTCATCATTCCTTGGACGTTATACCTCATGTACGGAGACATCCGTGTCCTGGAACGCCATTACGATGCGATGGAGCGCTGGGTGCAATACTTGAAGCAGAACAGCGACGGCTTGATCCGGCCGGATTACGCAAACTACGCAGATTGGCTATCGATCGGCGCGGATACGCCGAACGAAGTGCTCGCAACGGCATATTTCGCCTATAGCGCCAAGCTGCTCTCGCGAATCGCAGGCGTGCTCGGCAAGCGGGAGGACGAACAGACCTACGACGAGCTTCATGCGGCGGTTGCCGATGCGTTCCGTGGAGCGTTCGTAGACGGCAGCGGGCAAATTCACGGGGATACGCAGACGGTATACGTGCTCGCGCTTCAGTTTGGCCTGCTGACGGAGCAGCTTCGCAAGAAAGCTATCGACAGATTGGTGGCCGATATCCGCGGACGGGGGAACAGGCTGTCGACGGGATTCCTTGGCGTCGGATACCTGCTGCCAGCGCTCACGGACAATGGGCATACCGAGGTCGCTTATGACTTGCTGACGCAGGAGGAATTCCCCTCCTGGATGTATTCCATAAAGCATGGCGCGACGACGATTTGGGAGAGATGGGACGGCTGGACGGAGGAAAAGGGCTTCCAGACACCTTCTATGAATTCATTCAACCATTATTCGCTCGGCTCGGTAGGCGAATGGATGTACCGGTATATGGCCGGAATCGAGGCCGATCCTGCTTCCCCGGGCTTCAAGCATGCCATCATCCGGCCAAGGCCGGGCGGACGGCTGACCTGGGTGAAGGCGTCCTACGCTTCCAATTACGGGACGATCAGCACCGAATGGCAAATGGAGCCTAACGGCGTATTCAAGCTTCAGGTGTCGATCCCAGCGAATACGACGGCAGACGTCTATGTGCCGGGCGAAGCAGCGCTCGTAAACGGGGCCGAGCCGGGCATTAGCCCGGTTCCCGGCAGCAAGCAGGACGGCTGCTCTCTGTTCCGGCTTGGATCTGGACGATACGCCTTCGAAAGCATACAAGCGGGCATACCCCATTGTTAATAGAGCGTTCTTAAATGAGCTGATGCCGCCAAAGGGCGGTGTCAGCCATTTGCGTTTACGGACGAAACGGGGCACTTAGGAGCGTAAAATGCCGGATAGGAGAGGGATGACCGATGATACGAAAATGGACGTTCGGATTAAACGGAAAACGGGTGCTTTTTGGCAAATTTCTATTGTCCTATGTTCTGATTCTGCTGATTCCGCTGCTTGTAGGCACGCATGCCTATTACCGGACGGTTCAAGTCGTGCGCGATGATGCTGCCGGGTTAAACCTGGCGGTGTTGGAGCAGAGCGAGGAGGCGCTTAATCGTCTGCTGACGGAAATCCGCGACATCGTTTCATTATTATCATTGGATTCGGAATTGCTTCATGCGATGATTACCGCCGATGCATCGTGGCCGCCGCAAGCGCTGTACCAGTTCTCCCAGCTGCAAAAGAACGAATTGAACATGCTGTCAACGAACCAGTACTTCTCCGATCTGTTCGTTTATCTGGAGAGAAGCGAAGCTGTTATATCCGGCGACCGGATCGATAAGCTGAACGCGCATCCGCTGACGATCGGCGGTATTCCGTTTGGCCAGTGGCTGAAAGGTGCCCTGTCTGGAGAGCAGATGAATAGGTATTTACCGCTCAAGGACGTAAATGACGGAAGAACGATGGAGGATTACGTGGCTTATGTCAGCCCTTTGCCCGCTGGTACCAACATGCGTGCCGACGGCGCCGTCGTCATTCTGATTAAGGAGAGTTCGATTGTCCGCTTATTTCACCGGCTGCTGGCGGAGGAAGGATCGTTTGCTTATATTTTGAACGAGAAAGCGGAGATGATCGTATCCGCATCGGCAGGTGAAGAGCGGATCGTGCCCGTAGACACGGAGGCTGAGAGAGCTTCGTTCGTCCGCATAAACGGCACGGAGATGTTTATCACCTCGGTGCAATCCTCGGGCAGCGGCTGGACCTATGTGGCAGGCCTTCCAGCAGACAGCGTATTTTCCAAGGCGGAATACATTAAACGAATCAATTGGGCAATTGCTTTGGCCGCTATGGCTGTCGGGTGCATGATCGCATTGTTGTTCGCTTACAGGAACAGCAAGCCTATCGCGGAGCTGCTCGACTCGATCAAGGAATTAACCGCCGCGGAGACAGGTAAACGGGCGTCCGCGATGGAGGTCATTCAAACGGCCGTGCATGAAATGATTACGAACAATAAAAGCATGAGCGTGTCCATCAAGCAGCAGCTTCCTCTCCTGCAATCAGCCTGCCTCGAACGGATGCTGAAAAGCGGATTCAATCATGCAGACGAAATGCGCGCCAACCTTGACCAGGCCCAAATCGGGCTCATAGAGGACAACGTCACGGCAGCCGTCATCAAAATTTATCATTCCGGGTATATGCCGGAGGAGGAGCTGATCGCGGACAAAGCGAGAATGAAGCGTTTGCTGCTGCATGGGCTCGGGGAGGGGAGCTTTGTCCATGATCTGAAAGCCGAGAAGCTGGCGGTCGTGATCTCATTTCACGAGTCGGCGGCGGAGGATCGGTTCGCCGAAAAGATCGGGCAGCTCCGGCTGCTGCAGGAACGGTTTCTTTCTGAACATTCCATCATGACCTCCATCGGCATAGGCCAGGTCTACCACCGTGTACTGGACGTTTGGCGTTCGTACAACGAGGCGGCGCAAGCGCTGGAGCACGAGGATCCTGACGTCTCCCAGAAGCTGGCTCGATATGATTGCATCAGCCAGCATTCCAACCACTATTATTATCCGCCCGACCTGGAGCTGAAGCTAATGAATGCGGTAAGAACGGGAGACTGCGAGGAGCTGGGGCGCCTGCTGGAGCATATCGAAACGCAAAATATCAAAATCCGGCAGCTAAGCCCTTGGCGAAAAAAACAACTGATTGCGGAAATGCAGGGCACACTCCAAAAAATCAGCGGCCAGATCGAATATTTATCGGAGGATGCCGGCCTGCAGCCGGAACTGCAGGGTGTGCTGGAAGCGGATAGGGAGGAATACAGCTATGCGCGCATCACTAAACAATTGCTTTCCATAAGCGAACGGATCAAGCGGCAGAAGACAACGAAACATCAGGGCATGCTCGAGGGCATAAAGGCCTATATAGCCGAAAATTACGCCGACAGCAATCTCAGCCTCAGCATGATCGCTAGCGATTACAAGCAATCGGAAAGCTTCGTTTCTACCTTTCTTAAGGAGCAGCTGGGCATGACCTTCTCCGAATATTTGGAACAGCTGCGGCTGAACGAAGCATGCTTGCTGCTGAAGGAGGAGGATCTGCCAATAGGGGACATTGCCACCCGGGTCGGCTACAACAGCGATAAATCCTTCCGCAGAGCATTCAAGAGGGTGCTCGGGATACAGCCTACCTCCTACCGTAACGAAACAATAGCGTGCTCCGAATAAAAGGTGTGCTTCTCAAAAAAACGTGTCCTATCAACGGTTTAAGCGCTCTTGGAAGCAAGGTGTGCTTGTGAAGAACTGTTCCTTTACCCCGTAGGGCATGCCGTTGTATGGTTTTTCGTGAGAGCGCTGCCAAAAAAAACGGCCTGGCATCATCGGAATAGGCGGCTGGCGCTGATCGAGTATTCGCATAGGGAGGATCGCATATGAATGACGCGGCGGCAGGACGTGCCGGAACAATCGCGGGAATTCGGCGGAAGGCAAAAAAACAAAAGGTACTGCTGCTGCTTCTCATTCCTGCAATCGCTTACTTTCTTGTTTTTCATTACATTCCGATCTATGGAATTCTGATCGCATTCAAGGATTTCCGCATGCAGGAAGGCCAAGGTTTTCTGGAGTCCGTTCTTCGTGCTCCTTGGGCAGGCGCCTACGGCTTAGATCATTTTAAAACATTTATTAACGGCCCCTATTTTTTGATGCTGCTGCGGAATACCTTTTTGCTTGGGCTGTATTCGATGCTGTTCGGCTTCCCGATTCCGATTCTGTTTGCCCTGCTTCTCAATGAAATACGGAAGAAGCATTACAAAAGCTTTGTCCAAACGGTCAGCTACCTGCCGTATTTTTTGTCCGTCGTAGCCGTGATCGGAATGATGAAAATGGTTTTGTCCCCAAGCACCGGTGTCGTTAACCTACTTCTGTCTAAGCTCGGCATAGAACCGATTTATTTCTTTGCCGATGCAAGCTGGTTCCGCTTCCTATTCGTCAGCTCGGGCATATGGACGGCGATGGGGATGGGCGCTGTCATCTATTTAGCGGCACTTTCGAAGGTGGATTCCGAGCAGTACGAGTCGGCCGTCATAGACGGGGCTTCCCGGCTTCGCCAAATGTGGCATATTACGCTGCCGGCGATCAAACCGGTCGTGGTGATCACCCTCATTCTTAATATGTCGGGCGTGCTCAGCGTAGGCTCGGAAAAGATCATCCTCATGTATAACTCGTTAACCTACGAGACGGCTGATGTGTTCTCGACCTTCGTTTACCGAAGAGGCCTGGTCGAGCTGGATTTCAGCTTCGGCGCAGCGGTCGATTTGTTCAATGCAGTCGTTAATATCCTCTTTCTGGTGACGGCAAACTATTTGGCAAGAAAGGCGGCGAATGAGAGCTTATGGTAAAAGACACATCCTTCGGGTCCAGAATGCTGGATATTACCGTCCATACCGTCATGGTTCTCATCGTGCTGATCACCTTATTGCCGCTGCTGCATGTCGTTTCGATTTCGTTCAGCAACCCGGATGACATTGTAAGAGGGAAGGTCGGTTTATGGCCATCGAACTTCAATCTTGACGCGTACTTTACCATTCTGTTTGAAAATGCTCATATTCCCCGTTCGTTTTTGAACTCTGTCATTATTACGCTTACTGGCACGGTATTGAATGTGCTGTTTACTACGATAACGGCTTACGCGCTTTCGAAAAAGGATTTGCTGTTCCGGCCGTTATTCCTGATGCTCTCGGTTTTGCCGATGTTTTTCACCGGGGGCATCGTGCCCCAATTTTTGCTTATCAAATCGCTTGGCATGATGGATTCCGTATGGGCCTTGACCGTTCCCGTCCTGATCAGCTCCTGGTGGCTCATCATCATGATTTCGTTTTTCAAAAATTTTCCGCTTGAGCTCGAGGAAGCTGCCAAGCTGGACGGCTGCGGCGAGCTGCAGACGTTAGTCCGCATCGTGCTTCCGCTGTCGATGGCAGGCGTCGTCACGATTGCCTTGTTCTACGGCGTTTCCCACTGGAATTCTTATTTCTCGGCTATGTTATACATGCGAAGCTACGACAATTATCCGCTGCAGCTGATTCTAAGAGAAATCGTGCTGCAGAGCACGTTGGCCGAGCAGCTGGCCTCGCAAGGAAACGCGGCCTTGGCAGAGGATATGAGCACCAAGCTTACGCCTGAAAGCGTCCAATACGCGACCCTGGTCGTATCCATCGTCCCCATGCTGATTATTTATCCTTTTATACAGAAGTATTTTGTCAAAGGAATTATGATCGGATCGCTGAAAGGCTGAGATTCTTTGAAGGAGGTGAAGCGCGAACGCATTATCCGGCCTAGCTTGCATGCTCAGGAAACGTTAGTTCTACCTTGAATAAAAAATGAGGGGGATGGTTGAACATGGGAAAAAGGAATTGGAGAGTAACGCTGCTCGCGCTAATTTTGGTGATTGCGTCCATTGCGGCGGGCTGCAGCCAGTCAAATAACGGGAATGGGAAAACGACGGATTCGGGTTCGGAACCGGCGGCGACAAACGGCGCGGCCGAAGGAAACGCCGCATTGAAGGTTTCGGTTGCAAGCATGCCCAAATATCCGCCGAATGAAATACCGAACGCTTACATTAAAGAGGTTGAAGAACGGTTCAATATGAAATGGGATTTTGAATCCATTCCGCTTTCGGCGGGCATTGAAAAGTATAATGTGATGTTTGCATCCGGCGATTATCCTGATTTTATTCCGAACATGAACAGCCCGACCAGCGTGGCCAAATGGGCATCAGCAGGCTATTTGCTGCCGATCGGCGATTACATCGACAAGCTGCCGAACTACCGCAAGCTGTTTTCCGATGCAGATTGGGAGCTTTTACTTTCCTTCGGAAGCAGCAATGGAAAGCTTTATATGCTCCCGAGCACGGCAAGCAACGATCCAATGTCCTGGATTTACCGCAAAGACGCATTTGACAAAGCAGGTGTAACCGCGTTCCCGTCAACGATGGATGAGCTCTATGAGACGGCGAAGAAGCTCAAAACAGCCTATCCCGATGCAGTGCCTATCGGCGTGCGCGGAGGCACGGACAATAACGGCGTCAAAAACATGATGAACGGCTTCCGCCAGGCATTCCGCAATCCGAAAAACAGCAATACCCGCGGCTTCTGGAACGATCCGGACGAAGGCGGCAAGGTCGTTTGGAATCTGGCATCGCCGAAGCACCGCGAAATGTTGGCCTTTATTGCCAAGCTGTACAAGGAAGGTCTGATCGAGAAGGAATTCGCAACGCTGACGCAGGATCAGTGGAAGGCCAAACGTTTGACCGGGAAGATCCTTATGGATTTCCAATACGCAAGCCATACGGTTGATCCGGGTTATGCCTTAACGGATATTCCGGGGGGCGAATGGGAGTACGCTCGCAGCCTTCCAAGCGCTTCGGACCAGCCTGCCCTCGAATTCAAGCCGCTCAACTTCTCGTTGTTCGGTCCGGTATTTAGCAGCAAGCTGGCTGACGATCAGGAGAAACTGGACCGTCTGATCGAGTACGTCGAGTGGGGGGCTTCGCCGGAGGGCCAGCTGTTCCATCAGGCGGGTCTAGAGAACGAGACCTATGTGAACGAAGGCGGTACGTTGAAATATAAGGACGGGCTCGACCGGCAGAAGGTGGCGGAGCAGTACGGCTTCGACTGGTGGCTGAACCAAAGCAGCGAATTCCTGAAATCCGATGCAGGGTATCTGAAGAAGCAAGAAGCGATGACCGAGTTCGCCTCTAATTTTAATTTAATTCCGAAAAACGCCCCGCTCACCGAGGAGGAACAGGAGACGGTCAACACCACGGTTAGCGCCCTTGAGGATGTCGCGCTGCAGTTTGCGACTAAAGCCGTCATGGGCATGGTCGATATCGGTAACGACGAAGCATGGAACGGGTACCTGAGTGATTTGGAGAAGGTCGGCTTGAGCGATGCGCAAGCGATATTCGAGAAATATTTAGCCGAATAGGCAAAATGCATGGATACAAAGGAGCAACCCACATGACTACAATCTATTTGTCCGTGCCCGAACAGGCGGAGCCCCGCATTCGTTTCGGAACGGAATTGCTGAAGCAATCACTTCTGAAGCTGGGCTTCTCCGTTCAAGAAACCGGACCGCTCACGCTGGCAAGTTACCGACAGTTGGAAGGAATCAAGATCGCGGTCGGAGACCGCCGCTATTGTTCCTTTATCCGGGAATTAGAGGAGCACGAAGTGCTCCTCTACCACAATGATGCGCCTGAAGGCGAAGGGTTTTATTTGGCGAAATTGCCCGGACGGTTGTTCGTGGTCGCCGGCGGTGGAGACACCGGGGCGCTTTACGGCTGCCAGGAGCTTGTCGCCCTTCTGGCCGATAAAGGAGAGCTGCCGGATGAGCTGGCTTACGGGGATGCCCCGGTTATGAAGCTGAGGGGGCCTGTCGTCCCCCTTCAGAAAACGAAGGTGGAGCCGCCTAGAAGAACGTATGAGTACCCGATAACGCCGGACAGATTTCCGTGGTTTTACGATAAAGCGTTATGGGAGACATTTCTCGACAGGCTGCTCGAGCAGCGCTGCAACGTCATTTATATTTGGACGGGGCATCCGTTTTCTTCGCTCGTGAAGCTGGAGGACTATCCGGAAGCGCTCGAGGTGACGGAGGAGGAGTTTTCCCGCAACGCGGAAATTTTCCAGTGGCTGGCGGAGCAATGCGACTGCCGCGGCATTTGGCTGGTGCTCAAATTTTATAATATCCATATCCCGCTGCCTTTCGCCGAAAAACACGGACTGGATCTGCATCAGCCGCAGCCGCTCCCCATCACGAGCGATTATCATATCCAAGCGATTTCCGCGTTCATCCGCAGCTACCCTAATGTCGGTCTGATGGTGTGTTTGGGCGAAGCGCTTCAAGGAGCGCTGTATGGGGTGGAATGGTTCAACGAAACGATTCTGGCAGGCGTGAAGGAAGGGCTGAAGGACCTTGACCGGAAAGAGCTGCCGCCGATTATCGTGAGGGCGCATGCGATCCCGTCGGAGAAGGTGATGGAAGCGGCACTTCCGAATTATGCGAACTTGTATACCGAAGCCAAATTTAACGGAGAATCACTGACAACCTTCACGCCTCGGGGAAACTGGCAGGAGACGCACCGGCATCTCGGCTCGCTAGGCTCGGTTCACCTGTTCAATGTGCATATTCTGGCTAATCTGGAGCCTTTCCGTTTCGGAGCCCCGTCGTTTATCCAGAAATGCGTGCAGGCTGCCAAATACCGGCTCGGCACGAACGGCATTCATCTTTATCCGCTATTCTACTGGGATTGGCCGTATTCCCCCGATAAAACTACGCCTCGGCAGCTGCAAATGGAACGGGATTGGATCTGGTTTTCGGCGTGGTTTCGTTATGCGTGGAATCCAGATCTGAACCCGAAGCTTGAGCGCGAATACTGGATTAGCGAGCTGACTGGCCGCTATGGCAGCAGGGAAGCGGGCGAAGCGATCCTGGATGCTTATGAAGCGTCGGGCGAATGTGCGCCTAAGCTGCTGCGGAGGTTCGGCATTACGGAAGGGAACCGCCAGACGATGAGCCTCGGCATGACGATGAGCCAGCTGACGAATCCGGAGCGGTACCGCCCTTGGAAGGAGCTATGGGAATCCCAGTCGCCGCAAGGGGAGCGGCTGGAGCAATATGTCGAGCGGGAGCTGCTTGGGGAGGCACATATCGGGGAGACGCCGGTTGACATCGCGGACAACGTTGATTATCACGCCGACAAGGCCGAACGGGCGATCGGAAGAGCTAAGGCCCACGTCACGCGCGGACAGGAAGAATTCGAACGAATCGCCTCCGATGTGTCGGCGATCGCACTGATGACCCGTTCGTATACGCATAAGGTTCGGGCTGCTATCCGGATTCTCACCTATAAGCGCATGTCGGGGACCGATTTTTTGGCTCACGCGGAGCTGCTTGAACAAGCGCTGCCCGATTTCCGGAAAAGCCTCGACTATTATCGCGAGCTTGCCGCATTGACGGACAATACGTATCTTTATGCAAACAGCATGCAAACCCCGCAGCGCAGAGTGCCGTTTCCGGATGGCGAGAAGTACGGGCATTGGCGGGCTTGCCTTCCAATTTACGAAGAGGAGTATGCGAACTTCTCCGCGAATGTGGAGCAATTGAGGCAAAGTAAACTGCCGCAGAAGGTGCTGGAATCGGAACAGGACATGGTGCCTTATGCGCAGGCCGGCTTCACGCTCCATTCACCGCATGCGGAAACGTATGAGGTCCGGAATCAAGCCAAGCTGTTCACGGACGGGGAAATCCTTGCCTCGCAAGTGGCGGAAGAGCTTGTCGGCCTGACCGGTATTCGTCTGAGCCGGGAGCAAGCGGTCAAGGAAGGGGGAAGCCTAGAGCTTGAGTTGAAGGAGCCCGCCCGTGTACTGGTCGGATATTTCAATTCCGCGGACGCGGAATGGCTGAAGGTTCCGAATTTGGAGGAAAATACGCATGCTGATGACCGCGGGGGGCTGTCGCCCGTTATCAAAAACGGGGTTAGCGTTTTCTTTTACCCGAACGTGAATGTGCATGCCTTTGCCTACGAGCCGGGACGCCACACGATCGTATTCGGCCAAGGCGCTTATTTGATCGTCGGAATCATTAAAGCGGATCAGCCCTTGCGTGTCCGCGATTTGGCAGGAGCAAGCAGCGTGGATACGCTTGATTGGTTGTACGAGAATTAATAGTTAAGGGAATGTTCCGCTGCGTAAATTGCGGGCATTCCCTATTTTTTTGCAATTGACGATTGTTTTGGGTCTGAATTTAGCTAGAAGTGTATTCATTATATTTAGCTTGTTTTTCAGTAGATGACCTCTTCGATATAACAGCTAAAAGGATAGAAACGCAGGAAATCGTAGATATCCAAATGCTTATTTGGAAAAACAATTAAATTTGCGCAAAATCCGTGACCTTTGGCTCACATTCCCGTAATATCCCATATTGCGATTTTTCGTCGCACACTCTAAGAGATGCTTGAAAGGGGAGAGATGTTATTGAGCTTCATGGATCAGAACCAAAACCAGCCGCAGAATCACAGCATGGGCGCCGGCCGCAGGCCGCCGGAGCTAAAGCCGGGGACATTAAAGAAAATTTTGATTGGAGTAGCCGCGGCAATCGTCGTGATTTACGTAGGATCAACGTCCTTCTATACGGTGCAGGAGCAGGAGCGGGCTGCCATTCTTACCTTTGGCAAATACTCGAATGAAACCTCGGCCGGTCTTCATTTCAAATGGCCGTATCCGATCCAACAGGTCATTACCGTACCGGCGGAGCTGACCCAGCGGATTCATATCGGCTACCGTCAAGAGGGCTCGGAAGCGATTCCGGTCGACGAGGAAGCGATGATGATTACGGGCGATGAAAACATCGTGTCGGCGGACGCAGTCGTGCAGTGGAAGATCAGCAATATTCACGATTATTTATATAATATCTCGGATGCGGAGCAATTTTTGCGTAATGCCGCTAGCTCTTCGATCCGCGCGGTCATCGGCTCGGAGAAGCTTGATTATGCGATCACGGACGGTAAAACGGTCATTCAAGACAAGGTTCGCGAGAAGCTGATCGAGCTGCAGGCGAAGTATCAGACCGGTATTCAAATTATCGATATCAAGTTCCAGGATATCGAGCCGCCAAGCGGGCAGGTAGCGGAAGCCTTCCGCGAAGTAACGAATGCGCGCGAGGAGAAGAGCACGAAAATCAACAATGCTGCGAAATATGAGAATGACCGAATACCGAAAGCGCGCGGCGAGGCGCAGGCTCTTCTGGAAAACGCAGAGGGCCAGAAGAAATCGCGTATCCTGAACGCGGAGGGCGACGTTGCCAAATTCAACGCGATATTCGGCGAGTACAAAAACAATCCGAACGTAACCCAAAGCCGGTTGGTGCTGGAGACGCTGGAGAAAATATTGCCGAATGCCAAAATCTTTATTACGAATTCGAACAGCGATACCGTAAACTATTTGCCTTTAAATGAACTGCTGAAAAGCGGCAGCGGAAGCACTGCTACGCCGCCGGCCACGACGCCGCCAGCCGCGGAAGCTCCTAAAGGAGGTGACGCGCAATGAAAAGAAACCATTGGATAGCGCTTGTCATTGTGCTGGCCGTTGTGATTCTGGGCTCAGGCTCGATGTTTATCGTCAAGGAAGGCGAATACAAGGTTGTGCTTCGGTTCGGCGAGGCGATGAGAGCCGTTCCCGAGCCAGGGTTGAAGTTCAAGCTGCCGTTTATTGAGAATGTATCGACGCTGCCGAAGTACCAAATGACGTACGAGAGCAGTCCGACGACCATACTGACAAAGGATCAGAAGCCGATCGTCGTGGATAACTATACCGTGTGGCGCATTACGAATGCATCGCAGTTTTTGAGAACGGTGCAATCGGTCAGCGGCGGTATTCAGCGGATCGATGAAGCGGTGTACAACTCCGTTCGCCGCAAGCTGTCTGAGGTTAATTACGACAACATCATCAGCGAGAACACGGCACGGGGCAATATCAACGACGAGATTACGAAGGATGTCGTGTCGGCATTGACGAGAGACAACTATGGTATCGAAGTTATCGACGTCCGCATCAAGCGCACCGATTTGCCTGAGGAGAACAAGCAGAGCGTATATAACCGCATGATCTCTGACCGTCAGTCTATTGCGGCACGCTACTTGTCCGAGGGTGACGAGGAGTCGCGCAAAATAACATCCAAAGCAGACCGTACCGCAACGGAGCTGCTTGCCCAGGCGCAAGCCGACGCGAAAAAAATCGTCGCGGAAGGCGAGCGTGAAGCTGCCATTATTTATAACAAAGCGTACGGCAGCGATCCGCAGTTCTATAATTTCTATCGGACGCTGGAAAGCTACACAACCACGCTGCAGAATGAGCCGGTCATCATGATTCCAATCGATTCGCCTTATGCGAAAATTTTGTTAGGCCAATAACGATAAGTCCCCTTCGCCTTGGCGGAGGGGATTTGTTATTTCTAGGACCTTCGGTCAGGAGAAGTAGAAGTAGAAGTAGAAGTAGAAGTAGAAGTAGAAGTAGAAGTAGAAGTAGAAGTAGAAGTAGAAGTAGAAGTAGAAGTAGAAGTAGAAGTAGAAGGAGAAGTAGGGTAGCGGTAGCAGTAGCAGTAGGAGCAGTAGCAGTAGCAGTAGCAGTAGCAGTAGCAGTAGCAGTAGCAGTAGCAGTAGCAGTAGGAGCAATAGCAGGAGCAGGAGCAGTAGCAGTAGCAGTAGCAGTAGCAGTAGCAGTAGCAGTAGCAGTAGCAGTAGCAGTAGCAGTAGCAGTAGCAGTAGCAGTAGCAGTAGCAGTAGCAGTAGCAGTAGCAGTAGCAGTTGCAGTAGCAGTAGCAGTAGCAGTAGCAGTAGCAGTAGCAGTAGCAGTAGCAGGAGCAGTAGCAGGAGCAGGAGCGGTAGCAGGAGCGGTAGCAGTAGCAGGAGCAGGAGCAGGAGCAGTAGCAGTAGCAGTAGCAGTAGCAGGAGCAGTAGCAGGAGCAGTAGCAGGAGCAGGAGCGGTAGCAGGAGCGGTAGCAGTAGCAGTAGCAGTAGCAGGAGCAGGAGCAGGAGCAGGAGCAGGCGCAGGAGCAGGAGCAGGAGCAGGAGCAGGAGCAGGAGCAGGAGCAGGAGCAGTAGCAGTAGCAGTAGCAGTAGCAGGAGCAGGAGCGGTAGCAGGAGCGGTAGCAGTAGCAGGAGCAGGAGCAGGAGCAGGAGCAGGAGCAGGAGCAGGAGCAGGAGCAGGAGCAGGAGCAGGAGCAGGAGCAGGAGCAGGAGCAGGAGTGGGAGAAGAAGCTGTAGAAGAAGCTGTAGAAGTAGAAGTAGAAGTAGAAGTAGAAGTAGAAGTAGAAGTAGAAGTAGAAGGAGCTGTATCGGATATTTTATGTAATTAGCATATAATGGGAAGACTTTTGCTGGTGACGAACCAGACGTTCGAAAAAGGATCTTCTCGCTCCGCGTTGACTGCATAGTTTGCAGACGGATGATTAGATGGAATTTCTCCCGTTAATGGAGCGACATTCAGTCGATTATAAGAAATAGATGGAATTTCTCCTGTTGTTTTAACTTGTATCATCTAAAAACCCCTATTTTCCTTGAATTAGGTGTAGAAATTCCAGCTAAACGCCTAAACTAATCAATCGGTATCATATTAGAAGGAGAAATTCCATCTATATTGAGTTAGTTAATTGAAAAAGGCTAGAATCAATTCATATCATAAAAAGGTGACTCTAAAGGCTCCGTGCCTTAAGGAGTCACCTTTTTGTTTTAGGGGCTTTTTCAATTGATAAGTTTCTGTCTCGGAAAACGCTCCCCTCATAAACGAAAGAAAGAAGCCTAATCTGCCACGTTAGATCCCGCAGCTGGAGCGCCTCTCTACATTGCAGAAACTGCAATAGAAACCTGACATAACGCTCAACTGGAGAAGCTGCGCTGCAGTAAATACAGTAGAAAGGGCACCCATCCCCTGTAAAACCTCTAAAATTGACGATGCTATTGTACAAACTGCATTGTAGAGCAGGCTCTGGCTCTGCAAGTAAGGATTCTAATGCACTAACTACATTGTAAAGTGTAAGATGTCTCTTCGGAAGGGAAGCTGCTGTACAAGCTCTAATGTAAGAGGTAGATGTCTCTGGAATAGAGAAGCTGATTCAAGCTCGAATATATAGCGTGAGATGTCTCATCAGAAGTTGCTTACAAGCTCTAATGTAAGTGTGAGATGTCTATTGAATAGAGTAGCTGCTGTATAAGCTCCTAGTAGAATAAGTGTTTTGGCGCCGCAGTCGAACGGATGCCCTCTATCGTTTCAAATTGGTTGCGAAACCTGCTAAAATCTTGCATTTGTGTTGCTTGTAGAACCTATGAAATCCTTTAAAGTTAAAGTTGTGGAAAGTAAACCCGTTATCGTGCGAGAAAATGGTAGCGCTTTATTCGGTTGCTGCAGAATGATTGGGGATCGATTACAGAACTAGGGGAGTGACTAAGATTGAGCAGAGCAGGCAGTGTACGTAGGGGCATGAGCATAATTATGGTGTTTTGTATGGTTTTTGGACTTTTCGCGGGTTTCCCTATGTCGGCTGTCCATGCGGCAGGAGCGGCAATTGCCGTGCCGAACGGAAGCTTTGAGAGCGATTTGGAGTCTTGGGAGACGAGCTTTACTCCGGCTGAGGGCACGACGCCCATCTCGATTCAAGGGAGTTGGATTCCGGCCGGCGGGGGCACGAAAAGACTGGACTATTGGAGCGCTGGCGCCTATACGGCTAATACGCATCAGACGTTAACAGGATTGACGAACGGCTCGTATACGCTGTCCGCATGGGTGGAGCGGGGAGCAGGCTTTAACGAAAGTTATCTGTATGCCAAAAACTCGGGGCTTGCGGAGGTAAAGCTTGATGTGCCGGTAAGCGGCTCGTGGATACAAATCAGCATGCCTGTCACTGTTGAGAACAATCAGCTGACGATCGGCTTTTATGCGGATGGCAAGGCATCTGCCAGCAATTACATGGGCGTCGATCTGGTCACGCTCGTACTGGATGAAGCAGCGCCAGTCAAAGCGCTTGAAAATGCTAGCTTTGAAAGCGGTTTAACCGGCTGGGAGATGAGCTTCGGACCCGAGGGCAGCGCGATGCCTATCGCTATTCAAACTGGCTGGTCGCCAGAGAACGGCGGAACTAACCGTTTAAATTACTGGAGCGCAAGCGCTTATACCGCGAATACATTTCAGACGGTAACGGGTTTGGAGAACGGGACCTATTCGCTAACAGCATGGACTGCAAGAAGCGACGGCTTTGCAGAGAGCTACATGTACGCTAAGAATACGGGAAGAGCAGAGGCAAAGGTAACGATTCCGGTCAGCTCCTCCTCATGGACCAAAATCAGCCTGCCGGTTATCGTTGAGAATAACAGCGCAACCATTGGCTTTTATGCGGACGGGGGAGCAGATAAATGGCTGGGCGTCGACTTGGTTTCATTGGTTAAAGAGGATGAGGTTGAGCTGGAGCCAGTCGGTGTGGCTATCGAAAACCGAAGCTTTCAAGCGGAGGGCCAGTCACAGGTAATCAGCTCCTGGTCGGAGGATGGAGATGCTGAGGCTTCCTTCACGGATGCTCCCGGCTATTTGAGCAGCAGCAGCTTGAATCATTCGTCTGACAGCGATTACCGGGTATTGACCTACCAAACGCTGACAAGCTTGGAGAACGGTTATTACACGCTGACGGCTTGGGCGCAAAATAGCGGCGGCCAGCAGGCCAGCTACCTGTACGCCCGGGACACCGGCACTTCGGAAGCTAGAGCGGCGCTGCCGATCAGCAGCGAGTGGACGAAGGTTTATTTGAGAGGCATCCATGTAACGAACGGAACAGCAACAATCGGCTTGTATTCGGACGCCAAAGCAGGCGACTTTGCAAGGCTTGATGTCGTTGAACTCGTAAAGGACGACAAGCCTTACCGATTCCTTAAAGGCGGGGACGTATCCGAGCTCACCTATGTGGAATCGCAGGGCGGCAAGTTTTATGACGGCAGCGGCAACGAAAAGGATCTTTTCCAAATTTTAAAAGAGAACGGCCACGACATCGTACGCCTGCGTGTGTACAATGCCCCCGGCAAAGGACATGGCGACGGCAGCTACTACCGGCCGGCCGGCATTATGGATAAAGCAGACATCCTGAAGCTTGCGAAGCGGGCTAAGGCTGCAGGACTGCAAATCCAGCTGTCGTTCCACTACAGCGATTATTGGACGAACGGCGCTACGCATAACATCCCGAACGAATGGCAAACGGCAATCAGCGGCCTCGCAACGGAAGCCGAAAAGGTAAATAGGCTGGAGCAGCTATTGCGTGCCTATACGCTTGATGTCATGACGGCGATGGTGAATCAAGGAGCGGCGCCTGAGTTCGTTTCATTAGGCAATGAGATGCAATCGGGCATTCTGTTTCCTTACGGCAGAGCCTCTGGTGACAATTGGGCCAATTTAGCGCGATTCCTGCAAGCAGGGGCAGAAGCGGTCAAGCAGGCCTCTCCGCAGTCAAAAGTCATTTTGCATTTGGATGATGCAGGAAATACAAGCAAATATGAAAGCTTTTTTGACCAGATCGAGGCAAGAAATGTCGATTACGATATTATCGGACCGTCGTATTATCCGTTTTGGACGGATAATACGATTGAACAAATCGTGGCATTTTGCAACTATTTCAGTCAAAAATACGATAAAGACATCATGATCATGGAAACAGGCTATAACTGGAATCCGACGCTTCCAAACGGAACAATCGGCCAACTGAACGACAATGGCCCTTATCCTGCGGACACGAGCTCCCCGCAAGGGCAAAAGGAATTTATGATTAATTTGTTCAACGGCTTGAAAAGCGTGGAGAACGGCAGAGTCATCGGGGATCTGTATTGGGATCCAATCATGATCGCGGTGCCAGGCGTAGGCTGGGCGATCAAGGAAATCGACGATCAGCCTGACCTGAACGTTGTATCGAATACGACGCTGTTTGATTTTAACGGGAAGGCGCTGCCTTCTCATGATGCCTACAAGCAAAATACGGAGGGCACGACCGTAGGGCATATTTCCGGTGTCATCCGCGGCTCGCAGGGCAAGGCGATCGCTCATGCAACAATCGTAGCAACAGCGGGCAGCTCAACTTATACAACCAAATCCGATGCAGCAGGCAATTATTTCATTCCGGATTTGCCTGTTGGCACATCATATGAAATTGCCGTATCCAAAAATAGCTACCAGCAAGGTCAGTTGACCGTAAATCTTGCGCAAGCAGGAGAGTTTACGGCGAATCAGAACGTGACATTGATTGGCGGCTCCATTACGGGATCTGTGAAGGATCAGAACAATCATGCTGCCGCATCGGCGAAAGTGAGTGCAATGATTGAAGGCGTTGCGTACAATACGCTTACCGATCAAGCAGGGCAATATATGCTTGCCGATTTACCGGCTGCTTCAAACGTCACCGTCAAGGCGGAAATAGAGGGATATGCGGCCGGCGAAGCAAACGACGTCGCTGTTGCCATCGGTGAAACGACCCCATCCGTTGATTTAACCGTTACATTGAATTCGGGTTCGATAACGGGAACAGTAATAGGCAGTGACCTTGCGCCGATTGCCGAGGCGGAGGTGAGCGTGACCGCAGGAGGCAAAAGCTATTCCGCGGAAACGAATCAAGCGGGCGAATATACGCTGGCAAACGTGCCTGCGGGAACCGATTACAAGGTGACGGCAATGAAGACCGGTTATTTAAACGGCGAGTCGTCAGCGCTTTCCGTTACGGTCGGCGAAACGACTAGCGATGTTCGGATAACTTTAACTAATAATTTAGGTGCGATTGCCGGTTTCGTGAGAGACAGTTCTTATGCTCCGGTTGAAGGAGCCTTGGTCAAGGCGGTCAAGGGTGAAAAAACATACACCGCGCAAACGGATGCTTCCGGGAAATATATCCTGTCGGATGTGCTAGGCGAAAACGGCTATACAGTTACGGCAAGCAAAGCCGGATATATGAACGGCTTGGTCTCTGCGGTCTCGGTAACGGCGATGACTGAAACAACAGCTGTCAACTTGAAGCTGGGCACGCTGATTCCGCTCGTGAATGCCGGATTCGAGACGCAGGGCGCAAGTAAATATACGATTCCCGGCTGGACGATAACCGGAACGGAGAATGGAACCTATACCCAAACGCATGCGAGTTCGAAGGATGGCCGTTATGTCTTCTCGAATTGGCTGGCCGGCGCGTACACGTCAGATGCGAATCAGACGATTACGGGACTGGCGAACGGCTACTACACGGTATCTGCCTGGTTCTACAATGGCGGTGACCAAAAGGAATATTACATGTATGCCAAGGATGCAAGCGGCGAGCTGGCACGGATGGATATTCCCAAGTCGAACACAATGACCGAATACAGCATGAATGTGCTGGTGAAGCAAGGTGAGCTGACGATAGGCTTCTATGCCGATGCAAATGCAGGAAACTGGGTTAACGTTGATATGGTCACGTTAGGATATTTGGGAGCTGGAAGCGGAGCGATTACGGGTACTGTAACGGATGAGGCAGGCGGAATGCTAGCAGAAGCCAGCGTGAACGTGACGGTAAGCGGAATCGAGTATTCGGCGATAACGAATCAGGCAGGAGAGTTCAGCTTGCCGGATGTGCCAGTCGGTGCAGGATATTCGGTTACGGCAAACAAAGCCGGGTATCAGACGAACTCTGCGGCAGGCATAAACGTTGTCGATAAGCAGGCGACTGCAGGAGTAACGATCGTACTGGCGGCTGAGGCGGTAGAACCTAACCCGTCGCCAACGCCGATCCCGGGGCCGGAAGCCACACCGGCTCCGGCTGCGACGCCAGCACCGACAATGCAGACGATAGAGGTAGATTTGAAGCAAGGTACAAAAAATGAGGCTGAGCAAACGGTCACGCTGAATGTTCAACCGTCAGCGGCAGGAACAGCAATGCTCATTGAAATTCCTGCGCAGCAGATCACAGATGCGGCAGCCGAAGAGCTGAAGGCCATCATTGTGAACACTGGAATAGCAACGATATCGCTTGCGCCGAGCATGTTCAAGGCGCACATTCATTCTGCCTCAGGCAGCGTCCAGCTCTCGGTTGCAGAAGCAGACAAAGCCTTAATGCCAAGCGAAATTAAAAAGGCGGTTGGCAGTCATGCGGTTATCGATTTTAATCTAACCGTCGACGGCAAGAAAATCGCTCAATTCGAACCGAATACGGTCAAGGTTGAGCTGCCTTACAAGCTGCGGCAGGGCGAGGATCCGAATAACGTCATTGTTTATTACATCGGCGATGACGGAAAGCTGGAGATCGTTAAAAATGCCATTTACCAACAGGATAAAGGAACGATTACATTTAGCCCGGCGCATTTCAGCAAATATGCGGCGATCTACAAAGAAACCATATTTACAGATCTCGCAAGCGCGGCATGGGCGCAGCAAAGCATTGGATTCTTGGCGGCAAGAGGGATCATCAGCGGCTTTGAGGATGTAACCTACAAGCCGTCAGCCTCCGTAACGAGAGCACAATTCGTTCAGATGCTGATGAACGTGTTGGACGTGAAAACAGAACGCGGAGTTTCTGGCTTTACGGACGTAAAGGCGGATGCATGGTACGCTTCATCCATTGCAGCTGCGCATAAGCTCGGCATTGTGAAGGGCAAGACAGATGGAAGCTTTGGCGTGCAGGATGAGATTAGCCGCGAGGAAATGGCCGTTCTTCTTTATCGTGCCGCACAAGCGGTTAACGCGAAGCTAGAAGGGCAAGAAAACGGAGCCGCTTTCTCCGATGAACTGCAAATTTCCGCGTATGCGAAGGAAGCGGTGAAAGAACTGCAGCAAACCGGTCTTATTAGCGGAATGGGGCAAGGGAAGTTTGTGCCGCAAGGAAATGCTACAAGAGCGCAGGCAGCGGTTATTTTAGAGAGAATGTATCGCCTTATTTATTAAAATATAAGAAAGTATAAAATTCAACCTTATACGTTGCTTATATTTCACCGCGAAACGAGCTTTTACCGCCAAGGACGGCGTCAGCCGTTTACGCTTGAATCGTTTTACGAAAAGGACGCTTCCATTCCGGAAGCGTCCTTTTCGCTTTAAATATAAGAAAGTAAATCTACTATGATCCTTAAATTTCACCAAGAAACGGGCTTTTGCCGACAAGAACGGCATCAGCCGGTTACTTTTGTCTGCAGCCGCGTAATCAACCCTTCAGCTTACTGCGGTAATCGGAGGGAGAGGAGCCGATGATTTTTTTGAATAAACGGGAGAAGTAGTAAGGATCGCTCAAGCCGAGAGATATGCTGATTTCCTTGATGCTGTTGTCCGTCAAATCCAGCAGCTGGCATGCTCTTTGCATTTTGAGACGTAAATAATAATCAATCGGAGCAAAACCGGTCGCCTGCTTGAAGAGATGGTTAAGATGCTGCTTGGAGACGCGTGTATGGGCAACTAGCCCGTCAATGGTCATGTCCATTTCAAGCCGCTCCTGCATGTATAGGATTGCTTGCTCGATATATGCCTGCGTCTTGGCCTCTTGCTTTCTACGCGGAATAAGCCCGATGAAGCTTAGCAAATAGCGCATCGTGTACGAGACATGGATTTGATGCGAAGCCGAATAGGCTTTGGCCGACAAAAGGTCATAGCATTGATGGAACAGATCCCTGATTTTCTCGGAATCGGTTAAGGAGAGCCGGATCGGACCCGCATCGAGACCGCTGCTTTGGATGAGTGCACCGACCTGCTCCCCATTCAGGTGAAACCAGTAAATGCTCCATGGATCGGTTTCGTCCGCGCCGTATACATGCGGCGTGTTCGGCGGGATAACGGCAAGGGTTTGCTCGGTCAGCTGAAAACTGCTTTGGCCAGCAAGCTTAATCCAGCCTTCCCCGCCTACGCAGAAAATCAAAATATGGGAATCACAGCCTGCCGGACGTTCGCGATAGTGGCTTTTAGCACGTGGATAATAGCCGATATCGGTAATATATGTATCGCGAATTAAAGGCTGGGCGATCATTTCGTTTAGCTGGTATTGCGGCAGAACGATGATTTTTTCGTCATTGAAGCCTTCCATTTTTTTGGGAATAGGACTCGGACCTCCTTTTTTGAGCCTATGCGTATTTTACATTCCCGGCTTCCAAAATTCAAGCAGATTGGAGTTTGGAAATCAGAGTATCATCCATCATGAACAGCGGATAATCAATGGCAAGCGAGGCTCCTCTCCAGTAAGGTATAGCTATAGGATAGTTAACTAACCAAAGGGAGTGAGCGGATTGAATACTAATGAAGAACGATCGCGCGTATGGGAGGAAATTGTGCAAATCCCGACATACGGCGTAGGCAAACCCGATAAAAATCCGATGTTTTTGGAGAAACGCGTCTATCAGGGCAGCTCAGGCCGCGTTTATCCGCACCCGGTTATCGATAAGATTGATGATGAGAAAGCACCAAAGTCTTATAAAATGGTCATTCTTGAAAACGAATATTTACACATTGAAATTATGCCGGAGATTGGCGGGCGCATTTACCGGGCCGTAGACAAAACGAATCAATATGATTTCGTCTATTACAACCAGGTCATCAAGCCGGCTCTTGTCGGATTAGCCGGTCCATGGATTTCGGGCGGCATTGAATTCAACTGGCCCCAGCATCATCGCCCGAATACGTTTGGACCCGTCGAATACCGTTTAGAGGAAAAGGAAGACGGCAGTGCTACGGTTTGGGTGAGCGAGATCGACCGCATGTATGGAACGAAGGTGACGGCGGGCTTTACGCTGCATCCGGGAAAGGCTTATTTGGAAATCCATGCCCAGCTGTACAATCGGACACCGGAGCCCCAAACCTTCCTATGGTGGGCCAACCCGGCCGTTGCGGTCAACGACCATACGCAATCGGTGTTTCCACCCGATGTCACCGCCGTTTTCGACCATGGTAA
This sequence comes from Paenibacillus sp. LHD-38, assembly GCF_031157315.1. Taxonomy (GTDB): domain Bacteria; phylum Bacillota; class Bacilli; order Paenibacillales; family Paenibacillaceae; genus Pristimantibacillus. The sequence goes on from NZ_JAVIFU010000001.1 coordinate 257,872, forward strand.
GCGAGATGTATCGAAGTTCCCGATTGCCACAGGCACTTACTACAAAATGGATTATTCGGAAGGCGTCGATATTTCGAGGTATAAGAACATTCCGGTACCGACTTCGTATATGGCTTACAAATCGGATTACAATTTCGTTGGCGGCTACGACCATTCGGTGCAAGCGGGTCTGCTGCATGTGGCCAACCATCATATTTCACCCGGCAAGAAGCAATGGACGTGGGGGAACGGTGAATTCGGACAGGCGTGGGACCGCAGCCTAACGGACGAGGACGGCCCGTATATCGAGCTGATGACCGGCGTTTATACTGACAATCAACCAGACTTTACATGGCTGCAGCCTTATGAAGAAAAATCGTTTAAACAATACTTCATGCCCTACAAAAATATTGGCGTCGTCAAAAACGCCACCATCGAAGCGGCTGTCAACCTCGAGGTTGATCAGCAAGCGAGGACTGCGACCCTACAGGCTTATACGACCTCCGATTGCCGGGCGGCTACGGTCGAGCTGAAGAGCAAACGCAGAAATTACGTGCTGGAGACAGCGGATCTGTCTCCAAGTATGACGTTTACTTCGATCGTTCCGCTGCATGCAGATGATCAAGAACATGATTTGAGGCTTACGGTGAAGGATGCCGCCGGACGCGTGCTCGTCAGCTACCAGCCGAAGAAACCCAGCATTGAAGAAATGCCGGATGCGGCGAAGCCGCTGCCAGAGCCGCAGGAGCTCAAAACAAATGAGGAGCTGTATCTTGCCGGCCTGCATTTGGAGCAGTACCGCCATGCGACGTTTGAGCCGGAAGCGTATTACTTAGAAGGGCTGAAGCGCGATGAGTCCGACGCGCGCATCAATGTCGCTTACGGAACGCTTCTTCTGCGCAGAGGATTGTTTCAGCAAAGCGAGGCTTATTTCCGCAAGGCAATCAGCCGTTTGACCTGGCGAAATCCGAATCCGTATGACAGTGAAGCCTATTATCAGCTTGGCGTGTCGCTAAAGCTTCAAGGTCGATTGGAGGAGGCGTTCGCCGCGTTATACAAATCGGTATGGTCAGCTACCTGGCAGGATAGCGGATATTTTTCTCTTGCTCAAATTGCTGCGGAGAGAGGCTCATATGAGGAAGCGCTAGAACTAACAGAGCGTTCCTTAATTCGGAATTCCCGCAACTACAAAGCAAGGGATTTGAAAACGGCGATGCTGCGTAGGCTTGGCAGATTGGATGAAGCGATAGATTGTGCGTCGGAAACACTCAAGTTGGATATTGCCGACTTCGGCGCATACAACGAATTGTACATGGCTTATTCCGAATCGGGGAACGAAGCTGGCGCAAGAAAGACGCTTGAGGATTTGCAGTCGCTAATGCACGAAGATGCCCACAACCATATCGCGCTGGCATCGGATTATGCTGGAGCGGGCCTATACGCTGAAGCGATCCGGGTACTGCATTTCATAGCGCCAAATGATGAGGCGGATGCGTATCCTATGGTTCATTACACGCTCGCCTACTGCTATGCAAAACAAAATCAAACGGAACAGGCGGATCGCTATTTGACGGCGGGAAATAAAGCAAACCCGGACTATTGTTTCCCTAACAGCCTTTTTGATCTTCTTGTGCTGCAAAATGCTGTCGAAGCGCGTCCGGCGGAGGCCAAAGCACTTTATTTCCTGGGTAATTTCTACTACGACAAAAAACGCCATTCGGAAGCTGCTGCCCTCTGGGAAAGCTCTATTGCGAACGATCCTGCTTTCCCGGTGGCACACCGCAACTTGGCGCTTGCCTATTTTAACAAGCTGAACGAAGCAGAAAAAGCGCGCAGCTCGCTTGAAACAGCCTTTGCTTGCGATCAGACCGATGCACGCGTGTTTTATGAGTTGGATCAGCTGTATAAGAAAATCGATCTCGGGGCGGAGCAAAGATTGGCTCTTCTGCAGCAGCATATGGCGCTCGTTCAAGCGAGGGACGATCTGTATTTGGAATATGTGACGCTGCACAATCTTCTGGAGAGGCATGAGGAGGCGCTTGGGCTGCTTGCTGCACGCAGGTTCCATCCTTGGGAAGGCGGCGAAGGCAAAACATTGGGGCAATATGTGCTTGCTCTCGTTGAGCTTGCGAAGAAAAAGCTTGCGGAGCAGCAGTACGAGGAAGCGGCAAGGCTGCTTAAGCTGGCCTTAACGAATCCCGAAAATCTTGGCGAAGCCAAGCTGGCGGGCGCACAGGAGAACAATGTGTATTATTATCTCGGCTGCGCATACGAGGCACTTGGAGAAACCGCGGAAGCAAAAGCGGCGTTCAAGACGGCGTCGGAGGGGCTGGAGGAGCCGGCAAGCGCGATGTATTACAACGACCAGCCGCCGGAGATGATCTTCTATCAAGGCTTAGCATGGTTAAAGCTGGCTAACGGAAAAGAAGCCAAGCGCCGGTTCAATAAGCTCATTGATTTTGCCGAGAAACATTTGTTCGACGATGTCAAAATAGATTATTTTGCCGTATCGCTGCCTGATTTTCTCGTATTTGATGAGGATTTGAACAAACGAAACGTGATCCACTGCCGCTTTATGATGGGACTTGGCCAACTGGGGCTGGGTCAACTGCAGGATGCAGCTGAGCAATTCGAACTTGCCATCGCGATGGATCGCGGCCACCAGGGTGCAGCTATTCATAAGTGCATGTGCAAATAAATAGAAGTGCGATATCCATCGAGAACTGTCGATGGATATCGTACGTTCATTTTAAGCGAAAAGGGATGAAAAAGGATATGTCCATACGAATAACGACGGGTTTAGCGGAGGACTGGCAGTTTCAAACGGATCCTGCTGGCATTGGCATGGAAGAAAAATGGTTCGCATGCGGCTTGCCTGACGCACGGAGCGTTAAGATTCCGCATACATGGAACGTCGAACGAGGTTTTGAGGAATATAGAGGACTTGCTTGGTACAGTTATGAATTACAGATTGCAAAGGAATGGCAGGGACAAACGATTCGCCTGCAGTTCGACGCGGTTTACCGGGATGCCATCATCTGGGTAAACGGGAAGCAGGCAGGCGCACATCATCATTCGGGTTACACGGCGTTCATAATAGATATCTCCGCTTTTGTGTCATTTGGTCAGTCCAACCGGCTTGTCGTTTCCGTTAATAACGAAAATAGCGAGTTGGCGCTGCCGATCCGAAACAGCTTTGACTGGGCGGATGACGGCGGCATCATTCGAGGCGTATCCATGATCGTAACAGGAGCAGTTGCTATCGACTATGCGATGGTGGATGCCATTCCGATTTTCTCGGGTGCTGACCACTCGGTACAAGAAGGCATAATCAAGGGCGGGATAAAGCTGTGGAATGCGGCGATAGCAGAGACAGAGAAACAACCCATTACGGTGATGCTGTCCGTTTGGCGGAAAGAGAAGCTAATCGTAAGCGACCGGTATGATACGTATGCGCAGGATGGCTTGCTGCTGCTGAAGGACCTGCTTATTGAACGGCCGGAGCTATGGCATTTTGACCATCCGAATCTCTATAACATCCATATTACGCTCATGGCAGATGGGGTTGAAACAGATCAGTTGTGCATCCATGCAGGCTTTCGCGAGATCAAAGCCGCTGGTCATCAGCTGCTGCTAAATCGTGAGCCGGTCCGTCTGATGGGCGTGGAATGGATGCCTGGGTCCCACCCGGACAAAGGCATGGCGGAGTCTGAGGCGGATCTCATTAAAGTGCTGGAGCAAATCAAGAATGCGAACTGCGTTATTACCAGATTCCATTGGCAGCAGGACAGCCGTCTGCTGGACTGGTGCGATCGAAATGGGCTTCTTGTGCAGGAGGAAATTCCGCACTGGCAGCAGCCCGGTGAGCCGGATGAAAGCTTGCTTCCTATCGCCAAGCAGCATGCGGAGGAGATGATCCTTAGGCATTACAATCATCCGTCGATCTATGCTTGGGGCATGGGCAATGAAGTGAACGGCCAGGACGAGCGTACGATTAGCTATATGAAACAGCTGAAGCAATATATGGTAACGCTTGACGGGAATCGGTTCATTAATTACGTGAGCAACTCGGTTCATTTCAAGCCGGAGAGCGACGCGACAGGAGCAGGGGACCTGCTGATGTGGAATGATTATATCGGAACTTGGCATGGCGATTTGGATATGAAGGAGGTCATTCACAGCATCGATGCCGCGTATAAGGATAAGCCTCTTGTCGTTGCGGAGTATGGCTTATGTGAGCCGGCATTCCCGGGCGGAGATGAGAGGCGCATCGGCATTTTGCTGGAGAAGACCGGGGAATACCGCAAGCATGAGGGGATTGCGGCGCTTATATTTTTCAGCCTCAATGATTACCGTACGCAAATGGGAGAAGAAGGTGAAGGGCGATTGCGGCAAAGGGTTCACGGCACGACGGACGTATACGGCGAGCCTAAGCCTTCTTATCAAACGCTTCGCGCCATTAGCGCCCCGATTGCAGTGAAGCATGTTTCGTTAGATAAGGACCAAGCGCTGAAGGTTGTTTTGTCCGTCAGCGACGATATTCCAAGGCATGCGGTCAGCGGGTATGTGTTCACGCTTGTCCATCCGGACGGAAGCTGCAGCGTGCATGAAATCCCATCTCTGGACGCCGGGGAGGATTGGTGCCTGATCATTCCTGCGGGCAGGATATCGGCTGAAGGCGGGCTTTCTTTCAATATTAGCCGTCCTACCGGCTTTTCCGTGATGGACGGCAAACTGCATATAACGGCAGTTGAATAACCGGAAGGATCTAAGTGGTTGAATAAGCAACCATAATGTTGTGAATATACCCTATAACGGCTGCTGGCGGTTTGTTACGATAACAGGGGATACCATCTTGATAGATTGGAGAGGTACAAATTGTTTATTCCCTTCGAAGCAAGAAGACTGTCAGATTGGAACATCTATTCAAGCAGCAGCCAAGAGACCGCGAGCATTTTGTTTGACGGCCAGACGTCTGTAGAATATCTCAACATAGAAAAGACAACCGCGTACCGTTTCGTCGTTTCGCAAACCATAAAGCAGTTAGAGCCGGGCTATTATACGTTAACCGCCATAATCAAAAACGGTGGCGGGCAGCAGAAATGCTACATTTACGCTGACGCTGCGAACGGCGAAATTAGGCTGACCAGCCTGCCGGTCTCTTCCGAGTGGTTGGAGGTAATCGTTCGGGGCATCGAGGTTAGGGAAGGTGAATGCACAATCGGTCTTTATACCGAAGCGGCTGGCGGGAATTGGTGCAGCATACATTCTTTTGAGCTGGTGCGCAGTGACCGTTCCTACGAGCTGCTAAAGGGCGGCGATATCTCCGAGCTGCCTCGCATTGAAGAAAACGGCGGTATTTACAGAGACCAGAATGAGCCGAAGGACGGCCTTGCGATTTTGAAGGCGTACGGCCACAATATCGTTCGGATCCGGCTTTATAACGATCCAGGTAATCCTGATTTTTGGCCGTCTAACCAGCTGGATGAGCGAGGGTACCAGAATGAGGAGCGAACGCTTGCTTTGGCTAAACGCGCGAAGGAGCAAGGCTTCCAAATACAATTTTCGTTTCATTACAGCGACTATTGGACAAACGGGGCGGCGCAGCACAAGCCCCATGCCTGGGAGGGTCTTGCTTTTGATGAGCTTAAAGAGGCTTTGTATCAGTATACCCGCACGTTTATGGAACGCTTGGTCAGTCAAGGTACCGCACCGGAATACGTATCGTTAGGCAATGAAATTCAAGGCGGTATCTGCTATCCGGATGCATCTGTGGCCAATTGGCCGCAGCTCGCAGAGCTGCTGAAGGCAGGCTATCGTGCGGTGAAGGAAGTATCGGAGCAAAGCAAGGTGGTCATTCATCTAGATGGCGCGACCGAGGATGCGAAGTATGAGCAGTTTTTTGGCAACTGTGAGCGTTATGGCGTGCCTTACGATATTATCGGACCCTCGTATTATCCTTTCTGGACGCAGGCTTCGGTTCAGCAGCTCGTTGAGTTTTGCAACAAGCTCGTTCAAAGATTCGATAAGGATATTCTCTTAATGGAGACGGGCTTCAACTGGAACAGGGCAACAGGCAGCGGAATGAGGGGGCAGTTGGAGAACAACGGGCCCGAGCCGTATGAAAGCACGCCGGAAGGACAGCGGGATTTTCTATACGCCTTGATGAACGGAATCAAACAGGTGGAGCAGGGAAGATGCCTCGGCGTTCTTTACTGGGATCCGGTCATGATTTACGTACCGGGCGTCGGTTGGCAAAAGGATGCTCCGAATGTTGTCGATAATACAACGCTGTTTGATTTTGACGGAAACGCGCTGCCTGCGATGCTTGCTTACAAATACAACAATTAAACGTTTTTGATTTTGCTGTTTATTATAGGAGGAATGGTACTCATGACTACGTATTCACTTACGCTTGATGGCCCAAATAAAGAGATTAAGCCTGGCAAGCTGGCAGGCAGCAAAGGCTCGAACCCGAAGGGCGAAAGCTTTGGCTTTACGAATTTTTACATGCTGCGCAATGAACAGCCGATTATTCCGGTCGTTGGCGAATTTCATTTTTCGCGTTTTTCTTATTTGCACTGGGAGGAAGAGCTGCTGAAAATGAAAGCTGGCGGCGTGAACGTCATCGCTACCTATATTTTCTGGAACTATCATGAGGAAGAAGAAGGCATCTTCAATTGGAACGAAAACCGTAATTTGCGCCATTTCGTGGATCTGTGCGCCAAGCATGAGCTGCCGCTTGTACTGCGGATTGGGCCGTTTTGCCATGGTGAGGTTAGAAATGGCGGCATTCCGGACTGGGTATTCGGCAAGCCGCTTGAAATCCGTACGAATGATGAATTGTATTTATTTTACGCGAAGCGTCTCTACCGTCAAATTGCTAAGCAGGTAAAAGGCTCCTTGTTTGCGGAAGGCGGGCCGGTCATCGCGGTTCAGCTGGAGAACGAGTATATGCACTGCGGAGCGCCGCTCGATTCTTGGGGGTATAAGACAGGCGTATTTATGTCCTCCGGCAAAGGCGGAAACGAGCATTTGGCTGAGCTTCGCCGAATCGCAGAGGAAGTAGGCATTACGCCAATGTTCTTTACGGCTACCGCCTGGGGCGGCGCTGCCGTGCCGGAGTCGGACACGCTGCCGATGCTGGCAGGTTATGCCTATACGCCATGGATTCCGAACCAGCCGCCGAGCGGCGAGTATATTTACCGCGACCTGCATGTGAAGCCGTCCGAGGAGGTTAATTACGATACGCTTGATTATCCGGTTGCGTATTGCGAAATGGCGGGCGGCATGCAGGTCAGCTATACGGCTCGTCCAAATGTCAGCCCGGAGAGCGTGGAAGCGATGACGCTCGTCAAGCTGGCAAGCGGCAGCAATCTGCTCGGCTATTACATGTATCACGGCGGCTCCAACCCGGTAGGCAAGCATGGTTATTTGAATGAATACGGCCTTCCGAAAATCACTTATGATTACCAATCCCCGCTGGGCGAGTTCGGGCGTGTAGGCAAGTCCTATGACCGTATCCGCTCCTTGTCATTGTTCATGGACGCATTCGGATCGATTTTGGCGCCCATGGGAACGGTGCTGCCGGAAGGGCAGTCTGCTATTCACCCGGAGGATACGAAATCACTGCGCTGGTGTGTACGCCAGAAGGACGGCTCCGGCTTCCTGTTCCTAAACAATTTCCAGGATCATCTCGAGCTTCCTGATCGCGAGGGCATTCGAATCGAGCTGGATACGGAACAAGGGAAGGTCGCATTCCCGCATACGGGTTCATTAACTTTGAAGCAGGACGTATGCGCAGTTCTGCCGTTCAATCTCGAGATTGAGGGAGCGCTGATTGTGAGCGCAACCGTTCAACCTTTAACCAAGCTGAATGTGGACGGACAGCCGGTTCTCGTCTTTTATGCGCAGCCTTCGCTTGCGCCGGAGCTTGTGTTCAGCCGCTCGAGCGTCGCGGCTGTATCGCTCGAATCCGCAGAGGCTGCCATCGATGAGAAAACCATCGTCGTTCGGCCGCAAATCGGCCGTGAGCATGCTTTTACAGCGGTGCTTGCGAACGGCAGCAAGGTGCAAATCCTTGTGCTGTCAAGGAAGGAAGCTCTTAATACCTATAAGTTCCGCTTATGGGGCGAGGATAGACTTGTGATGAGCGAAAGCCGTCTTTATGCAAAGGATGAGCGCCTCGTTTCTACCTCTGAAGGACAAGCATGCTGGAGCTTATCGATTTGTCCCGCGCTGCCGGAGCACGCACTTCTATCCAGTCAGGGTACGGTTCAAACGAAGCAACAGGGAATGTTCCAAACCTGCGACATCGAGGTTCCAGTCTATGCGCCGACGATAAAAGTGAGCAAGAAGGAGGAGCGAAGCGCGCTCGTCGAGCTGGATATCAACTGGCCCAGCCAGGTATCAGATGTGTTCCTGCAAGTGGAATACGACGGCGACGTAGCCGGCGCTTACATGGATAACCGCTTGCTCACGGACCACATCCATTACGGCGATGCTTGGCCGATCGGTTTAAAGCAGTTCAAGGACGATTTGGAGAACAAGCAGCTGCATCTGTCAATCACGCCTTTGCGCAAAGGCACGGTGCATACTTTTGTTAACCAAGCTTTGGTGGAGCGTTTTGAGGGCGTCGAGATCGCGGTATTCCATAAGATCGAGCCGATTCCATATTACACAACGGCATTGTTTAAATCATTCGGTTAAGAGGAACTGTCAAAGAGGGAAGCTGGAGCGGAGCGAGTAGATCGTTCTGGAGAAACGGAGTGTTCGCCTTTGCAGCCGGATTCTTACCCTTTAGGGGCTAAGAAGAATCAAAGAATCTGGCTGCAACAGCGATCGGAAGAATGATCTGCCCGCGCAGCGGACAGAACCTGCCCAATTCAAGATCGGTCCTCCATTTATTTCAATGTTAAAAGAACAAAACCGGAATTTCGGAGAAACCCCGAAACTCCGGTTTTTTTTTGCGGGAATAAGGATATGCTTTTGAATGGGTTGCGAAAACATTGCATATGTTTTGATTTTACAGGTTGATATATCCTAAGTGTCCACGTATGGTGGAGAGGGCGAAAAAATTAGCTATATAGCTGCCCATAGAACATCCTGTAGAGGTGCGAAGCCATCATGCCGAAAATAAATCTATTTACCAAAATCGTCGCCCTGATCATCATTATGCTGACGCCGATTCTGCTCCTTTATTTTTATTCCAACAAGACAAGCACGGATGTTCTTCGCGAGGAGCTTAATAAGTCGAACACGAACCAGCTTGTTTTTTTTCAAAACGAAGTCAATACAACGATCGATTCCATGGCGCTTTGGCCTGACCTGCTTATCCAGGACCCCGATATTTCATCCCTTCGCGACTTATTCATCGAAACGAATGAGCTGAGCCTGAACACGATAACGCTAATCAAACGGATCCAAACGAAGCTTGCCATTCAGCAAAACTCATCAAAATGGCGCAGCAGCCTGCATATTTATTCGCCGATTATTCATCGGGATATTTCCGATCGTGACGCAGTTCAATATGACGATGCGGACTTGAAAAAAAGATTGAAGCCCGGCTGGCAAGTGAAATCGGTTAATAATGGGCAGAGCGAGCAGTTCGTTTTTTCCCGGTATGCGGTAACCCCGTATTCGAGCTATTTGGATCCGAGCGGCTCCAACTTGATTATTGAGGTTCAGTTCGACAGCTCGAATATTAAGGACATGCTGGACAAGTTCAAGAGCGGCGGACGTAGAGAGCCTTTTTACTATTTGGAAGATGTGGGAATCATCTATAACCGTTCGGTGGATAAGGAATTGACGAATCAGGTACTCACGCATCTGAAGTCAGAGCCGCTGAAGGATATGGAGAGCCGGACGGTTCAAGTAGGGGAAGAAAAATATTTGGTCAATATCGTTAAGTCGGAAACGATGGGCTGGCATTTGATTGACTATATTCCAATAACCGAAATCATCCGGCCGATTCAAAAAACCAATCAATTATTTTATGTCTCCATGGCGGCCCTGCTGCTGCTTTGCTGTATTGCGGCCTATCTCTTATACGCGCAGGTGCAGGTGCCGATCAAACGTCTCGTCATCGGTTTCCAAAAGCTGAAAAACGGGGATTATTCGGTACGGATGAAGCCGCGCGGCAGGAGCGAATTCGGCTTTTTGTATACGCGCTTCAACTTGATGGTAGCCCAAATCCAAGAGCTGTTCGAAACGGTCTATTTGGAAAAAATCCATGTGCGGGAGGCTCGTCTAAAACAGCTGCAGTCGCAAATCAATCCGCATTTCTTTTATAATTGTTTTTCGTTCATATCGAGTATGGCTAAATTGGAGAAAAACGATGCAGTCGTCGCCATGTCCCACCATTTATCGAACTATTACCGGTATACGACAAGGCAGGAACGTGATCTTGTAGCCTTATCGGAGGAAATAAATTTCGTAACGAGCTATTTGGAAATTCAGAAGATGCGAATGGCGAGGCTGAATTATTCCATTCATTTACCGTCGGAGATGCTTCATTTAGAGATTCCGCCGCTGATGCTGCAGCCGCTTGTGGAGAATGCAGTTATTCATGGTATTGAAGCTTGGTCGGATGCTTCGGTCATCCAAATTACAGGTGAGTGGCATGAGGATGGGGCCAGGCTGATCGTTGAGGATGACGGCAAGGGGATGAGCGCGGAGGATATCCTGATTCTTCAGCACAAAATGCAGCATCAAATGGATGAGCAGATGGGCTGCGGGCTTTGGAATGTGCATCAGCGCATGCATCTGCGCTTCCGTGGAAACGCAGGGGTTAGCTTCTCATCATCCAATCTTGGGGGATTAAAGGTCACGATTACATGGTCAACAGCTTAGAGAAAGAGGGGAATTCCGATGATTGAAATTCTATTAATCGATGATGAATCTTATGTAACCGGGAGCTTGGAGAAAACGATCCCATGGTCTTCAATCGGCGTGAAGAGCGTCTATCAGGCGGCGTCCGCCTTCGAAGCGCTGGAGCTGTTGGAGGAGAATGCGATCGACATTGTCGTAACCGACATTGCGATGCCGGAGATGAACGGACTGGAGCTCGTTCAGGAAATCGGCCAGCGCTGGCCGCATATCAAATGTGTCTTATTGACGGGACACTCCGATTTTGAATATGCCAAGAAGGCGGTTCAGCTGCAAGCCTTCGATTATATATTGAAGCCGGTGAATGATGATGAGTTCGTCAAGACCGTATCAGGCGCAATAGAGGCGTTAAAGGATGAATGGGAACAGGCAGAGAAGTATCAGCAGCTGCTGTATGACCGCAAATCTGATTTCAAGGTGCTTCGCGCGAATTTTATGGTGGATCTTGTGCTGGGCAGACAGCTTTCCCCGAAAACGATCAAGGAGAAGCTGACGCAATATGAGATCCCGCTTATGATGGAGCGTCCTACCGTCATGATGCTTGTTCAGCTAGGTAAGCAATTTGCCCATTTGGATTACAGCTCCGCCTCGTTGATGGAATTTGCGGTCGGCAATATCGCAGAGGAATCGTTCGCGAACCATTTTAACGTCTGGCACTGCAAGGCGCCGCATGAGTACTTGCTTATTATGGTACAGCCGAGGTATGAGGCGGGTGAGAAATTCGATTACAGCGCAGAAAATCGCAGCTTGCGCAAAACGAATCTAGTGGATGCGACGAAGAAGCTTCGCGGCAACGTCAGCAACTATCTTAAGGGCGAGATTTCGATTGTCGTAACGGATTGGTTCGAATTTCCTGAATCGATTACGACGGCTTACCGCGCGGGGCTTGGCGCGATGTTCATGATAGCAAACGAGGAGCAGCATTCGGTTCATTTTCTCGAGGACCGGGTGAGCAAGGATCATATGTTTGTGAAATCGATGGAAACCCTGTACAAGCCGCCGACGATGATTACGCTGCTTGAATCGAAGCGCTGGGATGCGGTGGAGCAGAAAATCAAAGATGTGTTTGCTGATCTGAAACAAACCAGATATTCGCGTGAGCATCTTTACGAGGTATATCTGGCGCTGACCAACGCCTTTATGTATATTGCGCATAGACAAGGACAATATGTATCGCAGATTAACGAGCTTGGCATCGATTTTATTCTGGATCAGACGATGGTCCTATCTCCTGACCGTCTGGAAGAGTGGTCGATAGGCGTGCTGAACAAGCTGCAGAGCGAGCTTTCGGTGAATGAAGAAAGCGCCAAAAGCTTCATTGTGAAGCAGGTACAGGAAATCGTGGCGACTAATCTGAGCCAGGATACGACGGTCAAAACGATCGCGGACCGCGTCTTTTTGCATCCGGTATACCTTTCTAAGGTATTTAAAGCGGAAACGGGAGAAAGCTTAAGCGAATGGATCATCGGCATGAAGATGGAGCGGGCGCTTTATTTGCTCAAAAACACAAACAAGAAGATCTATGAAATCACGAGCGAGCTGGGCTATCAGAATCCGCAATATTTCAGTAAAACATTCAAAAAATATTACGGTATGACACCTCAGGAGTTCCGAGAGCAGTAAATGGTTGCAAAAGGTGCTGATATGTTCGCATTGTGTCATAGGCTGGGGCTGCTGCCCATCCTATAATTAAACTTGTAGAACATAATCATGAGGGGGATTACAATGAGTACGAAAACAAAAAAACGGTTTACGTTTGCAATTTGTATGCTGCTGATCGTCTCTGCCGTCGTCGGCTGCTCGAACAGCGGCAATAAAGCGGAGCCGTCTAATACAGCGAATGGCAATGCTGCCGCGGGCAATGCGGAAAACCCTTACAAAGAGAAATATGATCCACCGGTTACCATCTCCACGGTATGGGGAGTCGATCCTGCGCTTACGTTCCGCGAGGGCGAGACGATCGAAAACAACGTGGCAACGAAATGGGCGCTCGATACACTTGGCATTAAAGTTGAATCGCTTTGGTCGGTAACGGATACAAACGGTGCGTTTGCGACAAAAATGCGTCTTGCGATGTCCTCCGGCCAGAAGATGCCGGATGTCGCCGTAATTAACGATAAGCTGCTGGCACAGGATCTTATTGATTCAGGCATGTTTCAGGATGCGGGCGTGTTGTTCGATAAATACGCGGGCGAGAAATGGAAAGCGGCAATGAACCTCGATCCTGGCGTGTGGAACGCTTATATGAATGACGGCAAGCGCATGGGTATTCCGCTGCTTGATTATGCATACAATAGCGACTACTTGCTATGGATTCGCCAAGACTGGCTTGATAAGCTTAATCTGAAGGCACCAAAAACGATCACTGAGCTTGAAGCGGTCATGGAAGCTTTTAAAAACAACAACCCGCAAGGATTGGCACCGGACAAAGTCGTGCCTCTGAGCGTTGGCTTCAAAACATCGATGAACACATGGATGGGCGATCCGTCATGGGTATTCGGCGCATACGGCACATTGCCTTCGCAGTGGAACCTCGCAGCCGACGGCACATTGGAATACGGCTCTACAAACGCTGGCATCAAGCAAGGCCTCGTGAAGCTGAAGGAATGGCGCGACAAAGGTTATATCCCGAAAGAAGCGGCGCTATGGGACGAGAACAAAACATCTGAACCGGCAGTTGCCGGGACGGCAGGCATTATCCCTGGGCCTTACTGGATGAGCGGCTGGCCATTGCTGGATACAGCCAAAAACGTTGAGGGCGCAGTATGGAAACCGTATGCGATTCCTACAGGCGATGACGGCACAGCGATGCGTCATGGCACTCATTTCGTAAACGGCGTTATTCTGATTAACAAAGACATGAAAAATCCGGAAGCTTTTTTCACTTATGAGAACTATTTGTTTGAAAATCTTGCCGACCCGCAAGCCGGCAGCCCGTTTGATCTAGGCGTATTCGAGGGTTACGACTACGCGCTTGACGCTAGCGGCAAAGCCTTGTATTTGGATGATGTTCCCGGTGGCGCAATCACCGCTCCGCTTCGTTACTTCATCGTGCGTGACGGCGCTCGTATTCCTGATGCTCAGTTTAAAGCGCTGTTGAACCTGGCAGAAGGCAAGGAAGCGACGACTTACCGCGAGAGAGAAGTCGTAGCGCAATATGGACCGGAGACGGCGCTTGCGGCGACTGTTGTCATGGAGCAGGAAGCGATTTCGAAGAAAGATATGTTCGTAGGGCCTCCTACGAAAACAATGAAATCGCGCATGGATTATTTGAAGAAAATCGAAGCGCAAACGTTCAACGAAATCATTTACGGCGCGAAGCCGGCAGAAGCCTTCGATGAGTTCGTGAAGAGCTGGAAATCTTCCGGCGGCGACGATATTACGAAGGAAGTTAATGAGTGGTATTCGAGCGTAGCAAAATAGTGTAAGCAATAAGAATGCGGTCCCTAGGGGGCCGCATTTTTTTTGAAATATAAGAAAGTATAAAATTCAACTTTATATGTTGCTTATATTTCACCACGAAACGAGCTTTTGCCGCCAAGGACGGCGTCAGCCGTTTACGCTTGGGTGCGCACGTCAAAAGAGGTTGCATTTGTGCCATGAATGTTGGGTTTGTTAGCTACTTCGATTTTTCTGGCGCTGATATAATTTTATTATAAGAAACGCAGGTAGCATACGCGCCTTGGAAGAGGCTGATCGCGTTCTACATTTCATCCAGCGGGAGGAACAAAAAATGTCACAGCAGCAAACGCTTCAACAAGACGACATCTCGGTATCTGTTGTCAAATCTAAAGGAAAACCGCTGTTTTATTACCTTATAAAACAATGGCCGTTTCATCTTATGGTGCTTCCATCCCTTGTCTTTTTAATCATCTTCGCGTATTTGCCAATGGGTGGATTAGTCATGGCCTTTCAGGATTATAAACCTTGGCTTGGCTTGACCGGCTCGGAATGGGTTGGGCTTGATCAGTTCCGTTATTTATTTGAGAGAGAGGACAGCATGCAGGTTATTTGGAACACGCTGATCATTGCGATTTTCAAAATGGTGCTGAACCTGGTTGCTCCGTTTATGTTCGCCATTCTCTTGAATGAGATTAGAAAGCAGCTCGTGAAGCGTTTCGTACAGACGCTCGTTTATTTGCCTCATTTCTTGTCATGGGTCATTTTGGGCGGGATTTTGACAGACCTGCTGTCAACAGAGGGCGGACTCGTGAATCGCCTGCTGACCAGCGCGTTCGGCATCCAGCCGGTCTTCTTCCTCGGCGATGGCGACTGGTTCCGCTTTACGGTTATTCTCTCCGACGTATGGAAAGAGTTCGGCTTCGGAACGGTCGTGTTCCTAGCAGCCCTTGCCAACGTTAACCCGTCGCTCTATGAAGCGGCAGAGGTAGACGGCGCTAACCGTTGGAAGCAAACGATCCACATTACCGTTCCGTCGATGATTCCGATTGCGATCGTCGTAGGCACGCTGGCACTCGGAAACGTGCTGAATGCGGGCTTCGATCAAATATTCAACCTGTATAATTCATTGGTTTACGCAAAAGGCGATATTATCGATACCTTTGTATACCGGACGGCGATTTTGAACGGCGAGATGGGCTTTGGAACGGCAATCGGATTGTTTAAATCGGTAATCAGCTTTGTTTTAGTCGTCATATCTTACCGCCTTGCTTACAAGCTGGCGAATTACAGAATCTTTTAATAAAGGAGGCCGTGCGGCATGTATCATAAATCACCATCCTATCGCATATTCAATACGTTTAATACGGTCCTGCTGATCGTTCTAGCCTTGCTTTGCGTCATTCCGCTCCTGCATGTGTTCGCGGTATCGCTTAGCGCAAAGGCTGCGGCTGATGCCAATATCGTCGGCCTATGGCCGGTCGATTTCACGCTTGAGGCTTACAAAAAAACGACAAGCAACCCGATCTTTCTAAACTCGATGTGGATCGCCGTACAAAGAACGGTCATCGGAACGCTGCTAACGCTGGTGTTATCCTTCTTGGCCGCTTACCCGCTGTCCAAAGAAAATAATGCTTTCCGCGGCAGGAACATTTATGCCTGGCTGTTCGTATTCACGATGCTGTTTAACGGCGGTCTTGTTCCTTTCTATATGGTCATTCAGAAGATCGGCTTAATGGATAACTTTTGGGTACTTGTGCTTCCTGGCGCAGTTAACGTATTCCTAACGATTCTGATGCTTAACTTCTTCCGCGGTGTTCCGAAGGAGCTCGAAGAAGCAGCGTTAATCGACGGGGCGGGCCATTTCCGGACCTTGTTCAGCATTTATTTGCCGGTTTCGCTGCCAGCCATTGCGACGCTTGCTTTGTTTAGCATGGTATTTCATTGGAACTCTTGGTTCGACGGCTTGCTCTATATTGGCGATCCGAAAAAATATCCGCTGGCCACCTTCCTTCAGACGGTTATCATTCAGCGCGATATGAGCTCGATGAGCATCAATCCGGCCGATCTAGCTTTGATCTCGCAAAAAACGGTAAAATCGGCGCAAATTTTCATTGGCGCTCTCCCGATCCTGATCGTATATCCATTCCTCCAAAAATTCTTTGTAAAAGGTTTGGTTATGGGATCGGTTAAGGAGTAGAAGTAAGTCTACATGGACAGAAAAAGAGGCACCTAGCCTAGCGCTAGGTGCCTCCTTTGTGCTTATGTTGCCCTATTCCCGAAGTTAAGCGTGTCCCCCAGGGACGAAAGCGCTCCAACCTAGACGTATCTATCATGCGCCTCGCTAACTCCCACGTTACTCCAGGTGCAGGTGTCCAGAGGGCGCAGCGCCTCGGGGCCCTCCCTTGGAAGGGAGGGTTTGGGTGGGTTCGAAAAGCCTTTGAAGGTGGGTAGTCTATTCCCTTATAGATTTCTCGCTTCAGGCCCAACGGCCAAATCCTTCACCGATTGAACGCTTATTACCCGCTCGATTAAGTAAGCTCCTCCTAGGAAAATAAGGAAAATGTTTGGATAGCCGTAGCGGGAGAAAGCGACGAACGGAATATAGATGACGGTAAAATAAGCAAGCGTCAGCAAGATGAGCAAATAAGGGATATTGCGCCGGGCAATCGCATTGACAAGCATAAGCAGCAAACCGGCGCTGCTGATCAGCATCATAATAAAATGGATCAAGACGACCAGCGGATGAGGGATATTAAATACGGTTTTCCAATAATAAGGCCCGAGGTACAAACCCGTCATTTTATCAACCGTGTACCACTTTAAATATTCCATAGGCTGATGCTTAAAGCCGAAGCTTATAATTTTTTTGGCGGTGTCCGCCATGGCGTCATCCGAGCCTGCGAATAAGCTGGCTCTATCCCGGGTCGCATATTCAGGGTGAGCATCGAAGAACGGTTCTGCTGGAGCCGCGTTGTTGATTAAAGCGCCGAGCAGCATCGGATTGCCAGCGGACTTGGTAAAAGGAATGAATTCGTCGAAAGTTATGTAATTCCGGATCCACCATGGGCAGAGCAGCAGCACCATCGTAACGGATATGACGGCCGTATGCTTCACGATTGTTTTCCATGACACCTTATTAAACAACCACAATAGGAACAATACGACGGGGAAGAGCCCGGTATGCGGTTTGAAATAACAGCCCATGACGACAAGCACCGCGACGATGATATAATGTTTCGTTTGATTGCTCTTTAAAGCCAGAAGGCTGAAGTAAACCAAAAGGATAAAGATCGTCCGGAAAATCGTCTCGGATAATATAACGCCCGAAGAGAAATAGTCCGGTAAATATAAAGCCGTTGCTATACTCGCGATCAGAGCCGTCCGGCTGTTAAACAAGTTATTCGCAATAACAAAAATCAAATAAACGGAAAAGGCCTGTAGCACCACCTGCAAAATTCGAAACGCGACAACTGCGGCATCCCCTTGTCCAAAAATGAGCATGAGCCCGGACAAAATAAAAGGCATTCCCGGCATAATGAAGGAGGAAGGCTCTTCGCCGCTGTTATAGGCAAGCGTATGTTTGTTCAATAAAATTTTTGCGCTGTTGACGTATTTCACGTCATCATTGTTCAACTTCTCATAGGAGCCTAACAAAAAATGATCGCCGTATAGGAGAACAGACGCGGCACTGACTGCGAATACGAAAAGAATAGTACACCATAGAGTCATTTTGACCGGCTTTGAAACGTGATTCAGGTTAAACAAAAACGACACACCTCTCGAATATATTTCTGCAGGGATAAACAGAATTTCCCTCTGCTTCAATTATAACGTATATAAGAAGAAAATAGTTCCACATCCACCAGTTGCTCCCGTTAGTATTTTTGGTGACTGTGAGCATACGTACAATTGCTTCCAGCCTTGCTTTCATATAGTAAGGTGAGGTGAGCCGAGATGTTCAAAAAAAGATATGCCAGCCGTAACTTTAGAGGGAAGCTGCGTGTCTGCAAATACTTATCAGCAGATAAAAAAATGAAAAGCCATATCCCGAAAACGGTCTCGTTCAGCCGGGAGCACTTGGAAATGATGCTTGATCGCTTCGACATGCTTTATGTAAAGCCTGATTTTGGTTTTCAAGGCAGGGGGATATTTAAGCTGAAGCGGACCCGATCCGGCTATGAATTATATGAGATCGTCGGAAAGAAGCAAATCCGCAAAACATTTGCCTCCATATCTAAAGTCTATCATCGTCTAAAGAAGAAAAGTGCGAGTAAGCTCATTATTCAAAAAGGGATAACCTTAGATCGGGTGAAGGATCGTCCCTATGACATCCGGGCGATGGTTCAGCGCAAACCCAGAGGCTCTTGGGTTTGCACGGGCTTTATGGTAAAGGTAGGCGGACGTAACAAAATCGTAACGAATTATTACCAGGGCGGGGCTATTTATACGATGAAAAGACTTGGAGCAGAGCAGGGTATCCCATCCAAGGAAACGACTGGACGCGTACGGAAACTTACAGATATCGCTTTACGCATATCGCGGATCTTAAGCAAGCACCGCTCGGGGATGCATGAGCTTGGCATCGACTTTGCTTATGATAAGAAGGGGCATCTCTGGGTGCTGGAGGTGAATTCTAGTCATCCGCAATTTCATCCGCTGAAACGGCTCGATCCCCCGGCCTATAAAAAAATGAAGCGCTTTGCGGCCAGCTACGGCAGGCGTGAAGCCACATAAAAACAGGCCGGCAAATCGCCGTGCTTGTTTTTTTATGAGCATTAATGATTGCGCTTACCTCGATGATTGAAAAGTATCATTTTTAGTTGTTCAGATAGCTATTAGTCGTTTTGGTATCAAGCTAGAATACAAGTAGAACAACAAGAGCAAGGGGGATTGAGTAGTGGCGCAGCTTTCCGTTAATGAAGAGCTAATAACTAAACCAAAAACTAAAAATGCATTTCTGAGATTTTTAAAGCAAATGGACATCCAATTGATGGTGCTGCCGGCATTATTTCTTATTATCGTGTTCAGCTACATTCCGATGTACGGCGTATTAATGGCTTTTCAAGACTACAGCATTTTCAAAGGCTTTATGGCAAGCGAATGGGTTGGCTTGAAGCATTTTGACATGTTTTTCAGCTCACCGGAGTTTTTTGAGGTTATGCGAAATACGATAGTCATCAGCTTATTGAAATTTTGCATCGGATTCCCTGCACCGATTGTGCTCGCCTTAATGTTAAATGAAGTGAAAAACATGATGTTTAAGCGTCTTGTTCAGACAGTAAGCTACCTTCCGCACTTTATGTCTTGGGTCATCGTCGCGGGACTCATCATGTCGATGCTTTCAACCGACAACGGCAGCGTTAACATTTTACTTGAGAAAATGAATTTCATAGAGGAGCCGATCAACTTCCTGTCGCTTCCGGAATTGTTCTGGACCATCCTTGTCTCGACTGGCGTATGGAAAGAAATCGGCTTCGGCTCCATCGTATATCTCGCGGCAATCGCCAGTATTGATCCAAGCATGTACGAAGCGGCATCTATGGACGGCGCGAGCAAGTTTAAACAAATTTTCCTGATAACTTTGCCTTCGATCATGCCGGTTGTCTTGATCTTCATGATTCTTGCTATCGGTAATTTGCTCAACGCAGGCTTCGAGGACATTCTCTTGCTTGCCGTCAACCCGGTGCTTCGGGATGTGTCGGACGTCATCGATACGTATGTCTACCGAGTGGGTATACAGAGCTCAAGGTACTCATACGCCACTGCAGTCGGCTTGTTCAAAGCAGTAATCAGCGTCGGACTTCTGACGATGGCGAACTACCTGGCACGCAGAGCCGGCAGCAGCTTGTGGTAAACTATACAATTAGCCCGGAAAGGCGGAGGATGCAGTGATCAGGCTCAGCTTCGGAGACCGCGTCATGACGGTAACCATCTACATCATACTTACGTTTTTAGCTTTTCTGACCTTTTATCCCTTTTGGAATGCGCTCGTCATTTCATTTAATGCCGGCATAGACACGGCTAAGGGCGGCGTAACCTTTTGGCCGCGCACCTGGACGCTGGAGAACTACGGCATCGTCTTCAAGGACGAGCGTCTGGTCGGCGCGTTTCTAGTATCGATTGCCAGAACGGTTGTCGGTACGGCGGCATCCATTCTTGTAACAGCCATATTCGCATACGGCATTTCGAAGAAAGAGCTGATGGGCCGCAAGTTTTATATGATTTTATGTATCATCACGATGTATTTCAGCGGCGGACTTATTCCATCCTTTCTCCTGATTCGCGAGCTTCACCTGATGAATACGTTTTGGGTATTCATTATTCCTTCGCTGGTCAGCGTGTGGAACATGATTATTTTCCGAACCTTCTTCCAAGGCTTGCCCGCAGGTCTCGAGGAATCGGCAAAAATAGACGGAAGCGGCAACTGGGGCATTTTCTTCCGGATCGTCGTCCCGCTCTCCGGACCCGTGATTGCGACACTATCGCTGTTTACCGCTGTTTTTCATTGGAATGACTGGTTTGGTCCAAGCATTTACATCACCAATGAGAAGCTGCTTCCTATACAAACCATGCTAAAGCAAATTTTGAATTCGAACATTGTTTCGGACCAAATGTCTCAGCTTGATTCCGCGGCACAAGGCCAATTAGCCAAAATGAGAACGGTAACGAGCAAATCGTTGTCCATGGCGACCATGATGGTAGCCACGATTCCCATTATTATGATTTATCCTTTTGTGCAAAAGTATTTCGTAAAGGGTGTGCTGGTCGGCTCCTTGAAGGAGTAGCAGACCACGTATGAAAAGTGGTTTAAAGTGAAAGCTTTGAACATATAAAAAAGAGTTTGAAAGGGGATTTTATACAGATGAAAGCGAAAAGTAAACTGCTCGTCCCTATCGTCTCCGCTTTTATGGCCGTTTCTTTATTGGCTGGATGCAGCGGCAATGGCGGAAATTCCGGCAACGGAGAAACAGCAAACAACACGGCGGATGCGAATAACGGCAACAAACCGGCATCGGTTTATGAGCTAGGCAAGGAGCAGCTTGATTTTACGCTTTACGGTCATTATGATTGGTACACTATGCCGGCTTGGGGCGGGGATATTACAAGCACATGGATTAGAGATACGAAGAAAGTAAATGTAAAACCGATCCATTCCGGCGGTGCGGCTCCTCAGAAGCTGAACACGATGATCGCAACCGGCGACCTGCCTGACGCGATCTGGCTGGAGCGTGTCGATGTGGAAAAACTGCGCAGCGCAGATCTCCTCGTACCTTTCGACGACTACTTGGACAAATATCCTAACCTGAAAAAATGGCTCGGTGATGAAGGCATCAACATGCTTCGTTCCGAGGACGGCAAGCTCTATCAGTTCCCTAACTGGTACACGAAGCAGCCGAACGGCAACGCCGGCTATGTCGTTAACAAAAAGATTTACACGGAGCTTGGCTCGCCTAAGCTTGAAACAACCGATGATCTATACAACTACTTGAAGCTCGTGAAAGAAAAGTATCCGAATGTTGTTCCTTATGAGCCGCATTTGGCAAAAGACGGACAAGGCCTTGATGTATTGTACTCTGCGTTCAAAGAAAATGATCAGAAGTTTCCTGGCATGCGCGCTGTCCCTAACGGCGATAAGCTGACTTCGATCTTCCTTGATCCGCAGTACCGCGAAATGATGCAGTACACGTCGAAGCTGTTCCGCGAGAAATTGATCACGCAGGATGCCATGACGCAAACGATCGATCAAATTACGGAAAAAGTAATGACCGGCCGCGTTGCGGTATTCGCAGCGGCAAGCCCGACGGAAATCGCGATGCAAGCACATGCAGAGCTCGTGAAAAACGATCCGGAAGCTGGATATTTCATGATTTGGCCGATTCACAAAGAAGGTTTGGACAAGGATAAAATTTTCCCTGGCACTTATGGTATGCTTGGTTGGAACGTAACAGTTATTACGAAAAAAGCTAAAAACCCAGAAGCGATCTTCGCTTTCTATGACTGGCTGACAGGCCCTGAAGGACAAAGCGCCTTGATGTGGGGACCTCCAGGCATCTACTGGGATGGCGTAGAAGCGGACGGCGAAACACCGATTTTCACGGACAAATATACATCCGAAGCAGGAGAGATGGCAAAGCTTCAAGGCATTACAACTAACCTGAACTGGGTTGGTAACACCGTATTTATCGACTCAACGAAAGCGAAGTTCGAAGCTACTTTGCCGGTAGAGCAGCAGAACTGGTCGACTCGCTACCAACGTGAAATCACTTGGAAAACGCAATCTAACGCTACGGAGTTCATCAACATTGATCCGCAGCCGGAAACAGAAGAAGGCATTATTCGTCAACGTATCGAGGATCTCTATCTTGAGGTGAGAGCAAAAGCGTTGTTTGCAAAGGATGACGCGGAAGTGCTGGCTATTCTTGATCAAGCGGAGAAGGATGCGCAATCGGCGGGTTACGATAAGCTGCTGGCGTTCAAAACGGAAAAATGGCAGGCGAATCTTGCAAAAATGAAAGCGGAATAATAGATAGATTTTCATAAAACGGCGGGTATACTAAGTTATTTAGTGTACCCGAGTTTTTTCGTTTCTGTAGAATCTTTTTTTTGTATTAACCCATATCGCGTTTTCCTAATTGGAGCTGATAACATCATGTATAAAGTATTGCTTGCAGACGACGAGAGGCTGGATTTGGAAGGAATGCGTACCTTTATCCCTTGGCAGGATCTTGGCATGGAGGTTGTCGCGGGGGTACTGAACGGCTTTGACGCTTGTAAAGTGCTGGACGCGGAGAAGATTGACATTATCGTTACCGACGTTCGAATGCCGAATATGACGGGGCTGGAGCTGGCAAGACGCGCGCTTGAGCAGTCCAAGGATATTAAAATTATATTCGTCAGCGGCTATCAGGATTTCAGCTATGTGAAGCAGGCGTTGTCGCTCAACGCTGTTAATTATGTGCTAAAGCCGATGGATGACCAGGAGCTGATTGATTCCTTACTCAAGGTTCGCGAGGATTTGGATCAAGAACGGCAGAGGCAGGATGCTTATTGGCAGATGGTTCCGATCGTTAAGAATGAATACCTGCTGCAGCTCTTGGAAGGGACGAGCAGTGCGCGTACGGTTGAGATCCTGAACCAGGATTATGAAATGAACCATTTCCGTTATCCGGGAATGGCTGCGGTTATCGAAATTGACGATAGGTCTTGGAAACAAAGCGAAGAGAGCGAACCTGAACGGGATGAGATGCAGCAGGTTGTTTCGATTTGTACGGAGCTTGGCGTAAGGCAAATTTGCAAAATAAGCAAGACCCGCATCGCGATCCTTATCGAGCAAGCGGATAACGGGAATTTGCCGGAGCGGATGATCGGCCATGTAAACGAGCGGCATGCTTTTTCGATTACGGCAGGAGTAGGGGAGCAATGCGGCTCAATCAGCGAGTTGTCCCATTCCTACAAGCAGGCTGTAGAAGCTTTGGATCTGAAAATGTTCTATGGCAAGGGCAGGGTCATTGGATACGGAGAGGTTAGGCCCTCGGAGAAAGAGGATGTCAAGCATCTCGACGAGAAGCTTGAAGCGTTATTTGTAGCGATGTCAGCGTACGAGCTGGTTCGTATCCATGATGAGCTTGATGATTTGTTCCAGATTGCCAAAAGCTTGAAATCAAAGTTTACGCTGCGGAATTATGCGCTCTATATCGTGATGAAGCTTGATAATTATTTGCAAAGAACGAATGAAAACGTGTTCCAGCTCCTTGGGATGGAATTGAATAATTATGATATCATTATGCAGTTCGAAACCATTAATGATATTCACATATGGCTGAGACGCAGGGTGTATGAAATTTCAGAGACGCTGCAGGCGAATAAACAGAAAAAAAATTGGAAGCTCATTAAGCAAATAATCGACTATATGAAAGAGCGCACGCAGGATAACATCACGCTGCGTGATTTGGCAGAGCAATTTTCGCTCTCGCCGAATTATCTCGGATTGATTTTCAAAGAGGAAACAGGCAAAAACTTCAGCGAATATTTCATTCAGCTGCGCATGGAGGAAGCCTGCCGGCTGCTAAAAACGACCAATATGAAAATATACGAAATCGCGGATCGCGTTGGCTATCGGCATTTGCCCTATTTTAGCAGACAATTTAAAGAAATGTACGGCATGACGCCGCTGGAGTATAGACGAACATGACCAATCAGAAGAACGAGCATCGTTATATGCCCTTCGGCATTAAGCTGATGCTTACCTACAGCTTGTTTATTATCATACCGGTATTGCTGGTCGGCTACGCGGCCAATTTAATCTTTACGAACTCGATTCAAGAGAGAACACGCGAGATTAATCACGGAACACTCGAGCAGATGAAGGATAATATTACGTACAAAATGGAGGATATGTCCCGCATCTCGGACATGCTTTATTTTGACAGCAATTTAGCTTCTTATTTAAGGCATTACGAGGAAGGCTGGGTCAGCTACGAAGCAACGACGAAGCAGCTCCTGCCCAAAATCCAGACCACGATTGAGGCTGCTAACAACAAAATGCGCCTTGCGGTTTATTTGCACAACGATACGCTGCCGGAGATTTACCACAATTATAAAAATACCGATCCGCTCAACGCAGAAGGGCCTTTATTCGATTTGTACCATATAAAGAGGATTCTGGGTAAGGACTGGTACCTGAACTATCCGAAGGAGCATTATGGGCAAACCTTGCAGTGGAAGCAGGTGGAGGGAGACAGTAAGTTCGGGCATATTTCTTTGCTTAGGCGGCTTGTTAATATGAATGATCCGATTTCCCTGGAGGAGATTGGCTTTGTAAGGATCAGCCTTAGGCTGACGGACTTGCTGGAGAGCGTCGATTCTGAAAAAATCGGCAAGGGTACGAAGATTTTTGCGATTGACGAGAATCGTAAAATCATGTTTTCCTCCGGAGATACAGACTATAGGCTTGGCGAAACCTTGAGCGAGGAGAAGATTGCGCATTACTGGGTGATTGACGAAGAAATTCCGCAGCTGAAATGGCATCTTCTTGCGCTTGTCCCGACGGACATTATGGAGAAAGCGACCAATGACGTGAGGCTTTGGACGGTGCTGATTTGTTTGGCATGTTATGTGGTGTTTTCGTTCGCGGGCTTGTTCATTTCCCGGTTTTATTCCCGCAAGGTATCCAAAATCGTACGCGTGCTGGATGCGTTCCAAGAGGGGGATTTTCAGAAGAAGATCGTGTTTAAGGGGAAGGACGAGTTTACGCGGATTTCCGTCGCACTTAATGAAATGGGACAAAACATCGATGAATTGATCCAAGAAGTATATATGACGAATATTAAGAAAAAGGAAGCGGAGCTTGAATCGCTGCAAGCGCAAATTAACCCTCATTTCTTATACAACACCTTGTCTTCGATTAGCAGGTTGGCTAAATTCGGCGAAGTGGACAAGCTGCAGCGCATGGTGCTCGATTTGGCTAAATTTTATCGCTTGTCGCTTAATGAAGGCAGAACCGTCATTCCGATTAAAAACGAGCTGGAGCAGGTTGGCGCTTATATTAATATACAGAAAACCAAATTCGGCGACGGTATGCAGGCGTTGTTTGATATTGACCCTGATATTTTGCGGTTTACAACCGTGAAGCTGATTTTGCAGCCGTTTATTGAAAATGCGTTAGAGCATGCCTGGTACGGAGATCGCATTAATATTCGCATCGTCGGAAAGCTGGAGGGCGGGCTGATCACGTTTCAAGTCATAGATGACGGCATCGGCATTCATCCCGAAATATTGCGTCAGTTGTCGGATCCGGTGGAAAGCTTGAACGTTGGGTATGGCATACGCAATGTAGACGGACGCATCCGGCTTCACTTCGGAGCAGAGTATGGCGTCAGGATCGTAAGTAAAAGGGGAATCGGAACCTCCGTTTGCATGACCATTCCCGCAAAAACAAAGGAGAACGAAACAGAGCGTCCTATTTAAAATAGGGCGTTTTTATTTACATGTAATAAAACCTAACGTATATATTGACATATCCGTACGTTCCGCTCTATAATTCGGTTAAACGTAAGGTTTCGTGACAAGTGAATACAGGTTCTCGAGCATAATCGATGAGAACGACAAGCAGTCTAGGGTTCCGTTAACGACGGCCCGGCGCGATGCAAGCAAGCGCCCCGGGAGGAGTTAAGTCTGGTCCAAGAGACGGCGTATAGATGATGCGGCCTAAACACCTGCTCAGCTATATAACACGGAAGGATAAAAGCCTGGGAGATCACTCTCCTGGGCTTTTATTTTTTTTTATAGCCTATTGCGCTATCAAAGCGTAAACGGCCGTCGCCGTCTTTGGGCAGTTTCGCGGTGAAATAAAAAAAGAAGACAGGAGTGGGGAAAAATGAAAAAAACACTTAAAGCTGCATTGGTTCTAATGCTTATCGTATCGATGACATGGCTTGCTGCATGCTCTGGAAATGCAAAGGAAACAGCGGGAGGGGCTGCAGGTGATCCCATTACCATTGCTCTTAGTCCATGGCCGGGTTGGTATATGTGGTACTTGGTTGAGGAGAAGGGGTTCTTCGAGAAGCATGGCGTGGACGTGAAGTTGGAGTTTTTCCCTGTATACAGTGATTCTCTGCAAGCGATAGCAGCCGGTAAGGTAGATGCGAACAGCCAAACGCTGAGCGATTCGCTCGCGCCGCTGTCAAAGGGCATTGGCCTCAAGGCCGTGCTCGTCAACGATAATTCCTTCGGCGGTGACGCGATCGTAAGTAAACCTGACATCCAATCGATTAAAGACTTGAAGGGGAAGACGGTAGCAACGGAGCTCGGTACTGTAGATCATTTCCTTCTGCTTACCGCCCTCGCGGAGAACGGGATGGATGAAAAGGATATTAAATATGTCAATATGACGGTAAA
This sequence comes from Paenibacillus sp. LHD-38, assembly GCF_031157315.1. Taxonomy (GTDB): domain Bacteria; phylum Bacillota; class Bacilli; order Paenibacillales; family Paenibacillaceae; genus Pristimantibacillus. Next base: position 285,037 of record NZ_JAVIFU010000001.1, read on the forward strand.
TGACGCCGGCCCGGCCTTTATCTCGGGTAATACGGATGCATCCGTGCTCTGGGAGCCGTTCCAAACGACCGCGGTGAAGGAAGGCAAAGGAAAGGTGCTCTATTCGTCCAAGGAAACGCCTGGACTCATTCCTGATTTACTCGTTTTCCGTGATTCGTTTGTGAAGAAGCGTCCAGAGGATGTACAGAAAATCGTTGATGCTTGGTTCGATGCGCTGGCTTGGTACGAGGCGAACAAGGAGGAAGCGATAAAGCTGCTTGCCGAGAAGGCAGAGACGACGCCGGAGGATTTCCAGCTCGGTCTAGACAGCATTAAGCTATTTGGCATTGAAGATAACATCAAAGCTTTCGAGAAGAACGATGATTATACGTCGCTTAGCTATACGGGGCTTAAAACGGCCGATTTCCTTTATAAGCTCGATATGGTCGATAAGCTCGACAGCGTAGATGAGTTGTTTGACCCTCAGTTTGTAAATAAAAAAGCAGGGAAGTGATAAGCGATGGGAACGCCAATACGACGTAAACCGCATAAATTTCAGCTATTCAAAGACATCGGCCCAAAGCCGTTTGCCGTAACGGCGGGATTTTCCTTCGTTTTGCTGCTCGGAATATGGTCGCTGCTCAGCTACACGGAGACGGTCAGTCCGATCTTTCTGCCAAAGCCGCATGCGGTGCTGGTTCAGCTTATTCTTAATCTCGGCAGTCCGGAGTATTGGGGCCATATCGGAATTAGCGTATTCAGGGTGACGGCCGGCTTCCTATTAGCCTGTGTCATCGCGATTCCTATCGGGGTTTTCGCGGGGACATTCAAATACGGAGAAGCCTTTGTGGAGCCGCCGATGGAGTTTATCCGCTATATGCCGGCCGTAGCCTTTATTCCGCTCATTATGGTGTGGGCGGGGATCGGGGAATGGGCAAAGGTGCTGCTTATCTTTATCGGCTGCTTCTTCCAGCTGGTGCTCATGGTATCGGATATTACAAGGCGCGTTTCGCATGACCTGCTGCATGCTTCCTTTACACTTGGAGCTTCAAGGTGGAAGGCGATTGAAACGGTTATTATTCCAGCGATTCAGCCTCAGTTGATGAATACGCTCCGCCTCATTTTGGGATGGGCGTGGACCTATCTTGTCGTTGCAGAGCTTGTAGCGGTAAGCAGCGGACTCGGCTATCAGATTATGAAGGCGCAGCGATTCTTGAATACGGACGAAATTTTTGTCGGGATCATTGTAATCGGGCTGCTAGGCCTCATCAGCGATCGGATATTTGCTTTTCTAAACCGCCGGCTTTTCCCTTGGGCTTAACAATAGTGTAATAATACCTTACATGAATATTGACAAAAATGATTAATCGCTAGTATACTCCTAACAAACGTTAGGGAAAGTGACAACTGAATAGAGGTTCTCATGATTGCCATTGAGAACGACAAGCTGTCTAGGGTTCCGCTGAAGACGGCTGACGAGAAGAAATGGAGCAAAACCATCGTCAGCTTTAAGCAGGACTGGTCCGAGAGACGGCATATAGCAGGGCGGTTTTTCAATAAAGCAGCCCGCTATAGTACACGGAAGGATAAAAGCCTGGGAGATTACTCTCCCGGGCTTTCTTTATTTTCAAGGCCAACCAATTAATAGAGGGGGAAACAGCGATGAGCAGCATTTGGAGTACAACCATTCGTCCAGGAGGAAAGTGGTCAGGAACGATCAGCCGTGGGAGATTGCTGCGGTTTACTGCATTGGAAGCGGGGGCGAATCTATCCCTGTTACTCTATAACGCAAAGGATTTGACGGAACGCTACAATATGCCCGACACGCTAAAAGCGCAGTATACCTCACATTTAACAAAAGGGAATGTGCTGATGAGCGATAACGGACGGTCGCTGGCCAGCATTGTTGACGACCAGCTTGGCTGGCACGATACGATAAGCGGGTACACGAGCCGCAAAGTTACGGATGCGAAGTATGGAAAGACCACCTACCAGGAACTGCGAAATGAATGGCTGCACAGCGGAGAAGAAAATTTTGCAGTTGAGCTGGTGAGAAACGGTCTGGGCGTGAGGGACCTTGTTCCCGTCGTGAATTTGTTTTCCAAAGTGTTTTGCGATGAGCAGGGCAGGATGCATTTTAGCTCGGAGCATTGCAAGGCAGGTGCAGCCGTAACGCTTAGGACCGATATGGATGTGCTGCTCGTGCTGTCGAACACGCCTAATCCGCTCGATCCAAGCAGAGAGTATCCGTCCGTTCCCGTTCAAATTGAGGTTTTGGAAGCTGACCCGGCTGCGGACGATGATTATTGCTTGAACTACCGGCCGGAGAACCGGCGCGCTTATGAAAATACGCAGCAATATTACCTGCTGCAAGGCCTATAGAACTTATCAATCCATGATCAGGAGGAATGACAATGTCTGTTTTTAATCGAGTGGAAAGCACGCGCAGGGCAGAGGATGCGATATATGATGAAGTGATCGCGGCAGGTGACGGCTGGATGTATGATCTGCAGCACGGCCAAGTGCTGCGAATCGTTGATTTGGATGGCAATCAAGCGGCCGATACGTTGTTTTACGATGCGGATCATCCTGAGGACCATTATAGTGCGGTAGCGACGATTGCCGGGCAAGGAAACATCTATTTGACGACAGGAAGCGTGCTCCTCTCCGAATCCGGCAAGGAAATGCTGAGGATCGTCGCGGATACTTGCGGACGCCATGATACGGTCGGCGGCTCATGCTCCGCTCAGAGCAATACGGTGCGATACTCACATGATAAGCTTCATATGCACAATTGCCGGGATACGTTTATGCTGCAGCTGGCGAAGCGGAACGAGAATTATACGAAACGGGATTTGGCTCCGAATATTAACTTCTTCATGAATGTGCCGGTTACGGCAGACGGCGGCCTCCAGTTTGCGGATGGCGTATCCTCGCCCGGCGCCTATGTGGAGCTTCAATCGCTTTGCCGCACGACGGCGCTGCTCAGCAATTGCCCGCAGCTTAACAATCCTTGCAATGCCTATAACCCAACACCGGTTCGGGTGCTCGTCTGGAATTCATAACATTCATCTTCTTTTTTAAAATACAAGAGAGCAACTAGGCGAGGAGAGATTATGATGTTCACAAAAGTATTGATTGCAAACCGCGGCGCTATCGCCGTTCGTATAGAGCGCACATTGCGCAAGCTTGGCATTTCTTCGGTGGCTGTATATACGGGGGCCGATCAAGACAGCCTGCATGTTGATCATGCGGACGAAGCTATTCTTATCGGAGAAGGTCCAGCGAAAGAAAGCTATTTGAATACGGAGCTGATTTTGCAAACGGCGCTGGAAACAGGCGCGCAGGCGATTCATCCCGGCTATGGCTTCCTTAGTGAAAATGCGGATTTTGCCCGGGCCTGCCGTGAGCACGGCATTGTATTCATCGGTCCGACTCCGGAGCAAATGGAGATGTTTGGCCTAAAGCATTCGGCGCGGGAAATCGCTGAGCGGGCGGGCGTCCCGTTATTGCCGGGGACGGCATTGATTACGGAGCTTTCGGAAGCGCTGGAACAGGCTGCGCAGATCGGCTATCCCGTTATTTTGAAAAGCACGGCAGGCGGCGGCGGTATCGGGATGCGGGTTTGCGCGGATGAGGATGCGCTGCGCTCGGCTTATGACGGCGTAAAGCATTTGGCGGAAACCAACTTCAAAAACGGCGGTTTGTTTTTGGAGAAATATATTGCGAGAGCACGTCATGTCGAGGTGCAAATTTTCGGGAACGGCTTCGGCGAGGTCGTCACGCTGGGCGAACGCGATTGCTCCATTCAGCGACGCAATCAAAAGGTGATCGAAGAGAGTCCGGCTCCAAATCTGACAGATGAGGTTCGGAATGCAATGTTCGATGCTTCGAAGCGCCTCGCGGCCGAAGCGGGCTATCGCAGCGCGGGAACGGTAGAGTACTTGTACGATCCGGAATCCGGCGAATTTTATTTCCTTGAGGTGAATACGCGGCTGCAGGTAGAGCATGGCGTAACCGAAGAGGTGCTGGGCGTAGATCTAGTCGAATGGATGGTTCGAGAAGCGGCGAATGAGCTTACTGATTTGCAGTCGCTTGTGAAAGCGCCGGTTGGACACAGTATCCAAGCGAGAATCTACGCAGAGGATTGCTTGCAGAACTTCCGGCCAAGCGCGGGACAATTGGATCAAGCTGTATTTTCAGCTAACGCTCGCAATGAATCCTGGGTAAGAGACGGTCTTACGGTGACAACGCTCTATGATCCGATGCTGGCTAAAATCATCGTGCATGGCGCAGACCGGGAGGAGGCCATCGGGAAGCTGATTCAGGCGCTCGGCGAGACGAGGATGTACGGCATTACGACGAATTTGCAATACTTGCAGGCGCTGCTTGGGGATCAAGAGGTAGCGGACGGCAATGTCTACACGCAGCTGTTAAACTGTTTTGAGCCTGCCGAGCCTGCGCTTGAGGTGGTCGACGGCGGCGTGCAAACGACGGTACAGGATTGGCCGGGCCGGGTAGGGCACTGGGATGTCGGCGTTCCGCCGTGCGGACCGATGGACCCATATTCCTTCCGTATAGGCAATAAATTGCTCGGCAACGACAATCATGCTGCCGGCCTTGAGCTTACACTGCGCGGCGGCTCGTATAAATTCCGCAGCGGCGTATGGTTTTGCGTAACCGGCGCCGATATGCAGGCAGAGTTGGACGGCGTTAAGGTAGAGTCCTACAAGCCGACGTTTGCGGAACGCGGACAGGTGCTTAGCTTTGGGGAAGCGCAAATGGGCTTGCGTACGTATTTGCTCGTTGCCGGAGGCTTCGATATGCCGCGTATTCTCGGAAGCACTGCTACCTTCACCCTTGGAGGTTTCGGCGGTCACGGCGGCCGTGCGCTGCGCGCGGGGGATGTGCTTGGCTTAAACAAAGGCGCTGAACCGCTTGTTTTGGCGGAGCTTGCTTCCGCCGAACGGCCGCAAATGACACGGGAATGGACGATTGGCGTCATTCCCGGACCGCATTGCACGGGAGAATTCCTGAAGCCTGAATATTTAAACCAGCTTTCGGAGACGGCTTTTGAGGTTCATTTTAACAGCTCGCGCACCGGTGTTCGCTTGATCGGGCCGGCCCCGCTATGGACGCGGGAGGATGGTGGAGAAGCGGGGCTTCACCCCTCGAATATTCATGATAATGCCTATGCGATTGGCACGTTGGATTTGACGGGCGATATGCCGATCCTGCTTGGACCGGACGGACCGAGCCTCGGCGGGTTCGTGTGTCCGGTGACGACGGCATCGGCGCAGTTCTGGAAAATCGGGCAGCTTCATGCTGGCGATAAAGTGCGGTTCCAGCTGTTGACGCTTGAGGAAGCCGATGAGCTGCGGGACCTACAGGAGCGTAATTTGGAGGCGATTGGGAAATCGGCGCGCATTGGCCTGCCTAATGCAGAGATGAAGGCCGCATCTGCTGTTTTAACGCCGGATTATCCGCTTCTCGTTAATGAGGTGGAAGGCCGCAGGTTTCCAATTAAGATCCGCTGCAGCGGCGATGAGAATTTGCTCGTGGAATATGGCGATTTAGAGCTTGATCTTCTGCTGCGCTTTCAAGCGCATGCGCTTATGCAAGCCATCGAGCAATCGGGACGTATTCCGGTGCTGGATTTGACGCCGGGCATTCGCTCCTTGCAGGTGCATATTGACCGCTCCAACATTACGGTTAGCGAGGCATGCTCGATTATTTTGGAGCTGGACAGCATGCTGCCGCCGTTGGAGTCGATACAGGTGCCATCGCGTATTGTCCGCCTGCCGCTGTCCTGGGATGACCCGGCCACGCAGCTTGCGATTGAACGCTACCAGCAAACGGTTCGCCCTGACGCGCCTTGGTGCCCAAGCAATATTGAATTCATCAGGCGCATTAACGGGCTGGATAGCATAGAGGATGTGCAAAAAATCGTATACGAAGCCAACTATTTGGTGCTTGGCTTAGGCGACGTCTACTTGGGCGCTCCGGTTGCAACACCGGTCGATCCGCGTCATCGCCTCGTTACGACGAAGTACAATCCCGCGCGTACGTGGACACCGGAAAATGCGGTCGGCATCGGGGGCGCGTATATGTGTGTATACGGGATGGAGGGGCCTGGGGGCTATCAATTCGTCGGACGCACGATCCAAATGTGGAACCGCCTGCGCAGCACGGAAAGCTTTAAGCCTGGCAAACCTTGGCTGCTGCGGTTTTTTGACCAAATTCAGTTTTATCCTGTGGAGGCGGATGAGCTGCTGAAGCTGCGCGAGGATTTCCTTCGCGGCCGTTATGAAGCGGATATTACGGAAACGACGTTTGATCTTGGCGAGTACTTGAAGTTTCTAGCATCCATTGAAGAAAGCGCGGCGGCGTTTAAGGAAAAGCAGCAGGCATCATTCCAAGCGGAGCGCGAGAGCTGGAAGGAGCTGGGACTTGCCGAGTATGCAGCAGAGCATGAGCCGCCGCGGAGCGAGCAGGAGGAGGAGCTGCAGGAGGGTGCTGCCGCGATTCGCTGCACGATGCCGGGCAGTGTATGGAAGGTGCTTGTGAGTCCCGGCGAGCAGGTGAAAAAGGGCGATACGCTCATCATTGTGGAAAGCATGAAAATGGAGTTTTCACAGCAAGCCTCCTGCGACGGCGAGGTATGCTCGGTGCATGCGGAGCCGGGTGACCAAGTTCATACGGGGCAGTTAATTGTCGGTATTCTGCAGCATAAGGAAACGGAGGCGGTTGTATGACAAAGCGCGGATTTCCCCTTCATTTGACGATGGAATGGCTTCAAATCGGCTACAAGAGCGGGGCGTTGACGCCTGAGGATGTTATGCTGGAAATCATTCGGCGAGCGGAAGCGGATTCGGATATGAATGTTTGGATTACGCCTCCGTCGATGGCTGTGTTGAAGCCTTATTTGGAAAGGCTTATCGAGATGGACCCGGCGAATGCGCCGCTTTGGGGTATTCCCTTCGCCATTAAGGATAATATCGATGTAGCCGGGATTCCGACGACGGCCGGCTGCTCTGAATTTGCATATACGCCAGTGGAGCATGCAGCGGTAGTGGAACGGCTGGTAGCCGCAGGAGCAATTCCTCTAGGCAAAACCAACCTCGATCAATTCGCGACGGGACTTGTCGGTACTCGCAGTCCCTACGGCGAGGCGCATAATGCGCTTCGTCCGGAGCTGATCAGCGGCGGCTCGAGCTCCGGCTCGGCCGTTGCGGCAGCCCGCGGGCATGCGGTGTTTTCGCTTGGTACGGATACGGCTGGCTCCGGCCGCGTACCCGCAGCGCTAAATGAGCTTGTGGGCTATAAGCCGAGTCTTGGGTCGTGGCCGGTAAAGGGCGTCGTTCCGGCTTGCGCAAGTCTGGATTGCGTTACGGTATTTGCTCATAGTCTGGAGGAAGCGCTTATTGTGGACGGCATTGCTCGCGGCATACACGAGAACGATCCTTGGTCGCGTGATGTGAAGAAACAGCAGCCTAAGCTTCCGGCTAAGCTCTGTTTGCCTAAGCAGGCCGTTGCTTTCTTCGGGCCGTTCGCGGAGCAGTATGAGCGCGCTTGGCATGCGGCAATTGGTCGGTTGGAGCAATTAAACCTTCCGATCGAGTATGTGGATTATGATTTGTTTTCGGATGCGGCAGCGATTTTGTACGGCGGACCGTGGGTTGCGGAGCGCTGGGCAGACCTAAGCGGGTTCATTGATTCGAATCCAGGCGTAGCCTTCCCTGTGACAGAACGGATTTTACGGTCTGGCGCAGCAGCGGAGCATGATGCGGCATCAGTGTTTAGCGCCATGCATAAGCTGCAGGCATATAAGCTGGAAGCGAGAAAGCTGCTGCAGGATGCGGTGCTCGTCATGCCGACCTGCGGCGGAACCTGGACGCGCGAGCAGGTAAGAAAGGAACCATACAGCACGAACAGCGATATGGGGCGTTACACGAACCATTGCAACTTACTCGATTTGTGCGCGGTAGCGGTACCTTCGGACGCTGCAGAGGAGCGGCTGCCCTTCGGCATTACGCTGTTCGCGCTTGCGGAAAACGAGCATCTGATGAATGAAGCTGCGCGTTCGTTTCTAAGCGGAGGGGAGCGGGCTGCTGCGGCTGTTCCAGTGGAGTCGACACGATCAGTCTCGGCGCGGACAGGGTTCGCGGCAGAGGATATCGCCCTCGAAGCTAATACCGTGGAACCGTCGATTACCGTAGCGGTATGCGGTCTGCATATGCGCGGTTACCCGCTTGAGAAGCAAATGATCGGTTTGAATGCGCGTTTTATGCGCGAAGCCAGCTCAGCGCCCCGCTACAAACTGGTTAAGCTGCCAACGACGCCAGCGAAACCGGGTATGATCAAGCAGCTGCAAGGCGGAGCAAGCATCGAGCTGGAGCTGTGGGAAATGTCCCCGGCATCCTTCGGGATATTTACTTCCTTAATCCCGGCGCCGCTTGGCATCGGGAAAGTCGAGCTGCTGGACGGCACGGAGGTTTCCGGCTTCGTATGCGAGGCTTATGCGGCTGCAGAGGCGGAGGATATTACGGCATATGGCGGCTGGCGCCGCATTCCACAGTCATAAAGGTTTGAGGTAGGACTTCCTTTGTCTCGTTAATGAGACGAAGGAAGTCTTTTGCTTGCTGCCGTGCGGCAGAGCCTAGGGCAGCAGCTCAAGAAAGCGTTTGGCTGCCGAGGACCTCGGCACGCGGCGAAGCGTAGCGATGCCGATGCTGCGCACGGGTATGGGAGGGTGCAGCGGGATTTCGATAAGCGAGCCGGAGGCAAGTTCGTCTTTTACATATTCACGAATAAGGAAGGCTAGCCCAAACCCTCTCCGCGCGAATTGGGCAAGCAAATCGAAGCTGCCAAGCTCAAGCTCCGGATTCAGCTTCACGCCATGCGATTCGGTGTACACGTCAAGGAAACGGCGGGTGCTGGCGTCTTTTTCCAAGAGCAGCAAGGGTTGCCGAGATATATCCGCAAGATTCATTACAGAGCTGCCGAGCGATGAATAAGCATGGCCGCAGGCGAGTATATCCTGTATCGGCGTGCTTTCTCGAAAGTCGAGCTGACTGTCGGAGGCAGGCATGTGAACGATGCCGAAATCGATCTTCCCCTCTTTAAGCAGCGCTATCGTCTCAGGAGTTGTACGATTGGTCACACGGATGCGGATGCCGGGATATTCGGATCGGAACCGCTCCAAATAAGGCATTAAATAATGTTTGCATAACGTATCGCTGGCGCCAATGCTAATTTCACCGCTATGCAGATTATGCATTTCAGCAAGCATTTTCTCCCCAGATTCCATGAAGGTATAGGCTTGCTCGATGTAACGGTAAAGCATCTCGCCTTCTGTCGTAAGCTTAACTCCCTTTGCCATGCGAAAAAACAGCTGTCCGCCCAGTTTTGCCTCTAATTGCTTAATGGTATGCGTGACGGCAGGCTGCGTAATATAAAGCTGCTCGGCCGCACGTGACAGACTGCCTGTCTTGGCCGTCCAGTAAAAGACGCGGTACCACTCCATATTAACGATCATATCCATTACCTCACCTAATACATGATATTAGTTATATCAATTATTTTAATGCTATTTCTATCATTATAATGAACGATGTAAGGTGAAAACAAGATCGGGAGGCGATTGCTTTGACGGTAACGGCGATTGTAGGGGCGAACTGGGGAGATGAAGGCAAGGGAAAAATGACGGATGCGCTGGCGGCAAAGTCCTCTTTTGTCGTACGGTACCAAGGCGGCAGCAATGCCGGACATACGATTATAAACAGCTACGGAAAATTTGCGCTCCATATGCTGCCATCCGGTGTTTTTTATCCGGCGATTACGAACGTTATCGGCCCAGGTACGGCACTCGATATTGATGTGCTGCTGCGGGAGCGCGATGAACTGCTCAGCAGAGGCGTTCCCGAGCCTCGCATCCGAATATCGGAACGGGCGCAGGTCGTGCTTCCGATTCACCGGCTGTTCGATGAGCTGGAGGAGACGCGGCTCGGCGAGAAGAGCTTTGGATCGACCAAGCGCGGAATTGCTCCATTTTATGCAGATAAATATGCAAAGCTTGGCGTTCAGGTTGCGGATTTATTCGAGGAGGAGCGGCTGCTGAAGCGTCTCGAACAATCATTGGCTGCGAAAAATATTGTTCTGGAGCAGCTATACAACCGCAAGCCAATTCACGCAAGCGAGCTGCTGCCTGAGCTGCGCAGTCAAGCAGAGAAGCTGAGACCGTATGTATGCGATACAAGCAGTCTTCTCCATGACGCTTATCGTAACGGAGAGACGATTTTGCTGGAGGGACAGCTTGGCGCATTGCGTGACCCCGACCACGGCATTTATCCGTATTCGACCTCTTCATCGACGCTGGCTGGTTTTGCGCCGGTCGGTGCGGGACTGCCGCCTTATGCGATTACGCGAATTATTGCGGTAGTAAAAGCGTATTCCAGCTGCGTGGGAGCGGGCCCTTTTGTTAGCGAGTTGATGGGCGAAGAAGCGGATCAGCTGCGCCGATTGGGCGGCGACGCCGGAGAATTCGGAGCAACGACGGGAAGGCCACGCCGAGTGGGTTGGTTTGATGCGGTTGCTACGCGATACGGCTGCATGCTTCAAGGAGCTACGGAGGCTGCGCTTACGAATCTCGATGTGCTCGGCTACTTAGAGGAAATCCCGGTTTGCGTCGGCTATGAGCTGGATGGGCGAATCGTGAAGGATTCGTTTCCCGTAACGGGTAAGCTGCAAGAAGCGAAGCCGGTCTTGGAGCGCCTACCCGGATGGAGATTCGACATCTCGCACATACGCAGGTTCGAGGATTTGCCCGAGTCGGCGCAGCAGTATGTTCGTTTTGTAGAAGCTTCCATTGGCGTAAAGGTCGGAAGCGTATCGGTTGGGCCAAAACGCGAGCAGCTCATTACGCTCTAACGAATAGGAGATCATCTCCTTAGTTGGCAGCCCAACCGGTAAGGGAAATAAAGTTCTTTAATTATTTGTTATCACAATTCAGAGCCAGTGGACATAAAAAAGATGACCCCTGATGAATTCGAGGGTCATCTTCTGGCAGCTTATCTCCGCGGTGGTTTGTTTAAACCGTTCACAATCCGGGTCACTGTTCAGCTTTGCCGGAGGGTACAATAAAAAATAAATTGAACATGAAATAACGCTATGATATAATCGATAGCGTTATTGACAAATTAAATTAAATAGTGCGTACAGTTTTATTCCTACTTTAATTGTACATCTGGCACTTCAATTTGTCAATGCTCTTTTTTTATCCCAGAAAAAGGAAAAAGGAGTGTGTTCGGGAGAGATGGAAACGAAGGATTGGCGGCAGGAACAGGAGCGGCAGGAACGGGTCAGGAACAAGCTGCAGGCGAGAATCGCCGAACTGGAGCCGGAGGTTGCCGGGCTGCGCGATCAAGCTACGGACATCCGCAAGCGGTTTTGGGAAGAAGTTACGATCAACACAAGCACGTACGAAGATTTCGAAGAGACTTTCTATACGATTAACCAGCAGTCCGCGGTATTGGCCGAACGGGAGCGCGGCCACGAGCTGTTGACGGAGCAATGGAAAAGCATGAACCGTCTGCTCCAGTCTCCTTATTTTGGACGCATCGACTTTCAGGAGGATGGCCTGGACCTCAGCGAGCAGATCTATATCGGCGTATCTTCCTTCGTCGACGAAGATGGATTGAGCTTTCTGATCTATGACTGGCGTACGCCAATCGCTAGCCTGTACTACGACTACTCCCCCGGCCTGGCGTCTTATGTCACGCCGGCCGGACGAATCGAAGGGACGATGGAGCTCAAACGGCAGTTTCAGATTCAAAACGGGCAAATCCGCAACATGTTTGACGCGAGCGAAACGATCGGAGACGAATTGCTGCAGCAAGTGCTCGGCAAAGGTGCGGACTCGCAAATGAAGAGTATCGTGGCAACCATCCAGAAGGAACAAAACGCCATCATCCGCAATGACAAAAGCCGGATGCTTATCGTACAAGGGGCTGCCGGCAGCGGTAAGACTTCCGCGGCATTGCAGCGGGTGGCGTACTTGCTGTACAAACACCGTCAGACGATCAAGGCTGATCAGATCGTTCTTTTCTCACCGAATCCGATGTTTACCAGTTATATCTCCACCGTCCTTCCGGAGCTCGGTGAAGAGAATATGCAGCAGACGACTTTTCAAGAATATCTCGACTATTGGCTAGGTTCTTCGTTACGGCCGGAGGATTCTTTTGATCAGATCGAATATGTTCTGACCGCACAAGGAGCGCCGGGGTATGAGGCTCGTCTTCAGGGGATCGAGTATAAAGCTTCCGAGGCCTTCCTGCAAGCCCTGCAGAACTATGGAATGTGGCTGGGACGGGAAGGCATGCGATTCAACGGTATTCGGATTCGAGACCGCGATTTGATTACCGCGGAGCGAATGAGAGCGGAATTTTACGGTTATGACCGTTCCCTGCCGTTGCTCAATCGTGTCGTTCTCTTACAGGAATGGCTGCTGAATGAACTGGCTTTGCTGGAACGCATGGAACGGGAAGCGCCTTGGGTACAGGAAGAGTTGAATTATCTCGACACCGATCAGTACGCGGAAGTCTTCGGAATGCTGCATAAAGAGAAGGAAGTATTCGACGTTGCGGAACAATACGCCACAGTTCGCGAGAAAATTAACAACAAGCGCCGGGAAGATGAAGGCGACTTTGACTACGCCCAGAGGGAGGAAGATCTGCTCCGCCGAAGGATCGTGAAAGAAAGCTTTAAACCGCTAAGGAAAAGTGTGAAGAAATTCTCGTTTGTAGATGTCAAAGGCATATATGGCCAATTGTTTGAGGGCGAAGCCGCTTATCGGGAGAAAACGAATGGGGCCTTCATCCCCCCGCTGTGGCCTGAAATATGCAAGCAAACCAAGGATAACCTGCTCCGGAACGAGTTGTTCCATGAGGATGCGACTCCGTATTTATATGTAAAAGAACTGATCGAAGGCGTCCGGACGAACACGGAAATCCGGTATGTCTTCGTTGATGAGGGTCAGGATTATTCGTCGTTTCAATATGAATATCTAAAAAAGCTGTTTCCCCGTGCCCGGATGACGGTGCTCGGCGATTTTGGGCAAGCTATCTTCATGCAGGCTACAAGTTTGACCGCATCCGATTCACCGCTGGTCCGCCTTTTCGGCGAAGCCGAAACAAGCCTTGTCTGCCTGGTACGCAGTTATCGTTCAACCAGGGAGGTTGTTGAATTTACGAAATCGATGCTTCCAGGCGGAGAAGAAATTGAACCGTTTGAAAGGGGAGGCCAAAAGCCCCTTCTGACGAGACTGGACGGCGGGGAGAAGCGTGATGCGCAAATTCTGGCAGACATCGCGGTGCTCATGGCCGAGGGCTTCGATTCCATCGCCGTCATTACGAAGACCGCAGCCGAAAGCCGTGAGGCCCATGAATCGTTACGGATTCATGGAGGCGATGCTCTTCAGCTCATTACGAAGGAGACGCTGGGCTTTGAAAAAGGAGTGATGGTCATTCCCGTGTATCTCGCCAAGGGTGTCGAGTTCGATGCAGTCTTGGTCTATGATGCTTCGCTTGAAGCATACGGCCGGGACAACGAACGCAAGCTGCTTTATACGGCGTGTACGCGGGCCATGCACCGGCTTAATCTATACACGACGGGCGATTGGTCGCCGTTCGTGCAGGCATTGCCTTCGAATTTGTACGAGAAAGCGCCAAATTGACGGATCAGGGTGGCGTCTGCCGCAATAAGCTGCGCTCATGATTCAGCAAATCTTCGGCGCCATCCTGTAGCCCGTCATCAAGGCCGACACGCGGTAATAGGAGTCGTCGTGTGATTCATGCTATGTAGGAAAAAGCAGTATCCTGGCAATCAGGATACTGCTTTTTCTTTGCGCGGCCATAACGTATAGCTAAAGCTGATGACAAAATCGATGCCGAGCACGAGCAGCCAAAATCGCAGCGCTTGAAGCAAAGCTTCCGTTCGTTCCTCATCGCCAACCATGATAATCATGCCGTACAAAATGAGCGAGCCGATCACCCATGCGAGCAGATGATGCAGCCATCCGTTTCGCTCATAGCTCGCATGCTCTTTTCCGTATTTTGGTTTGCCGGCAGGTGCGGGACCGCCGGCGAAGCGGTAGGCGAACCGCTCATCCGCCCATTTAATCATCCGGTGCCCGAAGGCGATGGAAACGCCGATATATACGGCAGCCAGGCTGTGGGCGAAGGTCGCTTCCGCGCCGCCGCGCAAATCATAAACCGTGGCGATAACCAACGCCAGATCAATAAGCGGCGTACTGAATAGGAAGAGCTTACCCAGCTTCTTTAACCGGAAGATATAGCGGCATAATAAGCCAGCGAGTACAAATACCCAAAAACCAATTTCACAGCCAATAATAAAGGCGGTAATCATGTGAATGTCTGCTCCTTCTGTTAAAATAGTGTTGCGATTATCTTGAGTTTCATAATAGAGGGGATGAGTCAACCTATGAATAAATTGCTCGTGGTTGGAAGCATAAACATGGATATCGTCAGCTCTGTGGGGGAATTTCCGCTTCCAGGCGAAACAATACCCAGCGTGGCCACATCCTTCTATCCGGGCGGCAAGGGCGCAAATCAGGCCGTTGCCGCTGCCAGGGCAGGAGCCGATTGCGCAATGATTGGCGCGGTAGGCGAAGACCCTTTTGCCGAAACGCTGCTGGCAGCTTTACAAGAAAATGGAATTGGCATCGATCACATATTACGCAAGCCATGCAGTTCAGGTTTCGCAATTATTACCGTAAACGAGGAAGGCGAGAATTATATCGTTTTATCAGAGGGTGCTAACGGACAACTTACGGCATCGGATGCAGCGGCAGGCGCAGGGGAATGGACCGATGTGTATGCCGTGCTGCTGCAAAACGAAATTCCGTGGGAGACCACTTTATCGGTTATGAACAGCGCAAGCAGCAGCGGCGCCTGCGTCTTTTATAATCCTGCGCCTGCGCGCGCCATACCTCAGAATGTTCTGCCGCTCATCCATACGCTCATACTGAATGAAACGGAGGCGGCGGCCGTTACAGGCTTAGCCGTCAGCGATGCTGTATCGGCCCAAGCAGCCGCAAATTGGGTTTTGGATAAGGGGACGAAAAACGTCATTATCACGCTGGGCGAGAAGGGCTGTTTTTATCAAAATGAACAGGGATCCTCGTATATGATTCCTGCGTTCGCTGTGAAGCCCGTCGACACGACGGCAGCAGGCGATACCTTTTTTGGTGCATACGCGGCAGCAAGCGCGGATGGCCGATCAGCAGAACAGGCATTAACTTTTGCATCGGCAGCGGCAGCGCTTGCGGTTACGAAGCAGGGCGCGCAAGCTTCGATTCCTGATAAAGCAGAGATTGAAGCATTTCTTCTGAAAAACAAAGAAAAATAAAATGGGGCTTGCTAAAACTAATCGTATTAGTTTATTATAAAACTAACGACATTAGTTTTTATTCGAGGGGGCCGATTGGAATGAGAATGACGCGTGAGAAAACGGTAGTACAGCTGACCTATTTACCGAAGGTATTTCCGGTAAACTGTTATTTGGTTGAGGAGGAAAATAGCTTAACTTTGGTGGATGCAGCGCTTCCTAATAACGTTAAAGCTATTTTGCAAGCAGCGGAAAAGCTTGGCAAGCCAATTACGCGTATCATTTTAACCCATGCTCATGATGACCATATCGGCGCTCTCGACGGATTAAAGGAACTGCTTCCAGGGGTTCAGGTGTTTATTTCCAAAAGAGACGCAAAGCTGCTCCAAGGCGACCGCTCGCTGGAGCCGGGTGAACCAAGCGGGCCGATCCGCGGCGGCGTACCCAAAAAAGTGCTTACCAAGCCGGATGTATTGCTGCAGGATGGCGATCGTGTTGGCTCATTGCTCGCAGTAGCCTCACCTGGACATACGCCGGGTTCAATGGCATTCCTTGATACCAGGAACGATATTCTTATTGTTGGCGATGCATTTCAAACACGAGCAGGCGTCGCGGTTTCCGGGCAGCTGAAGCTGTTATTTCCCTTCCCGGCTATGGCTACATGGGATAAACAAACGAGCTTGGAATCAGCACGCCGTCTTAGAGATTTAAAGCCCACTCTGCTAGCCGCAGGTCACGGGAATATGATCAATCAGCCGAAGCATTGGATGGAGAAAGCAATCTCCGAAGCAGAGCGTTCCTTAGCAAAATAGAAGATTCAGGGGGATAGCCTCATGTCACCGAGAAGAGGACTAGATTTGTTGACCATTGTGGAAGAGGCGGCTGCCATCGCAGATGAGCAGGGCATACAAGAAGTAACGCTTGCATCACTGGCGCAGAAGCTTGGCGTACGTTCTCCTTCATTGTATAACCATGTAAACGGACTTACTGGTTTGCGGAATCAGCTGGCTATTTACGGTTTAAAGAAGCTGACCGCAGCCATCAATGACTCATTGAAGGATCAAACAGGCGATGAGGCGATTCACGCGATTGCATCCGCGTATATTTCTTTTGCAAGATTGCATCCGGGCTTATACGAGCTGACTCTGCGCTCGCCGGATGCGGATGACGAGGAATATGCCGCAACCGCGCGGGAGCTGGTCGATATATTAGTGTTGACGCTCAGCTATTATAAACTGGACCAGGAGCGGTCCATTCATATTGTAAGGGGCTTGCGCAGCTTTCTGCATGGCTTCGCATCAATCGAGCAGAAAGGCGGTTTTGGAATGCCGCAGGCTATCGATGAAAGCTTAACAATCACAATCCAAACGTATTTGAACGGACTTCAAAAGAGCTAGCAAACTAAAAAAAGAGCAGCAGCCTGCTATACAGAGGCTGCCGCTCTTTTTTGAAATATAAGAATTTATAAGTTTTTGTGCTTATCGGAATTCTTATATTTCACAGCGAAACGAGCTTTTGCCGCAAAGGACGGCGGCAGCTGTTACGCTTGGTTCATTAATAAGCTTGCTGAATCAGCGCAGCAGCGCCGATCAGGCCGGCATCCTGCTGCAGCTGTGCGGGAACGATTGCCGCTTCCCTGCCGGATGGGTTAAGCGCATGCTTGGATACATAATCCCTTACCGCGGAGAATAATGGTTCGCCAACCTGCGAAACGCCGCCGCCGATGACGATTTTATTCGGATCCAAAATATTGATAAGCGATACGCAGCCCATGCCGATCGAAGTGAACACGCGATTGACGAGCTCGGACATGTGCGGATCGCCTTGCGCAGCCAGCTCAAAGGCTTCTTTCGAGGTAACCTCACGGCCCAGCAGCTCCGTCGCCTGGCGGGCAACGGCTGTACCGGATGCTACGACCTCCCATGGCGTTCCGGCTTGATCAACAAGCATGAAGCCGGCATCGCCTGCGTTGCCGGTCGAACCCGTAAGGAGCTTGCCGTGCATAAAGATGCCTGCGCCGATGCCTGTACTGATTGTGATAAAGATAAAATGATCGGAATCCTTGGCTGCTCCGACCCATTTCTCGGCCAGCGCGGCAGCGGTAGCGTCGTTCTCCATTTTAATAGGAAGAGGAAGATGCGATTTAAGCTCTTCAACGACGGGAAACCCCCACCAGCTTTTTAAATTTGGCGGGCAGGTAAGCTCGCCTTTTTGTGTGTTCAGCGGACCGGGAGCACCGACGCCGACGCCTTTTAATGACGCAAGCGAAAGCCCGTTTTGCTCAGCCAACTGTTTTAGGGCGTCTGCGACCCGTGCAAGCATTACCGCCGGCTCGACCGAAAGATCGGTTTTGAGCGAGCCCTTGGCTATAACCTCTCCTTGCTCATCCACGAATCCAAATGCTATTTTTGTGCCGCCGATATCAATTCCGATTGCAATACTCACGAAATACCCTCCAATGGTTTGAAAATAATGCTGTAACCGTCTGAGAAAAGTCTATCATAATCATCGAATATAAGGAAGAACGCAGCGATTGCCGGCTTGCGGAGCAAGCCTAAATTTGCCTGTAAGTTATACTGTACAAATAAGAAGTAGTGTAGTAATATCCTATCAAATGAAGTGCTAGAAAGAGAGGATCCTTTGCAGCGCAAGGGGTCCTCTAAGCGTTTTTAAACAACATAGCGAAGAAGGTAACTGTCCAAATGGAATCCGAGTCCAAAGCTAGTCCGCGTATCGTGAAGCTAGGGATGTCAATGACCGAAAATGTCTGGAGGAACGCTCGGATCGATGTGGGAGCTTCCTGTTTATTCAGCTTGTTTAATGTGGTGATGAATCAATTTTATATCGCCTTTGCGATTCAGCAGGGAGCAAGCAATTTTCAGGTTGGGCTATTGTCGGCTGCTCCGGCGATTGGCCTTTTATTTTCTCCATTTTGGGCGACCTGGATCGAGAAAGCGAATAATCCAAAACCGTTTGTGATTATCCCGAATGTCATTGGAAGATTACTGCTGCTGCTGCCTGCTGTTTTTGCCTATCCGTCCGTTTATGTCGTTGCGGCGCTGTTATTCCAGCTGCTAATGGGCATTCAGGCACCTGCGTATGCGGCATTGATTTCACGGATGTATCCTTCCGATTTGCGCGGGAGATTAATGGGGTATGTGCGGGTGGCGATGGGAGGCATTATGATTCCGCTCGCTTATTTCGTCGGCAGCTGGTCGGATGCTTTCGGGCCGTCGGGTCCGCTCATTACGGCTTCCATCGCAGGCATGTTATCGATTGGACTATTCAATACGTTGAAGCTGCCTAAGCATGAGCCTAAGGAAAAGCCGATTGTACTCCAGAAGACGAGCCGCTTTCCGCTGCAGGAGCAGTGGAAGCTCGTCAAAGAAAACCGAACGCTCGCCGTATTCTTAGCGGCAACGACGTTTGCGGGCTTTGGCAACATGCTTGCGAATCCGCTTTACCAGATTATTCAAGTGGATGTTCTCTATCTCTCCAACCTTCAAATCGGCTTTGCACGCGTAGCATACTATATGGCATTGCTGCTTACCTTTTTGATTGCGGGTTGGATGATCGATCGCATAGACCTCAAATACACGCTGCTTTGCGGAATAGCGGCATACGCGATTGTTCCGATGCTATATGGCCTTTGGGGCACTTACGCCGCGGTCATAACCGGAAACGCGATTCAAGGCATCGGGGAAGCCATTTGGGATATCGGCATTTTAGCTTTTGTTTTCCGGCTGGCGCCGGGCCGTGAGGCGATGGTGTTCGGGCTGCATTTGATGCTCTTCGGTGTTCGGGGCAGCATTGGTCCTATACTCAGCGGCACGCTTTCCGATAGCGTATCGTTAACGCTATTGCTCGTTATCGCCTCTATTTGCGGCTGGATCGGCACGTTTCTATTCCTATCAGGCAACTGGAAGCGAAACCCGCAGCTTAGGCGAAGTTAATTTATGTTTCAGTTCTTGTTCATCTCTCGTTCATAATCGAATGCTAGAATTCGTTATGGACATAAGGAATGTCAACCACATTCATAGGAGATGAACGGTATGAACAAATGGAAAGTGATGCTGAGCGCCGTAGTTATCGCTGCGGCATTGGCAGGCTGCGGGGTACAAGAGGAGCAGGCAGCAAGCGAAGTGCAGACAGATGCGCAGACAGACGTTCAGGAAAATGGAGCGGGCGGCGGCACGCAGCGGCAGGGCGGCGGACCTGGAATGGGGCAAATGGGCGCGCAAGCCGATTTGATGGGTAAAATCAAATCCATTGATGGACAAACCATCACGCTTTATAAATCTGCGATGGGACAAGGCGGCCCGCCGCAAGGGGACAGCACGGGCAGCGCGCCTGAAGGCGCTGAAGGACAACAGCCGCCGGCGGACGGCGAATTGCCGGCTGACGGTGAACGTCCGGCAGCACCAGCCGGAGACGGAACCGCTCCCGAGGGCGGCGGACGCATGAATATGGGCGCGATGTTTTCGGATGAAACCGTAACGATTCAAGTGACGGATACAACGAAAATTACGACCATGACCTTCGAAAACGAACAAATGGTAGAGACGGAAGTGACGTTAGCAGACCTCAAGGCGGATGATATTTTATCCGTCATGCTGAAGGATGACACGCAGGAGGCGGAGTCGATTACGATCCGTACCGGCGGCTTTGGCGGCGGGGGAGGCGGAAGACAGCCTCAGCAGCAAGAACAGCAGACCGATGCGGCGGCAAGCGAATAGGCTCAACATACAAAAAGCGGTGGACCAGGTCAAAAACCTGTTCCGCCGCTTTTTTTTGATATATAAGAATTTATAAGTTTTCACTTATAAATGTGCTTATATATCACCGCGAAACGTCAGCTTTTGCCACAGAGGACGGCGACAGCCGTTTACGCTTGTTGCCATCTTATTGAGGACAGCTATCCAAAAATATGTCCATATCATCTATAAATGCGGCATATGTTTGCCCTGCCCCTCCGTTTATGATGTAACCACGGAAGACAAAACGTCTATCCAACATCATTTTTAGGGGGATAAAAAAATGAGCAAAGCACGCAATAAGTTTTCAATGCTGCTTCTGATGGTTTCTATCGTTGCTTTGATTGCTGCAGGCTGCAGCGGCGGCAATAATGGCGGCAACAACGGCGGAGAGCAAACGGCAAACGGAGGAAAGGATTCCGGCAGCGGCAAAAAGACGGACATTTTGTTCTGGTCGCCATTTTCCGGATCGGATGGCCCCTTCATGAAGAAGATCGTAGATAAATATAACGGCTCCCAGGATCAATACAAAGTAAATTTCGTCATCCAGCCTAACGGCGAATATTACAAGCAGCTGGACATAGCGCTAAGCACGGGAAAGGAAAGCCCGGATCTTATGATTATGCACGTTGACCAAGTACCGACTTACGCAAGCAAAGACCAATTGCAGCCGATTGACGATATGGCTTCGGGCGCAGGCATCAATAAAGCGGACTTTGCGGATGCGGCTACGGAATATTCAACGCTTGACGGCAAATGGTACTCAATTCCGCTGGATATTCACCCGCTTGTGATGTACTACAACAAGGATTTGTTTGAGAAAGCAGGCATTGCAGCCGCTCCGATGAACCGCGCGGAATTTGATGATGCCGTTCAGAAGCTGACGGATAAAAGCAAAGGCGTGTACGGTTATGCCGTTCCAACCTTGTGGCCGCAGCAGTTTATTTTCCCGACACTCGTATGGCAAAACGGCGGTGAGCTGTGGAACGGTACGGATGTTGCGTACAATTCGCCGGAAGCGGTAGAAATGGTGCAATGGCTGCGCGGAATGGTAGACAGCGGCGTCTCCCCTGCAAATGTGCAGCAGGACGGCGAAAACACGTTGTTCCTGCAAGGCAAGAACGCCATCCAGTTCAACGGTCCGTGGATGAAATCGCAGTTTGACGAAGCAGGCTTGAACTACGGCGTCGCACCGGTGCCGCAAATCGGCAAGGCCAAGCAAGCGGTATTCGCGGGATCTCACGGCTTTGTGGTTCCAAAGAGCGTAACGGATGAAAAAGTAACGGCAGGTATCGGCGACTTCTTGAAATATGTATCGACGAATTCGATGGACTGGGCGGAGTCCGGCCAAGCGCTTGCTTCGAAACCGATGCTTGAGAGCGATGCTTTCAAAGCGCTTGAATTCCAAAGCAATGTTGCCTCTGCTTTCTCTTACGTGCAGTTCTCACCGAATGTATTGAACTGGGGAACGGTTTCCGAGCCGATCTGGGGTGAGCTGAACAACGCTTTGTTAGGCAAAAAGGATGCGCAAAAAGCACTTGACGACGCAGCAGCCAAATCTAAGCAAGCGCTTAAGAAATAACGCCAAATCGTTTGAAAAGTAACGAGGAGGATGGGGATAGCAGAGTCCGTTCCCATCCTCTAAGGTTACGCTTGCATGGAATGGAAAATTCGCAATGCGTCAGGGGGACTCCGGTTGAAAACCACATTTATATCACGTGTCACATCGTTTTTGTTTATCCTTCCTTACTTAGCTGCATTCAGCATTTTTCTTTTGTTTCCGATTTTGTACGGGATTTATATCAGTCTGCACAATTTCGAGCTTTTGTCGAAGGAGCATGAATTCGTCGGGCTCGCCAACTATATTCATATTTTAACGCCAGGCACTTATATTAACGATATTTTTTTCAGAGGATTATGGGTCACGGCTCAATTTGTTTTATTTTCCGTTCCGCTCCTCATTGTCGTTGGTTTGGCGCTCGCGATGCTCATTAATGCGCTGCCTTCAAAAATCCGGGGATTGTTCCGAACGTTTTATTTCCTTCCGTATGCGCTGTCTGCTTCCGTCATGGCTGTGATTTGGCTGATGATGTTCGATACGAACGCCGGTTTTCTGAACAGCATGCTTGCGAATCTAGGCATTACGAGCATCCCTTGGCTCACGGATACGCCTTGGGCTTGGATCTCGCTTATTCTCACTACCCTTTGGTGGACAATCGGGTTCAATATGATTATTTTCATTAACGCATTAAACGAGGTGCCAGAGGATTTCTATGAAGGCGCTTCGATCGATGGAGCGAATGCATGGCATAAATTTACGAAAATAACGCTTCCGTCGATTCGCCCGGTTATGCTGTTTGTCATGATTACATCGACGATTGCTTCTTTTAATATCTATGCCCAGCCGTTTTTGCTAACGCGGGGAGGACCTGGCGATACAACGAAGGTACTGCTCATCAATGTGCTCGATCAAGCCTTTATCCGCAAAGAGATCGGTTCGGCTTCGGCTATGGCTATCGTAATGGCATTGCTCATCATTATCATTTCAATCGTACAGTTTAAGCTTACGAATGGCAGAAAGGGAGAGGTTTAAATGGTGAAAACGAGAAAGCTATGGCTCGTCTTGCTGGCTGTAATCGTTGCGATATTTTTCCTGCTGCCGCTCGTTTGGATGGTTTCGACTTCGTTTAAAAATGATTTTGAAGCCTTGTCCGGAAAAATGAATTTCTTTCCGTTAAAGCCAACGGTCGATAATTTCGTACAAGGCATCAACGGGGAATTAATGAACGTTCCGATTATTCGCTGGATAATGAACTCCTTGTCGGTCGGATTAATCGGAACCGCTGTCGTTCTGATTATCGATTCCATGGCCGCTTACGCGCTGGCACGATTAAATGACCTGCCGCTCCGCAGAATAATGCTGTCGTTGTTTATCGCATCGCTAATGATTCCAGGCGTGCTGACTTTCCTGCCGATGTATTTGGAATTTAATGCGCTAAATTTGATCAATACGTATCCTGCGCTGATTTTGCCGGCAACCGCCGGAGCGTTTGGCGTTTTTCTGCTCTACCAGTTCTTCGCTTCTTTCCCTAAGGAAATAGAGGAGGCAGCACGTATTGACGGCGCGAATAAATGGCAAATTTACGCGCGTATTTTATTGCCTTCCGCGGTTTCGATTATGGTCACACTAGGAATCTTCACATTTATGGGAATTTATAATGATTTCGTCTGGCCGCTTTATGCGACGACCTCACCCGAGATGCGCACGATCACAGCAGGGATCGCATTGATGGCAACAGGCAGCTATACGCAAAGCTACGGCAAGCTGATGGCAATGACAACCGTTGCAACGCTTCCGGTCGTTATCGTCTTCATTCTTGGGCAACGCTCCTTCGTGAAGGCGATTACGCAATCGGCTGTTAAATAAGAGCATGCATGATTCAATCAGAAGGAAAATACAGCATCAAAAAGAGACCTTGCCTTACAGGTCTCTTTCTGTACATTAACGAGTGTAAGCGGGGGGAAAGCATGAAAGGGATACGAAAGCGCATTTCATTAAACGTCGTAATTATTGTATCTATTATCACATTAATATTGGGGGTTCTCATCATGAATAAAACGAACCATGACACCGGGACGGGCGGCGTTTATAATGGGCATGGCGGAACATTCAAAAACACACTGGCGCTGATCGATACGCCCGATCCAAGTATCCTCTATCAGGATGGCTATTATTATATGACCTTCACGCATAACGGAACCGATATTATGATCATGAAATCGAGAACGCTCGACTTTCATCAAGCGGAGCGCAAGGTTGTCTGGTACCCGCCTATTGATACGATGTATTCTGCTAATTTGTGGGCACCGGAAATTCAATATATCCAAGGCAAGTATTATATTTATTTCGCGGCCGATAACGGGAATAATGAGAACCATCGCATGTATGCGCTGGAGTCCGAAACCGATGACCCGATGGGCAGCTATGCTTTTAAAGGACAAGTAACGGATTCGACGAACAAATGGGCGATTGACGGCCTTACGCTTGAGCATGATGACCGGCTTTATTTCGTCTGGTCTGGCTGGGAAGGCGATATGAACATACAGCAAAATACTTATATAGCGCCAATGAGCAATCCGTATACGATTAGCGGTCCGAGGGTGCTGCTAAGTGAACCGGATCTCGATTGGGAAAAAGCGGGCGGCCCTCCGTTTATCAATGAAGGGCAGGCGATTTTGAAAAAAGACGGACGATTGTTTATCGCTTATTCCGGAGCGGGCAGCTGGACTCCGTTTTATAGCATTGGCTTGCTTGAGCTTGATTCTGGCGCAGATCCGCTGGATGCCTCCAAATGGAAAAAAGCTGAGGAGCCGCTCATGCAAATGAATGGGGAAGCCGAAGTCTACGGTCCCGGCCACAATACCTTCGTCCGTTCGCCTGACGGGACTGAGGATTGGATCGTCTATCATGCCACCAGCGGACAATCAGACGGCTGGAACAACCGAAAGGCGCGTGCCCAGCGAATCGAATGGCAGGCTGACGGGATGCCTGCATTCGGAAAACCTTTAGCTCTGAATACAGCGATCGAGGTTCCGGCCGGGTCGGGTATATTTCTAGCAGAGCATGGGGTTAGCACGGGAGAAGAGCTTTTATCCTTTAGCGGTATTCCTTCGACGATTACAGCAAAATCGCCCTTGCTTATGCATTATACCAATGAAAGCGAGCAGGCGCTGCGATTGCAGGTTGGCGCAAATGGCGCAGCTGCATCTGAGATCATACTTCCACCGACCAAACCGAATGAGGTTGGTTATGTCTATGCAGAGCTTATGCTGGACGAAGGCCTAAATCGTATCGACCTTCATGGAGAGTATGCAATCAAAAGTATCATCGCCGTCGAGGTACCTCGTTTTGAAGCTGAATACGCCCAGCTTTCTATAGACAGCGAGCTGATGGAGAGTCCATTAAGGTCGAATGGCCGCTCTGTTCTTATTTTGAAAGGGATCAAGGAAGCTATACGATTCGATAATGTAAGGGTGCCCGTAAAAGGAACCTATACCATTCGTTTGAATGTTGCCAATCCTACAGGCATCGAGCAGCAGCTTCAGCTGGAAATAAATGGCGGTGGCGTTCAAAAGCTGACCGTGCCTGCTGGCGAGCGCGATCAATTTGCAGAAATTGAAGCAAGCGTGAAGCTTAACGGATCTTCCAACACACTGAACATCGGAGATGCAACCGGACAGCTGGAAGTAGATGTTTTGGATATCATCTCCGCAAAGCAATAAGGTATGGAATAAAACAAAGGCAACGGAGGCCTCATGATGCAAACAAAGAAACGGGGAGCGCAGTGGTTGATCTATATGTTTATTGGTCTCCTAATCGCAGCTTTGACCAGCTGTGCTTCCAAAGAAACGGAAGTTCCGTCCGAGGATGGAGCGGTGGCTTCTACGGTAAGATTGGAATTTTGGACACCGTTCAGTGGCGGCGATAACCAGTTCATGACGGAAATGGTCAATCGTTTCAATAGGGAAAATAAAGCGATCGAGGTCGTACAAGTCAATTCCCGATTGGATGACTATTACTCGAGATTAAAAACCGCCATTATGTCTGGGAATGCACCGGATCTGGCCATTTTGCATCAAACGAGCCTGCCCCAGTTCGTTCAAAACGGCTATATTGAGAAGCTGACGGAGCCGGCAAAGCAAATTGAGCTCGATTGGACGGGCTTCAATAAAAATATTCTCGATTCGATTGTATACGACGGCAACCCGTATGCGGTGCCTTTAGACACGCATGCCTTGGTTATGTATTACAATAAAAGCTTTTTGCGCCAAGCAGGACTGCTGGACGCCAGCGATAAACCGTTAATCAACATCGGTGCGGAAGGTTTTACTGCCTTCCTTCAGAAGCTGAAAGATTCTTTACCGCCAAACATAGCGCCGATGGCTCAGCCAAGTACGAGGATTGACTCCGTCTGGCTCTGGTGGAGCCTCTATAATCAGATTAATGGCGGCGGGGCCTTCTATAATGAACAAAGCACTGAAGCGATATTCAACAATCCTAAAGCATTAAAAGCTTTAAACTACGTGGATCAATTGTACAAAAAGCAGCTGATTCCCCCGAATATTAATGATTCATTTAAGCTGTTTTATGACGGCGAAGCTGCAGTGCTCATTACAGGGATGTGGGGAACAGGTGCTTTCGAGAAAGCGCCAGCCTTAGATTTTGGCGTAATTCCGATGCCAGTATTGTTCGATAAAGCAGCGGTTTGGGGAGACTCGCATACCATGGCGATTCCGACAAAGCATGCTATGACGGATGAAAAAAAGCGGGCGGCGCTAACTTTTGCAAAATGGTGCGTGGAGCATGGCGCAATGTGGGCGGAGGCCGGTCATGTGCCAAGCATGACGAAGGTTGTTGCAAGCGAACCGTTTAACAGCTTGAACTATCGCAGCGCTTATGCCGCAACGGCTAATTATGTTGCTTATTGGCCTCGCCATATTAGGCAATGGTCCATTGTAGAAGTCCTGATTCAAGAATTCGAAAAAATGAATTATTCTCAGCAAACGCCGGAGCAAACGCTGCAGGCTGCCGTGAAGCGGGTGAACAACGAGCTGAAGAAGTAAGGAGATAACCATGAAGTGGATAAGCAGGACGATTGGGTGGTTCAAAAACCAGGAGCTGGCACGGAAGCTTATTTTAATTAATTTCATACTCGTCGTGCTCCCACTCAGTGTCATGGGTTATTTCGCTTTTACCCGTTTTGCCGTCACGCTGGAGCAGAAGGTTGGCGATTATCAGCTGCAAACGCTAAAGCAATTGACGCTTAACCTCGATACTTATATGGCAGAGCTGGATCGCTTAACGCTTATGCCTTATCAATATGAGCAGATTATTACGTTTTTAGAAAGCAAGAAGTCCCATGGCCAAGCACTGACGTTAGAGGAAATTAAGCAGCTAAACAGCTTCGTTTCCCAAGTGTTTTTGAACGGTCGAATCGATATTGTCGGCGTATCGCTGTTTGGGGAAAACGGCGCTTCGTACGTGGTGCTGCCAGAGAGTCAATATGTCACGACATACCGGCTGGATGAAAACGCGCTCTGGCTAAAAAACGAACAAGTAAGCAACGGGCAATCGACCTTTATCGCCACGCATACTATTCAGTCTACGAGTGGAACGGATTTTTCTGTTTTTTCGATTGCCAGGGAGCTGCGAAGCTTTGACAGCGGGAAGAAGCTCGGCTATATCGTCATTGATGTTGACCCTTCGGTCATTCATAAGATATTGTCACAGGTCACGCTTGGAGGCCATGAAGCTCTCTATATAGCTGACCAAACCGGAGGTATCGTCGTCGGCAAAGATCCATCGCAGCCAATAGAGAAAATAACAAGCTTAATGGACGACAATTTCTCTGAAGGGGTTACCCATTCAACTGTAAGCGGCGAGCGACAGCTGGTTTCTTATGTAACGTCATCCATTACCAATTGGACAACGATAGGGATCGTTCCGGTAGATGAGCTGATGAAGGATAGCATAATCATACGCAATTCCATTATGCTGTTTGGCATTATTAGCGTAGGCTTAGCCATGCTGATGTCTGTATATCTAGCATTTCGGATAACGAAGCCGCTGCGTGGCTTAATTAAGCTCATGCGAAAGGTGGAACGGGGAGATCTGCTTGTGTCCTTCCCTGTAAAGCAGTGGGATGAGGTGGGCCATTTGGGAAAAGCGTTTAATACCATGGTTTCCAAGCTGAGCGAGCTTGGCTACTTGCTTTATGAAACCGAAATTCGGGAAAAGGACGCGCAAATTGCCGCTTTGCAAAGTAAGATCAATCCTCATTTTCTGTACAACACGCTTGGCTCGATCAGTATGTACGCAGAGGTCGAAGGCAACCAAGAAGTCGTAAAGATGACGAACAATTTAAGCAGGCTGCTTCGTTACAGCTTAAGCGGGCAAAAGGAACGCGTTAATCTTCGGGATGAGCTTGATCATGTCATGGGTTATATGACGATTCAAAAAATGCGCTACGAAGACCGGATCGCATTTCATCTAGAGCGAGACGAAGCTTCGCTCACCTGCAAAGTCATTCCGTTAATGATCCAGCCGATCGTCGAGAATGCCATTAATCATGGCATCGACCAAGGGATTGGCCAAGGGAAAATCACCCTATCATGCAAATTGGATGAAAATCTGCTGCGAATCGTGATCGAGGATGACGGCATCGGGATGACAGAGGATCAGCTGGGTGCGATACGCAGGAGATTACAGCATTCGAAGGATCTCGGGGGGAGCTCCGGCAACGGACTGCTTAACGTGCATAGAAGAATTGTACTTCAATACGGTGAGCCGTATGGCTTAACGCTTGAGAGCATGCCGTATCAAGGGCTGAAGGTGATGCTGACTTTGCCGGCCATTCAGGAAAAGCTAGATTACATGGAGGGAAATGCTCATGCCTAGAATCGTTATCGTAGATGATGAATCCATATTTCGCAAAGGCTTGCGCAAAATGATTGCGGATCTCGATCCGGATTGGGAAGTTGTCGGAGAGGCGAGGGACGGCTATGAGGCTGTGCAGTTAGTCGAGGAGCTGAAGCCTGAAGCGGTTCTGACGGATATAAGAATGCCTCGCATGGACGGTATTCAGCTTCAACAAATGCTGCGCGAAAGATTTCCGAACATTTTATGTGTCGTGGTAAGCGGCTTCGACGATTTTATATATATCCAGCAATCGATGAGGCAAGGCGCAAAAGATTATATTATGAAGCCTATCGAACGAGAGGAGCTGGCTAAGGTGCTGAAGCTGCTGGGAGAGAACGTTAAGCTTCAGCAGAGGCAATACATGCCGGTTAGCAAATCCCATCGCGAAGAACATCAGATTCGTCAGCATGTTAGCGAGCATCTCATCACAGGCTTGCTGCGAGGAAGCGTGAATGAAGCAGATTTGGAGCTGCTTCAATCGATTGGCATTGATTTTAAGGAACCGTTTTTTACATGTATGGTCATTAAGCTCGACAAAAACTCAATCGGAAGCAAGCGCTATAATCAGGCGGATCCGTCTTTGTTTCAATTATATATCCAACAGCTTGTTCAGGAGGTGCTGAGCAGAAGAACAAACGGCTTTTGCTTCATCATGTCGGAGACGGAAGTCGTAGCCTTGCTTAATATTCCTAACGGGGAGCAGGCGATGCTTGATGTGAGAGAAATAGGAGAGACCATCCGCAGACAAATAACCTCGTTGTCCAATATGACGGTTACAATCGGTATCGGATCGGCTGCCGAAGGCTTCAGGTCGATATCGGGCGCTTATCATGAAGCGGAAATCGCCCTTCTGCACAGGCTTATCGTTGGCGGCGATAAAGTGCTCGCTTATAACGAGATGGCTCGGGATGAGCGCTTCTACAACGAGATAAAATCATTAACTTGGGAGAAGCTTGAACTGGCGATGAACGAGGGGAAGCTGGGACAGGTGGCTGAGGCTGCGCAGGCGTTGGTCAGCGAGCTTTGCAATAAGGCGCTTACGCCGGAGACCGTGCATCAGCAGCTTTGCAAGCTGCTTCTTCATTATTATGAAACAGCAGGCAAACTTGGGCTTACAAAACAATGGCTTGGGATCAAGGATATGAAAGCGGTGCTGTTTCATATTTGTTCTATATCCTCGCGAGAGGAGCTTACGGAGGAGTGTTCGCGTTTGCTTGTCCGGTTATCGGAATGTATCAACGAAAACTTGGTGCAGCCCGAGCATGATCCGATAGAAAAATCGATTCGGTACATCGAGCAGCACTACGCTAAGGCATTGACACTAAAGGAGGTTGCTGACTCCGTCTACTTGAATGCGGCTTATTTCAGCACATTGTTCAAGCAGCGGACAGGGAAATCCTTTGTAGAGAGATTAACCGAAATTCGAATCCAAGAGGCCAAACGGCGAATGGCTCAAACTGATAACAAAATTGCGGCCATCGCCGAGCATACCGGCTTCACCAATATTCGGCACTTTAACCGCGTATTTAAAAATGAAACCGGCATGTCGCCGAAGCTTTACCGCGATCAGGTTCATGGGAATACGGAGGCCGTTCGGCCGTAGCTGTCATGTCAGTATGCGATGTAGACTTGGATGTCTTGGTCGTAATTTCCGAACTGCTTGCCGAACATGCTTAATCCGCCGCTGTGCGTGGCCGTTTCAGGCGCACATATCCGGAACCGGATATCTTCACTGAACCCAACGCCAAGATCTTTGACCGTCCGGTCGGACATTCGAATGCCATCGATGTAGGAGCCCTCCGCATCGATGGTAATTTGTTTAAGCAAGCCATGCTGCGTACCGAGATCCCACCAGGCTGGAGTATAAACTCCCTTTACTGCGCCGAAATCCCCTGGACAGGTCCAAACCCCGATGCAAACGTCATTCAAGTAGAAGGAAAGGTCTGAAGGCCAATTTTCGTTGTAGTGCGGGGCTTCCGAGCAAATCTCGAGTGAGACGGAAATGCTTCGTATGCTTTGTTTTCCGACTAAGTAATTAGGTATGCGGTACTCGATATAGCCGCTTCCGAACCAGAGATGACATGCCTTTACATGCTCGGGATCGGAGAAATAGCGAGGATCGTCGACCATTCCGATGATTTTTGTATCCGAAGTCAGGCCGCAGGTCGGCTTTACCTCATAAGAGGAGTACTGTCCGATGGGAATGGAAACCGCATAACGGTTTTGATCCGCTTGCTCTTTCACGCGAAACTGCAGCGTGGCCGATTCAAGCGTCAAGTGGCATATTTTTTGGCGGCCGCGCGAGCTCGGTACGCTTTCTGTCGTTATAATGGAAGCTTCCTCAAGCTTTTGTATATGTTTGGTTACGATTGCTGACGAAATCCCAAGCGCTTCTGCCAATTCTTTAATATTCATGGGCTTGATGTTCAACAATTCGATGATTTTAATTCGAGTATCCGATGAAAAGCATTCAAGAAACTTTAAATTGCGGCTGGTAACCTCGATGTTCATAAAAAGCGCCTCATTCCGTCCTTTTGCTCCTATTATATAATCTGAAAGTTAATTACACAACTTTTTAGTTCACTATTCCTGCTTCCTGATACTTGGAATGCTTACCGAAGGAATGCAATAAAAAAAGAGAGAAGCAAGTTAAAATCTTGCTTCTCTCTTTACTTGTGTTTACACCCATCATAATCCATTGTGCAGTGCTGCTGTTAGATAGCCACAATAATTAGTTTCTTATATATGACGGCGAAGCCTCGCCGAAGCAGAACAGATTTGTATTAGTAAAGGGAAATAGTCAGGGTATCGCGTTCGAAATAGGAATGCAGAGTCGCTTCACTGCCTACAATTTCAACGCTAATCAGCGATTTGATACATGTTTTAAGAGCGTTTTTACCTGTAGTCAGCTTTCGGTTCAGTACGGCGGACAGCTTTTCAATGGCTTGTTTATTTGTATCGGTCAAATAGACGGGTATCGTTTTATTTTGGAACATCAGCATGGTTTTCATAGTAAGGACCTCCATCCCGCGAAGGATTTTTTTTATTTTCACTAGTGTAACTGACAATTATTAAATAATTCTTAAAATTCGGTGAGTATTTGGTTACAAAGCTGTAACTTTTGACAAAATGTCATCAAATCCTGCCTTTTTGCTAATCAAATTCGGCGTTCCGGTGCTTCCAGCTGTTTTTTACGGAACTGGGAAGGTGTACATTTCATCATTTTGCGAAATACTTTAACGAAGTAGCTGATATGATCGAAGCCGACATCGAGCGCTACAGCCGATATTTTAAGTTCGGGCCGCAGCAGAAGCTCGGCTGCCTGTCTAATTCGGTAGGCATTCAAATACTCGATTGGCGTTTGCCTTGTCATGGTTTTGAAGAAGCGGCAAAACTGTCCCTCACTCATTGGGATTTGGTCTGCAATCTCAACAATGCGGATGGGACGGTGGAAATTTTGCTGCATATAAACAATGGCTTTCTTCAGTCTGTCAATCTTCGTCGTGTCGGCCGTGCTTGTCTCGCTGCGGTTGCAGAAGCAGCCTTCAGCTGCAATTTCATGGAGCATTAAATAAAAATGTCCTTTCACGGCAGACTCAAGTCCCGGCGACTCGCTTTGACAGATCTTCATAATGCTTTGCAAGTGTTGAAGCAGGGCGCTTCCCCATGACGTGTTAGGCTGAATATGCCTGGGGAATGTTCGTTTCTTATCTTGAAGCGGCGAGATAAAACGTTCTTGCACAGCATCATAGCTCGCGCTTGAAAGCAAATGGGTGTCGAACACAATCGCGCAAAATGAGCAGGCTTGATCGCCAAGGGCATGTCCAGCATGGATATCGCCGCCGTCTATGAACACAGCCTCACCGGCCCGAACGGGAAAATAATCGGTATCTACCTGGAACAGTACTTCGCCTTCAAGTACATAAAAAAATTCTGCTTCTGCGTGCCAGTGGCAATCCAGTACGGGTACGCCAGATTCTTCATGCTCAATCCAATAAGCGGCAAGCGGAAACATGTTGTCACCATGCAGACGGTCTTCCTTTAATGAGTGACGTGTTGTTTGATCCATTTCGAAAGGGCCTCCTGTGCTTGAGACGTGTTAGTTGGAAGGGTAAGAGGCACATCATCAAAATAGTGCTATAGTTGAGCATTATTCTGTTAGATTTGTCTGATTAATTATCAGTATAATGCAATTATGTAGGAATGCAAATAAAACCAAAGAGGAAGGTTGGTTCAGTCCATGAAATTTACAGACGGCAACTGGCTCATTCGTGATGAATACAAAGTATTAGGAGCAGTGCAAGTACATGATTTTGAGCAAAAGGACGGCAAGCTAACGGCTTATGCATCGCCGCAGCCAATCGTAACACGGTCTAATATGTTGGATACGATGCTGTTGACGGTACATTTTCATTCTCCGCTGCCGGGGATTATCGGCGTAAAGCTTGTGCACCATGCCGGCGTAAATGAGCGCGGCCCGGTATTCGAGCTTTCCTCGCAAACCGGAAATCATGTTGTAATTGAAGAAAATGACGACGAGGCCGTTCTAACCAGCGGCAATCTGAGCGTTCATATACGCAAAGGCCCGGTATGGGCAGTAGATTTCTACCGCGGCGGCGAACGCATTACGGGCAGCACGCAAAAATCGATGGCTTATATTAAAGAAAACAACGGCAATACCTTCATGCGCGAAGAGCTTGATGTAGGTGTTGGCGAGTGGGTATACGGACTAGGCGAGCGCTTCACGCCTTTCGTCAGAAATGGACAAGTCGTTGATCTATGGAACAAGGACGGCGGCACAAGCTCCGAACAATCTTACAAAAACGTGCCTTTCTATATTACTAATAAGGGTTACGGCGTATTCGTCAATCACCCCGAACTTGTATCGTTTGAAATCGCGTCGGAGAAAGTAAAAAAAGTACAGTTCAGCGTGGCTGGCGAATCGCTCGAATATTTTATTATCGACGGTCCAAGCATGAAGGAAGTATTGGGTAAATATACGGATTTGACAGGTAAGCCTTCGCTTCCGCCAGCATGGACATTTGGCTTGTGGCTGACGACGTCCTTTACAACGAATTATGACGAAGCAACGGTTAATTCATTCGTTGATGGTATGGCAGAGCGCGATTTACCGCTGCATGTATTCCATTTTGACTGTTTCTGGATGCGCGAATTCCACTGGACGGACTTCAAATGGGATGAGCGTGTATTCCCGGATCCAGTCGGCATGCTGTCACGCTTGAAGGAAAAAGGACTTAAGATTTGCGTTTGGATTAATCCATATATCGCTCAGCGTTCGCGTTTGTTCGAAGAAGGCAAGCAAAACGGCTATTTAGTGAAGAAACCAAACGGTGATGTATGGCAGTGGGATCTATGGCAGCCGGGCATGGCGCTTGTTGATTTCACGAATCCTGCTGCGTGCGAATGGTATGCCAGCTACCTGCGCGAGCTTGTAGATATGGGCGTGGACAGCTTCAAAACGGACTTCGGCGAGCGGATTCCAACGGATGTAGCATACTTCGACGGATCTGATCCAATGAAGATGCATAACTATTACACGCAGCTTTACAACAAAGTAGTATTTGAAGTGCTCGAAGAGAAGCTGGGCAAAAACGAAGCGGCATTGTTCGCCCGTTCTGCTACAGCCGGCGGCCAAAAGTTCCCTGTTCACTGGGGCGGCGACTGCTACGCAGACTATGAGTCGATGGCAGAGAGTTTGCGCGGCGGTTTATCGCTAGGTATTTCAGGCTTTGGTTTCTGGAGCCATGACATTGGCGGGTTTGAAAATACAGCGCCAGAGCATGTATTCAAGCGCTGGCTCGCTTTTGGCTTGCTGTCCAGCCACAGCCGCCTGCACGGAAGCAAATCGTACCGGGTGCCTTGGGCGTACGATACGGAAGCGGTTGACGTAACGCGCTTCTTCACGAAACTGAAATGCCGCATTATGCCATACCTGTTTAATACGGCTGTACAAGCAACGGAGCTGGGCTTGCCATCGATGCGTGCAATGGTGCTTGAATTCCCTGAGGATCCGACAAGCGAAATACTCGATCGTCAATATATGCTTGGCGACTCCCTGCTCGTAGCTCCAATCTTTAACGAGCAAGGCAATGTTACGTATTATTTGCCAGCAGGCAAATGGACGCATCTGTTGTCCGGTGAAATCATCGAGGGAGGCGCATGGCGCAAGGAGAATTATGATTTCTTCAGCCTTCCGCTATTCGTTCGTCCGAATTCGATCATTGCGCTTGGCGCTAACGATGTTCGTCCTGATTATGACTATGCGGACGGCGTATCGCTTGAGCTTCATAATCTCGAGGACGGCAAAACAGCAGCAACAACGGTTCGCGATGTAAAAGGCGCTACGGAGCTGACTGTAACGGCTAGCCGCCAAGGCGGAGTAATCTCTGTTCAAATTGACGGCAGCGGCAAACCATTCTCGTTTGCGCTTAAAGGTCTAGGCGATATCATTTCGGTAGACGGCGCGCAAGCGGAAGTAAAAGGCAGCGTTGCACAATTTGCTTCAGGATCGAAGCAGCTGGCATTCACAATCAATATCTAAACCATAAACGAGCAGCTCTTTCACGGTCCGTCAGCGGACGGGTAAGAGCTGCTCCTATTTATTCGTCAAAAATTTAGGCATTGACCAAAATCGCATAAGAAAATGTTAATAAAATAGCTGTTTTTCGTACGTAACTGTCGATATAATGAAAGTCGGAAAACAAAATCAAATACATCAAAATAAGAGATATAAGGGAGCGCGGCTCACATGACACGAATGAATGTTGGTTTGCAGTTGTACACAGTACGGGATGCTACGGCACAGGATTTCGAAGGCACACTTCGTCAGGTTGCGGCAATGGGCTATGAAGGCGTAGAATTTGCAGGCTACGGAGATATTCCGGCCGAAACGATGCGTGATTTGCTTCAAGAGTTGAACTTGAAAGCAATCGGCAGCCACATCGGGTTACAACTTCTTGAAGAGCGCCTTGACGAAGAGATTGCTTATCTTCAAACGATCGGAGCAAAATATGCGATTTGTCCATGGCTCCCGGCGGATGCTCGCGATACCGAAGCTTGGCGCAGCCATCTCGTGAAATTCGAAGAATATGGGAAGCGTTTCCGTGATGCGGGCATTTCATTCGCTTATCATAATCATGAATTTGAATTTGAAGTGGAAATCGACGGACAAATCGTATTTGATGCGATGTATGAGCGTATTGATGCGCAGTACTTGAAGGTTGAAATGGATATCGGCTGGGTGCAATATTCGGGCGTTGATCCTTTGGCTTATATTGCGAAATATGCAGGACGCTTGCCGCTGCTGCATCTGAAGGATTTCCGCGCGGGCGAGAAAGGGCAGCAAATCGATACTGTTGAGCTGGGCCGCGGAGATTTGCCTCTGCTGGATATCATTAATGCTGCTTCGAACGCATCGGTTGAATGGTTGATCGTGGAGCAGGACACATGCGCGAATCCGCCGCTTGAAGCCGTTGCGGAGAGCATGGAATGGATGAAAACAAATTATTTGAACAAATAATCTAATTCAGAATGGGTAGGGGAAAATATCAATGTCAAAAGTACGCGTAGCAGTTATAGGTTGCGGATCCATATCGAAATACCGTCATATCCCGGAATATGCCGCACACGAGAATGTTGAGCTTGTTGCATTCGTAGACCCGATTATCGAACGCGCAGAGCTTTATGCTAACCTTCACGGCGGCAAAGCTTTCGCAGATTATGAAACGATGCTGGCTGAAATTAAGCCGGATGCTGTGAGCGTATGTACGCCAAACGCGCTTCACGCTTCTATGTCCATTACGGCTGCTAATGCGGGCGCTCATGTGTTGGTTGAGAAACCAATGGCTGTTACGGACGAAGAAGCAGAAGAGATGATCGAAGCGGCTAAGAAAAACGGCGTTCATCTGATGGTTGGCCACAACCAACGCTTTATGCCGCCGCATGTGAAGGCGAAGCAAGTTTTGCGATCAGGCATCCTTGGAAAAGTTCTTACATTCCGCACGTCCTTCGGTCACCCAGGACCTGATGGCTGGAGCATTGATGGCGCAGAAAGCTGGTTCTTCCGTAAACCGGAAGCAATCATGGGCGCTATGGGCGATCTAGGCGTTCATAAATCCGATCTTATCCGCTGGATGCTGGATGATGAAGTGTCAGAGGTTGCCGGCTTTGTGGGCACGCTGGACAAAAAAGGCACGGAGGTTGACGATAATGCTTCTTGCTTGCTTCGCATGAAGAGCGGCGCGATCGGCACGCTTGTAGCTAGCTGGACCTACTACAAAGGTGAGGACAACAGCACAATTCTATGGTGCGAGAACGGCGTTATGAAAATCGGTACGCATCCTGACGATCAAGTTATCGTTGAATTGCGTAACGGCACCGTTGAGAAGCATAAAGTCGGCGCGATCTCCACAAATGATAAACAAGAATCAAGCGGCGTTGTTAATGCGTTCTTGGAAAGCATTCTAACGAACACGACTCCTGCCGTTAGCGGAGAAGACGGCCGCGCATCCTTGAAAGTAATTTTGTGCGCATTTGAATCACAAGCGACAGGCAAGTTCATAAGCGTAAACTAAGATAAGGAATACCTCCGATAGACGGCTTAGGCTGTAATGTCGGAGGTATTCTTTTTTGCACACTATCTTGCATTGTAGAATAGTATGTGTTAAATTGTAAAAAAGAGTAAATCACTTCGATGCGCTATTCTATAATGGTGAATAGTAAGTTATGCTTCATATACATTTTTGAAGCGGATCAGCTAAAGTTCACATATGGGGGACAGGAAATGAACATTCAGTTTAAAAAAGGCGTACTCGAAATTTGCGTTTTGGTCTTGGCCACAAGAGGAGACCGTTACGGGTATGAGCTTGCGGTCAAAATATCCGAAAAATTTGAGGTAGCTGTAGGAAGCGTCTATCCCTTGTTAAACAGATTGACACAGGACGGATACTTCTCGACTTATTTGAAGGAGTCGAACGAAGGGCCTCCACGCAAGTATTATCAATTGACGCAGGAAGGTTGGAGCCATATGCGCAGATTGATTGCCGAATGGGAAAGTTTCACTCAAGCCGTAAATGAAATTGTAGAGGAAGGTCTGAAACCATGACGACAAGAGATCAATATATGTTAGAGCTTGAAAGTATGCTTAAAGTAATTCCGGAGCCTCAGCGAAAAGAGTGGTTGTATGATTATTATATTCACTTTCAGCAGGCGGTTGAGAACGGTCAAAGTGAAGATGATGCGGCACGTGAGCTGGGCGACCCAAGAATGATTGCAAATGAGCTGTTGCTCGGATACCGGGTGGTGCAGGCGGAGAAAAATAACAGCTTCGGAAAGCTCTCGAAGGCGGTTTTTGCAACGGTAAGCCTCGGTTTATTCAATATTATATTCATATTAGGCCCTTATCTCGCTCTTGCAGCGGTCATCATCGCTTTATGGGCATCAGCGGTTGCGATCGGTATCGCCGGTATCGGAATCGTGGTCGAAAGCTTATGGAACGGCACGTTCTCCATTCCTCAGGCTCTAACGCTTGGCTTGATCAGCAGCTCGATAACGATTTTGCTAGTCATAGGATTAAAGGCACTTACAACCTCCTTCTATAAAATGACTTTAAAATATTTGAAATTCAATACAAGAATTGTAAAGGGGAATATCAAATGAAGAAACTGGCGGCGGTTGCGCTCATTATGCTTGGAATCGGTGTGCTATGTGCATTCTTTGTTTTCAATAAAAGCGATTTAGTTAAGTTTAAAGGAGATCCGTATTCAGAGGAGAAGACGGTAGATGCCTCAACGATCCGGTCGATTCATGCGGAGACCGATACTTTTAACGTTACTTTTGTACGCGGGACATCAAAGGATATTCAAATCAAGCTTGATGGCAATGTAAACAAAAAATCATTGGACAAAATTATTTTCACAGCCGAAACAAAGGGAGATACGCTTTATATCGAAGGAAATACGAAAAACAGCTTTACTATTGGTATCTCCATCGTTAATTTGAAGATGACAGTCGAACTGCCGGAAAAGCTTTGGAATACCATCGATATCGAAACAGATACAGGTAATATTGTTCTTGATCAGATGGAAGGGAGCAAGCTTCACATTACGGCGGATACAGGTAATCTGAAGGTATCTAATTACAGCTTCGCGGAAATCGATTTCGAAACCGACACGGGCAATGTAACTTTCACAGATGGAGAAGGTATTTTAAAGGGAGAAACGGACACGGGTAATGTGCGTATCGAGACAGCCGAACTGCGGAATGATATTTCGTTGCAATCAGATACGGGCAACATCACGGTTAATGTAGATAAGGAGCCTGCTTCCGCAGCCGTCTATATCCAAAAGGATGTTGGCAGCAGCAAAGTCGAGTGGGAAGGCTTCTCTGATTCCAATGATTCTAAAAGCATCGTGGATGGCAAGATCGGCAGTGGCGATATTAAGATCGATATCAAGTCGGAAGTGGGTAACGTCAAGTTAGGCACGAGATAATAACTAGAGGAATATTCCATGTAAGAAGCAGGCCATATCTGCAAATGGCCTGCTTTTTGCTTTTTTGCCGTTTCGGGTCATCGCTTTTAAGCATAGGATAATAATAATATTTTATCGAAAGGAAGCGATGCTGGATGGCTGTAGAACGCAAAAACTTCCGTAGGTTTACTTATACGGAATATGTTGATTATTTGAAGCCGTTTCACTCAAAGGTAAAGTTCTCGCAGGTACATGTGCATGGGACCTGGAAGCCCACGATTGCGGATTACCGCAGAGCAGCGGATAAAATGAAAATTATCCAAGCAATGTGGCGTTTTCATGCCGTCACTCAAAATTGGGGCGATATCGCCCAGCATGCAACGGTTGATCCTGACGGGTATATATGGGAAGGGAGATCGCTGCTGGAAGCACCAGCCTCTTCTATAGGCTACAACGATGCCGACAAGGACCGTATCCATCCATTCATGTTCGAGATGATCGGGAATTTTGATATTGGGGCTGAGAAGCTTGAGGGTGCTCAGCTTGCGACAGCGGTAAAGCTAACAAGTCATATCGCAACAATGTGGAAGCTGCCAGAATCACAAATTAAGTTCCACCGCGAATTGAGTCCGGCCAAAACATGTCCAGGAAGCTCAGTGAATAAAGCTTCATTCCTAGAGCTTGTTCGCGATTGGAGAGATATCCAAATGAGTCCTGCCGACGCAAACAAAATCATTTCAACTTGGCTGTCGCCTGCTTGGTTTGCCGCTGGTACAAAGGCAGAACGAGACGAAATTCATCGTTTGGCTAATGAGCTGCGCAAAGCCAGCGGTCAGCTATAAACGCTTATTTTTGGTGATGAGTATATTCTCATAAAGCAGTAACAGTGCTGTTTTGCAGGCCATTTTCACGTTAATTCCAGTTTTTGTGTCATGAAACGGCCAAAACCCCATGGTAAGATAAGTGGCGTCGGGAAGAACGAAACGCAAACAAAACGAATGCGCTGCTTCATAAAGCATCAGCGTATATCGCTTTTGTATAAAAAAACTTATCTTATTAGGAGGAATTATTCATGAAGATGCAACCAATACGTGTAGGTGTCGCTAGTATAATCGCAGCAACCGTAATCGGCGCAGGATTTACAGCTCCAACTGCAGGTGCAGCACCGGCTGTGAAAACATACTCCAACTGTCCAATGATTACTACGATTAGTCAAGATACAATCAAGCAGATTGCAGATAGATACGGAGTAGATATTAACCAGCTGCTGGGCGGCACAATCAAATGGCCAACGACAGGCAGCGGTACAGTTACAAAGCCGAGCACGGGTACAGGAACTGGTACAGTAACGAAGCCTAGCACGGGTACAGGTACTGGTACAGTAACGAAGCCGAGCACAGGTACAGGAACTGGTACAGTAACGAAACCGAGCACGGGTACAGGCACTGGTACAGTAACAAAGCCGAGCACAGGTACTGGCAGCGGTACAGTAACGAAACCTAGCACAGGTACAGGCACTACAACTAACCCAGGAACAGGAACAACTACTGGAGGTAGCTTGAGCGCATTTCAATCCCAAGTCATCGATTTAGTCAACCAAGAACGTGCGAAAGCTGGACTATCGGCAGTTAAAAATGATGCTTTGCTTACGAAAGTAGCTACGGAAAAAGCAAGAGATATGGATGTTAATAATTACTTCAGCCACACATCGCCGACATACGGCTCTCCATTTGATATGATGCGTTCTTACGGCGTAACTTATTCTTATGCAGGAGAAAACATTGCTTCCGGCCAAAAGACTCCGCAAGAGGTTATGACGGCTTGGATGAACAGTTCAGGTCACAGAGCCAACATCTTGAGCCAAAACTTTACTAAAATCGGTGTCGGTTATGTAAATGGCGAATGGGTACAAATGTTTATCGGCTAGTTTGTCCCGTTTAATATTGGACAAGAGGACCACATGTTAAGGGCGCCCAGCGCCCTTAACGATATTTATAATAACGCTATCGAAGTTGTGAAACTTCGGAAGCGCACAGGAGGATTTACCGCATGTTTAAAAAACGTACTTTAGCAGCAGCAGTAATTGGGTTATCCGTTATGATGGCGGCAGGAACGGTAGATGCAGCTTCAAAAACACATACGACGATTGACAATGATACATTCTGGAAGCTTTCTAAGCAATATAAGGTCCCTTTGGATGCACTGATGGAAGCGAATCCAAAAGTTAATCCTCTCAATTTATCGATAGGCTTGAAGCTGAACATTCCAACCACGGAAGCGGCTGCGGCAAAGAAGACAATGACAATGAAAGCATCCGTTGACGATTCCTCTAAGACGGTTACTGCGATAAATGGTAAAGAATACGCTTACTCCAAATCGTTTTCCGTAAAAGCTACAGCCTATACGGCAGCTGCATCGGAAAACGGCAAATGGGGAGCAGTTGATTATTTTGGCGATAAGCTTAAGGTTGGCACGATTGCGGTTGACCCTAAGATAATTCCTCTCGGCACGAAGCTTTATGTGACGGGCTACGACTATAACGGGCTGCCTCAAGGAGGCATGGTTGCAACAGCTACGGATACCGGCGGTTCGATCAAAGGTAAACGCATCGATATTTTCGTTCCTGGGGTAACGAGCCAAGCGAGATCATTTGGTTTCCAAAACGTAAAAGTGTTTATTCTTAAATAAGCAGAAAAAGTAATAACGGCAATTCCCTCCTAGGAGCGAATTGCCGTTTTTTTTTGTTATTAGCGAGCCGCCGGCTGACCTAACAGCTCAGGCAAGGTGACGAGCTCGTAACCTTTGCCGTGCAGCAGCCTAATAAGATTTGGCAATGCATTTACCGTTCCGTATAAATTTTGGCCCACACCGCCTCCGGCATGCTGGAGAATAATCGAGCCTGGCTGAAGCGTTTTTTTTATGTTTTTCAAAATCAAGGCGCTGCTAGGATTGTCTTTCCAATCGACGGAATCAACATCCCAATTCACGATGGAAAAGCCGGCCTGCTTGCTCCACTTCACCTGCTGGGGCAGCAGTTCGCCGTAGGGCGGGCGGATGAAGTGAGGAGAGTAGCCAATTAAATTTGTAATAATGGCATCAGTACGCCAAATTTGCTTTTGATAGTTCGTTAACGTAAGCGTGGATAATACAGCATGGTCGTAGGAGTGGTTGCCGATGATATGTCCTTCGTTATGTATCCGTTTCACAATCGCTGGATAATGGGATGCACGGTTTCCAACGATGAAGAAGGTTGCGCAAACATCATGCTGGGCTAAGATATCCAATATCATCGGCGTGTATTTCGGATCAGGGGCATCATCGAAGGTAAGCGCAATCCGCTTCGAATGACGCGGGCCGTTTAATAAAAAGGTACTCGGAAATTGCTGGTGAAGCTTTACCCATGACATGGAGGCAGCTCGGCGCTTCTTTTTTTCCTTATCGGGCGCGAATTGCCCTGCTTGCTTTCCGCTGACAGATGCGGCATACGCGTCAGCCGAAATTCCAAGCAGTAAAATACTGAGCAAAGCTAGACCTGCAGCAGCCAGCCATTTTTGATGCTGTTTTTTTCGCATACCTTATCAGTCCGTCCCCATGATTGAGAATAAATAGCTGTGCCGCTATTTTACCCAAGAACCTTTCTTTCATGCACTTTACAAGGAAAAATAGGAAGCTTAAGATGAATATAGAATGTTCGTTATACAGGAGGAGAATGATTATGAAGCTGCTGCAGTTTAAACTCTCGGATGATGTATTGCTTGGGATGAAGACGGAAGAAGGTGTTATCGATATTGCAGCCGCATCACAGGCAATAGGAATGGCTGCGCCTAGGTCAATGGAAGCTGCTCTCTTAGGCGGCGAGGCTGTAAGAGCACAATTGGAAGCGCTTAGAGATGCTGTGCAAAAAGAAGCAAACCCTGCCTACTTGATGGCGGAGTCGAGCCTGACGTATGCGCCGGTC
Source organism: Paenibacillus sp. LHD-38 (assembly GCF_031157315.1). Lineage (GTDB taxonomy): Bacteria > Bacillota > Bacilli > Paenibacillales > Paenibacillaceae > Pristimantibacillus. The sequence goes on from NZ_JAVIFU010000001.1 coordinate 328,102, forward strand.
GTTTCCAATCCGCAAAAAATTATTTGCGTAGGCTTGAATTACCGAAAGCATGCGGAGGAAACGAAAGCGGAAATTCCATCCTCACCGATTCTGTTTAACAAGTTTGCCAATGCTCTAAGCGCACATGGTGATAATGTCGAGCTTCCTCTTACAAGCGATGAGGTAGATTACGAAGCAGAGCTAGCCATTATTATTGGTAAAACAGCCAAAAATGTTGAAGAAACCGAGGCGCTTGACTATGTTTTTGGTTATAGCTGCGCAAATGATCTATCCGCACGCAATCTACAGCGTCGTACTTCGCAATGGATGCTTGGGAAAAGCTGCGACGGTTTCGCGCCGATCGGACCGTATCTTGTGACTGCCGACGAAGTGGTTAATCCGGATGAGCTAACGATTTCCTGCAGCGTGAATGGGGTACAGAAGCAGAATTCCAATACAGCTGATATGATTTTCTCATGCAGCGCCATTATCAGCTATATATCCAAACATATGACGCTTGTGCCCGGGGATGTTATTTTAACGGGAACGCCTGAAGGTGTCGTCATTGGTTATCCCAAGGATCAACGGGCATATCTGAAGTCAGGCGATGTAGTGACCGTTAATATCGAGCAGCTGGGAGAGCTTACGATCAAGATGGCTAAATGTAATTGATAATCATTATCGCATACGGTATAATAATTTTAATGCCAAATTATTGTACATGTATGGGGATGAGAGGACGATTGCATCGATGAATGAAGCAATGCTGGAGCTGCTGGAGAGTAATTTTGATCTGACGGTAAAAAAACGGGATGATCTCTTATTCAGCTGTCCCGCAACGGATCTGCTGGATGAGGATAAAATGAAGCAGCTATTGGAGATCTATACTCCTTTAGTAAAAGGAAATGATCCTTCTGTAGGAGAAGCCTATACGGCGGGATGGTTTCGCGGACCGATGCTAGGTTTGATTTATATGCTCTCAGCATGGAACAAGACCTTGGACTTATCATTAGATAATATTACGGTTCAAATTTATACGGCTGACTATAACGGATATAAATATACGGCAACTAATTTTTATTTGAATCAAACGGATCTCATAGCTGCACCTGAGCAGGAACATGAACATGCGGCTTGGACGAAGGACAGAATCAGCGGTTTTTTTGAGCATACGGTACTGCCGATTTTTGAATCCATTGCCAAGGTAGGCACATTACAGGTAGGCATGCTCTGGGGACAGCTTCCAACCTCGCTCGCTTACGGCTATGACCGACTGATGGATATGGATGTGAGCGAGCAGGTAAAGCAGCAGGCGCACAACAATTTTGAGCTTGTGAAGTCGCTTGAGGCTTCGGTTTTTGCACGAAACAAAAATCCGCTTAATGTAAAGTTCCGTATGACTGAAGCGATGGATAATCCAGATAAGCAGGTTCGCCTGAAATCATCCTGTTGTTTATATTATCACGTAGACGGCGGTTATTATTGCTATACCTGTCCGAGAATCAAAGAAAGTGAACGCGAGGAGCGCCGGCAAGAGTATAGAGCTAAGCAGCAAGCCTAATGGTGCCAGTCGAATTAAAAAGACCGTAATCAACCCGCGATAAGAGGGCTTGATTACGGTCTTTTTTCAATATATAAGAATTTATAAGTTTTCACTTATAAATGTGCTTATATATCACCGCGAAACGTCAGCTTTTGCCACAGAGGACGGCGACAGCCGTTAACGCTTGTATACGCTTAATTCGTGAAGCGAAATTTATTTCATTTTGAAAACACTAATCGTTCGGAGGAGCTGGCCTGCCATCGTGCGCATGCGTTCGGTTTCTTCCACAACCGCCTGCACGGACGCGATCTGTTCGTTCATGGAAGCAGAAACCTGTTCGGTGCCTGCAGCGGATTGCTGCGTAATCGCAGAAATGTTCTGGATCGCACCGGATATTTTCCGGGCGCTCTCAAGCATCGCATCGCTTTCCTGCGAGAATACAAAAATTTTGTCCGTAATAAATTGTACGCTTTGAACGATTTCTGAGAATACGAGTTCCGATTCCTTGATATGCTCGGTTTGCAGCTTAACGACCTCTTCGTTCGTTTTCATGTTGCTGATGGTATGCTTGATGCCCTCATCAATGCTCTTCACCAGCTGGAATACTTGTTTGGTTGAAGCGCTGGATTCCTCCGCGAGCTTGCGGACTTCTTGGGCGACAACAGCAAAGCCTCGGCCATGCTCGCCTGCTCTTGCTGCCTCGATCGAAGCGTTCAAGGAAAGCAAATTGGTTTGTTCAGCTAAATCAGAAATGGTCGTCGTAATGGCACTGATCCCCTTCGCTTTGCTTGCGAGATCTTCGATCGTAGCCGATACCTTTTCCGTGGCTTCCACGTTGCGGCGCATACCTTCGGCTTGTACATCCAGAGCCTTCATGCCTTTGTCTACGAGCTGCAGCGTCTGTTCTGAGCGTGTGTTCATCTCTTTCGTAGAGGAAGCATAGTCGGACACTTTCTCTTCGATTTCAGTGATTGACTCGCTCATATCCGATACATCTTCGGAAATTTCATTTGCCCCGGTCGCAAGCTCGTTAGCGGAGGCTGCAACCTGCTGCATAGCGATTTGGATATTATTGTTTTTATCAAAGATGCTGTGACTCGTATCGGACACGTGACGGATAATGTTTGTTGTTTCCGTCAAGATGTCGCGAAGCTTATCAATCATGCTGTTGAAGGAATGTCCCAGCTCCCCTAAAGCGGAAGAGGAATTAGTGTCGATTTTTTGGGTGAAATCACCTTTGGAAATTCGAAGTGCGGTTCCTTTGATTTCATCGAAAGAATTGTTGATCGATTTCTCAATAAAGGAAACAAGCGGAAACGTAGCGATTGCCATAATGATTGTGACGATAATGCCTGTAAGAAGCGAGCCGCCAGATATCGATAAAACGAGAAGCGTAATGAGGGCGAACACTGCTAAATTCAGATAGGAAGTGATCATCAGCTTATTGCGTACGGAAAGCGAATAGTACCATTGGATCATTATGTAAGCGCTCCTTTTATTAGATTATCCATATTATAGCACCACCCGCGAAATTGGTCTATAATTGTCGATTTGCAAAATATATAAATATTTAGTGCCCGCAAGCGCCTTTTCGGAAAATACCAAATACGTTTTCGGTGTAACGCAAATTAGAAAATGATACCATTAGCGGTAATCGTAATTAGTTATTCGATTTACTGTTATTTATTAATGATGGTTCAAATATCCTAAATACCGATTATAAATTTGGGAAAAGCAGGTGGAGCCAGGCGATAGAACTAATAAAGCGGATATCTTAGTCCAAAAGATTCATTTCATATTTGTGCATTAATGATTATCTTATTTAAATATGTAAAAAATAAGCATTAAAAATTATTTATTGGTCGAAAATAATCGAAATTTTAAAAATAATGTTGAATAATATATTGTAAATGATAGAAATGAACTATATAATATGCGTTGAGACCTATATGGAAACTCATGCCTAATAAATCATAAAGGAGGATAATTTGTATGCAAACGGATTCGACATCACTCGCTCGTCAAGTAGAATTTGTATTTCGCCAGCTTGAAGGTGAACTGACTAACGCTACTGCCGGTACGGTATTAATTCATGTAAGAAATAATGCGGTAGGAAAGTTCGGGGTTAGACATCATCCCATTGAAAGCAAAAACGGAAAGTTTGAGAGTGGGGATAAAGGCCTTACAGCGGTTCAAGTCCAAGCCTTTAAACAAATGGCAATTGAGTCGCTGAAGTACAGGAAGGAATGGTCGCATGGCGAAATTTTGTACGATTTCTCTGTACGGACAAGCTCCAACACTTGGTCAGCCAGCATCCTTTTTGAGTCCAATTACAATATGGCTAATTGGAATTCACGTTATTATCCGAAAAGAAATGATTTATGGGATTCACAATAAACAGACACAGCGAACAAGAAAAAGAGCTGACGACCGCCGTCAGCTCTTTGCTTTATAGACCAAAATCGAGATCAGGATACACGTAAGGCGATTCCGGTGTCTTTATTCTCTCCAGTTTAACGGCATCCAATAGGATAATTTCGTTATTCATATAGGTTGAGGTAGTCAAGGTGCCTTTTACGGTTACCCATTCGTCATCCGCATACTCGCTCGCTTTTGGCCAATTAATCATTAGTCCGTAAGGCAGAGCGTCCGCTGAACAGCAGCTCATCGCGAATCTGCTGACTGCAAAACGTTCCTTGCCCATATCCTCTTCGCGGTAAACAAAGCCGGTTATTTCAATTTCCTTTCCCATGAACGCTTCCCGAAAGAGATCGAGCGTCGTTAAGGTCTCGATAAATTGCTTTTCCGGTATGCTGATAAGCGGCTGGGCATAAAGCTTTTTCCCATAAGCGGCATGTGCTTCTGTATATTCATCCGCTGGAAACAGCTTGTCTATGTCGTCGCCGGCGCCGTTGCTGCCCTGTGCTGCATGGGGAGTATTCACTGTCGCGTTTTTGACATCCGGTGCCGGCGTGTTGTTAGATAGGGTCCGCTCGAAGCCGGCGCTGCCGGAGAGGCTCATCCCTTTTTTTGCGGCAAGCGCACTGCCGAGCGTCCCGGTAGGAACGAGGAAGCCGAGCAGCAGCGGAAGTATGAACAAGCCATAAATGATGATGTTTTTGAAAATGGAAGGCGAGGGCTCATGTTCGCAATCGCAGCTTGGCGTTTGATTGTCCATCCGCTTTTGAAGCGCGGCATACACTTGATAGATTGCAGCCGCATAAAGCCCGAGCGCTGACAGCTTGACGTAAAGCTCCATTCTTGGCGCGATGTAAAGCATCATTTCGCCTGTACGGTCCAAATAGACAATAAACATGGCGAAGCCGGTTAAGATGGCTGCCCGTATCAAATGATGAGTCATAATAATACCTCCGTTATCCAAGCGCCGATGAAGGTTAGCGCCGCGGTTAAAGCAATCAGAATAAATACGAATTTAACGCGGAAGGTGCTTAAGAGCATCAACGTATTTTTAAGATCAATCATGGGACCGAATACAAGGAAAGCCAGCAGCGGTCCAAAGTCAAACATACCGCTGAATGAGGACGCGATGAACGCATCTGAGGTCGAGCAAATCGATAGAATAAAAGCAAAGCCCATCATGAATACGTATGAAAAAATAGGTTGATCAGCAAATGCCGCAAGGGTGCTGCGATCAATTGCGGTTTGGATAATAGCGGTTAATAAGGCGCCGAAAATCAAATATTTTCCCATTTCAAAAAATTCGTCTGACGCATGGGATAGGATCGAGGCGACTCGGCCCCTGAACCCGCTGCCGCTTGCTCCGTGGTCATGGCTGTGGGAATGGCCATGATGGGCCATTTGTGCCGCTTGCGTTGTCTTAAGCGGACTGTTTTTCATAAATTTATAAAGCAGCAAGCCGACAATGACTGCGATGACGAAGGCTAGTCCCATTCGAGAATAAGCCATTTCAGGTTTTGTGCGGAAAGCTGTGAAAGTAGAGGCATAAACAATTGGATTTACGATAGGACCAGCGAGCAAATACACAATCCCGATGTAGGCAGGCATGCCTTTGCGTATTAATCGGCGGACGACAGGAATCATGCCGCATTCGCATAAAGGAAACAAGATACCAAGCAGCGCACCGAATAGAACGCCGGCTACCGGATTTTTGGGCGTGAATTTTTGGATCAGCTCGTCCGTCACAAATACTTGCAGCAGGGCTGAGAATAATACGCCAAGGAGAATGAATGGAAAAGCTTCTAATATAATGCTTATAAATAATATTTTGAAGGATTGCAGGTTTGCGGCGTTGAAAATATTTGTCGGCAATTCTCGATTAGTAACGATAAGGGCAAGCATTATTAAGCATCCTACCCCAAGCAGCGGGGTCCCGAAGCGAAAAACGAACTTTAGCATAGACCAGTATCCTTTCTTTTTGTAAGGATTACGAATATCAGTATAGCCTATGCAAAAAATGGTAACAATAGGACAACTATTTCGCCGCTTGACTTTACAGTTTTCACAGGTATAATCGTGATAAATGCAATGATGGGAAAAAGTAAGCTCGATTGATTTGCGTGCAGAGAGCCGGTGGTCGCTGTGAACCGGTGCAAGCATCGATGCTGAATGGGCCCCGGAGCCTACAAAAGGAAACTGGCGGCATTCGCAGCCGAAGATGTTTGTACGGTAGCTCCCCGTTATGGAGCAATAAGGCTTATGGGTTTATCATGCGCTTTGTTTTACAGAAAAGCGTACCATAAGCGAATTAGGGTGGCACCACGGTCCCTCGTCCCTTGCGGCGGGGGATTTTTTGCGTTTTTTTAAGATCATATCAGAAAGAGGTTGAAGCATAATGAAAAAAGTTCTCTCGGGCATACAGCCAAGCGGCCAGCTTACGCTTGGTAACTATATTGGCGCAATGCAAAATTTCGTGAAGCTGCAGCATACGGAAGAATGTTTCTTTATGGTTGTTGATTTGCATGCGATTTCCGTTCCTCAAGACCCGGCTGCACTTCGGGAACAAACAGAAGCGGTAGCCGCTTTGTTTATCGCAGCCGGCATTGATCCACTCAAAGCCAATGTATTCGTCCAATCCCATGTCCGCGCGCATGCGGAACTTGGATGGTTGTTTACGACACTGGCGAACATGGGTGAGCTGGAAAGAATGACGCAATTCAAAGATAAATCTGCCGGCAAGGATTCGGTCGGCGCGGGTTTATTCGTTTATCCTACGCTAATGGCTGCGGACATACTGGTATACAATGCTGATCTTGTACCGGTTGGTGACGATCAGAAGCAGCATTTGGAGCTTACACGTGATTTGGCTCATCGCTTCAATACGAGGTTCGGCAAATACTTTACGATTCCGGAGCCTTATATTCCTAAGGTAGGTGCCCGGGTAATGTCGCTGGACGATGCCAGCAAAAAGATGAGCAAAAGCAATCCGAATGCAGGCAGCTTTATCGCATTGCTTGATCCGCCTGATGTCATTCGCAAGAAAATTAGCAGGGCGACGACGGATTCTGGCCGCGAAGTGAAGTTTGATCCCGCGAATAAGCCGGAAGTCAGCAATCTAATGAGCATTTACTCTCATTGCGCGAATATGAGTATCGAAGAGATTGAAGCTCGTTACGAGGGGCAGGGATATGGACCTTTCAAGAAGGAACTCGCTGAGCATGTCGTATCCGTTATCGAACCGCTCCAGGCCAGATACAATGAAATTCGGAGTTCGGGTGAAATCCATCAGATATTGAAGCAAGGCGCTGAGCGTGCTTCTGTTATTGCAGACCGCACGCTAGCAGATGTAAAGGAGCTTATGGGCTTTCTTCCTCCTCGCGGATAGAGATTAAAACGGCAACAGGGCTGACGCCACGCGTCAGCCCTGTTTTTTGCGCAAACGAGCTTTAACGATAAACCCGGCTCCGATGGTAAAGAGGCTCAATAATCCAAATAATAATACGAGCCAACCACTATAGCTGATTGAGACGGCCATAGCGCTCATAAATACGATAGCAACGACGGAAAAGAACAAAGAAAGCGGCTTGGACATGGTGTTTTCTCTCCTTAACAAATCATCAATATATTTTTTTGAATTTTAGAATAGTTTCTTTGAAGCAGCACATAATAAGTTTGCAAGCTTGCAACACACATCAAAGTGCAGAGGACGAAAGGAGAAATACATTATGGCAGGAAGCAGAAATCAACTTGTTGTACCACAAGCAACTGCAGCATTACAGCAAATGAAACTTGAGGCAGCACAAGAGCTGGGCGTGCAAATTCCTCAGGATGGATACTACGGTAATGTTTCGACGCGTGATGCAGGCTCCCTAGGTGGTTATATCACTAAAAAGCTAGTCCAAATTGCTGAACAACAGCTTTCTGGCGGCTCCCGATAATCGCTTCTTATACACAATGGTGAATGAAGCCCAAGGCTTGCCTTGGGCTTTTTAGTTAGGTTAGTCATCATTTTATCACAGCAGGAATGATGATGGACTGAACTTTTTTAACAAAAAAAAGAAAGCCCCCTTTATCATGCGGCAAGGGCTTTCCAACGTCAATATTAATAAGTATCCATACGCAGTCTTTTCATTAAGCGCTCATCGCTGAGCCAGCCCACATAAGAGCCGATCGTCTCATCGTTTTTGTTCATGAGCAGTACGCCAACAAAAGGATACTGCTTGCGATGACGGTATCTTACATCGCACCATCTGACCTCGTACCCCCAATGATGCTCCCTGACATCTGCGCAAGCAAAGCTGGTGAAATATAAAAACGAGCGGATCGCCGGATCGTTTTTGGATTTGGCGACGGAGGGATGGTCGGAGCACTGCACCCGATCCAGCCATTTTAATTTGCTATTGCGCAGGTTGCCAATGACGAAGCCGCCATTTTTAGCTTGCTTGACCACATTCCATATCGAAAGCGAAATCGTTGGGATCGCAATATACACATCGCCCTCTTCGTATTCAGAATCGAGGGTTTTCATCTTTTGTACCGTGCTTCTCGCCGTTATTGTCCTCCATACGAAGTATACGGCTAGAAACAGATACATAAGAGGAAAGATAAATGCTGGATTTACGAAACCGCCGGCCCACAGTAAAATAGCAATGACATGCGTTGTGAAAATAATGGGATCAAAGATGTGGATGATGTTCCAGGAGATCCACTTGTCTGTGAAGGGCCGCATGGCCTGTGTGCCGTAGGTGTTGAACAGGTCGGTGAAAACATGAACGCATACGGCGAGCAGCACCCAGCTTCCAATATGCAGCCATGGCAGGTTGCCGCCGTAAAATAATTGAAGGATGACGGTAATCAGCACCGTCCAAATGGCGATCGCCGGCAAAGAATGAGAAATGCCGCGATGGTTCCGAATATATACCGCGTTACCCTTTAAACGAAGCAGACTGTCTAAGTCGGGTGCTAGCGATCCGGCTACCGTGCCAAACAATACAGCGGTTTGAATGGATTGATCTGCTGCAACTAAGGGATCGATGGCTGCTGCCAGTCCGGCGAGCCCGATACCCATGACGAGATGTGTGCCTGTGTCCATGTCGAGTCCTCCCAAGGTAAATGAATAGGTGTAGTATCGACGGACAGGGGGAACTTTATCAATGTATGCAAAAGGAGACTTGAGGCAAATGTACCTTTGTTTTGCGGAATACCGTATTTTACCGGAATGGCGTGAGCATTATCTGACGACTACGAAGGAACTTCTGCTGCAGGATCATGAGGTCTATTTATATGAAGGAACAGATCAGGAAAATCTTTTCGTTGAGGTTTGGCAAGCGTCCTCGCTCGAGCAGGCCGAGCAAATCAAAAAAGAACGCTGCAGCGAGCGCTCTTCTTGGTTTCAACTATCGGATTGGATCGCGGGCGGGCCGGCTAAATTGCATGTATGGACATTTAAGCCGGCACATTCACGCGGTGGCAGCTCGATTAACGGCTAGAATTAACCGTTCCTAAGGTAGCCATGCCGAGCGGTGTAGAAGAGGTCACGACGTTTCCGTTAAATGGATATTCGTAAGCGATAGGCTCGTCGAAGGTCACATAATCGAGATTAAGCGTCAAAAGTAAGTAACGCATACCCGTCGTCGGATCGCTTATTACGATATGGTCGCGACCGGCAGCCTCGATAATTCCTTTGAAAATTTTGGCGTTCCACTCGCGGTTGTTTTCGTAAGTCATATAGAAGGTTGCCATTTTACCGCGGTTTAGACGCAAAATGTTTTCTACATAGGATTCCTCAATTGCAGGAAGAGTAACGATGTTGCCGCCGGCAGGGGTAACGAAGGCTCCGCTTGGTACAGCTGGCGGCATTTGCTGCATTTGAGCAGACTGTACTTGCATCCCGGCAGGAAACGTAGTTGGCTGCCCCATTGGCATGCCGGCAGGAAGCGTAGTCGGCTGCTGCCCGCCCATTGGATATGGATAGCTGCCATATCCGCCGTAACCGTAGCCATGATGTGGCCCTACATTTGCGGGACTTACCTGAGTTTTGTAGCCGTAACCGTTAGACATCTTGAAATTCCTCGCTTTCACACATTAGAAATTGAAATTAATAGACAGCTGGGCATTCGCCTTGCTTTGGAATGTAGAAGCAATGCGCCTTATATCTTCCGCTGTGCGTTTGGTTCCACCAAGTAGGGGGACAGCTTCCAGCCGGACGGAAAAACCACAGCGCGTTGGAAGCCGGATGCTGACGCTCACCGTTGATCATCCGCTTCGCCAATCGAATATCTTTTTCGCGGGCAGCTTGGTAAAAGTAACCTTTGGTTATTGCTTCGAAGCCGCCGGGCCGTTGGTTGACCATCTGCGGAATGGAGCGAATGTTTTTAAAATCAAGACAGTTGCCGCGAATACGGTTTACGCCGACATTGCCAACCATAAGCATTCCAAGCTCACCTTCGCCCTCTGCCTCGGCTCGCATGAGGCGGGCGAGCATCTTCGTGTCCTCGGAGTTCGTTTTAATGACTGCCATAGACTTGACGTTTCACTTCCCTTCGCATACTTTAGGACGGTTTGACGCGCGGATTGGAATGGGCATCAAACTACATAGTCATTGTACTCGGCGCCCAGCAAAATGGTTACTAAATGATTTGTCACAATTTGCGTGGCAAAATGATGAACAAAGCCGTCGAACGTTGTCATCGCAATCTTTTTTCGGTATGATTAAAAACGATTCATCAATGGATGATAGACGCTATAAGCGTCTTGTCGCATAACTCGGGAGGCTCGCTTCGTGCTGAAAGACTTGATTGCTTTAACAAAACCGCGGCTACTTCGACTTAATGTGTTTGCTGCGCTGGGTGGCTTTTTGGTTGCTTCCAAATGGGACATCGATTTCCTATTGCTTATATGGGCGCTTATCGGTTCAACTTTGACGATAGCGTCAGCCACCGTCATTAATAATTATTGGGACCGGGAATTGGATTTGAAAATGGAGCGTACGAAGGATCGCGCGCTGCCTACCGGTCGCATGCAGCCTGGAACGGTATTGCTTTACGGCATTATTTTGGGCATAGCCGGACTAGCTGTCTTGTTCATACTCGTGAATCCTTTGTCGGGTTGGCTGGGCCTTCTCGGATGGTTCGTTTACATTGTCATTTACACGATGTGGCTGAAACGGACATCCACTTGGAGCACTTCGGTTGGCGGGATCTCGGGAGCTATGCCGCCTGTTATCGGATACTGCGCAGTTACGAATGAGGTTGATGCAGGAGCTTGGATTTTATTCGCACTGCTATTTCTATGGCAGCCCGCTCATTTCTGGTCGCTTGCGATTAGAAGGGTGGAGGAATACCGCGCCGCCGGCTATCCTCTGCTTCCGGTTGTGAAGGGTATCAAGCGGACTAAACTGCAAATGATCCCCTACATCGTGCTGCTGCTGCCGACAGGGATTTTCTTTACCGTCTTCGGATATGTAGGCAATTACTTTTTAGTTATTTCTGTTTTGGGCGGACTGCTGTGGCTGGTTCATACGCTTCGCGGTACGGGAGCCAAGGATACGGAAAAATGGGCAAAAACAAATTTCCTTATTTCGGTCAATTATTTAATGGTAATTTTCGTTGTTATGATTCTGAATACGACAGGGTCATAAGTATTGATTAGGGAGTGACTTTCGTGGTTTTTTTGAAGAAGCATAGCTTCAAGATAGCAGTGCTGGCGCTTTGCGCGGCTATGGGCATTTATTTATTTATAACGTACGGCATGCAGCCGAAGCAGACGCTTCCCATCGAGATGGCTGCTCCGGCCTTCGAACTTACGGATATTGACGGACAGCAGGTTTCGCTCCAATCCACCAATGGCAAGGCTCGGATCGTTTATTTCTATTTTGCGAATTGCCCGGATGTGTGTCCGCCGACGACCTTCCTGCTCTCCCAGGTACAGGATCAGCTTGAAGCGGAAGGCAAGCTTAGCACAAAGGCAGAACTGATTTCCATCACGTTCGATCCGGAGCGCGATACGCCGGAAGTCATTCGCGATTTTGCGAAACGCCATTTTGCCGATACGAGCAGCTGGCGCTTCCTGCGCGGAGAAGAAGCGAGCACGCTTCAATTGGCTAAGGATTTCGGCGTGGCTGTGATGAAAAACGAAGACAGCTCTTATACACATATGAATGTCATCACTATCGTGGACAAGGACGGGCAAATCCGTAAATGGATTGACGGCAGCAAGGAAGATTTAACAGCTAAAGATATCGTCGATGAATTAAACAAGGTGCTTTAAAATTCATCTTTGCTCCAACTGGAAGCGGGACTCTGCGCAGGATAATTAATATGCGCATCGAGGCCCGCTTTTTCTAATTGCTCAATTAAATATTCCAGAGGGGTATGCTCAACACCTGAATAACCTCTGCGGGTATAAATATGCTCTGCGTCTGGAAAAACATCGCGAAGCAAAAACCGGATTCTTTTTCCGGAGGAATCATTGTCGGTAAAAATATAGGCTTGATTAGGCCCCACCTGCTTGCGAAGCTTGTCCAGCTGGTCGGAGCCGGGCGTGCCAAAGGTGCAATAGATCGGCACCTGATCATCGAGAACGCGCTTTAGTCTTGCTTTATCATTTTTACCTTCTACGATAATGGCAATTTCCATTGAAGTCACCTCGAATACGAAAGTCGGTGCAGCTGGTTGCGGCATATTTATAGTTTACCACCAATTATCGATTTTACCGATAGCGGGTATATTGGAAAACAAACGGCCTGCTCTCAGCAGGCCGTTCACATTTTAACCTAGTATAGGCAAGTGCACGCGATGATTACGAGCAGGATAAACAGTACGAGGATAATGCCGATATTCGAATTGCCGTGGTGTCCGCAACCTTGATTCAATCCACCCACATTATTTCCAGACATATATGAGTCACCCCGTTTCTTTTTGCCTAAAAGCTATGATAGCCGTCAGCGGGAGCCGACTGTCTTGGCTGGTCATTTGCCATAATGTATGTTATGTAGAGGGGGGGAATTAGCCCTGTGCGTATACCCATGCCTACGAAAAATGGGTGCGGGAGGAAAGAGAGCGGGTACGATGCAGCGGCAGAAGCGTCACGGCTATCATCAGTGCAATGAATGCGATGTAGTAAGGAGAAATATAATCGCGTACCTGCCCGGCAGCCATAGGACCGATAAATGCGCCGATTGAAAATGCAATCGATAAGACAGAGAAGGTACGCCCATAACGCGCACCGCCGCTAAGCTCGATTAGCAATGTTGAGAGCGCGGGTAAAATAACCCCTTTGGCCATCCCGACCAAAAGCAGCATCAAGGTGAGAGGAGCCGGTATTTGAGAGGCGATGCCGAAATAGACAATGGCAAGAAAAAGCGAGCCCCACAGCGTACGCTGGTAGGCGGATACCCGGTTTAAAAACAGCATGCTCAGCGTAACGAGAGCACCTATGCTGACGACGGAGAATAGGAGACCGGTCGTCATCATGGCTTCCTTCGTCTTGGCTAGAAGCGGCAGCTCGAACGATAAGATGCCCTGTGCACAGCTTAGAGCAACCGGCAGTAAGTAGACGAGCCACGGTATGGAAACCGGCTGTTCCAGCGGCAGCTTTTCTTTGCTTTTTCCTTTATTTGCTTCCACCGGAGCTGCTGCCTGCACGGCACTCCCGCGGATATCTCTTATAAAGAAGAGAGCGCAAACGGAAGTGACGATCAGAATCCAGCCAAGCAGGGTAAATGCGGTCGTAAATCCGATTTTGGCAACAAGATAGGCGCCGGCTGCGGGAGAGACCACGGAAGCCAGCGTATGGACTAGACCGTTACCCGCCATAAGCTTTCCTTGTTCCGTTCTGTCGCTCGTCATTTTGGCGAGTAAGGACAGGCAGGCCGGTGAGAGGAATGCCAGTACGAAGCCGCTTATGGAGCGCAGCAGAAGCAACTGCCAAGGATTCGTAACCTGCGATTGGAACAGAAGCACAATGCCCGCTGCCATGAGACTGAACACGATAAAAAACCTGCTGCCGTATCGGTCAACGCCGAAGCCCGCAATAAGATTGCCTGGCAAATGCGTAATGGAGTACATGCCCATCATAAGTCCGATAAAAGAAGGTGCCGCACCCAAGGAAATAGCAAAAGGCGTCAAAATCGGATATTGCGCATGCAAATCAAAAAAAGCAACAAACAAAAATAAATAAAGCCAAACCGCTGTTTTCACAGGGCTTCCCCTCCTTGCCAATTACACACTTATATACTTGTACGTTTAATTGGGACAGGATATGTCTGCATAAAAAGGAGGCAAGCGTTTACGCCCTATATTTCGTAGGTTATAATATTTTGTAATGAGATTTTGTACGAGGTATAATGGAGGGGATGCAATTGGATTTTTTGGATTTTTCGACTTATGATACGGACACATGGATGACTTTCTTTAAAGACCATTGGTTAGTGCTTGTTATAGCACTTGTTGTACTATTTATGATTGTGCGCATTGTGAAGACCGTGCTCAAATGGGCGATCGTTGCGGCAATCGTTCTTGGTATTGTTGTTTATAGCGGCTACAGTATGGATGATCTTAAGGAGATCGGGACTAAGGTAGCGGATACAGTGAAGCAGGAAGCGGTTAATGCCATGGTAGGCGAGGCAAAGGATGCTGCTTTCGTGAACAACTCGGACGGTACCTTCACCGTAAAAACTAAAAATGTAGAGCTTACCGGCGTGCCGGGCGAGAATGAGGTAGCCGTATCCTTTCGCGGGACCGAGCTTGGCAAGTGGGAGCTTGACAGCACGATACAAACCTTCATTGACCAAGCGAAGCAGAACGGGTAATGCTTATGACTAGCTGGATAGGACGATTAGATGAGTTAGAGCCCATTGCTGTCATTGTGCTTCTGCTGCTGCTTGGCTCTCTTGTTCAAGGGATGAGGAGAGGCGCATCGGGTTCTGCGAGGCGTCTTTTCTTTTTTGTCTGGGAGGGCATTGTCATTGCTGTCTGTTTACTGCTCTCCGCTCAGCTTACGAATAAAATATCGCCCGTCATAGCGGCTTGGCTCGCCGAGCGCGTAAAGGTTCCTGAGCATGAGATCAGCAGCTTGGAGCAAGCATGGTTCACGCTGCTCACGAGCCTGCGGGATTTCGCGTTGCTGCGCTATGGCGTCTTATTCCTGCTAGGCTATTTGCTGCTGCGAGCATTGGCTGCATTCGCGGAGCCTTTTGTAGAACGCGGATTGCAAGGGATGCTGCGCAGCGGGAGGGAAGATTCAGCCGCCAGCCTGCATAGCAATAAAAATGCAAGCCGTGCGGTTGGGGCATTGCTTGGCGCCGTTCATGGCGCAGGGCGGTCATTTCTATTCATAGCTTTCTTATTCGTCTATGTGTCTCTTATGCCAAATGGCTGGTATGTCGATAAAATATCCGATTCGCAGGTTTATAACAAAGCAGCTGCTTTGCTAAGTCCGGTTGCGGGAGATGTTCTCGAAGGACAAGGGCCGGTTTTCACCAAAGCGGTTGAGGCGCAGTTTAAGCAAATTTTACAACGCAAATATGAAATGATTGATTATGCCATTCCTGCTGAAATCGAGCAGGCGGCCCTTTATGTAACGAAGGATGCGCAAACGGACGAGGAGAAAGCGCGCAGCCTTTACGAGTGGCTGGGGACAAGAATTGCTTATGATTATGACAAAGCTAGCAATTATGAGGAGCATGGGATTTGGAAGGAACAAACACCTCCCGAGACATTTGATACGCGAAAAGGCGTATGTATAGATATAGCCCGTTTGTATGCGGTAATGGCGAGGTCAGCAGGCCTTGAGGTACGGGTTGTGACGGGGATGGGTGCCGACGGGCGCGGAGGCTTTGGTCCTCATGCTTGGAATGAGGTGCAGATCGGATCAGACTGGATTCCGCTGGATGCCACATGGGCAAACGCAGGCGACTGGTTTAATCCGCCGGCATTCGATGATACGCATATACGCGAAGCATAGCCGGGTTATAGGAAATCGATTTATTTTAAGGATATGAGGTGATTCAACGTGCAAGATGATCCGCAAAAGCGGGAGATCATAAACCGGCGGCATTTTTCTTTTCGGCTGAACTTATTTTTCTTTATTACTTTCGCATTATTTAGCATATTGATCGTTCGTCTGGCGATATTGCAGTTCGTGGAAGGGCCGACGCTTAGCGCGGAGGGCATCAATAAGGCGACCCGCAGCGTGAAAATTCCGCCTATACGGGGTAATATTTACGATTCTACAGGTTATCCAATCGCCTATTCCACTTCAACGCAGTCATTGTATTTCAGCATACAGCCGGAGCTTAAGCTGGAGGATGCCAAAGAGAACGCCAAGGAAATGGCGGCAAAGCTGGTCGAAGTCTTTACGAAATTCGGCGATCCTACGAAAGCGATGACCGTAGATGACATTATCAGGCAGATGGACTTGGATTTTAGACGGAATACGATCTCGACGCCAAGACGTATCAAATCCGGCTTAACGAATAAAGAAATCGCTTATTTTATGGAAAACCGGACGGACTTTAAAGGAGTCGACATCATGGAGGAAAGCGTTCGGAATTACGATACCAATTCCATCGCGGTCCAGCTGGTCGGCTATTTGAAGAAATATAAGGGCGTTAGGGAAACGGTTGATTTCTATAAGGAAAAAACAACGGAAGACGATGCGACGCTTCAGTACCTCGAAGAAGAGGACGTGGGCATGGACGGCTTGGAGTACATGTACCAAGACGTTTTGCGCGGAACAAACGGCTTGAAGACGTACCCGGTTAACAATGCGGAACGTATTATTGGCCCTATGCAAATAACGAATCCTCAAAAAGGGTCTGATATTTATTTGACCATTAATAAAAACGTGCAGCTAAAAACAGAGCAAGCCATTATGGATCAATTGAAAAAAATAACGACCTCAAGCAATAAATATGAGCGTGCGGAATACGCCAAAACAGGCTTCGCCGTGGCCATGGAAGTGGATACCGGCAAGATCGTCGCGATGGCAAGCATGCCGGATTACGATTCCAACATTTGGGCCGGCGGAAGAATTAGCTCCGAAGATTACGAAAATTTCTCGAACGTACTGGAAAACGGAACGATTCGCAGCGTTTACGGGAAATACGACTCGGAGGAAGAAAGAAAAAAACACCCTTCCTCTATCGTGCCGCTCGGTTCTACGATGAAGCCGTTGTCCGTATTGATCGGGCTGAATGAGAAATTATTTACCACATCGAGTTATTATCTCGACACGGGTGTATTCACCTACGGTAGAAAAGGTTATGAGGTATTTATTCGAAATTCGCAGCGGCATGTATATGGCAACATAGACGGCGCTGAAGCTATCGAGCATTCATCTAACCCGTTCATGGCTGCGATGGTCGGAGATAGGCTTTATAATCGCGGCACCGTTAACGGAAAGAGCAGCGTAGAGATTTGGGATGATTACATGAAGCAGTTCGGACTAGGCGTTCTTACGGAGAGCGGTCTAATGGGAGAATCAAAAGGGATTATCGAATATTTTGATTCGGCCGAAAGATATAGTTCACAAGCAGCGCTCATTTTGGCTTCGTTTGGTCAGCAAGGACGTTATACGACGCTTCAGCTTGCGCAATATGCAGCGATGCTGGCTAACCACGGAAAACGGCTTAAGCCGCAATTCGTTAACCAAATAAAAGACTCGGACGGGAATGTCGTGCAAGGCTACACGCCCGAGATTTTGAATGAGGTGAATTTTCCGGCTGAATATTGGAAAGAGATAGAAACCGGCATGTCCATGGTTAGCTCGCAGGGCTTTGAAGGCGTTGATTATACCTATCGACGGAAGACGGGTACATCCGAGCAGGATGTGGCTAAGCGCACGGCGGAAAATGCGGTCTTTATCGCATATGCACCTGCAGATAAGCCGAAGCTTGCCGTAGCCGTTGTCGTGCCTGACGGCGGCTTCGGCAGTTATGGAGCATCCCCAATCGCGCGGCAAATATTCGATGCTTACAACGAAGAGATCGGCCTGTACGGCGTCCCTAAGAAAAAGACTGCGGATGCGGGAAATGCAGGGAATACAGCTGATGGAAATGCAGCGAATAATACGGCGGACACGGCAGATACGAACGAATAAGCATGTTTTATTGGTAAAGGCAGGCTGGAGCGATGGCTCCAGCCTGCCTTTTTTTTCCACGGAAAGAGCCTATTTAAAAATAAATGTTGCACTAGTGAAACATTTTTGTGTATTATTAAAAAAAAGGCATTAGGCAAACTAAGATTCATAAGGGCAAACTGTATTGAATATAAAAATAAGATAAGGTTATAGGAGGTCTTTATTATGCGTAAAGCTTATAAGCCGAATTCTGCTCTTCGCAGATTCATCATGACAATTGTATTTTTGACGGTGACAGCCGTCTTAACATCTGCCTGCGGGCAGAATGGATCATCCGGAGGCAGCGGAAAGCTAAACATAACGGCGACAACCGGAATGATTACAGACGTCGTGCAGGAGGTAGGCGGCGAGTATGTCGAGGCCAGCGGTTTGATGGGAGCGGGAATCGATCCCCATTTGTACAAAGCGTCGCAAGGCGATGTGAAGAAGCTGGATGATGCCGATATTATTTTCTTTAACGGCTTGCACTTAGAAGGAAAAATGGGTGAAATGTTTGAAGCCTTGGAGCAGCGTAAACCGACGGTCGCAGTATCCAAGTATTTGAAAGAGGATCAGCTGAACGCCGCGCCGGGGCAAGGTCAAGGCATGCATGATCCGCATATCTGGTTTAACGTAAAGCTTTGGATTTCTGCAACGGAGGTCATTCGCGATACATTAGTCGAGAAGGATGCTGCCCATGCAGACTACTATAAAGATAATGCTGCAGCCTATATCAAGGAGCTTGAGGAACTGGATGCTTACGCGAAGGAGCAAATTGCAACGATCCCCGAGGCCAGCCGTATTCTAGTAACCGCACATGATGCTTTCGGCTATTTCGGTGAGGCATACGGGTTAACTGTCACGGGTTTACAAGGCATGAATACGATGTCTGAATACGGCTCTAAGGACGTCAGCAAGCTTCGCGACTACTTGGTCGAGAAAAAAATTAAAGCGGTCTTTATCGAATCCAGCGTACCGAAAAAATCCATTGAATCGGTTATCGAAGGTGCACGTCAATTAGGCCACGAGGTGATAATCGGCGGAGAGCTCTTCTCCGATGCGATGGGAAATGCGGGAACGGTGGAAGGAACCTATATCGGAATGGTGAGACACAACGTGGATACGATTGTAGCCGCTTTGAAATAGCAGAATATACACGTAGGAAAGCGAGTGATGAACTTGAGCCAATCTCAAACAGCAGCTAAGCAAGACGTGAAATCAACAATAGCGCCGCTAAGCATTAAAGGACTAAGCGTCGCTTATCAGAAGAAACCCGTCCTTCGTGGCGTAACCTTTGAAGTAAAAGAAGGGGAGCTAATCGGTGTAATCGGTCCGAACGGAGCCGGTAAATCAACGCTGATGAAGGCGGCTCTTGGACTCATCCCGAGCATTGGCGGTGAAGTGCTAGTCTATGGGAAACCATATAAGCAGCAGCGTAAAATGATCGGTTATGTACCGCAGCGAGAATCGGTCGATTGGGATTTCCCTACCAATGCGCTGGATGTTGTGCTAATGGGCCGTTATGGACATTTGGGCTGGTTCCGCCGCCCAAGCGCGAAGGATAAGGCACTTGCATTGGAATGCCTCAGCAAGGTAGGCATGGCTGACTACGCAGGCAGACAAATCAGCCAGCTGTCAGGCGGGCAGCAGCAGCGTGTGTTTCTAGCGCGCGCGCTCGCGCAGGATGCGAAGCTGTATTTTATGGATGAACCCTTCGCTGGCGTGGATGCCGCGACGGAGAAAGCGATTATTACATTGCTGCAGGAGCTGAAGCTGCAGGGGAAAACGGTTATCGTCGTGCATCATGATCTTGCGACGGTACAGGATTATTTCGACTCTGTTCTGCTTCTGAATGTGGAGCTGCAAGCATTTGGGCCGACAGAGAAAACTTTTACGCAGGAGAAATTGCAGCGTACTTACGGCGGCCGGCTTGCCTTCCTTGATCGCAGCCTGCAGTCCCCGTCACCATTTGACGGAAAGGGTGAGTGAGGATGGAAAAGATTTGGTTAATGCTGTCTGATCCGAATATGCAGTGGATTTTTCTCGGATGCACTCTGCTTGGTTTAAGCAGCGGGGTCATCGGATGCTTCTCTTATCTTAGGAAACAAAGCTTAATGGGCGATACGTTAGCTCATGCGGCGCTCCCGGGAATTTGCATTGCGTTTATGCTTACGGGTATCAAATCAATTGGCCTATTTCTAATCGGTGCGGGCGTGGCGGGAATTGTCGCAACATTCGGCATTGGATATATTACACGCAATTCCAAGCTTAAACAGGATGCGGCGATGGGTATTGTATTGTCGGGATTTTTTGGCTTAGGCATCGTGCTCCTCACGATAATCCAGCATGGAAACTATGGAAATCAATCAGGTCTGGACAAGTTTTTATTCGGGCAGGCCGCTTCAATGATCGCTTCCGACGTGATTACGATGACGGTGGTATGCATTTCGTTGATTACAATTTGTACCTTGCTGTTTAAGCAGTTCAAAATTATCTCGTTTGATCCGGGCTTTGCAAGAGGCCTTGGCTATCCGGTAGCGTTTCTTGAGCAGCTGCTCATGTTTCTTATTGTGGTAGCCGTAGTATCCGGCATTCAAGCGGTCGGCGTTGTGCTTGTGGCAGCGCTGCTGATTACTCCAGCCGTCTCAGCCAGGTATTGGACGGATCGTTTAGGCTTCATGGTTATATTGTCCGGCTTATTCGGCGCTGTCAGCGGCGCCATCGGGACTTGGTTCAGCGCCTCGGTCTCTAACCTGCCGACTGGGCCGGTAACCGTACTGGCAGCGACGCTGTTGTTCTGCTTTTCCATTCTATTTGGACCGCAGCGCGGCCTTATTGCGAAGCGGCTGCTTCGTCTAAGGGTAAAGCAGCGCTTTAATCGTGACAATGAGCGTCTTCTTGAGGGCAATGTGAAGAAGGAGGCGGCGTTATGAGCGACTTTTGGATTTTGCTTACAGGAGCACTGGTAGCGAGCTGCTGCGGGGTGCTTGGCGTATTTCTTGTTCTGCGCAAAATGGCGATGATCGGTGACGCCATAAGCCATTCCGTCATGCCGGGCATCGTTATCGCGTTTCTGCTTAGCGGCTCGCGCGATTCGCTGCTTATGATGTTCGCCGCATTATTATGCGGCTTGCTGACGACCTTTCTCATTCAAATGTTCCAGCAAAGCGGCATTCAATCGGATGCGTCTATCGGTGTTGTATTCACGGCATTATTTGCAATCGGCGTCGTGCTTGTCAGCTTATATGCCCGTCAGGTCCATTTGGACCAGGATGCGATTTTGTACGGCGAGATTGCTTATGTGCACTGGAATATATGGGAGCTCGGCGGTGTCAATATGGGGCCCAAGGCTGTATGGCTGCTTGGATTTACGCTTCTTATTATTACGTCCGTGATTGCCTTGTTTTATAAGCAATTCAAGCTTTGCGCGTTTGATCCTGCCCTTGCGGCAGCCATCGGCATTCCTGTCGCACTGTTTCATTACTTGTTAATGGGACTCGTCTCCATGGCGACGGTCAGCTCCTTCGAGAGCGTAGGAGCGATTCTTGTAGTCGGCTTGCTGATTATTCCGGCTTCAACGGCTTATTTACTGACAGACCGGCTCGGAATCATGATTGGCCTAAGCGTAGCCGCAGGTATTGCCAGTACCTTTATCGGTTATGGAGCAGCGGTAGTGCTGGATGCTTCAATCGCAGGCTGCATGGTTTGCGCGGCAGCATTATTGTTCGTTATCGCTTTTTTATTCTCGCCGTCTCACGGCATTGTGATAAAGAAGCTTCGGCTGCGGAAGCTTGCATAACCAGAGCCCAAATATTAATAAAAAGAAATAATCGAGAAAAGAGCGGCCGAATTTGGTTGCTCTTTTTTTTTTTGCAACAAAACATAAACCAAAAATGCAACTTTTATCCAGTTAAGGACGTACTATATTTGGGACTTATTAGGAGATAAAAGGAGAGAGAATTACAAATGAAGGTTTGGTCAAAATTCGTAATACCGTTTGTCGTCATGACCCTTATGTTATCGGCATGCAGCTTTGGGGGAGACGATAAGGGAACAGAGAAAGATCAGCAATCGACACTAAAAGTTATGTATTATGACGAAGGTGCTTTTTTCCAAGATTACGGCATGATCTTCTCGGCTTTATATCCTAATGTTGAAATCGAGGTTGTGTCCACCCAGGGAATCTATTCGGAGGATCAAAAAGACTACGATGCTGCTTATAATAAGTTTATTGAAGAAAAGCAGCCCGACCTTCTTATGCTGGATACTGAGAAATATAAAAAGATGGCACAGGATGGGAAGCTTTATGATCTGGATGCGGTTATCGAGAAAGAAAAGTATGATACGGAGGGACTTATTCCCGGCATGCTCGATTATTTGAGAGAACTCGGAGGCGGCAGATTGTTCGGGATCACGCCTAATTTTTATAGCCAGGTCCTCTTTTACAATAAGGATTTGTTTGATGAATTCAAAATCGAGTATCCGACCGATCGGATGAGCTGGAACGAGGTCATACAGCTGGCGCGCCGTTTTCCCGTCGAAGGAGATGCCAAGGACCGGATCTATGGTCTGAAAATGGGCTACAATGAAAATTTATTTGAAGTGGCGAGCATGCTTGCAGCTTCCGACGGGATTAGCTATGTGAATGCTGCCCAAAGGGAAATGACGATCAATACGGATTCTTGGAAAAATGCAGTCCAGACTGCCCTGGATGCTGTAAATTCGAACTCACTTTATTTTGAGAGCATGAATAATCAAGAATCAGATATGGCGCAAACCTATGAGGATTACCTGCTGCGGGATCCCTTCATATCCGGCCGCTTGGCCATGGCAATAGGCGATAATAATTATATTAGCCAAATGAAGCAAGCAGGCGAAAACGAAAAGGTAAAGGATAAAATCGTGAAAAATTGGGATCTGGTTACCGTTCCAGTCGGACAACAAAACCCGGATCAATCCAATATGACCTCCTTCCAAAATCTTTTTGCGATTCGTGCAGAATCTCCTAATAAGGAGACAGCATGGGAATTCCTGCAATATGTAACGAGCGAAGAATATGCTAGGGTAAAATCGAAATCCAATAACTATAACGGCTTGCCTGTTCGCACCAAATACATAACAGATGCCGAAGGACGCAACTTCGCGGCATTTTATAATTTAAAGCCAAGCACATTCAACAGCTATAAGGATTTCGAAAAGCTGCCTGAAACCTTCTGGGGCGACTTTAACGCGGCTACGCAGCAGGAGTTCCAAAAGGTAAAAGATGATCAGCAAACGATTAATGAGGCACTTGATATTTTACAGGTAAAAGGGCAAGAGATGCTCTTGAAGGAGTCTCCTGCCATCAAGGAGGAAACGCCTGCCGCAGAGGTGGCGGAGTAAGCTGGGGTTAAAAGCAAAGGAGCATGCTTTCGCGTATTCGCGAATGCTGCTCTTTTTTTCAAATATAAGAAAGTATAAAATTCAACCTTATACGTTGCTTATATTTCACCGCGAAACGAGCTTTTGCCGCCAAGGACGGCGTCAGCCGTTTACGCTTGAAATGGATAAGAATTGATAAGGTTAAAGGACGATCGTTTGGAATCTGCCGCAAATGTGCTAAAA
The DNA here is from genome assembly GCF_031157315.1 of Paenibacillus sp. LHD-38. Taxonomy (GTDB): domain Bacteria; phylum Bacillota; class Bacilli; order Paenibacillales; family Paenibacillaceae; genus Pristimantibacillus. Next base: position 351,764 of record NZ_JAVIFU010000001.1, read on the forward strand.
TAATTTACTAGCGGGTTGCATCAGTGAACGGCATTTATGAGGAGGCACACTATTGGGAGAGTATAAACTGTTGGCGCTCGATATGGACGGGACGCTGCTAAATGAACAAAGTGAAATTAGTACGGAGAATGCGGAGTGGATTCAAAAAGCGCTGGATGCTGGCGTAATAGTCAGCTTCTCTACCGGACGCGGCTTTCGCAGCGCGCTGCCCTTCGCGGAGCAGCTGAAGCTGGAGACGCCGATGATTACAGTCAACGGGAGCGAGATATGGCATCGTCCGCATGTACTGCATAAGCGCACGCATCTAAGCCATGTCTATGTGCAACGCTTGCATGAGCTGGCTCTTTCTCACGGTGAGCCGTGGTTCTGGGCGTATACGGCCGATGATATTTTTAACAAAGAAAAATGGATCAATCCCGCTGATGACTACGCTTCGCATCACTGGCTGAAATTTGGCTATTATACGGAGGATGACAGCATTAGAGAAAAGCTTCTGGCTGAGGTACAAAGCTGGGGTGCGCTTGAAATTACGAACTCATCGCCTTGGAATTTGGAACTTAATCCGCTGGGCGTGTCCAAGGCTAGCGCTTTGCAAGAACTTTGCGGTTTGCTTAACATCGAAATGTCGCAGGTTATTGCGGTCGGCGATAGCTTGAACGATATCGCTGCGATCCGTGAAGCCGGTCTTGGCGTGGCTATGGGCAATGCCCAAGAATCCGTCAAGGAAGCAGCGGATTTCATTACCCATACCAATAATGAGCACGGCGTTGCAGAGGTTATCAAACGATACGTTATGAAAGGATGATTAACGTATGGATATTTTAGGCTGGACATTAGTTATTATTTTGTTCGTTGTGGGAATGGCCGGGGCAGTCTATCCGATTTTACCTGGCGCTCTTGCTATTTATGGCGCGTTTTTTGTTTATGGTTTCTTTTTCTCCTTTAGCGAATTCGGTGTATGGTTCTGGCTCATCCAGACCATTATTGTCATCGTACTGTTTGTCGCCGATTATGCGGTCAGCGCCTGGGGCGTCAAACGGTTCGGAGGCTCGCGGGCCTCTGTAATCGGCAGTACGATCGGTCTTATTTTTGGTCCTTTCGTAATCCCGGCGCTAGGTCTTATCATCGGGCCGTTTGCCGGCGCCGTTATCGGAGAAATGATTATCGGAACAAGATTCGATAAAGCGCTCAAGGTCGGCCTAGGCTCCGTGGTCGGATTATTTACGAGCGTTGTTGTGAAGTTTATTTTGCAGCTGGCGATGATTGTGTTGTTTGTGCTTTGGCTCGTATTCTAATTGAAATGAGGATTCATTCGATGATTAAAGTGACGGTATGGAATGAGTTTTTGCATGAGAAGATTCACGAGGAAGTAAAAAACGTATATCCCGACGGCATTCATCAAGCGCTGGCCAAAGGCATCGCGAGCGGCGATTTCGAAGTGGCAACTGCGACGCTGGAAGAGCCGGAGCACGGGTTAACGGTAGAGCGTTTGGCTAATACGGATGTTCTCATTTGGTGGGGGCATATGGGGCATGATCAAGTTGATGATGCCATTGTTGAACGCGTACAACAGCGCGTGTGGGAAGGCATGGGCTTAATCGTGCTGCACTCGGGACATTTCTCGAAAATCTTCAAAAAATTGATGGGTACAAGCTGCGATCTGAAATGGCGCGAAGCGGGCGAGAAGGAACGGATTTGGGTCGTTAACCCGGCACATCCGATTGCTGCCGGCTTGCCGGAATACATCACGCTGGAGCATGAAGAAATGTATGGCGAGCACTTTGATATCCCTGCACCGGATGAGCTGATATTCGTAAGCTGGTTCGAAGGCGGAGAAGTGTTCCGCAGCGGCTGTACGTTCAACCGCGGTCAAGGCAAAATCTTTTATTTCCGCCCGGGCCACGAGACGTATCCTACTTATTACAACCCGCAGGTTTTGCAGGTCATTCAGAATGGCGTGCGCTGGGCGGCTCCATCGCTTGCAGCTGCGCCGGTTCGCGGCAACCATCAGCCGCTAGAGCCCATTGGCAATAAAGGATAGGGAGACTTCGGAATACCATTATGCTAAAAAAAGACTCATTACTAAAAGGTACCATTATTTTGACTGCTGCTGCCCTGGTCGTCCGTTTTCTCGGCTTATTCCAGAGAATACCGCTCGATTACATGCTGGGATCGCTCGGGCAGGCAGCCTTCAACTCAGCAAATACCATCTATTTATTACTGTTAACGATCGCTACCGGCGGCATTCCGCTGTCGATTAGCAAGATGATATCGCAGCGCTATGCGCTGGGCAGGCCGGACGAGGCGAAACGGATCTATCAGGCCGCTTTAATGTTCGGCGCTGCGACAGGCTTGCTGCTAGCCACTGCCTTGTTTGTACTGGCGCCTGTCTATGAACGCTTCACGCGAGTGCCGGACTCGGCTTTATCACTCCAAGCCATAGCGCCTGCGCTGCTGCTGTTTCCCATTATTGCGATGATGCGCGGTTACTTTCAAGGCAGGCAAATTATGGCCGCAGGCGGCATATCGCAAATCATGGAACAAATTTTACGGCTCATCGGCGGTATCGGGCTCGCCTTTATCATACTCGGCTTAGGCTGGGGTGATAAATACGGCGCGGCTGCCGTTGCGTTTGGCTCGGTACTCGGAAGCATCGGCGCATTTTCGGTCATGATGTGGTTTGCCAGAAAGCTCAAAAAGCAGGATCGTAGCGAAGCATCGGCCGTAACAAGCGACAAGGCAGCAAAGCCAAGCTCCAAGCTGCCATTTCGTACGATTTACCGGGAAATATTCAGAACCTCGATTGCGGCCGTCGTAACGGCTATGACCGTGCAATTTGTCTATTTCTTCGATCAGACGCTTTTTGTGAGGCTGACGACTGCTTTTTATAACCATGACACGGCTATACGAGTACTCGCGGAATATCAGAACAAAGCGATGGGTATTGCGGGCATTCCGCCTATTTTGGCTATCGCCCTTGGCGCTTCGATTATTCCGGTCATTTCTTCGGCCTATGCCTTGAAGAATATGCAAGAAGTACAGCGGCAATCCTCGCTCGTTATGCGGATTGTTTGCTTTACTGGCGTACCGGTTGCTTTGCTGTTCACCGTCGCATCCTATTCGGTAACTGGTCTTTTATTTAAGAGCCCAAGCGGCAGCGATACCGTTGCTTTGCTGACGGCAGGAGCGATTTTTCAAATTACGATGATGATCTCTAACTCGATTCTCTACGGACTCAATAAACCCAAGCAGCCCATGAATCATACGTTTATCGGGATTGGTTTAAAGGTCGTTACCAGCTTTGCGCTTGCTCCTTTTCTCGGTGTATACGGACTCATTATCGGATCAACAATATGCTTTATTGTCATTACTGTCCTGAATGTACGAACAATCAATAAGGAAGTCAATTTGAATATACTCGGCAGCAAGTGGCTGGCCTATATGGCAGCAATTGCGATTCCGGCCTTGGCAGGCTGGGGCGCAGAATATGCCGTGCTGTCATGGACAGATGCTTGGGCTGACAAGCTATCCTATTTCTTAGCGTTTGCCGTTACTTCGGCCATTGTAGGAGGACTTTATCTCATTTTACTGGCAGCGCTGCGCGTTATAACGCCGGAGGATATACGCTCGTTCCCGGGACCTTTGCGTAAGATCCTCTCCCTTGTTTTAAAACCTTTCTATAAGAAAGCGGTATAAAGGCTAGAAAAGTTAATGGCGAAGGACGTTTCCATAATAGGGAACGTTCTTTTTTTGTTGACTAATATGCATAAAATAACCAAAATAAGCATAGCAATGCTATATTTTTATTCGACTCATGAATCTTATCCAAGTTTAATAAGCTGTACGTGGCTTTCGGTTGAAAGGAGCACAAGCATGACAAGAGAAACCATTCTGATGGTCGATGACGAGAAAGAAATTTTAAGCTTAATGGACATCTATTTTAAAAATGACGGGTTTACGATGCTAAAGGCTTCCAACGGACTCGAAGCGCTCGCGCTGTTAAATAGCCATAAAATTGATCTAATTATCTTGGATGTGATGATGCCCGTTATGGACGGTCTCGAGGCATGCATGAAGATACGCGAAAGTAACCATATTCCGATTATTATGCTTTCCGCCAAAACGCAAGATATCGATAAAATATCGGGTCTCAGCCTCGGAGCAGACGAATACGTAACGAAACCATTCAGCCCGCTGGTCCTGTTGGCAAGCGTAAAATCGCATATTCGCAGAGCAAAGCAGTTCCATGCCCATTCGGTTCGGAACGAGCATGAAATGATCGTAGATGATCTGGTGATCAACACGGCTACGCATACGGTTACCGTGGATCAGCAGGAGGTTAAACTCACACCCCGTGAATTCGCCATTCTTAGCTTGTTGGCCGTGAACCGGGGAATTGTCCTTAGCATGGATAAGATTTATGAGAGCGCATGGAACGAGCCCTTCATGGAATCAAAAAATACAGTTATGGTCCATATCCGCAAAATTCGCGAAAAAATCGAAAAAGACACTCAACATCCCAAATACATAAAAACCGTGTGGGGAATCGGCTACAAAATGGAGGCGCTCTAATCATGAATAACGTGGAGGAGCCTTCGTTTTCAAGCAAACCCTTAAAATACAGGAGATGAAATGATAAAAAGAAACCGATTAAAAATGGCTGCAGCGAGCCTCGCAATCGCTTTGGCGCTTACATGGCTCGCACGGCTGCTGCTTGCGTTCATGATCAAAATTCCTCCATATGACAAACCGCTGAAATGGATTGTTGAGCATATCGGCTCTTCGCCAATCATGCTGGCCTCTGTTATTTTAATATTTGGTCTTTGCTATAAAAAGCTGTTCAAGCAAAATCTGGCCTGGCTCCCAAGCGGGCATCGCGAATCGTACCCGCCCAGTCAGCCGAGCCATCCGCTTTTCCGCACGATCCGCTGGACTTTTATGGCAGCTTTTCTAAAGAGCCTAGGTTTAATGCTTTGCTCTGTCATTGCGGGGCATTTATTCGCCTTCGTGCTTATTCAATATACACCGTACGACCGGACTTTGATCTGGATCGTCAACCATATCGGATCGACGCCGGTTATTGCTCTATTCGGATGCCTGCTGTTTCTTGGCTTTTTTTTCTGGACGAGTCGAAACATGATTCTATATTTGAAGGAAATTCGTTATGGATTGCAGCAAATGGCTTCCGGCAAGCTTGATCATGAAATTCCGGTCAAAGCTGCGGATGAGCTCGGTGAAATCGCCAGCAGCATCAATGAATTAGGCAAGCAATTTAATCATTTGCTGCAAGAAGAAAGAAATACAGAGAAATCGAAAAACGATTTAATAACGGGCGTTTCACATGATTTGCGTACGCCGCTTACCTCCATATTGGGCTTTCTTGAGCTGATTGAGCAAGATCGTTATCAGGATGAAGTAGAGCTTCGTTACTTTGTTAACATAGCGTATGAGAAATCGAAGAATTTAAAAGGCTTAATCGACGATTTGTTTGAATACACGAAGTTAAACAACGATATGCCCCTTACCTTAGCTAAGCTGGACATCGTAGGTTTTGTGAGGCAGCTCGCCGAAGAGTTTGTTCCGAGCCTTGAGAAGGCGGGAATGAGCTGCCGGATTCATACCGATGAGCCTGCAATATGGATCTCGGCTGACGGGGAACTGCTGGCCAGAGCCTATGATAATCTCATCGCAAACGCCATTCAATATGGACATGCGGGGAAATTTATCGATATCCAAGTGGAAAGGCTGCATGAAGAAGCCGTGATTCGAATCATAAATTTTGGCGATCCCATTCCAGCGAAGGATGTACCTTATATCTTTGACCGTTTCTATCGAGTTGACCGTTCACGAACGGCGGAGTCGGGTGGAACAGGGCTCGGTCTCGCGATTACGAAGAGCATTGTTGAATCTCATAGCGGAAAAATTTCTGTCAGCAGTTCGGCGAAAGAAACCGTATTTGAAACCTGCTTTCCGCTGCTGTGACTCAAAACTTAAGATTTCATTAAGCAAATGATAAGCAGCAGAAGGCAGTTGCGATAAGATCTTCCCCTTACAATATCCAGTAGTTGGTTATTGGAGGGGAAGCAAGATGGATCGTACTCATCAGGCGGGAATCGCAATCGTTGTTGCTGTTGCTATGCTAGTCGGTTGGCTGCTCATGGGCTGCGCTTTTGCGTGATTTTTGCGAATTTTTCGGCTGGGCAGCACGTCCGAGCAAGTCAATCAAGCAGGTAGAACTCCTGAGACAATATTCGCTGTAAAAAAGCGCAGAAGTCTAGTAAAATCGACAAAACTAGAGCTTTCCATACATTTACATTAACTAGAGTCTCCTGTACAATGAATAGAGTTTGTCAGTAAAAAAGGCCTACTATATTCAATCATAAAGGAGACGAATGGATGAGAAATTTTTTTGAAAGACCTAAAAAGCTGACCATGCTGTTATTAGCATTTACACTCGTTTTTGCAGCAGGCTGTCAAGCGATTTCTAATTTGGATTTTAATACGGTATTAAAAAATTCCTTGAAGGTAACTTCCAGCGAGAGCAAACAATCCGTAGAATTAAAGCTTTTGCTTGATGATGCCGCATATGAGGGATCCTCTGAAGAGGATCTAGCCATGATGAAGCTTGTCTCCAATGTAAAGCTGCAGTTGAATAACGTGAAAACGCAGGACGACTCGCATATTTCTTTTGACGGCAGCTTGATTTTTGGAGAAACCGCAAGCATTAAGTTTACTTTGAAGATGTCGGATACCTTAGCGGTAATGGAGCTTGAAGGCGCTAAGCAGCCGTTTGTGCTGGACCTGACAAGCGGGAGCCTGCTGGGTATGTCGGGTGTTGCAGGTCTGACCGGTTTGCCTGTGGAAACCGCGTCAGAAGAGGTTCCCGGAGTAGACGAAGCAGCGGTTACGGCGCTCGGTCAACAGTTAATCGATACGGTAGGAACTTACGTCATACATAACCTGCCGAATCCGGAACGCATTGATGTGAAGCCGGTATATGAGACAATTAACGGAACGGCAACTTCTTTGATGAAGGTGCATGTTGACTTAGACGGCCCTGAAATTTGGGCATGGGTTAAAAAATACGTAGATGCGCTTATCGCTGACCGTGCAGGGCTCGATAAGATGGTTGCGGGCGTATTCGAAATTTTGCAAAGTAACCCGGACATTTGGGAAGCAGCCGGTACAATTCCTTTTGAGGAAGGCGGGCTTGATACTGCTGATCCAGCAGAGGCGCTTAAGGAAGCAACGGATGGCATCGCTCTTATGCTTACCGAGCTGCAGGATGAGCTAAAGCTGCTTGAGGAAGAAGATCAGGAAACGCTTGATGAAATATTCAGCAAGGATCTTACGATAAAAGCAGACGTATTCGTGGACAACAAGCTCGATATTCGCAAGCAGGTTTATGAACTTTCGTATGTACCGAGCCAAACTCCAGAAATTGGGGTACTGCCGATTAAAGGTCTTACCGTTAAATTTGAGAGCGAATCCTGGAACGTAAACGGACAGGTGAAGGCGGAAGTTCCAGTCGCATCCGCTAAGGATTTCCCGGTCGAAAAATTGTTCTCGATGCAAGGCTATCAAGTGTTGAAGCAATTTGATGAAAAATCTGCGATTTACGATCTGTTGAAAAACAAGCTGCATATTAATAAACAAAACCTTACATGGTATTCTTACCAATATTATAATCCGGTTATCGTCACCGCCAGTCACGTCACGCTTATACCGCTGCGCAATACGGTCGAGCAGCTGGGCGGAGTGCTTACCTATGATAAAAAAACAAAAAGCTTGAAGGTATTTGATGAAGCGACGAATACAACGATTGTTTTGAAGAACGGCAGCGATACCGCTGTTGTTAACGGCAAAAACGTTAAATGGTCATTCCCTGTGACTGTTATTGACGGGGTAACTTACGTGCCTGCACGCAATTTGGCTGCGGCAATTAAAGCAAAGATTGGCTGGACGGATCTTGATGAGGATATGAAAGTATTTTCGCTCGATCGGGAAGTCTAATCCATAGCTGGGATAACGTAAAATCATTTATTAGAACCGTTAGGGGTGCAGCATGAGAAAATTAACGACAGATGAAGCGTTTCGCGAAGCGGTTGCAAGCGAAGGGCTCACGATTGCGGTGTTTAAAACAACCTGGTGCAAGGATTGTCATTTTATTAATCCCTTCATGCCGGATTTGGAGCGTCAATATGAAGGCAAGGTCACGTTCATTGAGTTAGATCGCGATGATCTTCCTGATTTATGCTCAGAGCTGAACATATTAGGTATTCCGAGCTTTATCGCTTTCCGCAGCAGCAAGGAGCTTGTCCGTTTCGTAAGCAAGCTGCGCAAGTCGCGTGAGGAAATCGAGGAATTCGTAAATCGCGCGATACAAGTCAGCGATGCGTTGACCCAAAAGTAATCATTAGTCCGCGTTTCAGGGGGAAATAGTACCCGGGCGCGGGCTTTCCTTTTTTAATCGTGTTTTACTCGGAAGTGTCACATTTTCAACATGGCTTTTGCCTTTTTTTATAGCTATAATTGAACTGTTATTAAAACACGAAATAAGGTGATTTATTATGGTAACCGGGCGTTTTCGCGCGTTGGCTGTCGCTGCGTGCATCGGAATGCTTCTTGTACTGCTCGGCGGAGCACTTGTCACGAATACGGATTCTGGACGAGGCTGCGGTGATGATTGGCCTTTGTGCCATGGGAAATTTATACCGGCTTATACGATTGAATCCATGATCGAATATTCACATCGGCTTATAACTGGCTTTGAGGGACTTCTTGTTCTTGCTTCTTGCGTTTCCATTTTTTTGCGGTATAGAAAAGATAGGACGGGCTTTAAGGAGCCTCTTTTTTATGCAGGCGGCGCTCTACTCTTTACGATTATTCAAGCTTTAATGGGAGCAGCAGCCGTTATGTGGCCCCAATCACCGCCCATTATGGCGATTCATTTTGGAATCTCATTAATCGCCTTTGCTTCAACGCTGCTGTTGGTCATTTGGACTTTCCGTGCCAAAAACGGACCGCCTGAGGTGTTTAAGGTACCGCGTTCGATCTTTCCCCGCGTGCTTGCAACAGCTATTTATAGTTACGTCGTTGTTTACCTTGGAGCCTTTATACGGCATACCGATTCAGGGGGCGGTTGTCTAGGCTGGCCGCTTTGTAACGGAGAGATCGTTCCAGAAATCAATGGCGCTACCGGAGCTGTGTTTATACACCGCGTAGCAGCCTTGCTGCTAGCCATCAGCCTAGCTGGCCTATATATGCACATCCGTAAAGTCAGTAAGGGCGGAGCCGGCTTAACTAAGCCCGCTGCATGGACGCTTGGCCTTGTTGTTACTCAAATTTTCAGCGGCGCTCTGTTGACGGCTACGATAACGAATTCGGAATGGTTTTTGTTCACCAACCTTTTGCATAATTTAATTGTTACCGGCTTATTCGGAATACTCATGGATATTTTAGTTCGTTCGTGGAGGCTGCGCGAAGGGCGGTAAAGGCGTAAAAAAGGATCGCGGAGAAAAAAAGCGAATATGGGACATGCTGAAGGTAGATGTATATGCATTTCCTTCCAGTCATGCGCCAAACCTGCAAGCCTGCAAACGTGAAAATTCGCTTGCAGGTTTGCCTGCTATTACGAACTTAAATTTTTGGTTGGCAGATGTCACTCTTTTGATGAAGGGACTGATCGATGATGCTGCGCTTCATGTTTAATGAACCCTTGAGAGAAGCGGAAGGAACCCTAGCAGAAACATTCCGTTTAATGGATCAGTTCGTTGCGATCCTGTCCAAAAAAATAAAGGCAGGCGGAGAAGACGTCCAAAAGCTTCGCAAATATGAAATATGGACGCTAGGCCTGCGTTCCTCTTTGGATGAGCTTGAGCAAAGCCACTATGTATCGCTGCACTTTCAACATAAAGTTACCTCCTCTTCGCTTAATCAAATGACAGATGAGGAACGAATCTATTATAATCGTTATATCTACTTCGATAAAAATGCCTTTATCCGCGTCTTCTCCTTGCTGGACAAGCTCGGTACGCTCCTTAACGAGCTTCTCGATATGCGGACGGAACGGATCAAAGCCCATTTTTCTTATTTCACGGTTTTGCGGAATATGAGGGAGAAGAGAGCTCATCCGGAGCTTACTTGGAAGCTTAATGACGTGAAAGAGAAATACAAGGAGCCGATGACAAGGCTGCGGAAACGAAGGAACACCGAGATCCATTATATGAACTCGGAGATGCAGGATGACTTGATTCAAAGCAATCGGATGTACGGCGAAGAGATCAAATTAGAAAATGTGGCGGATCAATCTGCCGATTTGACGCAGGGCTTGTACCTGGCGATGGAATCACTACTTCTTACGTTTCAATACGCATGCGGATTGATGCGAAACAAGCACACATAATCCCGAGGGGGGAAAACTCGTGGGACTGAGAGGCAAAACAGCATTAGTAACAGGCAGCGCGAAAGGACTCGGCAAACGAACGGCGATCCAGCTAGCCGAGCAAGGCTGTAATGTTGTCATTAACTACTACGAGAGCGAGCTTGAAGCACAGCAGGTTAAGGCACAGATCGAGCAGCTGGGCGTAAAGGCGATTACGGTACAGGCGGATGTCGCAACCGTTGAGGGGGCAGAGAAGCTCGCGAATGCTGCGGAGGAATGGGCTGGGGGCGTTGACATCCTTGTCAATAATGCAGGCCCATTCGTTCGCAAACGGCGTCTATTCAGCGAATATGATGAAGCGACGATCATTAGGCTGCTGCATGGCAATTTGTTAGGCGTAATGCTGCTTGACCATCGATTGCTGCCAGGCATGCGTGAACGCAAGTGGGGACGCGTCATCCATTTCGGCTTCGGTCATGCGGGAGAAGCAAGAGCCTGGCCTCACCGCGCCGTATATGCCGCCGCGAAGACGGGGCTAGTATCCTTTACAAAATCTTTAGCGGTAGAAGAAGCACCGCATGGCATCACCGTTAATCTCATCGGTCCTGGAGATATTCGCGGCGTGAATAAAGAACGGTCCATAGCTGAGGTAGAGGAAGAGTACGACAATGAATCTCCAATCGGCCGTCCAGGCGCAGGAGAAGATGTAGCGCGAGTAGTGCTTTTCCTTTGCGACAGACAGTCGAATTTCTTAACAGGGAACGTCATTGACGTCACAGGCGGCTTTGATCCCATTGTGGCTAACATTAAAGGCATGTTTTAATCGCGAATAAGCAAAAAAAAGAGTCTTATCAATGAGCAAAGGAGCAGGGCTCCTTGCTTCTGATAAGACTCTTCATCATTTGTGTTTCAAGGCAATCATGATTCGTTCTTATATATTAGAATACTTGAACGACTTCAATTACACCTTCAACTTCTTCAAGAAGAGCACGTTCGATACCCGCTTTAAGCGTGATCGTCGAGCTTGGGCAGCTACCGCATGCCCCCATTAGGCGAAGCTTGATGATGCCGCCTTCGACATCAACTAACTCAACGTCGCCGCCGTCGCGCTGCAAAAACGGACGAAGCTTATCGAGTACGTCCAAAACTTCGTCATACATCGTGTCTTGTACTTGTTCACTCATTGCAATCATCTCCTTTCTCCCCTATTATAGTACAAAGTGAAGCAATTGAAAATGGATAGTAACTAAGTAAAGTTAGGTGAAGCATGGTGTTTAAACCAATGATCGAGTTTTGTGCCAGTAATATGCATCACGGCACGGACCGGATAATGAAAATATTTGAAGAAAATGATGAATATGAAGTGAGCGAATACGGCTGCTTGGGCAATTGCGGCGAATGTTATTTGAACCCGTTCGCGTTAGTAGATGGCGCAATTGTATCTGCCGAAACGGTAGACGAACTTCATGAGAACATATTGAAAGCAATAGACCAGCAGCAGGCCGATAAGGAAGCTTTGGACAAGCTGCTGGATGATCTGTAATCGGTGCTAGCCAAGATGGCGCTTAGAGCGCCAGAGCACGCCGCTCTTAACAAGCCGCGGCACACGCCCTATGATGGCAGTGCCCCCCATCAGGCCAAATCCGCTTTTCTTTCCAAGTGAGCCGAGTACGCCCTTTAGCTTCAGCTTGCCAAGACGAGGCGTTTTATCATGCCACATCGCCTGCAAAACCTCGGCGATTTGCTTGCCTTGGGCTCCGGCTGCTTGACCGCTTGGAGAGAGCGGCAGCGAAGCGCAGTCGCCTACGATGAATACATCGTTATGATCAGGCAGCTGATGATATTCGTTTATTATGAGTCTGCCTTGGTTATCCTTAGGCAAATTCATGCGTTGTACGATCGGTACTGGCTGGATACCGGCCGTCCATACCGTCACATCGGTATAAATAGGCGTCGTTGAATTACAATCATGCAAAATGCCGCCTTCGACTCTAGTAAGTCCAACATGGCCGCGCATTTCAACATGATGCTCCTCGAACCATTCCGTAACAAAGGATTGCAGCTTGCTCGGGAAGGCAGAAAGCACACTTGGACCGCGATCCAAAATTCGGATATTAAGGTCAGGCCGGCTTTCGCGCAGTTCAGCTGCAACCTCAACGCCGCTCAAACCTCCACCTACGATTGATACCTGTCCGTATGGCTTAATATCATTCAGCTGAGCATAAGTCTTCCGGGCTGCCGAGAAGGTCTGAATGCTTGTCGAATATTGCTCGGCACCCTCAATTCCATGGTATTTATCCGTACAGCCAAGACCAATAACCAGCCATTCATAAGCCATCGATTCTTGGCCTTCGATATGAACAAGCTTTTGCTCCACATCCACATCGGTAACTTCACCGTAAGCTAGTGAAATTCTCGGATCGACCGGGAATTTTACGCGAAGCTCCAAATCGGAAACCGTACCGGCAGCAAGGGCATAATATTCTGTTTTTAAGCCTTGAAACGGCATCCGATCAATTAATACGATAGATACGTCGATTGGCATTTGCTTTTCAAGCAGTTCATTTGCAATGGCAAGGCCGCCGTAGCCGCCGCCCAAAATAATAAGTTTTCTCATAGGATTTCCAACTCCACGCCTCTTGATGATAATCTATTTTGTGCTTCCGTGTTGCTGATTACTCATTCATAAACTTTAATTTCATTGTAAAAAGTATCGCGTTCAACCGGGATGCGGCCTGCGCCTTTAATTAACCAGATCAGATCCTCGCGGGTAATGCCTTCTGGCGTAAGGGCGCCAGCGGCATGGCTAATTTTTTCCTTGACGATGGTACCGTGCGCGTCCGAAGCGCCCATTGTTAGAGCAACCTGCGTCAGCTGTACGCCGATGTTAATGAAATAAGCTTTAATATGCTGAAAGTTATCAAGCATCAAACGGCTGATGGCAATCGTCTTCAAATCCTCAAATGCTGAGTTGCGGCGGCGAATGCCGGCTCTCGGATTGATCGGCTGCATCGAAAGCGGAATAAATACAAGGAATCCGTTCGTTTCATCCTGAAGCTCGCGAATATGCATCAAGTGGCGAATACGATCCTCTTTGGTTTCAATCGAACCGTAAAGCATCGTCGTATGCGTGCGCAAGCCAAGCTCATGAGCCGTGCGATGTACCTGCAAATATTGGGTAACATCGGCTTTGTCTACACGCATTTTTTTGCGATAATGATCGGATAAAATTTCGGCTCCGCCGCCAGTGAGCGACTGCAAGCCGGCTTTCATAAGCTCTTGAAGTACTTCACGGTAGGATAAGCCGCTAATGCGCGAGAAAAAATCGATTTCTGCAGCCGTGTACGCTTTAAGCGTTACTTCAGGAAAACGATCCTTCAATGCTTTGAGCGAATCCACATAATATTGGAATGGAACATTCGTGTTGTGACCGCCGACGATATGGAATTCGCGAACGCCAGGGTGAAAATGCTTCTCTACGTATTCAATCATTTGTTGACCGCTTAGCGTATATGCGCCTTCGTCGCCTTCATCTTTGCGGAAGTTGCAAAACGCGCAATGGGCTTCGCATACGTTCGTGAAGTAAAGACTCATGTTTTCGATAAAATAAACCTTTTTGCCATTTTTGCGCAAAGCGACTTCATTAGCAAGCTGTCCAATCGTGAGTAAATCATCTGATTGATATAAGTAAACGCCATCCTCTAATGTTAAACGCTGTCCATGACGCACTTTTTCAATGATTTGCTGCATTTTTGTATCTTCTGTCGGTATAACGACGTTCATGGCCGGGCCACCTCGATATCTTTAGATTGTGAAAAAAAGAACTTTCTTTTCCGATTAAGAAGCTGTAACTATTATAAACCTCATATGTAACATGAGCAATAAGAAAAGTAAGCGGTACGCCAAAAAATGGGAAATGCGTTAGTAGGCATGCTGCTATTGAGCAAGTGAAGAAACTGGAGTATACTACAAATAAGTAAGTGAGTTGCAACACATTCGATTAAACGGATAAACGGAGGGATGTAGCATGATCACAATAAGTGATACAGCATCTGACAAAATAAAAAAAATGCTCGCAGAAGAAGGCGGACCTGAGCTTTTCCTGCGTATCGGAGTAAAGGAAGGTGGCTGCAGCGGCTTTTCCTACGGAATGGGCTTTGACGATGAGCAGCATGACGGCGACAAGGAGCTAGATATGGAAGGGCTTAGAGTTGTCGTCGACGCAGACAGCATTAAATATTTGAATGGTCTCGTTATCGATTTCAAGGAATCGGCAATGGGCGGTGGCTTCACGATCGAAAATCCAAATGCCAGCGCAACATGCGGCTGCGGCTCCTCGTTCCGCACCGCGAGCGACGCGGGAAAACCGGCTGCTGCCGGTGAGTGTTAACGCAGTAACGGCGCGGGATTCCAGCGTTTTTCATATACGCTGATCTGGACGTTAGCCTACTCGGAAGCCACTCGGTAAAATGTGCGTGGGGATTGCGGATTGTATAGTGGAATTGGTATATTAACAGCCCCTCGCGGGTATGTAAACAATCCCAATATACGCGATTAAGGGTTGTTAACTACGGCCTCCTGTGACGGTAAATGCGTAATTTACTCGTTATTGGAGGTTTTTTATTTTGGCGTTAGCGAAATGGAAAAGACGCATCGAAGTAGGGGCATCATCACATCCGGAACTCACGTTACAGCAAGCGCTCGACTTGGTCGTCAGCGGTAAGAGAACGGAAGGATTGCGCGAGCGAACGATTACGAAAAGGATTATCGGTATTTTACGAAGTGGCTGACGGAGTTTCATCCGGAGATTGAATACGTGCACCAGTTATCCGAATTGCGTATGTTGGTCTCGATTATGTTCATCGTTTACTCTGACATAACTACGAGTAGTTTCAATATCAGCGTGAGACACTATACGATGTAACGTAAATAAATCACCGCCGTTAAGTAAATATGCTGTATAAAAATAGCTGCGGAATTGATGAGGGTAAGCAAGTTTAGGATCAACGCCAACTTTAATTGCGTACTCGTTTAACGATTTAAGAAATCGGTCAGCTTTTAATGAATCACCTTTTTTAGATAAGAAGATATAATCTGATTCAAAATATGTTTTATTTCTCTTGATAAGCGATAATAACTCGCGCACAGTCCCTTGTGATAGAGGTACAACGCGTGGTTTACGGTTCTTGTTCATCCAGCCGGGCAAGTGGATACAGCGAGCTTTCACATCTAAGAGCTCCGTAGTTAATTTTTTAACGCTTCTTGAATGCGGAAACCGCCGTCAGCTAAAAGTATCATTTGATCTCCATTACTAAACGCCTCCGTATGTATGGTTTTGCCCACCTCAATACTGCTCAAATCGATTCTAGTTACTTTCCAGTATAAACCAACGGTTACGCAGAGGGAACGCTTTAATACACAAAAACCGCGTCCAGGTTATTGGCTCGCGGTTTCTTTTTCGTTATCAGGTAAGCGTTCGATTATATCAGCAACGGTACAACCTAGAACCTTACATAGTACATCCAGTGTCTCGAATTTTATGCCTTCTGTTTTTTCATTGTAAAGCTTTGTAATTCCATTACGATGAAGCCCGTTCCCGAACTCCTTTGTCATTCGCTCTATGTCCGCAATCTTTAAACGACGCTCGCCCATAAGTCGCGATAAATGTACTTTTGTAAAAGCGCACGTAAGACGGTGCAGAAATCGATACAACGCGGCAAGAAGGCGACCGTAAAGGCAGGTAAAAAGATCATATACGCGTGGTGGTTCGAATATCCGTACTGGCTATCGGAGAAAGCGATGCTAAGACACGTCGGCAGCTACGAGCGGTCGTATGATCCGGATAAGATTTCGCAATTATCAGCGGCGCGGCAGCGTTCGGAGCTTATGGGCGGCCGGACGGGACGGAGAAACAGCGCTAAGAACAGGAAGAACGCGGACTATTAATTTAACTGGCGACATTCTCCTATAGATGGGAAGAAGGGTTCTTTTATTTGCCCTCTTAGTAACAATTCAGATACAGAAGGGAGTTTTGTGACATGAATGGAGACGCGGTAAGAGTAATCCGTATCAGTAAGGACATGAATCAAAAGGAATTTGCTGCGATATTAGCTGTCTCGCGGTCGTGTATAGCAGCGGTCGAGAGTGGCCATCGTGCAGTCTCTGATAAGCTTCGAACACGAATCGCGCAAACGTTCGGCGGCTATGAATCCGTTATGGAAGCGTTTAGACGAGCAAAAGAATTCGGTAAGTTGGCGCTGTGATAAGCGCTATTTTTATGCGCAAATGTCCTACGAGCTGACGTAAAACGGACGGGCTTCACGCGGGCTCCAATAAGAGACGGAAGGAGACCGCAGCCTCCGCAATGAGGAAGATACGAAATGACAACCGGAATCACGTAACGTAAGCGATCGGCGCGTAATCTGCTCGGAGTAAACGTTTAGCGCTCAATCGAATAGAAAATAGAATGAATGACAATAATAGCTATAGATAAAAATATAAGGGATGGTATCATGATATATATCTATAATGACTATGGTGGGACTCATACAACAGCTCTGGCAGCCGCCTATCATTTAAAAGAAATTACCCAATCAGAACGAAAACTAACTAAAGAAGAAATATTAAATGTTAACTATTTCAATAAATTAACTAAAGATGATATGGGAAAAATCATTTTTCACGGAATAGATGAAAATGGAGATTCAGTATATACAATAGGACGGAAATCCTCCAAACTTGTTGTTCCAGCATTAAAAAACTTAAGCTTATTACTACAAAGCAAACATCATTTTAATGAAAAAATAATATTCTCTAATACGTCACCAACAGTACCGTTCGTCATGTCAATTGGGGGTTTTCTCTCAAAAGGACTAAAAATTGATTTTATAGGTGTACCGTTATTAGTTATAGGTGCAAAACAATGTTGTGATAATATTTTTCGGTTGGTTGAAAATACGAAACAATTAGGGAAGTCCTCAAATGAGGAAAAACTTATTATTTTAGAAAATGAAAACTATAAGTAATAATATTTAATGTTTTATCTATGAGAATAAAAGATTGCCTTAGCACATAGGAAATCGTTTGTTACATTTATTAAAAGGTCAATTCGGCTACGTTGAGTCAACCATTAATGTTGCTCTTTGTTGTAATACATCCAGATCATACTACGTAACAAAACGCAAAGCCTTCGGAATAACTCCGTGGGCTTTTTCTAATGCGATTTACCGTCATACATGACGTTGCAAGTGCGGAGGGTGTTATCCTACTCGGCGCTTATTTGCGCGTCTTAAACACGGCGAAAACACGGGAAAGTGTACGTAATATGCGCAATTATTCGGAGGTGAAACGATATCGAACAGCAACGTAAGGATGCGGCTCAATACTGCGGCTTTTTTCAAAATGGATTATGCGCGTTAAGGCCGAACGGCGACCACATATGCAAGCCGTACAGGGACCCGCCGAAACGGTGCGTGCTTCTAACTACGCAAATAGCGAATAGAAACGGAGGTCGTTAGATGCTCTTTGTATCCGCGATAGAATCGGTCAGTTCGTACCTAAAGCGCGTGACTATCGTTGAGTCTACTACGGGTGAGATAACCGGCGTGCTGACGTATGGCGACTCCGTAAGTGATCGGCACATCCGCATGTGGTCGCCGTCTCTAATAAACAAAACCAAGAAAAAGGGGAAATGAAAAAATGTATAACGGTAAAGTGAAATGGTTTAACGCGGAAATGGGTTTCGGATTCATTACACGCGAGGATAACGGAGTGGATGTGTTCGCACATTTCAGCTACATTCTCGCCGACGGTTACAAGTCGCTTGAAGCGGATCAAATTGTAAGCTTCGATATCAATAAATCGGATAAAGGCGATTACGCCGCAAACATCAGCGTTATCTATCAGTCCGAAGAGAACGAATAATGAACGAACGCCTGCCGGATTACGCCGTCACACACGCGAATATAGCGATAACGGCGACGTCAGGCGGGCAGGTAGCGGCAGGCGTTGAGCTCTGCAGGCGAATAAGGACGGAGGAGGGCCGTACGGTGTACGAGCCTTATTTTGTGATGTCGTGGATCCGCGGCGACCTCCGTACGTTCCAAAAGGGCCAAGGTGAAATTTCAGGTAATAATATGCTATCTCCGGAGGGAAAAAAAGCCGCGGAGAAAGAGCTGCAGCAGAGTCTCGGCGTTGATTTCCTTAAAAAATCCCATACAAAGAAGCAGGAATACGTAGCCAATCTTAAAAAGGCGATTCGCGACGCTGACGGGGTCGTATACGCAAATCTCATCGAAATGAGCTTTTTCCGCAGAGGACGGCATCAGCCGTTTATGCATAGCTTTTCGTCTTCACGTCTATAGATCAATCACCTTGGGGGATAGCGGCACATGAAATTCATTCATGATTATAGACATTTTATTGAAGTAGGGTGTACGTCTTGCGGCAGGAAGCACACGGTTCAAAAAGGAAGCTATAACGTAACTATGCAAGGATATTCGTTCCATTAGTTGTTCTTGCGGCCTAGTGGCAATCACGGCGATTAAGGAAAAACGAAATTGGACAAGCAAAGCGGATCCTAATGACATAATGAAGCGAAGCAAAGCGACAACGACCAAAATGATGCTAGTTATTAGTTTTGTTATCGTTTTTTTCGCGGGTGAAATGGTTTATATGTTCCAATAGTGAGCGATTTACGAAATCAAAAATTTTCGATTGCATGTATAAGCCCCGAGAAATAGGTGCATGATAGTATTGACGGTGTGAAGAGAGGTGTGGTTCCGTTGGACCAATTGGTGCTAGGGCTGCAGGAGGAACTTATTTAATTTAATCACTAAGCTTTTATGAAAGCGAGGGGTTGTGCCGCAGAGCACTTCTGAACACACACGCTTATTGCAATCCATTAAAACGGAATGCAAAAGCGGTGCCCAAGTATTCTTAATAATGTGAAGTGTTAGATGTGAAGAGACTCGAACGATCAAACACCGTCGAAAGAGGAGCCTGAAAAGGCTCCTTTTTTCTACATATAAGAATTTACATGTTTTGGGTTTGGGGTAAGCGAAGCTTACCCCTTATTTAAATTTTTGGTAGAATGGAGATATGGACTCGAACATCTTAAAGGAAATCTTCCTCGATAAACATCAACATTGGGATACGTTTGTAGAAAAACATAAAGAGCATATTCGGCCAAATGTCCTCAAAGAGATACAAAAGTTCCGTGGTTGTGGCGATCCTAGAAATGGATTTAAAATTTTAGTCTGCGAAGGATGTCATGACATACGGAGAGTGCCCTATCGTTGTAAAGGTCGTTTTTGCACAACACTGGAAAGTTGCGTGCGTCATGTCACTTACGAGTGCAATGCTAATTGTAATTGCAGTTCTGTTATTCTGTATTTGGTTGACTTTTATAAACTTCGTCCAAGATATTTCAAGAGAACTGAGTGGAATTTCAAATGCTATATATGTTTTGAAAGCAAAGGATATCTTGGACGAGGAGAATGAGACGGAAATGCAGGCAGTAGAATAGAAGTTGCTTATAAGCGGAGACACACCCCGCTCTCCTATGGTAAAATCGCTTTACTATAAGGGAGAAATTCGGATCGGGGATGTCCATGTACAAAATATTGCTCGTAGACGACGAAGCCGGTGTCCGCGAAGGCATCCGCAGACGGATCGCTTGGCAGGAGCACGGCTTCGATTGCGTGGGAGATTGCGAGAATGGCTTTGAAGCGCTGGAGGCGGCGGAGCGGCTGGCGCCCGATATCGTGTTGACGGATATCAATATGCCGTTCATGGACGGGCTGGAGCTGACCCGCCAGCTGGCCGAGCGGTGCCCGCATGCCAAGGTCATCATTCTGACCGGATATGACGATTTCGATTATGCGCAGCAGGCCGTGAAGCTGAAAGTGATGGACTTTATCCTGAAACCGATTACATCAAACGAACTTACAGCCGTCCTAGAGAAGGTGCGGGGGGAGCTGGATGCGGAGAAGCTGCGGCGGGAGAACCTCGACCTGCTGAAGCGCCAGCTGCACGAAAGCCTGCCTCTGCTCAAAGAGCGGTTTCTAGAACGCCTTGTAAGCGCGGATATTGGACAGCGCGAGGCGGAGGAGCGGATCGCTTATTTCAGGCTGCCGCTGGAGGGACCGGACTACATCGTGTTCGCCGCCGATGTCGACCGTTTCGCCGAATCGCATCCGGAGGCAGATCATGAGCTGCTGAGATTCGCCGTCTTTAATATCATGCAGGAAATCGCGGGCCGTGAAGACGGCGCCGCCGTATTTCGCACGCGCGAGGAGAAGATCGTCTGTATTCTTTCCGGCGAAGGCGCAGATGCCCTGCTTGACCAAGCGCAGCAGCTGGCCGAAGAAATTCGCCATGCGGTAGAAACCTATTTGCGCTTCACCGTGACGATCGGCATCGGCAGGCCGGAAACGGGCTTGCGCGGAATCCGCCGTTCTAGCCGGTCCGCTCTAGCCGCGCTCGATTACAGGTTTATGCTGGGCAGCAATCGGCTGATCAGCATCATGGATATGGAATGTCGCCGGGAGAGCGGAGATTCCGTGCCTTCGTCCTGGGAGAAGAAGCTGCTCGTCGGCGTGAAGACCGGGACTCGCGAGGAGGTAAGCCGAGCGATTACGAGCATCGTCAGCCATCTGAAAACCTCGAATTTGTCGATCAGTCAGTGCTACATCCGCATCCAGAAAATATTGATTTCACTCATGCACACGCTGGACGAGCTGGGCGGATCCGATGCGGAGCCGTTCGGCGACCGCGTGAATCCGCTCACGGACATCTACGCGTTCAAGACGCTGGAGGATATCGAAAGTTGGCTGCATGCCACATGCCTTCGCGCCGTAGGCCGGATTGCGGATGCGCGGAACGATTTGGCCGAAACGCAGATTCGCAGGGCGGAGGCATATATTAAAGAGAACTACCATCTGCAAGAGCTCTCGCTGAAGACCATCTGCCAGGAGGTCCATATGAGCAGCAGCTATTTCAGCGCTTTGTTCAAACAGCAGACAGGCAGGACGTTTGTCGAATATCTGACCGCCCAGCGGTTAGAGAAAGCCAGGGAGCTGCTCAAATTCACCGATCTCAAAACGTACGAAATTGCAGCTAGGACGGGATACGCCGACCCGCATTATTTTAGCGTCCTGTTCAAGAAGACGACCGGCGAGACACCGTCCGAATACCGCCAGAAGACGGCGGTGGAGAAGCCGTGAATATGTTCCGTTTCAAGAGCATCCAATCCAACATTGCCGCGGCCTTCGTTGTGCTCATCCTGCTTACGGCAGTCTTCATGGGCGTGATCTCCTACCAGCTTTCGGCCGTTGCGGTCCGCGATACGGCTAAGGATTTTACGGGGGAGCTCGTCGAGCAGGTTAACGCCAACATCCAGTCCTACGTGACCAATATGGAAAATATTTCGCTGCTCGTCCTGAGCCACCGGCCTGTCCGCGAATATTTGTCTCAGGATGCCGAAAATGACGGGAGCATCTCCGAATTTTTTCGCACGATTATGATTTCACGCAAGGATATTGCCTCGATCAGCGCATTCGGTTATGAAGGGCAGAGGTTCGTTTCCGACCGCAATGGCGCAAGGCTTAATCCGAACGTCAATGCGGCCGGCCAATCCTGGTTCCGGGAAGCGCGGGCTGCGGAAGGCCGTACGGTCGTCTCGCCGCCTCATGTGCAGCCGGTATTCGACGACGACTACCGGTGGGTGGTATCCCTGAGCCGGGAGATTCGAAGCGCAGATAATACGAGAGGGCTGGGGGTGCTGCTCGTCGATCTGAACTTCAGCGTGATCAACGACATCGTGAGCCAGATCGAGCTCGGCAAGCGGGGGTACGTCTTCATCGTCAACGACGAAGGCAAGATCGTGTACCATCCGCAGCAGCAGCTGATTTACAGCAGCCTGAAGACGGAGGCGATTGACAAGGTGCTGAGCGTTCGCAGTGGCACCTTCATTTCAGACGAAGCGGGCCAGCGCAAAATGTACACCGTCCAGGATTCCGAATTCGGCTGGAAAATCGTCGGTGTCTCCTATGCGGACGAGCTGATCGGCAACCGGCGCGAGATGAAGCTGTCGTTCGCGGCGCTTTGCGTCTTTAGCTTGTTTGCCGCGATTCTGCTGTCCGTGCTGCTGTCGCGCAATCTGTCGAAGCCGATTCATCAGCTGCAAGAGCATATGAAGGAAGTGGAGAAGGGCAACTTTAATATCCAAGTGCCTGTGGACAGGACGAAGGAAATCGGCAGGCTCGCCCGTACCTTCAACCTGATGGTGTTCCAGATCCGGGAGCTTATGGGTCAGGTCGTGAAGGAGCAGGAATTCAAGCGGAAGAGCGAGCTGAATGCGCTGCAGGCGCAGATCAATCCCCATTTTCTGTACAATACGTTGGATTCGATCATCTGGATGGCCGAGGAGAAGAAGTCGGAGGAGGTCGTCCTTATGACGTCCGCGCTTGCCCGGCTGTTCCGCGCTTCCCTCAGCAAAGGGAAGGAGCTGGTGTCGCTCCGGACGGAAATCGAGCATATCGCTAATTACTTGACGATCCAGAAAATGCGCTACCGCGACAAGCTCGATTTCCAGATCGAGGTCGATCCGGCGATCCTTTCGTATGTCACGCTGAAGGTGACGCTGCAGCCGTTGGTGGAGAACGCCATTTATCACGGCATCAAGAACAAATACGGGACAGGTACGATTCGGATTACGGGAGAAAGGTACGGGGAAAAAATTTTGCTGCATGTCGCGGACAACGGCGTCGGCATAGACGCGGAAACGCTGGAACGGCTGCTGGCGCCTGTCCGCAGCGGGGGATTCCGCGAAGGCAAAGGGGTCGGCATGACGAATGTGCATGAACGGCTACGGCTGTATTTTGGCCATGACTACGGGCTGACGGTGGAAAGCGAGCCGGACGCCGGCACGACTGTCACAGTGGCGATTCCATTGCTGCTTCCCGAGGAAGCGGCGCGAAAGGAGGCGGCTGACGTATGGCAGGAAGGAGAACGATGATCAAATGGTTCTGCTTGCTGGCGGCCGCGGCCGTTCTTGCAGCGCTTATGTATAACTTGGCTGATGCGCTGCGTGGCGGCTCGACGGAACGCCCGCGAGTTACCGTACTGATCAAATCGACGGAGACCGGAATGGAATTTTGGGGCGTGTTAAGCGACGGTGTCATGGAGGCGGCCAAAGAATTCGACGTCGAGGTCAATATCATCGGACCCGAGCGGGAGACGAATGTGGATCAGCAGATCGAGCTGATGGAGCTGACGCTGGAAAAGAAGCCGGACGCGCTTGTATTGGCAGCTACGGATTTCAATCTTCTGGTTCCTTATGCTGAGCGGTTCGACGAAGCGGGAATTCCGCTGATCACCGTCGATTCGGCGCTTAATAGCGATACAGCGAGGAGCTTCATCGCAACGGACAATATCGAAGCGGGGAGCAAGGTCGGCCGTAAGATGGCGGAGCTGTCCGGAGACAGGTCGAAGATCGCCATCATCAGCTATGTCAGGGGCACAGCGTCCCAAATGGAACGCGAGCAGGGCGTCCGGGCCGTACTCGAGGCGGATCCGCGCTTCGAGATCATGGAGACCTACTACAGCGACGGTGATGAAATGAAAGCCTACGAGATCGCGATATCGCTCATTCGGGACCATCCAGACTTGACCGGGATCGTCGGTCTGAACGAACCGTCCACGGTCGGTGCAGGCCGCGCGATTCAGGATATGGAGGCGGCGGGCCGGTTGACGCTGGTCGGATTCGACAGCTCGGTCGACGAGGTGCGGCTGCTGGAGGAAGGCGTCATGCAGGCAACGGTCGTGCAGCGGCCGTTCAATATGGGCTACCTGGCGGTCAAGACCGCGGTGGAGGCGCTGAGGGGCGAGAAGGTTCCGGCGCGCATCGATACCGGCTCGGTCATTGTCACGAAGGACAATATTTACGAGGAGGAGCATCAGAAGCTGCTGTTTCCGTTTGTTAGCGTGAATGGAGAGTGAGCTTAGAGGAGGCGTGCTAAAGCAGCTTTGTAATCGTCAGAATGGATAAACATGGAAGGGGCTGTCCCAATGTAGGTAAACCTACATGTTGGACAACCCCTTTTTTCACTTTTCCCCCTCGTCCCCACCATCCGGCGTCAGACGAATCAGAAAATAGTTACCTTTTTGAAGAAGATATTCAATTCCTGCTATCCGCTGCTTCTCTTACAATAGGAACTATAACCGATAAATGTAAGCGGGGTGGCAAGATGACGATTGGGAAGCAACTGATTTTGATGGAGGGCATAACCAAATCATTTCCTGGCGTGAAAGCGCTTAACGACTGTCGCTTCGAGCTGCTGGGCGGGGAGGTTCACGCTCTGGTAGGCGAGAACGGCGCAGGAAAATCGACGATGATGAAGGTGCTGACCGGCGTCTATCAGAAGGACGAAGGCCGGATCGCGTATCTTGGCAGCGAAACCGACATTCCAGATACGAGAACGGCGCAGGACCTCGGCATCAGCATGATCCACCAGGAGCTTAACCTGGCGCCGGACCTGACCGTCGCACAGAACATTTTTATCGGCCGGGAGCCGCGGCGGGCATTCAAGCTGTTCCTGGATGAAAATAAACTGCATGAGCAGGTGCGGGAGCTTTTCCGGAGGATGAATCTGCATTTGGATCCGCGCCAGCCGGTATCGGAGCTGACGGTAGCCAAGCAGCAGATGGTCGAGATCGCCAAGGCGCTCTCCTTCAACGCCCGGGTGCTCATCATGGATGAACCGACAGCGGCGCTGAGCGACAGCGAGATTGAGGATTTGTTCGTCATCATCGGGGAATTGAAGCGAAACGGTGTCGGCATCGTCTACATTTCCCACCGGATGGACGAACTGAAGCGGATTACCGACCGAATCACCGTCATGCGCGACGGCTCCTATATCGATACGGTGCGGACGAACGAGGTGACGACCGACCAGATCATCTCGATGATGGTCGGCAGGGCCGTTTACCACGAGTCGGTGCCTGACGCCAAGAAAGCAAGTGAAGAGATCGTACTTGAAGTAAAAGACGTAAATCGCGGCAGCGTGCTGAAAGACATCGGATTTTCGCTTCGCAGGGGTGAAATTCTTGGGGTTGCCGGTCTGGTGGGCGCCGGGCGTACGGAGATGGCGCGGGCGGTATTCGGCGCCGATCCGGTCGATTCGGGCGAAATGGCCGTCCACGGCCGCAAGGTCGCCATTCGTAGCCCGTACGACGCGGTCCGGCACGGCATCGGTTATTTGTCGGAGGACCGCAAACGGTACGGGTGCATGGTCGATATGGACGTGAAGACGAACGTTGCAGTTGCCAGCTACGGATCTTTTTCGGGGCCGCTCGGTTTCATGAAGGACGGTGCCATCGGGCTGGCATCCGAGAGGGTTGTGGAAATGCTGAAGGTGAAAACGCCCGGCGTGGATCAGGTTGTGAAATTTCTGTCCGGCGGCAACCAGCAGAAGGTCGTCATCGGCAAATGGCTTACGCGGGACTGTGACATCCTCATCTTCGACGAGCCGACCCGCGGCATCGATGTCGGCGCAAAAAGCGAAATTTACAAGCTCCTCGACGAGCTTGCGGAGCAGGGCAAATCGATCATCATGATTTCCTCCGAGCTGCCGGAAATTCTCCGGATGAGCCACAGGATCGTCGTCATGTGCGAAGGCCGCATTACCGGCGAGCTTACGCGTTCCGAAGCGACGCAGGAGCGCATCATGGAGCTTGCCACCAAGCGAGTATTGAAGGAGGTATTAATATGAAGCTTTCCGTA
The DNA here is from genome assembly GCF_031157315.1 of Paenibacillus sp. LHD-38. GTDB lineage: Bacteria > Bacillota > Bacilli > Paenibacillales > Paenibacillaceae > Pristimantibacillus. Next base: position 377,932 of record NZ_JAVIFU010000001.1, read on the forward strand.
GCACGCAATCCGGTTCAAATCAAATCGGGCGCGCTGCAGCAACTGCTGGCGTTTACGAGCCTGGTCGTGCTGGTCATGTTCTTTTCGCTCTCATCAAGCAATTTCTTCGGCTTCTCCAACATCGTCGGCATTCTGCTCTCCACCGCGGTCATCGGAGTGCTGGCGCTCGGCTCGACATTCGTCATCATTACCGGGGGCATCGACTTGTCCGTCGGCACGGTGATGACGCTCAGCGCAGTGATGACCGGCGTGTTCATCACGTTCTGGGGCGTGCCGGTACCGCTCGGCATCCTTGGCGGCATTCTGACCGGCGCCTTCTGCGGGTTATTGTCCGGGCTCAGTGTCGCGAAGCTGAAAATACCGCCGTTCATCGCCACGCTGGCGATGATGATGATCGCCAAAGGACTTGCGCTCGTCATCTCCGGCACGAAGCCGATCTACTTCAACGACACGCCGGTATTCCGCGAGATCGCTCTGGGCTCCTTGCTGAACTCGATCATTCCGGGCTTCAAAATACCGAACGCGGTGCTGGTTTTCTTCCTCGCCGCCATCATTGGCACCATTCTGCTGGCAAAGACGATCGTCGGACGCTACAACTTTGCACTCGGCAGCAATGAGGAAGCGACCCGCCTGTCGGGCGTAAACGTGGACAAATGGAAAATTATCATTTATACGATTACCGGCTTGTTCACAGGTCTTGCCGGCGTGCTGATGGCTTCCCGTCTGAATTCTGCGCAGCCTGCGCTCGGCATGGGCTATGAGCTGGAGGCGATTGCGGCTGTCGTCATAGGAGGAACATCTCTCAGCGGCGGCAAAGGCACGATCATCGGCACCGTCATCGGCGCGCTCATCATGAGCGTCCTCACCAACGGACTGCGCATCATGTCCGTTCCGCAGGAATGGCAGACCGTCGTTGTAGGCTTCGTCATCCTGCTGGCGGTATACGCGGATATGCTTCGCCGCCGCAAGAAGTAAGCGATTCCGGCAGTGCCTCCCGATTCTTCGGGAGTTTTCATACAATAAACCAAACTAAGGGGAGATTCCGGTATGAAAAAGATGTCCGTTCTGATCTTATTGCTGCTAGTTGCGGTAACCGTCCTAAGTGCTTGCGGAGGCGGAAACAATAACACAGGGAATGCAAAAGAAGGCGCGGCAAACGCGAACGCCGAACCTGCTGCCGCAGGCGGGGAGAAGCTGTATATTCCGATCATCTCAAAGGGCTTCCAGCACCAATTCTGGCAGGCGGTCAAAACAGGCGCCGAAAAAGCGGCGAACGAGCTGGGCGTGGAAATCACATTCGAGGGTCCCGAGACGGAGTCGCAGGTCGACAAGCAGATCGAGATGCTTCAGGCCGCGCTTGATAAGAAACCTAGCGCCATCGGCTTCGCAGCGCTGGACAGCCAGGCGTCGATTCCGCTGCTTCAGCAGGCGAAAGATGCGAAAATTCCGGTCATCTCCTTTGACTCCGGCGTAGAAAGCGATATCCCGGTTGCAAGGGCTTCGACGGATAACATTGCGGCGGCCAGTCTGGCAGCCGACAAGATGGCAGAGCTAATCGGCAATAAAGGAAAAGTGGCGCTGATCGTGCATGACCAAACGAGCCGTACAGGTGTCGACCGCCGCGACGGCTTCGTGAAGCAGATTGAAGCCAAATATCCTGATATCGAAATCGTCGACATCCAATACGGCGGCGGCGATCATCTGAAATCAACCGATCTTGCGAAGGCGATCATGCAGGCCAACCCGGATCTGAAAGGTTTCTTCGGCGCCAACGAAGGCTCCGCCATCGGCGTCATCAACGCCGTATCCGAGCTCGGCTTGGAAGGTAAACTCACGGTGATTGGCTACGATTCCGGCAAGCAGCAAATTGACGCGATCAAGAGTGGGGCGATGGCGGGCGCTATTACCCAGAACCCGATCGGCATCGGCTATGAAACGGTGAAAGCGGCAGTAGCCGCCGTAAACGGCGAAGCCGTCGAAGCGAACATTGATACCGGCTTCTACTGGTACGACAAAACCAATATCGATAACGAAGAGATCAAAGCGGTGCTGTACGAGTAATCCATAAGCGGGAGAAGAGGCGGGTTTGGTGACCCGCTTTTCTTGGTTCATCAGCTTGCCATCAGCTTGCTTGAAAAGCGATTCTTTTCTATACTCAACTTTTTAATTCGTTTTATGAATAAGCTTTGCAAAAAAGGTGCATGATAGTATTGACGGTGTGAAGAGAGGTGTGGTTCCGTTGGACCAATTGGTGCTAGGGCTACTGGAGGAACTTATTTAATTTAATCACTAAGCTTTTATGAAAGCGAGGGGTTGTGTCGTAGAGCATTCTCGAACACACACGCTTACTGCGATCCATTAAACCGGAATGCAAACAAGCGGTGCCCAAGTAATCTTAACAATGTGAAGTGTTAGATGTGAAGAGACTCATACGATCAAACACCGTCGAAAGAGGGGCCTGTAAAAGGGCTCCTTTTTTCTGTTTTGCCTCCTGCGAACATTAATGTAAGCTATAATTGTTAGAAATGAAAAGGATGAGGGGGATCCCCGTGTATCGCATTTTTATCGTGGAGGACGATGACAAAATCGCTTCTATTTTGAAAAATAACATGAATAAATATGGCTTTGAGGCAGCTGCCGTCAAGCAGTTTCGCGATATTATGCCAGAGCTGGAGGCCTTTGAGCCGCATTTGGTGCTGTTGGACATTAATTTGCCGTATTTCGACGGTTATTATTGGTGCAGACAAATCCGTGCCAGGTCGAGAATTCCGATTATTTTCATCTCTGCAAGAGCAGGTGAAATGGATCAGGTAATGGCGATCGAGAACGGCGGTGACGATTACATAACGAAGCCGATTCATTTGGATTTGCTTATGGCGAAGGTGAAGAGTGTGCTGAGGAGAACCTATGGGGAATATGCGGCACCCGGATCGACAACAGCAGCTGACACAGGAGCCGTGTCGCATGGGGAGTTGTCAGCAAATGGCTTGCATCTTTTTTTGAATCGCAACGAATTGGAATGGAGCGGCCTGCGCGTTGAGCTGACGAAAAATGAACAGCTGCTTGCTGAATGCTTAATGAGGCAATCCGGCGTCGTCGTGTCACGCGAGCAACTGCTGGAGGCGCTCTGGGACGACGTGCAATTTGTTGACGACAATACGCTCACCGTAAACGTGACGAGACTTCGGAAAAAGCTTGAGGAGCTTGGGCTGCAAAAAGCGATAGAAACCGTGCGCGGTCAGGGCTATAAGTTGACTATCCCAAAGGGGGCGCCCCGATGAGAGGCTTGTCGTTGGCGTTATTTTTGCGTGACAGGTTGTTGTTTATTTTTATGGCTTTGTTGATTATTTTGCTGTCGTTCAGCATGCTGCTTCTTGAGCGGGAGCGTTATCCAGGCCTTGTCGAGCTGGGTACGGTTTATTATTTTATGGTGCTGGCCTTATTTTTTCTTGGGGTATGGCTGGCTGTTGATTATGTTCGTCAGCGTGCTTATTTCAAGCAATTAATCGATGCAATTAACCGGTCTGAAGAGCTCAAGGCTACGTCGATCATAAAAACCACCGTTACACAGGAGCAGAAGCTTGTCTCCAAGATGCTCGAGGAGCAGAACCGTGCCTATTTGAACGAGCTCGGCAAGTATCGCCGGCAGCAGGAGCTGCACAATCATTTTGTGCTCCAATGGGTACATCATATGAAGACGCCAGTATCGGTTGTCGACTTGCTGGCGCAAGAAGCGCTGCAGAAACCCGCATCCACTCAGGAAGAACAGAGGCTGCTCGCGCTGAGCCTGCAGGAAGAGACGGACCGAATGACGCGCGGGCTTGAAATGATGCTTTATACCGCAAGGCTGGACAAGTTTGAAATAGATCTCCATGTTAAGCAAACGGCGCTGCATGCTTTGGCAAGGAACGTGGTAAATGCGCATAAGAAGCTGTGTATAAGGCACTCCATTTTTCCGCGCATTGACGGCGAGGCTTGGGTGGAAACGGACGAGAAGTGGATGACATTTGTGTTAAATCAGTTCGTCAGCAACGCGATCAAATACAGCAAAAGCAAAGCGGGCGCCAAAAAGATTATTTTTACGATGGAAGCTTTCGGAAATGCCGGAGGCAAGCTTACCGTGTCCGATGAGGGTATGGGCATAGCTTCGCATGAGCTGCCGCGTATTTTTGATCCATTCTTTACAGGAGAGAACGGCCGTACAACAGGGGAGTCGACAGGGATGGGTCTCTATTTGGCGAAGCAGGTATGCAGCCGGCTGGGCCACGAGCTGTCCGTAACCTCCGTATTGGGAGAGAGCACGGCGATGACTATCGTATTTCAGCCTCGCGGCATTCATATATTGGGCAGCCAGGAGGAGGAGGGTATCTAGGTGACAACTTTGTAAGGTTCGCAGCAGATAATTGAAAGGGAAATCGATGGGATTCATGTATCCTTCTCGTCTATACTAAGGCTATCGAAGCACACTATAGATCAGATTTGGGGAGGAACAAAGCAATGAGCGTACTAAAAGCACAAGGGCTAGGCAAAATATACAGCAGCAAAGGTAACGTTGCATATAAAGCGCTTGAGGATATTGAACTGCAGGTTGAAGCGGGAGAATTCGTAGGCGTAATGGGACCTTCAGGAAGCGGGAAAACAACGTTACTAAATTTATTATCAACGATTGATCGGCCAACCTCTGGCGAGATCGAAATCAACGGCGTCAATCCAAGCAAGCTGACCGATAAGAAGTTGGCTTTATTCCGCCGGCGCGAGCTTGGCTTCGTCTTCCAGGATTTTAATCTGCTGGATACGTTATCGATAAAGGAAAATATCATTTTGCCGCTCGTATTGGAGGGCATGGCACCGAAACTAATTGAACAGAAGCTGAATCCGCTAGCGGAGCTGCTGCAAATCGCAGCGATACTGAATAAACGGACCTATGAGGTATCCGGCGGACAGAAACAGCGGGCTGCGATCGCACGGGCTATTATTCACCAACCTTCGCTTGTGCTTGCCGACGAGCTCACCGGAAATCTGGATTCGAAATCGGCGAAAGATGTCATGGATTCGCTCAAGGATATGAATGAGCGGTTTAAGGCGACAGTGCTCATGGTGACGCATGATCCGTTCTCGGCGAGCTATTGCCAGCGAATTGTTTTTATCAAAGATGGGAAGTTTTTCTCGGAAATTCGCCGAGGTTCGAATAGACAAGCGTTCTTCCAACAAATTTTAGACGCGCTCAGCGTGCTGGGAGGTAATTTCGATGACGTTCCGTTCGCTCGCGCTTAGTAATATTCGGGGCAACTGGCGATCATACAGCGCATTTTTTCTGAGCAGCGTGTTTTCCGTTATGATCTTTTACATTTATGCGGCATTTCTGTACCATCCCGAGGTATTGAGCGGCCATATTATGGCGGCATCGAAAATACGTAAAGGCATGGAGTTCTGCGAGTACATTATCGTTATATTCTCGTTTTTGTTTGTGCTGTATTCGAATTCCGCCTTTTTAAAGACGAGGCAGCAGGAGTTTGGTTTATTCTCCTTATTCGGCATGACAAGAGTACAGCTGCGAAAGCTGGTCATCTACGAAAATGCCGCGATCGCCTTTTTGGCCATCGTCGCAGGGATCGGACTCGGCATGTTGTTCAGCAAGCTGTTTTTTATGACTCTATCGGTGCTGTTGAGTTTAGAAAAAACGATTCCTTTTGCAGCGCCTGTTAAAGCGATTGGACTTACCGCAGGCGGATTTTTTGTCCTGTTTATGCTTATTTCCATTTTGACTGCGCTGCGCATCGGCCGTACCGAAATTGTCGATTTGCTGAAAGCCGCGCGCAAGCCAAAGGGGCAGCTCGTGTTTTCACCCTGGCTGGTTGCCGTGGCTGTATTCTGTTTAATGGCAGCTTACGGCATGGCCTTGGCCATGAACAGCGGAACTTTTATTATACTGGCACTGCCCATATTGGTTACCGTCGTAATCGGTACGTATTTTCTCTTTACGCAGTTCAGTATACTGCTGCTAAGGTTTATCCAGAAACGGGCGGCGCTTTACTATAAGCGCACGAATATGATTGTTTTCGCTCAGCTTGGCTACAAAATAAGAGACAATGCGCGAATTCTATTTATCGTATCGATTCTGAGCGCCGTCATTATGACCGCCTTAGGAACCGTATATATTTTGCAAATAGGCGGAAAAAAAGGAATGCTTGAGAATTCTCCCTTCTCCCTTGCCTACAGTGAGACGGGCTTAAATACACATAAAGTCATCGATCCTGCTGAGCTTAAGCGCATCGTCGCCGAGGATGGCTTTCAAATAACGGAAGAAATAAAGGCTGCCGGCGTGCTTATTAATCGTTATTCCGTCCAATGGGGAGATGAGGAGTTCCGCGAATCGGATTTTGACGCGTTGATTCTCTCGGCTACGGATTACAATAAGCTTGCTGAATTAACGAATCAGCCGAACATTCAACCTGAAAATGGCAAGGTAATTCTAGTTTCGTCATTTTCCAGAAAGGATACAAATCCGACCGGCGTTGTAAAAGGGAGTATCAACGGCAAAGCAGCACAATTCGAAATTAGCGGCGAGATTGAAGCGACGGTAATGAACGGGCTTCAGAGCAATTATTACACGTTCGTAATGGATGATTTCTCCTATATAGAGCTGTTATCGGATGTGCCGGAGGATCAGTTGTTTACGATGTACGGCTACGAGCTAAGTGATTGGGAGAATTCAGCTGCGACTGCTGATAAGCTGAGTAAGCTGGTACCCGAAGAACTCCAAGGTCAAATAGATTTTAGGCGCGCAGACCATTTGGAACAAATGAACGAGACGGTTTCATTAACACTGTTTATAGGCATGTTCATCAGCTTGTTATTTTTTATCGCTTCCGGCAGCATGATTTATTTCAAGCTGTTCACCGAGCTGCAGGAGGATCAAGCACAGTTTAGAGCGCTGACCCGAATCGGCATGACAAAGGGCGAGATTCGCAAAATCGTGGTTACGCAGGTCGGTATCGTTTTCTTTGTTCCTGTTGTCGTCGGTATTTCTCACGCTTTGTTTGCGATGCAAGCACTCGATAATATGATGGAATCCTCTAACTGGATCTATTCCTTTATCGTTATCGGCATTTATATTGCGATGCAGACGCTGTACTTCCTTGTCGCATGCAGCAGTTATATGAAGAGCATGCTTCGCGGTGCAAGCGCATAGTCGATATCTAATAAAACGGCTTCCTTCTCATTCTTTGAGAGGAAGCCGTTTTTTTGAAAGAAAAGTTTAGAAGCAAGTAAAGGAGTTGATTTGACGCAAATCTATTCCCATATACATCCATGATCTTCCGAACCAACGGAAGCCGGCGACAGAATTACGCCCTACAAATACGGGGAAAAACCAAAAGCTTTGACCATTTGCTAGCCAAACAAAGGTATTTCGGAACAGACAGCCGGAAATAGCGCCAGGATCAACGGCGAACAAGGACTGTGAAGGCTGCTGCGGCGTAAACGAAGGGGGCGGCGCAGTTGGTGCACCCATCATTCCTTGTTGTCCTTGTTGTCCTTGTTGTCCTTGCGGTACTTGTGGGCCAAACGGCCCGATCGGTCCAAACGGTCCAAACGGTCCTGGAGGCGGGCCGGGAGGAGGCATAAATGACATGCATAATCACTCCTAATCAATTGGGCTAGAGCATTGTATGCAAAAGGGACTTACAAGGATTGGGCCATTTGACTATTCGCGCCATCACGCCAAGAGGGTTAGAAATGGGAGATGAGCTTCGTGCCAAGAATGGCAACGGTCAGCCTGGAGGATGTAAAGGAGCTTCCTTCAAAGCTCAATAGATTCTCCACATACCCTAACGTATCGGCGTTTGTTGGTCCGATAATGCGCTGGAGAGCAAGCAAATCAAAGGATATGCGATTTTCATTTGTCACGATCGGGTTCAATGCCGCAATCGCAAGCACCTCGCCCTGAACGGGCTTTTTTAATTTTCCGTTGTCTTTGTAAAGCTCATTTAAGTAACGGCTTCCTTTACCGCTGATATCAATCAAGAACAGCACATCCAGCTGGGGACTCGATACGGCTACCTTGTAGTGGTCTTCAAAGTTGACGCGAAACTTGTACTCCTGATTATAGTCTAACGAATCAAACCGTTTGCGCAGCGTGTTGTTTGCAAAGGAATAGATATAAAAGGTTCCGTATCCGCCGCTTCCCCCGGAATCAATGCTCACGAGAATATCCGGAATTTTATTCTGATCGAAATCGCCAAGCAGCACCGAGGCATTGTATCCGGCATTATTTTGCAAAGCAACGACAATTCGTTTCTGGGAATAGCCATCCTGAATGACGAGCTTGATCTGATCGGCGAAAATGCCGGATGGACCATCCGGTTTATGTCCTATTAAGTAAACCTGATCGGGTATGCCGTCTCCGTTTATATCGCCTTGCTTCATATCAAGCAAATATTCATCTCTTGAAAAGCCGTTCTGTTGAAAGCGGTGTGTATGGAAAGATGAATGCATGACCATTCCTCCAAGCAGCAATTTACAGTTCTCCTGTCTATACCTATGCAGGCGTATGTGTTTTGGATTGTGCGGATGCCCATTTCAAAGACATAGGGCCAAGCCGGGAAAAGCGAATATCAAGAGCTTGCGGCAAACCTTTGGATGTGGAGCGAACAGCAGGTCGGCCCTACATAATGCAATGAGATTTGGCCAAACTAAGGCCGACCGATTCTCATATCTGTGGAGGTGTCATTAATCATGAAGCATTTAATCATTTATTGTCATCCGAATCCGGACAGCTTTAACAATGCGATCGTCGATGCGTTTATCGGATCGCTCAAGGAACAGGGGCATGAAGTCATCGTGAGGGATTTGTATGCGATGAGCTTTGATCCCGTGCTCAAAGCGAGTGATTTCGAGTCTTTGCGCGCAGGCAATATCCCAGCGGATATTAAAACGGAGCAGGAGCATGTGAAGTGGGCAGATGCCTTTACCATGGTGTACCCCATTTGGTGGACCGGTCTGCCGGCACTTATTAAAGGATATATTGACCGTGTATTTTCCTACGGTTTCGCTTACGTTTACGGGGAGAACGGGACTATAAACAAGCTTCTAACCGGTAAAAAAGGACTTATTATTAATACGCATGGAACGCCTTCGGATATCTATAGCAAGACAGGCATGTACGATGGGCTCAAAATAACATCGGACACCGGTATTTATGAATTTTGCGGCATCGAACCGGTGGGGCATATCTTCTTCGGCAGCGTGCCGCAAATTGACGATGACGCCCGCAAGCAAATGCTTGAGGAAGTGAAGGGAAAAGCGGTAAGCTTGTTTGAAACACAATGATAACGGCAAAAAATAGGTGCGCCAAAAGGTCTGATTGACCTTTCTTGGCGCACCATTTTTAATGTAATGAGTTTAGCGCTCATAGCCGGGATAATTGTAATCGGTATCCTCCAGCTTGGCTAAAATGTTCATCTGACGGATATGGGCTCTGGTTTCATCCGTGCCGAGCTCATATATGGCGTGATAGACCTTAATCAAATCCTCATTAAATTTATCCGTCGCTATGTCGTGTTCCGAGGATTTGTAGGGGATTGGAGCCCGGAACTGCGTGATCTCATCATCCCGCTGAATTTGGTCCAGCTGCTGCTGGAGCTTATTCATCTCGTCAGGCGTTCCTAATACGGTTAGTTGGTCATTAATAGAAGGCTCAGGCTCGATCCGCTTTCCGGATATAGATACATAGTACAATTTTCTCTGTGTCATGGCCCTCACTCCTCTAGGGATTCGTTACTAAGTAATAAAACAAGTTTGACGCCGCTGAAGCATCGAGGCAGTGCTGATTTTTAAATAAAATAGCATTTTATTGCAAATACTTGTCTTCCTGTTTTACCTATAATGGATGAATAATGATTACTAAACGAACTTGGTTTAGTGTCTTATCCATAGGGAGGGAATAGAACAAGTGCAGAAATTTCTAATCAGGAAGAAAGGTAATTCATTTCATGCTATCATGTCTTGTTTATTATGCGTTTGCTTGTTAGTTACCTTTGTGCCGTCCATGCCGGCGGTGTCTGCCGCTGAAGGGCAGCCGCTGGCCGTATTCACGGATGACTTTAACGACGGCAATGCTGATGATTGGGATAAATACGGCTCGGATAATGCGGGCAATCGCGGGGTATGGGCGGTAAACCAAGCGAAGGAATACAGTATTAACGGCGCTCCTGGAGCCAAAACGGTTGCAGGCAGCACTTATTTTACCGATCTGGTCTATGAGGCGGACCTTCGGGTATCCGGCTTCAATTCAGACATGACGGGCGTTCTATTCCGGACAACCCAACTTTCCGATAACGCGCTTGACGGCTATAATGGCTATTTTGCGGCGATAACGGTCGACAAAAAAGCGGTACTCGGCCGTGTGACCGGGAATAACGAGTGGAAGGAGCTGGGCCGTGTCGCGATCCCTTGGACCAGCGGCAAAATTAAGGTTGTAGCTGTCGGCAATCACATTCAAGTTTACGTGAATGATATGGTTACTCCAAAAATCGATGTTATCGACAATGACGGCAAACAAATTGTGACGGGAGGCGCAATCGGCCTTCGTACCTGGTGGGGAACAAGTACAATCGATAACATCAAAGTAAGGGAATATTCCGCAGAGGCGGCTGCTCCGCCGCAATTCAGCCTGGAAAGCGGAAGCTATGAAACACAGCAAACCGTCGCAATGACATCGGCTACGCCGGATGCCGTAATTAGATATACGCTTGACGGCAGTGAGCCGAATGCAGCTTCCCCTGTGTATACCTCACCATTCGTGGTGACTTCAGCGGTAGGCATTAAGGCATATGCGGAGAAAGTCGGACATATGGCGTCCGATACTGTAAGCGCTCTCTATGTGATCGCAGCAAGCACGAGCCTGCTTGAAGAATCGTTCGAGGATGGCAATGCGGAAGGCTGGACCACGTATACAGGTGTTCAAAACGGGGCTTGGTCCGTTGCAGATGGCCGGTATAACGTTCAAAATCCGCGGGGCGACAAAGCTATGATTCAGGCTGTGCCTGAAAACTTTGTATGGGAAGGCGATATTAATGCCGGCAGCAGCGGGCAGGACAACGGCCTTGTGTTCCGGGTAACCGCTCCTGGCAACGGTGCGGATCGTATGAATGGCTATTATGTTGGTTTTAATTTAAAGGGATTCGTGCAAATTGGGAAAATGAATGCGGATGCGAACAATGGAAACGGTTCGTGGATGGAGGTAGCCAAAGCGGCTGCGGAAGTATATCCGAATCAAGATAACCATCTGAAAATAATCGGAATCGGTACGACTTATTACGTTTATGTGAATGACAAGCTGACGACGCAATTCACGGACGCGGATTATACTGCGGGGACGGTAGGAATTAGGGCATGGAACGACGGCAGCAAGGTTTCTTATGACAACCTGAAGCTGACGGGTTTAACATCGATTACAGAGCAAGCTGCTCCGCCGGTGTTTGAACCGCAAACTGCAAATTTTGCCGAGTCGCAGCAGGTTGTTATAGCAAGTCCAACAGAAGGAGCTGTCATCTATTATACGACGGACGGAAGCGCGCCAACTCATGCTTCTGCCGTTTATAACGGGCCGGTTACGGTAACGGAAACGACGACTGTGAAAGCAATCGCTGGTAAAAGCGGCTTGTTTGATTCCGCTGTCCGCAGCGGCGTGTATACCAAAAACAGCCCGGGCTTCGCCGAAAACTTCGAAGACGGCAACGCGGACGGATGGTCCGTCTATGGGGGGACTTGGAATGTTTCCGCAGGAAAGTACAGCGTAAACAAAGGAGCTGGCTTCAAGGCAGTAGCTAATGGCACTAACTATAGCAACTTCGTATATGAGGCGGACATTCAAATTAACGATGGTGCCGGCCCTGATAATGCGGGCTTAATTTTCCGGGTGAGCAATCCATCCGTCGGAGCCGACAATTTAAAAGGCTATTATGCCGGCATTGGCATGAATAACCGGGTTCAGGTCGGCAGGCTGAATAACAATTGGACGGAACTGGCTTCCATTCCTTTTACCGTCAAGCTGAATACGGTCTACCGGATGAAGGTAGTTGCCGATGGACGCAATATCGAAGTGTACATCAACGATGAAATCGTCGTCAGTGTCGTCGATCGGATGTTTACGGAAGGAGCTGTCGGCGTAAGATCACATTTCCTGAACACGTCGTACGACAATCTTTTGGTAACGGACACAGGGCCTGTCACGCAGCCAACCTATGATTGGTCTTGGGTGAAGGGAGCCGTATTCGTTCCGACAAATGTAGTCAATCAAATCCAGCAATGGAATGAGTATGACCATGTTATTAATGACAGGGAGCTTTCCTACGCCCATGACTACGGCATTAACTTTGTGCGGGTGTTCGTCCATAACCTCCTTTGGGAAAATGATAAGGAAGCGCTTCTCGCTAATTTGGAGGATTTCCTTCGGCTGGCGGATAAGTATGACATCAAAGTGGAGCTGGTTTTCTTTGATGATTGCTGGAATGATTACCCTGTATTTGGACCGCAGCAGGCACCAAGGTACGGGGCCCATAACAGCCGCTGGGTAGAGGGACCGGGAGATGCGGTCAAATCGAATTATGGCGCTAATAAACAAAAGCTGAAGGAATACGTTCAAGGCATTGTCAATGCGCATAAGGATGATCCGAGAATCGCGTTCTGGAACGTCTATAACGAGCCGAGCAACGGCGAAAGCGGCTTGATGGATGTGGTGACGAAACAAATTATGAACGATGCGCGGATTTGGATTAAAGAAACGGGCTCAACCCTGCCAATCTCATCGACGGGAGGGCAATTCTCCGGCGGTCCGTTCTCCGATTTCATCACTTGGCATCCATATGAATCGGATTATCCGACGCCATTTGGCGTAAGCAAGGAAGTGCTTGCCGATGAGCTGATGAACAGGTTGACTCAAACCCTTCCGGGCGTAGTCGAGAACTACGGCGGCAGAGGTATGGGGTATGTGATTTGGGAGCTGGGCATCGGCCGCTCCAATACGAGATTCCCATGGGGCTCGGATGTAACGCCGCTAACCTCGGAGCCAGAGGTACCGTTCCACGGCATTGTGTATCCGGATGGCCATCCTTGGGATGTGAATGATGTTAAAGCGCTGCTGGGCGAGGGCTTCGAATCCTTACCAGTGTTCAACGTTCAATATTATAAGGACGACAATTTCTCGCAATTGGCCAAAAAATCGATTACGACAAGAATAGATTTTGATCTTGGCAACGAGAAAGGAACAGGCTCTCCGGAACCGACAGCAGGCATTGGCGAGGATCATTTCTCCATCCGCTGGACAGGAACGATCATGCCGGAGCAGACAGGGGAATACACCCTTTACGCGGACAGCGATAATATCGCAAAAGTCTGGGTAAACGGCGAACAGGTTATTGATAAAACCAGCCTCGCAAGGGAAGAGGTTAGTGCCAAGCTGAACTTGATAGCAGGCCAAAATCTTCCGGTTAAAATTGAATATGTGCACGCAACGGGTGATGCCAGCTTGCATCTGAAATGGTCCGCAGCGGGGATGCCTAAGCAAGTTATGCTTCCGATCTATTCTGGAAAAAGCGTAGAATCGGTCGCGATTACACCGGAATCCGTAAGCTTGAAGGTGGATCAAACGAAGCAGCTGATTCCGGTGCTTACGCCGGTAGACGCATCGAAACAGGAAGTGCTTTGGAGCTCCGATAAGCCCGGAGTCGCAGTTGTTAGTGCAAGCGGCGTGGTTAAGGGCGTGAGCCCTGGTACGGCAACGATAACCGTAACGACGGTTGACGGCGGCAAAACCGCAACGGCTGAGATCTCGGTTGCGGCTAGCACGCTTTTCCAAAATCCGATCGTGCCGGTAGCTGGCGGTGCAGGTTCGGCTGATCCGAGTATCGTCTTTAAGGATGGTTACTATTACTACGTGAAATCGGAGAAGGATTCTTCTCTGCAGGTAGCCAAAGCAAAAAGGCTGCAGGATATCGGTACGGCTCCGCGCGTGACAGTATATACGCCGCCAACCGGCACGATGTATTCAAAGGAGCTTTGGGCGCCGGAGCTGCAATATTTGAACGGTAAGTGGTATATCTATTTCGCGGCGGACGACGGCAATAACAACAACCATCGCATGTACGTGCTGGAAGGCATGTCACAGGACCCACAGGGTGAATATGCATTCAAAGGAAAAATAGCAGATGCGACGGATAAATGGGCGATTGACGGCTCCGTCTTGGTTAAGGACGATCAAACGATGTATTTTGTTTGGTCAGGCTGGGAAGGCGATGTCAATGTGCGCCAAAATCTTTATATCGCTCCGATGAGCAATCCTTGGACGATTAGCGGTCCCCGCGTGCTAATATCGACTCCGGATCAGGCATGGGAGTTGAACGGTTCGCCATTCATCAATGAAGGTCCCGAGGTGCTGAAGAAAAACGGGAAAATCTTTATCGTTTATTCGGCAAGCGGCAGCTGGACGGATGATTATACGCTTGGCATGCTGACGAATACGGATGGCGATGTGCTGAACGCGGCTTCATGGACGAAGAGCGGGCCCGTATTCAGCAAAGTGCAAAAGGCTTACGGTCCAGGACATAACACGTTCACAACCTCGCCGGACGGCACAGAAGACTGGATTGTTTACCATGCAACCTTAAACAGCGGCGGAAGCTGGGCAAACCGAAGCGTGAGAGCGCAGAAGTTTACTTGGAATCCAGACGGCACGCCGAATTTTGGAACACCGGTTGCTTACGGCGAGCAGATTGAGCAGCCTTCAGGTACGCCTGCCGCTCCGCGATATAAATTAGAAGCCGAGGATGCCGTGCTTGGCGGCACAGCCAAAGCAGGCGATTCAGGAAATGCATCGGGCGGTAAGGTAGTCGGCCATTTGGACGCGCCGGGCAGCGATTATATAGAATTTAACGTTAACGTGCAGCATGCCGGCGATTACAACTTGGTTGTTATGGCTGATAACGGCAGTGCCGGAGGAGCGACCGTGAAGCATGCCATAACGGTTAATGATGGTGCCGAACAAGAGATCGCGTACAAAAACTTCGGTTGGAACCAAATTAACCCGTCATCTATGGATGTTACGCTGCAATCGGGAATAAATACGATTCGCTTGGCGAAGAAAACGAATTTTGCTCAACTGGATTCGATCATATTAACACGAATTCTGGAAGAGGAAGGCTCAGAGCCGGTAACCTCGCTCCGGGTAGATCAACCAAGCTTGACCGTGACTGCAGGGGATTCAGCGGCTATCGTCGCTTCGGTCCGCCCAATCATGGGGACGAATAAAAATGTGATTGTCACTTCTTCTAATCCTGAAGTGGCTGGCGCAGCGGTAACGAGCAAGGATACCGCATCGGGCAGCATCATGATTGCGGTTAATGGGTTGCAGAAGGGTACAGCCCAAATCAAAGTAGTAAGCGCGGATAATGCTGCGATTATTGCGGAGAGCACCGTGATCGTCCGCGGGGAAGCAGGCGAGCCAAATCTAGCCGGGTATACGGTAGATCAGTTCGACAACACGACGCTGGACAACGGGGTATGGTCGATTTTCCAAGAGAGTGCTGGCAATTGGAGCTTAACTCAAAACCCTGGCTCGATGACGATCCATACGACAGCTACCGATGTGTATCAAGACAATAATTCGCAAAATAACGTGTTCCTTAGAAATGTCCCGGGGGACGGCGATTTTGAGATCGTTACGAAAGTAACGGCGCCCATTGCCAAAAACCATCAGCAGGCGGGATTGTTCGTTTGGCAAAATGCGGATAATTTCATCAAACTTGCCCATGTTTGGGTAAATGGCAACGCGGTAGAAACCGCCTATGAAATAAACCGCGTGTATCAACAACCGGCTAATCAAGTTAAACATCCGGGCGGAGATACCATGACGCTTAAAATCCGGAAGATCGGAGACCGCTATACGACCTATTATTGGGACGGGTACGAATGGATACAAGCGGCTGCTGCCGTAACAGCGAATCTTACGAATATTAAAATCGGATTTTTCGCGAACAACATCGTTGCCGGGAATGATCCGATCAACGCGAAGTTCGAGTATTTCGCGGTAAGAGCGATTCAGGGCGGCGTGGACCTGGCACCTAAGACGCTAACACTTGAAACTGGAGAAACGAGTCAGCTAACGAATTTAGGCGCAAGCGGCACCGAAGTGATCTGGACATCCTCGAATCCGGATATCGCTGCCGTGAATGCGGAAGGTTTGGTAGAAGCGAAGACTTCAGGAAGAGCCGTTATTAAGGCAGTATCTCTTTCCGGAGACTTTAGCGGGCAGGCCATCGTAAATGTACGGGAGCAGACGCCGCCTCCAAGCTTATTGTTCGAGGAGGACTTTACCAGCTACAACGAAGGCAGCTGGGGCACTTACGGAGGAGAATGGAAGTCCGCAAACGGCGTTTATTCGGTAAATGCGGGAACCGGGTACAAATCGGTACTGCAAGAACGTAAATTTACCGATTTCGAGCTTGAGGCAGACGTGAAAATCGTAAGCGGAAACGAAGCGGGCCTTATTTTCAGGGCATCTGGGCTTGGTGTCGGACCTGATGCTTTGGAAGGGTACTATCTAGGCATTAATGCGGCTACGCATACAGCCGTGCTTGGGGAAATGAGCGGCGGCAAATGGAAGGAAATCGCTTCAAAGAGGCTTCCGATCTTTACGAATGTCTCTTACAAAATAAAGGTCATTGCCGATCAAAACCACATTCAAGTCTTTATTAACGATAATCCGCTAAACGTAAACGGTTATCCTAAATTTGATTTGCTGGACAGCACACATGTCGCAACGGGCTTTATCGGCTTCAGAACTTGGAATGCGAATGCCGAGTTTGATAACGTGAAGGTCAGCTCGTACTCGGAAAATCTAACCGAACCGACCTATACGAATTCATTGCTTGGAAACATCGCGGATCCGTTCGTGCTGTCGCATGAGGGAATGTATTATCTCTACGGCACAAACACGACGGCAGGCGGAATGAGGGATGGATTCAAGGTGTACACTTCCGAGGATCTGGTCCACTGGTCAGAGCATGACCAATTGGCGCTTTCGAACGAAGATTCATGGGGCAGCACCAATTTTTGGGCACCGGAGGTCATTGAACGCGGAGGCAAATTCTACATGTACTATGTAGTAGAAGAGCATCTGGCGGTTGCAACAAGCGACTCGCCGCTTGGACCATTTGTCCAAGACGTGCAAGAGCCTATGCATGCGACGAAAGAGATCGACGCGCATATCTATACGGATGAAGATGGAAAAACGTATATTTATTTTGTCCGCTTCAACAACAACAATGAAATTTGGGTAGCTGAGTTGAACGACGATATGAAAACGATGAAAGACGAGACGCTGCAGAAGGTGTTTAGCCCGACCCAAGAGTGGGAGCTGAGCCAGAAGCCGCCAGTCGCGCAAATTAATGAGGGACCGTTCGTCATCAAGCATAATGGAACCTATTATATGACGTATTCCGGCAATCACTTCCAAAGCCCGGATTACGGCGTAGGGTACGCGACTGCACCGACTCCAACGGGACCTTGGACAAAATATGAGTATAATCCGATCATGAAATCGAATGTCATCGTGCCTGGCGCAGGTCATCATTCCTTGGTCTACTCGCCAGACGGCACAGAGCTGTTTATGGTGTATCACACGCATTACAATGTTGACCAAACCGAACCAAGAAAGCTCGTGATTGACCGCGTACAATTTGTTAAGACGGCAGATGGACTGGATGTGATGGAGGTATGGGGTCCGACGATCACGCCTCAGCTTATGCCATCTAACCAAAAACCGCCTGTAGAGGTGCCGGTGCTGTCCGTTGAAGTCACAGGAGAGGACGGGGCAACAACGATTACTGAAAATGATGGTAAGCTGCAGCTGCATGCTTCCGTATTGCCGGAGGATGCGACGGATAAAAGCGTAGCATGGTCCATCGTAAGCGGAGAAGCCTATGCGACAATCTCGTCAACCGGTTTGTTGACGGCAGCAGCGGACGGAACGGTCATCGTAAAAGCCGTATCAATCAGCACGCCGGCTGTTTATGGGACGATTTCGATTACGGTTACGGGACAAACAACGGGCGGCGAACCGAATGTGCCTCCTGTCGTGACACCGCCGGCGGATGCTCAAGCGGAAATTGACGGCAATTCGCTGAAGCTTCCTGCAGGTAAGCCCAATGGTGAAGGATTGCTTGCAATCGCGGTTTCAAGCACGGACCTCAATAAGCTGCTCGCACAGGCAGCAGGTGAAGGGATTCATATAGAGGTTCGTGGCTTTGAAGCAGCGAAGGAAGTATCCTTGGCCTTTACGGACGGTCAGTTGGAGGCAGCGGCTGCTAAAGGAGTCAAGAGCCTAACTGTTGATTTGGGCCTTGCATCGTTTACCTTTAATCCGAGATCTTTCACAAGCCATGAAGACCCGATGGCAAAAATCGTCTGGTCAGTATCGAAATCGGATACCGCTTCATTGCCTGCTGAGACAAAAGCGTTACTCGGAAATAAACCTTTGTTTGATTTCAAGGCAGCCATTAATGGAGTAAACATTACTGCATTCAGCGGTGAGCTGATTAAAGTTATGCTGGATTACGATCTCCAGCCTAATGAAGATCCAAACCTCGTCGTTGTGTACTATATCAACGAGAGCGGCAAGCCTGAAATCGTGAAAAATGCAAAATACATCGCGGAAACAGGCAAGGTTGCCTTTACGGTGTCCCACTTCAGTAAGTATGCAGCTTTGCATAAGAAGGTCATCTTTAGCGATCTTGCGAAAGCGGCGTGGGCTAGAACGAGCATTGAAGCATTGGCGGCCCGTGAAATGATTAACGGAGTAGGCGATGATCGATTTGCGCCAAGCGATAAGGTTACAAGAGCGCAATTCATTACGATGCTGATGAGAGCCTTATCATTATCAGCTGATGATGCAACCAGCTCATTTACCGATGTGCAGCAGGGGGCCTGGTACTATGAGGCGGTAGCTGCGGCACAAAAGCTTGGCATTGTTCAAGGCAAGCAGGACGGCAGCTTCGGCATTAACGATGCGATCAGCAGGGAAGAAATGGCTGTTATGGCGTTTCGGGCTGCGAAGGCAGCGGGTGCCGCTCTTGCCGGGGATGGTACTGCTCAGCCATTTGCGGATCAAGCCCAAATTAGCGCTTACGCAGCTGTGAGTGTTGCAGCAATGCAGCAAGCAGCTATCATTAACGGAAAAGGCAATGACCGCTTTGCTCCGAAAGAGACAGCAACAAGAGCGGAGGCCGCGAAAATCATTTACAGCTTGTTCCAATTGCTGTAAGCGAATGAACGGGCTTTAATAACAGGATGAAAGACACCCTTTAGGAATAACAGAGAAATAACGGCAAGCCGGTTATTTCTCTGTTTTCCTAGATATATAAGGATTTATAAGTTTTTACTTATAAATGTGCTTATATATCTCCGCGAAACGATAGCTTTTGCCACTGAGGACGGCGACAGCCGTTTACGCTTGGGGTGTTTTTTCATTTTGAGAAATAATAGAGTATGAGATTAGGAAACAGGGGACTATTTTCAAGAAAATGGGGAAAGAATGGAAAGGAGAGTACATCTTGACGGATAGGAATGATCGATATGATGAATATTCATTGGCGAATGGCCGAGCTTTGGCTGCTGCAGCAGAGCCGGGGCCTGACGGAACAAGAAAACTCAGAGCTGAATTCCTGCTTGAAGCTAAACGCCAAATATGCGCAGCGGCTGGCCGAGCAATATAATTTTGGGTATATGGCGAGCATGACGGGCGATGAGTCATGGCTGTTGGAAATTTCAACGGACATCGATAAGATGGAGCGGTATTATGAAAGCAAGCGGCCGGCATTTTTTGAGAAATAACCGAAATGCTTACCGGCAGCGAACCGCTTGTTTTTGCGTGTGCCGCAATCTCAAAAAAATAGCAATCCAAAAGAAATCATAGGCTGTAAAAAATGCTAGAATAAGGATATAATCATATCGATTCGATATGTATCCTAGCAAATGCAAAACATTCTAATGAAGAGGTGATTGGTCTTGGCATTTAAATCCAGTAATATTTTTGTGAATCTTCCGGTTAAAGATCTGAATAAGTCCGTTGCGTTTTTTACGAAGCTTGGATTTGAATTTAACCCGCAGTTTACCGATGAGAACGCCACTTGCATGATAATCGGAGAAAATATTTTTGCGATGCTGCTGGTCGAAGACTATTTCAAAACATTCATCGACAAAGAGATTGCGGATGCCTCGAAAACGGCAGAGGTTATCGTAGCTTTATCAGCGGAAAGCAGAGAACAAGTGAACGATATTGTAAACAAAGCGCTTGCGGCGGATGCAAAGCCTTACCGGGATCCGGTTGACCATGGGTTTATGTACAGCTGGAGCTTTCAAGATCCGGATGATCATCTGTGGGAGCTTGTGTTTATGGAGCCTAGCGCCGTCGAGCAGGGCTAAACGATTTACGAAGAAAGAGGCTGGCGAATTTCGCAGCCTCTTTTTTGTGCTTTTTGCAGTCGGGAGCCGAGTTAGAAATTCGAACGAATGCAGAGAGCGGGAATCCCCGCATCAGCTATGTTTGGAGACTAATTCCCATAGCAGCTCACGCCGGCTGTTTACGCCCATTTTGACAAAAATGGATTTGAGGTGGTCTTGGACGGTGTAGGCGGAAATATGCAGGGATTGCGCCATTTCCTTGGTGGAGAAGCCTTTAATGATTCGCTCGGTCACTTCATATTCCCGCACCGTCAGTGCGTATGCATGCGTAATAAGCGGGAGGATGTCGGCCGGTTTGGCAGGCACCATCGTTACCGCAAGCTGGACAAGGCCAATCGAGTTTTCAAGCTTGGATGCCTCAATTGCCAGGTATAACCCGTCCGGCATCAGAAGGCACACCTTCGCTGCGTTCATCTGGGTTGAAGCGGCATATTCGCGGCTTTGACCGAGCGCGCGAGCAAACCGCCCGCAGCGGTCTAGGCAGCGTCTCCGTGTCGATTCGCTCCAGCTTTCTGAGCTCGGCCAGCCAGTGGGCGCCGGAAGCATTGGAGCTGCTCAGCTCAAGCGAGTCAGTCAGGATAAGAATGCCTGATTCCTTTGCTTTGGCGGTAATGTTTGACGAAGACGGCTTTAGCGCTACGTTTTTTATCGTTTTCGCCAGACCGGGAGCAATCGCGGCTAGGATCAGACGCTCCTCCTCATTGAAAGCCGGCTCGCCGGTTCGGCGAAATAACGTTAAATACCCCCAGCAGGCTCCTTCGCTAAGCAATACGGCGCGAAGCTCGTCGCCAAAGCCGGCAGGCGCAAGCACCTCCCGGAATCGCCCGCTGCGGCTGAGCATCCCCTCTGTCGAAGCGCTTAAGCTGGCAGCCGGAAGAGGCGCATGGATCAAGTGCTCATAGCTGTTATAGTCCTCATGCCCGTGGCCGTATTCATAGGCAAATAACTGATGATGAATGGCCTCAACGACATCATCGGTAGAAGAACCGGTCGACAGCAGCGTTACTGGATCCACGGAGGTGCAGCATGCAGCCGCAAAAGGAACAGTATCCGAAATCATGGTCAAAGCGGCCTCACGGCATTGCTGCACAGAAAGCGTTGAGGATTCCAGCGTGCCTAATTTACGTTTCAAAGCTTCCAAACGATCAGCCATAGCATGGCCTCCTACTCAAAATCCCCACATTTGTGGGATAGCGTTCATTTTGGTCCTCATGAATAATGAAAAGTAATTCCTTTTTATTTTACAGAACAGAGACGAGGATGAACAGAAGAACGCGGATAGGAGAGAGCAGCAATGAAGGAATCAGATGTGTCGATGGACGGCAATGAGAGCTTGTTCGAGATAAAGAAAAGTAGGGCTTCGTTATGAAAACAGACATTATAGTAGTTGGCGGATACGGTCATGTCGGAGGGCAGATATGCAAGCTGCTTTCAGCTTCATATTTTGGCAACGTCTATGCAGCAGGCAGGAGTCTCGAGCGGGCGGAGGCCTTCTGCAGCAGATTGGGAGGCGGGGTTAAGCCTCTTGTTATAGATGCGGAGAAGCCGATAAGCAGGCAGCAGCTCGAGAGGGTCAAGCTCGTCATTATGTGCTTGGATCAGACCGCGGCGGATTTTGCGAAGGCTTGTTTAAAAGCTGGCGCGGATTATATGGATGTATCGGCAAACGGCCGTTTTTTTGAAGCGATGGAGCAAGTGAAGCAGCAGAAAGAGGAGGTAGACGGAACTGCGCTGTTAAGTGTCGGTCTTGCGCCCGGCCTTACGAATCTTCTTGTGCTTAAGTCCATGCAAGCCTTGGAGGAAGTCACCAGAGCCGACATTGGGATTATGCTCGGATTAGGAGACACGCATGGGAAAGCTGCAATTGAATGGACGGTAAACAGCCTTGGCGCGACTTTCGATATTACGGAAGAGGGCCGTACACGGAAGGCGGACAGCTTCACGGAAGGAATCAAGACAGACTTCGGCGATGGATGGGGAACAAGAACCGCCTATCGTTTTCCTTTCTCCGATCAACAGACACTGCCGAAGACGCTCGGCATGCCAACGATTTCGACGTTTTTATGCTTCGATTCTCGAATAGCGACAGTATTAATCGCTTGGTTAAGGAAAGCCGGATTCGTGCGTTTCATGACTTGCAGCCCCCTTAAGAAGCTAATGATCCATTCGTTAGGAAAGCTGAGGTTTGGTTCGGAAGGCTTTGCGGTGAAGGTTGCCGGTTACGGAAAGCTTGACGGCACTGCCACCATGGCCGAATTTGGGCTTCAGGGCGAGAAGGAAGCCGATATAACCGCTGCGGTTGCCGCGGCGGCCGCGAAGCTGATGTACGAAAACAAGCTGCCGAAGGGCATCTTTCATATCGAGCAGTTGTTTGAGCTGGATTTAATGGATGATGGGATTACGCTGCGTCTAACTCATTATGAGGGAACAGGCTCCCATGTGGTTATCCCGTCTATTCAAAGCTGGTCTCGCATGCAAAGCTAGTGCTTTCATCCAATGATTTGATATAATTAGGATTCATTTACCATTTATATGGATCGTCAACGGGATCGGGGGAGGAGTGAAGCATGGATAGGACAGCTATGATTGCTTTTATTTTGGAGGAGTATGAGCAAACGAGTCAAAATAACCGTGAACCGTTTCATGCGGGGCTTCAGCAGATTTTTGCATTCGAAGGCGAGCTGACGTCTGAAAATTTGCTGGAATGGAACGAACAGGATCTTTCCACGCTGTATAAAATCTTTTCCGGAATGAGGCTGACACGCCTGCATGTGCCGAATATGATTGATGCGTATGCCAGCATGGATACGAGCCAATTGCCCTCGCGTGTATCGTTCGGCCGCATAGTTGAGGAAGAATGAGCTTTATCACGAGCAGCATCATTTGATGGAGCCCGACGATTAAACGAAAAAAGGAAGAGCTGTCCAGCGGGTCTTTAAAAACCGGCGGGACAGCTCTTTTTTACGGTACAAGGACAGCTTTTGGCTGCATTTCGTTCATTTGCGCAATAACCCGCCCAATAGCTTCTTCTGTTACTGCCCCTTGGCTGAACATGGCAAGCGCCCGAAGCGGCAAAAAGTTCAGCATGGCTTCCATCATCTCGGGAGCGTCCTCCATAAGCGAGCTCATCATGCCGCTGCCCTCGGAAAATTGCTGCAGCATGCCGTTTGCAACCGCGGCCCGTTCGGGATCCTGAAGCAGGTCGCCAAAAGTCGTATTCATCGTCACAGGCTTGCGGATGCTGACTGTGGATTGTACTTGCACGGTTTGGCTGCAGGCGATATCCCTTGAGGAAGCGCCCACGAGTATCTCGAATTCGCCGGTCTCTACATGCCAATCCTTTAAGCCTACATGATAATAGGCAAAAGCGCGTTTGCTCAGCTGGAAGGAAACGTTCTTCTTCTCACCTGGCTGAAGTTCAATCTTGCTGAAGCCCTTCAGCTCCTTGGCAGGGCGGATAACGGTGCTTACGGAGTCTCTTACATAAAGCTGCACGATTTCCTTGCCGGTAACCGTTCCTGTATTCGTGACATCGACGGTAACGGTTACGGTATCCTGATCCGTAAACTCCGTTTTATCCACGATCAGATTGCTATAAGCAAAGCTTGTATAGCTAAGACCAAAGCCGAACGGGAAAAGAGGTTCGACTTCCTTCGTATCATAATAACGGTATCCGACAAATACGCCTTCCTTGTATTCGACTTTATCGCCCTCGCCGGGGAAGTTTAAGAACGAAGGGTTATCGCTTAGCTTAACCGGGAATGTCTCGGCAAGCTTTCCTGAAGGGTTGGCATCGCCGAACAAGATGGCAGCAATCGCGCCGCCAACCGCTTGGCCGCCCAGATAGCCTTCAAGCACAGCTTTGGCTTTGCCAAGCCATGGCATGACAATAGGCGATCCGTTGCTTAGCACGATGACAAGGTTTTGCTGAACCTCTGTTACGGCTTCAAGAAGCGCGAGCTGGTTGTTAGGAATGTTCAGATGCTGGCGGTCATAGCCTTCCGATTCGTAGCGGTCAGGCAAGCCGAGGAACAATACGACAGTATCAGCTTGGCTTGCCGTATTTTTTGCTTCCTGCAATAACTGCTCATCCGAATCATCATTTTCCAGCTTGTAGCCCTGCGCGTAGGAGACATTTGCTGTTTCTCCGGCCGTGCGTACGATCTCTGCGTACGTGTTATCGAGCTTAGTCGGTTTAATATGCGAGCTGCCGCCGCCTTGGTACCTTGGCGCATCAGCGAAGGCGCCGATCACAGCGATCGATCCGCTTTTTGCCAGCGGGAGTATGGCTTGATCATTTTTCAGCAGAACCATGCTCTCGGCCGCGACCTTCATCGCCAACTGATGATGGGCTTCCGCGTCATAAGCTGCGTTTTCCTTCTTGTTGTCCACGGATTTAAATACAACGGTCAAAATCCGTTCAACCGCATCGTTCAGGGCAGCCTCGGATATAAGGCCTGCTTGAACCGCTTCGACGATTTTTCGGTCTCCTGCGCCATTGCTGGACGGCATCTCCAGCTCAAGCCCGGCAGCCAGGCCGGCGGCGCGTTCATTGACTGCGCCCCAGTCGGAGACAACAAAGCCTTGGTGGCCCCACTCCTGCTTCAAAATATCCGTAAGCAAGCGGCTGTTTTCCGAAGCAAAATCGCCGTTTACTTGATTGTAGGAGGACATGACCGTCCATGGCTGCGCTTTAATGACCGCTCCCTCGAAGCTGGCCAAATAAATTTCGCGCAGGGTGCGCTCGTCCACGATCGCATCTACTGTCATCCGGCGATGCTCCTGGTTGTTAACGGCGAAATGCTTGAGCGAGGTGCCGACACCTTGGCTTTGCACCCCGTTGATATGCGCAGCAGCCATTTCCGAGGATAAATAAGGGTCCTCTGAGAAATATTCAAAGTTGCGTCCGCAAAGCGGCGAGCGTTTAATATTGGCGCCCGGCCCTAGCAGTACCGCTACATCCTCTGCTTGGCATTCCTCGCCAAGCGCAATGCCGACCTGATGCACGAGCTCGACGTCCCAGGAGCAGGCAAGCCCCGCAGCGGACGGGAAGCAGGTTGCCGGAACGCTGTCCAGCAGGCCGAGATGATCGCTGCTCCCGCTTTGCTTACGAAGTCCGTGGGGACCGTCCGTCACCATGACGGACGGAATATCTAGCCGCTCTACACCCTTCGTATGCCAGAAATTAAGCCCTGAGCATAACCCCGCTTTTTCCTCCAGCGTCAGTTGCGATACGATTTTCTTAATATCTCTAGTCATTGCCCTAGCTCCCTCCAAAACTTTAATAGCGCTTACATTGATTGTTGTAAGCCCATTTTATACGAAAATAACGAAGATTTATGGTAAAATACATCGATAAATAGTATTTAATCTAAATCTTGCAGCAACGGTATGGATTGCGTTTGAAAGGAGTGCCTGACATGAGACAAGCTGTATCCGATGAGCAAATCACGGCGATATGCAGGCTAATGCACAATAATTTTCAAGTGCCCGCCTATTATGTAAACAAGGATTTGGAGCTTCTTGCAAGCTCGCATGGCGGCATCGCTTTAGAGGGTCCTTTGCATAAAAACTTTCGCGAATCGATTGAGCAGCTGCATATCGAAGAGGCTTCTGCGGAGTATCCGCTTATTCAGAGCCGGAACGGGCTGGAGAACTTTGTCATCACGCAGGTACGGCGGGGATCAGATGAGCAAGCCGGTTATGTTATAGTCGGGCCCTCGACCTATACGGATATCTCTGATGAAAACATTACAGGGTTAATCAATGATTACGGGGTGCCTGCGCATTTGAAGGAATCCGCGCGGAAATATTACCTTTCACTGCCGGTAATAAGCGGCTTAAAGCTGCTGCATGCGAGCGTATTGTTATATTTTTTGCTATATGGCGAAGAACTAAGCACCTTTGATATTCTCCAGCGCGGAGCGGCATTATCGGAGGAAGAGCATCCAGGGTTTGCGCAGCATATTGACCGGAACCTATCGAGCCAAAGAGAAATAACAGCATTGCATCATGATGTGGGGCTGGAGAAGCAGCTTTTTCAACTGATCAAGGAGGGCAGAACGGAGCAGCTGGGGGAGTATGCGCGGTTCGAGCCGAGTAACCTTGGCATTTTGTCCAAAAGCAGCTATTTGCGAAGCCAGAAAAACATAGCGGTGGCGGGCATCACTTTGGCGACGCGGGCAGCGATTGAGGGAGGGCTTCATTCTGAAATCGCGTTTACGATGAGCGATTTGTATATTCAGCATATGGAGGAGCTTACCGATATCGAGAGTGTCGTCAAGAGCAGGACGGAAGCTATGCTCGCATTTGCGGAGCGTGTCAAGCATAGCCGTACCGGCAAATACTCTAGGGTGGTTGCGGAGTGCCAGCAAGTTATTTACAGCCATATCTATGAGGAGGTAACCGTAACTAAGCTTGCGGAGAGAATGCGCTTAAATGCCAATTATTTATCCCAGCTGTTTAAGCAGGAAGTCGGAATGCCCATTCACAGCTATATCATTCAGGAGAAGATAGAGGAGGCGAAAAAGCTGCTAAGTGCTTCGGAGCTCACGCTGTCCGAGATTTGGGCGCGGCTTAACTTTTACGACCAGAGCCATTTTACGAAAACCTTTAAGAAGCTGACAGGCGTAACGCCTAAGCAATTTCGATCATATCCGAGGGAGTGAGCGGTATTCATCTACTATTTGTATGCAGCAGGAACAAGTGGCGAAGCCTGACGGCGGAGACGATTTTTCAAGGCGTCGGCGGTCATGAGGTAAGATCGGCAGGTACGGAAGAAAATGCCCGGATTAAGGTTACGGCAGGGCATATTGGCTGGGCGGATCTGATTTTTGCCATGGAGAAGAAGCATATCCGAAGGCTGCAGGATAAGTTCGGCTATGAGCTTGCGGGCAAGCGGCTTATATGCCTGCACATTCCGGATGAATTCGAATACATGAACGAAGATTTGATCGGCATGCTGCAATCGAGCGTATCCTTGCATATCGATCAAGACGATTAACGTTCTGCTTGGTTTCCGGACTCCTGCTTCTGCGCAATGACCTGCAGCAGCTCGTACAAATAATGCGCTCCGCGCAGCTGGTTTCTGTTGATTCGATTGAGAAACAGCATCGATTCACGCGCAATTTTAATCGCATTTTCGACTCGGTTGTCGTCGACCTCCTCTAGCACCTGCTGAATGATCTCAAGCGACCATACAGCGGCCTTGAACGTGCGAATAATTAAAATTTGGCGCAAATTTGCGGGACTGAAACGCCGATAGCCATTTTCATTGTCGCGTACAATCGTAAGGAGTCCCATTTTCTCCCAATGACGGATGGCAGAGCTCGGTATTGTCGTTTCTTTGGATATTTCTCCGATGGTCATCCATTTTCGTTTCCCTAAAGTGTGGAGAAGGTCGATCTCATCCGTCTCGAGTGCGCGTATCGTTTTCTCGGCAATGGTTTTGTCACGGTGCAGCGAAGCTTGAGCCTCATTCGCGAGCCATAAAGCTTCATCTATGCAGCCGTCGATAGTCTTCAGCATCACTTCCTTTGTAACGGTCATGCCGAAGCCGTCATTCATGGCCCTAATGCATTCAAAATAAGCGACATGCTCCTCCGTATATTGACGGTAACCGTTGCTGCCGCGTTCAACCGGAGGAATAATCCCCCAATCCTCATAGTGCCTCAAAGCAGATGTGCTTATCTTTAGCTTCCTTGCGATATCAATGGGCCGGACATTCACAAAAACACCTCCTGCGGCTTTCTCAAAACATTAAACAACCATAATAATGTTTTATCAATAATGAACTATAATATCAAGCATAGATTTACTGAACCTTCTCACTTGCATCAATGTAGTATGCTGAAGTAGAAATTGGAATCGATAGCAAGGAGGACAAGGATGAAGGATACGATAGTCATTAAAGGCGCCCGCGAAAATAATTTAAAAAACGTTACGCTTTCCATTCCCAAATATAAGCTGGTGGTTTTGACGGGACCTTCCGGATCGGGGAAATCTACGCTCGCTATGGATACGCTGCAAAGGGAATGCCAGCGGCAATATATGGAGTCAATGGGAATGGTATCGGATTCGATAAGCAAGCCAAAGGTCGATTCCATTGCCGGACTGTCGCCATCGATCAGCATTGGTCAGCATGTCACGAATCGCAATCCCCGCTCGACAGTCGGAACGGTAACCGATATTTACACCTATTTGCGTTTTGTTTACTCCAGGCTGAGCACGCGGATTTGCTCCTCATGCGGCGAAAGCATCCCGCCAACGTTTAATGAAGGAGTCGATATCGCGGAGGCGGAGGAAGAAGAGGAACGGCAAACGATCACCTGTCCAAGCTGCCATACCGTGCTGGAGAAGCTGGGCATGTCTCATTTTTCATTTAACAAGCCGGAGGGCGCCTGCGAATGCTGCAGCGGGCTTGGGCATGTGGCAACGATCGATTTAGATGCGGTGTTCGATCAAGAGAAGAGCTTCCGCGGGGGCTGCGTGACTTTCATGTATGATGCTTATGTCGAGTACTTAATCAATAATGTGATGGCTGCCGCCAAGCATTACGGATTTCCGTTCGATCCGGATATGCCGCTAAAAGAGTATTCCGAGGTTCAACGCGACCTGCTCTATTACGGCGTGGAAAGCGAAGCGTTCGCGAAGCATTTTCCGGATACGAAGCTGCCCAAAACCGTCGGGGGCGGCAAGTTTGAAGGCGTCGTCACCGGGATGTGGAGAAGATACAAGGAAAAGGACGGCGAGCAGGCCGGGATGGAGAAAGAGGGGGACTTCTTTAAGCAGCAGGTCTGCTCGGCTTGCCATGGCTTGCGCTTGAAGAAGGAAAGCAGATCGGCTATCGTAGCAGGCGCCTCTATCTCGGAAGTATCCTCCTGGTCCTTGGAGGATGTGCTGGGCTGGACAGCGCGGCTGCAGGAAGCTTTGCCGCCCGAGGGACTTCCTATGCTGACGCCGGTCTTAACGGATATGCCGGTTCGATTGGAGCGCATTATCGATGTCGGGCTTGGCTATTTGTCGCTTGACCGGCAGACCGTCTCGCTCTCCGGCGGCGAAGCGCAGCGATTAAGGCTGGCTTCGCTGCTCGGCTCCGGATTAACGGGCGTGCTCTATATTTTGGACGAGCCGACGACGGGTCTTCATCCGCGCGATACATCCGGCTTAATTCGCGTGCTGATGCAGCTTCGCGATCTTGGTAACACCGTGCTTGTCATCGAGCATGATATCGATGTGATGCGGGCAGCGGATCATATTATCGATATTGGTCCGGGAGCGGGCTACTTGGGCGGTACAGTTGTGGGAGAAGGCAGCTTGGAGGAGCTGATGGCAAGCGAGCATTCTGTCACGGGCGCCTATTTGCGTAAAGAAAGCTTGCCTGCGCCAGTTCGGACCAGAAGAGCGGGCAGCGGCAAACAGTTGTTTATTAAACATGCGAATGCCCGCAACTTAAAGGGGTTTGATGTTTCGTTCCCGCTCGGGACCTTGATTTCGGTAACCGGCGTGTCCGGGTCGGGCAAATCGACGCTGCTTTTCGATTTGCTTGCTAAGGGAGGACAGGGGGAGCAGTCTATACACGGCTGTGACAGCGTGACGGGCTTCGAGCACATCGGCAGCCAAATTACGGTTGACCAATCGCCGCTCGGCCGGATGCAGCGCTCAAACATTGCTACGTATACGGAAGTATTTACGCAGCTGCGCAATTTATTTGCCGGGCTTCCTGAAGCGAAGCGTTTAAAGCTCACCTCGAAGCATTTCTCATTCAATACGCCAGGCGGGCGCTGCGAGACTTGCCAGGGGCTTGGCGTTTTGTCGGTGGACATGAATTTCCTGCCTGATCTTGAAATCCGCTGCACGGCCTGTATGGGGAGACGTTTCAAGGATGAGGTGCTGCAGGTTACCTTCGATGGATATTCCATTTCTGATTTGCTCAACATGACCGTTCAAGAGAGCTTGCTTGTGTTTAGGGACAAGGAGAAGATATCAAGCATGATCGAGCTGCTGTGCGAGGTTGGACTCGGTTACCTGCAGTGGGGGCAGTCGGTGAAAACATTATCCGGCGGAGAAGGCCAGCGAATCAAGCTCGCCAGAGAGCTGAACAAAAAATCAAACACGCATACGCTGTATTTACTGGATGAGCCGACGA
Organism: Paenibacillus sp. LHD-38; assembly: GCF_031157315.1. Taxonomy (GTDB): domain Bacteria; phylum Bacillota; class Bacilli; order Paenibacillales; family Paenibacillaceae; genus Pristimantibacillus. The sequence continues at coordinate 408,596 of NZ_JAVIFU010000001.1, forward strand.
CGGGTTTGCATCCTTCAGACGTAGGACAACTGCTTGCGCTATTGAATAAATTAGTGGATGCCGGCAACACGGTTATTGTGGTTGAGCACAGCCTGGAGCTCATTCGCGAATCCGACTGGATCATCGATATTGGTCCGGAGGGCGGTGCGGCAGGCGGCAATCTGGTTGCCTCCGGAACGCCGGAGCAGGTAGCGGCAGTCACTGCCTCCTACACCGGTCAGTTTTTGAAGCAAGCTTTAGCAGGCGGATTTTAAGGTAATCAAGAAAAACAAGGAAGGAGCTGTCTCTGCGGGCCATTTGCCCATGGAAACAGCTCCTTCTATTTGGATTGCCAGCGGTGAATGATCGGCTTCGGCCACCGTAGCGCCAACGTTGGATTTTTATCCGCAATACACGATGTACACTGTACAAAGTACACTAGAAAACTACAAAAAAGCAGAGTTGAAGAAGCTGCGTTGCAGAAAATACAATAAGAATAGCCAGCTGCGCAGAAAATGAACACTTTTTGGTTATGCGTGAATAGCGTCTTGCTCGTAGGCATTTACCATAAGCCGTTTATTCGGAAGCGAGCTCCAAAATCCGCTCATTCACGCGATCGGCGTATAACCCGCCATGGTAACAGATGACGGTCTCGATATCGTACGCGGTTAGCTTGTTGATCGATTGTTTAGCTAAGGCGGGATCCATGCAATAATTCGGCGTTGGTCCAAGCAAACAGTCGTTTTCGACGATTAAGGCATCCGCGGCAATTAAGGTTTTGCTTGCTTTATGGTATAAGCTTAGATGTCCGGGCGTATGCCCAGGTGTTCCGATGACGACAATGCCTCCGCATAGCGGGAGCTCCTGAGCGTCAGCAATAAAATAATCAACGCGGCCTCTAGGCGGGTTTTATCCCAAATCAAGGTAGGATAGATCGTTTCCATCCTTCCCATCATGACTGCCGAAATTGGCAGCATGTTCACTCCGGTTGCAATGTTCATATTTCCCCTCCGCCGTTTTAGAAGTTATCGTGCACATGGAATAGAAAAGGATGGATCGACTTACTATTCTTTCTTATTTATTTCCGTACCATTCATTGTAATTTCTTATTTTCGGAAAATGAATCGTCAATTTCGTAAATCGCCCCTCATCGGATTGAATGGATAAGTCATGGCCGAGCTTGAGCGCCAATTGTTTGGCCAGATACAGCCCCATTCCCGTAGATTTCGACTGGGTTCTGCCGTTAGTGCCCGTAAACCCTTTCTCGAACACGCGGCCCACATCCTCCGAAGCGATTCCGATGCCGGTATCCGCAATGATCATTCGCTTCTCCTTGCCGTCTTCCTCAAAAGAAACGGTAAGCTGTCCGCCATCTTTCGTATATTTTAAGCCGTTGGCCGTAATTTGATCGATGATGAACGCCAGCCACTTGCTGTCGCTTTGAACGTCGCATCGCGCCTGCTCCATCTCAAAACGAATATGCTTGTTAATGAACAGCTTCGCGTATTTTTTGACGCTGTCCTTCATCAACTGGCCTAGCTGTACCTCGGTTATAAAATAATCCCGCGAAAACGAGTCGATTCGCGAATAATAAAGAGCCTGCTCGACACAGTCGTCGATTCTACCGAGCTCATCCTCGAATTTATCGACGATGAAGTCTACGTCCTTGCCGCCGCTGTTGCTTATAAGCAGCCGGCTTGCCGCGATTGGAAGCTTTACCTCATGAATCCAAGACATAATGAAATCCTGATGATCGCGTTTTTCATTTACGAGCTGCTGCATTTGCTGTGAATGCTCGCGCTGCAGCTTGGCGATGAGCTGCAAATACAGCGCTTGCTCCGCATTTTGTGGTGCCGGCAGTGCCGCAGCCATCGTATCTCCGCCTTGGTCGATGACGGCGGTCAGCTCGCGCAAAAACATTTTCCGATAAAAGTATCCGGTAACAATATACAGCGCCGCCATGACGAAGCATACGGCGTTAACATATACGACATTGCTCGCCGAAGCATTGGCCGAACCGCTTATATAAAGGATGATCGATACAAAAAACATAAGCGCGGCGTAAAGCATGGCAAAGTTACGTTTATCCTTTAAATAGTGGGAGAAGCTCATTGGACGATATACCCTTGCCCTTTCTTGGTCGTTATAAAGCTGTCCTTGCCCAGCTCTGCTAGCTTCTTGCGAAGGCGAGTGATGTTGACGGTTAACGTATTGTCGTCGACAAAGCTTTCATCCTCCCAAAGACTGCGCATCATTTTCTGACGGGTCACGATCGAGCCCTTATGCTTCATGAGCATATGCAAAATGATAAACTCGGTTTTTGTTAGCTCGGCTTTCAGCTCGCCGCATCTCACGTCGCCGTTCTTGAGGCTGAGAACGATGCCGTCATGCTCGACGCTGCTCGCGCTTACCTCTACATAGGAATAGGTACGCCTGAGCAGCGCATTAATTTTTGCCAGCAGCACATCCGTAAAGAAAGGCTTCTGAATAAAGTCATCGCCGCCCATATTCATGGCCATGATCATATCAAGCGGCGTATCGCGCGATGATAGAAAGAGAATGGGGACATTGGAAACCTCTCTTATTTTTTGGCACCAGTGGAATCCGTCGAAGGACGGCAAATTGATGTCCATGAGCACGAGATGAGGATTTTCATTCAAAAAAAGCAGCAGAATACGGTCGAAATCCTCCGCGATTACGACCTCGAAGCCCCATTTGGCCAAGGTTTCGCCAAGCAGCTGAGCAATCGTGCGATCATCCTCGACAAGCAATATTTTCATAGCTAAGTCCTCCGTTAGGCTGTTAACAGCTTCGTCTCTATACTACGAAAGGATGCATGCTCCGTAAACCTATTTCGTTCATCCTGACAAAATTGTAAGGTTGGCGGCAGCCTTGTAAGCCACAACGAATAATAGCTAAGGTAGAATAAAGGCAAGCGAAAGAGTCAAAACTTGATTGGCTGGAGGAGAACGAGATGAGAACGATTGTAGAAGCTAGGCAAATAAAGAAGATATACGGCTCTAAAGGAAGCGTTTCGACGGCACTGCATGAAATTGATCTGACGGTGCTTGAAGGAGAATTTGTCGGCATTATGGGCCCGTCCGGATCTGGGAAGTCTACGCTGCTGCACTTGATTGCGGCGATTGATGAACCGACTGCGGGTTCCATTCATATCGATGGGAGCAACCTGCACACGATGAACGAGGAGCAGGTATCGATGTTCCGCCGCGATAAGCTTGGTTTCTTATTTCAGGACTATAATTTGCTGGATACACTGACCGTGAAGGAGAATATCCTGCTCCCGCTTGCGCTCGCCAAGGTCCAAGTCTCAGAGCTTGAACGCCGCGTAGAGGAAATCTCGGACAAGTTCGGGATAAGGGAGCTGCTCGATAAATATCCTTATCAGCTCTCGGGCGGACAGAAGCAGCGCACGGCAGCGTCACGTGCCATTATCGCAAAGCCCAGCCTGCTTCTTGCCGATGAGCCGACCGGGGCGCTCGATTCCAAATCGGCAACCGATTTGCTTGAAAGCTTAAAGGCGCTGAACGAACAGGATCAGGCTACGCTGTTAATGGTGACGCATGACGCGTTCGCTGCGAGCTATTGCAGCCGTGTGCTGTTCATAAAGGATGGAACGATCTTCACCGAATTAGTGAAGGGGCAAACGCCGCGTAAAGCCTTTTTTCGGAAAATACTGGATGTGCTTTCAGTGCTTGGAGGTGGAGCGGGTGACGTTATTTAGTACCGCCGTCAAAAACATGAAGGGCAATTTCCGCAACTATTTGATCTACTTTGTATCCATGATGTTCAGCGTCGTTATTTATCATACCTTCGTTTCGCTTCAATACAGCGCCGACATTCAAGCCAGTATTGCGTTATCCAAAAATATAGATATGACTTTTAAAGCGGCCTCGGCCATCCTTATTTTGTTCGTCGCTATATTCATTTGGTACTCTAACTCGTTTTTTACGCGAAAAAGGAAGAAGGAGGTTGCTCTTTATGCCTTGCTCGGCGTACGCAAACGGTCGATTGGCAAGATGCTGTTTTACGAAAATTTAGTTATCAGCATCATCGTGCTCGCCGCCGGGATTTTCGTCGGAACGCTGCTCTCCAAAATGTTCGCGATGCTCCTGCTCAAGCTGCTCGGCTCAACCGCAGAGATCGGCTTTTCCATTTCGGGGAGCGCGATCTTGAATACGACGCTGGTGTTCGCCGTTATTATATTGATCACGTCGATACAAGGCTATCGGCTGATTTATCGCTTTAAGCTCATTGAGCTGTTTCAAGCGGAAAAACAAGCAGAGACCGTTCCAAAAGCGTCTCCTGTGTTAGCCATTCTTGCGGTCGTGCTGCTGGCTGCCGGGTATGGGTTTATCTCCTTGTCATTCAAGTCCGAATCCGAAATATTGCGTAATTATAGCGTAGCATTCGTTGGCATAACTTTAGGCACTTATTTGCTGTTCCGCTGCTTAACGGTATTTCTCCTGCGGCTTGCCCAAAAAAACAAAGCCCGTTATTATCGGGGCTTAAATGTTGTCGGGACCTCGCAGCTGTTATTTCGCATGCGCGGCAATGTGGGAACGCTGACGATTATTGCTTTGCTCAGCGCGTTCACGCTGTTGGCGACGAACATCGCATTTAGCCAATATTACACGAATACGAAGCATGCCGATCAATCCTCGCCGTTCAGCTATATGCATCTCTCGCAAGGGCAAACCTTTGATGAGCAGGTTAAACAAATCATTGGAGGGGATAAAGAGCATCCTGTTACGGCAGAGCTGGATATTCCGGTCATCAAATCGAGCGGACATACATCAAGCTCGGAGGTGCTGCCGGCACGTTATTCGGAAGAGGATGAACAGCCGGTCAAAATCATTTCCGTCAGCACCTATAAAGCAATAGCAAAAGCTTTAAATCGAAATATTACCGTTAATCCGATGATCGACGAGGCCGTTGCGGTCAAGACCATGTATACCGACTACAGCTTGTCCGATTATGAGAAGGAGAAATTGAAGCTGGAGACGGCTCGGCATAACGTGGAGCTTTCTTTTACCCAACTGCTGGAAGATCGGTTTTTAAACTGGACTTTTCCCGATTTCGTAATTGTAGTTAACGATGAACGGTATAATGATTTAGAAAAGCTGCATGATCCAATTCTCTACAAGGCCTATAAAGTGAAGGATGAGTCATCGGCCGCGGAGGCCTCTAATAAGCTGATGCGGCTTGCAGGGGCAGAGCAAGCGGGCTTATCTTCATACTACAATGTGTACAAAATGGGACTAGAGGACACTGGCATCGGTACGTTCGCAGCTGTGTTTTTGGGTTTAGTATTTTTGGCGGCCACAGGGAGCGTGCTGTATTTCAAGCAGTTGACGGAGGCACATTCGGATAAAGAAAGGTATGCGATTTTGCGTAAAATCGGTGTAACTAGAAAAGAAATCCGCGTGACGATTTTGAAACAGACGCTATTTATTTTCGGATTGCCGCTCATTCTTGGCATCACGCACAGCATCGTTGTCGTAAACGCGATGTCGAAGCTGTTTTCCAATATGGTAGACGTCAACTTTACGGTGCCCGTTCTCTTCTCAACGGGGCTATATATTATCATTTATTTGTTCTACTACTTCTTGACGGTCAATTCCTTTAATAAAATCGTGAACAGCTAGAAAGAACATCCGCCCGCTCAATAAGCGGGCAGCTCCTTTTAATTCTCATCAACCGTCCATTCCGTTTTTGGCAAAATAACGCGTACTTATTCTGTCACGCTGTACAAGCTGAGAGAATCCTCGTCCGCGAAGCTTCAAGCGCTGCTTGAGCACGCTTATTCCGTTAGCGGCAAATCACCGACGCCGATTCCGGTTCCGCCTTCGGCTGCGATAAAAGAGCAGAAGATATTGGTTGAAGCCGTCGTTGAGGTTACTGAAGCAAGAGATAACGGCGAGGGCAGCCGCTCGCTTTACGTGTTTCAGAAGGGGAAGGAACAGGATGCGGAGTGGTGCATTGCCGATGTGGATTAAGAAAATGAAATAGCGGTAACAAATGGCTGGATCCGTGATGAAGGGCTCTTGCGAGCCGTAAATCAGAGGGGAAAGCCTATTTGTTACCGCTATTGCTGTGCTAAGCGCCTACGAAATCTACCTCAATTTGAATGACCTCGGACCGGCTGCCGATTCTAACTGGCGGCCCCCATGTTCCAAATCCGGACGAGACAATGGCATGCAGGGCGCCTTTTTTTAAGTAGCCCCAATCCAGCTCGAACAATTTTCTTGTAATCAAGTGGTTAGGCATCATTTGACCGCGATGCGTGTGACCGGATACGGAAATATCAATACCGCTCTCGGCAGCTTTTGCAATGTCCGACGGCTGATGGTCCAGCAGAATAAGCGGCCTCGACTGGTCGAGAGGCGCAATTAAATCACGGATAGGCATTCTTCCGTTCCCGCCGAAGCCGGCGGAAGCTTTGTCCTTGCGCCCAATGACGTAGAAGCTGTCCGCGATAAGCGCGGTCTCGTCCATAAGGACGCGAATGCCGATCGCATCCATGGCTGCGATGAATTCGGGAACCTTCCCGCCAATATATTCATGATTGCCAGTGACCGCGTATACGCCTAAAGGCGCTTTAAGCCTGCCAAGGACTGCAGACATGTTTTTGCGAAGAAACGGCTCGATGTCATCGTCTAGAATATCGCCTGGCAATAAAATAAGATCCGGCTTGATCTGCTCTACCTTGCTGAGCAAGCGCTGTAGATGCTTATTACCGACAATTGTTCCCAAATGGAGATCGGATGCCATGGCAATGCGCAGCTTCTTCATTTGGCCCGCCGGCTTCGGTACCTGTACGCGATAGGTTCGGATAATGGGACTCCACGCATTCCAGGTTCCGCGGACGAGGAGTATGATCATGAGAAGAATGGCGATGCTGCCGACAGCGACGACGGATATGGATTTTCCGGCACCTGCCGCCTTTAAAAGCAGTGATAGAATGTTGGCAGCAGGCAAAATCAGTACTGCGTATTCAAGAACGGCAAACCAATAGGAGCCGACGAGCTTGAATACTTCTGCGACCGGCCGCAGCGGCGTTCGGTAAGCGGCACTGCCGATTATATACGCATATGCGGTAATGGCAGCCGCAAGCGTATACCAGCCTGCATTTTCCCAATTGAAAAGCGTAGAAAAGAACAGCCAGCCATTCCAGCCGATATAGAAGGAAATGCCGCTGTACACGAGCAACACACAAAAAAATATGGCAATAAAACGCATCTTCATCCTTCAACGCTCCCTGGCTCATAATTTAATTTCATATAAGCTGAATTTACTATAGCACACGGGGATTCCCGGCAGCAAAAAATGCGAGATTGAGAGGAACGGCTCCAGCTAGAGCAAAAGCGGAGGGACTTGCCGCTGCTCTTAGGCGTTGCGCAGGCTGCAAGCCTATGGTATCGTTTCGTCATAGTGATCGATGCATATAAACGGAATGGAGCGAATAATGAAATGAAATCGCTTGTACTGGCAGAGAAGCCAAGCGTGGCGAAGGAAATCGCCCGTGTGCTCGGCTGCGGACAAAAGCAAAAAGGCTACATGGAAGGCCCTAAATATATCGTTACCTGGGCGCTGGGTCATTTGGTGACGCTGGCTGAGCCGGAGGATTACGATCCGAAATATAAAACCTGGAATTTGGAAGATTTACCGCTGCTTCCTCCGAAAATGAACCTGAAGATCATGAAGGAAACTTCACAGCAGTACCGTGTGGTAGCACAGCTATGCAAACGGCAGGATATTAGCGAGCTTATTATCGCAACCGATGCGGGGCGGGAAGGCGAACTTGTCGCTAGATGGATCATGGAGTTGGTTCATTGGCGCAAGCCCTTCAAACGGCTTTGGATTTCATCCCAAACGGATAAAGCGATTAAGGATGGCTTTAGCAGCTTAAAGCCAGGCAAGGACTATAACAATTTGTATGCTTCAGCCGTTTGCCGCGCAGAGGCGGATTGGCTGATCGGGCTAAACGTGACGAGGGCTTTAACGACTAAATACAACGCACAGCTTGCTGCGGGGCGCGTTCAAACCCCTACGCTTGCCATGCTGATGGATCGCGAACAGGAAATTCAATCCTTTCAATCGCAGCCTTATTGGACTGTATCGGCTGAATTCGGATCATTCTCGGCGCTTTGGCGCGAGCAGGATACGCATGACGGAAGAGTGTGGAGCCGCGAAGAAGCTGAGGCGATATCCGCTCGTATCAAGCAAGGAAGCGCAAAGGTAAGCAAGCTTAAAACGGTAGAGAAATCCGAGCCGCATCCCCAGGCGTATGATTTGACCGAGCTGCAGAGAGACGCGAACAAACGGCTTGGCTTCTCGGCGAAGCAAACGTCTAACGTCCTCCAGAAGCTGTACGAGCAGCATAAGTTGGTGACTTATCCGCGTACTGATTCCCGTTACTTGTCAAGCGATATGGTACCTACTTTAAAAGGACGCCTTGAAAGTATCGCCGTAGGACCTTACGCGCAGCTGGCCCGTAAGCTGGTAAGAATGCAGCTTCCTATTACTAAGCGCATTGTCGACGATACGAAAGTTACGGACCATCATGCGATTATTCCGACGGAGCAATTCGTTAATATTTCAGCATTAACGAACGATGAGCGCAGGTTGTATGATCTGATCGTCAGACGGTTTATTTCTTTATTTTATGGCCCATATAAGTATGATGAGACGAGCGTCGTGCTTACAGCGGGCAAGGACTTTCTCTATGCGAAGGGCAAGATTGAGAAAGAAAAAGGGTGGAAGGAAATTTATCAGTCTGACGCGTATTCATCCAGCCAAGAGGAGGATGAAGATGACGATAACGGAGCGAGCGAAGCCGGGCAAGGCAAAGCTGACCGTCAGCCTGCGCAGCTGCTTCCGCCGCTAACGATCGGGCAATCGCTGCCTATTAAGCAGCCCAAAGTGCGTGAGCTGAGGACACTGCCGCCAGCACGTTATACAGAAGCAACGCTGCTCACCCGCATGGAAAAGCATAGCCTGGGTACGCCTGCTACAAGAGCGGATATTATTGAGAAGCTGCTTGGTACGGATACCATTACGCGCTCGCAAAACAAGCTGATGCCGACCGGCAAAGGAAAACAGCTGATCGAGCTGGTAGTTCATGAGCTGAGAAGTCCTGATTTGACAGCAAAATGGGAGCAAGAGCTGGAACGCATTGCAAAAGGCAAAGGCGATCCGGCGGCATTTATGAAAAATGTTCGTCAGCAAGCATCGAAATGGGTATCGGAAGTGATTGCGGAAACAAAGGAATATAAGCCGCATAATCTGACGCACTCGCGCTGTCCGGAATGTGAGAAGCCTTTGCTTGAAATCAACGGCAAGCGCGGCAAATCGCTCGTTTGCTCGGACCGTGAATGCGGGTATCGCCGCGCTGCGGAGCCTATGCTCTCGAACAAGCGCTGCCCGAATTGCCACAAGAAAATGGAAATCAAAGACGGCAAGGCAGGGGAATTTGCACAATGCAAGCCATGCAATGTTATTGAAATGCTAGGTGACAAACAGGGCGGAAAAGTAAACCGCAAGCTAAATCAGAAGCTAATCGAGCAGTTTAGCGACAATACATCATTGTCGAACAGCTTGGCTGATAAGCTCAAGGCAGCGCTAGAGAAGCAGACTGACAAGTAAAAAGATGAAAAGCGGCAAGCATCTCCTGTAAGATTTCAAAATGGGATATTCATTATAAAACTGATAAAAGCAGCCCGTTCCTCATTCGAGGACGGGCTGCTTTTGCTCTACTAGCTTTACTATTCGTTTCACATTCGCAACAAATGAGATGCGGTACGCTTGTATCCGCAATAGAAATAGTCTTCGATATGGCTGTTGCCATGCCGTGGAATACTCGTTTTGCAGGGTTTCTGCAGAGGGAACTATGTTCTTAATGTTGAAGAATGGAAAAATATAGTTTACAAACCGACCGACGGTCTGTATTATGGAGATAACAACAAACCGACCGACGGTCTGAAGGCTTCTTATGAGAAGAAGCTGAGGAACTGAAGGGAAGTGGGGGAGACGGCTTATGGTAGATCACGCGTCAAATTCGAGTTATAAACGATTGCTGGAGACGGCAGAGCAGCTTATCAAAGAGAAAGGATGCCGAAATACAACGCTGCAGCAAATCATGCTGAACACCGGTTTATCAAAGGGAGCGATTTATCATTACGTGAAGAGCAAGGAGGAGCTGTTTGGACTTATCCTGGCTGCGCAGCTGGAGCAAATAAATGATTCCTTCCATCTAGCGGTAGAGGAAGGACGCAATCTGACTGCTCCGTTACTCGCAATCGCGGAAGGCTTCGAGCAGCTCCAGCAGAAGGACAGCGCGGCTAATCAAATATTAACCTATTTGATTAGCCAGAAGGATAAGCCGGGCGTTGCCGGAGTGCTGCAGCAATTCCATGAACGCTCTACGGCGGCCTCCTGCAGCTGGATCGAGCTCGGTCAGCGTGAGGGAGTCATAAGCCGGGCAGTCGATGCGCGCAAGGCAGCAGAGCAATGCGTCATGCTATCTTACGGCATGTGTCTCCGCAATATGATGCTGGCCGAGGCCAGCGTTTCGCCGGCGCGTGCTTTCGAGAAAGAGGATTTTTATCAATTTATGCTGATAATATTGCAAGGAGGAGGCGGTTGAGGATGGAGCGCGTATTCGTTTTTTTGCATGTGCTTGGAGCGGTGTTGTTTCTTGGGAACATCATAACGACCGCATTTTGGAAAATTAGGCAGGACCGCAGCAATGACCCGCAGCAGCTGCATCATATGGCGCAGAGCATTATGCGGGCTGATTATATTTTTACGATACCAGGTATCATGCTCCTCGTTATATTCGGTGTTTTGACGGCTCATTCGTACGGTTATTCCTTCATGGAGCTAAACTGGCTTACCCTGTCCATTTTATTGTTCGCAATATCCGGCATTCTGTGGGGTGTCGTTCTGCTGCCAAGCCAGCTTCAAATGCAAACGCTGAGCAAGCAGGGGATTCAAACCGGAAAGCTGCCGGACGCTTATTTTCAACATTCAAAGCGATGGAATGTTTGGGGGACGGTAAATACGGTTATTCCAATCATCGTATTGTTCTTGATGGTCGTGAAGCCTGAGTGACTGTGATCGTTAAACGAAACAAGATTTTGGGAAATGGCTAGCACGATTTGCTAGACTTAGCAATAAAGGCTCTTAACCTATGACATTCATCCAAGAGACAGATAGTACTCTGTCATATGCTATGGATGAAGCAATAGGAAAGGGGATAGAATGAAATGGGTGTACATTCAGGCAGGCAGCTTGCCAGCAAATGGGTAAAGACAGCGACTTTACTTTCCCACTCGAGCATTGCGCCGCATATTCCTCCGACAAGGAGATTTACGGCGAATAATCTCAAAGCCATGCTCGATACGCATCAGATGGTTGTCGTGAAACCAGTGGTTGGCGCCGGCGGGCACGGAGTCATTAAGGTAGCTCACACTAGCGACGGATATTCTTATACTTATTATTCGCAGACGAAACGTTTTGCTAGTTTCGGAGCGTTAATAGGCGCGCTTAATAAAAAACGCAGAGGCCGGGCTTATCTGATCCAAAAAGGAATAAATCTGGCTACGGTAGACGGAAGGCCAATCGACTATCGGGTGAAATACGTCAAGACGGGGAATGGCTGGGTTTACCGGGCGATCGTGGGGCGCATTGCCAAAAAGGGACTGTTCGTAACGAATTTATGCCGTGGAGGCAAGCTGGTATCAGGAGCCCAGGGCATTAGCAGATCCCTGTCGCCAGCGCAGGTTTCAGAGAAGAAGCAGAAAATGCGTGAGCTTACCGTTCTGTCGACAAGCGTGCTTGAAGCCAAATATCCAGGCATCGGTCAGCTGGGCTTTGATTACGGCATCGATAAACAAGGCCATATTTGGATCTTCGAGGTCAATACGCGGCCGCAATAAAATTTCTTAAAATGGCTTAGAACGCATGAGGCGGCTTACCCCAATAGGGTGCCGCGGAGGTCAAACCGACTTCCGCGGCACCCTATTTTTTTGGTTCGAATCCCCTCCTATGCAATAGAGGGGCAATATATTCCATTAATAGACTTATAGATTCCGATTAAAGTTTTTTATCGAAAAAAGGAAAAATTGTCCTGTGGATAACTATATCCACATTATCCACCTTGATTTTGCTCATCGATAGATGTATATGCACACGCTGTACACAACGTATACACAACATCTTGTGTATAAGTAGTGCTGTTGTCCTTCTAATAGTGCCATGCTACTATAAAAAAGTAATAACCAAAGTATGGAAGAAAGGGTGTGTAGTGTTGGAGCTACTGTCTGATGAAATGTTAGTAGACACCTATTATGCAGCTATCCAATTTGAATTGGAGCCAGAATTCATTCGAATGTTAGCGATTGAAATGAAACGCAGGCGCCTTAATCCGGAAGCCGTCAAAATTACAGCTTAACCCTGTTGCTGCTCTTAGCCTTACAACATGATTACCATTCCATAACCGATACCTCGGTTGTTAGCTTGCAAGTCTGGCAATATACAAGATGCATGCAGGATAAAGTTTCTGGCACAGGAGCATGACTTAACAGCGGTTCGTCCTCGATTTGTGCGTAAGGTGCATATGGACCTGTCAAATCAGCTGAACGACCGCAATCGACAATTGCGCTATCACAAGAGGAGCAGCGTACATGCAGAGATTGAATCCCGTTACAAACCGGACAAAACATAAGGGTATCCTCCTTGGCACACCGTGCATATGAATGCGATAGGTGCATGATTGAACTCATCCAAGGTTAGGATACCCTTATGTTTATTTTTTAAAAAAAGCAATGAAACATAAACGCATTAAAGCTTCATATTGCTGCTATGCCCAGGGGATAGCTTAGCGCTTGGATCGACGTATACCTTCGCATTGTTTATAGCGGTCGGCGCCTCGCCGAAGCCTACGGCGATCAGCTTGAGCTTGCCGGGATAAGTCGTAATGTCGCCTGCGGCGAAGATGCCCGGTATATTCGTCTCCATCCGGGTATCCACAAGAATAGAGCCGCCTTGTATTTGAATCCCCCAATCCGCTATCGGTCCGAGTGAAGAGATGAAACCAAAATTAACGATAACGGCATCCACGTCATGCTGGGTTGTCTCTAACGTTTTGACGTCGGTTAACGTCACTTTTGAAATGCTGTCCTCGCCATGGAGCATGGTAATTTCTTTTGGCGTAAGCACGTTTACCTTGGATTTCATGAGATTCTCCACGCTATGCTCATGTGCGCGAAATTTATCTCGGCGATGAATGAGCGTCACGCTCTCAGCAATCGGCTCCAGCATAAGCGACCAATCCACAGCCGAGTCGCCTCCACCGCTTATCAGCACCTTTTGCCCTTTAAACCGCTGCAAATCACCTACGAAGTAATGAAGGTTTTTTTTCTCGAATTTTGCGGCATTAGCGATTTCAAGCCTGCGAGGCTCGAATGCGCCTACACCCGCTGTAATAATGACGGCTTTGGCATAATGAACGCCCTTGTCTGTTATAATCTCAAAGAGGCGTTCGTCACGCTTAATAACGTTAGTGACTTTCTCCTCCAAACAGATCTCTTGTTTAAAATGAGAAAGCTGTTCTATCAGACGGTCGACCAGTTCCTGGGCAGTAATTTTTGGAAATCCAGCAACGTCGTAAATATATTTTTCAGGATAAAGAGCTGCAAGCTGACCGCCTAGCTGTGGCATGCTCTCAATTAGCTTTACTGAAGCTTGGCGCATACCGCCGTAAAAAGCAGCGAACAGTCCCGCAGGTCCTCCTCCGATAATTAAGATATCGACTGGGTTTACTGCTGTTTCAGGGTTAGACAATGTAGCCACCTCCGCATTATAAGCTTTACGAATACCATTATAATCCTTCGCGGAAGAAGAAGGAAATATTTAATTTGTATAGAGTTCTAAACAATTTCGTATATTTTGCCCTTGAACTTTTACTGAAAACTATGTAAAATTTCTGATGTATGTTAAGCACGGGACTGCTTGCAACAAGCAGCGAAAGTTGTCGCGCAGCAGCTTCCGATTCATTGATAAAATGGCTTTAATTAGAACACACTGAACTTATAATTATAGATATTCGGTTTAGCATGTGTAATTTTTCACAATGTATAAATACAAAGATAAGAGGAATGGATGGGATTAATCGATGAGCAACATACCTAAAATCGTCATTCTTGGCGCAGGGTACGGCGGTATTTTGACCGCGCTTCGTCTGCAAAAAGAATTAAATTACAATGAAGCTGACGTAACATTAGTTAATAAACATGACTATCATTATATTACGACACATCTTCATATGCCGGCAGCAGGCACAGACAATCCGGAAAATGCGCGTGTCAGCATTTCAAAATTGATCGATGAATTTAAAATCGATTTCGTGAAATCAACCGTTGTACAAATTCGACCGCAAGACAAAAAAGTCATTCTCGAAGATGGTACTTTGTCTTACGACTATTTGGTAATCGGCCTTGGCGGCGAGCCGGAAACGTTCGGTATCCCGGGTCTAGGCGAGCATGCCATGAATATTCGCAGCATCAATTCCGTTCGTTTAATTCGCGAACATATCGAGTATCAATTTGCTCGTTTCAAGCGCGAACCGCATCGTACGGATTATTTGACGTTTGTCGTTGGCGGAGCGGGCTTTACAGGCATCGAGTTCGTCGGTGAGCTCTCCGACCGTATCCCTGAGCTTTGCAAACAGTTCGACGTAGATCCGGCGCTCGTGAAGATTTACAATATCGAAGCGGCTCCAACGGCTCTGCCTGGTTTTGACCCTGAGCTTGTAGAATACGGGATGGACGTATTAACTAAAAAAGGCGTAACGTTCCGTATCGGCACAGCGATCAAAGAATGCTCGCCAGAGGGCGTTATTGTCGGTGAAGGCGAAGAAATTAAATCCGCAACCGTTATTTGGACCGGCGGTATCCGGGGTAACCGACTTATCGAAGAAGCTGGCTTTGAGACGATGCGCGGACGTGTGAAGGTTGATGAATTCCTTCGTTCGCCCGGCAATGAAAACATCTATATCGTAGGCGACAACTCGCTGATGTTTAACCCGGAAGGCCGTCCTTACCCGCCTACTGCTCAAATTGCGATGCAGCAGGGCGTCGTTTGCGCGCATAACCTTGTTGCTTCGATTCGCAATCAGCCGCCTAAAGGCTTCACATTCAGCAACAAAGGTACGGTGGCTTCGCTTGGAAAAGGCGAGGCAATCGGTATTGCCTTCGGCAAAAAATATAAAGGGCGCGTAGCCGCTTGGTTGAAAAAAGCAATCGACCTGCGTTACCTATTCATAATCGGCGGTATTTCACTTGTGCTTCGTAAGGGGAAATTCCTATAATGCGGCATTGCAGCGTACAAGTTCGCGGTTTGCTTACAAGAGATGAGCTGGATCGTTACAACGCATTGATGGAGGTCGGTTCCTTCTTAGAATCGCAGACGCGCTACGACTTGGCCTATACGGTGCAAAAGGAAGTTGACCTGCTGATTCAGCCGGCAATCGAGCGGTTGAAGGATAAAGGCCGCGAACGCGACCGCGCAACCCAAGAATACCTGGAAGCAAAGCGTCTGGGCTTGGAAGAGGATGAGGACGAAGACGATAATTAAACTTAAAGGCTTTCGCTCTTGATGCAGCATTCATGCTGATCAACGGCGAAAGCTTTTTTTTCGGCCAAATGGCATAAAAAAAAGCATCTAGAAGATGCTCTAGACGCTTGAAAAGGTATCGCTATTTTTACAAAGACCTTATTCAACATCATAACAGGCGGGAAAGAAACAGTCTATTCTTTTGGCGAAATTTTATTTATAGTAAAGCAGCCGGCAGCAAAAAAAAGGAATTGGAGTGTTGCAGCTATGGATGATTGTTTAGTGGCAATTGAAGATTTACAGCAGCTTGCGAAGGAAACTTTTGGTGCCGGCTATATGGTCAAGCAGGTTACAAACAGGCATGGAGGCGCTCAAAAAACCGTCTATAAAGTGAAGTGCACGAATGGTTTTATATTCATGCTGTATATCTGGGAGCTGGCGATGAATTATTTTCAAGAGGAAATCGAAAGGCTGTCAGAGAACGAGCGTACCGATGGATGCGGGCTATTCGAAGGGAATCAAGCTTTTTTAAGCAAGCAGGGCATACGGACGCCTGGCATTTATTATATAAACAAGGAAAGAGCGCGATATCCCTTTGACTTTGCTTTTGTCGAATATATCGACGGTCCGGATGCAGCGAGCTTTTTGAATGCCGACGAGGAACCTAAGGAGAAAGTGTTCGGGCAGCTGGGGTCGATGCTTGCACGGATGCACAGCTTAGAGAGGGATTATCACGGAAAGATAAACGATGACTTTGTTCGTACCGGCAAATGCCATTTGCAGGAATTGGAACAAGCGGAGCAGCAGCTGGCCTATGCTTCGGAATATATAGCGGCATTCAAGGAAAATCAGATGAAGCTGCTGGAAAAAATGCAGGAGCTGGAATCCAAAATCGAGACCAGAGAGCGATACAGCTTTATTCACGGGGAGCTTGGCCCGGATCACGTCATGGTGAATGACAAGCTGGAGTCCTATTTAATTGATATTGAGGGAAGCCGCTATTACGATTCCGAATATGAGCACAGCTTTTTGACGTTTCGATTTGGAGCTGCTTACTCTTATTTGGGCAATGACCGGCTGGATCGGAACCGTATGTTGTTTTACAAAATGTATCATCATCTCTCCTGTACAGCCGGCGGCTTAAAGCTGCTGCATCGCGGGTTTCCGAACCGGCAGCTGGCAATGGAGATCACTCGGCATAATTATCGAAGCGCGCTTAATTTCATTGCTATAAACGTCGACGATCTCGAATAAGAAAAAGACAGTCCGAGCTGCCTTTATCCATAGGCTCGGACTGTCTTATTTATGCCGTTAGGCTATAAACCTATATAGCGAGCATTGCCGCGAACTTCTCGCCGTTTAAGAAATTACCGACATAGAAATCACCGAAGTCCGCGAAGCGAGCGCTCACTTCGTCAAATCGCATTTCGTAAATCAGCTTTTTGAATTGCAAAGCATCGTCTGCGAACAGCGTAACGCCCCATTCCCAATTGTCAAAGCCGACAGAACCGGTAATAATTTGTTTGACTTTGCCTGCATAGGAACGGCCGATCATGCCATGGCTGCGCATCATTGTCTTGCGCTCGTCCATGCTGAGCATATACCAGTTGTCTTGCCCGTCGCGGCGTTTGTTCATCGGATAGAAGCAGATGTGGTTTGCTTTCGGCAATGTCGGCTTTAGTCTCGCAATAATATCCGGATTTTGCATCGGATCCGATCCTGGCTGCGCCATATAGTTGCTAAGCTCCACGATGCTTACATATGAATGCACCGGATAGGTAAAGCTAGCGAAGGTCGTTTTGTTGAACTCGGTCTCGATTGCGTTTAGATCCTCTAGTGTTTCGCGCAAATGCATGAACATAAAGTCTGCCTTTTGACCAACAATCGAATACACGGCAGTGCTGCCTTGTTTATTTTCCTCTACTGAAGTCCATTGCTGCAAAAACGATTGCAGCTCGTCCAGCGCGCGGCTGCGTTCGCTTTCATCGGCTAAGCGCCAGGCTGTCCAATCGACGCTGCGGAAATCATGCAGCGCGTACCAGCCTTCTAATGTTTGTGCTGCTTCACTCATCGTATAAATGCTCCCTTCAAGCTCCATAATGATGCTGCCATCATTGTATCTTAATCTAGGCAGGCGGAGCAAATGGCGGTCTTGTGACATTTCTCCTAACGTAATTGACTTCCACTGGACCATTAATTAAACTAATAAACGAGAGTCTGAAAGGGGAAGTCTGGATGCTTCAGTTAATTATTGCAACAGTGCTGTTTTTAGTCATGATGTTCGGTATCGGCTTTATTCTGAATATGTTGTTAAAAACAACGTGGTTTCCGATATATTTATTTGTTATCGCTTTAATAGTACTGGGTATTTGGGCGCCATGGGATAAATCCGCAACCGCCACGATCGAGAACTTCGCTCATTATACGGTCATCGATTACATACCGGTTATCGGAGCGCTGATCGGCGCTTACGTAAGCGGCTGGGCGATTCAAGCGCTTCGCAAGGGCGGCTACAAAATGTTCTAATCTGAAAATCCCTCATTCGGGGGATTTTTCTATTTTTCGACTCGTCCTGAACATCGGTTTTTATGTTAAAATGATAGAATGAAAGTAAGGGATGGAGCTGATGCAGTGCGCATCAATAATATATTGCAATACACGGAACATCATCGGTATTACATATTTCGTGATTTTTCGCTAAGCAGCTTGGACTATAAAATGCTGTCGCTAATCTATCAGCCGATGATTGGCGCTTTTGCCGTCGCATTTTACCAGCAGCTTTATCACGGAATCGCAGAGGGGACTTCCGGTTATTCTTCTATAGAGCCGCAGCGCAAGCTGTTTCTGGGCTTAGGTCTGGAGATGAACGAGCGGGGACGCAAGCATTTGATTGAACAGGCTTCCAAGCTTGAAGCAGTAGGCTTGCTGCAAACCTCACGACTAGGCGTACCCGATAATGCAGATGTTATTTATGAATACGAGCTTTCGCAGCCGATGTCGCCGGCAGAGTTTTTCCGCAATATGCATTTGACGATGCTACTTCGGGATAAGGTTGGCAAATATGCGGTCATTTCGCTCCGTGAATCATTCGGGGCTAATGAGCCGGATGAGCTGGCAGGCGCACAATTAACGAAAGAAAACATATCGGTGCCTTTCTACGAGCTGTTTAAGCTGAATATGCAATCGGTAGACAACGAGCTTGAACAAGCATTGACGGAAGTTGCGCCTTCCAGGCAAGCTGCCGCGAGATCGGCGCAAGCAACGGCAGGGATTCCGTATGGTGAAATCATTTTGCGCTTTCCGCGGAATTCGGCGAATCGCCGCTTTGTGGAGCGTCTGCGAAATGATGAAGAGCAGCTCTCGCAGGTCAATTATGTAGCATACAAATACAACTTGGCGGTAGTAGATATATGCCGGCTGCTTGATGAGGACGGTATTTTCGGAGAAAACGGCGAGCTGAACATTGATGAGCTCCAACTGCGGGCCAACCAGTTCTACAGACAGGACAAAAAGCGGGAAGGCGAGCGGCAGCGCACGCTTTCGCGGACGCAAGTGGTATCAAATGAAGAGCCGGTTGATTCCGATGAGCTGACGGAGGAATACGAGGTACAGGAACAGCATTATTTGCAGGTTCCGAACCAGCTGCTTGGCCGGTGTGATGTTCAGCAGTACAATATGCTTATGCGGAATGAACCGCATACTCGCTTTCTGCAGCGCTTTTTTCCCGGTGCAGTGCCGGATTGGATAGAACGTGTATTTGAACGAATGGATCTTAATTATAAATTAGCAGGACCGGTTATAAATGTACTAATTCATTATGTTATTGGAGCAAATGATGCTCAAAGAGTAACGAAGACGTTTTTGGACGCGGTAGCCTCGAATATGCTCGTGAAACAAATTGACACGTTCGAGAAGGCCGTTATTTACGTGCGGGAGCAAGCTCAGGTGGAGCAGGACAAGGAACGACGCAAGGAAGCGGCAGCCAGCTATGCCGGAGGCGGCTATAACGGCTCCAAAGGCGGCGCACGCAGCGGAGGCAACAGTAGAGGAACATCGCGTAAGCCTTCAATTCCGATTGTCCAGGAAGGTCAAACAGCGTCTTCGGTATCGGCTGACGAGCTTGAGGAGCTGCGTAAGCTCGCACGTAAATTAGACGGCAAATCATAGAAGCGGGGTGAGCAGATGATGGAGTCAATGGGCGAATTGCTAAAGGCATGGCCCACAGGTCAGGCGCTTACGGAGCAAGCGGAGCACAAGCTGACTGAGCTGCTCGCAGAACCGCTTGTCGAGAAGCTGCGGGTGAAATATCCGGATTTGGATGAGCGGACGATCCGGCTTAATTTGAATCGGGTTTATCAATACGTGACAGAATATCGGAACTGCAGCAACTGTCCGGGGCTGGATAAATGCCCGAATGATTTCGAGGGCCATTATACCTTGCTTAGCTCGGATACGATTAATGGACTAACTCAGCTTTACGACCGCAAGGTTGCATGCAAGAAATTTAATGCGCGTCAAACGGAGGATCAAATTCGCAGCCGCGTCCGGAGCTTCTATATCGATGAGAAGGCGCTGCAGCGGGGTTATTCATCCGATGAGATTTTGACGAATGATATGGAGCGCGCAAAGGCCGTCGGACAGGTGCTTCGCTATATCGACCGTACGAAAGAACACGGGCTGCAGGAGGAAGGCTTGTATTTGGCAGGCCGTTTCGGAACAGGCAAGACATTTCTTATGTGTTACCTGCTGCATGAGCTGGCAAAGGCCGGTTATTCCGGCGTAATCGTCTATATGCCTGATTTTGTAGAAGATCTGAAGTCGCTGATGCATGAGCCCGGCAAGCTGAAGGAAACGGTCGAAATGATGAAAGAGACCGATTTGCTTATTTTTGACGATATGGGTGCCGAGAATTTGAACCCTTGGGTCCGCGATCATGTGCTTGGCGCGATCTTGAATTACCGGATGCAGCGCAAGCCAACGTTCTACACCTCGAATTACGAGCTGGAGGCGCTGGAGAAGCATTTCAGCTTCACGAGTAAGGATGGCGACGAGCTGCACAAGGGACAACGTCTGATGGACCGCATAAGGCCTTATGTTGAGGTCGTTATGGTAACCGGGGAGAATAAGCGCGGACGGAAATAATGGAGCAAAGCTTTGGTTAGCGTAATCCTGCAAAAGGATTACGCTAACCAAAGCTTTTTTATGTTTTAGGGGTAGAGCCACATGCCCATCAAGCTAAGCGTGCAAGAGATAATATAAAAGTGTGTTCTCTTTAATTTGCTAAGGTAACACTAAAAATGGGCATGTCTTAAATAGAATTTCAATCTGCCATCGTAACGAATACAGTTCATGAATATGTTCCGTTGGAACGTCTTCTAAAGAAAGATTTGTAATATATACGTTCATTCCACTTAATCGTTTGCTTCGGTCTTTATAGGTAATGCCCTTCTTCTTTTCTTTTTTTGCTTGTTCTTTCAATCTTTTCTCTGTTTGTACCTCAGTTAGTCGATGAATAATCACTCGGGCGGGTAGTTTTTGATAAAGCCCAATGTATGCTTCTGAAATTAAAAACTCTGGTTCATCATTCTTACGATATATACGAGAATTCAACTTCAAACGTGAGACATAGTAAGCACCTTCATCATTCATTTTCTGTAAGTCGTGTAAGTCGAAATACCCTAAATCCCTTATGTATAAGTCTTTCGGTTGAATGGTTAGTAGACTTGTGGAACCGAAGGTTTTATCATTTTCTCTCCCTTCTCCTACATAAACGTGGAGGAACTTCCCACTCAATAAGTCATATTCAAGTTGGATTTTAACACCTGCGGTATGGCTACTTCCGCCAGAACCTTGATAATGTGAAGCAAACTTATCTGGAAGTTGAAATGTTGTAGAATCTAGGATACGAATACGTTTAAAAGTCGTGGAGTATGGATGAAGTATTTCTTGTGTTGAATGAATTCTTTGAGTTAGAAGATTAGCTAGAACTTGTTGAAGAAACTGTACGGCTGAACCATTAAATCGTTGATTAAGCCCTTCGGGGCTCATGAGGACACCTGTAGATGCTTCGAGACGGCTACACAATTGTTGTAGAGAAGATGGAGATAAGTAGTTTTGAAGTTCTTGAGAAAAGAGATTCATTTCGTCTGAAACAGAAAAACTCATAGAAAACGCCATCCTTCCTGTATATTTCTACAAAAAGAATAGCGTTTTTTTCGTTATGATGATACAAATTCACCTTAGCTTGATGGCGATGTGGCGGTACCCCAAGTAACAATAATTCACCAAATACTGTAACTATCCTGCCCTTTACTTCAACAACAAACCGGCAGCGGATCTCTGATCTGCTGCCGGTTTGTTGTTTCATATTCTTCTGAACTAAGGATTAGGATGACTTTCCGGAGAGTGTGGAACTGCCGGTAGGCCAGGTGGAGAGCGCTTGCTCAGCAACAGCCTCTAGCATGTCGCGACTGAAGCCGGCCTTGGCTTGAACAGCCATACCGTGGAGCACCGCCAGCACGAATGCAGCTAGCGCAGCACAGTTAGTGGTCTCCGGCAGATCTCCCTCCTGCTTTGCCCGTTCGAAGCGATCACGCAGCGATGCCTCTCCGTCCGCACGCGCATCGATCAGGGCACGTCGAATAGGTTCGGCATCGTCCGAGCCAGCCAAGGCGCCGTGGACACCGAGACACCCCTTGCGATCCGGGTAACGAGTATTCAATTCGGCCGCGCTGCGGAGGATGTGCGCGGCCACCTCCCGCGAGGTCGGCAGCTTCAGCGCCGCCGGGATGAAATCCAGGTAGTGCTCGTAATAGAGCGTCAGAACTCGGCGGAACAACGCTTCCTTGTTGCCAAACGCCGAGTAGAGCGCGGGTCGTTCGACACCCGTGGCCTGCGTCAGGTCGGTGTACGACACGCCCTCGTAGCCTTTACGCCAAAACACGCAAAGCGCCGCGTCAAGTGCCTGATCCACATCGAATTCGCGGTTACGCCCCATCAGTCAGATCACCTCTCCCTTTTTTTATAACGGTCGATATAAAAAAGTTTTATGCCCAATTTTCATACTGTACGTTATCATAACACACGTTACAGAACGCAGCCAGTCTATCCGTCAAGGACCTGCGGCAGCGCACGATCGGTGAAATAGTCAGACGTCTGGATCTTGTGTCATATATCAGGCGCTAGACCCACCCCGAGCTGATGGCCAATCTTGCCAAAGCACGACGCATCATCTTAACTTGATGCAATCTGGCATCCCTGCAATTGACCGATTGACAGTGGCGCCATAATATAAAACACAAATTAACGTAATAATCGTTATGATATTGACAGTGCGCGCCAAATTGTATAATATAATTTAACGTAACGATCGTTATGTTATTTCGCCAATCCCCGGGGCGATAGCGTCCAGTGACGTACAAAGCGGTTCATTTCATACAGAAATCATTAGAGGAGGTTCTTTTCATGCAGAAATCATTAAAGGGTAAGGTCGTCCTCATTACGGGCGGCTCACGCGGCCTTGGCGCCGCTATGGCTGAAACGTTTGCCGATCACGGAGCAGATGTTGCGATCAGCTACGCGGCCTCGTCCGAAAAGGCGGAGGCTGTTGTGGAGAAGCTGAAGGCCAAGGGTATTCGTGCATTGGCAATCAAAAGCGACCAAGCGGACCTTTCTTCCGCCAAGCCCCTAATTAACTCGGTGATTGCCGAATTCGGCAAGCTCGACATCCTCGTGAACAACGCCGGCATCGCGATCCAGGGCCAAATGGTAGATGATCCCGGCTTCGACGAAGCAAATTACAATCGTCAGTGGCAAGTCAATGTCATGGGCTCGATCGCCAATACTCGCGCAGCGGCGCCCAAACTAGCGGACGGAGGTCGCATTATTTTTATCGGCTCTCGGCTCGGTGATTACGTGCCCTTTAGAGGAGTCGCCGACTACGCCGGAACGAAGGCGGCGCTCGCCGGATATGCGAGGGGCATCGCGCGCGACCTCGGCCCCCGCAATATCACTGTGAATGTCGTGCAGCCGGGCGTCATGCCCACGGACATGAACAAGGATGTGGCCGATCATCTTCCACCCCTTGAAACCATCCTGGACATGCATCCGATCCGTCGCTTTGCAACCCTTGAAGAGGTGGCAGAAGCCGTCTGCTTCCTCGCCGGACCACATGGGGGTTACATCACCGGTGAGACCCTCAATATAGCCGGCGGTATCGGAATCTAAGCCTGTCCGGAGCAGGTGCCAATGCATGGGCACCTGCCAAGCATTCTGACGTGCGCTAGTTGTGATCGCAGTCAACCGACAAAGGGTTTTATTGTGATCTTTGAACCTGCAAATCTGATGCAGAGAAGCGCTCAGCAGCGGTATGTCAAAGACCTGGCCGATAAAGAGCAAAGCTTCTAAATTAAAAAATACGCATTTAAAGGAGAAAATATATGACTAGAAAATTCAGTGCAAAGTCAACTGCCGATCAGGTGCTTTCCGGCATTGATCTCAAAGGAATGCGTCTTCTCATTACGGGTGTATCATCGGGCATTGGCCTCGAAACCACCCGCTCACTGGTCTCTCACGGCGCCAGCGTCGTCGGCACGGTCAGGGATCTAGCAAAAGCCGAGGCGTCCACTGCATCGGTCCTTGACACCGCGGCGCGAGGAGGCGGCAACCTAGAGTTGATCGAGCTCGATCTCGCATCCTTGCAAAGCGTTCGCGCATGCGCGGATAAGCTGTTTGCCGACGGTCAGCGGTTCGATGCCATCATCGCCAACGCTGGCATCATGGCAACCCCGTTTGGTCGGACGGCCGACGGCTTCGAAGTCCAGTTCGGGACGAATTATCTTGGTCATTTCGCTTTGATTAATCGGATCGAGCCGCTGCTCGTCGATAACGGGCGCTTGGTGGTGCTATCGTCCCAAGCTCATCGCGCCGCCGATGTTGACCTGGACGATCCGAATTTCGAGCAACAGGCATATGACCCATTTGTCGCCTATGGCCGATCGAAAACGGCCACTACTCTCTTCGCAGTGGAATTAGATAAGCGGTATCGCAATCGTGGCATTCGAGCTGCCTCGGTGATGCCCGGGAATAGTCTTACCGATCTCCCGCGCCATTTCTCGCAGGAAGACTTGCAGGGTCTTTTCGAGACCGTTGGCAAAGCTCGCGCCGAAGCAGGTCTTCCGCCAGCGGAGTTCAAAGAAATCGCGCAGGCAGCCGCAACGTCGGTCTGGGCCGCAGTCGTGGCTGACAAAGAAGAAATCGGCGGACGCTATCTCGAAGATTGTGCGGTCGCGCCGATTGATGACACGCCTAACCCGTTTGCCGACGGCGTAAGGTCGTATGCGCTCGACGCTAACAAAGCCGAGCGGCTTTGGGCGATAAGCGAGGAAATGGTAGGCGCGAAAGGTACGTTCTCATGACAGTAGTCGGCATCATTGGCGCGGGCGAGGTCGGCAGCCAGATCGCGCGTGCGGCGATCGCGAACGGGTATGAGGTCGTCATTGCCAATTCACGAGGACCCGAGACGTTGAAGGACCTCATTGACGAGCTCGGCCCGTCAGCGCGCGCCGCGACTGCGGCCGGCGCTGCCGAGGCTGGTGACTTCGTCGTCGTGGCCGTCCCCCTCAAGCTGGTTAACGACATGCCTGTGGAGCAGCTCGCGGGCAAGATCGTGCTCGACACGAACAACTACATGCCTTGGCGCGATGGACATTTCCCCGTGATCGACTCTGGTGAGAAGACAGTTCATGAGCTCCGGCAGAAGCACCTTCCTGCCTCGAAGGTGGCGAAGGCCTTCACCCACATCCAAGCGTCCCGCCTCTTCATTTCGAGCAGACCAGCTGGCGCCCCCGACCGTCATGCCTTGTCGGTCTCGAGCAACTTTCCTGAGGCCACGGAACTCGTGACGCGGCTGTACGACCAGTTCGGTTTCGATACTGTCGACAACAGTCCGCTGAGCGAGTCATGGCGCAGCGGTCCCGGCCAGCCAGCTTGGGCTGCGCACGCGCACCAGACTCGTGCTGAGCTGATCGCCAATCTCGCCAGGGCGCGACGGATCATCTTGACGTGAGTCCGTCCCTGAAGCCCCCCCCATCACGACCCGCAGGTAGTCAGCTCGTCCAGGTTGGCTGCTGAGATGCCCGGAAATAGTTTCACTGATCTCCCGCGCCATCTCTAGCAGGAAGACTTGCAGTGTCTTTTCGAGACTGTTGGCAAAGCTCGCGCCGAAGCGGGTCTTCCGCCAGCAGAGCTGAAAGAAATCCCGCAGGCAGCCGCAACGTCGGTCTGGGCCGTAGTAGTAGGGGTACCGCCACATAGCTATCAAGTTAAAATTTTGCAGCACCCCCAGAACGAAATTTTAGACCTTCTTGTAACAAAGAAGATCATTTTATCGTTTTGGGGGTGACCTGTTTTCTTGACTTTATTGGCATGGGGTAGAGCCAGCAGAACGCGTAAAAAATTTATCCGTTCACCAATTGCAGAATCCAGTCTTTGATATCAACGATTCGCAGTGTTTTTGGCCGTGTATTCGTTCCAGAAATAATTAATGGGACAAGGGAATCTTTTTCATGCAGCGAACCATGAGCCCCCCCTCCGATGTGGGTAGGGGAACTTTCACCGACGAGTTCATATCCGGGTTGGACCGTGATGACAACGTATCTTCCTTCATGAGAATGCATTGCCCCGTATAACCTCGCCAAAACGTCAGGATACATTCCATACTTGATCCGGTTGTTATTTATCGTAATATCCACTAGGTCCGGTTCGCCCGATAATGTCCAAGATTGCCCATATTCATCGGTGTAGTTTCCACCGGGACGATAAGAAAACATGTTACCGTTTTTCCCCGCTGAAACACGAACATTTTCATCGTCTTTCATTGCGATGATGTCGAGCTTGTCCTCATTTTGTAAAAGTTTCACGACGTCGGATAACTCCACGTTAGCATCAATCGCATAGATATAAGCCATCCGTTCATTAGTGGAAATCACAATTTGGTCTTCGGATCTTACAGGTTGATTTAATTTTGCTATGCGATAACGGTTCAAAAGCGGCTTTATCTCAACAGTTGCTGCCTGCCGATCATCATAAACAGCGCTTTGCGCACTGTCACCCATGACGATCCATATAGCATTTTTTACAGCCTGCTCCCACGAACCGTATGCGTTAAGCACGACTTGCAACGCTTGATCCGCTTTTTCAATTCCATCCAACTGAGACGTGCCCTTTCTATGCACCGAGTTATCATTCTCCGGAAAGTATGTGATGGTTACGTTTGGAAGTATTTTTTTATTAATCAGAAAAGCAGTGTCTTGTGCGGAAAACTCGTCGTTCATCCCGTATTTTTTCCACAAAAAAGTATTCCAGCTATTCTTCGGATTCAGTTGTGCAAGAGCTGCATAGGAAAACCATTTAGGTCCAGTTATTTTCAATTGTTCTGGAAAACGTTTGCTGTACGTTAAGAAGCGAGGCACTTTTAAAGCATGTTCCGTTTTTCCTCTAAAAACAATAGCATTGATTGACGCGGATTCTTTTCCTTTGTCAGCCAGCTCTTCATGAATCGTTTTCGTTTTTTTGTTCAATTGAACTTGGTTTAACTGATAAATAGCATCCATAAATACTTGCAGTTGATCTATCTTCAATGCTTCTTTGGCACCATTTCCGTAGAAAATCATGCGTTTCTCTTTACCGCTGTACCAAACAAGTCCGGGCACATGATGTCGGTCTGCATACGTCCCCGTTAATAATGTGCTATCGACCGTCACGGACATCGTAGGAAACGAACTCACAACCTGCGGGAAGTATTGCCCGTTTTTAAGAAGAAATTGCATTGCGGGTGCACGGCCTTCTTGAATCGCATCGTGCAAAGGCTTGTCCATTAAAGAATCAATCAAGATAAATATGACAGGTATGGCATTTTGATTTGTAGTGGTATGGGACTTGACGCTTTGTTGATTTAGCTGTTGACTGGAGTCTGCCCTGCAACCGATGATCAGCAAACTTAAACTTATCACTAGCAAAATGGCAATTTTATCATTTATTTTCATAGGTTTACTCCCTTCATTAAAACACAATCCTAATTATTCTTTCTTATATATAATTAATTATTCAAGATAGAGCATCGAGTAAAATTTCACTCTTTATTCATTTAAGATGAAAATAAACACACCCATTCAGGGTAATTTTATGTAAAAATCAGGTTTTACTTGCATGAATTTTTTGCAATCTTATAGGTTAAATTATCTTTCGTGACTAAATCTGAAAGATGGTGAATTCCCATTGATATTTCATTCTCGCCTAGGCTTTATCATTGGTTTGTCCGTCCAAAATGGTTTACTAAAAAATATATTCACGATCATGTAAATTCCCGTTTTACATTTGATGGTCAATCCGTACTAGATTTTGGCTCCGGTACTGGGGCGAATTGCTCCATGTTCCATCCGTTATATTATGTTGGGATTGACCCTGATGCCAAACGAATTGATTATGCAAAGCGATTATATCCTCACCATGCATTTCAGGTTTTGGAAAGCAAGAAATTCCCATTTGATAATGAATCGTTCGATTACATATTTATTATCGCTGTGTTGCATCATGTTTCTTCGGACGAAATATCAAGTTACATGAAGGAATTTCAAAGAGTTCTAAAGCCTAACGGAACCATTATCGTTATGGAACCATGTTTATGCAAAAAAAAACCGTTATGTAATAGGTTTATGAAATGGTACGACAAAGGGGAGTATATTCGTAATGAAGAAGAATATATTCGATTGTTTAGAAATCAAAATTATGATTGTAAGGTCATAAAACGATTCCGAAAATGTTTTTTATATCATGAGTTATTTTTTTCAGTAACACCAAAATTACTGTAAAGGGAGACCACATCCGCAATTCCGATCTCCACTAGACAAACCGTAAGGTGTCGAGCGAATCTACATCGATTTTGACACAGAGGCGCGCCGTTTTTACAATATGTTATTTGCAACAGGATGTACGTTAACTGATAATAATCAAGTGAGACAGCAGAATACCCGGGACAATGATCAGGGGCCGGAAATCTTTCGCGATCGCAACAATGCGGATAAACGGATTAATCGTCCGTTCGGAGATGTCGATAATGGCGGATTGAACGGTGAAATTTAATGAGATGGTGGCAAGAATATTTCCGAATGCGAGATAGATCCTGACTCGATACATGAAATCCCATCTTGGCTTGCCGAGATGGGATCTTATTTTGGATTTTAGAGACTTGATCAGATGTCTAATCTTTGATTAAATTCATCCCGCGTATGTCGGAGGGATTGGTGGGTATAATCATATGAAAACCGAGTTTCAGGGATATGAGCCTAATATTCAGTCCCAGGTTTACGGATTTAAATGAACGAAAAGTGTCTCGTTACAAGAAGGGTTACGAAGCTCTTCCCAAGAACGACCGCATCGATGCCTGGGTGATTGCAGACCATCTGCGATTTGGACAACTACCTCATGAGATGAAAGACATCATCCAATACGAAGCCTTGCAGCACATCACCCGTACGCGTTTGTTCTTGATTAACAACATTAAACGAGACAAGACCTATTTTCTAAATCAGGTCTTTTTGAAATTTAGCGGCATACGACAGAACAACCCGTTTTCGGATACGTTTGGCAACACTACACCTGCTTCCATAACTTCCCTTCTTTTTATTTCTGTAAGGAGTATATCAAGAAAATCAATCTCAAGGTTCAGATCCACTGCGCAATAATATATTTTCAACAATTCCTCGTCACTTAACGTGTGCATAGTTAATTCTGCTCCCCCATGTAAATTCACAGATTTTCTCAATTATACAAAAACAAATCAAAAAATAATGTCGAAGTTTAGTTTGTTTTTGATTGTTTGTGCCTTGATTTTTCTCTGAATATTTGGATTTTCTAAAAGTGATACAAATCGGGTGTCTGATCCGGAAGCGGTAAACTGGGAAGCTGCTCAGTTTGCGACATTAAGGAATCCTTCAGGATTCACCGGATATTCAAATTGCTGCGGGGTTTAAACGAGAAAGAGGTAGATTGGAATGGCCGGGAGAAAGCGTTGGGATTGTGCAGAGAGGATCTTTTTGCGATCTTGGCCGTGTTGTTTTACCTAAAGAACTTCGGGATATGCTGGACATTCAGTCGAGCGAACAGCTTGGATTTTTTGTGGATGAATCCCAAATGATGATGCGCAAGTATGTTTCATCAAGTGCTTTAGGGTGAATGAAGGAACCGGCCGGCCTTTATTCCATCACGGATGAAAGCGCGTCCAAATAAAGCGGAGATACGATTTACTTTGGAGTTATTCGTTAAATGAAGCGTAAATTAGCCCTTCTTATAAATCATTCTTATAAGACTTATCATTTTTTTTGAAATTAAGTATTGACAGTGTAAGGGGGGCACTGGTAAGATTCTCCCATAACCAACTAAACAGGTAGGAATAATGGTTTCCGACCGGACGAACCGGAGTAAACACCTATCAGGGAGAAACACATTTTTCGGATCATAACTTATACGTGTTTCTGCAGGCCTGTTAAATTAAAAAAGGGGTGTATGGAAAGATGAAGAAAATTACTCATGTTCGTTCAGTCGTTATTTTATTGGCATTGGTACTGGTTTTGGCTGCTTGCGGTCAAGGCGGCAGCAACGGAGAAAACAAAGCATCCAACAAACCTACTAACGAGTCTTCGGCAACGAATACTGCAGCAACGGAAGAACCGGCGAAAGAAGAGCCCAAACCTCCAGTTGAGCTGCTAAATGTATCGTATGACCCTACTCGCGAGCTTTATGTGGATTTTAACGAAGCATTCTCTAAGCATTGGAAAGCGGAAACCGGCCAAGAGGTAACGATTAAACAATCACACGGCGGTTCCGGTAAACAAGCCCGCGCCGTTATCGACGGATTGAAAGCGGATGTTGTAACGCTTGCGCTTGGTTACGATATCGATGCAGCCGTAGAGCCTGGCTTAATCAATGAGGATTGGCAATCTAAATTCGAACACAATAGCTCGCCATATACATCCACAATCGTATTCCTGGTTCGCAAAGGAAATCCGAAAGGCATCAAAGACTGGAATGATCTAATCAAGGAAAAAGTTGAAGTAATTACGCCAAACCCGAAAACATCGGGCGGCGCTCGGTGGAATTACCTTGCCGCATGGGGCTACGCTCTGAAGCAAAACGGCAATGACGAAGCAAAAGCACAAGAGTTCGTCGGTGAGCTGTTCAAGCATGTACCTGTACTGGATTCCGGAGCACGCGGATCAACGACGACTTTCGTAGAACGCGGAATCGGCGATGTGCTGCTCGCTTGGGAGAATGAAGCATTCCTATCCATTAATGAGCTTGGTCCGGATAAATTTGAAATCGTATATCCATCTTTGAGCATTTTGGCAGAGCCTCCCGTTGCTGTCGTAGATATAGTGGTTGATGACCGCGGAACTCGTGAAGTAGCCGAAGCATACTTGAAGTACCTTTACACCGAAGAAGGCCAAGAAATTGCTGCTAAAAACTACTACCGTCCGATTTCCGAAACTGTTGCTGCGAAGTATGCAAATCAATTTAAAGAGCTAGAGCTGCTGACTATCGATAAAGACTTTGGCGGCTGGAAAGAAGCGCAAACGAAGCACTTCGCCGACGGCGGCATTTTCGATAAAATCTACACGCCAGGCTCGTAATGCACGATTTAAACATGATTGGAGCTGACTTCACATGAAAGGTTCCAAGTCCCGCAACGTACTTCCGGGTTTTGGTTTATCGTTAGGATTCACCTTGTTTTACTTGAGCATAATCGTATTAATACCGCTGGCTGCCGTTTTTTTCAAAACGTCAGAGCTCAGCTGGTCGGAGTTTTGGAGCACGGTTACGAATGCTCGCGTAGTCGCTTCCTATCGCGTCAGCTTCCTTACCGCCTTTTTTGCCGGGCTTGTTAATGCCGTATTCGGATTATTAATTGCTTGGGTGCTTGTCCGTTACCGCTTCCCAGGAAAGAAGCTTATCGACAGCTTGGTGGATCTGCCCTTTGCGCTGCCGACAGCTGTTGCTGGTATCGCGTTAACGGCTATCTATGCACCTAACGGCTGGGTAGGCTCTCTCTTGGAACCGCTTGGCGTAAAGGTTGCTTATACGCCGATTGGAATTACGATCGCACTTATATTCATCGGTCTTCCCTTTGTCGTACGAACCGTGCAGCCGGTGCTGCAGGATATGGAGAAGGAGACGGAGGAAGCGGCCGTCATGCTTGGAGCTTATCGTCTGCGGACGTTTTGGAAGGTCATTTTGCCGGAGCTTATGCCAGCGCTTTTAACAGGGTTCGCGCTCGCATTTGCAAGAGGCATCGGCGAGTATGGCTCGGTTGTCTTTATTTCCGGGAACATGCCGCTAAAGACAGAAATTACGCCGCTGCTTATCATGACGAAGCTGGAGCAGTATGATTACGCTGGAGCTACCGCAATTGCACTTGTCATGCTTGTTGTATCCTTCCTCATGCTGTTAGTCATTAATCTACTGCAGTGGCGGATGAATCGCCGTACTGTGTCAGACTAAGAAGGGGGCATATACAAATGGCTGGAGCAATTACCGTTCATACCAATGAAGAAGCCTCGAAACGCCCGCAGCATATAACGGAATCGGGTCCCGTGCGGTGGCTGCTTATTGGAATCGCCATGCTGTTTCTCGGATTGATTGTATTGCTGCCGCTTGCATCGGTATTTGTCGAAGCGTTCAAGAAGGGCATTGGCGTATATATCGATTCCATAACGGAGCCGGATGCCTTGTCAGCGCTTAGACTTACACTCATTGTAGCGTTGATTGCCGTACCCATTAACACCATATTCGGGGTTGCGGCAGCTTGGGCAATAAGCAAATTCCGATTCCGCGGCAAAAATATATTGATCACTTTAATCGATTTGCCGTTTGCCGTATCTCCTGTCATTTCCGGCTTGATCTACGTCCTGCTGTTCGGCGCGCAAGGCTTTCTCGGACCGTGGCTGGATGAACGGGGCATTCAAATCATATTCGCGGTGCCTGGCATTGTGCTTGCTACCGTTTTCGTCACGGTACCTTTTGTAGCCCGCGAGCTTATTCCGCTTATGCAGGCGCAAGGGGTGCAAGAGGAGGAAGCGGCAGCCAGTCTTGGGGCTAAGGGATGGCAAATTTTTTGGAAGGTTACTCTCCCCAACATTAAGTGGGGACTGCTATACGGCGTTATTTTATGTAATGCCCGCGCCATGGGCGAGTTTGGGGCAGTGTCCGTCGTATCCGGTCATATTCGCGGAGAAACGAATACGCTGCCGCTGCATATCGAAATTTTGTATAACGAATATCAATTTTCCGCATCTTTTGCGGTCGCATCATTGCTCGTAATGCTTGCCGTCATTACGCTGATCGTGAAAAACATTGTGGAATGGAAGTCCGGTCAGCAAAAACTGGCTGTTAAATCCGACTAAGTCAATTTAAATGGAGGGGTTTCGAATGGCAAAACCGTTAGAAGTAGATCAACAATGGCTGGAGCGAATCGCGGATCAGGTTAGCGGACTAAGTTATGGACATGTGACAATTACCGTTCATGACGGCAGAATCGTACAAATCGACCGGACGGAAAGAACGCGTTATGACGGATCCTCTCAGAAGCAGCATGTTCCGTCCGAGTCCCAGCAGCAAACGAAGCAGCGAGAAAGCCAATCCTCAAGCGAGGCGCTCCGTATCGTTCAGTAGCGGATCGTTAAGAAGGCACTCCTTATCGATAACTAGGCAAGGAGCCGGCCCAATCGATCTATGATCTTTGGGACTGCTCCTTGTTTTTTTATGAAAATCAAGCTTTTATTGTAACTAAGCCTATTGTTTTCTACAATGGAAGAAAGAAAAAAGCAGCTTGCAGGGAGAATGAACATGCCGGATTGGAGCTATCAAACTATATTTCGTCCTCTGTTATTTAGGCTTCCTGGCCGTTTAAGCAGAGCGATTACGCTTCATGCCATCGGTGGCCTAAGCAAAATGCCAGGCGGTTCATTCGTGGTCCGGACGTTTGGCCATATGGAGCCGACTCCGCTTCTAAAGCGGGAATTAGCAGCAATTTCTTTGGATGCACCGATAGGACTCTCCGGGGGCGTAGACCCGGAAGGAATTGCTCATAGAGCATTTGCGCAATTCGGGATTGGCTTTATAGAGCATGGACCCGTTACGGTTCAGGGGATCCGCTGCGAAGAGCCAATAATTAAAGATACGGTAAGGGAATGGTTGCAATACCCGGGCTATTATGAGAATGACGGCGCTCAGCGATTCGCTCGGCGGATTGCCGATCCTGGACATCAATTGCCCCAGTTCGTGCGCATTGCGCCAATGCCGTTCGCATCGCGTGAGCAGTCGGCAATCGAGCTTGTAAGCATGATGGAACAGCTTTCCGCAGCAGGTGCTGACGGATTTTATATCGATGTGCTTTATGGTGCTAGAAGCTGGGAGGATGCTAGCGCAATATTGAGGAATTTCGCGAGCATGCTGCAAAGCCTGCACTATGTCCATGCGCCTTTGTTCCTGTATGCGCCTCCTAATTATCCGAATGAACAGCTGTTGGCGCTAATAGAAACAGCGCAGAACGGTTTTTGGAGCGGGGTCGTCGTTGGCGAATCCGTTTGCGTAGAGGCCGGAGCAAGCTTCGGATGCATAGTAAGCAAAGCGGCAAAGGCCGATAGCTTATCCAAAATCAAGCTTCTGCGCTTGGCATGCGGTCCTGATTGGGTGATCAAGGCAGGCGGAGGCGTTCATGAGCCGCAGGATGCACTGGATTTGCTTCAAGCGGGCGCCAACGCCATTATGCTTCATAGCGGCCTCGTGTTTGCGGGACCAGGACTGCCGAAGCGAATAAACGAAGCGATTATCTTCGAGCAGGTTAAGGATCAGCGGGTAGAAGAGACAGCTTCTTTCTGGAGGCATTGGGGCTGGATGTGCCTGCTCGGCATCGGCATGATGCTCGGGGGGTTATTATCCTGGATCATCGCAGCAACCACGGTGCTGCTGCCCTATGATTTATCCTTTATTGGAATGTCATTAGAGGAATTGCATCAAATCAATCACAATCTGCTCCATTTCATGTCCCATGACCGAATCACGTTATCAGGTACGATGATTACGATCGGGATTTTATATTTTCAGCTAGCCAGGCATGGATTAAGACACAGCCTGCACTGGGCTAGGACGGCGCTGCTCACTTCAGGGATTGTCGGATTTGCAAGCTTTTTTCTTTTTGTGGGCTACGGCTATTTCGACCCGCTGCACGCCTTGGCTGCCGCAATTCTATTTCCGATGTTCCTGCTTGCGATGCGCAGCAATCCTGACCGGGTTTTCCGCTTGCCTGTCAATGTCCGGAACGGCCGACTATGGCGCAGGGCAATGTGGGGACAGCTTTGCTTTGTGGCGCTAGGCTTCGCGCTTGCTATAGGTGGGCTTACGATTTCAGCAGTGGGGATTTCAGAAGTATTCGTTCGGACGGATCTTGTTTATTTGGATACGACGTCTATTGGGCTGAATGAATCGAATGCGAGATTGATTCCGTTAATTGCCCATGACAGAGCGGGATTTGGCGGAGCGCTGCTTTGCGCGGCGATTGCCATTCTGATAACGGCATTATGGGGAATTCAGCAGGGTTCGCGCTGGTTATGGTGGACGCTGCTTCTCGCCGGCGCGCCGGGCTTCTATGCGGGCTTAAGCGTGCATCTATCAATTGGCTATATTGATTTTTGGCATCTCTCGCCGGCACTATTTGCGCTGCTTCTTTATATACTCGGACTTATTTTGCTCTATCCTTATCTGATTCGTTTCCCAAAAGCGGATGCGGTTATGCGGCAAGCACAAAAGGAAAATGACTGAAAATAAAAAAAGGAGCAGTATTCTGCTCCTTTTTTTTACGAGATGATGAACTTTACGATTACGGCAATTGCGAAAATGACGGTCATAAAACCGAGCATTCCGCCAAAGCCGAATACGACATCCATCAAGTCATCGCGAGGCTCTTCGTTAAAATGCTCGCGCGGGTCTCTTACGTTTTCCATCGCTTACGTCCTCCTTGAAAAAGACCGATTGCTTCAATCACAACCTTGAGCGGTCGTCTTTATGTAGTATCGGTTTATTCAACTTATATTAGTATACCCAAACTGCCAAACAGTTGTAAAGCAAATAGAGGTGACAATTGTAAGACAAAATACGGTCTAATTATGCTAAAATGTGTACAGAATCATTAGGCAGTCGGAGGCGAGAGCATGGATCAACAACATACGGATCGGCTGCAGGCGGAGCAGGAGCTTGCGGAGGCCAAAGAGACGATACGGAACAAACTAGCTTTGCTCCCCGATCAATCGGGCTGTTACCTTATGAAAAACAGCGAAGGCGTCATTATCTATGTCGGTAAGGCGAAGGTGCTCAAAAACCGCGTGCGTTCTTATTTCAATGGCAGCCACAACGGGAAAACGCAGCGGCTGGTGTCTGAAATTCGCGATTTTGAATTCATCGTAACCTCTAGCAATATGGAAGCACTTATTTTGGAATGCAATCTAATTAAACAATATCATCCAAGATATAACGTCCTATTAAAGGATGACAAAACTTTTCCATACATCAAAATAACGAACGAGAAGCACCCAAAGCTTGAGGTCACAAGGCGCATCATCAAAGACAAAGGCAAGTATTTCGGTCCTTATCCGAATGCCTACGCAGCACAGCAGACGAAGAAGCTGCTTGACCGTCTCTATCCTTTGCGGAAGTGCAAGACGCTGCCGGATAAGGTCTGCTTGTATTATCATCTCGGGCAATGTATCGCGCCCTGTGAATTCGATGTGGAGCAAACGGAGTATGACCGCATGATCCAAGAAATTTCGCGGTTTCTAAACGGCGGTCAGGATGTAGTGAAAATAGAGCTGCAGCGCAAGATGGAAGAAGCGGCAGAGAAGCTGGAATTCGAGCGGGCCAAGGAGCTTAGGGATCAGCTGATTGCGATCGATGCCGTCATGGAGAAACAGAAAATTACGATGTCCGATGCGCTTGACCGCGATATCTTTGGCTTTGCGGTAGATAAGGGCTGGATGTGTGTCCAAATTCTTTATATGCGCCAAGGCAAGCTTATCGAACGGCATGGGACGACCTTCCCCTATTACGGGGAAGCCTACGATGATTTCATGACGTTTGTGACGCAGTACTACAGCGACAATCCTGCACTCCCCAAACAAATTTTACTGCCGCTGCCCCCAGAGTATGAGCAAGCCGAAGCAGCCGATGGGTCTGCGGCTGCAGACGAGATCTCCTCGCATGCGGATGATGTTATTGCTTCCCTGCACAGCTGGCTGAAGGTTAAGGTACTGATGCCGCAGCGGGGACGCAAGAGCGAGGTCGTGACGATGGCGACCGACAACGCGAAGGTCATGCTGGACGAGAAGTTCCGTCTCATCGAGCGGGACGAGGAGCGCAGCGTCAAAGCGTCGGAGTCGTTAGCCGGTTGGCTCGGTTTGGAGGAAGTTCGCAGAATCGAAGCTTTTGATAACTCGAACATTCAAGGTACGAACCCCGTCTCAGCGATGGTCGTCTTCACGGACGGCAAGCCAGACCGCAAGGAATACCGCAAATACAAGGTCAAGACCGTGAAGGGCCCGGATGATTACGAAACGATGCGAGAGGTTATAAGGCGCCGTTACGAGCGTGTGCTCAAGGAGGAAATTACGCCTCCGGATCTGATCGTTGTCGATGGCGGGAAGGGACAAATTTCGGCGGCGCTTGATGTGCTTGAGAATGAGCTTGGACTTTTCATTCCCGTATGCGGGCTCGTGAAGGATGCGAAGCATAAGACGGCTCAGCTGATGACCGGCGATCCGGCGGAGATTGTTCCGTTGCCGCGCGACAGCCAAGAATTTTATTTGCTGCAGCGCATTCAGGACGAGGTGCATCGCTTTGCGATTACGTTCCACCGGGAGCAGCGGGCCAAGTCGATGGTGGAGTCGAAGCTCGATTCGATCCCTGGCATTGGCGAGAAGCGCCGGAAACTTCTGCTTAAGCATTTTGGCTCCATCAAGAAAATAAAAGAGGCCTCAGTCGAAGACTTTCGGCCTCTGTCTATAGGGGATAAATTAGCTTCGCAAATTATAGCTGCTCTAGGGGAGGAGTCGTCGTAAATGACGGCTTCTTTTCTTTTTTGCGGCTAAAATATTTGAGAACAAACGCAATGATCACGGGAAGCACCGAGAAAAAGATAGCCGAGATGACATTCGGCGCTGTTCCGATCGTGAGCAAGGACATGCCAACGGCTACGCTGTTAAAGATCGCATGGGTGAACATCGCCGTAATGAAGCCGTATCTGACGAAAATAAAGCTGAACAGAAGGCCGATAATCATCAGCTCGATCAATCTTGTCGAGGACGGGTAGAACGGATACATTACATGCCCTAGCGCCCAAAATAGAGTAGGGAACAGCGCTGCGGCAAATGTATTTTTGAACCATCTGCGGAATAACCCGATGCCGAAGAAGCGGAAGACGGCTTCCTCGGAAATAGCGGCAGCCCAAGCAAGTACGGGCATGAGCCATAGAATGCCCATATTGTAAGGCGATTGGGTAGCATCAGACGTATCCCAAGTCCCGATCGTCAGCCTGAGCGCAATGAAAATAACCGATTGAACGGCAAACAAAATAACTGCGAATAAATAAGCAAGACCCATGCTCCGCCATACATAATCTCCATACCCCTTCTGACCGAATCGCGGCCATAAGGCACGGCCCTGTGCTTTCCATAGTCCGTCGCCGGCCACGATTGAGATATAAATGGATCCGGCCATTGGAATGGTCAACAGAACCGTGAATATGGCAGTAAACAGGACAGCTTGCCCGGCCAGCTCGTTTTCGCCTAACGAAGCTCGAATGCCGTCGAGTACATTCAAGTTCATAATGATGTAGGTGATAAAATAAACGACGGTCAAAATAATGCCGTATTTGAAAGAAGTGAATTTTCGGTACAGCACTGCGTAAATAATGGCTAGAACAAAAAGAACGAAGCTCATGAACATGTAACCGAAGCCGGTAAGGAAGCCTGCCCATTTATCCTGCTTCTTCACATATTTGATATAGTCAGCTGGTGCAACGAATGCTGGCTTGTATTTGGTGACCATGTTTTTTCCATCGATGTTCTGCGCGTAGATATCGATGTTAAGCGCAGCTTCTTCAATGACATAGCCGGCAGGCGCCTCGCCATGCCACTCGCCGTTTTCTTCTATTTTACTTTCTTTAAATGCAGCGCCTCCAAAGCTCTGAGTGGCTAGAAAAGCATTAACCACCTTGTTTTTATCAGCGTCTGCCAGCTCTTGACCGTCAATATGAAAGTTCCAGGCTACGATCTTTTCACTTTGCATATGTACATATACGAAGCCGTTTCCGCCGTCCGTAAATTTCAAATCGACTTGAAACGTATCCGTAGGAAAGCTCTGATCATATTTATCGCTATACGTTTCGACCAGCTTATGCTTGGATAAGTAGCCGTTCATCAGCTTATCGGTTTGATGCACGGCTTTAGCCGATTTCACCTGAAGGCCCGTTTGTTTCTCGGCGAAAGCAGAAGCGCGGTCCTCGGCGGCAGTCTTTTCAATAACCTTTGTGTCTATTTCTCCGGAAACGATGGATGCGATCATGGGCCCTACTTCAACAGCAGCGTAAATGAGGAAGCAGGCAATCGCAGCCCATAGAAAACGTTTCCATTCATTCGGCTTGATTGAATCAATCATGGGTTCACCTCAACTGTCCTTTTAATAAATAGCTTATTCCAATACCTTAACATATAAATCCCTGAATTATCCAATGAAAAAACACGTTTACTCTCAAAATAATGCGAAATAACGATGTCCGGCAAGCTTGATGCTTACTGCTTCGTCCGGTTGCCCATATTTGGTCTAAAATCGTCTTGTTTGTCCCAAACGTCAGCTTTATATCATGACTGCTTTGGGATTATAATCGTTAACGTCATACAAATCGCATAGCAAGCCGAATTTCCTAAGGAAATCGGGGGAACCATAAAGCTGTCAAAAGACATGATTGAGATTCAGGCGGATCGATTCATATTTGGCGGCATGGGGTGAATTTTAGCGGTGAAGCGTTGTCTTCCGCCGCCGAATAGGGCTGCCTGTCCAGGCCCGAATCCGTCAGCTAACCTCGTAGGCATCATGGAACAGAACTCATCGCACAGAGCACTTGAGTTTCAGTGCTTTTTTTTATGCTTAAATCAGTAGCGTTGCATAAACGCTAACATGGATATTTATCTGAATTATCTGAAAATAAATACTCGTAGACAAAGGCTAAAAACTCAAGGGGCCTTTAGCTCAGGTAGCTAGTGTCCATTTGGTATTTAAATCCATTTCAAGGGTTTGTTTCTAGCTTTGGAACGCGATTACGACGGGTGTCTGCTTTTTCTGTCGGCCTTTGGATGTCCGGCTCGGCTTTCGGTTCATTGCAGCT
>NZ_JAVIFU010000002.1 GCF_031157315.1 Paenibacillus sp. LHD-38
AGCGGCGGCATGCGCGATCGCCGCCGCAGGCGCCGCTGCGCGGACCGTGCCGCCGCTAACCACGGCGACCGCGTCCGCCAGCGGCAGCAGCGCGTCGAGGTCGTGCGTGGCTACGACCGCTCCGCGCCCCGCCGCCCTATGCGCTTCGAGCACCGCGTACAGGCGGCGGATACCGACGGCGTCCAGACCCGCCGTCGGCTCGTCGAGCAGCAACCATTCCGGCTGACACGCCAGCAAGCAGGCGATTGATAGCCGTCGCTGCTGCCCGCCGCTGAGCGTCCAGGGATCACGCTCCATTGTCTCCAGCGGCAATCCAACCTCTGCTAATGCATGCTCAATCCTCTTCACGGCGCTTGCCTCATCCAGTCCGTAAGGCTTAAGTGAATACAAAAGCTCGTCCCGTACTGTCGCAGCAAACCACTGCGATTCAGAGCTTTGCATGGCTATGCCATACTTGAGCGCCACATTTCGGTTTATCTGTTTTCGTCTTTTTCCTTTTATCCAAAGGTCTTCATCGCCGAGCTCGATGTTGCCCTCCTCTACCTTCCGAATACCTGCCATCGTCTCTAGAAGCGTGGATTTACCAGCTCCATTGCAGCCGATTAACAGCGTAATTTCGCCAGCATTAATAAACATATTAATATCTTTAAGCAGCTCTTTTTTATCATTACCTTCGGCGACTACGGATACGCCGGTAAGCTTCCAATCAGATTTCATAGCGCTTCACCGCCTCTGCCAACATGTTCGCGGTGAAGGGAAATGGTCTCAATCGAACGCCTTGTGTATCCAGCTCCCAAGCTACCTGCGCCGCATATGGAGCCTCAAAGCCATGCTTCTCGCATAAGCTGTCATTCACTCCCGCTTTGGATCTGACAAACCAAGATTCGGCTTGCCCATCAAACAAAATAGTTCCCTCGTCCATCGCAATGATCCGATCGCCTGGCCGCAGCTCTTCCAGCTTCTGTGTGATCCAAATAACCGTCACTCCCGACTGCTGCAGGCTTCTTACCTGTTCCAACACGGAGCTCGCAGACTCGGGATCCAGCATAGCCGTCACTTCATCAAGCACCAGTATAGGTGTTTTCGCTGCCAAACAACCAGCTATAGCAACAAGCTGCTTCTGTCCCCCGGAAAAGGTTTCAATCGGCTGGTGAAGCCGCTCGCCCATGCCCACATTCCTCAGCGCACACTCTGCTTCATAAGGTATGTCCAGCGTCTCCAGCCCATTCTGCTCAAGCATAAGCACGACATCCTCCCAAGGGGTCGCCCCGATCATCGCAGCTTCGGGCTGCTGCATGACTATGGGGATCGGCTTGCCTAGCGCTGCAGTCTCAATGCTGCGTAACACTTGGCCAGTGACACCTGCAATACGGTAACCAGCAGCAACTTTTGCAACAGTACTTTTCCCGCTTCCGTTACGGCCTAAGAGCGAAATCCACTCCCCCTGCCTGATGGAAAGAGACACATCCTTTACGATTGGCTGCAGCATTTGTCCATCTAACAGCGTTGGCGGCGTCACTGTTATTTGCTTTAATTCGATTTGATACACATGGTTCAACTTTATTCACCCAGCCTCTTCCCCAAAACGATTGACTATGCTACAATTCGATTTGTTAACCTCACTTAAATATAAATGGTTAACAATAAAACCACAACTACATAAAGGAGTCGTTATCACCATGCAAAGCAATAATATTCGATCGCTTGTATTTATCGCCTTATTCGCAGCACTTTTTATCATCATGAGTTCACTTACAATTAAGTTTGGAGGCTCGTTTGTTCCAATTACCCTTCAAACATTGGCCGTTATATTAGCCGGCCTTTTCCAAACGCCGCGCAACGCATTTTTGAGTATATTTGTTGTCATTGTTCTTGCCGCTTTTGGCTTGCCTTTGTTCAGCGGCGCAGGCGGAATTACACATCTCATCGGCCATACCGGCGGCTTTATCTTCGCTTTTCCGTTTTGTGCGCTTTTAGTCAGCCTAGCGGTAGGAGCATATCTTCGCAGCTCGGTCTCAAAAGGAAATAAAATGATCGCATTTATCGCTTTTTTCGTTATTTTCGAGTTGTTCAGCTCATTAAGCGCTTATGTAACAGGGATTCCGTGGCTTATGCACGTTCTCGATTTTTCATTCCAGAAAGCAATGACAGTCGGTTTTTATCCGTTCATTATCGGCGATGCGTTGAAATCACTTGTAGGTGCGATTCTTGCCGTCTCTTTAACACCTTACATCGTATACATTCGCTCGTCAACCGCCAGCCTCAGCAGGCAGCAAACATCCTATAAAGCTTAAAATACACCATAATCGATAGAAAAACCGCTTATTCCTTCTTTGATCTTCATCAAGGAATAAGCGGTTTTTTACGTTATCACTGAAGTCAAGTGCTTTCTTAATGCTGAGTAAACATGTCAAAAAGCGCCTGTCCTATTCGGCAAGCGCTTCTGATTTGTGCTCTATTTGTTGTTTATCGCTTCGCTTAGTCGCTGCATTCTTCTGGAGCCGGCTCCGATGCATCCTCTACGCTGATCTTCTCGGAAACCGTGTCGCGTACAATGGATATGACGAGCTGCAGCAAGTAGTTGATATCCGTTTGGCTTTGCTGGAATTCAGAGACAATTGGAATGCCGTCAAGCTCATCCTGCAGCGTTTCCATTTCGCCTTCAATTTTTTTAACCATATCCGCGTTTTTGAAAGTCGTTTCGAATGCCACAACTTCCTTTTGTTTTTTCTTAATCTTCGTAATAAGCTGCTGTACGCGCTCATTGCCATTGATTTGCTGCTCCGCGCGGCGATAGTGCTGTACTTCCTCCGATGTGAAAATCAAATTGGCCAACTCTTTCGCTTTTTTCGAAATATCCTCACGAACGATTAAATCGCGGGTATGGAAGCTTGGAATTCCGCAGCCTTCCCCGTGATCATGATCGCAATGCGCTGCTTGATTTTCTGCTGTATGCTGCTCTGCCATTTGTCATCTCTCCTGTTTTCCCGTTAGCTAACGGCTTCTTGTGCGCTCTGTTCTACAGATTCGGCTTTGATATACCAGGTTTGAGCTTCTGTTACCTTAGCCATGACGAATTGTCCGATCCATTCCTTGGGACCTTCCAAATGTACTAATTTATTCGTGCGCGTGCGTCCCGAAAGGGTGCTCGCATTGTTCTTGCTCTCGCCTTCAATGAGCACCTCAACAATTTGACCTATCAACTGCTCATTCTTTTCTCTCGCATTAGCCGCGAGCTGTGCGTTTAGACGCTGCAGGCGCGCCTTTTTCACCTCTAGCGGAACATTGTCCTCCATGCCGGCGGCAGGAGTTCCTTCACGCGGAGAATATAAGAAAGTGTATGCTGAATCAAATCCGACTTCCTTAACTAGCGTCATCGTATCTTCAAATTGCTCATCTGTTTCACCTGGGAAACCAACGATTATATCCGAAGTCAGCATCGCGGTCGGTATCGCTTTTTTAATTTTTTCAACAAGCTCCAAATACATTTCACGCGTATACTTGCGGCT
Organism: Paenibacillus sp. LHD-38; assembly: GCF_031157315.1. GTDB lineage: Bacteria > Bacillota > Bacilli > Paenibacillales > Paenibacillaceae > Pristimantibacillus. The sequence continues at coordinate 3,510 of NZ_JAVIFU010000002.1, forward strand.
CATTCGTTTCAATATTTCAGTGCTGCCGGATTGAACGGGCAAATGGATATGCTCCACCAGGTTGCCGCCCGTGCCAAGCACTTCAATTAAATGATCGTCGAAATCACGCGGATGGCTCGTCATAAAACGGATACGCGGAATATCGATTTTGGACATGTCAAACATCAGATCGCCAAAGCGGTAGCTGATGTCCTCAAAATCCTTTCCGTACGCATTAACGTTCTGTCCAAGCAGCGTAATTTCTTTAAAGCCCTGTCTGGCCAGTTCGCGCACTTCAGCAATAACGTCCTCAGGCCGCCTGCTGCGCTCCTTGCCTCGTGTGTATGGAACGATGCAGTATGTGCAAAACTTATCGCAGCCATACATAATATTAACCCAAGCACGCATTCCTTCGCGTTTCTTAGGCATATTTTCAATAATATCGCCTTCCTTGGACCATACTTCAACGACAAGCTCTTTGCTGAAATAAGCGTTCTGCAGCAAATAGGGCAGCCTATGAATATTATGCGTTCCAAAGATCATATCGACAAAAGCATGCTTTTGCAAAATACGCCCGACAACCGATTCCTCTTGGGACATACAGCCGCAAACGCCTAGCAGCAGATCCGGCTTTTCGGTTTTCAGCGTCTTCAGGTGGCCAAGCTCGCCAAACACTTTATCCTCCGCGTTTTCACGGATTGCGCATGTATTTAGTAGAATCACATCCGCAAGCTTGCGATCCTCCGTAGCGGTATACCCCATCTCTTCGAACATGCCCTTCATAACCTCGGTGTCATGCTCGTTCATTTGGCAGCCGTACGTTTGAATCAAATAATGCTTGCCAACGCCCATCGTCCGCAGCTCGTCTGGTATCGCGAAGTCATAATGCACCTCGATATCCTCTTTGCCGCGTTTCTTCTCATCCTTATGGCTGGGTGCAGCATTTATATTGACGATCCTTCCTTTAATGCGGTAGGTCGTTGAATTCTCGTCTTGGTCTATCACTTTTGCATCGCTAAAATCAAAATATTTGGAGTAATCCTTAAGTTGGTTTTGCTTCTTGTCCGAAGCGAGCTGGTTACTATCCTTCGTCAATGCCGATTCACTTCCTTATGGGTACTAATAGTTGCCTCGTACGCTTGTATAGCCCAATTCAGTATTATACCAGTTAACGGAATAGAGGGTCAATAAAGGTCAAACAAAATCGGTCCTGAATTTCTTCACAAGTATATCCCATTGCATATTTAAGATGATTGAAAGTATGCGGCGAGTGTATTGAGATTAATGAATGAGCCGCATAGGCCGGATCAACGGATTTAATTTGTTCCTTTTCGATAGCTTCTTTAAAAAGCTCGCTGATCGTATGATGCAGAAATACATATGGCGGTGATTGAAAAAAATCGGATTTATCATCCTCCATTTTTTTGTAGGTATGCAGAACGCCCAGCCATTCCGATTTATGATCAATAAATGCTATAATCTTGCGCATCACTATGCTTAATCGCACTTGTACAGAAAGCTGTGTTCCCGTTTTTAAAATGTCATCGATCTCTTTGATGAAAACCTCGAAGTTTTCTTTCATCATATCCATACACAATTCGCCTTTGTTTGAATACCGACGATAAAGGGTGCCTTGTCCAATGCCTACCGATTTGGCGATTTGATGCATGCTGACCGATTCTACCCCATGCTCCGTAAACAAGTGATTGGCTGTATGCAGGATTGCTTTGCTCAATGCTTGTTTCGTTCTGCCGTTTTCTGGTGCAGTCATCGTTCCTGTCTCCTTTTCCCGCTTTACAAATGAAACGATTGACAATTGCTCAAATCGTCTTTATTATTCAGTAGTGCGGACAATTGTCCGCACATAGATGCGGTCATCTTTTATTGTAGCCTGATTCGTTAGGACAGGTCAACAAAAGGAAGAATAGACCCCTATAGAAGAGATAGGAGGAAATGAAATGGCTTCAACATCACAAAAAGCAGCACCCACTGGCGATCCCATGTCGATTCGCAATATTCTCCCCCCGCTACTCGCCATCATTGTCGGTATGTTTATGGTCATCTTGGATGGTACAGCAATGAATGTAGCTATGCCGGGCTTGATGGCTGATTTCAAAAGCTCAATGTCTCTCGTGCAATGGACGATAACGGGCTATGCACTTGCACAAGCCGCTGTTATTCCATTAGCGGGATGGATGTCTGATCGTTTCGGAGCCAAGCAAATTTTCTTGTTCTCCATCATTATGTTTACGATCGGCTCTGGACTTTGCGCTCTCGCAACAACTGCCGAGCAGCTTATTGTATTCCGAATCATTCAAGGTCTTGGCGGCGGTATGGTTGCTCCAATTGCAATGGCCTTTACTTTTAGACTCAGCCCTCCAGGCAAGCAAGGGGCTGTTATGGGTATGATCGGTATTCCGATGCTTCTAGCTCCTGCATTAGGACCTGTCGTGGCAGGCTGGCTTGTTGATTATGTATCGTGGCACTGGATTTTTATCATTAACCTTCCAATTGGCGTTATTGCCGTTATCGTAGGCATTCGCACTCTTCCTAAGGTTGAACGCAAACGCGTGCCTTCCCTTGATTTCTTAGGCATGATTTTTGCTCCTCTTGCATTCGCTATGCTCGCTTACGGTGTAAGCTCCGCAGGCGGCGAGGGCGGCGCAGGCAGCGGTTGGACCTCGCCTGAGGCTCTGATCGGCATGATTGTAGGCGGCATCGCTCTTATTATCTTTATTATCGTTGAGCTGAGCCGTAAAGAACCATTGCTTGAACTGCGTGTTTTCAAATCAAGCAATTTCACGCGCGGCATCATACTGCAATGGATCGTTCAAATCGCTTTGTTCGGAACATTATTCCTAATACCTATTTTCTTACAAATCGCCAAAGGCTACTCGGCGTTTGACACCGGTCTAATTTTGCTGCCGCAGGCTCTTGCAGCTGGTATATTCATGCCGATCGGCGGCAAGCTGTTTGACCGTTTCGGAGCGCGGCCTATAGTCATTACAGGCTTAGCCATTGTTACCGTCGCAGGCTTCATCTTAAGCCAAATTTCAGCAGAAACAACCCTTCTTACACTAATGATTCCGATTGCTATGCTTGGCGCAGGTATGGGCTTATCGATGATGCCACTTAACACGCACATCATGCAATCCGCTCCAAAAGAGCTGGTAAGCCGCGTTACTTCGCTTACTGCAGCCGCACAGCAGGTTATGACCTCTTTTGCGATCGCAGGATTGTCAACCATACTCGCAAGCAGAATAGAGCACTACGGTACGACTAATCCAGGACCGAATGTCGTCTATTCTTCTTATGGGGATACGTTTTTCATTCTAGCTTCTATTTCTATCATCGGTGCGATCGTTGCCTTATTGCTGCGCAGACCGAAGCAAGAGGTAGGCACAAGCCCGGATGAAAAGCCTGAAGTTTCCATGATGATGGGTCACTAAATTCAATTTTACTTATAAGGATCTCAAGCGTAAACGGCTGTCGCCGTCCTCTGTGGCAAAAGCAGTCGTTTCGCGGAGATATATAAGCACATTTATATGTGAAAACATATAAATTCTTATATATAAAAAAAGGCAGCTTCCAGGTCGTCATTGACGAAATGGAAGCTGTCTCTTTATATACCTCCATAAGCGACTTCATTTGCCATAGAGGACGGTGACAACCTTTTACCCTTGTTCAAGGCCTAATCTATAATTTCAGCTTTATCTCCGTTCTTCACGCCTGCCGCGTTCGCTTCATCAGTATCGATATGCATATCAAGCGCGAATTGATCAGATACGCGTGCAACTACATTTTCGAAAATGACACCGCGCTCGCCTGCAAAACGTACCCGAAGCGACTGCTTGTCCGCGATGCCAAAGCGCTCAGCATCGCTTGTGTGGAAATGAATATGCCGAGCAGCAACAATAACGCCTTCCTCAATGACAACCTCACCTGCAGGCCCCTGAAGCTTGATGCCCGCTGAGCTCTTTGTGTCACCAGATTCCCTAACGGGAGGATTTACGCCAAGCGCGAATGCATCTGTACGAGAAACTTCAAGCTGAGTCTGTTTTCGTGTCGGACCCAAGATTCTAACCTTCGCAAAACTGCCCTTCGGTCCAACAACAGCAACGGTTTCATTGGCTGCATATTGGCCGGGCTGAGACAATGGCTTCATTTCCGTTAACTCGTAGCCAGCACCGAACAGCAGCTCGACATGCTCCTGTGATAAGTGAATATGTCTGGCAGATACTCCGATTGGAACTTCTTTATGTATCATGTTGTCACTCTCCTGCTATATAATGAACGTTTTTCCTCAACCTTCGAAAGAAAAAGCATACGGCTGTTCAGCCGCATGCTCATCATACCACTTATTTAAATTCGGCAACAAGCTTCTCGAATTCCTCTGGGGTAATCTTGATATTTTGCTTGGCCAAGCCTTCCGCCTTGAAGCCCGTAACGAGATCCTCGTAAGACTTACGTGTTTTGTTTTGATAAATAAGACCAGTTAGCATGCCGTTTGTTTCCATGATCTTATTCATCGCTTGCACGCGATTCGTTGGATCGTAATCCGGGAATTGTTCCAGATTGACGATATTTTCTTTAAACCAATCATAAGTATTGATTTTGTTGAAGGTCACGCATGGGCTGAATACGTTGATTAGAGAGAAGCCTTCATGATTGATCCCCTCTTCAATCAGCCTTGTCAACTGCTTCAAATCGCTCGAGAACGATTGGGCTACAAATGTCGCACCAGCAGACAATGCGATTTCAAGCGGAGAAAGCGTTGATTCGATCGAGCCTTCCGGCGTCGATTTTGTTTTGAAGCCCTCTGCGCTGCGCGGTGACGTTTGACCTTTTGTTAAACCATAAATTTGGTTATCCATAACAATATACGTCACGTTCAGGTTACGGCGAATGGCGTGAACCGTATGGCCCATCCCAATAGCGAAGCCGTCGCCGTCACCGCCTGAAGCAATGACCGTAAGCTCGCGGTTAGCCAGCTTAACGCCCTGCGCGATAGGAAGCACTCGTCCGTGAATGCCGTGGAAGCCGTATGCGTTAATATAACCGGAAATTCGCCCTGAACAGCCGATTCCGGAAATAACCGCTAAATTCTCGGGCTCAAGTCCTACATTGGCTGCAGCCCGTTGAATAGCTGCTTGAATAGAGAAATCTCCGCAGCCTGGGCACCAGTTAGGTTTTACATTATTTCTAAACTCTTTGAACGTTGCCATCTAGACTCAACTCCTTGCAGGCTTTGTGAATGTCGGAAGGCAAGAACGGATTACCGTCGTATTTCAGCAAGCTCTCGATTTTTTCTGCGAAACCGGCATTCATTTTAATTTGAGCAGCGAGCTGTCCGGTAGCATTGTTTTCGATGACAACAACTTTTTTCGCCTTTTGCAAGTAAGGAAGCAGAGGTTTCGTTGGGAACGGGTGAATTTGACGAATCGTTATATGGTTTGTTGTTATACTATCACCTATAAGCATGCTTCTCGCCTCGTCAATTGTGCCGCCTGTGGATCCCATGCCAATAATGAGCAAATCTGGCGTATCATGAGGAGCATCCACTCGGATTGCATCGCGAATGTACATGTCGTTCAGCTTGTTCAAACGTTTATCCATCATGTTTTGACGGTTTAATGCGTTTTCGGATGGACGTCCCGTTTCATCATGCTCGACACCTGTTACATGATGCAGACCGCCCTTTTCACCCGGCAATACACGTGGAGATACGCCGTCATCCGTAAGCTCATAACGTTTAAATAAATCATGGCCTTCAAGCGCAGGCACATTTTCGACAAGCTTACCGCGTTTGATTTCTATCTTTTCATAATCGAGCGGTTCGCAAGATTGTTTGCCTAGAGACAACTGCAGATCCGTCATCAAAATAACCGGTACCTGATATTCCTCTGCGAGGTTAAAAGACTCTAACGTGTCGTAGAAGCAATCCTCGATAGATGCCGGCGCAATAACGATCTTCGGAATTTCACCGTGCGTACCGTAGACCATAGCGTTGAGATCGGATTGCTCTTGTTTCGTAGGAAGACCCGTTGACGGACCGCCCCGCTGCGTATTCACAATGACAAGCGGTGTTTCTGTCATGCCCGCCAAGCCGATTGCTTCCATCATGAGGGATAGACCTGGGCCCGCCGATGCGGTCATCGTACGAACTCCGGCATAGTTTGCTCCAATCGCCATCGTAACTGCCGCGATTTCATCCTCTGTTTGCACTACAGTACCGCCGAATTTAGGCAGCTTCTTAATCAAATATTCCATAATCTCGGAAGCAGGCGTAATCGGATAAGCAGCCATCAAGCGGCAGCCTGCCGCAATAGAGCCCAGTCCAATTGCTTCATTGCCGATCATGAACATTTTTTGCAGACCGTCAGCCGCGTCAAGCTTGAACTCGTCGAGCGGTCCGCCTGCTTGCTCAAGAACGAACTCGGCACCGCGTTTAACCGCTTCGATATTTTTCTCAACGATAGCCGCGCCTTTACGTCCGAATTCCTCTTCGACCGCTTTATTGAATACTTCAATCGGCAGTCCAAGCAGTGCCCATGACGCTCCGGACGCAACCATGTTTTTCATCAAGGATGTGCCTAGCTCCTCGGCCATAGCCGTAATCGGAACCGAAAATAGTCTTGCATTAATGCCTTCCGGTATCGTTGGATTGAACTTCGCATCCGCAACAATCACGCCGCCAAGACGCAGCTCCTTCGCATTCAAATCGATGCTTTCCTGATCGAATGCTACTAGAATATCTAAATCATCGGAAATCGCACGAATCGGTTTCGTGCTTATACGAATTTTATTGTTCGTATGTCCGCCTTTGATTCTCGATGAAAAATGCCGATAACCATATAAATAATAGCCCAAACGATTAAGCGCCGTAGAAAAGATTCGGTCCGTACTCTCTACGCCTTCTCCTTGTTGGCCCCCGATCTTCCAAGACAATTGACTAATCAAAATGCCCAACTCCTCTTTTTCTAGAACGTGCAAATATTCAATATCGTCAAGTAATTATATCGTAAAAGTCATAACAGTCACAACAATTTTAAAGCGCAGCATTACAAAAATCAAGATGTAAACGCTTAACAGAAACATAGTTTGTTTCGATCAATTCCATACCGCAAACAGATTGAACCATTTTTAAGAAAAAGGAAGATTTTTTCGGAGAAAACGCAGCGCGTTGCCGGACATAAATTGTTCGGTTTGCTTCTCAGTATACCTTTTCAACAGCGCATCCTGAAGAGCGATAAGCTCACCAGGATGTGTTAAGTCCTGCATGTATCGGTCAATGCCGTCAAAATCCGAGCCTAGCATGATATGGGATTCTCCGCCCAGCTCGCAGATATGCTCAATATGGCGCAGCAAATCATCGATGAGCACAACTTCTGAGCTCGATACAAACCAAGGCACGAACGTTATGCCAATCAAGCCTTGCTTCGCAATAATCTTCTCAATCTGTGTATCATTCAAATTGCGTGGGTGATCACAAATCTCCTTTGCGTTAGAATGTGATGCAAGGATCGGTTTTTGCGAATGCTCAGCGACGTCCCAGAATGCACGCTCTGACAAATGGGACACATCTAATAGTATATCCAATTTATTACATTCTTCTACTAATAATCTGCCTAAACTCGTTAATCCGCCGTTTCTCGGCTCCATCGCGCCGTCTGCAGCCCAGTTAGCATGGTTCCAAGTTAATCCCGCAGCGCGGATTCCTAATTGATGCAATATGCGAAGCAGGGGCATTTGCCCTTGAAGACCGTCAACACCTTCAAGCGACAACAGCGCTCCAATTTTTCCATTTGTTATACAGAAGTCCAAATCCTTAGCCGTCCGAATCCACATCATGTCCTCGCAAGTTAATACCATTTGGTGAAATCGATCCACGCTTTCCAGAATAGGCTCTAAACGCCCGTTCATCGATTGCGGAATATAGATCGCAAAAGTTTGTAGAATCGTCCCTGCTGCCTTTAAACGCTCGTATGTAACATCTAAACTGCCAGGCTTGCTGGCTTGAAAAGTAAGTTTTTCATTAATTAGCAGTTTGCAGAGCACATCGCAATGAAAATCTATTACTTTCATAGACGCACCTCACCATTCGTATGACTCGCAGCAAAAAAACCTGTCTACGACGTAAACAGGCGAATCATTTCATTTTATCCAATTGGCTTATTCATTTCCGCCTCTTGGACTTGCTACCGAGGTTCAACAATCAATTTGATTGCTGTTCGATCCTCCCCGTCAATAACAATGTCAGTAAAAGCCGGAATACAAATTAAATCCACCCCGCTGGGAGCGACAAATCCTCTAGCAATCGCAACGGCTTTGATTGCTTGGTTTAACGCACCAGCTCCAATGGCTTGCAGTTCCGCACCACCACGTTCACGAAGAACGCCAGCTAGCGCACCTGCAACGGAATTTGGATTGGACTTTGCTGAAACTTTTAATACATCCATAAAAAGAACCTCCCCTTGGACTGTTGGATGGATTCCACTTTTAAATAGTATTCGGGGGAGATTAAAAAATTCCTGCTTTTATTCCGTTAATTCACAAACAGTTCTGAATTGTCGGAACTTTTCAAAGATTCTAAGCGTTACATCAAAAGCCATTCATCTTCCGTAAGGCGTATTTTTTCAATTTTTCGCGCTTGTCCCGTTGCATCGTCAATCTGAACGGAAATCGCATGCAGATGCCACTTTCCTTCATCCACTACAAAACGGACAGGCAGCTGTGTAATGAATTTATGTAAAACAGCAGTTCGCTCCATGCCGAGCACGCCTTCTTTAGGACCTACCATACCAACATCCGTGATATAAGCTGTCCCGCCGGGCAATATCGTATCATCATTCGTTTGGACATGCGTATGTGTTCCAAGCACGATTGAGGCTCTGCCATCCAGATGCCAGCCCATTGCGATTTTCTCAGAAGTCGCTTCCGCATGAAAATCAACAAGAATATTGTTCGTCTGCTCTTTTGCTTCTTCGATCAACTCGTCCGCCTTGCGGAAAGGGCAATCAATTGGCGGCAAAAATGTGCGTCCCTGCAAATTGATGATAGCAAGCTGCTTTCCAGCGGCTTTAATAAAAGCCATACCTTGACCAGGAGCGCCTTCTGCATAATTCGCCGGACGTACCAGACGCGGTTCCTCGTCAATCCACTCGAATATATCTTTATTATCCCACGTATGGTTACCCATTGTGATGCCATGGATGCCCCATTCGAAAAATTCCTTAGCAATGGTTGCTGTTATTCCGCGGCCTGCAGCGGCATTCTCGCCATTCGCAATAATAATATGCGGATTATATTTACTTTTAAGTGCAGGAAGCACTCGTTTTAAAGCACTTCTGCCTACGTTTCCTACAATATCTCCGATAAATAATACGTTCATGTGAATACACTTCCTTTTTTTATGCGCCTGCAAACAGAAAAGTGGCTAACAAGCAGCCACTTTTCTGAAAAGCTGATATTTTATTGTTGATTACTTCGCATATTCAACCGCGCGTGTTTCTCGAATGACCGTTACCTTAATATGTCCCGGATAATCAAGTTCGCTTTCGATTTTCTTCGTAATATCGCGTGCAAGACGGAAAGCTTCTGTATCGTCGATTTTTTCTGGCTGCACCATGACTCGCACTTCGCGGCCAGCTTGAATCGCGTACGACTTCTCTACGCCCTCAAACGATTCAGAGATATCTTCAAGCTTCTCCAGTCGTTTGATATACGTTTCAAGCGTCTCACGGCGAGCTCCAGGGCGCGCAGCGGACAATGCGTCAGCCGCTCCTACGAGCATCGCGATTACGGAAGTAGCTTCCGTATCCCCGTGATGAGAAGCAATACTGTTTATAACGACAGGATGCTCCTTGTATTTCTTAGCAAGTTCAACACCGATTTCTACATGCGAGCCTTCCACTTCATGATCCAATGCTTTACCGATATCATGCAGCAAACCTGCGCGCTTCGCCAATGTAACATCCTGGCCAAGCTCTGCTGCCATCAATCCAGTCAAGTAAGCAACCTCTATGGAGTGCTTCAACACGTTCTGACCGTAACTTGTCCGATACTTCAATCGTCCCAAAATCTTGATTAAATCCGGATGCAAGCTGTGAACGCCAACCTCGAAAGTAGCTTGCTCACCGTATTCACGGATGCGCTCGTCCACCTCTTTACGAGATTTTTCAACCATTTCTTCAATGCGGGCAGGATGGATACGACCGTCAGCCACAAGCTTTTCCAAAGAAGTGCGGGCAATTTCGCGTCTTATCGGGTCGAAACCTGATAAAATGACCGCTTCCGGTGTATCGTCGATAATTAGATCGATACCAGTCAATGTTTCCAAAGCACGGATATTACGGCCTTCACGCCCAATAATGCGGCCTTTCATTTCTTCATTAGGCAATGTTACGACGGATACCGTCGTCTCAGCCACATGATCTGCCGCACAGCGCTGAATAGCTAGTGAAATAATATCACGGGCTTTCTTATCGGCCTCTTCTTTCGCTTGCTGCTCGATCTCTTTAATCATCTGTGCTGTTTCATGTCGTACTTCCTGTTCAACATTGGATAAAATGATCGATTTGGCATCTTCCGTTGTCAGACTCGAAATACGTTCCAATTCACTCAGCTGCTGCTTGTAAATGGAATCGATCTGCTCTTGCGTTTCTTCGATCCGTTTTTCTTTGTTGGCTACAGTTTCTTCTTTGCGTTCTAGCGCTTCTAACTTTTTATCCAGCGACTCCTCTTTTTGGAGTAAACGTCTTTCCTGACGTTGAGCCTCGTTGCGACGTTCACGAATGTCTCTCTCGGCTTCGGAACGAAGTTTGTGGACTTCATCTTTTGCTTCTAGCACGGTTTCTTTCTTCTGAGCTTCCGCTTCTTTCTTCGCATTTTCTACGATTACAATGGCAGCTTGCTCAGCGCTTGAAATTTTGGCCTCGGCAATCGACTTTCGAATAAAATAACCAATCCCAAAGAAAATTGCGCCAACAAAGAGACAGATCAAGATCCAAATGACCTCATTAGGCATCTTGTTCACCTCCTTGTTGCATACACCAAGGCACTGCTTGGGATGATATTAGGTTTTCAACCGGCTTCAAACCGTTTCAACAATTACTAATTTGACGAAAATAATCGTATTGAATCAACTTTTGGAAGGAAAATTGATTCAATATTGAAGGAATACAACCTCATTTTATCTTTTCGTAAAATCAATTGTCAAGCAAAAGCCCATCAACTTCCTCGAATGCATCATCTTCACCAATCAGATCTATCGACTTTATGGCTTCCTTCACGATATCTCCTGGAAAGCCGCTGCGCATTAAATACCCCATAAGCTTGCGCTTTTTCTCAAACGGCTCCCCTTTTATGGAGCGCCATTTCTTCTCTGCGGCCTTCTTCGCTGACGCTAATTCAACTTTATGGTCCAATGCATCGATCGCCTCTGCAGCGACTTCTTTCGACACGCCTCGCTGCGCCAGCTCTTGCTGGATAAAGCGTCGACCCTTCAGTCTGTTCTTAAGTCTTCCAGCCGCAAATTGACGTGCATATTGTTCATCATCCACAATATGTTCCTTTTCTAAACGGTCCAGAGCATATTGAATATTGTCTGACTCAAACAGCTTGCGGTTTAAATATTGCTCGATTTGTTTTCTCGTTCTCGGTCTAGCTCCTAAATAGGCGATTGCCAGCACGTAGGCACGGTAACGTTCATCTTCCATTCGTATTTCTTCGATTTGGACCTCCGTTAATAGTTGCCCCTTCGTCAAACGAAACCGAATTAATATATCTTCATGTACAGATAAAATCGGTTCCTCTGACTCGGCAAAGAGATGATATAATTTTCTTTCCTTCTTATCAAGACGAACCGATAAGATCATCCATTCTTCTTCATTTTCAGGGTCACTGTAAGCCACAGCGTACATCCTCTCTAAACACAGCTTCGCCGCCCCTAACAGGGCGGCGAAGCATGAATACGTATGCTATAAGATCATTTTATTCCAGATCTTCGAACTCTTCGTCGTCTTCATCAGGTTTGAAATTTGCCTGAGTCGCAGCTGCCGACATGTTACTCGCATCGCGAATTTGCTTCTCGATAACCTCTGCAACATCCTTGTGATCCTTCAAGTACTGCTTCGCATTCTCGCGCCCTTGGCCCAAACGCTCGCCATTGTATGAGAACCATGCTCCGCTCTTCTGAACGATATCCATCTCTACACCGATATCCACAAGAGTACCTTCTCTGGAAATACCCTCGCCGTACATGATGTCGACCTCAGCTTGTTTAAACGGAGGTGCTACCTTGTTTTTCACGACTTTAATACGAGTACGGTTACCAATCATGTCATTACCTTGCTTCAACGTCTCAATACGGCGCACATCTAGTCGCACGCTGGAATAAAACTTCAAAGCGCGTCCGCCTGGCGTTGTCTCAGGGTTACCAAACATAACGCCAACCTTCTCACGCAATTGGTTGATGAAAATAGCAATCGTCTTCGATTTGCTGATTGCACCCGAAAGCTTTCGCAAAGCCTGCGACATCAAACGAGCTTGAAGACCAACGTGTGAATCACCCATGTCGCCTTCGATCTCCGCTTTTGGTACAAGTGCAGCAACGGAGTCAATAACGACAATGTCAACCGCGCCGCTGCGTACAAGCGCTTCAGCGATTTCCAATGCTTGCTCGCCTGTATCCGGCTGAGAAAGCAACAGCTCATCAATATTTACGCCAAGCTTACTAGCATAAAGCGGATCCAGTGCGTGCTCCGCATCGATAAAGGCAGCTTGTCCGCCAATTCGTTGAACCTCTGCAATCGCATGAAGTGCAACAGTTGTTTTACCGGATGATTCCGGTCCATATATTTCAATAACACGTCCACGCGGCAAGCCGCCTATTCCTAATGCAATATCTAGAGCAAGTGAACCGCTAGGCACGGTTTCTACCTGCATGTGTGTGGATTCTCCCAATTTCATGATGGAGCCTTTACCAAATTGCTTCTCAATTTGACGCAAAGCCATTTCTAGTGCAGCGCGACGATCCGACAAGAAACTCACATCCTTCTTTATTTATAATGTTATGATACCTTTTTTCTGACGGGTTGACAAGCATTTTTTCGAACATACATTCGCCTTTTCGCTTCGCCCCCTCAAATGGACATAAAAAAACCGCAGCAAAGTATTCTTCGCCACGGTTCTTCCGATAACTAACTTTAATTATAACGGGCTAGCCCGCAATTGACAAACATTATTTATTTTTATTACTTCGAAATTTCCGGTACTTATTGAAGACTAAGTCCCAGACTATATTGTCAATATGAAATGGCCTTCGCTTCCGGAGCCAACCTCCCTCTCCGAGAGCAATGCCCATTTATTCGCCTTTATCCGCCTGAAGCGCCAGCCATAATCGGTACAATGCTGCTTTCACGGCGCGAAGCCTTATCATGCTTCTGCCGCCGCTTAAATTCAAAGTAAAAACTTCGGTATCTTTTCCCCGCATCGAAATGCCTACGTAAACAAGACCAACAGGCTTGCCCTCGGATTCCGCCGGACCGGCGACTCCTGTCAAGGATACGCCAAAGTCAGCATCTGAAAGCTCTCTTACCCGCTCCGCCATTAAAGCCGCTGTCGAGTCGCTGATCGCACCGGGCGCGCCCTCGCCTTCTAGCTGCGTCATCGGTATGCTTAGCAAGTGATGCTTCATTATATTGGTGTAAGTGACCACTCCTCCTACATACTCTCCACTGCTCCCAGGAACGTTTGTAATAAGCTCGGCCAATAAACCCCCGCTGCAGCTTTCCGCACTCGCCAGCTTGCGCCTTGAGGCTCTCAGAAGGTGTACAACCTCAACCTCGAGAGGTACGTCCTCCTGCGCATACAAGAACTCTCCCACTCGTTCCTTTATCTTTTCTACGCTTTCATCTATTTTCCGATCGGCATCGATGGCAGAGTTTGCTTTAGTCGAAACCCTTATGGAAACCTCGCCTTCCTTCGCGTAAGGAGCGATAGTCGGATCTACCTGACCGTCAATTAAATCAATTAGCTTCGCTTCAAGATTCGATTCTCCAATGCCTGCGAACTTTAATATGCGCGAATAAAGCGGCTTCGTTTCTCCCAGCAAAGAACGCAGCCATAGCTCGCCCGCTCCATCCATCATCGGCTTCATTTCCCTCGGCGGACCCGGAAGCAGCAAGTACAGCGTCCCATCCACGGATAAACCGTTACCAACTGCTAAGCCCGTTGTATTTTCTAATGGATCACTACCCTCAATCATCAAGGCTTGGCGACGGTTGCTCTCCACCATATGAATGCCGCGCGAGCTGAACATCTTCTCTATTTGAGTCATAGAAGGCTCATGGATAACGAGCTTGCGGTTTAAATATTCTGCTAAAACGTCCTTCGTAAGATCATCTTGTGTCGGACCAAGTCCACCCGTAAAAACAAGTAGATCCGCTCGGCCTCGCCCAATTTCAATCGCTTCCCGCAGCCTCCCGGCATTGTCACCGACAACCGTCTGAAAATAAACGTCAACGCCTAATCCCGCAAGCTTTTGAGACAAAAACTGCGCATTCGTATTTACGATTTGGCCGAGCAGCAGCTCTGTACCGACCGCTATGATTTCTGCTTTCATTATTCGAGATCCCCTCTGCGTCAATTGTAGATATGCCCAGAGCAATATAAGTAAAAGCATCCCTCCTTTGAACGGAAAGATGCTTTAACGTTATTCTACCGGAATCAAATGCTTGTTCTTCAAAAAATAATCAATGCCTGAGTATACCGTGATGGCGGCTGCTACCCAGCTTGCGATGACATCAAAAGGAAAATCAATGAAATTAAATGGGAAGTTGTTGATCAAAAGCGCAATAATCATTGTAATTTGAATCGCCGTCTTCCATTTTCCCCATGTGCTGGCAGCCATTACGGAGCCCTCTAAGAGCGCAATTTGACGAAGTCCCGTTACAGCGAATTCACGGCTAATAATAACTATTGCTATCAAAGCATTCAGCTTGTCCATTTCAACAAGTGAAATAAGGACAGCTGCAACAAGCAGCTTATCTGCTAATGGGTCGAGCAGTTTGCCGAGGTTGGTTACGATTTTGTTCTTGCGCGCTATGTAGCCGTCTAACCCATCTGTACTTGCCGCCACAATAAAAATGAGTGCCGCTGCGATTTGATTGTATGTAATGGAGAAGTCTGAAATGCTAAACGACCCCAAATCCACTTTGATAAGCAGAAAAAACATAATAATCGGCACTAAAAATATTCTGGCTAAGGTAATGCGGTTCGCCAGATTCACGCAATTCCCTCCTTAGATCGATCTAACTCATAGGTGTGCGTTACGCGAACCCTTTGTTCGTGAATGAATCTGGAATTGTGTTCCAGATGCGGACCATTTGCTAAGCAACCTTGAGTGACTGCATGTGTGCTTACTTTCATCTATGTATCCCCCAGATCCTTCTGTAAAGCTATCTCAACAAGTATAATACATGCCCATACACGTGTCAAAAGCAGCTATAGCCCCATTTTTCCCTCTATGCGCTATTAAACGAAAAGCTTCGTTTCTCGAATTCCGATGAAACGAAGCTTCGCTATTACGAGCGGTAGTTGGTAAATTGAAGTTCAACAGGCAGGTCCGCTTCTCTGAGAAGCTTCATAACGGCCTGCAAATCATCAAGGCTTTTGCCTGATACTCTAATTTGATCCCCTTGGATCAAGCTTTTTACCTTCAGCTTCGAATCCCTTATTAGTATATTGATCTTTTTGGAAACATCCTGCTCAATGCCCTGTCTAAGCTTAATCCGTTGACGTACCGTATTTCCGGAAGCGCCTTCGATTTTTCCGTAATCCAGGTTCTTAATAGGAACGCCGCGTTTCACCATTTTGGACAAAAGAATGTCAAGGACATTTTTCAGCTTGTAATCATCCTCGGATGCAACGACGAGTTCTTCCTTTTCGAGTGCGATGGAGCTTTTGCTCCCTTTAAAATCAAAGCGTGTTTCAATCTCCCGTTCGGCCTGCTTAATCGCGTTAGCCAATTCTGCCATATCCACTTTGGATACAATATCAAATGCATTCTCTGAAGCCATTAAAACCTCTCCTTTGGTACATTAATCATTATTCCGTTTGATTGCTTTCATTGTTTGGCGTTGGCGTTGCTGTTGCGTCTGTGGGAGTTGCTCCATCAGCTATCGGTTGAAGCAGCAGCTTCTTAGACCCAGCTCGGTCTCCGTCAGGGACCGGAACGCCATCCACCGTTATTTCTGTTAGATCAGATCTTCCCACATTGATATAGATCGGGCCGATGAGATCGTAAGACTCTACCGTTCCATCCTCTGCATTCGCCGAATACAGCTTTTCGCCTTTATTGCTGTTCGAGCGGACCTCCAGCCAGCTTCTGCCGCCTACGATTTTCACTTCAACCCTATGCGTTTTTCCAGCAGGCCCAATATCGTATTGATCAGCTTTTCCTACCTTACTGCCGAATGTAACCGTGGTTGGCGCTTCAGTTGGCGTAGGAGCAACTGGTTCGTTTGTCGGCGTAACTTCATTCCCGGCTTTATCTGTTTCGTCAGTCTTAACCGGCGGTTCAGAAGCTTCCGTAATATCAGTGCTGTTATCGACTTGTTTGGGATCATCCGTTTCGTTATTAATGACATACACCCAAATCACGACAACGATTAAAATCAGGAAGGACCACATCATGACGTTGAAACCGATTTTGCCAAGCCTCTCGGACGATTGTGATTTGACGCGACGCGGCGATCTCACGACGATCGGTTCGGAAATTTGCTCAGCCGGTGCTGCCGGCACCTCATGCTGATACAAACGAAGTACTTCGTCCGGATCAAGTCCAACAGCCTCTGAGTAATTTTTCACAAATGCGCGCACGTAAAAGGGACCGGGTAAAACCGTATGGTCTCCGCTTTCGATCGCTTCCAGGTACCGTTTTCTTATTTTCGTTGTTTCTTGAATATCATCTAGCGTTAATCCGCGCTGGTCTCTCGCCTTGCGAAGCAATTCTCCTAAATCAGACATGAGACGGCCTCCTTCCGATTAGAAATCGTCTGTATAGTTAGCTGTGAAAGATTCGTACGATATTTCTTCATCTGGCGTATTGCGTAACTCAACAATTATGTCAAAATGGCTGTAATCGAAATTTGATTCCTTAATGAAAATATCAGGATGCTCAATAACTTTAGTTGAAGGCATTGCCATAATTTCTTGAAGCAATCCATAATGCTTCTCATTTGAGCGGATCGTACTCACAATCCCATCAATAATAAAGATATTATTGGGCTGCATTTCATCCTCTGAGAGCTGGCTTCTAACCGTTTGGCGCAGCAGGGTTGAAGATACGAACGTCCAGCGCTTATTCGAGCATACGCTTCCGGCAATAATGGATTCCGTCTTGCCGACACGGGGCATCCCACGTAATCCTATAACCTGATTTCCATCCCGTTTAAACACTTCGCCCAAAAAATCAACCAAAATACCGAGCTCATCCCGCGTAAAACGGAATGTCTTGCGATCATCCGAATCCCGTTCAATGTACCGACCATGGCGAACAGCCAAAATATCGACAATTGTTGGCGTTCTCAGTTTGTTTACAGTTATATTATCAACCTTTTGAAGCATTTTGCCAAGCAGCTCGATCTTCTCATCGTCATCCGTCTGAAGAAGCATTCCCCTCGTTCTATCTTCCACACCGTTAATGGTCATAATATTAACCTCAAGCATACCTAATAAAGAGGCGATATCTCCGAGCAAGCCAGGCCTGTTTTTATGTATTTTGTATTCCATATACCATTGTTTCGACTCCAAAGCTGTCACCGTCCTAAACCTGTTCTTATAGAAGTATGTAAATGATGGATACTACGTCATGAAACATAATTCTACAATTTTCGTCACAATCCTGCAAGCCAAAAAGAAACATTGCAGAAAAGCCTCCTATAAGGAGGCTCTCCTGCTTCTGCTTCTACTTGAGGAAAATGTCGAATTAATAAAACAACTACGATTTTTGGACGAGCTTGACCATGAGGCTAGAAAGAGTTTTACGTTCTGCCTCGTCACCAACATCCCACAGCTGCTTTAAAATGCGTTCTTCCTCATTTTTCGGATCTACCTTCTCATCGAGAAAGGCACCGATTTCATAAGCCAGGCTTGAAATCGTTTCTTCCGTCATCCCGATCTTCTTTGCTTGAGATACACGGTCTGCCAAGAAATGCTTCCATGTGGCAAAATTAGAAAGGACAGTTGACATGTTTCTTCGCCTCCTAAAGGTATAGAAAAGAATCATCAACAGTCATATCATGTGTAAAAGCATCACTAATTATGCATAGGGTCTGTCCGAAAACATTCTTGGATCACGTGTGCCAACCGCCATTCGGACTGATGACCTGCCCCGTGATATACGATGACTCGGGCAAAGCGAGAAAATAAACAAGGGATGCGATTTCTTCCGTCGAGCCAAATCGGCCAACTGGAATCTCCTGCTCCAAGGCTGCCTTTTCCTCCGCGTTGAACCCGTCCATCATCTCTGTTTCAACAGCACCTGGAGCTACGGCATTGACCGTAACCCCAGTTGGCGCAAGCTCCTTAGCCAGCGCCTTCGTAAAGGCGTTCATGCCACCCTTTGTTGTTGAATAAAGCACTTCGCAGGAGGCGCCGGACATCCCCCAAATGGACGAAACATTTATGATACGGCCATAACGCTGCACAATCATATTCGGCATAAATAACTGCGAGCAAAGAAACATGCCTTTTAGGTTAACGGACATCACATTATCCCATTCTTCCTCCGAGACATCCATCAGCATGCCATAATGAGAAATGCCGCCGTTGTTTACCAGTATATCTGGAAGCATATTATGACTCTCCAGCTTCTCCCGCATCCGCTCGAGCTGCTCCTTGGAGCGCAAATCAGCAGATATCGTTAATACATTTGCACCAAGTGCCATGCAAGTTCGTGCTGTTTCGTTAGCTGTCTCATGAGACTGCAAATAATGAATAACGATGTTAACACCCTCAGCTGCAAATCGTTTGGCAATGGCTGCCCCGATCCCGCGGCCTCCCCCCGTAATTAACACCGTCATTTGCTGGAGCGTTTTCATTTTGACGGCTGTTCCACGATAGATACCGCAAGCTGATCGAAATCAAAATGCTCGCGCAGTCGCGCATTGACATCGTCAAGCGTACATTTTTCATAAAAATCGAGGACATCGAACATATCGCTGTCACGAAACCGGTATCTTGTAAATTCACCGGCAATCGCTTCTGGGGAATTGAGCATCCGCAAATATCCGCCGATTTTTTTTCGCTTGGATCTTTCAAAAGCCGTTGGTTCTATTCCGCTCGCCAAAGTACCTTCTACGGCCGCACGGATTTGCTTGATCAGCTCATCTGGATTTGGCGAATCACCGCCGATAACGGAGAATGCATAGCCCGTACTCGAATTGTACTCATGTCCGAAGGAATCGGAAATCAAATCATTCTCGTAAAGCTGCTGGTAAAGCTTAGAGCTAGGTCCAATTAAGGCTTCCAGCATCAGCTTTGTCGTTACTTCTTGACGCAGCAGCGTTTCACCGGTAAGACCCGTCTGCTTTTCTTTGAAACCGAGCATGCATTTAGGCAATGATACAGGAAGCTCCGTTACCTTTCGGGTAATTTTCACGGACTCCGGCTCCTTCTCAAAAAACCTCTCGATTGAACCCTGAGGCTCAAATGATTTGGTGCTCTGATTATCGCGAACGAGCTGGAAAACTTCCTCCGCCTTCACGCCGCCAACAACGAAAAGCAGCATATTGGAAGGATGATAAAAGGTTTCATAGCAGCGATATAACGTCTCTTTATCGATTTGTCTAATGGATTCTACCGTACCAGCAATATCAATATGGACGGGATGCACATGATAAAGCGCATCGATGAGTCCGAAATAGACTCTCCAATCCGGATTGTCTCGATACATATTGATTTCTTGCTCAATAATCCCCTTTTCCTTTTCTACGTTTGTATCCGTGAAATAAGGATTTTGAACAAAGTTGATCAATGTCTCCAGGTTAGCATTAATTTGCTCCGTCGCCGAAAACAAATATACGGTGCGGTCAAAGCTTGTAAATGCGTTAGCAGAGGCGCCTTGTGAAGCAAAAACAGCAAAAATATCACCTGTCGGCTCTTCGAACATTTTATGCTCCAAAAAATGAGCAATCCCGTCGGGCACCTTTACTGGCGGCTGATTGCCAACTGAAAAACGATTGTCTACCGAGCCGTATTTTGTTGAAAATGTCGCGTAGGTTTTATTAAACCCTTCCTTTGGAAGCACGATAACCTCTAATCCGTTATCAAGCACCTCGCGATATAGCGTTTCCTGCACATTTGGATAGCTAAGGGTTTGCATCGTTATGCCTCCTTCCGGTCACGCAAAAAGTAAATCGTATCGAGCTGCACGCGCTCGGCAACCTTCACAATATCCGCAGCAGTAACCGCCTGTACCTGCTCCAGTAGCTGCTCTGCACTTCTTTGCTTGCCTGTAAGAACGCCATTAAAATCATAAGCGATCATCTCATAAGCGGAATCTTGAAGCTCACGGAGATGATTGGATATCATGGCTTTCGTCTGATTCATCTCAAGCTCGGACAGATTTCCTTGGCGCATGCTTTCAAGCTGTTCTTGAATAATAACGACCGCTCTGTCGTAGTTGGCAAACTCAATGCCGGATTGTATGGTGCAAAGACCTTTATGTCCATCTAGACGGGAAGCCGCATAATACGCCAAGCTTTCCTTCTCACGTACGTTTAGAAAAAGCTTAGAATGAGGATATCCTCCCAAAATGCCATTGTACATTAAGGCAGCTGGATATTCGTCATCCGTGTAACCTACTCCGGTACGCAAACCCAAATTGAGCTTGCCTTGACTGACTTCCATTCGCTCCGTCACCTTTTTTACTTCTTTGACCGGATGATGCACGTTTGGCGTTGAATAGGAGGATGGCGAGCCGTTTTTCAACTTAAAGGCTTTGGATACAAGCTCCGTTACTTCCGCTAGCGTGGTATCGCCGACGACATACAAATCAAGCGCGGCTTGATCCAGCCATTGCTCATATTGTTTATAAAGCGACGAAGGCGATATAGAATCAATCTCTGCAAGCTTGCCAAGCGGGTGAAGGCGGTAATGCTCATCCGCGCACATTTCTTCCAAGCAGCGCTCTGCCGCATAGCGAATCTTATCATTCACGATAGCTTCTAAGCGTTTCTTAAGCGTTGTTTTTTCTGCATCGACATACTTTTGATGAAAGCCGTTATTCTCTAACAAGGGGTCCGTAACGACATCGCCTAAAAATTGTAGCGACTCGGCAAGGAGCGGCGTGTTCGATGACACAAACTCATCATTAATGACATCCATACGAAATTGAACGATTTGAGAATCGCCTCTTTTATATACATCAAAACCAAAACCTGCTCCATATAAATCGTCAAGCTTTTCCCGGAAAGAAATGGTTTCAGGCAAGTTTGCGGTTCCTCTTCTCAGTACAAACGGAATAAGAGCAACCGGCGTAACCGTTGCTTCATCGAGTGTGAGTCCCGCAAATAAGGAAATGGCAAACGTTTTGAATCGTTTTGTAGGCATCACATGCAGACGGATGCGCTGCAGCTGCCCTCTTTCGAATATGGACACTCGGTTTGCTCCTTTCATCGGCGTGTTATAGAGTAAATCTATTCCATTAGACAAATCACTATACCATTCTAACCTATAGGAAATGGAAGAAGCAACCACTGCTGCACAAGGCAGTAACGGCTGCTTCCTTTCGTGAAAGTCCTATTGTTACATACAAAAAATATGTTTGCCAATCGTTTTAATCTGCGTTCTCGTCCATATCCATTTCGAGGTAGCTGTCTCTGGATTAAAGTAGTAGAGGCAGCCGCCGGATGGATCCCAACCATTGATTGCATCTTCTACGGCTTCTCTCGCTTTGGCATTTGGAGTGAGCCAAATTTGGCCGTCAGCAACTGCCGTGAAAGCACCTGGTTGAAAAATAACGCCGTAAATTGTATTCGGAAAGCTTTGCGATTTCAAACGGTTAATAATAACAGCCGCAACCGCTACTTGTCCCTCGTAGGGCTCGCCTCGTGCTTCTCCATATACGGCATTCGCCATCATTTGGAGATCATTTTCTGTCAAGCCTAGACGGTTAGACTTAGCAATTGTTGTTTTGTTGCCTGTGGAGCTTGCTGTTTCTTTGCCGCTTGTTCCTGCGTTCGATGATGGCGGCGCTGCTGCAGTGGGCTTCCAAGCTTTTGTAGCTTCCCATAGCTTCAGCTTTGTTTTCGCACCGACAACTCCGTCCGACTTAAGACCGAACTTCCATTGGAACCATGTAACAGCATTTTTAGTGCTCGTACCGAATTTCCCGTCTATTTCGCCTTTGAAATATCCGAGGTGCTTGAGTCGACCTTGCAGTTCATTAACATCCTGTCCGGAAGAGCCTACCGTTAGGGTAGCATTGCTGAATGTTTCCGTTGCTTCTTCACGCTCACCGTGCAGGAATGAAAAAGAACCGAACAACAACAGTACGATAATCGAAGTCACTAAAATCAAACGATTTCTCATGATAGGATCTGCCTTTCTCTTGCAAGTTAGTTCGCTTCAGGTAGCGTTACCTAACTTTAGTATGAGAAATTCATTCCGCTTCTATGCACATTATTCGGTTTTCTGTAATCAACTTCAATTATGAGCTAACTTTGCCAGCCTGGAATTGATCCATCGTTATAAGCACTTCTCTTGGCTTGCTTCCTTCATAAGGCCCCACGATGGAGCGTGCTTCCATCTGATCAATTAATCTTGCAGCTCTCGTATAACCGATGCGCATTCTACGCTGGAGCAAGGAAACCGAAGCCTGCTTCGCTTCCAATATAATTTGTACGGCTTGATCATAAAGCTCGTCCAGGATCTCATTTCCTTCGGCCGATTCTTCCTCAACCTCCGGTACAAGATCTTCTTTGTATTCCGCTTCGGCTTGACCTCGCGCATAATTGACCAAGGTCTCAACTTCCTGATCAGATAAGAACGCCCCCTGTACCCGGATGGGCTTGGACATACCAACTGGCAAAAACAGCATATCACCCCGACCAAGTAATTTCTCCGCGCCGACCATATCCAAAATGGTACGCGAATCTACTTGGGATGAAACACCAAAAGCAATTCGGGACGGGATGTTCGCTTTAATCACACCTGTGATGACATCAACTGATGGCCGCTGCGTAGCAATGATGAGGTGGATCCCTGCGGCCCGTGCCATTTGCGCCAGCCTTGCGATCGAATCCTCTACATCATTCGCGGCTACCATCATTAGATCAGCAAGCTCGTCCACGATAACAACGATATAAGGAAGTACGGCTGCGGGATTATCCGCCATTAACGTATTGTAGCCTTCTATGTTACGCGTAGCGGATTTGGAAAACAGCTCATAGCGGCTCTCCATTTCAACAACGATCTTCTTGAGCGCGAGCGAGGCTCTCTTCGGATTCGTCACGACGGGAGCTAGTAAATGCGGTATCCCATTATATACATTTAATTCAACCATTTTCGGGTCAATCATTAGAAATTTCACTTCATCTGGCGCAGCCTTATACAAAATACTCGTAATAATTCCGTTAATACATACCGATTTTCCTGAACCCGTCGCTCCTGCCACAAGCAAATGGGGCATTTTGGCTAAATTGCCCACAATCGTTTGCCCTGAGATGTCACGTCCGAATGCAATTGACAGCTTTGATGCGGCATTTTGGAAAGTAGCTGTTTCCATAACCTCGCGCATCGTAACGACAGATACTTCCATGTTCGGCACTTCGATTCCAATGGCTGACTTACCTGGTATCGGAGCTTCCATCCGAATGTCTTTAGCGGCTAATGCAAGAGCGATATCATCCGTTAAGCCTACAATACGACTAACTTTAACCCCTGTAGCTGGCTGAACCTCATATCGCGTTACTGCCGGACCCCGAACGACATCGAGCACTTTGGCCCGAACACCGAAGCTTTCCAGCGTAGCTTCCAGCTTTCTGCGTGAGTCGTACATATCCGTCGCATCAGCGCTTTTGCCCATTAAGTTAGGTTTCGTCAGCAGTGAAAAAGGCGGCAGCAAGTACGGCTTGACTGCATTTGCCTCAACCACGGCTGCAGGACGCTTTGGAACCATTTGCGCTTGGCTTTCATCCACGATAAGCGCTTCAGAAGCATCGATAGCTTCAGCTGTTTTTATTGCTGATGTTTGATCCTCTGATTCCACTTCGTCATCCAGTTCATCCAATGCCTCATCATCTGGCAATGGATTAAGCGGCTCAGGAACAGGAAAGGTATCGTTCCATGGTTCCTGCTGACTTGACAAAGACGCATCATGATCAATAATTAATCCATCGCCTGCTTTTTCCCATGGCGCAGTGTTACCGTGCAATAACTCTTCTTGAACAGAAGCTGTATGTAAATCGGCGCCTGACTTCTCCCAAGGCGGTTCAATATCATTTTGCCAAGCGGGTTTATTTCCAGCGGACGACTCCGTCCCATTTGGTTCGAATACCCACTCGTCATGCTCCTCCGCCTGTGTACTCGATTCCTCGTCATTTTTATTTTGTCTCCAAGAGAAAAACAATGATTTTCTTTTCTTAGGTGGAGAAACAACATAACCTTCATGGTCATCATCAATGGTATCATCATCATCTAAATCTAATGGATCAGGACTTGTACTGTCTGTGGCTGATGCACGCAAAGTGGCTCTCTTTGCCCATTTAGCCGCAAGTAATTTAAACATTCGCGTTGCCCTGCTGCTTATGACTCTTCCTAATTCCACATAAGACTTGCCCGTCATCAGCATGATAGAGATCGCGAACATTACAAACATAATAAGCTTCGCGCCATAATAGCCGAATAATGAGAAAAACAAAGAGTATTGAATAGCGCCAACGTAGCCTCCGCTAATTTGCTTGTCTCGAATAGGTAAATCATTTTCGACAGGCACGTTTATTAATATCATTTGCAAATCACTGCTTAGCTGCCTGAATATCATCGTCCCGGTAAGGTCTGCGGTAGGACTTAACTTTTGGTCAATCTCTGATATTGAGCTCATCAGTGTAAACGCAAGCACCAAAATAAATATGCCCGTACGCTTATTAGTCCATCCCTTTGGCCAAGTTCGTTTAATCATGACTGCTAGTCCAATCACAATCCCTATTATTGCAAGCACGAAATAAAACTTGCCGAGCACAAGTCCAAATAATTTGGATAACGAGCGCCCGACAGCCGCTTCACCCGATAGTGCAATAATGGAGATTGTAATTAGCAAAATGCCATACACTTCGTATTTTAGGTTTGAGCCAATTGTTTTTTTTCTTCTCTTTTTCTTTGCCAAATCGGTCACCTCTGGTAAAAGATTATACCATAGGTGGGCAAATGTTCCTATGAGACATTCGTACGAACATCCGTTTGGCGTTACTGATTACTGATAGTGAACGATGGTTCCTGGCGATAAATTAGGATTCAGATAATCGTGCAAGTTGCATTCTATCAAACGTACAATTTTCCCCATTCCCGGCGCTACCGGCATTACCTGCATTTTCACTCCGTTAGACCAAACCTCTTGCAGGCTCTCCATTTCATCATTAAAGCCCTCCAGCACCAGCTCCAGTGGCATATTCGTATACAGCGTCATTGAAGAGTCACCTCGATTTTGGCGCTTTTAGAAGCTTCAATACGTCGGTTTAATTCCTTTAGCGCCTCGCCTAATCCGCCAACCGCATCGATAAGGCCGTGCTTGACCGCATCCGCGCCAATGACCGTTGTGCCAATGTCGCGTGTCAGCTCACCAGTCTTGAACATGAGTTCTTTAAATATATGCTCTGTGACATTGGAATGCGAAGTCACGAAACGCACGACACGCTCCTGCATTTTATCTAAATACTCAAAGGTTTGGGGAACTCCGATAACTAATCCGTTTAACCGAATCGGATGGATGGTCATCGTCGCTGTTTCTGCAATAAATGACATGTCGCCTGCTACTGCAATGGGAACGCCGATTGAATGTCCGCCGCCAAGTACAAGGGTAACGGTCGGCTTAGTTAAGGATGAAATCATTTCAGCAATGGCCAACCCTGCTTCCACATCGCCGCCTACCGTGTTAAGTACGATGAATATTCCTTCGATTTTATGATTTTGTTCTGCTGCAACTAATTGTGGAATAAGATGCTCATACTTGGTCGTTTTATTTTGCGGCGGCAAAACAAGATGACCCTCCACCTGTCCAATAATAGTCATGCAAAATATATTTGATTCTGTCATTGCCGGCGTAGCTGTCTGCCCCAGTTGCTGTATCGTCTCGACGACAGCATTCGCCTTTTTTTTCTCATCCGTGTTTGGATCGGGTTGCTCCGATGTTAAGTCCATCTGTGACTGCCAATTCATGTACAATCCCCCTCTTATGATATCGCTCGTCATAGTATGGGGTCTGGCGTCAAATTTATTCCGGATAAAGTCATGAAACGACATGTATGCAAAAAAAAGAGAATCGCTTGCGTCCGCCGCGGCAATTGCGGAATGGACAAGCGATCCTCTTCAGAAATGATATATCGATTTACACTTCCATAATAATTGGCAAAATCATCGGACGGCGGCGAGTCTGCTCGTACAAAAAGCGGCCAAGCGCATCTTTCACGTTCGTTTTGAGTGATGCCCATTCATTTACTTTATCATTCATTAAGCGAGTTAATGTCGATGTAACGATACGGTTAGCTTCATCCAAAAGACCTTCGGATTCACGAACATACACGAAACCGCGGGATATAATATCCGGACCAGACAGGATTGCGCCGTCTTGTTTGCTTAATGTAACCACAACGACCAAAATACCATCCTGCGATAACAGCTTACGATCACGCAATACGATGTTACCAACATCTCCAACGCCTAAACCATCAATAAGAACATTTCCTGCTTGTACTTTTGAGCCTTTGCGACCGTTTCCGTTTTGGAATTCAACTGTATCTCCGTTATCAATAACGAAAATATTCTCGCGTTCGATCCCAATAGCTTCTCCGAGTTTCGCATGCTGGCGAAGCATACGGTATTCACCGTGAATAGGAATGAAGTATTTAGGCTTAATCAGGTTAAGCATAAGCTTCAGTTCTTCTTGGCTTCCGTGACCTGAAACATGGACGCCGGAAACCGATCCATTGCCGTAAATAACGTTTGCGCCTAATCGGAATAATTCATCGACTGTACGACCAACATAACGTTCGTTACCTGGGATTGGCGTTGCAGCGATGATAACGGTATCACCTGGCAGGATGTCCACCTTACGATGCGTTGAACGTGCCATGCGAGTAAGTGCAGACATCGGCTCGCCTTGACTGCCTGTACACAAAATAACGACACGATCTGCAGCTAATTTGTTAACTTCTTCCGGTTCAATGATCATGCCTTCTGGAATATTTAAGTAGCCAAGGTCAGAAGCGATTCCAACGACATTTACCATACTCCGTCCGACTACGGCAATCTTACGGCGGGTAGCAATGGCTGCATTAATGATTTGTTGAATCCGGTGCACGTTGGAAGCGAATGTCGCAACAACAACGCGCTGTGATGATTTGCGGAAAATATCTTCCAAATTGTCGCCAACTTGTGCTTCCGACGGCGTGTAGCCTGGACGCTCTGCGTTCGTACTGTCTGAAAGAAGTGCCAAAACGCCGCGTTTTCCAATTTCAGCGATGCGCTGCAAATCAGCGAATTGCTCATTTACCGGAGTATGGTCAAATTTAAAGTCACCTGTATGGACAACAGTACCTTCTGGTGTATCCAAGCTAACGCCTACGGAATCCGGAATACTGTGGTTAGTTCTAAAGAAAGAAGCACGGATCGTGCCTAATTGAATTTCGCTATCTGCGTTTATGAGAATACGCTTAGTTTCTCCCAGCAAACCCGCTTCCTTCAATTTCCCCTCAATAAGTCCAAGTGTAAGTTTTGTTGCATATAATGGAACATTTAGGCTTTTTAGTACGTAAGGCAATCCGCCAATGTGATCTTCATGTCCATGCGTGATAATAATACCGCGAACTTTGTCGCGATTTTCTGTTAGGTACGAAATATCTGGAATTACAATATCAATTCCGAGCATGTCCTCTTCTGGAAACTTCAAGCCTGAATCGACAACAACGATATCATTGTTATACTGGATGACGTACATATTTTTTCCGATCTCGCCTACTCCGCCTAATGCAAAAATGAGCAGTTTATCCTGGTTGTTCTTCTTAGACAAGTGTATCTTTCCTCCTTAAAATTTTGCGAAGCAGCTGTTGCTCCGTAAGCATTCTGTTAAATTTTTCGAAGCATAATGGCTTCTAAAGCATCTAATTATTTTTGCGAAGCTAGAATGGCCTCGTAAGTATTGTCTTCATATGGAAACGCAAATTTGATCTTGTACTGATCCATAGGTGTTGTGATGCCGAATTTGAAGATACCTATGCATTTGTTTCGTCAGATGCCGCTCTGACGTTAAGTTCATTTCCAAATATTTGCCGCACCCAGTCACTTGAAATCATTATACATGAAGAAAAAGCTGGAATACAAGTGAAACACGATAAAGCTATTAACCAATATGCTTCCCAAAAAAATAAAACCGATGCTGGACGCACCGGTTGCAATAAACGATAACGTTTATTTATACCAATAAATTGCGTAGGAATGCGGCTTCTGCCTCGTTTACAGTAACAAGTGGCAGTCTTACTCCGCCCACAGAAATACCTTTCAAGCCTAAAGCAAATTTTACTGCAACAGGGTTGGGTACAGGATGAGGGCAATAAAACAAACCCTTGAAAACCGGATGTAAAAGACCGTTTATACGAGCAGCTTCCTGCACATTTCCACTCAGGTATGCATCGATTAGATCTTTCATCTGTGCGCCGACAATATGGCTGGCAACACTGATAATGCCATAACCGCCAACTGCTAACGATGGCAATGTCGCGCTATCGTCACCGCTATAAAGCTTAAAGCCCGCAGGAGCGCCGCTAATAATTTGTGTTAGTTGATCTAAATTAGCGCAATCTTTAGTAGCTACAATATTGTCAATTTGTGCTAAGCGAAGCGTCGTCTCGGCGGATAGATTCACACCCGTACGTCCTTCCACGTTATACAAAATGATCGGTAGCGCCGTTGCTTCCGCAATCGCCTTAAAATGCTGAAAAAGTCCTTCTTGGTTAGGACGGTTATAATAAGGTGCGACAAGCAAAATGCCGTCAACCCCAGCTGCTTCCGCATCTTTTGTCAAATGGATGGAATGGGCCGTATTGTTGCTTCCCGTACCAGCAATAATTTTGCAACGACCATTCGCATGCTTGACAGCAAATCGGAACAGTTCAAGCTTCTCTTCATCGGACAGCGTCGGCGATTCGCCAGTAGTGCCTGAAACGACAAGACTATCGCTTTGCTGCTCCTCAATTAAATAATCAATCAATCGGCCTGTCGTTTGCCAATCAATATGACCGTCCGCATCGAATGGGGTTACCATTGCGGTAATTAATCTTCCAAATTCCATCTGAATTCCTCCCAAAAGTGTTGCTCTCTATCGATGAAGCTCGAACTTCGCGTGGAGAGAACGAAGTGCCTCAGCCATATCCGCTTCACGTACGAGCACCCATATCGTTGTATTAGAATCGGCAGACTGCATGATAGAAATCCCTTGTTCCGTCAGCGCTTCCACGATACGCGCCATAACACCCGGTTCTCCATTCATACCTCCGCCAATTACGGAAACTTTTGCGCAGCCATTAATCGCTGAAGGCGAAAAGCCAGCCTCCTGCAATACATCGACAGCGCGTGTCGCATCATGATCAAATACCGTATAAATTGCGCCGCTAGGCGTTACATTAATAAAATCGACACTTATATGATGTTTTGCCATCGATTGAAAAACCTGCAGCTGCACATCGTTGCGGCCTTCGATAGCTTTCACTGAAATCTGAGTAATACCGGAAACATGTGCGATTCCCGTGACATGCCTATCCTTCACCGAAAGCTCTGCTTTCAGCTCCGCAGAATCGGTTACCAGCGTCCCTGTTTCATTTGAAAAAGTAGAACGTACCCGCAGCGGTATGCGAGCCTGTTGAGCAATCTCTACAGCACGAGGATGTATAACCTTAGCTCCCTGTCTAGCCATATTACATATTTCCGCATAACTGACGACAGGCAGCGGTTTTGCCTCCTCTACGATGCGAGGATCTGCCGTTAGTATACCATTTACGTCTGTATAAATATCAACCATTTCAGCTCGCAGCGCAGCGCCTAATGCTGTTGCTGAAGTATCGCTGCCTCCGCGGCCAAGCGTAGTGGTGTCTCCGTGTATCGTGCTTCCTTGAAAGCCGGTCACGATAACGACCGTTCCTGCACGCAAATGAGTGAGTACCTTATCTGGCCGAATTTCTTTTATTCTGGCATGCCCATATTGTTCGTCAGTTATCATGCCCGCCTGTCCGCCGGTTAAGACAACGGAAGAAATACCGTTTGCGATGAGTAAGCTGCATAAAGCGGCTGCGGAAATAATTTCTCCGCAGCCTAACAGCATATCCCGCTCACGAGCCGGCAGACTGTTACCGTTGTCTCGAATAACCTGCAATAATGTATCCGTAGCGTAAGGATCCCCTTTACGCCCCATAGCAGAAACGACAACGACAACAGCAAAGCCATTACTGCGTTCTCTGGTAATGTGATGGATAACGTGTTCTCTGGCGTGATCGGTTGATAAAGAGGTGCCCCCGAATTTTTGAATCAGGATGCGCATATTATGATCCTCCGTAATCGATCCCAGGAAGAAGCAAACGGCTACCCTTAACTTAATACATTAACCTTTTGCGATATGTTCAGCGATTTGAACGGCATTCCATGCAGCGCCTTTGAGCAGGTTATCGGATACGATCCACATATTAAGTCCGCGATCAGAACCTAGATCGCGTCTCAAGCGGCCAACGAATACATCCGGCTTACCGGCAGCATCGGTCGCAAGCGGGTATTGCTGGTTAGCAGGATCATCTACGAGCGTTATACCCGGTGCATCTGCTAGCAGCTGCTTAACCTCTTCCAAATCGTAGTCGTTTTTGAGCTCAACATATAGAGATTCCGAGTGACCGTATACGACAGGAATACGAACGCAAGTGGCTGTAACCTGGATAGATTCGTCACCCATTATCTTTTTCGTTTCACGTACCATTTTCATTTCTTCCAGCGTATAGCCGTTATCTTGGAATTTATCGATTTGAGGAATCGCATTAAAAGCAATTTGATGCTTTACTGGCAAAGCGCCAACAGGCAAAATAGCCGGGTTAACCTCTTCACCACTTAGTGCTGCTTGGGTTTGACGCAGCATTTCATCGATTGCGCGGCTGCCGGCACCGGAAACAGCTTGATAGGTTGAAACGATAATACGCGAAATGCCATAACGATCTTGAAGCGGCTTAAGCGCTGCTACCATTTGGATAGTCGAACAATTCGGATTAGCGATTATGCCCTTATGCTCGCTAACCTTCTCGATATTAACCTCAGGAACCACAAGCGGAGTGTTCTCGTCCATGCGGTATGCATTTGTATTATCGATACATACTGCGCCATGCTCAACAGCATGTGGAGCTAGTGCCTTTGTAACGTCGCCGCCAGCACTGAACAAAGCAATTTCTATGCCTTTAAAACTCTCCGGTGTCGCTTCTTCAACCGTTAACTCTTGGCCTTTAAACGTAATTTTTGTGCCTGCTGAACGAGCAGACGATAATAGCTTAAGCTCTTTAATCGGGAAGCTTCTGGATTCAAGTAATTTTAGTATTTGTTCTCCTACTGCGCCTGTTGCCCCTACTACTGCAACATTAAACAATTTCTGATTCGACATTTGCTGCCGTCTCCCCCTCTATCCATGTGTCATTAGTGACGTTCGACAAGCAGAGGCTGCAGCTGTTTGCCCTGTAAGGCAGCTTCGCATGCTTCCAAGACCAAATCCATTCTGGCAACAAGCGAATTAGGCTTCTGCACAGGGTTATCTTGGCCGAACGGAACAAAATAAATATGTTTAGCCACTAGTAGCTTCGCTATATTAGCGGCATTCAAACCAAGTCCATCATTGGTGGAAATGGCAAGCACCAGCGGCCTTCCATTGCGCATTTGCGCTTTGGCAGCCATAAGCACTGCGCTATCCGTTATTGCATTTGCTAATCTGCTTGTAGTGTTGCCTGTGCAAGGTGCGATGACGAGAACGTCAAGCAGTTTAGAAGGCCCTAGCGGCTCCGCCTGCACAATCGTTGATATAATCTCATTTCCAGTAATTTCTTTAAGCTGTGTTTGCCAATCCTCGGACTTTCCGAATCTGGTGTCCGTTGTCATAATCGTATTCGAGACGATCGGCACGACATTCGCACCCGCATCGACGAACCGTTTAATTTCCGGCATAACTTCAGCAAATGTACAATGTGAGCCCGATAAAGCATAACCCACCGTTATTCCAGCCCAATTCATATCCCATTCCCCCGCTTAATCGTATCGTCCAAAATCAACTGTGATAAGCAATCCGCTATGATACGTCCAGCTGTTTTCGGTGCGACGATACCGGGAAGTCCGGGTGCGAGCAGAGCCTTGATTCCGCGTTTCTCAGCGAAGCGGAAATCTGTGCCGCCTGGCTTCGAAGCGAGGTCAATTATTACGGCTCGCGAAGGTAAATTTGCGATAATTTGTGCTGTGACTATCATAGTCGGAATTGTATTAAAAAGCAAGTCAATATTGCTTACATGATGCAACAAACCACTGATGTAGAAAGGCTCAAACCCCATTTCTGAAGCTCTCGCAAAGTGCTCAGAACGACGTACTCCGACCTTAACTTTAGACCCTAAACCTTGAAGAGTTCGGGCCATTGTAAAGCCGGTTCTGCCGAAGCCAAGCACCATAGAAGAGGAACCGTGAATCGTGATATCCGTATTCTGAATCGCCATCATCAGTGCACCTTCTGCTGTCGGTATGGAATTGTATATCGCAACATCATCACGGTCAAACAGTTCAACTAATGATAAGGAATATTTCTCGCATAGCTGGCGTAAATAAGGTTTTGCCATCCCTGTATAAACCGTACAATGCTTTGGCAGCCTTGAAAAATGACTATCCGTCACTTGCATCTGGCGGTCACTAAAAACAGCGTGAATTACACCTTGATCATCTGTACCTACTGCGGGCAAAAGCAGCGCGTCGACAGATTCAAACAATTGTTCCTCAAATTCCGCATGTACTGCTCCGTCAAGCGATGAATGCAAGCCATCAAAGCCTGATACGGTGACGGAAGCATCAAGCTCTGTCAGCTTGCGTATCACCTCAAGCTGCCTTGCATCACCGCCAAGCAAAAGCACTTGGACGCCTGTAAGCATTAAGCTTCACTCCTTTCTTGCTAATAGCTTTAGATCATCTTATGCTTGCGCCCAGAGCGGGGTGAAAAAGAAAAAAAAAGATCGGGCCATTGGCCCGATCTTTTAGAATGCTTATCATATTATGGGTATTCCCCGATTAAACACCAGTATGGCCAAAGCCGCCAGCGCCGCGCACCGTTTCCGGCAAATCCTCTGCTTCAGTTATAATGACTGCCGGAACTAGCTGAAATACCATTTGAGCGATCCGCTCACCCCGCGTGATGGTAAAGGGCTGCTGGCCTAGATTAATAAGCAGCACTTTCACCTCGCCGCGGTAATCCGCGTCAATCGTTCCCGGAGAATTCAAGCATGTAATTCCATGCTTATATGCAAGACCGCTTCGCGGTCTAATTTGTGCTTCAAGCTCTCCTGGCATCGCCATAGCAAAGCCTGTTGGAATAAGCTGGCGTTCACCCGGCTGCAGGATTACAGCTTCTCCAACGGCTGCCTGCAGATCAAATCCGGCAGCCCATTCTGACATTTTTTTGGGCACCGCGATGTCTTCATTGCCTTCTAGCCTTTTAAACTGTACTTGATACAAATTGATTCCTCCCAAGTTGCGCTGCTGCTTTATCATTCGAGCCAACCATAGCAACGGAGAAAGGCACGGACAGCATACGTTTTGTAACCTCGACCACATCAGCCATATCCACCGAGTCGATTCGCTTCAATAGCTCGTCAAGCGTGTAATGTTGACCAAGCATGAGCTCATTTTTACCTAATCGGTTCATTCTGCTGCTGGTGCTCTCCAAACTTAAAATCAAGCTTCCCTTCAGCTGCTCCTTGCCCCGGTGTAATTCATCTTCTCCTAAGCCTTTGACAGACAGCTCGTTCAACTGTTCCATCGTCAAATCCAGTACCTCTTTGGTTTGCTTTGGTGCCGTTCCTGCATAAAGGGTAAACAAGCCTGTATCCGCGTAGGAAGTATGATAAGAATAGACAGAATAAGCGAGTCCGCGCTTCTCTCTGATTTCTTGGAAGAGCCTGGAGCTCATTCCTCCCCCCAAAGCATTGTTGAGAAGTATCATGGCATACAAATGAGAATCTGAAATGGAGCAGCCCGGGAAGGAAATACATAAATGATTCTGTTCCGTTTTCTTTTTGTAGAACAAGTAATCACCGTGGAATGCTGGAGCCGTAACGATCGCTGAAGCTGGCTTGCTATTTTTGAAACTCCCAAAATGCTTCTCCATCAGAGCCAGCAGACTTTGCTCCTCCACGTTGCCGGCAACGCTGATAACTACATTCTCAAGCGTATACGTATCATTCATATATCCGCGAAGCGTCTCGGAGGTCATAGCCGTTAAACGTTCCTCTAGACCCAAGATCGAATAAGCTAGCGGGTGATCGCCAAAGGCAGCTCGCGAGGCTTCGTCATGCACTTTATCATCGGGTGTGTCTTCGTACATGGAGATTTCCTCAAGAATAACGTTTTTTTCCTTAGCAAGTTCTTCGGGATCTAACTGGGAATTAAAAAACATATCCGAAAGCGCGTCCACTGCAAGCGGCAAATGCTCATCAAGCACTTTAGCAAAATAACACGTATATTCCTTAGAGGTAAACGCATTAACGTTCCCGCCAATGCCGTCAAATAAATCAGCAATATCCTTTGACGTACGGCTTTCTGTACCTTTAAACAACATATGTTCGATAAAATGTGAGATGCCGTTATTTTCAGGTGTCTCATTCCGGGAACCCGTTTTTACCCATATCCCAAATGACACGGATCTTACAGTCGGTATGTATTCGACAACAACACGTAATCCGTTACTAAGCGTGTATTTGTTCATCATTCGTCCTCCTTATGTGTTGTTTGGCAAAAAGGACCTTACGGACATTTTCCCGGCGTTTCGCCTCACAAAACTAACTTCGTATGCATGTGCCTATAAACATGAATGTTTTTACTATAGCAGAATCAGTCTGCTCGCTCAACAGCAGCCGTAAGACGCTTAGAAGAAAGCGTCTCACTTACCGTGCCAATGGCATATCCCTTCTCTTTCGCCGTTGCAATAATGCCTGCAAGCGCATCACGCGTGGATGATGTTGGATGCATTAAAATTAGGGAGCCAGGCTCAAGCTTCTGTGCTATTTTACGAACAATGGTGTCGGCAGCCGGTTTTTGCCAATCAATCGTATCGATTGTCCACAGCACCGTTTTCAATCCCATCTCCTCGGCGATTTGAACAGTTGCTTCATTAAAAGCTCCTGATGGAGGAGCAAACCATCTGTTATTCACGTTTAGAGAAGATTTTAAAAGCGCTTCTGTCTTCGCGATTTGGTTATACTGCGCCTGTCTGTTTAACGCACTCATATCAGGATGCGTATAGGCGTGATTGGACATCTCATGTCCATCAGCCTGTATGCGTTTCGCAATCTCTGCGTTTTTATTAAGCCAACTACCGTCAAGGAAAAAAGTAGCTTTTACCTTTTCTCTTTTAAGTGTTTTTAAAATAGAATCGATGTATTCATTGCCCCAGGCCACATTAATCATTAGGGAAATCATTTTTTTATTCGGATTTCCGCGATAGATCGGATGCGGTCCAAGGTCGTTAAGCTTAATTTCCGGCTCCACCTCTTTAAATATGTATGAAATTGATTCTGCCGGCGGAGCCAGTAAAGCTGCCTCCAAAGTTTTCTCTACATCAACTTCCAAACCGTTATACCCAGGGATCGCTCGCCACACACGATCTATCCTCGCATTTACAGGAAGGATGTTGCGCTTCTCGGCTTCAGCATTGATGAGTGAAAGCAGTCTTTCACGCTCTGGCTGTGAATTCGAAAATTGCACAGATGCCGTTTTTACTTCTCTATATTTCAATGAAGCAAGAAATTGTGAGACATCATCATTCATGCTTACGAACGCCAGCAACAAGAGCATACTTGCTGCAATAATCGCTGCTTTTCTTACCATCATAACTTCCACTCCCATTGTCGTCCTCTTGTGCCTATTAAGCTTGACCTTATTCCAGCATGTTAATTCATATGTATGAAATGTTGGACGAGATTATGCAAGCGGATAGTGATTAAGGAAATGGAGCACGTTCGTAAATAAAGCAAAAAAGAGCCAGATCAAATCTGTCTCTTTTCTTCTCTTGTAGCTATTACCGTTTATGCTTATCAAGGCTCATCACGTTTATTGTGAGGAAACCTCAGGTGTCATCAATACTTTTGCAGACAAATTAATACGGCCTTGTTGATCAATTTCAGTTACTTTAACCTTAATTTGATCACCGATGTTCACGACATCTTCCGTCTTGGCAACACGTTCAGTCGACAGCTGGGAAATATGGACAAGTCCATCTTTATTCGGCAAAATCTCAACGAAAGCACCGAACTTCTCCACGCGCTTAACCGTACCTACATAAATTTCGCCAACAACAACTTCCTTCACAATGCCTTCGATAATCGATTTAGCCTTCTGGTTCATCTCTTCATTAGAAGAAGCAATGAATACCATTCCGTCTTGCTCAATATCGATTTTAACGCCTGTTTCTTCAATAATTTTATTGATGATTTTTCCGCCGGCGCCAATAACATCACGGATTTTATCCGGGTTAATACGCAGCGTCAAAATCTTAGGCGCATATTTGGATAAGCTTGTTCTAGTAGTGGGAAGGCTCTCAAGCATTTTACCAAGAATGAAAATACGTCCTTGACGGGCTTGTTCTAAAGATTGCTCCAAAATCGCACGGTTAATGCCGGCAATTTTGATATCCATTTGAATAGCCGTTACGCCTTCAGCTGTACCTGCAACCTTGAAGTCCATATCCCCAAGATGGTCTTCCATCCCTTGGATATCCGAAAGAATTGCGAAATGATCGCCGTCTTTGATAAGACCCATTGCGATACCTGCAACAGGGGCTTTAATTGGTACACCTGCATCCATCATCGCCAGCGTGCTTGCGCAAATGCTTGCTTGTGAAGACGAACCGTTCGATTCAAGAACTTCAGATACGAGACGAATTGTATATGGGAACTCGGCTTCAGACGGAATAACTTTCGAAAGCGCACGTTCACCAAGTGCACCGTGACCAATTTCGCGGCGACCCGGCGGACGAAGCGGACGTGCTTCACCAACGCTAAATGGCGGGAAATTATAGTGATGCATAAAACGTTTCGTTTCTTCAGGAGAAATGCCATCTAAGATTTGAACGTCACCCATTGCTCCGAGCGTACAAATGCTAAGCGCTTGCGTTTGTCCGCGAGTGAACAGTCCCGTTCCGTGCGTACGCGGTAAAATCGCAACATCACAGTCAATTGGACGAATCTCATCAAGCGATCGACCATCTGGACGAACCTTGTCATGCGAAATAAGGCGACGAACCTCTTCTTTCACGATGTCATAAAGGACTTCCTTTACATCGGATAGAAGTTTAGGCGTATCGATATATTGCTCTTCAAAATGTGCAACTGCCGCGCTATTAACCGCATCAATCGCATCTTGACGAGCATGCTTCTCTTCGACTTTAATCGCTTCAACTAAACCAGCGGAAGCATAAGCACGAACATCGGCATTGACTTGTTCATTTACGGTATGTAGCTTAACTTCCATTTTCGGCTTGCCAGCTACTGCCTGCAGCTCTTCAATTTTCGCGACGATTTTTTTGATTTCATCATGACCGAACATAATCGCCTCAAGCATTACTGCCTCAGAAACCTCGTTCGCTTCGGCTTCCACCATCATGATTGCATCTTTTGTTCCGGCTACTACGACAAAAATGTCCGTTTCCTGGCTTTGCTCAACTGTCGGATTAATAACGAATTGACCATTCACGCGACCAACGTTAACTCCGCCAATCGGCCCTTCAAACGGGACATCGGAAATGGACAAAGCAGCAGATGTGCCGATCATTGCCGCAATTTCAGGAGAACAATCCTGATCCACGCTCATTACAATGTTCATAACTTGTACATCGTTCCGGAAGCCTTCCGGGAACAACGGACGAATAGGCCTATCCGTAAGTCGGCTGGACAAAATCGCCTTCTCGCTTGGACGGCCTTCACGTTTGATAAATCCGCCAGGAATTTTACCGACAGCATACAAACGCTCTTCATAGTTAACGGTCAGTGGAAAGAAATCCAAATCTTTCGGACCTGCAGATGCTGTAACCGTACACAATACGACAGTATCGCCATATTGCACGGTTACTGCAGCATTCGCTTGCTTAGCAAGACGGCCTGTTTCGATGGATAGCGGTCTTCCGCCAACTTCCATCTCGATTCGTTGTACCATTATATCCCTCCTATAGGTTTTTATATTTTTAGTATATTTCGCTGCAAAAGGCAGTTTTTTCCGAGGGTTTCCCTATTACAAAAAGCAACCCGAATCCGCTCATCCGATATTCCCGGACGGCTGGACAACCAGGTTGCTTTTCATTACGCATGTTTTAGCGGCGTAGGCCGAGTTTTTCGATCAATGCGCTGTAACGTCTAACATCATTGTTTTTAAGGTAAGCAAGCAGCTTACGGCGCTGACCTACCATCTTGAGCAAACCACGACGGGAATGATGATCTTTCTTGTGCTCCCGCAAATGTTGAGTCAAGTTAACGATGTTTTCAGTCAGGATAGCCACTTGAACCTCCGGAGAACCGGTATCAGTTGCATGTGTCTTATGCGTCTCAATCAGTTCGTTTTTACGTACTTGTGTAATTGCCATCCTAATTCACCTCCTTCTTGATAATCGCCATTAGCCACGAAGCCGTCGGTGAGAACGGGCATCCAAGCTAAGGTTAAGTTAATGGATCGATCATGCAAAATGCATGACTACTCACAACGTTGTATAGTATAACACATATGTTGGACAAATGTCGAGAAGCATATCTATTGACATTTGGATCGTTAATTATAACCGAGTATTTCCTTCGCTTGCCTTGAATCAGATCCGATTTGCTCGATTAATTCCGTAATAGAATCGAACTTCTTCTCAGAGCGGATAAACGAAAGAAATTGCAAACGCAATTGCTCGCCGTATATATCGGAATCAAAATCAAACAAATGAGCCTCCATAACCGGAAGCAGTTCATGCTTATTAAAAGTTGGCTTTAAGCCAAAATTCATTACGCCTGGGTATGCTTTATCACCGATCCAAGCCGTTATCGCGTAAACGCCCAATCTTGGTGTTATGTATGGACCGTTTATTTGTAGGTTTGCAGTCGGAAAACCGATAGTCCGTCCTCTTTTGTCTCCGTGAACGACGCTGCCCGTCACTTCATACGGACGTCCTAGCAGTAGTTCAGCCAATTCGATGTCGCCTTGCTCAAGCGCTTCTCGGATATAAGTACTGCTGACCTTAATACCGTTCTCGAACAGAGGCTCTATTACATGTACGGAAATATCGGGATGACCTAGCTGCTTTAATGCTTCCGAGTTGCCTAAGCCTTTATGACCAAAATTAAAGTCAAAGCCGACAACCACATTTTTAGCACGCAGCGTACGCAGCACCTCATCAACAAATCGCTCAGGAGATACTAAAGCAAACTCAGGATCGAATTTCATAATGAAAACAAGATCTACTCCAAGCTCAGCGAATAATGCTGTCTTGATATCCAGAGGCGTAAGACAACGATAGTATTGCTCTCCTTGTCCCAGCACTTCCTTTGGATGCGGATCAAAAGTAAAAACCGCCGATAGCATATCGGAGCCTTTTGCCTCATTAACGGCTTGGCGAATGACGTTTTGGTGACCGCGATGGACACCATCAAAATGACCGATTGCTATGGAAAGCGGTTTGTCCAGCGATAACGTGGACAAACCGTTTAAAGGAAAACTTAATGGGATAATTTCCAACGCTGAAACACCTGCATTTCCTTTTAACTTTCTACATCGATATGCTATGCTGAAAAAACCTTAACCGGCTTGAGTACGGCCGCTCTCAGGTCTATCTGAAAAATACCAAGAAACGAGCTATGATCGTTATAAAGACGAATAAGCTGTTCATCTTGAATAACGGCAGGATCAATGTCCGAGTGAGTGAGACTGACCTTTTGTCCCAATAGAGCTAGTTTACCTATGGATTCAGGCACGACTGTGCGCTCCAAATGGGTTATGGCTTCATCTGCGGCAATTAAATGTCCGCTTAGTTCACCGGATTGCTGCAGCTCCTCGATTTGCTCAAGCGTCAAGCAGCTTTCCTTCGTAATGCCTCCTGACATCGTTCTCGTCAGTTGAGCCATTGCTGCAGGTACTCCCAGGGTTTTGCCGATGTCAACACAAAGTGTTCGGATATATGTACCTTTAGAGCATACGACTGAGAATGTGATGCTAGGCTGATCAAGCTCCAGCTGCGCGTCCAGAAGTTCAATTTGATGAATCGTTACTTTCCGCGATTTTCGCTCGACCGTCTTACCTTCTCTTGCAAGCTCATACAACCGTTTGCCGCCAATTTTGACTGCAGAATACATGGGGGGAACCTGTTCGATCTCACCAGTAAAACGAGCCAAAGCACGGCGAACCTCATCTTCCGATACCGTTATCACTTCCTGGCGCTCAGTCACTGTTCCGGTTAAGTCTTCCGTATCTGTGGCTATACCAAGCTGTAATACCGCTTCATAAGATTTAGGCCTTTCCTGCACATATTCAACAACTCTCGTTGCACGTCCGAGACATAGAGGCAATACACCTGTCACCATAGGATCAAGCGTTCCTGCATGTCCAATCCGCTTCATTTTTAGCAATCGGCGAACCTTAGCGACCACATCGTGAGAAGTCCAGCCCTCAGGCTTCCAAACTGCCAAAA
Source organism: Paenibacillus sp. LHD-38 (assembly GCF_031157315.1). Classification (GTDB taxonomy): domain Bacteria; phylum Bacillota; class Bacilli; order Paenibacillales; family Paenibacillaceae; genus Pristimantibacillus. The sequence goes on from NZ_JAVIFU010000002.1 coordinate 44,683, forward strand.
TGCCGTCCATCGTTTAAACCAACGCCTTTCTGACTGCATCCACTAAAACAGTTATCGAACCCGTTAATGGACCTTCAAGTCGACAGCCTGCAGCCCGCACATGTCCGCCGCCGCCAAATGCTTGCGCAATAGCAGCAACATTTGCTTTCCCAGCGGAGCGTAAGCTTGCTTTAACTGCACCGTCTTCTGTTTCTTTGAATAAAATACCGACCTCAACCCCATCAACATTAAGGGCATAATTCACGATACCTTCTAGATCTTCAGGCACAGCACCCGTATTGCGTAAATCGTCCTTCCCGATATAAACCCACCCAATCTCCAGGTTATCCGTAAAGGTCAGTCGGTTCAACGCAATTTGGAGAAGCTTTAGCTTTGCCATCGTCATTTTTTCAAGCAGATGATCGGCCAGTTCATTACCTAATACTCCAAGAGCAAGCAGCTGCGATGCAATTTGCATGACACGAGGACTCGTATTGGAATACCGAAAGCCGCCTGTATCGGTTAATAATCCAGTATAAATGGCCGTTGCGCATGCCAAATCGCAAGAAATTCCTGCTCGTTCAATTAAATCAAACAAGATTTCTACGGTAGCTGCAGCTTCTGCCCGAATGATATTCACGGTTCCAAATCCATTGTTCGTTGGATGATGGTCGATATTAAGCAGCTTTGCATCTGGTGCAAAGCTGCTTGATACCTCGCCAATTCGTTTGAAATCCGCACAATCAATCGATATAATTGCATCGAATTTCCGATCTGGAGCTGCTTGCTTATAGCTGATAATCGAATCGAATTGATCTAAAAAATTTAGTCTTGACGGGAGCTCGCTTTCATTGACCAGAACAAAGGATTTACCCAACTTCTGAAGAAGCCAGCCTACGACGACAGTTGAGCTAATTGCATCACCGTCTGGCTGTACATGGGATACGACCAAAAAATCATCATAAGTCCTCATGAATGCTAAAGCATCATCCAGCTGCTTCAAATAGCTGCCTTGTTCCATCATCGAGCTGAGTTCCCGCTATTAATGTTTTCAAGCAAAGCCTCGATACGGCTGCCATACTCAATACTGCTGTCAAACTTGAACAGCAATACTGGAGTGTGGCGTAGGCGCATACGCTTGCCAAGCTCGGTGCGGATGAATCCTGTACCGCTCGCGAGAGCTTTAAGCGTAGCTTCCTTCTGCTCTTCGCTGCCTAGCACGCTTAGAAATACTTTAGCTTGCGAAAGATCGCTTGATGTTTCAACACCAGTAACGGTGATAAAACCGATTCTCGGATCTTTAAGCTCTGTCTGTATAATTTGGCTCAGCTCTTTCTTAATTTGCTCGCCGACCCGTCCTACCCGGATTTTCGCCATACTATACTCACCTCTCTACTGTTTCCATGACAAACGCTTCAATCGTATCGCCTTCACGAACATCGTTATAACGATCAAGCGTTATGCCGCACTCGTAGCCTTGTGCAACCTCTTTGGCATCATCTTTGAAACGCTTAAGGGAATCAATCTTACCCGTGAATACAACAATGCCGCCGCGAATCAGACGCGCTTCTGCTGAACGAGTGATTTTACCGGATGTAATCATACAACCTGCAATTGCGCCAACCTTTGTAACTTTAAATACGTTACGAACTTCTGCGTGACCAATAACAACCTCTTTGTAGATCGGATCAAGCATGCCTTTCATGGCTTGCTCAATTTCATCGATTACATTGTAAATGACGCGGTGCATACGCACATCGACTTTTTCTTGTGCAATCGTTGCTTCCGCTTGTGGATCAGGTCTAACGTTAAACCCGATTACGATCGCATTGGAAGCTGAAGCTAGGATGATATCTGATTCCGTGATCGCGCCAACACCGCTGTGGATGATTTTTACGCGTACGCCTTCGATATCAATTTTAGCAAGCGAGCCTTTTAGTGCTTCTGAAGAACCTTGAACGTCTGATTTAATAATTACGTTCAGGTCTTTAATTTCACCATCTTTGATATGGTTATACAGATCATCAAGCGTTACGCGTGTATTGGCACCCATATCCGATTGACGCTGTTTAATGGAACGGCGGTCAGCAATATCACGGGCTTTACGCTCATCTTCAAACACCATGAACGGATCTCCGGCTTGCGGAACTTCAGTTAAACCAGTAATTTCTACAGGAGTCGAAGGACCGACTTCTTTTAAACGACGGCCTTTATCATTGACCATAGCTCTGATACGTCCGAAACAGTTACCAGCAACGAAAGCATCACCGATTTTCAAAGTACCGTGTTGAACGAGAATACGGGCAACCGGACCTTTACCTTTATCTAGCTCAGCTTCAATTACTGTTGCGCGAGCACGCTTGTTCGGATTGGCTTTGTAATCATTTACTTCTGCCACAAGCAAGATCATTTCAAGAAGGCCTTCAAGACCAATTCTTTGTTTAGCGGAAACCTCGACGAAAATCGTATCGCCGCCCCACTCTTCCGGAACGAGCTCATATTCAGTCATTTCTTGTTTGATTTTCTCAGTGTTTGCTTCCGGCTTGTCAATTTTGTTAACAGCAACAATAATTGGGACACCTGCAGCTTTAGCATGGTTAATCGCTTCGACAGTTTGTGGCATGATGCCGTCATCAGCTGCTACCACTATAATCGTAATATCCGTAACCTGTGCACCACGAGCACGCATAAGCGTAAACGCTTCGTGACCCGGTGTATCGAGGAAAGTGATTTTTTTATGGTTAATTTCAACTTGGTAAGCACCGATATGCTGCGTGATTCCGCCAGCTTCTCCGCCTGTTACGTTTGTTTTACGAATCGCATCAAGCAAAGTTGTTTTACCATGGTCAACGTGACCCATAATCGTAACAACTGGAGGACGTGATACCAGATCCTCATCTTCGTCTGTTTCTTCAACCGTCTCGAAGGAATCTTCCTCTACAGGAATTTTCACTTCAACCTCAACGCCGTAATCGGTAGCGATTAGATGAATCGCATCCATGTCGATTTCTTGGTTAATTGTTGCCATCACGCCTAGGAAAATCAGTTTTTTGATAACTTCTGATGCATCCTTATGCAGCAATTTTGCCAACTCGCCAACGGTCATTGTTCCGCGAACGATAATTTTCTTAGGTGTATTGTCAATTTTCTCGCGTGGCGGTTGCTGTTGGAACTTGCCGCCGCGACCCTTTTGGCCTCCACGGTTATTGTTCCCTCTAAAACCACCTGGTTTGCCATCTTCAAATCTTTTTTGACCAGGTCTTGCATTTCTATTGTCATTGCCGCGTGCTTGACCTTGTGCCGGTTTGGAGTCAAAACGGCTTTGGCCGGATGAAGCTGGACGGCTAGTTGCATCTTGACGCGGAGCGCTTGGACGGCTTGCTGTATTCCCTTGGCCGCCTTGCGCCGGACGGTTTTGCCCAGATGATGCTGGACGATTCCCTTGACCGCCTTGACCTTGGCTTGGGCGGCTTGAACCTGCACCGGATTGCGCCGGGCGGCTTCCTTGTCCGCCTTGGCCTTGGCTTGGACGGCTGGAATTGCTGTTTCCTTGTGATGGACGGTTGTTGCTGGATGATTGCGCTGGACGACTGGTTTGCTGTCCTGCTGGTCTTTGTTCGGACTGCTGTTGGTTGGTTTGTGGTTTCGTATTAATAGAATTCATAGGCCCCTGTCTGTCTTGATTAGAATTTTTTACTTCTTGTACTACTGGCTGCGGCTTGCGTTCCTGCTGCTGCGGCTGCTGCGATTGCGGCTTGTTTACAGCAGGCTGTGCGGAGGAAACAGACACATTTGTTGTTTCCTGTGCCCGTTTAACGGCAGCATTTTGTTTAATGTTGCGAAAAAAACCTTCGACTTTATTCACCATTTCATTTTCCATAACACTCATATGGTTATTAACCGGCAGATCAAGTCGTTTTAGTATCGTTATAATTTCTTTGCTGCTCATATTAAGTGACTTGGCATACTCGTAAACACGCAGCTTATCTTTATTATCCTTGCTGTCTTGTTTATTGTCCAATATGATCCACCTCCGTATTATGGCTCAGATGACTCGCAATCATTTTTCCGAACTTCATATCGGTTACCGCAAGCACAACCCGTTCTGGCTTACCTATCGCCTTTCCTAGTTGCTCACGGTCGAATGCTTCGGCGAGTTGTATTCCGTAGGTGTTGCATTTGTCACGAAACTTTTTCTTCGTATTTTCTGAAGCATCTCCTGCAATTATAACGAGATGCACCTGTTTATTTCTTACAGCTTTGAGTACGATTTCGTCGCCTGTAATCAGCTTTCCCGCACGCATAGCCATGCCAAGCTGTGATAAGCTCTTATTCTGCTTCATCGCTTATCAGCTCCTTATTCGCGATAAACTGCTCCTCTACCGCTACAAAATCCTGTGCAAGCTGATCGTAAATATGCTCGCCAACATGCTGCTTCAGCGCTCGATCAAGCGCTTTGGATTTTTTCGCTAGTTTAAAGCAGCTCACTTTTCCGCATAAATACGCACCGCGGCCTGCCTTTTTGCCTGTCAAGTCTATCTGCACCTCTTCGGCCGGTGTCCGCACAATCCGAATGAGTTCCTTCTTCGGCTTCATGTCCTGACAAGCGACGCATTTGCGAAGCGGTACTTTTCTCGGTCTCATTGTACACCCCTCCTCTGCCAGCTGAATTGACGCTTATAACTATTGAGACAGCTTAATCGATGGAAACCGAATCCTGATGCATAATCGTAGTCAAGGATTTCGGACGGCCATACTCCTGCTCTGCTTGCGTCTCACTCTTAATATCAATTTTCCAGCCAGTAAGCTTGGCAGCTAGCCTCGCATTCTGTCCTTTAATACCGATAGCAAGAGATAACTGATAGTCAGGCACAATAACACGAGCCATCTTCTCCTGTTCGAACACAATAACCTCAAGCACCTTTGACGGGCTGAGTGCATTCGCAACATATTCGTCCACGCTTTCAGACCAACGAACGATATCGATTTTCTCACCTTTAAGCTCGTTTACGATCGTCTGAACGCGCAGTCCTTTTTGACCAACGCAAGAACCCACTGGATCTACCTCAGTATTACGGGAATGGACCGCAATCTTGGAGCGGAAGCCTGCTTCGCGGGCAACCGACCGAATTTCAACAACGCCGTCATAGATTTCAGGCACTTCAAGCTCGAATAGACGCTTAAGCAATCCTGGGTGCGTACGGGATAAAATAATTTGAGGACCTTTAGTCGTATTTTCCACTTTTGTGATATATGACTTCACACGATCGCCGTGCTTGAACTTATCTGTTGGCATAAGTTCTGTCAATGGCAATACAGCCTCGACCTTACCAAGATCCACAAATAGATTGCGGACGTCTTGACGCTGTACGATACCGTTTACGATGTCTTCCTCTTTATCGATAAAAGCGTTATAGATCAGTCCGCGCTCCGCTTCACGAATGCGCTGCGTAACCACTTGCTTCGCTGTTTGAGCGGCAATGCGTCCAAAGTCACGAGGCGTAACTTCAATATCAGCGATATCATCGATTTGATAGTGGGGATTGATTTCACGAGATGCCTCAACCGTAATCTCAAGACGCGGATCAAGAACCTCGTCAACGACCGTTTTACGGGCATATACTTTTATGACGCCAGTATGACGGTTGATATCAACTCGCACGTTTTGTGCCGTATTAAAATTTCTTTTGTAGCTAGAGATCAGCGCCGCCTCAATGGCTTCCAGGAGTACGTCCTTCGTAATCCCTTTGTCTCTTTCTATTTCCTGTAATGCTTCTATAAAATCCATGCTCATTGGACTGGATTTCCCCCTTTCAATATAAAAAGCGAATATTTAGAATACGATAGCCAGTCTTGCTCCGGCCACCTTATCATAAGGAATCGTATACTCTTTCTTGCCCGTACGCACAACGGCATTTTCTCCATCAAATGAAAGCAGCAGCCCCTCAAATTCTTTAGCGCCGCTGATCGGTTCATATGTCGTTATGTAAACGTGTTTACCGATAGCTTTACGTACGTCTTCTTCCTTCCTAAGCGGTCTTTCAGCTCCAGGAGAAGAAACTTCAAGAAAGTAAGCGTCTGTAACTGGATCGTTTTTATCCAATTGCTCGCTCATAAATTCGCTGATGCGGCCGCAATCATCAATATCGATGCCGCCCTCTTTATCCACGAATATGCGAAGAAAATAATTGCTTCCTTCTTTGACATACTCAATATCAACCAGTTCAAATCCATTGCTGCTGAGGTATGGCAGGACCATTTCCTGGACAGCGGCTTTGATTTTGGATGTACTCAAATTCAGTTGACCTCCTGTTTATACGCACTATGCCATTTTGCCGATTACAAAACGTAAAGAGTGGGTTTCCCCACTCTTCTGCATCAAAGTCTTTATCATCATCATTGCCAGAAAAATTATAACATAACCGCACTATAGTGACAAGAAATCTTTTCTACATCAACCATATCTAGAACAGGGAAAGCTGGTTAGATTCCGGCAATCCACGGAAGCAGCCCATGTTTCCGAGCACCTCGATTATGGTCTTTGTCGCCTTGGATTTCATCTGGAAATCTTCGATGGAAAGATACTCGCCATCATTTCTGGATGCCGCGATGTTGCGCGCCGCATTATCCCCAATGCCGGCAATTGCAGCGAAAGGCGGAATAAGAGATTCGCCGTCCACAAGGAACTTCGTTGCATCGGAACGATAAAGGTCAATTGGCTTGAAAGAGAATCCGCGAGCTGTCATTTCAAGAGACATTTCCAGCTGTGATACCATGTTTTTCTCTTTCGGAAGCGCATTAAACCCTTTCGCTTCGATTTCGATCAACTTTCTCAAAATCGCGTCATACCCTTGGCAAAGCAGCTCTAAATCAAAATCATCTGCTCTTACTGTGAAGTAAGTAGCATAATACTCAATTGGATAATAGAGCTTGAAGTACGCTGTCCGTACCGCTGATATGACATATGCGGCAGCATGTGCTTTCGGGAACATATATTCAATACGAAGGCAAGAATCGATATACCACTGCGGTACTTTGCACCGCTTCATTTCATCGATCCATTCCGGTGTTAGCCCTTTCCCTTTACGCACGCTTTCCGTAATTTTAAAGGCAAGACCGGCATCCATCCCTGCTTTGTAGATGAGGAAAAGCATAATGTCATCCCGGCAGCCGATTACGGTTTTAATGTTGCATGTCCCGTTTTTGATGAGCTCCTGGGCATTTCCCAGCCATACGCCCGTACCATGCGACAATCCGGAAATTTGAAGCAAATCCGCGAATGACGAAGGCTGCGTCTCTTGAAGCATTTGACGAACAAACTTCGTGCCCATCTCAGGAACACCGTAGGTTGCAACGGACGACCGGATCTTCTCACCCGGAATATTGAGTGCGTTCGTTGAGTTGAACATGCTCATGACTTTAGGATCATTCATCGGAATCGCTGTTGGATCGACGCCTGTTAAATCCTGTAGCATCCGCATCATGGTCGGATCATCGTGTCCGAGTATATCGAGCTTAAGCAAGTTCTCATCAAACGCATGGTAATCGAAATGCGTCGTTTTCCATTCGGCATTCACATCATCAGCCGGGAATTGTACCGGCGTAATGTCTTCAACCTCGATGTAATCAGGAACGACGACGATACCGCCTGGATGCTGGCCCGTACTTCGTTTTACGCCCGTACAGCCGCTTGCAAGTCTGGCAAGTTCTGCGCCGCGCCATTTCTTGCTGTGCTCCTCTTCGTACTTCTTCGCGAAGCCATATGCGGTTTTCTCAGCAACCGTACCGATAGTTCCTGCCCGGAAAACCGCTTTTTCCCCAAACAGTACTTTCGTGTAGTTATGGGCAACCGGCTGGTAATCTCCGGAAAAGTTAAGATCGATATCGGGAACCTTATCGCCTTTAAAGCCTAGAAAAGTTTCGAACGGTATGTCTTGGCCTTCGCCCTTCATCGGCTTCTCGCATTTCGGACATAATTTATCCGGAAGGTCAAAGCCGCTTGGTATGCTGCCGTCCAGAAACCATTCGCTGTGCCTACAATCCGAGTTTTTGCACAAGTAATGTGCAGGAAGCGGATTAACTTCGGATATCCCGAGGAACGTAGCTACGACCGATGAGCCGACGGATCCCCTCGAGCCAACCAAATAGCCGTCTGCATTCGACTTCTTCACGAGCTTCTCAGAAATCAAATAGTTCGCGGAAAATTTAAACTTAATGATCGGAATAAGTTCTTTCTCCAGCCTATCGATGACGACCTGCGGCAAATCCTCACCGTACATTGATTTCGCTGTGTCATAGCAGGTGTTGCGGATTTCCTCGTCGGCGCCTTCGATATCAGGAGCGAACAGCCCTGTAGGAAACATATCGTACGGCTCGAATCGGTCAGCAAGCTCTACGGTATTCGTAATGACAACCTCGCGAGCCCTCGCTTCCCCTAGAAAAGCAAATTCCTCTAACATCTCCTCCGTTGTTCGGAAATGTGCATCGGGCTTTCTTATGCTTTTCAGCGGGCTAAACCCCGTAATACCATGAATCGTAATATCACGATACATTTTATCGCGTGGATTCAGATAATGAACGTTGCCAGTCGCAATGACCGGTTTCCCCAGTTCGTCTCCGATTTGGCATATCCGACGGTGGGCCTGCTCAATCTCTGCCCGACTGCCGACAAGCCCCTTCTCAACTAGATGCATGTAAAAATCTATTGGTTGAATTTCGAGAACATCGTAAAAACGAGCTACCTCAAGTGCTTCTTCATACGATTTGTTCAATACCGTTTCAAAAAACTCGCCCTTCTCGCAGCCCGAAATGACGAGTAAACCTTCGCGGTGCGCCATAAGCTTCGTTTTCGGCATTGTCGCGACGCGTTTGAAATGTTCTGTGTGCGAAAGAGAAATGAGCTTGAATAAGTTTTTCTTGCCCACTGCATTTAAAGCATAAATATTGCTATGGAAAGGACGTGAATTTGATAAGTCAATGCCAACGTAATCATTAAGCTGATGAAGATTCGTTATATTGCGTTCAGCTGCATCCGCTATCAAGCCGTAGAGCACGCCGCCTAGGGCGAGTGAGTCATCTACCGCGCGGTGATGATTTTCAAGACTGATTTTGTATTTATCAGATAACGTGTTTAACCGATGATTTTTGAGGGTCGGGAAAATAAATCTAGCCAGCTCAAGTGTATCAAGCACAGGATTTTTGACCTCAGGTATGCCAAATGCTTTGCAATTCGCTTGAATAAATCCAATATCGAATCTCGCATTATGCGCTACGAGTACGTCATCCCCGATGAATTCGATGAACTCGCGCAGCTTCGGCTCAATCTCAGGTTGTCCCTTTACCATATCATCATTAATATTAGTCAACTGCTGAATATGGTATGGAATTTTTTCATGCGGATCGATCAGCGTCGAGAACCGATCGATTTCCTTGCCATCACGCATTTTAACGCCGGCAAGCTCAATGATTTTATTATTAATAACAGACAAACCGGTCGTCTCTATATCGAACACGATATAGGTTGCTGTTGCAAGAGGCTCCGGCCTGGATTCGAGTACCATTGGAACTGCGTCGTTAACTACATTTGCCTCAACGCCGAACAGCACTTTGATGCCATGCTTTTTGGCTGACTTATTCGCATCCGGATAACATTGCACATTGCTGTGATCCGTTACGGCAATCGCCTTATGCCCCCATTTAGCTGCAGTCTTGATATAAACGTCAACAGGCGTAACCGCGTCCATCGCACTCATTGTCGTATGAAGATGAAATTCGACGCGCTTTTCTTCCGCTTTATCCATGCGGTCAGGAGGTGATTTGACCTCGTGCAAATCATTTGGCATCATCACGAGCTCCGGCTCCTGCATAAAGCGGTCATATTCGATTCTTCCGCGTGCTTTGATCCATTTTCCATTCGATAGCTGACTTAATATCTTCACATCATCTTTCGTTTTAGCAAACATCTTCATTGCGATAGAATCGGAGAAGTCAGTCACATTGAACGTAAACAACGTACTGCCGTTACGGAGCTCTTTTACATCTAAGCCAAATACAGCGCCCTGTACGGTAATTTTCTTTTCTTCTTCAATAATGTTCATCAAAGGAACAGGCTCTTCCCGAATATCGTAACCAACCGCAAGCTTAATCTCTGCGTCATCTACAAGGTCAGACTCTGATTGGGAACTCGCCATGAGCTCTTGAACATACTCACGTTCTTCCTGCACAATTTTAAGCGCGTACTCATCCAAAATTTCTTGCCTGGACTCGCTGACAATCATTTTAACTTTGCAAGCGCGCTGAAAATAGTCATTATAAAATCGGATAATTTCATCATCAAGACGTTTTTTCCGTGCAAGCTCCAAACCCGTATTATCGAGTAAGGACAAAGTTAATGTTTCGCCTTCTACCGCTATCGTTGCTTTCTGCAGCCATCCATTAACCGAAGCGATCTCGCGCTGAGCCCACTCCATAAACAAGCCCCAATATTGCAACACGATAGACTCTGTCTCAACGACAGAATCATATATAAATAGAAACTTGACAGCGGCAATATGCTCAAACTTTACTCGGGTTGCTTGACAAAGCCCGTTATAGGCCTGTAAAGGCACCATGGACGTTTTGCGGATGCAAAACGTCCATTCACGGTTACTGTTGCTTACTATAACTTGCTCAATATATCCATCTTGGAAATAAGATTGTATAAGTTCTTGCGGCAGCCCCGACTGCTGTAAAAGCATCTCGAAGCGCTGCCGATTATCCGCGGTTTGGCCCAAAAAAATCAACCCCTTAAGATCCGAACCGAACTAGCTTCAGTCCTTAATAAGCTCTTGCAAATACGACGGTATGCTTAGCTGAATCTCCGCATACGAGACATGTTCCTTTTTGAACAGTCGGTTCAAACGGAATGTTGCGACTTGTTGCTCCTGTTTCTTCCTTTACCTGCTTCTCGCATGCGGCAGATCCGCACCAGCCTGCTTCTACGAAGCCGCGTTGCTCTTCCAAGAAGCTCTTCATTTCATCAAGCGTATCCACCGAACGTGAATTATCGATACGGAACTGCTTCGCTCGGTTAAACATTTCATGATGCGTTTCTTCCAGCATCGTTTCTACCTCAGCAATAAGGTTCGCTTGCTGCACAACGCGTTTTTCACCCGTAATACGGGAAACGAGTACAACTTGTCCGTTTTCCATATCACGTGGTCCAAGCTCTAAACGAAGCGGAACGCCCCGCATTTCGTATTCATTGAATTTCCAACCCGGGCTTACATCTGCACGGTCGTCTACGCGTACACGTACGCCGGCTTTTTTGAGCTCAGCATAAAGTTCATCCACGCGACCTACAACCTGTTCGCGCATTTTAGCTGGACCGATCGGAATCATAATCACCTGAGTCGGAGCTACCTTTGGAGGCAGCGCAAGACCGCGGTCATCACCGTGAACCATGATCAGAGCTCCGATTAATCTCGTGCTAACGCCCCAAGAAGTGGTGTGTGCAAACTGCAAAGTATTTTCGCGATCAAGAAATTTAATATCGAAAGCGACTGCGAATTTAGTACCCAGGTAATGGGATGTTCCAGCTTGTACAGCCTTCCCGTCTTTCATCATCGCTTCGATCGAATACGTATCTACAGCGCCAGCGAAACGCTCGGAAGGTGTTTTCTCACCTTTGATCACGGGAATCGCTAGAAACTCCTCAACAAACTGTGTATAGACATCAAGCATCTGCATCGTTTCTTGACGTGCTTCTTCTTCATTTTCATGAGCCGTGTGGCCTTCCTGCCACAAAAACTCACTCGTACGAAGGAATGGCATCGTGCGCTTTTCCCAGCGGACAACGTTTGCCCATTGGTTAATTAGCAGCGGAAGATCACGATAGGATTGAATCCATTTCGAATACATATGGCCAAACATCGTTTCCGATGTCGGCCGTATCGCAAGACGCTCTTCAAGCTTCTCGCCTGCTGCTTCAGTTACCCACGGCAGCTCAGGGTTAAAGCCTTCGACATGCTCTTTTTCCTTTTGAAAAAAGCTTTCTGGAATAAACAACGGGAAATAAGCGTTGCGATGACCCGTTTCTTTGAAGCGGCGGTCAAGATCCCGTTGAATATTTTCCCAAAGCTCATAGCCCTCTGGGCGGAAAATGATACAGCCTCTAACAGGCGAGTAATCCATAAGCTCAGCTTTTTTTATTACATCAAGATACCATCTAGAGAAATCTTCGCTTTGTGGCGTGATTTCGGTTACGAACTGTTTATCCTTCGACATGAGCGACCAATTACTCCCCTCTTACCAATCGTAAAATATCATTATAGGTTACTACGAGCATGAGCAGCATGAGCAGCGCAAAGCCAACAAAGTGCACCATGCTCTCGCGGTTTGGATCGATTGGACGGCGGCGAACCGCCTCGATTCCTAAGAATATCAAACGGCTGCCATCGAGCGCCGGTATCGGCAGCAAATTAAAGATACCTAAATACAAGCTGAGCAGCGCAGTCCATGATGTCAACTGCACGATGCCTTGTTGTGCAATTTGGCTTGTATATTCCATCGTTCGTACAGGCCCGCCAAGATCATCAAGTTTGAACTCCCCGAAAATAATCTTTTTGAAGCCGTCAAAAATGCTAATCGTCATATTTTTCATCAGCTTGCCCGCGCCAGAAAAGGTTTCTCCGAATGTTGCTGGGCGAGTAGGTATTGCCGCGCTGATGCCGACCTTGCCTACGCCCTCTTCATTCGGTACAGGCGTAATAACGACCTGTTGGGTTTTGCCGTCACGAATAATATCCATACGGATGGGTACATTCGGAGATTTTCCGATAATATCAATCATTTTGTCAAAATCGGCGCCGATTTTTTCTCCGTTAACGGCATCAATCACGTCGCCCTCTTTCAAGTCTACCTTAGCAGCAGGCATTCCCTCTGAAATCTGGCCTACGAGAAGCTTATCCGGTGACTCAACCGGAATACCGGCCATTTGGATATAGGCAGCAAATAATGCGAAAGCAAGCACGAAATTCATGAGCGGCCCGGCAAAAATCGCAAGTGCACGCTGCGAGACCGTTTTACTTCCGAATTGTCTGTCGATCGGAGCGATTTGGGTCTCTTTGCCTTTTGTTATCATTAAAGCAGTCGGGTGGACGGAGAACGTCTCACTCTCGCCTTCAACGTCTAATGTTACTGAAAGCTTACGCTCCAAATCAATGGTAACTATTTCACCGCGAATAACACCGCTCCGCTCATCAAGGCGGTCCAAATAAAGCCGTGTTACTTTATTATCTTTCAGACGAACCGCAATGGTTTGTCCTGGCTGGACATCGACAATTTCCGGATCCTCTCCCGCCATGCGAACAAAACCACCGGCAGGTATTAATCTCAGCGTATATCTTGTCTCACCGCGTTTTACCGAGAAAAGCTTCGGTCCGAAGCCTATTGCAAATTCGCGAACCAAAATGCCCGCTCTTTTTGCGAAATAGTAATGACCCCATTCATGAATCGTCACAATCACGAAAAAGACGAGAATCGTCAAAAAGACAACCTGAATCATGTGCATTAAGCTAAAGCCTCCTGTTCGTTACGGCCTGTACATAGATTATCATTATTCTCCCGTCCGATACAAGAGAACCGGTTTTTAACCGATTTTATGCGGATTCAGCGATACGGCGCGCCCATGCATCCACTTCTGCAATCATCTGCAAATCGTTTATATCAGATGCTTCATGTTGACCGACTACCTTTTCCAAAATCCGTTCAATGTCAAGAAACGTAATTTCTCCTTTTAAAAAGCGCGCGACAGCAACCTCGTTTGCAGCATTGAACACAGCTGGCGCCGATTGTCCAAGTCTACCGCACTCAAAAGCTAAACGCAGGCATGGATATCTTTCAAAATCCATCTCTCGGAAATGAAGCTTGCCGATTTGCGCAAGGTTAAGCCTCTCAGTAGGCGTTGCATTTCGCTGAGGATAGGATAAAGCATATTGAATCGGTACACGCATATCAGGCAGTCCAAGCTGCGCGATAACGCTATTATCGGAAAACTCCACATAAGAGTGAATGATGCTCTCCGGATGAATAATGACATCTATTTGATCGTATGTAACATCGAACAGCCATTTCGCTTCGATGACCTCAAGCCCTTTATTGACCATAGTCGCAGAATCAATCGTGATTTTCGCGCCCATTGACCAGTTCGGGTGATTAAGAGCCTCAGCCACAGTCACGCCTTCGAGCTGCGCTCTCGTGCGGTCACGGAAGGACCCGCCAGATGCCGTTAATGTAATTTGATTGATAGACTTGCGATCTTCGCCATTCAAACATTGGAAAATCGCAGAATGCTCGCTGTCGATAGGCAATATCGATACGCCTCGCTCCTTAGCACGTTCCATCACGATGTGGCCCGCTGTAACCAATGTCTCTTTATTGGCTAGACCAATCGTTTTACCCGCATCAATTGCCGCTATCGTAGCTGGCAAGCCTCTGCTTCCCATGATTGCCGTAACTACAATGTCAGCATCTGTGCCCGCTGCCACCTCAATGAGTCCTTCTTCCCCATAAACAATCCGCGTACCCGCAGGAATCTGCGAACGAACGGTATCAGCGTCTGCTTTAGATGCCAGACTGACGATTGCAGGTTTGAATTGGTTGGCTTGTTTAATAATTAGATCAACATTCGCACCTGCAGATAATCCCACAACCTTATAACGTTCTGGATCATGAGCAATGATGTCCAACGTCTGTGTTCCGATCGAACCTGTCGAACCTAAAATGCTTATTTTTTTCATGCACATCCTCCTGACTTATACGGGCAGCAGCTCTGTAAGCACTAACAGCGGAAATACGATAAGCCAGCTGTCGCATCGGTCAAGCACACCGCCATGTCCCGGTAACAACGTACCTGTATCCTTAATATCTCTGACCCGCTTATACGCGGATTGTATTAAATCACCAAATTGGCCAGCTACAGCAGCAATTAATCCGATTAGCAATGCTTTCGGCAATGTAACAAAATCAGGTGAAATCACTGCAAATGCAGCGGATACAATTAAGGAAAGCAATACGCCGCCCAAAGCGCCTTCAATCGTTTTGTTCGGGCTGATCGAAGGCCATAGTTTTGTTTTTCCAATAGCTCGTCCCGTAAAATAAGCACCGATATCCGATGCCCAAATACATCCAAAGGACAAAAACGTCCATAACAAACCATGAGGATCAATTTGGCGAACCTCGCCCATTGCCGCAAAGCCATAACCTACATATAAAGCGCCTAGCAACATAAGTGCGGCGCCATCAATTGTTGTTCTATTTTTGGTAATCACGGTGATTGCAAGCAGTAAGAAAGCAAGTATCCAAAGAATTGTCAGAGGTGAAGGTATGCTAATTCCCCACTCTGACCATGGAAGCACAAACAGTAGCACGCCCGCATATCCGAGCATTGAAGACGGATGCGACCATGCTACACCATTCATGCGCGCATATTCAGTAAAGCCGATAATTGCAAGTAACACAAGAAGACTGCTGTATAACCATCCGCCGACTACGGTTAAGCCAATGAAGCCTACGCCTGCCACTACGCCCGTAATAATTCGTTGTCTCAATGAAAAGTCACACTCCGTTGCTTGAAGCTACAATCCACCATATCTACGCGCACGGCGTTGATACTCCAAAATCGCTTCTTGAAAATGTGCTTCCGTAAATTCCGGCCAATACACATCCGTAAACCATAATTCACTGTAAGCAAGCTGCCACATCATAAAATTACTTAAACGTAATTCCCCGCTCGTTCGAATAAGCAAATCCGGGTCCGGCAGTCCACTCGTAAGCAAGCGGTCAGACATGACTTTATCATCAATATCATCGATTATTAAATGTCCTTGCTGTACTTCTTCGGCGATGCTTTTTACTGCTTCAAGCATTTCCTTACGGCTTCCGTAATTTAATGCGAAATTGAGAACAAGCCCGGTATTATTAGCAGTCTTAACGATTGCTTCTTCAACTGCACTTATCGTAAATGACGGTAGATCCTCTTTGTGTCCCATCATCCGAACCTGCACGTTGTTTGCAATCAGTTCTTCTAATTCAATCTCAAGAAATTGCTGGGGAAGTTTCATGAGAAAATCCACTTCAGCCTTAGGTCTCTTCCAGTTCTCCGTAGAAAATGCATATAGCGTCAAATATTTGACGCCAAGCCGATCTGCTGCAATGGTAATACGTTTGACCGCTTTCATCCCAGAATGATGACCTGCCATTCGTGGCAATCCACGATCTTTAGCCCAGCGACCGTTTCCATCCATAATAATCGCAACATGCTCAGGCACGTTTTCTGTGGCCACAGAATCAGTCGGCTGTAAGGACGATTTGCCTAATTTGGCCCAAAGTCGCTCGATCATCTTACTTCCTCCCAACTGAAATCAAAACCAAACCCCGCCTGTCGGAGGGGCCCAGAGATCATTATACTTCCATAATTTCTTTTTCTTTAGCAACTAGCACTTTATCTACTTCAGCAATAAATTTATCGGTTGCTTTTTGAATATCCTCTTGGTGACCACGTGACTCGTCTTCAGAAATGGTTGTTTTCTCAAGCTTTTTCACGCCGTCATTCGCATCGCGGCGAATATTGCGGATGGCTACCTTAGCCTCTTCACCAAGCTTTTTCGATGTTTTCACAAGCTCAGCACGACGCTCTTCCGTAAGCGGAGGGATAGAAAGACGAATCGAAGTGCCATCGTTAGAAGGCGTAAGGCCAAGATCCGATTTCATAATCGCTTTCTCGATCGCCGACATTGACGATTTGTCCCATGGTTGAATGAATAATGTACGGGAATCAGGTGTACTGATGTTAGCAAGTTGATTGACAGGCGTCATTGACCCGTAATATTCCACTTGAATACGATCAAGCAAAGCTGAACTTGCTTTACCCGCGCGCAAAGAAGACAAATCACGTTTGAGCGCCGAAATTGCTTTATCCATACGTTCTTCTGCGTTTTTTTTCAGCTCTTGTGGCATTATTTCGCACTTCCTCTCACTATCGTTCCGATTTTCTCACCCAGCACGACGCGTTTAATATTCCCTTTCTCCGTAATTGCAAATACGATAAGAGGAATATTATTATCCATGCAAAGCGATGCTGCGGTTGAATCCATTACGCCTAAATTACGATTTAGCATATCGAGGTATGTAAGCTCCTCAAACTTCTCAGCCGTGCTATCCTTAAATGGATCTGCGGAATAAACGCCATCCACTTTATTTTTCGCCATCAAAATAACTTCCGCCTCGATTTCAGCCGCACGAAGAGCTGCTGTCGTATCCGTAGAGAAGAACGGATTACCGGTACCAGCCGCAAAAATAACTACGCGACCCTTCTCTAAATGACGAATGGCACGACGTCTTATGTACGGTTCAGCGATCTGTTGCATCGCGATCGATGTTTGCACACGAGTTGGGACATCGATTTGTTCCAGCGCATCTTGAAGTGCGAGTGAATTCATAAGTGTAGCCAGCATCCCCATATAATCAGCTGTTGCACGGTCGATTCCTTTTGCAGAACCAGCAATGCCGCGCCATATGTTACCGCCGCCGACTACAATGGCTACTTCTATGCCAAGCGCTACGACTTCCTTCACCTGATCAGCAATTGAAGATATGACTGTTGCTTCTATTCCATAGCCTTCTTGACCTGACAATGATTCCCCGCTGACTTTTAACACGATACGTTTATAAACAGGCTGCTCCAACGTTAATACCTCCATCATGCACCTCAATAGATGAGGTCCTTCAAATATGTTCTATTCATACAAGCAGGCGGGGCGGACGCCCCGCCCCGCCTGTGCGTTCGGATTAATGTTTAACTTGAGCCATAACTTCTTCTACGAAGTTGTCTACTTTTTTCTCTAGACCTTCACCAAGCTCATAACGAACGAAGCGACGGATGGAAATGTTTTCGCCAATTTTGTTGATTTTTTCATTAAGCAAAGTCGCGATTGTTTTGTCTGGGTCTTTAATGAACGATTGCTCAAGCAGACAGAACTCTTCGTAGTATTTCGAAATACGGCCTTCGACCATTTTTTCAACGATTTTTTCCGGTTTGCCTTCGTTAAGTGCTTGAGCTTTTAGGATCTCGCGTTCTTTTTCAAGCTCTTCCGAAGAAACTTCCTCGCGACGCACAAATTTAGGGTTAGCTGCTGCAATTTGCATAGCTACATCTCTAGCGAACTCACGGAATTGATCTGTTTTAGCAACAAAATCCGTTTCGCAGTTAACTTCAACGATAACGCCGATACGGCCGCCAGCGTGGATATACGATTCAACTACGCCCTCAGTTGCGATACGGCCAGCTTTGTTCGCTGCAGCCGCCAAACCTTTTTCACGTAGGAAAGCAATTGCTTTCTCGATATCGTTGTTTGTTTCGTCAAGAGCTTTCTTGCAATCGAGCATCCCTGCTCCAGTTCTTTCCCGTAGTTCTTTTACCGCGCTAGCACTAACTGCCATTGTAAGCCCTCCTATGAGTTTTATGAAGCCTTTATTAACTTCATAATAATTTGGTTAGTTTGAACCTAATCAAGCCGCTATACAGATAAACTATACAAGCTGCTTAGTTTTAGTGATTTACATTCGAAAAAAGGGCAGTGAGAGGTTTATCACCATCTGACCACCCTTTGTTGACTATCTAAAGTCTTTAAATTAAGCCGTTGTTTGCTCGCCTTGGTTAGCTTCAACGATTGCATCAGCCATTTTCGACGTCAACAACTTAACGGCACGAATTGCATCATCGTTACCTGGAATTACGTAGTCGATTTCGTCTGGATCACAGTTCGTATCAACGATACCAACGATTGGGATTCCAAGTTTGCGAGCTTCTGCAACAGCAATACGCTCTTTGCGTGGGTCAATAATGAACAACGCGCTTGGCAAACCTTTCATTCCTTTGATACCGCCAAGGAATTTCTCCAAACGGTCTTTTTCTTTACGAAGAATGATAACTTCTTTCTTCGGAAGAACCTCGAAAGTGCCGTCCTCTTCCCACTTCTCAAGTTGTTTCAAACGATCGATACGTTTTTGAATCGTTTGGAAGTTAGTAAGAGTACCGCCGAGCCAACGTTGGTTGATGTAGAAGTTGCCGCAACGTTCTGCTTCTTCTTTCACGGAATCTTGTGCTTGTTTTTTTGTACCTACGAACAGCATTGTGCCGCCGTCTGCAGCAATCGATTTAACAAAGTTGTACGCTTCGTCAACTTTCTTAACCGTTTTTTGCAAATCGATAATGTAAATCCCGTTTCTTTCTGTGAAGATATAACGATCCATCTTCGGGTTCCAACGACGAGTCTGATGACCGAAGTGTACCCCAGCTTCTAGTAGCTGTTTCATGGAAATAACCGCCATTTCCTCAACACCTCCTGTAATGGTTTTTTTAGTGCTCCTCCGCTAGTCGCATCTTTCGTCAAAACTTCCGCCGGGCGGAAGCACCATTTGACAAAATTGACCTGCGTGCGTTTTTAACACCGTGAATTAATATACCATAAATACATACTGCTTGCAACATTCCTTTGAGAAAAGATAGGTTAACTATTTTTTTTACTAGAGGTTAAAGCATCAGCTTGTTCTTTCGTAAGCGGTTCACCGGTTACAATAGCAATAGCAGCATCATCCGTTATGTTTTCCTGAAACAAAAAATAACCGGCGCGAACCAGCTGCTTGGTTTTTTTCATTTTATTAACGAACACTGCTTGGTCTTCAATAATGTTTTGGGATGCGAGCAGCTCTGCCGTCTTTGACAGACCTAAGCCTGCTTCTATTCTGATCACATGCTTAATAGGAGCCTTCTGTTCTGGTGAAATAGTTGGATTAATCTCGTCTTTGTCCGACTTGCTTGACTCTTCTTTCACTGGAACTGCGGTTGCAGCCGGCTTTGACTGCGAATCCTCCACCCCAGTATTGATCTCTTGGTCAAGCTGCATGGAATCGCGCTCTGCCTTTAACAATGCATCGACCTCCACTTGCGTGTACGACCTCTCATCTGCCGAAATATCTTTTTCATACAGCCTTTGCCGGCTCTCTTCACCAGAGAGCATAAGCTGAAACAACAAGGCTCCAATAATTATGCCCGTGCCTAACCCGAATAAAAAAGTACGATTTTTAAGCATGGGCGGCCCCCTCTTGCTTAGCTAGCTGAATAATAAGTTGTACTTCACCTTTATTCATACCGAGTTTTTTGGAAATGATCTCAATTGATTTCCCTTGCTCATATAGCACGAATATTTCCTTATATCTTGATTGGATCGTTTTCGGTTCGGGTGCAGCTTCCTTTTCCAGCTCCGGCTGCTCTATTTCATACTGTTGTTGTTTAAACGTATCTACTGTAGATGCAAGGGATGGAATTTCCACCTGCCTCCCAGTTGGTCCCCCACCGGAGTGAATCAATTGCAGCTGTTCGGTAAGCTGTTCACATTTTTTCTCCAGCTGGGCAATTCTTTGGTCTTTGCGTGAAGCATCCGTCTTTGATTCTAGTTGAGCATTTCTTACTAAAAGGACAAGTTCTTCATTGTCCTTCTCCATATTTTCCATAAACTGCTCTAACGCAGTCTCCATGTTTTGCATGGCTTGCGGCGGTAACGCTGTATCCTGCTTCTTCCGAGGCATTACAAAGGCACCAACAATTACAACCGCTCCGAGTAATACAATATATTGCAAGTATGGCTGCATCGTACATAGCCTGCCTTTCAAATAAAGCCTTGGTTTATAACTTAATATCAACCCTATGTCCTTTAAATGGATGAGTAGGGGGATGCTCTTCCACATGATCCTCGGGTGCTGTTTCTAATGGTTTGCGCCTTGCCTTTTGATAGGCATTCCCCTGCTGCCTTTCTTGATCATTACGAATATGTGCTCCGTTTGATTGTTCCACGGCCGTATTCTTCCCACGCAAAAGATCGGTTTGCTTTGTTGTTTGAGCAGCTAACATATTTTGATCTACGACTGGCTTATGAATAGCTTGACCATGCTTACCGCTAAACTCTTGCGTTCGTGGTACTGACATTTGCAAATCAATGGATTTAAACGTCAAAATTGCTCACCCCTTTCGACCATTGACAAGGTGCGGCATTAATTAGAGTAAGGAACTAGAACGATATCGCCTTCGGAATATCGAAAGGATACACGTTGTGATGAATCCTTCACAAATTTCGTGTATCTGCCAATAACAAGCTTCGTCCCGCCAAATACGATATTGCTAACGTCAATCTTCGAGCGGTCCGTGTTCTCCAGCGTTCTCTCAATCTCAAGAATCCGAGTTTTTGTTTGATCATTTTCAAGCAGAGTCTGGCGCTTGGATGTCGTTAATTTGATTCTTAAAGCTAGCTTTTCAGGCGTGAGCTGACCTGCCGCTGCCAGCTGGTCGAGGATAGCAAGCGCCTTATCCGTCTTGTCCAAATTGTCCATATATTGTTTCAGTTTTGTTCGCAGATCCTGCAGTTCTGTCCGGTATTCAGGATTAACTCCAACCTCTATTGTCGTAGCCGTTGACATTGAGTTTCCGATTGTCCGTGCGCTGACCATATCGCCAGCCTGCACAAGTCCACCCACGATTAATCCCTTTGCGCCAGAGCAAATAACATTTTTCCCCGCTCTTACATGAGAATGCATAATGCTTTGAGACACAAGAACCTCTTCGCCGGCTATGACATTTCCTTCTTGGATGAAGCTGCTTCGCACGTTGCGTCCTGCTTTTACAAAGCCCTTATTGCCTCCCAAAATGCCACCTGTTATCTCCACAGAGCCTTCTGATTCAATTTCAGCTCCTTCAACACCGCCAATCACTCGTATATCCCCGGATGCCTTAATGCGGAACCCGCTGAGAACATTTCCTCGAATGACTACCGTACCAACAAAATCAATATTTCCTACGCTGTAATCGACATCGCCGTTTACTTCGTATACAGGAAATACATTGATTTTCTCTTTTTCCGTCAATGCAATGAGTCCGTCTATGGCAGAATACATAGCGGTCTGCTCATCATTCAAAACAACGTTCTTGCCTACTTTAAAGCGAACATGCTTACCTATCTTCGGAGGAATATCTTCACCCGTGACCGTTTTACCGAAAGGACCTGGCGTAGGCTCATAGCGTTCCGCAATCAATTGTCCCCGTTTTACATTTTTCAGCTGCACAACCTCTTTGAAATCGACCTTACCATCCTCAAGCTCGGTTGGGGCTTGGTTGTTTTTATTCATATCGTACGCTAGCTTCACATACCCATCCTTACCGGGTAAGGGCGCCTCCCCTTGAGCGATAAGCGTCTGCTCTCTACAATACGCGAGAGGATTAGTGCCAATCTGATTCAGAACTTCTCTCCGGAGACCATAAACGATTCCTTTGCTGCGCAAGAAACCCTCTAACTCATCGCCATTACATTCGAATTCATCTGACATCCTGCTAAATGTTAAAAAGGCAGACAGCTTATCGGCTGATGTCTGGATGCGTAGAAATGATTCTAATTGTAGATTATCCACCTGACTCCTCCTCTCTTAATGCTGCATGAGTTGATCTTTATGCTTAGCCAAAGCTCCTCGCAGCCGTAAAATAGCTTTTGAATGGAGCTGGGAAATTCTCGACGGTGATAGTGACATTACTTCCGCAATTTCACTCAATGATAATTCCTCATAATAAAACAGGGAAACAACGGTGCGTTCCTTTTCCGTAAGACGGTCAATACCTTTAACTAATGATTCCTTTATATAAAACTCATGTACCTTGTGGTCCGGGTTTTTTGCTTTGTCATCGATGAGAAGAGACATTCTTGTTTCTGATTCCTCTTCACGAATTGGATCTTCAAGAGAGCAGACTGTCGTAACCGCGATATCTTGAAGCATATTCGTAAATTCTTTCTCAGACAAATCAAGATATTTGCTGATCTCAGCATCCGTTACGGAACGCAAATATTGCTGCTCTAAATGCTGATAAGCCTCTTCGACTCTTTTCGCCTTTTCACGAACGGAACGCGGAACCCAATCTCCTTGCCGTAGGCCGTCGATGATCGCACCGCGGATGCGCCAAGAAGCATACGTTTCAAATTGCAATCCGCGGCCGTAATCAAACTTTTCAATCGCATCAATTAAACCCATTACACCGTTACTTGCAAGATCGTCTTTGATGACGTTTTTTGGAAGACCGATAGCCATTCGATTCGTTACATAATCAACAAGCGGCAAATATTGTTCAATAAGACTTTTCTTAGCTTCCAAATCGCCCTGTTCTCTCCAGGCTTGCCACATCTGCAAGTTTGTCAAATGAGGGGGTTTCTGCTCAATCATCGACTCACTCTCCTGTCAGGTGACGAATGGCTTTAACCAATTCTTCAGGCTGTGTATTTTTTGTAGATAATAATTGTGGCGGGCTCAGTGGCTTAAAGCCGGCAGCATCTTTATTCTGAGCAAAGGCTTTTGGAGCAACTGCCCCATCCTGTAGCTGTGATTTTAACATATCATTTAGATCATCAGACTCGTCTGGCGTTTGCAGATCAAGCTGTGTGCCTCTACTACTTTCATCTTCCGCTAAATCGCCTACAATTGAAGGAGGCTGAAGAATGTATGCCAATATTGCTCGCACTCCAAAAGCAAGAACAAAAAAAGCGATGAAAGCATACATACTTCTAAGCAGCATAACAATAATCGGATTGTTTCCGATTGAGAAAGCTACCGTCAGCACGGTGCCGAAAATTCCAAATACGACATTCCATCGCCATGTTCCCAGCATATCAAATCTCCTTTGTTCCAAACTGCACACTTCTTATTGATAGCATCCCGCTAACGCTGCTAAATTCAATCGTCCGCCCAAAATTCCCGCCCGTATCTTGCGAAATGATTGGGATTTTAAATCTGCGAAGTACTTCTGTACAGGATTCCACGTTGCGAGGCCCAATTCTTAAAGAATCCGCATGCCCAGACATGGCAAACATTTGTGCGCCGCCAGCCATTTTTGCTTTCAATCTCACAACGTGTGCACCGGCTGCCAACATTCGATCAAGCAGCTCAGGTATGGCTGTATCTGCATACTTAGCCAAATTGATTTTGGTCTCACGGGCAATTTCTGAAGATGGCAGCATCACATGAGCCATTCCGGCTATTTTCCGTATTGGATCATACAAAGTAAGCCCAACACAAGATCCTAAACCGGTCGTTTTGAGTATCGCTCCATCTGTTGCAATATTTAAATCAGCCATGCCGACTTTGACCAAACTTTGTTGTATCATTCGCTAACGACTCCCAAAGCCCTAAAAATTTTCTCAAACGACTCCGGATCTGGAATGAGGAAGAAGTGTCCTTCAAGCGATTGGCGATCCTCCAAAAATGTCGTTTCGATCAATAGGGCCGAGTCTCCCATTTCACCGTACTGCATTAAGCCATAGCTCAGTACGGCTCCTGCCATATCAACTGCAATAGCAGGAACGGATGGTGCCATCGATAATTGCGTAAAGTCAGCCAAGGAGGAGAGATAAGAGCCAGCCAAAATATTGCCGATCTCGCAAAGGGCTGACAACTCCATTTCCGAATATCCCTCTTGCTCTTCGATATTCATTGCCAGAAGCTGACGTAAAATGCGCCTCGCAGATTCTTCCTCTATAATGAAGAACATATTACCAGGTGCTTCCCCTTCCACTCGAAGAAAAACAGCAATGACGATTTGCTCAGAGCCGCCCACACGCTCAGCGATTTCTTCAAATGGAAGCAAGCTAACCTTAGGAACAGCCATATCCACGGGTTTGTCCAATAAACGCGATAATGCAGTAGCAGCGTTACCTGCCCCAATATTGCCGACTTCTTTCAAAACATCGAGCTCGAAGGCTTCAAAGCGGCTAAATAGACTCACTTGCTAAACCTCAAGCTGTTCGATTTGAATGATTTCGTTCTTGTTCAATACCTCAGACAAATTGAGCATGATGAGAAGTCGACCTTCACCAAGCTTCGCAATGCCTCTTAAGTATTTAGCTTTAATGCCTCCGACAATTTCTGGCGGCATGTCGATGGAATCCGTATCGATGTCGATAACATCATTTGCGGAGTCAACGATAAAACCAACCTCGATGTCAGCTACGGCAACAACAATTATTCTTGTATTTTCTGTCGGCGTTGTTTCTGAAAGGCTAAACCGCCCTCGAAGATCAATGACAGGAACGACTACGCCGCGCAGGTTAATAACCCCTTTGATAAAAGTCGCTGTTTTGGGGACGCGTGTAATTGGAGATAATCTTTCAATCGTGCGGACCTTATCTACTTCGATTCCATATTCTTCGCTTCCAAGTGCAAACACGATAACCTTTAATTCTTCTCCCATCGTAAAAACCTCCCTATTTGATAAGCGCATTCGGATCAATAATTAGTGCGACATAACCATCGCCGAGAATGGTTGCGCCGGAAACCGCATCGATGTTTGTTAAATATTTACCCAAAGTTTTAAGAACGATTTCACTTTGACCGATAAATTCATCAACCATGACTGCTGCCCATTTTTCGCCTTTTCGCACCACGACAATTTCAGTCTCATTCTCATCGTTTTCATTAAAATCAGGAGAATCAAGTACTTTGCTTAGTGATACTAAAGGAATGATTGCATTTCTAAACTCAATCATCTTATTGCCGTGTACATTTATAATTTGTTCCCTGCGAATAATGCCTGTTTCAACGATTGAAGATAAAGGAATCGCATATTTTTCCGAGCCCAGCTTGATCAGCATAGCCGAAATGATAGAAAGCGTAAGCGGAAGCTGTACGGAAAACTTAGTGCCTCTGCCAAAAGCAGAGTCTATCGTTACGTTACCGCCTAACGAAGTGATTTTGGAACGTACGACGTCAAGTCCTACACCGCGACCTGAAATATCCGAAATCTTATCTGCAGTACTGAAGCCTGCTGCAAAAATCAGCATATTAATTTCATCTGGAGACAATAGCTTCGCTTGTTCTTCGGTAACGACACCATTTTTAATCGCGGTTTTAAGCACACGTTCATGATGAATTCCGCGGCCATCCTCTTCGACTTCAATAAAGACATGGTTCCCGCTGTGATAAGCACGCAAGTAAATTGTCCCTGTCTCTGACTTGCCTGCTGCAATCCGCTCATCAACGGTTTCAATACCATGATCTACTGAATTTCTCAACAAATGAACAAGCGGGTCGCCGATTTCATCGATTACCGTGCGATCGAGCTCCGTGTCTGCTCCTGTAATAACAAGATCAATTTTTTTATCAAGCGATTTAGCCAAATCTCTTATCATGCGCGGGAATCTATTAAATACGGAATCAACTGGCACCATGCGCAGCTTAAGCACGATACTTTGCAAATCCGAGCTAACACGCGTCATATGCTCAACTGTTTCTGTTAAATCATTGCGTTTGATTTCACTTGAAAGCTGCTCGAGTCTTACCCGGTCGATAAGCAATTCACTAAATAGGTTCATAAGCGTATCGAGTCTCTCAATATCCACTCGAATGGTTCTTGATACGTTGGCAGGCGCAGCTTGTGCAGCAGGTGCTTGTACCTTGGTAGCGGCATCACGCGGCGTTTCCGTCTTAACAGATGCCTGCGCAGCAGGCGCAATCTCCTCGACTGCTTCCACTGCAGCTGCGGCATTTGATTGGCTGAGCACAGCCAATGATTCAGCATCGAGCTGAGTTACAACAGCGGATTCAATTTCCGAAATATTAAGAAGCTGCGCTTGAAGATCTTCCTGCGTCAAGCGGCAAATCGTAAAAACAGCGAAGGTGAAATCAAATTTTTCCTGCTCGATATCTTGTACCGACGGATCAGATTTAATTACTTCACCATTACGTTCGAGAAGATCAAACACCATATAGGCACGTACCGCTTTAAGCATGCAATTATCACGGATTGCTATCTGAATGTGATATACTTGATGGCCTGATTCAATCGATTGCAGCAATATGGAAGATTGGAACTCATCCAGCAGCATCGCCCCTGATGCGCTTGGAGTTGCGGTATTTGGCGCTTTAGCGGCTACGGTAGGTGCTGCCATCGCATTGCTTGCACTATAGTCGCTCTTCAATATGATTTGAAGTGACGCAACAATGGCTGTGACGTCAGCTTTACCGGTACCGCCGCCTACGATATCCTGAACCATCGCTTCGAGTGCATCAAGCCCTTTGAACAAGGTGTCAAAAATAAAGCTATCCATTTTAAGCTTGCTATTGCGAACGAGATCCAGCACGTTTTCCATTTCATGCGTCAGTGCGGCCAAATCTTCAAAACCCATAGTAGCTGACATCCCTTTCAGCGTATGCGCTGATCGGAAAATGTTTTGAACGATACTAAGCTCCTCCGGCTCGCTTTCCAGTCGAAGCAAATTTTCATTTAAGGATTGCAGGTGATCATTAGATTCATCGATAAACATCGATAAATAGGCATTCATATCCATTTCCTAGCACCTCCTGTTAGTATGTTTAAGCGATTGGAGCCTATTTATTTCATCACTGCTTGCACGAGTTGTGAAGCAATGTCTTGAAGCGGTAATATTTTGTAGACACATCCTGCTTCAACGGCAGATCTTGGCATACCGTAGACGACACATGTTTCTTCTGCTTCTGCAATGGTCGTTTCTATGCCAGACTCTACCAGAAGTTTCATACCCTTCGCCCCATCGCTGCCCATCCCCGTCATGATAACAGCATGACGTTTAAGTTCTCGATATGGCGTCAATGATTCAAACAAAACATCCACTGATGGGCGATGACCGTTTCGTTGAGGCTGCTCAGTGAGCAGAATCGTGAAGCCTTTCGAATCTTTGCAAAGCTCCATATGAAATCCGCCGGGCGCGATATATACAACTCCAGCACTCACTCTCCCACCTTGTTCTGCCTCAACTACATGAAGCTCGCTAAAACTATCTAGTCGTTGTGCAAGCGATTTTGTAAATCTAGGAGGCATATGCTGCACGATAAGGACAGGAGCTGGGAAGTCAGCCGGCAAGGAAGTAATGACCTCATGCAGCGCTCTTGGGCCACCTGTAGATGTGCCAATCGCTACGATATGCTTGAAAGTCGATACCGAACTGCTAGACATTCCTTTTCTAATTATAAGCGGCTCAGTTTGCTGAGGTTTTACATCAGGCTGCACGGTTTTGCCGACTGATTTACACGTTACAACCGTTGACTTTGCTTCGTTAGACGCAACTTTCTCAGGCTTAGATTCTTTTTGTTTTGTATGTAAAGGGGGTGCCGATCGCTGCGGCCTTTGCTTGCTATCCTCTTTCGGAAACAATGGTTTGTCCCGATCTTTAATCGGAGTAAGCAGCGGTGCAAGTGTTGGCTCCACATGTTGTACGGGCTTTTCTATGGCTGCAGCTAATTCCTGTATGGCTTGAATTAAAATATCGATTACCGACTCATGCTTTTCACTGATAGTAATTGCAGGTTGATGCCGCTTTGTTAAAACGGCAATACGTAATTTTTCAAGTAAAAAATCGCCAACCTGGTGAATATCATTTGAAATCGCGCTAGAAGGTTTTCTAATAAAGTCAAAAGCTCCGAATTGCAGCGCTTTAATGGTTTCTCTCGTGTTATCTTCGCTAATTCCCGAAAGCATAATAACAGGAGTCGGATTTTCTTTCATAATACATTGCAATGCTTCTATTCCGTTCATCAAAGGCATTTCCAAATCTAATGTAACGGCATCCGGTTTCCATTCGCGAACCGCTTCTATGGCTTCTTGACCATTGGCAGCGGTAGCAACAATCATAAACTGAGGATCTTGAACAATTAGATCACTTATAATCTTCCTCATGAATCCGGAATCATCAACAACAAGCACGCGATAAAGAACCATAATATTTCCTCCTCACTTTCAAAGGATTATCTTGAGAGTCTGAACATTTTATGCAAAAATCCTTTGACACCGCCGCTTGGCACCGAGCTCTGTGGGATTTCTAGAAAATGCTTCGCGATCCGATCAATGGCGATCGAAGCTTCGCTCCCCGGGTATGCCACAGTAAACGGAATTTGTCGTTTTACAGCTTTAGAAACGTTCGGATCATCTGGCAAAATACCTAAATGAGGCAAATCTGATTGTAAAAATCGCTGGGATACCATACTGATTTTTTCCGCGGTCTGCTTCCCTTCACGCGTATCGGTAGCACGGTTGACCACTAATTTGAATTGAACGTCTACTTCCATGGTTTTGACCATTTTAATTAAGGCATAAGCGTCTGTTATTGACGTAGGCTCAGGCGTTGTTACCACAATCGTTTCCTGTGCGGCAGTTATAAACTTAACGGTTTCCTTCGAGAGACCGGCACCTGTGTCAAACAATATAAGATCATATTTGCCATGGAGCTTGTTAATCTCATCCGCAAACCGATCAAGCTGCTCCGTGGATAGGTCCATTAGATCTCGAAATCCGGAACCGCCTGCGATAAAATGAAGTCCCTCAGGGCCCTCCTGCACGATTTCCCAAATCGTTTTTTCTTGTTTAAGAAGGTGATATAAATTGTAAGTGGAAGACACACCCATAAGCACATCAATATTCGCCATACCGATGTCTGCATCAAAGACGAGCACTTTTTTCCCTAGCCGCTGAAGTGACAAAGCGAAATTCAGGCTGAAATTCGACTTACCGACACCGCCCTTCCCGCTAGTGACCGTTACGACCCGAGTCGTTCGTCCTTCTTCTTGCTGCTCTTGCTGCTTGACTAAATTACGCAACGCTTCAGCTTGATCCATCATGGGGCATTACTCCTCAGAAGCTGGCGGATGTACGATTCAACTTGAAACTTCTCAATATCGTCTGGAACGGTTTGGCCGCTTGCCATATAAGTCGGAAGCAATTCGTAATTCATAATCAGATTAAATATGGCTCCATAAACTGATGTTTCATCAAGCTTCGTGAAAAGCACTTTTTGAACGCCATACTTGCAAAAGTGATCTGCGACCGCAGCCATATCCCGTGTTTTTCCAGTCATGCTAAGCACCAAGACCGTTTCACTTGGTTCTGATGTTTGAAGCAGGCTGTTCACTTCAGAGACATGAAGTTCGCTGCGGAAATTCCGTCCTGCAGTATCCATGTAAATCAGTTCACGCTCATCCAGTTGCTTGAAGGCGCGTGGCAAATCCATTTGCGAGAATACAACCTCAAGTGGTACGTTCAAAATGTTGGCATAGGTTCTGAGCTGATCGACGGCCGCAATTCGGTATGTATCAGAAGTAATAAAACCGACTTTTTTACCATGCTTGATGGTTTGCTCTGCAGCCAGCTTTGCAATCGTAGTTGTCTTGCCTACACCAGTTGGCCCGACAAAATGAACCACCCTTACCTGATTGCTAATTCCGCTGCCGCTGTAAGGTTGAAGCCATTCTTCAAGCTGCGAGGCAGCATGCTCCCAGACATGTTCTTTACTAAACTCGCTGCCTGCTTCTGTTTGCTTGTCCATGATTGCTTGGAGCAGACGATCAATCCATTTTGTTTCCATCTCTTGCTCGATCAAGTGTTCGTTAAGCCTTATCAGATGCTCAGACATAGCTGCGGCTTGCGTTTGTTGTTTGGATAGTTTTACCATATATTCTCTTAAATCTCTGATCTCATCAATGATAAACTGTTCACGTTCGCTGCTGTGCTTCGGTTTCTCGACAGGAGGTGCAGCGGGCGCCTCCATTACGGCTGTAGCTGTCCGCTGTGCCGTTTGCAAAATTTGCTCCACCGCGGCATCTACTTGTGGGTTCGACACCCGCTGAGGCTGAGCTGGAATATTCGCTTGATTTGATTCAATGGCGGCTATAACCTCCATCTTTTTCTTGCGGAACATCCCCATAAAGCCGCCAACCTTAATTTCTTTCGTATTTAAGATCACAGCGTCTTTGCCAAGCTCACTTCTGATCAATGTCACAGCTTCTGGCAGTGCATTCACCACATAACGTTTTACTCTCATAAATTCACCACCCCGACGCTTTGAACTTCGATGTTGGGTTCAAGCTCACTGTAAGAAAGCACAGGCACATCTTGCATGGTTCTCTCTACAATTTGTCTCAAATACATTCGGATTGTAGGTGATGCGAGAACGACTGGCTGTTGACCGGATTGAATTTGACGATTTACATGCTCGTTCAGCTTCTGATAAATCTGCTGAGTTGAAATGGGATCTAATGCGATATAGCTGCCTTGATCCGACTGCTGAACGGATTCAGCGATTTTCTTCTCAAGCTGAGGGCCTACCGTAATTACGCGCAGGGTATCGCTGCCCGATGAGAATTGCTGCGTAATTTGTCTGGACAATGATTGCCTCACATACTCGGTTAAAATATCCGGATCCTTCGTATAATTCCCGTGGTCTGCTAACGCTTCAAAGATAGTAACCAAATCTCGTATGGATACCTTCTCACGAAGCAGCTTAGACAATACTTTCTGTATGTCACCGATCGTTAGAATCGATGGAATTAACTCGTCAATGAGTGCAGGATAAGATTCTTTGACGTTTTCAACAAGCTGCTTCGTTTCTTGACGACCTATCAGCTCATGGGCATGACGTTTAATAATTTCAGTCAGATGAGTTGCCACCACGGATGGAGGATCGACTACGGTATAACCGGATAGCTCAGCCCTCTCCTTCATCTGCTCATCAATCCAGATGGCAGGCAAACCGAAGGCGGGCTCCGTTGTTTCTATCCCCACTACCGAATCGTCCTCAAAGCCCGGGCTCATCGCTAAATAATGATTAAGCAGCAAGTCACCGCGAGCAACGGTATTTCCTTTGATTTTAATCACATATTCATTTGGTTTTAATTGAATGTTATCCCGAATCCTTATGACAGGAACGACGAGTCCCAGTTCTAGCGCACATTGCCTCCGAATCATGATGATTCGATCAAGCAAGTCTCCGCCTTGCTGTGTATCGGCAAGCGGGATCAGTCCGTAACCAAATTCGAATTCGATTGGATCGACCTGCAAGAGACTTATTACACTCTCAGGGCTGCGAACCTCTTCAATTTGTTGTTCTTCAACAAGCATATCCTCTTGCTCCTGCTGCTTGTGGATGGCCTTCTGCATGTACCAGCCACCAAAAGCAAGCATGATCGCAAATGGCCAGGTTCTGATCGGACCAATCGGTGTAAGGCCGAGCAAAGCAATCGTCCCTGCAGCAATAAACAACAGCTTAGGATATTTGAAAAGCTGTGCGGTAACATCTTCTGCCAGATTGCCCTCAGAAGCTGCTCTCGTAACAATAAGACCCGCGGCCGTCGAGATTAGCAAAGCTGGTATTTGGCTGACGAGACCGTCACCGATCGTTAAGATCGAGAACGTGGAAAGCGATTCGCCAAAGCTTAAGTCGTGAATGGCCATACCGATAATAAATCCGCCGACTAAGTTAATGACAAGAATGATGATGGACGCTATCGCATCACCTTTTACGAATTTACTGGCACCATCCATAGCGCCATAAAAATCAGCTTCCCGTTCGATTTTGGAACGGCGTGCTTTCGCTTGTTGTTCGTTTATCAGGCCAGCGTTCAAATCAGCATCGATACTCATTTGTTTACCTGGCATCGCGTCCAGCGTAAACCTTGCTGCAACCTCTGCTACACGCTCAGAGCCTTTGGTAATTACGATAAACTGAACGACTACGAGAATGAGAAAAACAATGAAGCCGATTGCAATTTGTCCTCCGCCAACCCAGCTGCCAAAGGTAGCAACAACTTCTCCGGCTTCCGCATGAGATAAAATGTTTCTTGTTGTTGATACGTTTAGCGCTAGTCGGAACAGGGTAGTAATTAATAAAATTGCCGGAAATATGGAGAAATCGAGCGCTTCCTTTGTATTCATTGCGATAAGCAAAATCATCAATGCCATTGAAATGTTCAATATAATTAGAATGTCTAGTAGTAGGACTGGGATCGGGATTATCATCATGAGCACAATTCCAATTACGCCAAACAGTACTACAAAGTCCTTTGCTTTCATGATTCCGTCTCCTCCCGTGGTGTTATGATGATTTTACTCGGCCCTTCATTTTGTATACGTATGCTAGCACCTCGGCCACAGCTTGGAACAAGTCTGGAGGAATGACGTCTCCGATTTCGGCTCGTTCATAAAGCGCTCTGGCCAGTGGTTTATTTTCCATTGTGACAACCCCGTTTTCTTTTGCTATTTCTCTAATGCGAAGCGCTACATGATCCATCCCTTTTGCTATGATCTTTGGCGCCTCCATTTTCGTTGCATCGTATTTCAATGCGATAGCAAAATGGGTTGGGTTGGTAATAATGACATCCGCTTTTGGCACCTCTTGCATCATGCGCTGCATCGCCATTCTTCGTTGACGCTCCCGAATTTTCCCTTTTATGAGAGGATCACCTTCAGATTTTTTGTATTCATCTTTTATATCTTGCTTAGACATTCTTAGGCTTTTGTTATGCTCATAGGTTTGATAGAAAAAATCAGCTAACGCAAGTGCGGTAAGCACTGCTCCGATCTCAATGCCAAGCTTAACGGTCAGACCTGCTGTAAAGGTGAATATTTGTTGTATAGGAAGGCTTGCTAATACTAATATGCGGTCCCAATCCTTAGAAATGGTCAAAAATACGAGAACGGCAACGATTAGGAGTTTTAACACGCTTTTCAAAAATTCCACGACTGTCCTTGCCGAGAAAATTTGTTTAAAGCCGTTAAGCGGATTTATCTTATCTAATTTCATTTTGAGAGGATCACCGGTTAATAGAAACCCGAACTGTACAATGTTGCCTAAAATGCCGATAAGAACGGTTATTGCAAAGATCGGTAATAAAATAAGCAGAAGTTCAATCGTAACATCGTTGAAAAGCGACATAACATTTCCGGTTGTTAAGTCCATCAAAAGCCAGTCTTCAAACAAATTTCCAAACATCATCATGATATGTTCTTTGAAATAGCCGCCCAGCATGATGAACCCCATAAACATAAACAACAATATAAAAGAGCCTGGCAGGTCTGAAGATCTGGCAATTTGACCTTTCTTTCTCGCCTCATCCTTTTTCTTTGGAGTGGCCTTTTCCGTCTTTTCCTGACTGAAAAGCTGGAGATCAAGCTCTAGCCGGTAATTATGCACGAAAGCATCCTCCTATGGCCCTTCAGGCGGCGGTCCTTGCACGATACCGAATAACTGCTCCAATGAATCAAACATGATGGAAAACAATCTTTCAAATATCCCAGCAAGACTTGGCATTAACAAAATAAGCAAAAACATGCCAATAATGAGCTTGAGCGGAATTCCGATTACAAAAACATTGAATTGAGGAGCAGTCTTAGTCAAGAAACCTAATCCCACATCCGTCAAAAACATGGCTACAATAAGCGGCGCTGCTACTTGTATGGCTAATAAAAATGTGTTTCCAACCATTCTCGTTAAAAAATCCGTCACGCTGCCACTCATCAACCTGCTGAACAAATCATTCGATAACGGCATCCATTGATAGCTGTCCATGAGCCCTGTCAATAAAAAATGGTGGCCGTTCATCATCAGAAATATAACGATAATTAACATGTACTTGAAGTTGCCGAGCAGCGGAGCAGAAGTGCCTGTATGGGGGTCTACGATGTTTGCCATTGCAAATCCAACTTGTAAATCCATAAAGGCGCCTGCCGTTTGAACCACTGTGAAAAACAAGTAAACAACATAGCCCATCATTACGCCGACCAATATTTCACGAAACAGCACCAACACGTACTCTGCGTCCGGAACAATCGTCTGCTTCATTCCATACGTTAAGAAAACGATAAATGAAATAAAAAATCCAAGTCCGATCTTGAAAACATTCGGGACACCACGTGATGAAAACACAGGCGCTACGACGAAAAACGCAGTTATTCGACAAAAGATTAACAAAAAAATAGGAAAACCTTGTACGATCGCGTTCATCCACTCACAACCTAACCGATGTAATTATGAAGATTATTCAGCAGATTGTAAGTGAAGTCGATAACCGTATTGAGTATCCATGGGCCAAAAATAATGATGGACACGAAAACCGCTACAATTTTCGGAACAAAAGCCAGCGTCTGCTCCTGAATCTGAGTTGTTGCTTGAAATATGCTGACGATTAACCCTACGACCAAAGCAAGAACGAGCATTGGCGCACTGGCTTTCAAAACCACGAATACAGCCTCTCCGGCTAATCCGATTATGAAATCAGTACTCATCGAACGTCCCTCCCTGCTAGTATCACGTGTTGAAGCTTAACAATAAAGATTTTACGATCAAGTACCAGCCATCCACTAATACAAAGAGTAGTAATTTAAAAGGCAATGAGATCATAACCGGCGGCAGCATCATCATCCCCATCGCCATCAACGTACTTGCGACAATCATATCGATGACTAAAAAGGGAATGAAAATCATGAAG
This sequence comes from Paenibacillus sp. LHD-38, assembly GCF_031157315.1. Lineage (GTDB taxonomy): Bacteria > Bacillota > Bacilli > Paenibacillales > Paenibacillaceae > Pristimantibacillus. Next base: position 80,014 of record NZ_JAVIFU010000002.1, read on the forward strand.
CCCATTTGAAAAGCCGTTTTGAGCTCGCTAATAGCATAGGCAGGAATTAATACCGTGATCGGAATATCTTCAAAAGAAGCTGGCTTCTCCGTTTTGGTGTAATTCATGAAGAGCATCAGGTCTTTTTCACGCGTGTGAGAAAACATGAATTTCTTCATAGGCACGGAGGCTTCTTGAAAAGCCTCTGTTTGCGAGATTTGGCCTTTTAGATAGGGCTGAAGCGCAACCTCGTTTACTTGCGAAAAGGTTGGTGCCATGATAAAAAAGGTTAAAAACATGGCAAGACCAATGAGCACCTGATTGGGCGGCATTTGCTGCGTTCCAAGCGAGGTTCTTACAAAGCCTAGAACGATTACAATTCTAGTAAAGCTAGTCATTAGCACCATAATAGCCGGGGCGACGCTTAAAACAGTTATCAATAGAAGAATGGATAATGCGCTTGAATCAGGTGTTTCTCCATTCCCGTCACCGATATTGATGGATATGTCGGGCAATGGCTCTGCAAAAACCTGCGTATGTACGAACATCGCAAGAAGCTGTACAGCAACGATTGATATCCACCATTTATTTTTCATCGTCCATCAACCGTTCATTTGATTTAGAGTCATGCAGTAACGATTCCAATTGTTGTTTGCGGTCTGCTTGCTGACTAAGCTTGTTATGTAGCAAATCTTGAAAAGAGGATGCTTTGTTCCATTGCTCATTTGATGGCTCAGGCTCGTTCTTTTTGTTCCGATCCCTTACCTTATTCAGCAGTTGAGTAACAAGGTCTTTTGACCAAGCTGATTCCTGCTGTCGCTCAAGTGAGGCGATAACAGCGTTCACTTGTTCAGGATCATCGAGTTTATCAATTAAAGTAATGTTTTCACTGACACCTACGATATATATCCGTCCTGCAATTTCAACGACTTGGAGCGAATTGTTTTGTCCAAGCGCAATGCCGCCGAGCGAACGAAGCGATCGATTCGTTCCCCACATGCGGTTGCGCTGAGACAGCCATTTAATAACAAAAATAATCAACACGATGACGATGGCTAGCGAGATGATCACCCATACCAAGCTGCCTGCCAGATCCTTTGAACCTGTAAACACCATCTGTTCATCATTGTTTGCGCTGCTGCCGTCTACAGCAGCAGCCGCAAAACGAGGCCATATCGCCATCCCAAGTGCAGACACCATTGAAATGCGCGAAGCTATGTTAAACATAATATCTAACCGTTATCCGAGTGTTTTCTTGATCGCTTCAATTACGCGATCGGCTTGGAACGGTTTGACGATGAAGTCCTTTGCGCCTGCTTGAATCGCATCAATTACCATTGCTTGTTGACCCATTGCTGAACACATAATTACTTTAGCATTGCCATCAAGCTTTTTAATTTCCTTCAACGCGGAAATACCATCCATCTCAGGCATTGTAATATCCATTGTTGTCAAATCCGGTTTTAGTTCCTTGTACTTCTCAACCGCCTGGGCGCCATCTTGGGCTTCACCGACGACTTCGTAGCCGTTCTTTGATAAAATGTCACGAATCATCATGCGCATGAAAGCTGCGTCGTCTACGATAAGAATGCGGTTTGCCATCTTTTTATCCTCCTAGGATGCTATTGTAATTTTTGAATGCGGTCCCATTGGCTTACGATATCCGTTACGCGAACACCAAAGTTTTCATCGATAACAACAACTTCGCCTTTGGCAATCAGTTTATTGTTTACTAGGATGTCAACCGGTTCACCAGCTAGCTTGTCCAGCTCGATAATCGAACCTTGTGACAGCTCCAAAATATCTTTTATCTGCTTCTGGGTCCTTCCTAATTCTACCGTGACCTTAAGCGGTATGTCGAGAAGTAAATTGAGGTTTGTTTCGTCAGGTTGAATAAAGGGCGCATTGCCAAAATTAGCAAATTGAACAGGTTGTACATTGACATTACGATTAGCTGCATGACCGTATGTATGCGGTCCTGGCGGCTGCATGGACATATCATAGCCAGCTGCCGGAGTTTGGTACTGTGTAGGCGGCATTTGCTGCATTGGAGGCGCCATATTCATTTGCGGCGGCACAGCGTTCATATAAGCCGCAGCAGCTGTTTCCTGCATTGCTACAGCTTGTTGCGCCACAGGCGCTGTAGGGGCCGCTTGAGCAGCTGTAACAGGCGCTGGTGCTGCAGCCTCATCTACTACTCCCATTAAGATATCAACCATTTGTTTTGCAAATGGAATTGGAAGAAGCTGCATAATAGTAGAATCGATAAGATCGCCAATTGTCAAACGAAACGAAATTTTAATAAACAAATCTACCGGCGGCAAATGGTCCATGCCATCTCCGTTATTCACATCCAAAATATCAATGCCGGGAGGTGAAATGTTAACGAAACGGTTGAAAATCGTAGACATCGATGTGGCAGAAGAACCCATCATCTGATTCATGGCTTCTTGTACCGCACTGATATGAATTTCATTAAGCTCTTCGATAGTAATGTTGTTACCATCTCCGCCAAGCATCAAGTCAGCAATGATTTGAGCATCCTTTGTTTTAATAACCAAAGAGTTAATGCCTTGAAACCCATCTACGTACTGCACGCTTACGGCAACATGCGGTTTAGGAAAAATGTCTGGCAGCTCTTCTTTTTTTACAATGGTGACTTGCGGAGTCGTAATATCGACCTTCTTGCCAAGCAAAGTCGATAATGCGGTCGCAGCGCTGCCGAAGGTAATATTCCCAATTTCCCCGAGTGCAGACTGTTCCATTTCATTTAAGAAGTCTGAAAGCTGAGATCCGACCTCAGAGGTCTGTTCCGGTTCCGGCTCACTTACGGATTGACGAAGCAATGCATCAATTTCCTCTTGAGACAAATAGTCTTTACTCATCATAATCTTCTTCCACTCCCTCAACGACAATCTCATCTACTTGAACAGCTATCCGATCCTTAACGGAGCCTGGACTGCCAATGAACTTAAGCTTGTCTCCAACTTTAATTTTCAGACCATCATTGACCGACTTATTGAGTGAAATGACATCGCCGATATTCAATCCAAGGAATTCTTTTATCGTAAGCGATGATTCACCAAGCTCAGCTACAATCGGAAGCTTAGCTTTGTTTACCCGCTGCTCCAGAATTTCAACTTCTTCAGGCGCACGAGCCTTCTTCTGCGACACAAACCAATGATGTACAGAAAGTCTGGACATTATCGGTTCAATGACGACATGGGGGATACATAGGTTAATCATACCTGTGGTGTCGCCAATTTTGGTGCTGAAAGAAATCAGAGCTATCGTTTCGTTCGGAGATACAATTTGCATGAATTGCGGATTAGTCTCCAAAGCTTCAAGTCTCGGAGAAATGTCGATGATCGTTTTCCATGCTTCCTGCAAGCTTTCAAACGTTCGACTAAAAATACGCTCCATGATAATCGTTTCAATCTCAGTCAGGTTGTTGATCTTGGACGGCGCTACACCTTGTCCGCCTAACATTCGATCAAGCATGGCATAAGCCACGTTTGGATGAACCTCAAGTACCATTCGACCTTCCAGCGGCTCCGCTTCAAATATGTTCAAGATCGTCATCTTAGGAATCGAACGTATAAATTCGTCATAAGGCAATTGCTCGACCTGCACGACATTTATTTGAACAAATGTGCGAAGTTGCGCTGAGAAATAGGTTGTCAAATATCGCGCGAAGTTTTCATGAATCCGTGTCAAGCTCCTAATGTGATCCTTCGAGAACCGAACGGCGCGCTTGAAATCATACAAACTGACTTTGCGTGTCGTCTCTTCCTTTTTTAAATCTTCTGCATCCATTTCACCGGAATCCAACGCAGCAAGTAGCGCATCTATTTCATTTTGCGATAAAACATCAACCAAATATCTCACCTCCTTCGAGGAATGTCGGCGTAGTCAGTTAAATTTCAGTAATAATAAAGTTTGTGATTTCTACTTTTACCAATTTCCCTTTTGGAATGATTGGAGTAATAAGATTTAATAGCTTAGACTCAAGCGCATCTTCGCCTTGTGAGCCTTGAAGTTCATCGGCAGTCATATCTGCCAGGGCACGGTTAATGATAGGTCTGACTTCGATCTCGATGATCTTGTCAAATTCTTCCTTCGCTTTCTTGCCATCCAGCTGGAAAGCAAAGCTAAGCACAACGACATACTCCGGATCTTTCAGGTTTCTTCTGAAATCTTTTAATTCAGAAGTAACCTCCACTCGCTCATCCGCAGACAAAGCCTTGACCTCAATGGTTTTTGTCTCCGTAGCTTGCTCCTTCGGATCCGCAAAAAAGGATTTAAACAATATGATAGCAACAATAGCGATTAATGTGATGGATAATAAAATAGTTATTAACCATGGAATCATTTTTTTCATGATGAGGGACCCTCCGTTTGCTCACTCTTCTGGGCCGCCGCAACGAGGCCAATTGCACGAAGATACTGTTGATTAAGCAACAACAGCTCTGCTGTCTTTTCTTTAACGACCAATTTTTTTCCAGTAGTAAGCGTTATAACAGTATCAGCAGCTTCTTCTATTACTTCAATTAATAATGCATTTATTGTGACTTTTGTTCCGTTTAAACGCGTTACAGTAATCATTAGTAACCCCCCTCGCACTAGGGGAGGCACTAAGCCTCCCGCTCGTTATGACTTACCTATCTTTTTAAATTAACAACCTCTTGCAAGATTTCATCAGAAGTTGTAATGATACGTGAATTCGCTTGGAAACCACGCTGCGCAACGATCATTTCTGTAAATTCCGCGGTCAAATCGACATTGGACATCTCAAGCTGACCAGAAATAATGGCGCCTGTGCCAAGCTCAGGATCACCCGCAAAAGTCATGAAATCTTCAATAGAAGCATCGGGATTAGCATTAGCAGTTACTCGGTACATGTTCCCGCCAAGCTTCTCAAGACCGCTTGGATTTACGACCTTAGCCACTCCCAGTTGGGCAACGGCTTCGGTGCCGTCAGCCGTAACGCCCATTATCGTGCCATCCTGGCCAATGGAAAATGCCGTAATCGCTTCATCAAGCACGATTGGCTCCTGATCCACGCTAAGCACAAAATAGCCGTCGCCATTAACAAGCTGTCTATTCGCATCCAGTGTAAAGTTACCCGCACGGGTAAGCAGCATTTCAGACTCATCGCTTGCTCTTACGACAAAGAAACCATCTCCGTCAATACGCAGATCAGTCGGTTGGTTAGTCGTCATCGCGCTGCCAGCAGTATGTACTGTATCAATGGAACCTATGGATACACCTAAACCGATTTGTTTTGCGTTCACGCCGCCGCGTACGCCTTCCTCAGGTGCGGTAACACCCGCAACTGTTTGACTTAGAATATCCTTGAACATAACGCGGCCTGCTTTAAATCCAACCGTATTAACGTTCGCGATATTGTTACCAATGACGTCAAGCTTTGTTTGAAAACCACGCATACCGGATACGCCCGAATACATCGATCTTAGCATTTTGGTTATTCCTCCTGGAACATGGATTAAAAGCTTTGAGCATAAAAAGGATGTATGCACTATCATTAAGCTGCTTCATTCGGTCCACAGCTTGAGGCTTCCTGATAGGTCCAGCCTTACGATAAAATAATAGCGCTATCGATTTGTGTGAATACGTTGCTCTTCATTTGACCGCCATCCATTGCTGTCACAACTGTGCGGCTTGGAACGTTCACAATCATTGCGATATCACGAAAAACGATTAATGAATCCTGAGCTCCCTTTGACGCAGCCTCTTCCACAGCGTTAATAATTTTGGTGAGCGATTCTGGCTGCAATTTAATGCCTCTCTGCTGCATTCGCACCTCTGCATGATGACTGAACTTAAGAACCTTGGCATTAAGCATATCTTGAAACTCTGTTGACTGCGATGTACGGCTTATGGGCGCTTTGCTAGCCTGTAGTGGTGTAGACTTCACAGGAAAGATATGACCGATTTTTACGCCATCATTCATTAGCTCTCAGCCCCTTCCCCAGCACTTGCCGAAGTGGAAGCATCTTTCTCCGCCGAACTTTCGTCCTCTTCTGTTTCTTCTTCTATTTCGCTATCCGTTTCCGAGATAGATGTGACATAATCGAGTGCAACCTCGGCCCCGCCTACTCGTGCATAAAGGATGCCTTCCTTCGAGATTATGGAGTCAACAATCCCCTTAACGGTAGTAACTTCGCCGGCATCGTCATATTCATTCCATTCAATCGTTTTACCGATCAGGCTCGATGCTGAACCAATGTTCTGACGCATTAATGTAAGCTCGGTAGACATGTTCATAAGCTGCTCGACAGATGTAAATTGCGCCATTTGTGCGATAAAATCCTTGTCCTGAAGCGGCTGCATGGGGTCCTGATTACGCAGCTGTGTGACAAGTATGCTTAGAAATTGGTCTTTTCCAAGTGTATCTGTGCTTTTTTTGTTAGCTGCGGCCTGCACGTTCGCCTGACTATAGTTAGGCCAAACTACGCGAGTAGAAACGCTATCTGCCATTTCCGATCACCTCCGATCATTTTAACAATACTTCTGATCAGCTATGCCTTAACGTTTATTCCCCTGCCAAATCCAAGACCTTGAATAGTCACTTGTTCAATCATCTCAGCTTCAAATATACCGTCGTTTGAGCTCTCTTCGATATTGAATACCTGACGATTAGAACCCTGCTGTTGACTGCTGCCTTGACCTTGATGCTGCTGCGAAAGCTGCGAGGTGGATTGCCCTTGTGAAACCTCCAGCTTATCTACCATTAATCCCTGCGCCTGGAGCGCCGAGCGCAGTTGAGCCATTTGATTGTCCAGCATATCTTTGGCCATCACATTATCGGTTTGGAAGATTGCAGTCAATAAACCGTTTTGCATCGTAATCCGAACATCTACCTGACCGAGATGCTCTGGGAATAACATGATCTTCGCCTCGGAAACACCGTTAACCGTTGTCAAATCAAACTTTTGAATGATCATGCCTGTCATAGATTGTGCAAACTCATCCGCAGCGACAAACGAAGTCATTGCCGTTGCATTCACAACTAGCGGAGTAATGCCGCGCGTCGTTTCTGGATTGCTTCCGATCTGCAGCTGTGGACTTATCTCAAGTGAGGAAACCGCTGCTTCCGATTCTACAGTTTGCTCCATACTATTTGCCGCTGTAGTGGATAGAAAGGCTGGGTGAACCGTTTGTTGTGATAGACGCTGCAAAAGTGTCCCAACTTCAGCTTGTGGTGCTTGCTGCACGGTAAACAGTTGTTGTGTAAAGGCCGTCGATTTCGTTTGTGACTTTGTTGTATCCACCGTTTCGCCTTCCAAAATCGCTGTTAACGTATGTAGCTGCTGTGCAACCAAAGCGGATGGTTCCTGTTGATGAATAAGCTTCGAAGTGCCCTGCTGTAGCATGACCTGCACTTGAATCAATGTATCCTGCAGTTTTGACTTTATATTCGCTGCAACTGTTATTGCTTGTGGTACCGTTAGAGTCCCATCCTCTAAGGAAGATTGCTTATTCGATTGTTGGATGACGGGAACCGGTAATCCGAGAAGCGCCAGCAATGCATTCATTTGATCCAGTACATCGGCTAACTGTTGAAGCTGCTCACTATCTTCAGCAGGAGTTTCGGTCTCATTTGAAGTCGGAGCTTCAAGCTGCTCTAGCAAACCGTCAATGATCGACATGAGATCTGATAACGTAGGAGCAATTTCGGCAGCGCCGCCTTCGATTGCTGCTTCTTTATTTACAACAGCTACTAAAGGCGCGGTTTGCGCAATTCCTGAATTAGAAGCAGTTTCACCGTTGATTTGTTGCACTAATGTTTTTTGAAACACATCACCGCCAGCACTCTTTCCTGCTTGTGTATTTGCGTTCGCCAGTGCTTGCGGCTGCGTTGAGGCAACCTGCGGAACCATCATTTCCATTTTTCTCACCTCCTTTCAAATTGGGGGTATAGATGGTTAGGAGAACGATTAGCTTCCTGTCATTAATTTCGCGACCATTTGAGCGGTTAGCTTTTCATCAATCCCAGACATTTCCGCTATAATGGCCGATCTGGTTTCATTATCCACCGCGTTTAGAACGCGAAGGACCTTGCTCGGACTGACTTCCACCATTTTGATTAACAATTCCCCTGCACTCTTAGCATCCATCGCTGTAAATGTTGCACTCAACTGCTCTTGATCAAGAACAGAGGATGCGGGTTTTGTCACAGGCGTTTTTAGAGATTCAAGTTTGGCTTGAAGCGCAGCAATCTGCAAATCCTTTGCTTTTACATTATCCTTCAGCTTCATTGCTGCATCCGCAGCCGTCTGAGGATTCATTTTCTCCATAATGCGGACCCGGTCATCAGGGCGCATATTCGCGAACACGAGCACCATTTCATCCAAAGTCATGCTTTGCAGAATCGGCGCAGCCTTGCTTGGCGTAATTTTGGAGAACATGCTGGCTAACTCTTGAATCTTGGCTTGGTATTGCTCGTCCTCAAGCGACTGCTCATCATTCGCGCTCTTCAATTGAGAGTTATCGTTCTCGAGGTTCTTAACCTCTTGCTCAAGTGAAGTCTTCGTTTGATTGGCTGCGGCAAGTTCACTTTCAATCTCCGTTAGCTGGGCTTGCAGATCAGCAATCTTAGCGGACATATTCGATGTCTTCAATTCATCATCATTTGTTAACCCGCCTGCAACCTTCGGTTCAGGAAGCACGTCTTTAATGAAAGGAATTGAATTTCCGGCCTCAAGCATTTTATTGCGAAAATCATTATTGAACAAGGTATACAATACGCCTAGCAGCACGATTGCAAATAATATAGGCGTCATCAAAAACATAATTCGTTCAAGCGTGCTGTAGCCTTGCTTCTCGTTTTCCGTACCCGCCAATTCCACTCACTCCCTCTAGTCGGTAACACGCATCACTTTATGGGGTTGGTATCATGAAACGGACGCTTGCCAGCTCATCCAGCTCGTTCTGCTCTTTTATTTGCAAAGCATACTGGAACCGGTCACGCGCATGATCTTTTGCTTTAAGCCACACTTTCTCATCCTTCATCTTGTCTGAAAGTTTAAGTCTGCTTTGCTCAACCGCATTTTGTGCATGTAACACATCTTTCAATTTACTTTTTATGCAAGCAACTAAATAATCCAAGTATTGCTGGATAACCTGAAGCTCGGATAATGGAACTGAAATTTGAGCAGCTTCTTGTAATTTTTCTTCCCAATCCTGTTTTTTCGCACGCAATAGCGCAAGGGAAAGCTCCTCGGCAGTTAAATCGCCTATTGCAGATGAAAGCATCCATTCTGCTTGCGTCTTTTCGCTGCCCTTCAAATCGACAACCCTCTGGAATGTGTAACTAAACGCTGCCATTTAAAGGTTCAACTCCTGTAGAAATGATTAATTAAATGAGATTGTGCTTCCTCTAAGCTTACTTTTTCATTCGTTTTTTGCTTAGTGTAGTTTTGAATAGGATCAATAAATTGAAGGGCCAAATCAATTTCTGCATTTGTTCCTCGTTGGTACGCCCCTATATTGATCAAATCTTCCGAATCTTTATAAACAGCAAGAAGTTTTTTTAATTCATTAGCGGCATCCTGTTGTTCTTCGGTTACGATTTCCTTCATAACCCGACTAACTGAGGCTAAAACATCAATCGCAGGAAAGTGACCCTTATGAGCTAATTGGCGACTCAAAACAATGTGACCATCGAGAATTCCGCGAACGGCGTCTGCAATTGGTTCATTCATATCATCACCATCAACAAGAACGGTGTAAAAAGCAGTAATTGAACCTGACGGCCCCGTTCCAGCACGCTCTAGAAGCTTAGGCAGCGCTGCGAATACAGATGGCGTATAACCGCGTGTAGCCGGAGGCTCGCCGATTGCTAATCCTACTTCACGGAGGGCCATCGCATATCGCGTAACTGAATCCATCATCAGCATGACATTCAAACCGCGATCCCGAAAATATTCAGCAATGGAAGTTGCAATCAACGCGCCCTTTATACGAATCAGTGCCGGCTGATCTGATGTAGCCACTATGACGACTGAACGAGCTAGACCCTCTTGTCCAAGGTCTTTCTCAATAAATTCCAGCACCTCGCGGCCGCGCTCGCCAATTAAGGCTATTACGTTTACATCGGCTGATGTATTGCGGGCAATCATGCCGAGCAGCGTGCTCTTACCGACACCAGAACCTGCGAATATCCCAACGCGCTGTCCACGCCCTACGGTAAGCAGGCCGTCGATTGCTCTCACGCCAATACCAAGCGGTTCAACGACCCGAGGTCGCTTAAGCGGATTACTAGGCTCGTTATGGGTTGAATAATGAGGCATTCTTCTAGGCAGAAACGAGCCGTCTAACGGATTTCCTAAACCGTCTAACACTTTGCCTAACAGCTCAGATCCAACCTGGACAGTTAACGGTTTACCAGTACCAACAACATCACAGCCTGGGCTTATAGCGTGTAAATCGCCTAATGGCATCAAAATAACCTTGTTATCTCGAAAGCCTACGACTTCTGCTTTAATCGGCTTTGCGCCCTTGGATGGATAGATGAAGCAAACATCACCTATACTAGCGTCCGGTCCTTCTGATTCAACGGTTAGACCGATGACCTGCGTAACTTTCCCGTTAACTCGCACGGGATCAAGCGGCTGCAAATGCTCAATGTATTTGAGGACATCCAGATTATTCACTATCATCGAAATGACCTCGATCTTCGCTGCTATGATGAGCAAGATGGATTAATTCCCGCTTTATCTCAGCCAGCTGCGTATCAATGCGGGCATCGATGCTGCCAAAAGCGGACCGTATAACGCATCCGTTATCCTTCACAGTCGAATCAGGCAGAATCTGCAATTCTGCTTGTGAATCGATAGCGAAATGAAGCTCTTCCCTGGCAGCTTGTACAAACGCGAGCAGACCTGGCGCGACACACAACGTAATAACGCCTTGTTCTCTTCGACGGGAGAGAGACTTCCTAATCAGCTCGATAGCCATATCAGGTGCTAAAGTTAGTTGTTGTCCGATAATTTTTTCTGCAATTGCACAGCTAAGCTCGACAAGGAAAGGCTCTGCCTCTTGAATAATTTGCTCTCGCATTTCAAATGCTGTTTTGAGCACATCGGTTGCTTCGGCAAGCTTTTGCTCCCAGATTTCCCGCAGCTCTACTTCTGACTGCGCTGCTCCTTCCGCATAGCCAAGCTCATAGCCAGCTTGTCTAGACCGTTCGGATTCTGCTTCGTCATCTGTTCGCTTTTGCAGCCACCACACATCGATTTGCTGTTGTGTTTCGGCTAATAGCCTTTCACTCTCTATTGCGGCTTCACGCAGTCTTTCTTCCGCATAGAGCTGGGCATCATTCAAAATTTGATCTCGCAATGTAATGGTTTCTTCATCAGGAGCAGGCGGAACCTCCACTTCCTGACTAAGTGTTTCATTGATTTCAAAATTCCGTTGATGCAGCCACTCCAGCTGCTTCAATTGGTCAAGAGTAATCACACTCGATGATTTGATCAAATTAGACAATGATATCGTCTCCTCCACCACGGGCGATGATGATTTCACCAGACTCTTCTAATCTGCGGATTGTTGCTACGATACGTGTTTGTGCCTCTTCCACGTCACGAAGCCGCACGGGACCCATGAATTCCATTTCTTCTTTGAAAGTCTCGGCCATGCGCTTGGACATATTACGGAAAATCGCTTCTCGAACCTCTTCGCTCGCCACTTTAAGCGCAAGCTGAAGATCTGCGTTCTCGATATCGCGTATAATCCGTTGAATGGAACGATTGTCGATATTGACGATGTCCTCGAATACAAACATCCGTTTTTTAATCTCTTCTGCAAGCTCTGGATCTTGTATTTCAAGTGCGTCGAGAATCGTACGCTCTGTTCCACGGTCGACGCCATTCAAAATTTGAACGATGGAATCGATACCGCCGGCATTTGTGTAATCCTGCGTAACCGTTGCGGATAGCTTTTGCTCCAAAACGCGCTCTACCTGAGAAATAACCTCTGGCGATGTACTATCCATCAAAGCAATTCGTCGTGCTACCTCTGCTTGCTTCTCTTGCGGAAGCGAAGAAAGGATATGCGAGGATTGTTCCGATTGCAAATAAGATAATACTAGAGCAATGGTTTGTGAGTTCTCATTTTGAATAAAGTTCAAAATCTGAGTTGGCTCTGCTTTTCTCGCAAAATCAAAAGGTCTTACTTGTAGGGTTGCTGTCAAACGATTAATGACTTCTAAAGCTTTCTGTTCGCCAAGCGCTTTCTCTAAAATGTCCTTAGCATAGGAAATACCGCCTTGCGTGATATATTCCTGAGCCATGCATATTTGATGGAACTCACTCAGAATGGTTTCCCGGTCCAAGCTGTCTACTTTCCGGACATTTGCGATTTCAAGCGTTAGCTGCTCAATTTCTTCCTCGCGTAAATGCTTGAATATTTGTGCGGAAACTTCAGGTCCAAGCGTAATAAGTAAAATGGCTGCTTTTTGTCGACCCGATAAGCCCTGCATGGATTTTGACACATGAACCACCTCTATTCATCCACAAGCCATGTGCGAAGAAGATTAACAAACTCATCTGGTTTTCGTTTGGCGAGTGTTTCAAGATTTTTCCGAGCCTGACTGTCGTTGTTAACACTTTCCAAATCAAGAGTAGGGTATTCCACTTTAGCAGGAGCAGCCAACTCAATTTCTTCCTCGGCAGCCTTTTTACGTCTGCGCGTTAGGATTACAATTAATCCGCCGATGATTGCAAGAGCTGCAACACCGATACCGATTAACCAAGGCGTTGAAAGTACGCTTGATTGATTATCAGAACTACTACCAGAGAAAGTGCTTGCAATAAGAGCTACTTTTTTCGCCATTAGTTCATCATTCGTCACATCTTGGCCTGAATCCGCAAGCTGTGCACGTACCAAAGCGGTCAAATAAGTCATTATAGCTGTTTTACTAGCCTCATCTTGAATTTCCGACTCTTCGATACCGATACTAATAGAAAGGTCTTTTAATACGAAGGGTCCGGAAACGATGTTGCTGCTTATCCGTGAAACATCATAATTTCGAATTTGAGAACTCGTTTCAGATGAGCTTTCACCTGTCGTTGCAGTTTCATATCCTGGAACATCCGTTTCCCCAGTACCAGCAACACCGCCAGCTTCTCCAGAGGAACCCGTTGATGTACTGTTGTTTATTTCTTCACTAATAATTATCCCGTTATTGTTATTGTTATCTAATGGCTTTACAAGTGATTCTTGCGATGTCTTCTTATCGAAGTTCATGCTGCTTGAAACTTGGATAACTAAGTTATCCACGCCAACGATTGGTCCTAAAAATTGTTGAATGTTTTTCTTCAATTCCGTTTCATACTTCCGTTGAATAAGGAATTGTGACTCGACAGCATCTGAATTGTTAGCTATACCGCCGTCTGTCTCCGAAAAAGTCAATTCCCCTTGCGGACTGGAGATCGTAATATCTTTCATCGCTAAATTGGGAACAGCAGTCTTTACAAGGTTGTAATAGCCATCGATTTCTTTCTGGCTTGGTCGGTAGCCTGACATGAACCTCATCATGATCGAAGCAGATGCTTGTTCTGCGTCTTCAGGTGAAAGGAATACGCTTTCTTCAGGCAAGTTTACCAAAACCTTTGAACTGTCAACGCCCTGCATGGCATTAAGCAGCTGTTGGATTTCGCCATTCAACGCATTAAGATACTTTACGTTAAATTCATTTTCCGTTGTACCGAATTGACTTGAGCTTGAATTAAATGCTTCAAACCCGATTGAACCGTTTTGGACTAATCCTTGAGACCCCACATCAACTTTAATTCGTGCAGCTTCTGTGCTTGGAACCGAGATGCTTTTTCCATTGTTGCTTAGCTCGTACGGGATCCCGCTCCCATCCAAGTAAGTCATGATGGCGGCGGCGTCTGTTGTATCCAAATTTTGAAAAGCAATTTCGTATTCCGTTCTCGTAAATACGATTGTTAACAAAATAATTGTTAACAACAATCCACTAATGGAAGCCCCCAACCAAATTTTTTGTTTTCTGCCCATTTGGCCCCAAAATTGAGTAAGCCTACTTCTAAATTGGGCGATTCTCTCGTTCACGTTGTCACCTCACCCAAATACTATGCTAGATCAAAATTACGGTTAGATTTGCATCCGCATCATTTCTTGATATGCTTCAACCACTTTGTTGCGGACTTGTGAGGTAAACTGTAAACTCAGCTGTGCTTGCTCCGAAGCGATTAACACCTTTGTAACATCAACTTGGCCAGTTAAGTATTTGTCATTAAGCTTATGAACGTTCTGCTCTTGATTGCTAACATTATCAATCGCCGTTTGTAAATATTGACCAAAAGATTGTGTTAATTGTGCCGGAGTCGCTTCTTGCACCGATTTATTTTCTAGGAGTTTGGCAGGTTGAACCGGATTAAGCGACATCGATTGTATCATCAATATTCCTCCAATTCATCACATGATATTTCCGTACATTTATTTACCTATTTCTAATGCCTTTATAAACATTGATTTGGTTGCGTTCAATGCGGTTACGTTTGCTTCATAGGAACGCGTCGCAGCTATCATATCCACCATCTCTTTGGTGACGTCCACATTTGGCATATTAACGTAACCATTGGCGTCAGCATCAGGATGCGTCGGATTATAAATAAGCTTGTTTGGCGATTGATCCTCTTTGATTCTTGTAACCTTCACGCCTTGAGCAGCTGAGCTCCCGTTCATTTGCTCGGAAAGTACGCTTGAAAAGGATTGCTGCAGCGGTTCCATAACAACCATTTTCCGCTTATAGGGCTGGAATTGTCCGTTTACAAAACTTCCACGCGTCGTTTCTGCATTAGCAATATTAGAAGATATAACATCCATTCTCAGACGCTGCGCTGACAATGCCGATGCACTGATATCAAATCCCGTGGACAACTTCATCGTTAGGCTCTCCCCTCAATTGCTGTACGCATCATTCTCACGTCATGATTAATTTGTTGGACATAAAAGTTATAGCTTAGTTGGTTTTTTGCTAGCAAAGACATTTCACGATCGATATCAACATTATTTTCATTGTTGTTCATCGAAGTTGTTTCATCGGTGATTAGTTTGGGTATAGGTACATTAGATGAAGCTAATCCAATGGACATATGCTTTTGATTGGTCCGTTTACCGACCAAATGCCCTTGCGTATTGCCCATCGTTTGCTCTAATAATTCCTCAAACAGAACCTCAGACCGTTTGAAATGCGGCGTATCACCGTTTGCCACATTGTTTGAAATGACGCGTTGCCGCATTTCTGCTGCCTGAAGCGCACCTTCCATCCTTCCAAATGCAGCGCCATTCAACAAATTCACGTAGTTTCACCACTTTCACATAGGAGATCTCCTTAACGTATTCAACAGATTACAGTTCATTCCTTCTTTGTTCGACACTAAAAATTAAAAAAATGAGATTACTATGTCGATTTTTGCCGACATGATAATATTCAACAATTTCCTAAATTATTACAATAAGAAAAAAGCCCTATCTTTGGTAGAAGATAGGGCCGAAATGGTCTATACGACCTATTTTATGACTTCATTTTATCCAATTCTTGCAACAATTGGTGGTTTAATATCTTAATGTATGTGCCTTTCATCCCTAATGATCTAGTTTCGATCACGCCTGCACTTTCCAACTTCCGCAATGCGTTCACAATTACCGATCTTGTAATTCCTACCCGGTCCGCGATTTTGGATGCGACGAGCAGTCCTTCCTTACCATCCAGCTCTTCAAATATATGCTCAACAGCTTCTAATTCACTGAAGGATAAAGATCCTACCGCAACTGACACGACAGCGCGACTGCGTACCTCTTGTTCTATTTCCTCAGTTCGCTCACGTAAAATTTCCATGCCTACGATTGTAGAACCATATTCAGCCAAAATAAGATCATCGTCATCAAACGTGCCTGACAAGCGGGTTAGCACTAAAGTCCCAAGACGATCTCCACCGCCGATAATAGGCACTACCGTCATAATTTCTTGATCGCCTAAACGTGGAAAGGTTTCATAAATACCTGAATCCGGCTTCACGTTCGTCATCGACTCCTGCATGTCAAGAAATCGGACATTGCTTTCTTGCGGGAAACGAAGCTCATCTACGGATAGGGACCGCATGAATTCATGATCATACGCATCAACAGCTGAGCAGCCTAATATCTTACCTCTGCGGCTAACGACGAAAACATTCGTCTGAATCGTCGTGCAGAGCACCTCCGCCATTTCCCTGAAGCTAAGCGCTTTGCCGGCCGCGCGCTGCAGCAGTCGATTCAGTGTTCTTGTCTTTGTTAGTAAAGTCATTCTCTTGCCTCCCAAAACTCATAACAACTACAGTATATATTGACTCAAATCGCGATTTTGTGCAATACTTCCTAGCTTTTCTCGTACGTATTCCGGCGTGATTGTCATTTTTTCAAGCGACAGCTCGGGTGCTTCAAACGATAAATCCTCCAGCAGCTTTTCCAAAATGGTATGCAAGCGACGAGCGCCAATATTTTCAGTATTGCGATTCACATCGGCAGCGATGGACGCGAGCTCATGGATCGCTTCTTCCGAAAACTCGATTTGGATTCCTTCTGTTTCAAGCAAAGCGGAATATTGTTTTGTCAAAGCATTTTTCGGCTCTTTCAAAATACTTACAAAATCATCCAAGCTGAGGCTGGTCAGCTCTACCCGAATCGGAAAGCGTCCTTGAAGCTCTGGAATCAAATCTGATGGTTTTGCGACATGGAATGCGCCAGCAGCGATAAACAATACGTAATCCGTTTTAACTGGGCCGTATTTGGTCATAACAGTCGATCCTTCAACGATTGGAAGAATATCCCTCTGAACGCCTTCTCTGGACACATCCGGTCCTGAGCCGCGCGATGGGCTAGCAATCTTATCAATTTCATCTATGAAAATAATGCCGGATTGCTCCGCCCTCGTAATCGATTCCGTAATGACATCATCCATATCGATGATTTTGTTGGCTTCCTCTTGCGTTAACACCTTGCGCGCTTCCTTAACGGGCAGCTTGCGTTTCTTCGGCTTCTTCGGCATTAATTGCCCAAACAGCTCTTGCATATTCATGCCCATACCTTCCGGTCCTTGGCCTGACAGCATATCCATCATATTTGGAGCAGAATCCTCTACTTCAATTTCAATGATTTCATTTTCGAGCTTCCCCGCAGCTAACTGCTCTTTGATTTGCGAACGTTTTTGATGCAGCGCATTTTCTACTTCCGGCTCTTCTTTAGGTTCATCGGTCTGCTGTTGGTTGCCAAAAAGCATTTCAAACGGGTTTTTTGAAGATTTCGGTTTAACGGCAGATGGAGCCAGCAAAGCCACGATACGCTCATTAGCAAGCTTTTCTGCACGATCTTTAACCTTTTCGGTTTTTTCTGTTTTCACCATGCGAATGGCCGTTTCAACGAGGTCGCGTACCATCGATTCAACATCCCGTCCGACATAGCCTACTTCAGTAAATTTTGTGGCCTCAAGCTTCACGAACGGCGCTTTCACGAGCTTCGCCAAGCGGCGCGCGATTTCCGTTTTACCTACTCCGGTTGGTCCGATCATCAAAATATTTTTCGGAACGATTTCATCGCGCAGCGTATCATCAAGCAAGCTTCTGCGGTAACGATTGCGCAGCGCAATGGCTACTGAACGTTTCGCCGGTTTTTGTCCAACGATATACTTATCAAGCTCCGCTACAATCTGACGAGGTGTCAGTGCATCATTTCCCATTATAAAATCCCTCCGATTTATATATCTTCACTATGACTTCCCGAAGCTTGTTTTACCATTCTAGGCCGTATCGTTCAATTTATTCGATTTCTTCAACAATAATATTGTGATTAGTGAATACGCATATTTCCGCAGCAATCTCGAGTGATGAGCGCGCAATATCGCTAGCTGCCATTTGAGGCGCATGCCTTTGAAGCGCACGTGCGGCAGATAAAGCAAAGCTTCCGCCTGAACCGATGGCTAATATCCCGTCATCAGGCTCTATGATCTCGCCATTTCCGGAAATAAGCAGCAAGCCCGTTTTATCCATTACAAGCATCATAGCTTCAAGTCTGCGCAGCACGCGGTCAGAGCGCCACTCCTTCGCAAGCTCGACGGCAGATCTTTGCAAATTGCCATGATGCTCCTCCAGCTTAGCCTCAAATTTCTCGAACAGTGTAATCGCATCTGCAACAGAGCCTGCAAATCCTGCGATAACCTGACCGCGATAAAGTCTTCTTACTTTTTTCGCAGAATTTTTCATGACCATGCTGTTCCCGAAAGTCACCTGTCCGTCCCCGGCAATAGCGCCCTTACCTTCATGACGAACGGCACAAATCGTTGTAGCGTGAAATTGCATTTCCATTGCATTGCCTCCTCAAGGTTCCATATTGAAAATAGATTGCGATGCCTTCACTACGAAATATTACTGCATATGTTCCTTTTTAAATTGCGCAATGCCTTCAAGCGCACGATTTGCAATCATTTCATTTTTCTCTTTTTTGCTCTTCATTCTTTTCTCAAGAGGCGGGAACAGACCGAAATTGGCATTCATAGGCTGGAAATGCTTAAAATCTGCTGTTGTAATATAATGAGCCATGCTTCCAAGCGTAGTGTGCTCGGGCAGCACAACCGGTTCAAGGCCACGAGCCAATCTTGCTGCATTCATACCCGCGATCAAACCCGAAGCAGCAGATTCCACATAACCTTCAACACCAGTCATTTGGCCTGCAAAGAACAACGTTTCGCGATTATTAAGCTGGTAAGTTGGTTTAAGCAGACGCGGTGAATTAATAAACGTATTACGGTGCATTACGCCGAACCGAACAAACTCCGCATTTTCCAAACCTGGTATTAAGGAGAATACACGTTTTTGTTCGCCCCATTTAAGATGCGTTTGGAAACCTACCAAATTATATAACGTACCTGCAGCATTATCTTGGCGCAGCTGAATAACAGCATGAGGAAGCTTGCCCGTATGCGGGTTGATAAGACCTACTGGCTTCATCGGCCCGAACAATACGGTTTGCTTGCCTCTGCTCGCCATAACCTCGATTGGCATACAGCCTTCAAAGTATACTTCCTTTTCAAAATCTTTAACTTCAGCTTTCTCGGCTGTCGTAAGCGCTTCATGGAAAATTTCAAACTCTTCTTCCGTCATCGGGCAGTTCAAATACGCCGCTTCCCCTTTGTCGTACCGAGAAGCTAAATAAACCTTATTCATATCAATTGAATCTTTTTCAACGATAGGCGCTGCTGCATCGTAGAAATAAAAGTATTCCTCACCGAGCAGCTCTTGAATTTGGGAGGATAAGCCAGGCGCCGTAAGCGGTCCTGTTGCAATAACTACGATCCCATCCGTAGGAATTTCCGTTACTTCCTCATTGCGCACTTCAACTAACGGATGGTCATGCAGCCTGCGCGTAACTTCACCGGAAAATCCGTCACGGTCGACCGCTAGAGCTCCTCCGGCAGGTACTGCATGCTGATCGGCACAGCTTAAAATTAATGAATCCAGCTGACGCATTTCTTCTTTCAAGACGCCAACCGCGTTAGCTAGACCATTAGCACGCAAACTGTTGCTGCACACTAGCTCCGCAAATTGATTGGTATGATGAGCAGGTGTTTTTGTGACCGGACGCATCTCGTACAATACGACAGGGACTCCTTGAGATGCAATTTGCCAAGCAGCCTCGCTGCCTGCTAATCCTGCTCCGATGACGGTTACTTTTTGTGGTTGTGACAAAATAAGTTCAATCCTTTCAAGATATAATTCACCTAGTTGGCCCTCGTGGGCTTCTACCATGCCTTCAAAGGTTTCAAAACCTTTATTAACCCTTAATTATATAGTTCTTTAATTCAAAAGCTTCCGAACCCACCCAAACCCTCCCTTCCAAGGGAGGGCCCCAAGGGCGCTGCCCTCTGGACACCCGAATCCGTAACACGTTGAATGTTAAAGAGACGCCGAGATGTTTGGTTGGTGCTTGGAACGCTTTCGTCCCTCCGGGACACGCTTTACGTTTGAAGCGAATAGATTGTTAATTTGATCATTTCTGATTATTTATAACAATCCAATGCCCGCAATAGAAAAATGTTCTTTTATCTCACATTCCCAAAATGAGATTAGTCCTTTGCTAAGATATTTATAGCAGATCTTTTCAAGTTTCCATCACAATAGATGATATTGAGACTCTACTTATATAACCTATTGTATCAAGCTGCAAGGATAAATCTCAACTTATGCTGTTCTTCAGCGGATTACTTCCTCATTTTAAAAGGATACCCGTAAAAATAACTTGCCCGTTTAACAACGGTGTCCTCCCTGGTTAGAGGGAGGACGGGTTAGGCTCGCTTCATTAGATTGCGGTTTATCTGTGAGTACTTAAGCTAATGCTTAATCGGTATCCGTACCCTGTTCGTCTTCGTCAAGCACCTCTTCCGAATAGTCGCAGGTTGGACAAAGCAGCTTTACGCCGCTCCGATTCCGCTTTTCTACGAGCTTAGATTGCTCGCATTGCGGACATGGTTTGTTTGTTGGTTTGTCCCAAGATACGTAATCACAGCCTGGATATTGGTCGCAGCCATAGAAAATACGTCCCTTTTTACTGCGCCGCTCAATGATTTTTCCTTCAGCGCATTTCGGGCATGTAACGCCAATATCTTTGACGATTGGTTTGGTATTGCGGCAATCCGGAAAGCCCGAGCATGCCAAAAATTTACCGAAGCGTCCCATTTTGTATACTAAATGACGTCCGCATTTTTCGCAAATCTCATCTGACACTTCATCCTGAATCTCGATTTCTTTCATTTCATCCTCGGCCACTTCCAGCCGCTTCTCGAAGGACTCATAAAAATTCGCAAGTACCTTTACCCAGTCTTCCGTGCCTTCCTCCACATGGTCGAGATTTCCTTCCATGTTTGCTGTAAATTCAGCATCCAGTATTTCCGGAAAAAATTCTTCCATAAGCTGAATAACTAAATCGCCAAGCTCAGTAGGCATGAATTTTTTCTCTTCCATGGCAATGTATCCGCGCTTTTGAATCGTTTCGAGCGTAGGCGCATACGTACTTGGCCTTCCTATTCCGAGTTCTTCAAGCGTTTTGACCAATCTAGCTTCCGTAAATCGCGGCGGCGGCTGTGTGAAATGCTGCTTAGGATCAACCGATTCCGAGCTGATTACATCACCTGAAGCGAGAGGCGGTAAAAACTTATGCTCTTCTACCGTACCATCATCATTGCCCTCCACATAAACCTTCATAAATCCGGCAAACTTCACTTTAGAGCCTGTTGCCCTAAACACCGTATCGCCTGCCTCCAAATCAACCGTCATTGTATCGAGCACCGCAGATTGCATCTGGCTGGATACGAAACGTTCCCAAACCAGCTTATATAAACGGAGTTGATCTCGGCTCAAAAACGGTTTCATCGATTCCGGATCCCTTAGAATGGAGGTCGGCCGGATCGCTTCATGCGCATCCTGTGCGTTGCTGTTTTTCTTCGTATATACTCTAGGCTGTTCAGGCACATAATTCGCACCGTATTTTTCCGTAATATATTCTTTGGCTTCTTCTTGCGCAATTGGCGATATGCGAGTGGAGTCAGTCCTCATATAGGTGATCAAACCGACTGTACCTTCTTTGCCAAGCTCAACGCCCTCATACAGCTGCTGCGCGACTGACATTGTCTTAGAAGCCCGGAAACCCAGTTTCCTTGCCGCTTCCTGCTGTAGGGAGCTTGTAATGAATGGAGGAGCAGGGTTGCGAAGACGTTCCTTCTCCCGCACTTCAGAGACGGTAAACTGGCTGCCTTTCATCGCGCTGAGTACTTCCTGTACTTCAGCTTCCTTGCCAAGCTCCCGCTTCTCGCCATTGATCGAATAATATTTGGCATCGAAAGGAATGCCTGAATGACTAAGTTTCGCAGTAATCGACCAATATTCCTCAGGCACGAATGCATCGATTTCATTCTCTCGATCAATTATGAGCTTAACAGCAACCGATTGAACTCGACCGGCAGACAAGCCCTTTTTCACTTTCTTCCACAGCAGCGGACTTATCTTATAACCAACCAATCGATCCAAGATCCGTCTCGCCTGCTGCGCGTTAACTAAATCCATATTAATTTTCCGCGGAGTCTTAAATGCGTCCTTTACCGCCTGTTTCGTTATCTCATTAAATACAACGCGGCATGTATCTGTCTCATCCAGCTCCAAGTAGTGTGCCAAATGCCAAGCAATCGCTTCTCCTTCGCGATCCGGATCGGCTGCCAGAAAGACATGTTTTACTTTTTTGCTGGCATCCTTTAATTCCTTAAGGATACTGCCTTTACCGCGTATCGTTATGTATTTTGGATTAAAATCATTATCAACTTCGACGCCGATCTGGCTTTTGGGCAAATCGCGAATATGTCCCATTGAAGCTTTAACGATATATTTGCTTCCAAGATATTTCCCTATCGTTTTGGCTTTTGCTGGTGATTCGACGATAACTAATGAATCTGCCATGTAAGGCGCCTCCTCTCTCCATTGCAAGCTATAAAGCAATATATATTGATCCGGGCTGCAATTCAATTTTTCGTTTTATACATAAATTTAGCAGAAGTGCGTTCAAATGTCCAAACGGAATGGCCGAGAGCTCATGCAGCTCATTGATTGACAATGGTTGATCTCTCAAATAAGCGATCAATTTACTTTCCTCTGCCGATACCGGAGATCCGCTATCTACT
The DNA here is from genome assembly GCF_031157315.1 of Paenibacillus sp. LHD-38. Taxonomy (GTDB): domain Bacteria; phylum Bacillota; class Bacilli; order Paenibacillales; family Paenibacillaceae; genus Pristimantibacillus. The sequence goes on from NZ_JAVIFU010000002.1 coordinate 102,743, forward strand.
GGTTTGGATAGGTTCGTTTTTTCTGCTGTTTTGAAGGCACTTATCGCGGCTGGCAGCCAATCCAGCTCATCAATAATGTCGCCTAAGCCCGTTATCAGCTTCGCTTCGCCACGCTTGATGAGTTCATTCGGTCCTTCACTCTTAGGCGATGAGATCGGACCGGGTATCGCAAACAATTCACGAGACATATCTGAAGCATGCTGTGCCGTGATAAGCGATCCGCTTCTAGTCGCTCCTTCCACCACAACCGTTCCTACTGTTAATGCCGCAATAATGCGATTACGCTGAGGAAACTGACCTGGGTGCAGCGGCGTCCCGATCGGGGTTTCTGAGACGAGCAACCCTTGTTCTGCAATTTTATGAAATAATGATAGATTCTCAGGCGGATAACATTTATCGATCGGAGTCGGCAGAACGGCAATCGTCCCGCCCGGACCGTTCAGCGCGGCTTCATGAGCCTTGCTGTCCACCCCTCTCGCTAGACCGCTCACGACCGTCAAACCCGCATGGGAAAGCTCTTTTGCCAATGTCGTCGCAGATTGCCTTCCATACGCCGTTGGCACCCTTGTTCCAACAATCGCGATAGCAGGTCTTTGCAGCAGTTCCAATCTTCCTCTAGCATACAAAACCCAGGGCGGCTGCGCTATTTCTCTTAATATTTTTGGATAGGCGACATCGTATGGCGTCAAAGCAACCGCATTCGCTTTGGCGACCGCTTCGGATGGATCCTCTGTTAAGATCCAAGGCCGCTCGGCATACCGCTCCGCTGCAGCTTTCGCTTGGCCGCGATGCAAGCCTATTGCTAGTAAATCTTCTATGCTCCATGATCGTTTATTCCAAAACTGATGCTGAACGGCCTTCTGAATCGCATGCCATCCAATACCAGGAATTTCGTGAAAAGCAATGACCATTTGTCTACGAATATCTTGAATTTGAACCATTTGATCCAACCCCTTCTTCACTCGGGCTGGCCTGCATTCTTATCTATTGTGCGTTACGCGGCATAAGATTGCAAGTCAACCGCTAAAATAATGACAGCGGATAAATAAAAAAGCAACCTTCCAACTCCCGTTTTCGGGTGGTTGAAAGGTTGCTTACCTTACATCATTCGATTTAATTATTTACGCGTAATACATTTTTCAAGCAAACCTTGCTCTTCAAGAACACTCACAAGCGTAGATCCCATCTCAGATGGTGTCGGAGCTACTTTAATGCCGCACGCTTCAAGCGTTGCGATTTTTTCAGCAGCAGTTCCTTTACCGCCTGAAATGATTGCGCCTGCATGTCCCATCCGTTTGCCTGGAGGCGCTGTTGCGCCGCCGATGAAGCCGACAACCGGTTTTTTCATGTTCGCTTTAATCCACTCAGCTGCTTCTTCTTCCGCAGTTCCGCCGATTTCGCCGATCATGATTACCGCATAGGTATCTGGATCTTCGTTGAAAAGATTCAAGATATCAATGAACTCGGAACCTTTAACCGGGTCGCCGCCGATCCCTACTGCAGAAGATTGACCAATGCCGCGAGTCGTCAACTGATGAACCGCTTCATAAGTCAAAGTTCCTGAGCGAGAAATAACGCCTACGTGACCAGCTGTATGAATGTAACCCGGCATGATGCCGATTTTGCACTCATCCGGCGTAATAACGCCTGGGCAGTTTGGTCCGATAAGAACGGTTTTGCTGCCGTCCATGTAACGTTTTACTTTAACCATATCAAGCACCGGGATGCCTTCAGTAATACAAATGACAAGATCAAGCTCAGCATCTACAGCTTCCATGATCGCATCAGCAGCAAATGCTGGCGGAACATAGATAACTGAAGCGTTAGCGCCTGTAGCGGCTTTCGCTTGAGCGACTGTATTAAATACAGGCAATGATACGAGCGTGCCGTTATCAAGTGTAATGTCAACGTTCGTGCCACCCTTGCCAGGTGTTACGCCGCCTACCATTTGCGTACCGTATTCCAGTCCGCCTTTTGTATGGAACAAGCCAGTAGCGCCTGTAATCCCTTGGGTAATGACTTTTGTATCTTTATTGACCAAAATGCTCACTCTTAACTCACATCCCCTGAATGAATTCGTATGCGGCATTAGCCACACAGCAAGTTATCTTATTTCACGAGAGCGACAATCTTCTGCGCGCCGTCCGCCATGGAATCCGCAGCCACGATGTTCAATCCCGATTCTTTCAAAATGTTTTTGCCGAGGTCTACGTTCGTACCTTCAAGACGTACAACGAGCGGACGGTCAAGACCGACTTGCTTCGCTGCTTCGACAACTCCATTAGCAATAACGTCACAACGCATGATGCCGCCGAAAATGTTAACGAAAATACCTTTAACCTTTTCATCCGACAAAATGATTTTGAACGCTTCCGTTACCTTCTCAGCAGTCGCACCGCCCCCTACGTCTAGGAAATTGGCAGGGTCGCCGCCGTAATATTTGATAATATCCATTGTCGCCATAGCTAGGCCTGCACCGTTAACCAAGCAACCGATGTTGCCGTCAAGCGCGATGTAGCTAAGGTCGTATTTGGATGCTTCGATCTCTTTAGCATCTTCTTCTTCCAAATCGCGCAGCTCAACGATATCCTTGTGGCGGTATAGCGCATTGGAATCGAAATTAAGTTTCGCGTCAAGCGCAATAACTTGTCCGTCGCCAGTTACGACAAGCGGATTGATTTCTGCGATAGAAGCGTCTTTCTCTACGAAAGCCGTGTAGAGTGAAAGCATAAACTTAACCGTTTTGTTGACAAGCTCATTAGGGATGTTGATTGCGTATGCCAATTTGCGAGCTTGGAAAGCTTGCAGGCCAACAGCAGGATCAACGATCTCTTTGAAAATTTTCTCCGGGGAGTGTTCAGCCACTTCTTCAATTTCAGTGCCGCCCTCTTCCGAAGCCATCATAACGACACGACCCGTACCGCGGTCCAAAACTACGCCGATATAATATTCTTTTTTGATGTCGCAGCCTTGCTCGATCAGAAGACGTTTAACTTCTTTGCCTTCCGGACCTGTTTGATGGGTAACGAGCACTTTGCCTAAAATTTCGCTGGCGTATGCGCGCACCTCGTCGATGCTTTTTGCTACTTTAACTCCGCCCGCTTTACCACGGCCACCTGCGTGAATTTGCGCTTTCACGACAACTACCGGTGTTCCGAGCGCTTTAGCCGCTTCAACAGCTTCGTCTACGGAGAAGGCTACTTTACCTTCTGGTACGACGACACCATACTGTTTCAGGACCGCTTTCCCTTGATACTCATGGATATTCATTGTTGAAATCCTCCATTTCACAGACTGAAATCAGTCATATGTACACAAACCTCTATTATTGTAGCACCTTTCCCCATCCGTTACCTTATTTTCATACATAATAAATACGGCTTTTTTGATATGGGTTTCATCTCAAATTGAGATTAAATAAATAAAACCTGCTGGATACGGGCATTTAAGAGTCTGGTAACCACGCCATCTAGTATGACCCAATCGCTGTTATCATACGCGAATTTTTTAAACATTGACAATTTGTTGAGAACTAATCTATGATATTGGCAAATTCATAAATACGGACCAGAATCGTAAGGAAGCACCTTCATTCTCATACATGGGGGTGCTTTTTGTTATGTTCAATATCATTCAAAGTGCAAGTGTATATGGGGTAGATGGCAAAAGCATATCGGTTGAGGTTGATATTTCAAGCGGTTTGCCGCAAATTAACATCGTCGGGCTCCCCGATCCCGCGGTTCGCGAATCGGTCGAGCGCGTGAGGGCAGCGCTGAAGAACAGTGGCTTTACTTTCCCCATGGACAGAATAACGGTTAACCTAGCTCCAGCCGACTTGCGCAAAGAAGGCACATCGTTTGATTTGGCCATTGCAGCCGGTATCCTGACCGCAAGCGGACAAATAAGCGCAGCTCCCTTCGAAGGCACACTCCTTATAGGAGAGCTTTCGCTAAATGGCAGTGTCCGGCCGGTTGCAGGTGTATTAGCCATGATCGAACAAGCGAAACGACTTGGCTTTAAGCGTGTTTTATTGCCTAGCGGCAACGTGAATGAAGCCGTTTGGATATCGGATATGGAGCTTTATGCGCTCAATCATTTGAATGAGCTGGATTTACTCAAGAAGAAACAAGCGGACTGGGATCACATACGTGTTGTTCAAGGAAGTGATTCTGCATTTGATTGTATGCAGAGTAAAGATATTTTAAATAAACAGGATGAAATCGGCGATTACGGCGATGTTATTGGTCAGCATCAAGCCAAACGCGCTATGCTCATTGCAGCATCCGGCAAACATAATATTTTGCTAAGCGGACCACCCGGCACGGGCAAAACGATGATGATACGGCGTTTACCCGGTATTTTACCGCTGCTGAACGAGCAGGAAGCGCTGGAGGTTACCAAAATCTACAGTGTCGCAGGTAAGCTCCATGAAAGCTCTCATGGCCTGATTACGCAAGTTCCCTTCCGCGCTCCGCATCATACAATCTCTTCGGGCGGCTTAATCGGAGGCGGCTCCATCCCCAAACCAGGCGAAGTAACCCTGGCACATCGCGGCATTCTCTTCCTTGATGAATTGCCTGAGTTTCCAAGGCAGGTGCTTGAGGTTATGCGGCAGCCGCTTGAGGATAAAATCGTGACCATTTCCCGTTCGAAGGCTGTGTTTCAATTTCCGGCAAATATTATGCTGGCCGCCTCTCTCAATCCTTGCCCCTGCGGTTATTTTGGCCATGAGTATGGCGACAAGCGCTGCACCTGCAGCTCAACTCTAATTAGTCGTTACCGGTCAAAAATTTCGGGTCCGCTGCTAGACCGGATCGATTTGCAGCTTGAAGTACCCCGTCCGATTTCATTAGATCAGCACTTATCCGGTCCATCTCTTAATACGGCTCAGATGAAGAGCATGGTATTGCAAGCAAGAGCCTTCCAGCATGCACGTTCATCTGAATCTAACATCAAAACCGCAGGCGAACTTACGGGCGCAGCTTTGCGTAAGGCCATACTCATTAAGCCTGAAGCGGTAAGCCTGCTGGAAAATGCTTTTGAAGCACTCGGCATCAGCATGCGTGCTTATGACCGAATGCTGAAGCTGGCACGAACGATTGCCGACTTAGAAGCAAGCGATTACGTTGAAGCAGCGCATATTGCCGAGGCTATTCAATTTCGCGGACTTGACAAGCCAGTACCCTAAGGACGAAGAGAAGGACTCTCACGGCGTGTTGATAACTCCAGTGAAAGTCCTTCTTAAGTTGTCCCGCTAAAAGGCTCCTTGATAATGCTTGCATTCAATTATTTTGTCATCTATACGATTTATCGTTACAGTAATGACATCAAACCGCAGGGAGGCATCTAAGCGTCCAATGCTTCGCAAATAAACTTGAGCCGTATTTCTTACCTTCTGCTGCTTACGGTAATCGACGGATTCGACCGCTGAGCCGAACCTTCCGCCTTCCCTTCTCGCCCGCACCTCAATAAATACAAGCCTGTTCTCTTGTTCTGCGATAATATCGATCTCTCCGCTGCGGCAGCGCCAATTGCGTTCTGTAATGGTATAATTCGACTCCATTAAATATTCGCAAGCTAACTTCTCGCCAAGCTCACCCGTTAGCTTCCTTGTATCTCGCTTGTTCTGCGCGTAAAAGTTACCGGTTTCTTTATCCGTCAATCATATCCCTCGCTTTGCGGTCTGAGCGATAGACAAAGCTCAAAATTTCAGCAACTAATGTGTATAGCTCAGCCGGGATCTCTTGATCTATATCAAGCTTGGAGAGGACCTCCACAAGCGAGGAGTCCTCTTGAACGGGAATGCCATTTTCCTTTGCCCGTTCGAGAATGAGATCCGCAATATGGCCTTTTCCTTTGGCTACCATGACCGGGGCCGTGCGTTCTCCAGGTTGGTAGCGCAGGGCAACCGCTTTTTTGACTTTTGCTGGCTGCGGCTTGTTCTCTTGGTCGCTGCTCATATTCGATAGTCCACTCCCTTGTAACGATTCGAAGAAAAAGCGGACATATCGGTCATTTGGTTATTCTTAACAGCTAACGCGGATGCCGATGTTTCATCCTGCTTATTTTCGCCCGCCTTTGGCAGTGGCGTAGTACGCAAAGAAAGCAGCTGATAGCCTGCATTCTGAAGGCTGCCGGCGATCTCGGATCGAGATGCCTCTGCAAGCGCTGATATTGCCGGATGATCATTCCATAGGTTCAAGCTTACGATTTTATCCATGACATTCACATCAACCATCGTATCGCCAAGCGTATTCATGGATAGATTGAAAAGCAGTCTGCAATTTGAAGAGTCTAGTTCCCCTTTGCTTCCGCGCCTCGTCTGAATATGTACGGATGCGGTTTGCTTTCCATCTTCACTGTTAAGAGGGATATACATCGTCACATGTGTAAGAACCGAGTTATTTCGTTCAGGCGTCAATAGAAGCTGCTGGCCCGTTATTTGTTGAACAAGCTGCTGCGCTGTCTCTTTTACTGCTGGCGGCGTATTATCCGCAGATACGAGTGCCAGAAGGGCGCTTTTTAGAGATTCCTGCTGTACTGGGGGCGATGAGTCCGGCAATTGAATCCCGTCTGCTATCCCTGAGGCTACGGTTGCTGCCGCCCTCTCGACTCCCAGCTTGAAGTCTTGTAGCCTTATGTGACGTTGTTCTGGGTTTTCGTCATCTCCCGGCTTCACTGCGTGATCAACTTCAGCTGATTGAGCAGCTTCTTGCTTGATAGTCGCCTCGGGTTGAACCGCAGGCATAACTGGGGGGCTTTGAACATTCAAAACTGGCTTGACTGTTTTTTTCCCGGAAGCCGCCTCGTGCGATGATGCCGCAGCTGCCGCTTGATTTTGTTGGCTCGGTTGAGAATCATTTGTTATTGTCTTTGCAAGCTGAAGCTCATGATCCACTCCCATCCATTTCATCATCTGCCCAAGCCAATTGGGTTGATTGGCAGCTCTGACAGCTTGCGGCATGGATTTTTCTGCGGAACCGTCTTCGGCAGAATCGCCCATTCCTACATTCGCTTGCTGTGATTCTATCTTCACGTTTGATGCATTCTGGATTTTGGCAGCAAGCGGCTCTTTTCCAGCGTCACCCTCCAAGCTTGAGGAATCGATCACCGCCGCCGCCCCGCGAAGGAGTTCCATCCCTTCCGACAAAAGGGCTTGTACGCGAACTGCCGCATGATTTAAAGGCTTGCTCTCCGTATCCGTACCTTTTGATCCGCCTAACTGCAGCGTTGTAAGCTGATGCTGCAAAGTATCCAGCAGCTCATGTGCGCTTCGTCCAAACATAACCTGCTGCATGGCTCCCACCGTAGCTCCTGTCATAGGAAGTCCGCGTTTAAAGGTAGCGGAGGCGGCCTGCATCCATTGCTCTGCATCGCCTCCTGGTGGCATCACCAAGGCAGCCTTCTGAAATGCTTGCGCGACCTCGCGATTTAGGATTACGCCTTCTTTGCGCAAATCCTTCACTAGCTGAGCTGCCCACTTTTGTTCAGGCAATGCCAGCTGCTTTGCCCATTCCTTGAACGTATCCTCTGGCAAGCCTACTTGACCGGGTTCAATCTGTTTCAGCATCACAAGCGCTCCGCTTGATTGCGGCCGCACCTGCAGCATTGCTGTTTGACCCGCTTGTAAGGGCTGCTCCAGCTTTGCCCGGACCTGCACACCGTTAATTTGGACCAGTGCTTCGTTATTTTCCATCACCTGCAGGATGACTCCCCGTACGATCTGTCCAACCTTAAGCTCTACCGCTCTTGTATCCGCACTTGAAGCTTCACCCAAGAAGCTTCGCATCATTTGACTAATATTCATCTGTTCATCCGCCTCCGCTGCTCTTGCGCCAATTTGAGCGTACCTTAATGCGCTCCTTGCTGTCCCCTATGTATCTTCTAACGACTGCGTTAACCTATAAGCCTTATATCGGTCATCATGTGCAAAGCATGAAGCTATTCATTCCAAAAAGTCCTTCTACGAACAAAATAACGCCCGACAATTACACTAGGCATCCTTTGCCTGGTACAATCAATCGAGCGTCATATATCTTCATTTTAATTGCAAGGGGCCGTTAAAAAAGCAACAATTGCTCCTTCGTAAACAAATTGCCTAGAAACGATCTGCGATGCAAAGGGCTTGGCCCATTTTCTATCAATCGTTCTCGGTGCAGCTTAGTTGCATAGCCTTTATGAATCGCGATCCCGTATGCAGGATAATCCTGCTCCCATTCCGACGCGCAAAGCCTATCGCGTGTAACCTTGGCTACAATTGAAGCGGCTGCGATACTCTGGCTCGTTGCATCCCCTTTGATAATGGATTGCTGCGGCAGAGACACATCCACCTTCTCCGCATCGATAAGCAAATAATCAGAAGGAATTTGCAAGGACTCTACGGCAATTTTCATGGCAAGCCGAGCAGCCTGCTTTATATTGATACGGTCAATCGTTTCCGCATCAACGCGAGCGGCCGACCAGGCGACGCATTCCTGCAAAATAACATCATAAAGCTGGTCACGCTTTTTCTCAGAAAGCTTCTTAGAGTCATTAACTCCTTCAATCACCAGCCCAGGCGGTAAAATAACGGCAGCTGCGACAACATCTCCGAACAAACATCCCCGCCCTACCTCATCTACGCCCGCAATTGCTTTATAACCTTCCTGCCATAACGACTGTTCGTATTGCAGCACGTTACGTTCCCCCGTTTCACATCAATAAGGTGGAGCTTCCAGCGTAATCCGTCCCAGCTTTCCTGAGCGCAAATCACGTAAAATAATTCCTGATGTCTTCTCCAAATCGACGTGGCCGCCGCTAATCAGACAGCCTCTACGACGCCCGATATCTTCCATTACGCGAACGATTTCATCCGAGTCCGATGCATCCTTCGGCGGAGTTTCAAGTTCGTAACGCTCTTTTATGTTAGGCCAGTAGCGATCCAGCAGCTCACGCATTGCAAAAAAAGCAATATCGTCAACGTTCAAGATTTGCTCTCTAATCGCGCCTGTCATCGCAAGCCGATAGCCGACAAGTTCGTCCTCGAATTTCGGCCACAAAATGCCTGGCGTATCGAGGAGCTCCATTTCCGTACCGATCTTTATCCACTGCTGCCCCTTCGTCACACCTGGACGGTCGCCTGTTAAAGCAATCGCACGGCCGGCGAGTTTATTGATCAGCGTCGATTTCCCGACATTCGGTATACCGACAATAAGGCCGCGAAGAGCGCGCGGGTTAATTCCTTTGTTGATTTGACGGGCAATTTTCTCATGTAAAATCTGCTTCGCCTTTAACGGAACCTCGTTTACTTTCGTCCCTGTAGACGAATCAATCGCAATCGATTCATGACCTTCATTACGGAAATAGGCCATCCATTGCTCCGTTGTCTTAGGGTCAGCCAAATCGGATTTGTTCAATACAATCAATCTTGGCTTTCCGTTCAAAATTTCCTCAATCATCGGATTGCGGCTTGAGAGCGGAACACGAGCATCCAACAGTTCGATGGCAAGATCGATTAGTTTCAGCTTGTCTTGTATTTGCCGTTTCGCCCGTGTCATATGTCCCGGGAACCATTGAATGGTCATTTACTCACCTCATTTAGTCCAGTGCTTAATAAACTCTAATTTGTTCAGCGGCCAAAAAATGATATCAGCGCGGCCCACTACCTCTTTATCGGATACAAATCCGATCACCCGGCTATCCGTGCTGTCGCTCCGGTTATCGCCAAGAGCAAAAATCGTATCCTCAGGAACTACAAGTTCAGCTACATCGGAAGTCGATCCTTTTTCATTATAAAGCCTGCCTTCAGCATGTGCTGCCTCAACGGCTTCTTTAATATAAGGCTCATCAATTTTCTTATCATTAATATAGAGGTCATCGCCGTCGAGCCTTATTTTGTCGCCTGGTACGCCTATAACCCTCTTAATAAATTTACGGCCTTGCTCTGGAACATCGAATACGACGACTTCTCCAAATTTAGGCTCGCGAATCGTATACAATATTTTATTTACAATCAATCGTTCGCCAGTCTCAAAGTTCGGCTGCATCGAAGGTCCGTCGACGATGAATGGGGAAAACAAAAATTGACGTATTAGAAATACGAGAACGACTGCGATCACTAATGCTTTGATCCATTCTACGATTTCTTTATAAGCACCGCCTTGCTTGCCAGAGCCGGAAGCATGGACAGCTGCTCGAGTAGGTATATTTTGCTGAAAATCCGCATGGTCCTGCGTATCCTTTAAATCATGATCATTGCCTGTCCCGTCATTTCGCTGCTGAGAGTCCACTCTGCCCGCCTTCTTCCCATATGCTGTAGTATGTAAATGACCTTTGAGAAAAAACGAAAAGGAGCTTGTTTGCGCAAGCCCCTCTTGTCGTTTGTTCTTAACGAATTTCTTTAATACGAGCAGCTTTTCCGCGAAGACTACGTAGGTAGTACAATTTCGCGCGACGTACTTTACCACGGCGAGCCACTTCGATTTTTTCGATTTTAGGCGAGTTAAGCGGGAAAGTTCTTTCCACACCAACACCGTAGGAAATTTTACGCACTGTAAAAGTTTCGCTAATACCACCGCCGCGACGTTTGATTACAACGCCTTCGAACAATTGGATACGCTCACGAGTTCCCTCGATAACTTTTACATGAACTTTTAGCGTGTCACCAGGACGAAAGTTCGGTAGACCTTGACGCAGGTTTTCTTGCGCAATTGTTTGCAAAAGATTCATTTGATTCACTCCTTCCGCCATAGACGTTCTTATAAGCTCACCGAATTCCTCTGAACCGGGTCATCGCTGATAGCGGACCGTCCGACTTTTCGAACAACATTAAAAATATTACCATAGTCAGCCCAATAATACAATACGATTTTTTATTCCTATTTCATGTATACTGAAATATGACAAACACCGACAGAAGAGGTGAATGATTTGCACCAACTTAATAAATCTGTTTCAGCGATTAAAAAAGGGGGAATAACGGCTGTTCTTTTACTGTTAGCTTTCTCCGCACCTACTCGAACATTTGGTGAAGCAACCGCTTTCAAGGATACGAATGGTCACTGGGCAGGCTCCTATATCTCCTGGGCTGTCGATCAAAAATTAGCACTGGGCTATGGCGATGGCTCCTTTAAGCCCAATAATCTTATTAATGAAGCTGAATTTTTGGCAATGCTGTTAAGAACATATAACCTAGCAGTTGAATCACCGTCAACCGGCAGCGTTTGGTCAAAGCCATATTACGATTATGCAAATAATCATGGCTGGCCGCTTAGTCCTTCACCGCAAAACAAGGAGTTACGTCGAGGAGAGGCGGCTCTCCTGCTTGCTTCAGCAGCGAACGGGAAAGCTTTCACGGAGCAAAGCGCCATCCAATGGCTGCTCGATGAAAAAATTTCTAACGGCCGAACTTCAGCGACAGTTACGGGCTTCAGCCCGGATGGCAAGCTTACCCGCGCAGAGGCGCTAACCTTCTTTTACAACCTAAAGCAGCACTCAAAAACACTATCGGATGCAAAAATTATAAAGACAAACCATTCACTCGGCGGCATCTCATTAAATGAAACGCTGGAGAAACTCCAGAATACGCTTGGCAAACCTTCACGCATTGATCCAAGTGAATACGGTTTCTCCTGGCATGTTTATCGCAGCAGCTATAGTCATTACATGATGTTCGGCGTGCAAAACTCCAGGGTTGTGGCGCTCTTCTCGAACGCAGGCGACGATTGGGTAAGTCCATCCGGAGTAAAAATCGGACAAACGATTGAAAGCGCCAAGAAGCTTGTGAAAAACGCAGTTAGCCCCGAGCATAAGGATGACTATTACGCGTATACCATAGGCGGCGAACAAATCACCCTTTTCTACGACAGCCAGGACGCAAATAAAATTGCAGGTATCATGCGAATGAATCAATCGGTCTCCAAACCTGTTAAATCAGCTTATGCAAGCAAGCTTGAGTCTGCTTTTGAACAGCAGCTCTTCGATCTTGCAAACGCGGAGCGTGCCATCCGCGGCATACCTCTCTTGCAATGGGACAAGCTCGCTGCCGCTTCCGCGCATAGTCACAGCAGCGATATGAATAATCGCGACTTTTTTGACCACACCAACCCGGACGGTTCCTCACCGTTTGATCGCATGAAAGCAAAAGGGGTTATCTACCACTCAGCGGCAGAAAATATTGCTGCTGGCTATTCAAATAGCATATTCGCTCACTATGGTTGGCTCAATTCCAAGTCAGGACATCGCGAAACGATGTTGGACAGCAAGCTCAAGCGACTTGGTACTGGCATTTCCGTTGGTGGAAGCTATCAAACCTATTATACCCAAAATTTCTACACTCCATAATACGGCTAACACAGCTAATATTAAAATAAAAGCAGCAGCGAAAGTCCGCTGCTGCTTTTATTCTTATCTGGACTAGTTACTTGTCCTTTTTAGACGTTTGCTGCCTCTGCTGAGCAGTCAGCCACTTGCGTTCCTTGTCAGTCAGCTCAGCGCTCTCCAGAAGGTCTGGTCGCCGCTCCAGCGTCCGCAGGAGCGATTGCTCGCGGCGCCATACCTCGATATTCGCATGGTGCCCGGAAATTAAGACATCGGGAACCTCCCAGCCGCGAAATTCAGCAGGACGGGTGTAATGGGGATGCTCCAGCAGGCCCGTGCTGTAAGAATCCGTTACGGCTGAAGTCTCGTTCCCGAGCACCCCTGGAAGCAGCCTTACAACGCTATCTATAAGAACCATAGCCGGAATTTCTCCACCGGTAAGCACGTAATCTCCAATTGAAATCTCGTCGGTCACGAGATGCTCTCGAATACGCTCGTCATAACCCTCATAGTGGCCGCAGATGAGAACCAAATGCTTCTCTTGGGATAGTTCCTCTGCTTTCTGCTGCGTAAACTGCGCGCCTTGAGGACAGAGCAGAATGACACGGGGCTTTACGTCATTATCGAGTTTAAGATCCTCAACGGCAGCAAAAACAGGCTCTGGCTTCAATACCATGCCGCCTCCGCCACCGTATGGATAATCATCAACCGTATTGTGTTTATTGCCTGAATATGCTCGGAAGTTGATCGCTTGAAGGGAAACAATCCCTTTTTCTTTCGCTTTTCCCAGAATACTGGCGTTAAACACGCCATCGAACATTTCCGGAAACAGCGTTAGTACATCTATCTTCATCAGTTAAATCAATCCTTCCATCAAATGGACCGTCACGATTTTCTCTTTCTTGTCTACATTTAACAGGACATCGTCTATGACAGGCAGCAGAAGCTGCTTGCCAGAGCCTTTTGGACGGTCAACGACCCAAACATCATTGGCGCCAGGGCTTAAAATTTCGGAGATAACGCCCAGCTCTTCACCTTCATCAGAAATAACGCGGCAGCCAATTATTTCATGATAGTAATATTCGCCTTCGTCAAGCTCCAGCTGCTTGTCCTCCGACACCTTAAGCACCCAGCCTTTATATTTCTCGACTTGATTAATATCAGTGAAGCCTTCCAGCTTCAATATGTATACGTTTTTATTCGCTCGTGAGTTAATTATTTTCACTTCTAGCGAAGCTCCGGATTCCTCGTTCAGCATAAGCAGTTTGCTTCCTGCAGCGAAACGATCCTCTGCGAAATCCGTTTGCGATAGAATTTTCAGCTCGCCTCGAATACCGTGCGTATTAACAACCTTCCCGACTGTAAACCATTTCTCGTTCATGACAACCAGCCCTTCATAATGTGTATTGCCTTATTATACATGCAAAAACGGCATCGTTCCATGTTGGAGAACGAAGCCGCTATAATGAGCATAAGAATCGCCGTTAAAAGCTCATTTCACGGTGTTATATAAGCAGATTTATAAGTGAGATTATAAATTCTTATATAATGAAAAAAAGGCTAGGACATTCATCCTAACCTTCTCCCGTACGTGCATCATGACATAATGTCGACGATGACGCGCTTTTGCGATTTGACGGAAGCAGAAGTCACTACCGTACGCATAGCTTTCGCTATGCGTCCCTGTTTACCGATGATTTTACCGATATCCTCGGGGTGAACCGAAAGCTCGTATATCGTGCCACGGTCATCATCCTTCACATTGATTTGCACCTGTTCAGGATGATCAACCAATGCCTTCGCTATGACAAGAATCAATTCTTTCATCTCAAGGCCCTCCGCTATTCAACAGTTATTTCTGTTGCCGAAGCTCATGGAACTTTTTAAGAACACCAGCTTTGGAAAGCAAGTCGCGAACTGTATCAGAAGCTTGCGCTCCTGTTTGCAGCCATTTCAACGCTTTTTCTTCATCGATCTTAACTTGAGCCGGTTGTGCAACCGGGTTGTAAGTGCCGATCTCTTCGATAAAACGTCCGTCACGCGGCGAACGGGAATCCGAAACTACTACGCGGTAGAAAGGAGCTTTGTGAGCACCAATTCTTTTCAAACGAATACGTACTGCCATGAAAATTCACCTCCTTCAAAGAGTAAACGATTATTAAAACGGGAACTTCATATTTTTGCTGAGCATGCCCTTCAGGCCTTTCTTGCCGCCCTTCGGTCCTTTCGGCCCCATCATCGATGAGAATTGCTTCATCATTTTCTTCATGTCATCAAACTGCTTAATAAGGCGGTTAACCTCGACAATCGTCGTGCCGCTTCCTGCAGCAACACGCTTGCGGCGACTATGATTAAGCAGCTCGGGCTTTTGCTTCTCCTCTTTCGTCATGGAGCGAACAATAGCCTCGACACGGCCGATCTGTTTCTCATCGACCTTCATATCCTTCATACCCTTCATCTTGTTCATGCCGGGGAGCATATCCATGATTTGATCGAGCGGTCCAAGGTTGCGAACCTGCTCCATCTGCTCAAGAAAATCATCGAACGTAAATTCTGCTGTGCGCATTTTACGTTCCATTTCTTTCGCTTTGTCCGCATCGATATTCGATTGTGCCTTCTCAATCAGCGATAGCATGTCGCCCATGCCGAGTATACGAGAAGCCATACGCTCAGGATGGAACGGCTCCAAGGAGTCGATTTTCTCACCCATCGCTGCGAATTTAATTGGGCAGCCTGTTACGGCTTTGACGGAAAGCGCCGCGCCACCGCGAGTATCGCCGTCAAGCTTCGTCAATACGACTCCCGTAAGAGCAAGCTGCTCGTGAAAGCTTTGTGCTACGTTTACGGCATCTTGCCCCGTCATCGCATCCACAACGAGCAGTACTTCATCCGGCTTCGTAACCTGATGGATTTGCTTCAGCTCTTCCATCAGCTCTTCATCGATATGCAAGCGGCCGGCTGTATCGATAATGACGTAATCATTTCCGTTCTCTTTGGCATGCTGCAGTCCCGCACGCGCAATTTCTACAGGTGATGTCTGATCACCGAGCGAGAAGACCGGCGCATTGATTTGTTCACCAAGCACTTGAAGCTGTTTGATCGCAGCGGGACGGTAAATGTCACACGCGATTAGTAGCGGTTTGTTGTTGCTTTTCTGCAATAGCTTGGCCAGCTTTCCGGTCGTTGTTGTCTTACCAGCGCCCTGCAAGCCTGCCATCATAATAACGGTCGGAGGCTTGTTAGCCTTTGCCAGCTTACTTTGCGTACCGCCCATCAGCTCGGTCAGCTCTTTATTTACGATATCGATGACGACCATGCCGGGCGTGAAGCTCTTGGATACATCCAAGCCAATAGCCCGTTCCTTCACCTTCGCGATAAAGTCTTTCACGACTTTAAAGTTAACGTCCGCCTCAAGAAGCGCCAAACGCACCTCGCGCATTGCTTCGCTAACATCTTCCTCGGAAACCTTGCCTTTGCCCCTCAGCTTGCTGAACACATTTTGAAGCCGACTCGATAAGCTCTCAAATGCTGCCATGTACCGTCACCTCCATTCTTTATGTATTATTCGGCTAATTTAAATTGTGCTATAACATTCATGAGTACCTGCCTATCCTGCTCGGCAATGGCAAGCTCATTCACGCTGTTTACAAGCTGCACGGTTAATTGTTGAAGTGAATCATGTCTAACAAGTAAGCCTAGCTTGCTCTCGTAGCTCTCCAGCACCTGCTCAGCACGCTTTATATGCTCGTACACGGCTTGTCGGCTAATCCCGAACTCGGCTGCAATTTCCCCAAGGGAGAAATCATCATGAAAATAATATTTGAGAAACGTCCGCTGCTTCTCAGTCAAGAGCGGCTCGTAAAAGTCGAACAACAAGTTTATTCGGGTTGTTTTGGATAAGGCATCTGGTTCATTTGCTTTCATCCCCTCAGCCCCTCCTGGTATTTAGCTTGTTTCGCCGACAAGGTAAACACCTTTACACCTGACAACGTCTTTTATAATACATGACGCCATAGGCTGCTGTCAAGCATTTCCCCTTGTCACCTTTACGAACGGTTCTGACTGTCTGCTGCTTTTGCTCAAATCGGCATTATTCCGCCTTTTTTTCCGTTTCCTCTGCGTCCTCGCGTTGAATCAATCCCGCAAACAACGCATGGATAAATTGCTCTGAATCAAACTGCTGAAGGTCGCCCATCTTCTCGCCTAATCCAACCAGCTTCACCGGTAAGCTCAGCTCATTTCGAATCGCAATAACGATACCGCCCTTAGCCGTACCGTCCAGCTTCGTCAGAACAAGGCCGGTAACGCCGCTCTTCTCTCCGAACAGCTTAGCCTGGCTAAGCGCGTTTTGACCAGTCGTCGCATCAAGCACCAGCAGAACCTCATGCGGTGCTTCCGGCAGCTCGCGCTGAATCACGCGAAAAATCTTGTTGAGCTCTTCCATCAAGTTCGTTTTATTTTGAAGTCTTCCCGCTGTATCGCATAAGAGTACGTCTACACCGCGCTGCTTAGCCGCTTGCACTGCATCGAACATAACGGCTGCGGGATCTGAGCCAGATTGCTGCTTGATTACATCCACGCCAACCCGCTGACCCCATACCTCCAACTGCTCGATCGCTCCTGCACGGAACGTGTCGCCTGCCGCCAAAAGCACGCTTTTGCCCTCGCTCTTGAACTTGTGGGCAAGCTTTCCGATTGTCGTCGTTTTGCCGACACCGTTAACGCCAACGAACAAAATAACGGTGATACCGCTAGGTGCCATGCGCAAGCCGGAATGATCGTCACCCTTCATAAGGTTTATCAACTTTTCTGATAAGATTGGCTGCAAGTCAGATGCATCCTCGATCTTACGTTTTTTGACTTCGACACGGAGATCGTCAATTAGCTGCATAACCGTGTTGACACCAACATCCGCGCCGATTAGAATTTCTTCCAGCTCCTCGTAGAACTGTTCGTCAATTTTTTTGCGACGCGTAATAAGCTCTTCAACCTTTTCTACAAACGCCGTACGCGTCTTCGTCAAACCTTCTTTGAAAATATTCGTTACCGCTTCTGTTTTCGTCGCGATGCTTTCCTTCAGCTTCTTAAAAAAACTCATCGTTTCCACTCCCATCCTCACATTGCCGGCTTTTCTTTTCTTTATGCCGATACCGGCTCTTCATCCTCTAGGCGTACGGACACCAGCTTCGATACGCCGCCTTCCTCCATGGTAACACCGTACAGCACATCCGCTTCTTCCATCGTGCCCTTGCGATGCGTCACGACGATAAATTGTGTCAGCTCAGAGAACTCGCGTAAATATTGCGCGAAACGCGATACGTTCGCTTCATCGAGAGCTGCCTCAACCTCATCGAGCACGCAGAACGGAACCGGTTTTACCTGCAAAATCGCAAACAGCAAAGCAATTGCCGTCAAAGCGCGTTCTCCGCCGGAGAGCAGCTGCAGGTTTTGCAGCTTTTTGCCTGGCGGCTGAGCAACAATATCGATGCCTGTGTCCAGAACTCGGTCCGGCTCTACGAGCACCAGATCCGCCCTTCCGCCACCGAACAGCTTCGCGAATACGACGACAAAATGACCGCGTATCGCTTCAAAGGTCGCTCTAAAACGCTTCGACATCTCATCATCCATTTCGCGGATGACCTGATAAAGCGTCGTTTTCGCCTCGATCAAGTCATTTTTCTGCTCGGACAGAAATTCAAATCGTTCGCTGACTCGCTCGTACTCCTCGATTGCGCCTAGGTTTACATCGCCAAGTGAAGTAATTTGGCGCTTAATGTCCCTGACCTCATTTTGTGTACCCAGAATATCCTCTGGAATCGGATACTCTTCCTTAGCAAGCTCATAGCTCAGCTCATACTCCTCGCTAAGCTTGCGAAGCAAATTATCCAGCTCCACATCGAGCCGGTTCGCGGCAATTTCCGTTTGCCGCATTTGCTCTTCGACTTGTCTTAGCTGAGCGCGCTGCTCCTTCGTCTCACTCTCGCCAAGATCGAGCTCCGCAATACGCTGCGCGCGCGCAGAACGTTTCAAATCCGTTTGTTCCGCGCATTCTTGTTTCTTTATGCGCAGATGATTAAGCTGTTCAATTTGCTGAACCGACTCATTCGCGTGTCTAGCGATCTCTTCTTCCTGCTGCGCAGCCAAAGAGCGTAAACCTTCCAGTTCCTGCTTCGCCCGACCAATCTCTGCGCGAACCCGTGCCGATTGATCCTCGAACGAAAGCTTTTCCTGATCTGTCTTCGCAGCTGCGATCTTAATGTCGGTAAGCTGGCCTTGCAGCTCCTCTTTTGCCGATTCGCTCGCTTTGCGACGCTCCTCCGCCATACGAATCGCTTCCTGCAGCCTTGCCTCGTCCACGACAAGCTGCTCTAAACGCAGTTCAGCCGCCGCTGCCGTTGCTTGAACATCCTTCTGCTCGGATAAATGCGAGTTGCGATCAGCAGAATATAACTGTCGCTGCTCATCCAGATGCTTCGCTTCATTGTGAAGCTGCTGAAGCTCAGCCCGGATTTGCTGTTCTTCGATACGGCTTTTCTCTCCTTCCGCACGCAGCTCTTCAATGTTATGAGTACGGATGGAATGCTCCTTGCGCAGATCGCTTAGCTTATTTCGCAGCTGTTCAACCATCCTGCGCGCATCGGCAATTTCTTGATCCAGCGCATCAATCTGACGTTGACGGCCAAGCAAGCTGGCTCCCTTCTTCTGCAAGCTGCCTCCTGTCATTGAACCGCCGGCATTAACGACATCCCCTTCCAGGGTGACAACGCGGTAGCGGTACTGACACTTCGATGCGATTCGGTTCGCCTGTTCAAGCGTTTCAGCAAGCAAAACATTGCCGAGTAAGCTGTTTACAATCGCGGAATACCGGGCATCAGTGCTCACTAAGTCAGCGGCAACGCCCACGAATCCTTCAACGGATTCCGCAGTGCGCTTATCATGCTCTGGCACCTGCCTGCTGCGAATAACGTCAAGCGGCAGGAACGTAGCCCGGCCAAGCTGGCGCTGCTTCAGGAACGCAATTGCGGTACGAGCCGTTTTCTCGTCTTCCATGACGATATGCTGCAAGGCCCCGCCAAGGGCAGTTTCAACGGCAGTCTCAATTCTTTCCGGCACGCGAACGAGCTCTGCGACCGCACCATGGACTCCGCTAATGCCGCTATTCCCGCGTCTCGAAGCTTTGAGCACCTCTTTAACACCCTGCATAAAGCCGTCCAACGCATCCTGCATTTCCTTCATCGTGTCGCGCCTCGAAATATGGCTGTCGAGCTTTTGCTCCCACTTGCGAATCGCTAACGTAACTTCTTCCAGGCTTTGCGAAATCGTTCGTGTTTTCTCCGACTCGGTAAGCGTTTTGCTTCTAGCCTGTTCTAAGCGAGCCAGCGTCGCTTCAAGCGCCGTTGCAAGCTCCGAACGTCTCTCGTCCAATTTCGTTTGCTGCTCCAGCCACTTGGTTTCATCCTCGCTTATCCGTTCCATCCGACGTTGCAGCGTTTCTTGCTGTTGAGCCGCGTAACGAATTTCGTTCCGATGCTGCGCCATTGCGCTTAGCACTTCTAACAGCTCGCTCTTCAGTGTTTCCTCTGCATCAGCGACAGCGCCGCCAGCGACGCCTAATAAGCGCGCCTCCTCTTCCGATATCTTAGAGCGAAGATCAGCCAGCTGAAGCTGAAGCGCCGCTGCACGGCTGCGGAATTCTGCTTCCTCCTGCGTCATCGTAACGATTCGGGCGTCCTGCGCTGCAACCGATTCCTCAAGCTTTTGCTTGTTTTGTTCCAAATTGCGCTTGCGCTCCTTCAGAACCTCGCCATAACCCTCACATTTTTCAAAATCCTCGCTTATTTGAAGCATTGCCTCATGCAGCTGGTCGAGCACCAATTCCAAATCACGAAGCTGCTGACGATCTTTCTCTAAATGGGCATCATGCTTGCTGACTACAGTGGAAAGCTGAAGCTGTTCCTGCTGCAAGCGCTCAAGCTTACCGCTTGCTTCGGTCCATGAACCGTGAATCTGTTCAATGTTATGTACGTACATTGAAATTTCTTTCGTTTTCAGCTGCTCCTTAAGCGCCTTGAAATGAATCGCTTTCTCTGACTGCTTGCGAAGCGGCCCAACCTGATCATCCAGCTCCGTAACAAGGTCGTGAATACGCAGCAAATTTTGCTCAGTTTCGTCGAGCTTCCTCTGTGCTTCGCGTTTACGCGACTTGTATTTGACAATACCGGAGGCTTCTTCAAAAATCCCCCGCCTATCCTCCGAGCGCGTGCTTAAAATTTCTTCGATTCGGCCTTGTCCAATAATAGAGTAGGCTTCTTTACCGATACCGGTGTCCATAAATAGCTCGGTAATATCTTTTAGCCTGCATGGCTGCTTATTTATCAAATATTCGCTATCGCCGCTCCGATGTACGCGTCTTGTTACGGTAACCTCGTTATATTCCAGAGGCAGCGCATTATCCGCATTATCAAGGGTGAGCGAAACCTCGCTGTAGTTCACAGCTTTACGGGAATCGCTTCCCGCAAAAATAATATCCTCCATCTTGCCGCCGCGCAGGCTCTTCGCGCTTTGCTCCCCGAGTACCCAGCGTATGCCGTCAGAGATATTACTTTTACCGCTGCCGTTCGGACCTACTACCGCCGTGATGCCGGTTACAAATTCCATTTCAGTCCGATCAGCAAAAGACTTAAAGCCTGATAATTCTATCCGTTTCAGAAACATGTCTTGGTTTTCACCTCACCCCTCATTGTACCACATTTTATGGGCCTTGATAACCATTTCAGCCGCTAATTGCGACCTAAGAGCGTTAGTCATACGCCTTCAAACAACACAACATGCAGCTATTTTCAAAATATAGGATTTATAGTATTTAAAAGGTGTAATTTTCGTTAGTCATATACTAAAAAAAGAGAGCATCCCTTAGGCACGATGGCCGTACGGATACTCTCTTCGTTAATTAAGCTTGTTCCTGCGACAGCGTGCGCCATGCTTCCGCGGCAGCACGCTGCTCAGCTTCCTTCTTAGTTCTTCCGCTGCCAACGCCAAAGCGCTCTTCACCGAGATAGACCTCAACGACAAACTCACGGTCATGCGCAGGTCCGCGTTCTTCGATTATCCGATACTCGACTGCGCCAAGCCCATGATGCTGAGAACGCTCCTGAAGCTTGGATTTGGAATCCTTAACCAGAAGACCGTAATCATTAGATTCAACAAAAGGAAACATATGCTCGTTTAAAAAAGCTCTAGTCTGCTCAATCCCTGCATCCAGGAATATTGCACCGACAAACGATTCGAACAAGTCGGCTAGCAGCGCTTGGCGCTGCCTGCCTCCAAGCTGTTCCTCACCTCGCCCCAGCAATACATGCGAACCTAGCTCTAACCGTTCCGCAAACTGCGCTAAAGACGGCTCGCAGACGATTGATGCACGCATTCTCGTAAGTTCACCCTCAGGCCGCTGCGGGTATGTCGCAAACAAATATTCCGAAACCAGCAGTTGAAGAACGGCATCACCCAAAAATTCCAAACGCTCATTATCCTGAGCAGACCCGCGCTTATGTTCGTTTACATAGGAGGTGTGGGTGAAAGCCTGCTTGAGCAGCTTCGTCCGCTTAAAGCTGAGCTGCAGCCGCTGCTGCAGCTCATAGAAGGAATCACGCTTCATAAACTTTCATCACGATCGATGCATTATGACCGCCAAAGCCAAATGAGTTGGACAATGCCGTTCTCACATTTGCTTCGCGCGGTTTGTTCGGAACATAATCGAGATCACATTCCGGATCTTGATTATCCAAATTGATAGTCGGAGCAATGATGCCGTTTTTGAGCGTCAAGCCGAGTATAACCGCTTCTACGCCTCCAGCAGCGCCAAGCAAATGACCTGTCATCGATTTTGTCGAGCTGACCGCTACTTTATAAGCATGGTCTCCAAGCGCTTTCTTAATCGCCTTCGTCTCGGAGCGATCACCCACCGGCGTGGATGTGCCATGTGCATTGATGTAGTCGATGTCAGATGCTTCGACTCCAGCATCCTTAAGCGCCTTTACCATGCAGCGAGCAGCGCCGTCCGGATCTGGCTCAGTCATGTGGTGAGCGTCGCCGCTCATGCCGTAACCGATGACCTCAGCGTAAATTTTTGCACCGCGCGCTTGTGCATGCTCAAGCGATTCCAGTACTAGAACGCCGGCACCCTCACCCATTACAAAGCCGTCGCGATCAATATCAAATGGACGACTTGCCTTTTCGGGTTCATTGTTTCGAACGGACATGGCCCGCATGGAGCAGAAGCCCGCCATTCCCGTAGGTCTGATCGTCGCTTCGGCGCCGCCGGCAATCATCACATCGGCATCGCCGCGTTGGATTAATTTGAACGAATCACCGATGGAATGCGTTCCTGTCGCACAAGCGGTAACCGCCGTGCTGTTCGGTCCTTTAGCACCTGTAAGCATCGACACTTGGCCGGAAGCCATGTTAGCGATCATCATCGGTATGAAGAATGGGCTCACGCGCTTAGGGCCTTTTTCCAGCAGGATATTATGCTGATCCTCCCAAGTGCCAAGTCCGCCTATCCCGGAGCCGACCATAACGCCAACGCGTTCGGGATCGGCATTTTGACCAATTTGCAAATCCGCATCTTTAACCGCCAATTGGCTGGCTACTGCCGCAAATTGCACAAAGCGGTCCATTCTCCGTGCTTCCTTTTTATCTAAACCGTAATCCTCGGGATTGAAGTTTTTAACTTCTGCCGCAATATAAGTTGGGTAATCGGAGAAATCGAAAGCCTCAACAACCGATACGCCCGACTTTCCTTCCAGCAGGTTACCCCAGAATTGCTCCAAATCGGAACCTAGCGAAGTAATAACTCCCATACCAGTAACAACAACTCTTTGTTTCATTCGATTCACCTCTGTATCCAGCAGTATTGATGAGCGCGTGGCATCATCTCGTTATTCTAAAGCCATGGTGCTGTAATTCGTATACCCTGCTTATATTTCTCGGTAAATACAAGCAATGCCGTTCAAGGACGGTGAGCCTTTACACTTGAAATATAAGGAGGTATAAATTCATTGCGCTTGGAGCCATTTACCTTGTGTATGTAAAAGCTGTGACGCCTGCATAATTGATTTTACGAAAACGGTCTAGATGGAGAGAAGTCCCGTTTATTAAAAACGGGACTTGTCCTTCTTACGTATGAGATTGTATGTATTTAACTACTTCTCCCACAGTGGTGATAGTCTCTGCGTCTTCATCAGAGATTTCCATATCAAACTCGTCTTCTAGCTCCATGACCAATTCAACGACATCAAGAGAGTCAGCGCCGAGGTCATCTTTAAATGAAGCTTCTAGTGTAACTTCCGCTTCGTCAACGCCTAGTCGGTCGATGACGATACGTTTTACGCGATCTACTACTTCGGACATCCGGTTCACCTCCTCCATGGTATTATACGAGAATTAAAGATAAAATGCCATACGTAACCGTTTTAATTCCGTATCAGGGAATTATTTGGCGTTACATATACATGCCGCCGTCCACATGAATCGTCTGTCCAGTCATATAGGCTGAGGCATCAGAAGCAAGAAAACGGACCGCATTTGCGATGTCGCTCGGATCACCGAGACGGGCAAGCGGAATTTGACCAGATAAGGATTGGCGCATTTCTTCCGGCAGCTTGTCCGTCATTTCGGTTTGAATAAATCCTGGGGCAACACAGTTAACTGTAATGCCACGGGACGCAAGCTCGCGTGCACTAGCCTTAGTCAAACCAATTACGCCAGCTTTCGCTGCGACATAGTTAGCTTGCCCAGGATTTCCGAGCACACCAACGACCGAAGAAATATTGATGATGCGTCCGGAACGCTGCTTCATCATGGTGCGAGTGACCGCTTTAATGCCATTGAATACACCTTTGAGGTTTGTCTCAATGACTTGGTCAAACTCGTCTTCCTTCATACGCATGATTAAATTATCTCTTGTAATACCCGCATTATTCACTAAAATGTCAACCGTGCCGAATTGTTCGATGACTTCCTTGACCATCGCTTCAAATTCATCTGTTTTGCCAACATTTGCTTTAATGATAATTGCGCGTCTCCCGAGTGCTTCAACGGCTTCCGCCGTTTCAGCTGCCGCCGCCTCGCTGCCGGAGTAATTGATGGCAACATCTGCTCCAGCCTCAGCTAGCGCAATGGCAATCGATCTGCCGATTCCCCTCGACGCACCCGTTACGAGAGCTTTCTTGCCTTCCAAGCTAGCAAACATGGTATCCCCTCCATCCTAAAATTCATTCACCTGCAGCGCTTCAAGCGCAGAGATACTGTTTATTGAAATGACACGAAGATTTTTGTCGACTTTCTTAATCAAGCCGGCAAGCACCGTTCCAGAACCGATTTCTACAAAGGTATCAACACCCTGTTCGATTAGGTAACGAACGCTGTCTTCCCATAGAACAGGAGAATAAACCTGCTCCACGAGCAAATTGCGAATTTCGTCGGCTGAATTAACAGCCTTTGCGGTTACGTTAGCTACAACCGGAACGCTTGCGTCGAGCATTGCGATGCCAGCCAGTGTGGTTTGAAGATTGTCGGCTGCCGGCTTCATGAGAGACGAGTGGAACGGACCGCTTACTTCAAGCGGAATAACCCGTTTTGCACCAGCCTCTTCCTTGCCGCGCTGAACAACCGCTTCTACGCCCGCCGCAGTGCCCGATACGACAATTTGTCCGGGACAATTCACATTTGCAAGCTCAACTGCCGTACCTTCCGCCGTAATCGATGCGCATAGCGCAGCCAGGGTTTCACGCTCTGCACCCAGCACGGCAGCCATTGCGCCTTGACCGCTTGGAACGGCCTGCTCCATGAATTGTCCGCGTGCGCGAACCGTTCGCACGGCATCCTCGAATGAAAGAACACCCGCTGCAACAAGGGCGCTGTACTCTCCGAGACTGTGACCAGCTACATAATCCGGTTTCAATCCTCGAACCTGCAAGGCTTCTAACAGAGCAACGCTAACGGTAAGCAGCGCAGGCTGTGTATTGGCTGTTTGCTTCAGTACCTCATCTGGTCCCTCAAAAATAATATTACTTAAGGAAAAACCAAGCGCTCGATCCGCCTGTTCAAAAATCAAGCGTGAATGATCGAAAGTTTCGAATACATCCTTACCCATTCCGACAGCCTGTGCGCCTTGTCCTGGAAAAACAAATGCAATTTTACTCAAACGCGTTCCCTCCTTAACATTTATTACCATACAAGAACGGAAGCGCCCCATGTCAAACCGCCGCCAAAACCAACAAGCACGATGCGGTCGCCTTCCTTCACGCGGCCCTGCTCGACTGCTTCCGCAAGAGCAACCGGAATGGAAGCCGAAGACATATTTCCGTATTTATCAAGATTGATCATTGCTTTATCTTCTGACAGGCTCAGCCTGTTTAACGCGGACTGGATAATACGAATGTTCGCTTGATGCGGCACGAGAAGATCGACCTCTTCCTTCGCTATTCCCGCCTTCAGCAAAGCCTCTTCAGCAACGCTGCCCATAATTCTTACCGCGAACTTGAATACATCATTACCGGCCATCTGGATATAGTGCTGTTTGGTTTGAATGCTCTCTTCCGTTGCCGGTACGCGTGAGCCGCCTCCATTTACTTTAAGCAGTTCTCCTCCGCTGCCGTCTGCGCCGAGCTCAAACGACTGGAATCCGCGGCCCTCTTCAACTTGTCCTAGTACGACTGCGCCTGCACCGTCACCGAACAGAATGCAAGTATTGCGGTCTGTGTAATCAGTAATGCGCGACAGCGTTTCAGCCCCCACAACGAGTACGTTCTTGTACATGCCGCTAGCAATCATGCTCGAGCCTGTCGCAAGCCCGTAAATAAAACCGGAGCACGCAGCAGACAAATCAAATGCCGCAGCTTTCTTCGCGCCCAGCTTATCCTGAAGCAGGCATGCCGTCGATGGAAAAAACATATCGGGCGTTATCGTCGCTACGATTATTAGATCAATATCTTCCGCTGTTAGACCGGCCGCGGCAATTGCTTCACGCGATGCGTGCAGCGCAAGATCAGACGTCGCTTCCTCAGCAGCAGCAAGGCGGCGTTCTTTGATGCCAGTGCGCGTTACGATCCACTCGTCATTTGTTTCTACCATCGCTTCGAGCTCTTTGTTCGATAAGATACGTTCAGGAACGTATTTGCCCGTTCCGATAATCCCTACAGGATGTAACCCCATTTCGCACACTCACTTCCCGTTTATTTCTGCTGAAATCGTTTCAATCAGCTGGCCTTGAATCGCGCTTCTTGCTTGTCTTACCGCATTTTTTACGGCAAGCGCATCCGATGATCCGTGGCATTTCACAACAAGCCCGTTTAGCCCTAGAAGCGGCGCTCCGCCATGCTCCTTATAGTCCATTCTTTTCTTCAAGGGCCGCAGCTTAGGCAGCATAATCGCCGCAGCCAGCTTCGTCAGTAACGATTGGCTAAAGGCATCTTTAAGCGATGTAAAAATCGTTCCCGCCGCGCCTTCCATCGCCTTCAGCATAATATTGCCGGCAAAGCCGTCGCATACGAGCACATCGCAATTGCGGTTAAGAACATCCCTTGCTTCGACATTGCCAATAAAATGAACAGGCGCTTGCTCCAGTAAAGCATAGGCAGCTTTAGCCATTTCGTTACCCTTCATCGCTTCAGTTCCGACGTTCAAGAGCCCAACCCTTGGATTCTCAAGCCCGTGCACCTTAGCCCGGTAGATACTGCCCATAATAGCATATTGAAGCAAATGCTCCGGTTTGGCATCCATGTTCGCTCCCAAATCAAGCGTTAGAATACCGACATCATCCATTGTAGGCATCATAGGCGCAAGCGCCGGTCTCTCAATGCCATCCATTCTTCCGACTACAAGCAAGCCAGTGGCCATCAAAGCGCCGGTATTGCCTGCCGAGAGCATTGCGTCCGCTTGTTTCTCGCGAACGAGCTGTCCGGCAACAACCATGGACGCTCCTTTCTTGCGGCGCACTGCCTTTACCGGCTCATCATCAGGACCGATAACCTCATCCGCATGACAAATCGTCACGTTAGCAGGTTTCTGCCCTTTCATGAGCGGTTCAATCACAGACGTATCACCAACGAGCAGCAGCTCCGTATCCGGCCACTCCAGCGCCGCGTCAAGCGCCCCTTGCACAATTAGGCCAGGAGCATTATCCCCGCCCATAGCGTCAATAGCGATCCGCACGTTCGTCTCCTCCTTCTGTATCTGAATCTCCCGCGGACCGATAAATCACAAAGTTTCCTTGGAACACCATTTCATCGCCCACATACGTGAAGATTTCTACCTTTGCTTTGCTTCGTTCTCCCGAAATGGAGCGAACATAGGCCTTAGCGATGCACTTTTCTCCAAGCTTAACGGGACGAATGAATCTAATATCAGCTGTTACAGTAAGTGCAATTTCGTCATCTATAATAGCAACGGCAAGTGAATTTGCTTGGGCAAACACATGATGGCCGCGTGCAATGCCAGTCCTCGAGAACACATGCTCTTCCCGAATCTCAAACACCGAGATACCGCTCTTGTCCAGCTCCAAATCGACAATATCACCGATAACCTCATGCAAAGGCAGCGATCGAACAGAGTCGTAGGAGCGTTCGGCCATTAGCTTCAGGCGTTCTCTCAGCTCCGGTATTCCAAGTTCCATGCGGTCAAGGCGAATCGTCTGGATGCTTACTTTGAGCAGTCGCGTGAGCTCCCGATCGTTTATAAAAGGATTTTCATCAATATATCGGGCAAGCTGCTGATGCCGCTGCCGTTTGGGCATTCGTTCGATGTTCGGCACCACCTTCTACCTTAGAGTAACGGTTAGACCTCATTTACGCACCGCGGACTCCAAGGGTCATCAGTACGATTAGTATATGTATGTTGCTTGATATTATCACCTGGTACTAATTAAGTATATTAAAAAATGCGCCCGAGCGCAATGTTGCATCATAAAAATAGCACTCCATCAAATGATGAAGTGCTACCTCTGACATCAATTCACTATTGGGAAATGATCTCTTTTGTTTTGTAATATCCACAAACTTTGCATACGTGGTGAGCCAATTTCAGCTCGCCGCATTGCTCACATTTCACCATGCCCGGTACTGCAAGTTTGAAATGCGTACGACGTTTATCACGGCGAGTCTTGGATGTTCTACGCTGAGGTACTGCCATATTTAACACCTCCTTCAAAAAATCAATCGGCACTACGCTTATTCCTTAAATAGATCCTTTAGCGCCGCAAAACGGACATCAATCTTCTCCGTTGAGCAGCTGCATGTGTGCTCATTTAAGTTCTGTCCGCAAGTTTGACAGAGACCCTTACAATCATTGCTGCAAAGCGGTGCAAAAGGCATGAACAACTGAAGCGCTTCTTCCACATAAGGCCTCAAGTCCAGTCTGTCCGCATCTACTTCAATGAAGTCACTCTCTTCCTCTTCCATATCCTCATCGCGATCTACGTCAGACGCAGCCCTCTTGAATACTTCCGAGAAACGAATAACCGTATGATCCTTCACCGGTTCTAGGCAACGCGAGCAGGCGAGTTCGAGGTCAATGGCAAGTTTGCCATCCACTTCAATGAAGCCTTCGTGCCCAGTCACCTGAAGCATTACATGAAGAGGTCCCGTACGATAAACATCTTGGCGTCCTTTAAAGAGGTCACTAACATCCAACTCTTCGTCGATTGTCGTTTTCAACCCTTTGGACATTGTTTCTTGAATATGAAACTGCATCAGATCACCCCAAACAAACAAAGATTATTATATCTATCAGACTACTGTTTTGTCAACATTTTCACACTGTTTTTCCTTAATGCTTTAAGCAGGCTGTGATTGAGCTTGTTCTCTATGCTATAGTTAAACCACCAACATTTAACAGAGAGAGGATCCAAACGAATGCGTACAGTCGGACTTATTGTCGAGTACAATCCTTTTCATAACGGACATTTGTATCATTTGCAACAATCGCGAAAAATAACGCAAGCCGACGCAGTCGTTGCCGTTATGAGCGGCAATTTCCTGCAGCGCGGCGAGCCTGCCCTGCTCGACAAATGGTCTCGGACACGAATGGCGCTTGAAGGCGGCTGCGATCTCGTTATCGAACTGCCCGTCGCATACGCCACGCAAGCTGCCGAATGGTTTGCTTACGGTGCTGTGTCCTTGCTTGAGGCTACAGGTGTCGTTGACAGTTTCTGCTTCGGAACGGAGAACGGCGAGCTTGAGCCGCTGCTCTTGGCTGCAGATATCGTAGCACATGAGCCCCCTGCCTTCAAAGCTTTATTAAAACAGCTTATGCAAACGGGAATAAGTTACCCCAGCGCATACAGCAGTGCCATTACTGCTTATTTAGCAGATTTGGGACATGCTTCTGCTGCAAATTTCCCGTTTGCGCTGCCGAACCACACGTTAGGCCTCCATTATTTGCTTGCCTTAAAACGGCTGCAGGGCCAAATGGCGCCTTACACCATCACTCGCGAGAAAGCGCAATATAATCAGGAAACACCGTCAGACAGCCAGATCGCTAGCGCGACTGCCATTCGTAAGCTGCTGCTCGAACAACGCTCGCTTGAAGACGCGCGCGCATACGTTCCTGAGACTACGCTGCGTATCCTGAAGGAGGAATGGTCTTCAGGCCGCTGCCCGATCAGTTGGCAGCCCTTCACCAACGCCTTGCTTCATGCGATCGTAACCCGCTCGCCAAATGAACTGGCGGATTTTCATGAGATTAACGAAGGCTTGGAACACCGCATCCGCAATGCACTGCCCAGCCTTGGCTCTAGAAGCTTCGACGACCTGCTGGCAGCATTGAAAACCAAGCGCTACACGCGGACAAAGCTGCAACGGTCACTTCTCGCTATCCTGCTCGGACATCGCAAAGAAGATTTCAGCGCGGATAAGCTCGCTGCGGGTGTTGAATATATAAGAGTGCTTGGTTTTACCGAAAAAGGCAAGCATTTATTGCGCCGCATGCGAAATTCGGCCAAACTTCCCGTGCTGCTTAGCGCTGCAAGACCTCCAAAACCGTTTCGATTCCTCGAGCTTGACACGCAGGCCAGCAGTGTTTATATGCTTGGCGTTCCAGGAGTTGAGAATGTCCAATCGATGTTCCGGGATTTTACGGATAGACCGGTCGTAATTGAATCTGCGTTGAAGTAAAAATCTGCATGGCCGCTACTTCCCTGCCTCTGCCTGGAAGATTCCGACCTGTTCCACAGCTTCCTGGAGCGAAGATACGCTTACAACCTTTGTCGAGGAGCCAAGCGATTTCACTTTCGCCTCGGCTTCCTCGAAATTGTCAGCAGGCACCAGAAACAGCTGGGCGCCTTCTTCGCTTGCGATGACTATTTTTTGCTTAATGCCGCCGATCGCCCCAACCTTGCCATCAACCGTAAGGGTACCCGTTGCCGCGATGCGGCTGCCGCCCGATAAATCACCCTCCGTAAGCAAATCCAGAGCTTGCAGCGCAAAGACAAGTCCAGCCGACGGGCCTCCGATCTCATCGGCCGTTATGGTAATCCGCTTATCACGATACGCCGGCTCCAGCTCGTGCAGCTCCGTTATACTCCGTATGCCGAGCGCATCCAAAAGCTGCACGTTTGTCTTCACTGAAACAAAGCGATCCGCCGAAACGACTGCTTGACGTTGCTTACCGTTTCTTACAATATCGAAAGAAACGGATTCAGCAGCACCGCTAATCCCTAGCAGCGATTGAAGCAATTCATTTGTGCTGCGTGAAGGTTTTTCACCATGGATCCCTAGCAGCAAGTCACCTGCCTGAAAGGATACTTCACCTGCAGCCGCATCAGTTAGAACGTCGGAGACAACCATGCCATTCGGCTTGCTCTCATAGGGCACACCGGCAAAACGATACGCTGCTTCAATAGCATTATTTTGCGACCCCTGCATGATCACTTGCTGCCTTTCTGCATATTGCTCCTTCGTATATCCCCTAAGCACATCCCGTTTTGGGTGCACCTCTTTATTCGAGTTCAACATAGCCGAGATGGCATTCAGCAAGTTCGGCTCCGTTAGCTTCACTGCTGTGAGCAAGAAATCGCCATCACCAAGCTCGTCTCCCGCTTCAATCGCCAGCATCGGCTTAACAGGGACTGCAATTCCAGGCTCATAAACCACATAAGGCGTTGGAGCATATAACAGCACCCACATCAAAGCTGAAGTCGCTGCAACGACCATCGCTATTCTGCGCAAATCTGTTCGTTGCTTTCGCATCCGCCACTCCCCGATCAAGCAATTTATTCATTTCTTATTGAGTTCTCAGTCCTGCTGTCCTGCCGGGCAAAACATGACACTTGGTCTATCCAAGGACAAACATGCGTACTAATTAACGTATACGATTGTCCATTTCTTCATGACATTCGTCTGTCTGCGAACAATGTAACCCTACACTTATTTTCCCAATAAAATAAAGGAGTTGTGTAGCATTGGCTAAAACGGTTATGTTAGCGTTCCTGTCCATCCTGCTTGTCGTAGCCATCATCCTCCAGCCGGATGCTTCCTTCCAATCCTCCCTGCAAGGACTTACCGTGTGGTGGAATATTGTTTTTCCCGGCCTGCTGCCGTTTCTAGTATTATTTGAGCTTATTGCCTCGTTCGGCCTCGCTCACGCCGTCGGCTCTTTGCTGCAGCCGCTCATGAACCGGTTGTTCAAGCTTCCTGGGGAAGCGTCGCTTGCAATTGTCCTAGGCTGGATGGGAGGTTATCCTGCGGGTGCAGATGCGGCATCCTCCCTGCGCAAAAGAAACCTCGTGACAAAACAACAGGGCCAGCGGCTGCTCGCCCTTGCCCATATGCCTAATCCTTTATTTATGCTCGTGGTCATCGGCGCAGGCTTCCTGCATAAGCCGATAGTAGGTGTTATCATTGCAGCAGCCGTATGGATTTCAGCCCTGTGGGTGATGATTTTCATGACGCTGGTTCGGCCCAAAGATGACGCAGAGAATAACCAGGCTGCTGCAATTAAGACGGAAGAGAATCGGAGCAGTATCCTGCAGCGCGCAGCAGAGGCGCTTCGCCTCGGCAGGGAGCAGGATGGCCGAAGCTTTGGCAAAGCGCTTGGCGATGCCGTTACAGCCAGTGTTCAGAAGCTTATGATGATTGGCGGCTTTATGATCTTTGCAGCTGTTCTTGCTAAGTTATCGGAACCGCTTCTCTCTCCGCTGCTGGATAAGGCTGGGCTTAGTTTTATTAGTCAGGCTTTTTTCGAAGGCCATCTGGGGGCTTATTCGGCTGCTATTTGGGATGCGCCTGGAACCGGAACGCTCAGCAATGCCGCTGCTATCGCTGCCGTCCTTGCATGGAGCGGACTTAGCGGCATTTTACAGGCTGGCTATTCCATAACAGGTACCGATCTTAAGCTGCTCCCTTTCGTCGTATGGCGCGTCGTACATGCCTTGCACGCCTTGCTGTTCATGCTGCTCCTTTGGAAGCCCGCTCTATCGCTTCTGCGTCCTATTCTGGCCCCTGGGGCTCTGCCAGCCTTTGTCAACGCTGAATCATTCTTGCCGGAACATACGGTCGCAGTCGTCATTAAAGCCGGTGAGCTTCCGTTATTATGGCAGTTCTCGCTCTCGGCTTGTCTCCTGCTTGCACTACTCGGGTTATTTGTTTCTATAATCCTTCTTCCGTTTCGCAAAGCCAATAAATCGGTATAAAGCTTAAATTGAAAAATGGAATATTCCGGAGTTAAGATATGCTCTTTGTTTTATATTTCTCACGCAATTGCTGCTCAACGACGGGCGGTACCAGCTCATGCACAGCACCGTGGAATTGTGCAATCTCCTTCACAATGCTTGAGCTTAAATAGGAATATTTTGGATTCGTCATCATGAACATGGTATCGATTTCAGCATCGAGCAGGTGGTTTGTTGAAGCAAGCTGCAGCTCGTATTCGAAATCGGTAACCGATCGAATCCCCCTAATGATGACATTCGCCTGCCGCGATTTCATGAAACGGACGAGCAAATCCCGAAAGCTGTCAATTTCCACATTCGGAATATTACTCGTCACCTCAGTAAGAAGCGCCTTACGTTCCTCGACGCTGAACAGCGGATTTTTGCTTGAATTATTTAAAACGGCTACAATCAGCCGGTCAAATTGCTTTGCAGATCTGCGAATGATATCCAAATGACCATAGGTTACAGGATCAAAAGTACCAGGATACACCGCTACGCGCTCTTTTTTATTCATGAACATCGGCCTCATTTCCGTCATGGCTTTCTAAGCTGTTAAATTGATAGATTGTAACTGCCGTATCGCCGTATTTTGCATGCTTTAATTGGTCAAAATGCTCCATCTGCTCCGGGTAACGGTGCGAAGCATCATGCTCGACTACAATAATGGCGTCAGGTTCCAGCAGTTCATTCTCCATAAGCTGAGCCATCAAACTATCCATCGTGATCATTTTGTATGGAGGGTCAAGAAAAACAAGCCGGAACCTCTGTCCCCGCCTCGCTAGCGCTTTCAATGCGCGCTCCGCATCATTCCTATAAATTTCAGCAGCGCTTCCCATATTCGCCGTTTGAACATTGTGACGGATAATGTCGGTGCTTATTTTTTCACGATCAATGAAAACCGTACGCTCTATGCCCCTGCTCCAAGCCTCAATACCCAAACCACCCGTACCTGCGAACAGGTCCAGCGCCATTCCGCCATCGAAATAAGGACCAATCATGCTAAAAATAGCTTCTTTTACCTTGTCCGTTGTCGGTCTCGTATTCATGCCAGGCACAGCCTTAAGCGTGCGGCCCTTGGCCTCGCCCGCAATTACTCTCACTGCAATTGCCCCCTTCTATCTCATTCCCGCCTATCGTACCATAGAATCCCTTTCATAATAAAGTGAAGACCCGCGTAAAAATTGAGAGTCTACCGCTGTTTTACGTCCAACATTAAATTTTTTATCTCAATCGTGTATATTTACCATATAAAAGGACAAAATAACCTTATCGGCGTCGCAAGATGTCGTAGACAACCGCGGAGAAGACTTACGTTTCCCCATAAGCTCTTCGTCCGGTTTCTCCTCTCCCATGAAAAGGGCACCCCGCAAGGGGTGCCCGATTTTTTGTTTACAGCCATGTATATCAAGGGATTTTAGAGTGTTATTTACAAACTACTCATAGGTTGTCGCCCATTTGTCGCCCAAATTAAAGTTAAATATAAGATTAACATTTGATTGTTTCATGAGATCCTCCAAAATTATTTTCAAAAAATTATGCATGTAATATTTTCATGAATAGCATCAAGAAGCAGACGGATAAATGAATACCGTTCCAAAGTTCCTTATAATAGTCGGTATTGCGTTAGTTGTTATTAGGTTGATTTGGGCGGGGCTAGGAAGGTATATCAACCTTGGACGTCTACCTGGCGATATAGCAGTAGAAAAGGGAAACGTAAAATTTTACTTTCCAATAGTCACTTGCATAGTAATTAGCGTTGTTTTGTCATTGGTCACATTGCGAGATGGTTTTTCAAGTGATTCGAAAATCAGAAAGGCTTTGATTATTTTGACATACGAAGGGCGCCGCGATGAAAAGCATTGTTTAATGTAACAGACATACCTATGAGTTTAAGACCTGAGTATAAAATGAAGCTTTGTGACTAAAAATAAGCTCGATTTCAATCTAAATTCGAATGGAGCATGCATACTATGAAGAAAGTAATATTAATGATTAGTTTCATCGCATGTTTAATGATGTACACAGCTATACCTGCATCCGCAGATCGTTCCCATAACGGAACAACGGTGAACGCAAACAATTACAGAACAACTGCAGCAACTGATAATGATGGTTTTGATTGGGGATGGCTTGGTCTTTTGGGTCTGTTCGGTTTAGCAGGAGCGAGAAATCGCAATCGTGAACGCGATCGTGATCGTGCTTAACCATTGAATTTAATAAACAAACACCCTCATTCATAAAATGGGGGTGTTTGTTCTGCGTTTTCTTACTCTTTCTCATATAAACACACAAATTTCCGTCTCAATTGCACTTGTCCAATCCAATCTAGTATTTTCGAATATAGTAGATTATCTTCTAAGAGAGGAGATGATATGAATGATTCAAAAGAGCCGCAAACACAAAAAATCAGTTGTTGTCGTTGTTGTTGTTGTTGTTGTTGTGATCGTGAAGAAACGTCGTAAATTCAAACATTCTTGCTAATTTTTGCGGAGAGCCTGATCTTTCAGGCGCTCTTACATATGGTGATATCAATTCAATGTTTTCTGAACACTCTCCTCTACTCTGCTTTTCTATCCCATTCTCCTCCAAGGCTCCTCATCATTATTTCCGCCTAAAGCCATTCATCCAAACCCGATGGATTCCAATCCTAATAGGCCGATGACACGGATAAACTGTCGTGGTAACAAACACCCAATCAGAATCCTTCATCCCAACATAATCTACAATGTACTCAAAACGTAAGGAGGTGTAATGAACAATGTCCGGATACGTTGGTGGTGCATTTACGAATACTGGAACCATTCTGGTCCTTTTCATCTTATTGGTGATCATCGCATGCAGCTGCGGAATTTTTGGCGGCTATGGTAAAGGTTACTAAAAATAAGCGTTTAGCTTACTCAACATATAAGGAGGTGCAATGAACAATGTCTGGTCATGTTGGCGGTGTTTTCACAAACACGGGTACAATCCTGGTCCTTTTCATTTTGTTGGTCATTATCGCTTGTAGCTGCGGTGTTTTCGGCTACTAATATAAATTGATTTGATGTTTACGCAAGGGGCCCCGTTTGTGGGCCTTTTTCGATATATAAGAATTTATATGTTTTCACATATAAATATGCTTATATATCTCCGCGAAACGACTGCTTTTGCCACAGAGGACGGCGACAGCCGTTTACGCTTGTTTTCCCCTTTTCGGTGCTTTCGAGAGTGTAGTATGATAATTTCAAATACTGGAATGGAGATACATCATGAAATCATACTTAGCCGCAATTCTTATTTTGACATTAATCCTCTCCGGCTGCGGCGATTTATTAGCCACTACTGCTTCAAAGAGTACCGGATCGGAAACGGACTATGGTGAAACCATCCTTTTACCAACCGACCGCTATCCCGAGACGATGGCGCATATCGCTGCGGCGATTAAAGCCGGAGCTTCGGCTGTCTGCACCATCGATAGAAACGGCGCTGAATCCAACCGGGATGCTTCATTAAACGGTATTCCGGTAAAGAAAGGTTTTGATCGGGATGAATGGCCGATGGCTATGTGCAAAGAAGGCGGTGAAGGCGCGGATATTGCTTACGTGACGCCAAAGGATAATCGCGGGGCTGGCTCATGGATTGGAAATCAATTGGCAGATTTAAAGGACGGCACGCGGGTTTTATTCGTAGTTAACGGTGAAATTCAACAGATTCCGGCGGATAAAGAAGAGGTTTATTATGCTAATTGTACAGCCGCAAAAGAAGCGGGCGCAGCACCCTTACATAAGGGAGATCCTGGCTACAGCGATAAATTAGATCGTGATAAAGATGGTGTTGCTTGCAGTTAACTCATTCCTGAAATAGCTTATGTAATCAGTGACAGTGTTTTTAAATCAGAACCGATAAAACATAAAAAGTCACCCCATGCTTGTCAGACTAGAGCTTGGGGTGACTTTTTTCTTTTATGCAGGATCTCACTTAAAACCATATTTACGTCTGCAATAACTTCAGCGGTTCTTCCGCAGGACCCTCAATGACATCGCCGTTAATTGCAAATCTAGAACCATGGCATGGACAATCCCAAGTCCGGTCCCCGTTATTCCATTCGACCTCGCAGCCCATATGCGTACAAGTCGTATCGACGAGAAACAGTTTACCCGCTTCATCCTTATAGGCCCCCGCACGTTTGCCATGAAGCTTAACTACGCTACCTTCATCCGGCGCCAAATCCTCAGGACGCTTATGAACCATTTCAAGCTTGCCTGCGATAAGATGCTTCGCTACATCCGCGTTTTCTACGATAAAGTTCTTAATTGTCCCAAAGGAGACGGAGCGTGATGGCGCATAGAGGTTTTCGAATGCATTTTCCTTCTCCATAATTAAATCTTTAACGAGCAGAGCAGCCGCCGTACCATTCGTCATCCCCCATTTTCGATAGCCGGTAGCTATGTACACATTAGGGGAAGAAGAAGTGATACGACCGACAAACGGTATTTTGTCGCCGGTGACCAAATCCTGAGCAGACCAGCGATAGGCGATTTCTTGCACTTGAAAATGCCCTTCAGCACATCTCTGCAGCTCTTCATAATGATTGATCGTACAAATACCCTGACCGGTCTTATGGCTTTGACCTCCGATAAGCAGCAATTTGCCATGCTCCGCCGTTTCTGCATAACGAAAGGAACGTTTAGGATCCTCGACGCTTAAATACATCCCTTCCGCAAGCTCATCCGCAATACGAATGCCAAGGACGTATGAGCGGTCCGCATGCATTCTTGCGAAATAAAAGCCGAGGCCGTCATAAAACGGAAAGTGGGTACAGGAAACAACATGCTCACATTTTATCCGATGACCCTTACTTGTAATGACCTCCGGCAAGGCACCTTTCTCTACATCAACCGCCGTTGTGTTCTCGTAAATAGCTCCCCCTGCATCTATGAACTTCTCTACAAGGGCAGACAAATACTGCAATGGATGAAACTGTGCTTGATGCTGCATAATGACCGCTGCTTTAGCGGGTATTTGCAAGGGGATTTTATCGGCGTAGGCTCCGGGAATGCCAAGCGCCGTATACGCAGACATCTCCTTCTCAAGCTTTTTTATGTATTCATTTGAATTTGTATAAACATAAGCATCTTGTATTGAAAAACCACATTCTATTTTGTGCTTTTCTATCGTTTGCTTCATAAATTGCAGAGCTTCGTTGTTAGCTTTGTAATACAATGACGCTTTCTCTTCTCCTTCACTTTGAATAAGCTCGTCATAGATCAGATCATGCTGCGCTGTTATTTTGGCCGTCGTATGTGCCGTTGTACCGCCCAGAAGTTTGCCCGCTTCAAGAAGTACAACTTTAAATCCTTCCTGAGCAAGCAAAAAAGCCGTTGTTATGCCGGAAATTCCGCCTCCGACAACCGTTACATCCGCTTCAATATTTTGCTCGAGCGAGGGATAAGATGCAAGCGGTCTCGTTGAATCAGTCCAATAAGACTCAGGAAATTTCGGCATGCCGTTCGGTTTCATTTTGTTGATCTCCTCCTAAGAATAATACTCTTTAATTTGTACCATTTGGTTACCTTTCATTCCTAACCTCAAAGCTTACGAATAGAAACGACACAATGATTAGAATAACCCCCCAACATTAGGACAGTTTATAGAGGTATGTCATACAAAGGAGGCGGTTTACGTTGGAGAGCTCGTTTGAGAATTCTTTTATTCCCATTACGACCTTTGCAAGCGGAGAGGGACTTGCATATCGGCCTGATATCTATTGCTTCCCTATCCAAATCGTAAATGTGTGTTTCATCGGTGATCCAAAGGATCAACACGGAGGTTGGGTTTTGGTTGATGCCGGAATGCCCAGATCCGCGAAAAAGATTATAAAAGAAGCGGAGGAGCGTTTCGATTTTGCGCCTAAATCGATTATTTTGACCCATGGACACTTTGATCATGTCGGCGCCGTCATTGAGCTGATTGAGCATTGGAATGTTCCCGTTTACGCACACAAGCTGGAGCTGCCTTATTTAACTGGCAAGTCCGACTATCCGCCGGCTGATCCTACGGTACACGGCGGACTCATATCAGAGATGTCCCCCTACTTTCCGCATGACGGAATCGATCTCGACGACCGTGTACGCCCTTTACCTGAGGATGGAAGCGTTCCTGGTCTGCCGGACTGGAAATATATTCATACGCCGGGCCATACACCAGGCCATATCTCTCTGTTTCGCCAAGATGACGGCACTTTGATTGCCGGTGATGCTTTTGTAACCGTGAAGCAAGAATCGCTCTATAAAGTCATGACGCAAGAGCAGGAAATAAGCGGCCCGCCAAAGTACTTCACGACCGATTGGGTTAAGGCCGAGAAATCTGTAAAGAAGCTCGCTGCACTGAACCCTTATTTAGCGATTACAGGGCACGGGGAGCCGATGTTCGGCGAGTTCCTGAAAGCAAACCTGGAACTGTTAACACAGAAATTCAAAGAGATCGCAGTACCCGAGCAAGGAAGATATGTATCTGATAAGCCTCATTGACCAATCAAAAACCCTGCCAGAACTGGCAGGGTTTTTGTAATTTCAGATAACCAATTACGTGCGCTCCTGACGGCGGTTTCTTAAACCGGCTAATCCGATCAGACCCAATAAACCGAGCCAGCCCCAATCCATACCATTATCGTCATCCACTGCAGTTGTTCTGTAATTGTTAGCATTCATATCGTTGCGGTCATCTACGTCCAAAGCACGGGCCGCTTTATCGACTCCTCTTTCTACTCCTCTTTCGATATCTGAGCGCATGCCGGTATCTGGAACCGCGTTGCTCATACCTCTATTGTTGTAGTTCTCCATCGTTCCTGTCTTCGAATTATCAGCGAATGCAGGTACCACAAGCACAAAAGTCAAGCAAGCAGCTAAACAGAAAATCGACCAAAACTTTTTCATTTACTCGTCCCCTTAATTGTATAGTTTTTCGTTCCGGATTATTGTTTCTCCGCCGCATCAAATCTATACCGAACGGCAGCAATGAAGTCATCTCATCAAAAACATCGATAATTTGAACGCATAATCGTCCAAGCCGATTTGAACAACGGGGGCAGGCTGGTTGCAAATGTCTGATTCATAGGAACATGGGAGAAAAATTATCGGCAGGAACTGTGCAATGGGCAATGGGCAATGGTCTTGTTGGCTTGAAATCAGCAGCAAGCAACCTTTATGTAAGCGCCGATTTAAACAACAGAAGTGTACTTTACGCTAAACGTGCCACGGTTGGCGGCGCTTGGGAGCCGTTTATCTTTGCCTCAGCTCCATAATAGAAGCATCCATAAACCGCTGCTTATTTTATCATTTCAATATTCCGACAAAGATTTTTAAGGTCAAGTTAAGGTTCCTTATTTATACTTAAAGACATCAACCCCACTGTTGATATATAGATCTAGGACACAGGCCCGCAGCGATGCGGGCCATTTTTTTGTCTCCGTTACCTGAATTACTTTTCTTTAGGATTACCTATCCCCGCCGTAAAGCTTATTTTCCCTGTGCCGCTAATTACTTCATTTTATTTGGAACCATACAACCCATAAAAACGTTATTATCGAATATACTTTCAGGAAGTGGATGCTTACAAAGAAGGCATTGCATGGCAAAGCCTAAGCTTTAGGAGGCGATTGAGTATGGAAACATTCGGTAGAGGCTGTTTGTACATTATTCTCGGCGTCATCATCGTGATGGCTCTGGCATTTATTGTAGGAGGCACCATTACCATTCCCTGGTACATCCTGATTCCCCTTATCATTCTCGCCTTCTGGGCCGCATCCCGAAAAGGTAAATGACCTTTCCATTTAAGCACAGCAATGAAACCGGCACTCGAGTAAGTCGATTGTCGGTTTCACCTACTCCTTTTGGTCCGTTCCCTACCCTAACAATATGACTCTAGCTAAGGGGTCCCAGCTCGCCGTAAGCCCCAGTTCTGCCGCCAATGCCCGAATGGGTACATACCCCGTTGCTTCGGACAGAACGGACTCCAGCGCCCTCTGGTTGACGGTTACCTGCATTCCCGTCCAATCAATCTCTGCCCCGAGTGCTTCTCCCAGAAGTCTTGCTGGCACCCAGGTCACTCCGCCAATCAGATAGCCATCCGAAATTACTAGTCCTTGGTGCAATACAACAATTTGCTCTGCACCCTTCAGCTTCTCCGGCAGAGGAAATTGTTTGCTGCCTAAGGCGTCATATCTCTTTAAACCATACTGGTTAATAATCGCTTTTAATTTAACGGGATAAGCTGGATCTGTCGC
This sequence comes from Paenibacillus sp. LHD-38, assembly GCF_031157315.1. Classification (GTDB taxonomy): domain Bacteria; phylum Bacillota; class Bacilli; order Paenibacillales; family Paenibacillaceae; genus Pristimantibacillus. The sequence continues at coordinate 144,010 of NZ_JAVIFU010000002.1, forward strand.
ATAGCCGCATGCAAAGAGCATGTCAGCTTGCCGCTCTGGCGTCAAAGCCTTCCGAACCCGTTCATAGCGAGGGGTTGCCAGTAATAAATCCAAGTCTTTGTAAAAATGATAAACGCTCTTGTAGGCGCGGAATGCGGCCCGGGTATTTTCGCTTCGCCCGTCGAAAACCTCCCATGTCCCCTTCACGACTGCTTCTCCTTGCCAGTACGCGTTTGTTTGTCCGCCGCCCACCTTGATGCCGCCTAAATTGTACCACGAATGAATAACGCCGCCGGTTTCAAGCAAATTTTGCGCCAAACGGACGGACGGAAACATCATCGACCCCTCACGCCTAATCCTTATGACTGTAGGGGCCAGAACTGCAAAAAATTGATTCCTAGTCAGATTTGCCATTGTCTCACTCCCTTCTGCCGCTTGCCGCAGCTTGTGATCGCACCCTGTCCTTATCTTTGTATGCAGCAGGCTAGCAAATGGCAATGGACATTAGGGCACGAAAAATCGGGTTCCTGCATTTCCGTTTCTTAATTTTGATACGAAAATAAATGCAGCGGCAGCCAGGACGGATTAAAAAAGTCCCAGACTGCCGCTGCATCAAAACATTCGATTGCAAACTTTGCTTTCACTGCGTTTATTCAATGGCTCCTTTTTCTATTAGACGGGCGGCCACTTTGGAATTGCCTTTTTCTTCTGCCAAGGTTAATGCCGTTATCCCGCCTTCGGCCTTCGCCTGGATGTCTGCTCCATGCTCGATCAACAAATCGATTAATTCAATTTGGTCATCATGGAATGCTGCCGAATGCAAGCTGGTATGGCCATTGCTGTCAAAAATGTCCGTCTTCGCATCATGCGCGAGCAGCATTTTTATAACCTCCATTTCCCTTTCTCCGGCGATAGCCGCATGCAAGGCCGTATTAGATGGGATATAGCTTATTTTGGAATGCGATAAAGCATTAACATCGGCGCCATGCTCGAGCAGCAGCTGAACGGCATTGGCTTGACCGTAATGCGCCGCATAACCTAAAGGTGTCATCCCGTCGTCATTCTCCCTATTGGAGAACAAGGGATTCATTTCTAGAAGCCCCTTTAATTTCGTCGTATCTCCCTTGCTGGCTGCCGCAAAAACATCATTAATCATTTGTCGTTGACCTCCGTCATTCCCCTTATTTCATCACACGTATCTCGTTAGATGATGGATATCTTTTAATAGTGGTTACAAAATCATTTTGTTAAAGGATTCGCTGTCACACAAAAATTTCCTGCTTCGAATGGAATCAGCCGCAAAGCAAAAAAAACGCCCCGCTAGAGAATTCCTCTAACGAAGCGACGCTCGGCAAACCTTATTAAATACCGTAAAATCGGCGAGTATTCGCAAGCAATAGTTCCGTAACCTGTGGAGCAGGCAGCTGCTTAATGCGCGCAATATGCATCGCTGCGTCTGCTGCCATTTGCGGCTTTGTCGGATGGCCCTCATACGGCCCTTCGAAGGGCCACGGTCCATCCGTTTCGACCATCAGCTGCTCGATGGGATACTGCACTACAAGCAGCTGGATTTCTTCCTCGTAGGCAACATCTGGCGTTACAGACACCATATATCCGCTTGCAGCCATTCGGCTAATAACGTCCGCACTGCCCTTGAACCAATGAAAATGTGCTTTACGAACGCCGTGTTTCTCTAAAATATCACAAGCCTTTTCAGCATCCTCATACACAGCGTGTAGAATAATCGGTCGATCCAGCTCTGCTGCTAACGCGGCGAACCGCTCAAGAAGCTCCAAATACGGCTTTTCGTCAAAAGCTGTACCTTCCCGGGCTGCCTCTGCCTCCGACCGCGTATAATAGGGAAGTCCTACCTCCCCAATCGCGAACCGTTCACCCTCGGCATGACGCATACGAATCCAGGCGAACAGCTCATCTGCTTCTGCGCCGGAAGGTATCGGCTGCTCGGGATGGAAGCCATATGCCGGATGTACGCGTCCAGCGTAACGATCGGCGATTTCCCGATTTATTTTTGACGATGCCAGATGCATCGAGACCGCAACCACCGCTGCAACACCTTCAGCAAAGGCATTCTCAAGCAATGCTGCTCGCTCCTCTTCCGCATACAGATCCACATGAATATGTGCGTCAATGCATCCGTCGGTTTGTAAATTTGACTCCGCGGTCTTCTGTTTTCTATCCATATCGTTCACCCTTATCCGCTCCCTTCCCTTGTGCCAACCTTAAGGAGCTCATAAATGCGCTGCTTCAGCGCATTGAACCGCGGATCCGTCCATAAAGCCTCATGGCGCGGTCGCTCGAAGGGAACCTGAAACTCTTCCAGCACCTCCGCCGGAGACGCAGATAGCACAATGATCCGATCCGACAGAAATAAGGCTTCCTCTATGCTATGTGTGACGAGCAGCACCGACCTCCGGTTCTGCTCCCAGATTGACATGAGCCACTGCTGCATTTGCATCCGGGTTAAAGCGTCCAACGCGCCAAACGGCTCATCCAGCAGCATCAAACGCTGCGGCGCAAGCAGCGCGCGCAGAAAGGAAACGCGCTGCTGCATACCGCCGGAGAGCACATGCGGGTAATCATTCGCATATTCATCCAAACCGATTCGCTCCAGCCACTCTTCCGTCCCCAGCTTCGCCGTTTTGCGGTCAATGCCCGATATCTTCAGCGATAGCTCGATATTGCCTGCAACGGTCTCCCATGGCAGCAGCGACGACTGCTGCGGCATATAGGAGATATGTCCGCGCTCGCCGGTCGTATGCTTCCCATTGATCCAAATTTCTCCTTCCGACGGCTGCTCCAAGCCGCCAATAACTTGGAACAACGTCGTTTTCCCGCTGCCGGATGGTCCCACAATGGATACGAATTCTCCATCCGCTACAGCAAAGGACAAACCAGCAAGCACCTCTTTGCTTGACGCTCCCTTGCCATACTTCTTCCGGATGTTCTGCACCTGCAGCGTAGCCGAATGCTTTCCTTCTGTGTAACCCATCCGCTACCTCACCTCTTTCTCAGGACGCCAACGAATGATAAGGCGCTCTGCCAGTGTCACTAGACCAAACAGCGTTAAGCTGAGTCCGACGATAATAAAAACAGCCGCAAACACCCGGTCCGGCATAAAGCCTTTGGACGAGATGAGCATAAATGCCCCAAGACCTTTGTTTGTGCCAAGCCATTCAGCTACAATCGCGCTCAGTACGCTATAGGAGGCAGCAATTCTTAAGCCGGCAAATAAATGAACGATCGCATGCGGAAGCTCCAGCCGCCAAAACAGCTGCAGCTTGCGAATACCGATCATTTGCAAATAATTGCGAAGCTGCGCATCGGTATTCATGAGTCCGCTCAGCATAGCCACCGTAATCGGGAAGAAGCAAACCATGATGACAAGCAATGCCTTCGGCAGCAATCCATAGCCAAGGAGCATCGTCAAGATAGGCGCAATCGCGATAATGGGAATATTTTGCGACAGGACAAGCAGCGGATATACTGCCGTTCGTACGCCGGGAATTAAATGCAGCAAAGCGGCGAGCACGAAGCCCACCGCCGATCCTCCCGCGAAGCCGAGCAGCGTAAGCTGCACCGTCGCTTCCGTATGTTCCATTAGCCGCGGCCAAATTTCAATCGCTTCCTCTACGATAGAAATTGGCGATGGGATCAGCCATTGATCAAATAATTCAAACCATGCCGCAGCCTGCCAGCCAGAGAGCAGTACGATAAGCAGTACGGCAGGCGGCCATATTCTCGCCCGGAAGCTTCTCTTATTGCCCATCTGGATATTTCTCCAGCAGCCTGCCCATTGAAGCGCCGTTTGCCGGATTATAATAAATTTTAATTTGCGAAATAACGGATGGACAGCCCATCTCTGTCATGGCCTCGCTCATCGACTGCACCACGCCAAGCAAATGGCTAAGCTCGCCTTCCATCGTGGTTTCGAGCGGTGCAACGCGGTACGGCACTCCCGCTGCCTTAATGATTTCGATTGCCTTGTCTACATAAGGAATGACGCTCTCGCCGCCTGGCGTTGTCGGTAAAATTTGAATGCTTACTAATGCGTTCGCCATTTATATTCCCTCTCTCTCATCGTTGTCAAAGACAGCGGTCAATGCCGCCTTCTCCTCTTGCTTTAGCCTTTATTCCGGCAAAAACTCATTCGTAAATGCTTTGTCCGCCTCAAGTTCTTTCTCCAGCAGCTTGTGCTCGAACATCCAGCTCGCGTAATTCTCCCAAACGCTCAGCTTCTGCTCGCCCCAGCGCGGCGCATCATCCTTGTATTTTGGACTCAGCCATTTTTGGCTTGCGCGCACGAGCTCCGCGTTCAGATCCGGTTCTGCTTTGATCAAAATCTCCGCTGCATCGTCCGGGTTGTCGATTGCGTATTGGTAGCCTTTTGCCGCAGCAGCCGTGAATGCTTTAACGATCTCCGGCTTGTCCTTGATCATCGCCTCGCTCGTAGCAAGAACTGGCGTATAATAATCCAGCTTGTCGCTATAATCCGTCAGATAAAGCATGTTGATTTTCTCGCCGCGAAGCTCAGCCTCCACGCCTGTCCACGCATAATAGATCCATGCAAAATCAATGTCGCGTTTTACCGCCGTGAAAAAGTCGCTGTCGCCGATGCTGATCATGTTCACCTTGCTAACGTCTGCGCCCTTTTCCTGCATAAGCGATTGTATAACCGCCTCTTCAACGGGAGCTCCCCAGCCGCCGTAGGTTTTGCCTTCGAATTTCTCCGGCGAATCGATCCCTTTGGCTAGCGGCGACGCAAAGCCTGAGGTGTTATGCTGGATAACGGCCGCGATCGATACTAACGGAACCCCTGAGATACGTGCCAACGTAATCGACTCTTGGTAGCTTACGCCGAATTGCACGTTACCCGAAGCGACCATTTGATCTGCCCCGCTTTGGCCCGGTTGAATAATTTCTACGTCCAGTCCCTGTTCCTTGAAAAAGCCTTTATCTCTAGCGACATACAGTCCAGTATGGTTTGTGTTCGGCGTCCAGTCCAATACGACCTGTACCTTCTCAAGCGGCTTATCCGCTGCTCCCTCTTGCTCTTGCGGTTTCTCAGTTGCTGCCGGCGCGGTATTATTTGCGCCGCAGCCTGCCAGCGCCATGACGAAGACGAGCATAGCGGCTGTCAGCCTCCATGACATTTTCCCTGCTTTTTTCGGATTCATGATGTCTTGTTCCCCTCTCACTGCTTCTATATTGTATAAGGCGACGAATCCTCGTAATATCCGGAGCCAAGCTGCAACCTTCGCGCTGCAACAAGCGTAAACAGCTGTCGCCGTCCTCAGTGGCAAAAGCTATCGTTTCGCGGAGATATATAAGCACATTTATAAGTGAAAACTTATAAATTCTTATATATTAAAAAAAACGCCCTCCTAATCCGGAGGACGCCATATAATCGGCTTTGCAGCTGTTTGAGCCAGCAGAGCTTGATCGAATCGACCAGCCGGCTTTCTAAACAGAGCTTCTGTCCCTACGCTGGCATTATCCAGATCAGGTTTAACGGGTCGGAATTGTACTGATAACTCCCTCTCAGCCGGCCTAACCAGCTCCCCGGAACATATTCGGTTTTCGTCAACAACATCAATTGTATAGCAAAACCCGAGTATAATGCTAGTTTTTTTTTGAAAATGATTATCATCAGATCTGTTTTCGTTCATCTCGCGCAGCCACGGCATCGCGGAAACCATGTATCATCGAAAGCATTCTGTTCAAATAAAGCCTCCATCGCATAATGCTTTACAAGCTCGGCAATCAGCTCAGCTCACTTGTAAACGGCACATCATTTTGCTCGGGCAATGCTACCGGCTCCCCCTGCGAAGGCCATTTGCGCAAGGCCTCATTTAAGAGCACTGCCGGTTCCTCTCGTTGCTCTAAGCCACCATCCAGCGCTGCATCCGCTCCGGCAGGCTCTTCATTTTCATCTTCATCCTGCTCACTGGCTGCAAGCGCGACGCGTCCGTATACAAGGAGATAGGCGGCGGTCAGCTCCTTCGTTATCGCTCCATCCGTTAGCTGCTCCAGCGATTGAATATATGCCAGCTGATCCTCCGGTTTATTTTCGGCGAGCGTGACCTTTACGTAGGAGAAGCCGGCCTGCGCAAATAACTGGCTGACCTGCTGCATCGTGTACTGGATAATCACTTGGCGCTGGGCTGTACCATTCGAAGGATCTAAATACTGCCTGATGTTCTCAAAATAAAAACGGTTCGCGAAGCAGCCGATAATCCAGCCTCCCGGCTTCAGCAAACGGACAAGCCGATTCATTGCTTGCGTCGTCCCGTAAGCATGGGCATCACTGATCATAATCCCGTCGAGACCTTCAGCTGGAATCATCCATTGTGCCGGGTCGTTTGACCGGAATACCGTAATGCCCGATGCCTCAGCTACTTTAGCCGCCAGCTCATTGCCTTCGACGCCGAACCATTTGGCAGCCGGGAACTGCTGCTTCAAATGGAGCAGCGTCGCCCCGCAGCCGCAGCCGATTTCCAGGATGGAGCAATCCTCGCGCCTGTACCCATGAGATTCCCGTTGGATGACGGTATTGAAATCCATCCGTATATGCGCAGCTTCTTCTGGATGAAAGCCCCATTTTTCCATAAAAAGATTCTCGTTTTTCCTGAAGGTTCGTTGAAACAGCTCCGGCTCTGAGCCAAAGGTAATGCTGCCAAAATGATGAATAAAGACATCCCCGCATAACATGAGCTTATATCCCGCCAAGCGCAGCCGCAGTCCGTAATCATCATTCTCAAAGCTGCCGATGCCGAAGCTCTCATCAAGCGGTCCGACCCGCTCCCAAGCCTCGCGACGCATAAGCAGGCAGTAGCCCGCCAGCTTCACGCGTTCCTCCCATCTCGTACGGTCGGGTATCGCGTGCAGCGCGGACGCGAACAGCTCCATTTCCTCCACCGTTTTATACGTAACCGGAATTGACGTCCAATAGGTGGCCGAGTTCGTAACGGGGCTGACTGCTCCGATTCGATCGTCGCTGAACAAGCAGCGTTTTAAACCGTCAAGCCAGCCCGGCGTAACAATTGTATCGTTATGGAGCAGCAGCAGGAGATCGCCCGAAGCCGCTGCAAGACCTTGATTGCAGCCTTTCGGGAAACCTGCATTGCTTTCGGTTTCAATAAATATGATGTCGCTTTCACTTTTTGCCCAATCCACCATTTTATCCGTCGACCCGTTATCTACAATAATCAGCTCATAGCAGCCCCGCTGCGTATGTCTCCGAATGCTCTCCACGCATTGCTTCGTGTACTCGAGTTTATTGTAGGTAACAAGAATGATGCTTGTTATGCATCCTCTGGCATCGTTCACGCGCGTATCCCCCTCAAGCAAGCGTAAACGGCTCACGCAGTCCTTTGGCGGCAAAAGCTCGTTTCGCGATAAAACATAGGCTTGATAAAACACACTTCGTTTTATAAAGCCTATATTTCAAGCTGTACCCATAAAATATGTCGGCACAGTCTTTTCGGTGAGAAATGCATGATGACGACGAGCCTATCCAGCTGATTTATATTTCTTCCGTATACCTACCACTAGCATAAGCAATGGCAGCACAACCTGAAATAGGGGAGCGATCTTCAGCGTAATATCGAGCCCGATCCAGATATGGTACGTGTTATTTGGCTCCAGGAATGAAGCCCCATAAATGGCGAGACCGATCGGCAGCACGCAGTAGCGGTACGCTATGCCTGTTACCGTCTTCAACGTGAAGACAGATGCCATGTACAGCGCCGTCATTTTCACGTAGAGACCGATAAACAAAAGCAGCGTCACAATAACATCAAGCCGCTCCAAAAAGTTAGCGAGCCTAATCAATTGGACGACCTCAAGCAGCGGCAGTGCCGTAATGGAGGCAAGCTCTGGGCCTAATACGCACATGGTGAGTGAATTCATCAGGATAAGAAATGCAGATACCCCGATATAAGCCCAATAGGAGCCTCGTCCGATGATTTTTTTCTCGCTTACATGCTTCCAAAAAACGAGAAAAATGACCATTTGCCCGAAAGGAAAGGCCATTAAATCCGGAAAGGCCGCCTTTATGACCGGACCGAAGCCATTTTCTAAAATCGGCAATAATAGTGATAATTTTGGTAATCTCGAAATAAAAAGCAGTAAAAGAACGGACGCATAGCTGATGGCCACGATCGGAAACAACAGCTGCACGACGCGGACAAATACTTCAATTCCTTTACTTACGGTATAAGCCGCAGCGCTCAGGATGAGCAGCATAACAATCCACTTTGGCGTAAAGGTCAGAAGCGCCATCATCGTAAGCTCGCCGACATCCCGTACATTTCGCATCGATTCGTAAGCAAACCATACGGCGTGGAGAAATCCGATAAAACCGCCTATCCACCGTCCGAAATGCATGATGTAAAGCTCGGCAAGCTCCGATTCAGGAGAACGCTTTTGTATGCGAACGTACATTACCGTAAGCAGCAGCCCAGCAAACGCAGCAAGCGTCATCGCCATCCAAGCATCCTGTTTTGCCTTAATGCCGAGCTCGAACAATGGCGTGCTGCCGATCAAAAAAACGACGATCAGAATAGAAAGCTGATTTTTCCCGATCTGCTGCATACGTTCTCCTTTCCGCCTATGAGCTGCTCTTTTTCTGTTCCTTTTTAAACCCGCTTCCGCTCATGCCTGCTGAATTCAGCCTCACCTTTACCGAAACCTTTACTTCCGTGTTCGGAAACAACTCCGGCCAGCTATCGTTTACTTTTGACCATTGCTTCGGATATTTTTGATGAATCGCGCTGCCAAAGCCAATCACATCGGTCCGGTGCTTGCGTACTGCCTTCCAGCCTTGCTCCATTATGGAGGTTATCTCACCTTCAATAAGCCGCTCAACCGTCTCTATCTGCTTCGGCTTAGCGAGGTCGCCTTCGCAATTGTATTCCATCAGCGTCCCGTCCGCATGCGCATTCACATGCATAATCCACTTGCCGCTTGAAGGTTCAGGACTCAGCTTAGTCTTCGCATGTATAATACGAACAGAGGAGCTCTTCTCCTCTCCGTCCTCCGAGCATGCAAAGGCGATTGTCGTTCTCTTCACATGATTGGTAAGCCACATAACGCCTTGACTCTCCTCATTGTTAATCCAGCCTACCAGCTTATCGCCTGCAATCAGCGCCAGATCAAACAATCTAACCTTGCTGGGCGTGCTGGTATGCGTCAGCTGCTCAGCCCTGTCAATATTTTCATTCGCTCCTGACACAACCAGGCCAGGTATGCTGGTCGCGTGCGTCGTACCCAGCAAATCGAGCAGCACTTGATGGATGGTCATTTGACGGAAGGTAGAGCTGTTCATTTCTTCATTGGTAATCATGCGCTGAATGGCTGCGCCTGGAATTTTCTCCAGCGGGATCAACTGCTCCAGCATGCGGCGCGCGGTGCCCTTCGCCATATAAACGCTTACGGTCTCGCGAGAGTCATGATTGCGCAAATAGGTGTCGAGGAGCGGGCCCAGCCCTTTGCGTGCAGCCTCTTGACCTATGATGATGATTTGAGTATGCGAGAAATAAAGACGGCGCGAGGTCTCTTGGCTCGCCTTGCTGACCGCGCTTCGGAAGCTCTCGCCTTTCGTTGAGAATACATTGACCGCGGCCGAGTTGCCCGCAGCGCTCTGGCTGGAAATCGCCTGCGGAATAACGACCTGGTACGAAATCACCCAATTCCCATCCTTCCAGTCGAAGCCGGATGCGGAAATAACCGCTATATCGTTCAGCTCCACGCGGTTCCAGCAGCCTGTTGTCAGCAAGCATACAAGCAGCGGCAGAAGCAGCCTCCATTTATTCATTGCCGTTCCTCCCTCCCGTTAAGCCTTATCGGAATGACGCTGAGCCGGCGGCTTTTTCCCGTTCGGCCTCCGCTTTGGATTTCGCAGGTTTAAATCAAGCGGCCGAAGGACAATCGCCCACCATGGCAGCCTTATGAATACGTCTCTCCATGGTCCTTGCTTGGTTGGACCGGGCGCCATCGGAGACATATACGGCACTCCGAAGGAGCGCAGCGACGTCAGATGAATCAGCATAAACAGCACCGAGATAAAAATACCGAAAAAACCAAAAATACCGGCCATAATCATGAACAGAAACCGGATAATACGTGAGGTGGCCGCCATATTGAATTCCGGCATAACAAAATTCGAAATCGCCGTAAAGGATACAATGATAACCATCCCCGCAGAAACAATGCCCGCCTGTACGGCCGACTGCCCTAACACGAGAGCGCCGACGATCGAAATAGCGGGCCCGATTGCGCGCGGCATTCGCAGTCCCGCTTCCCGCAGCACCTCGAACGTCAGCTCCATCAGAAGCGCTTCGACTAGACCTGGGAATGGAATGCCTTCGCGCTGTGCTGATAAACTAATAAGCAGTGTTGTCGGAAGCATCTCCTGATGAAAGGTCGTTACTGCGATGTACAGGGCTGGCAGCACAATGGAAACGACATAGGCGCCGTAACGAATGAGTCGGACGAATGTGGCAATATCGAACCTTTGATAATAATCCTCTGGCGACTGAAAAAAGGTAAAAAAAGTGGTTGGAGCCATTAAGGTCATGGGCGAACCGTCGACCATAACCGCTACTCTTCCTTCAAGCAGCGCTGCTGCGACCGTATCCGGCCTCTCCGAATTCAACAGCGTAGGAAATAGTGTAAAGGTCTCATCTTGAATAAATTCTTCGATATAGCCGCTCTCGAGCACACCGTCGATTTCGATAGCCGCTAATCTGCGGTAAACCTCCTTTACAATCCCTTCATCCACTATACCGTGCAAATACAGTACAGCCACGTTGGTATGGGTTTGCTGGCCGATCTTATGCATTTGCACATGAAGGTCGGAGGATCGAATAATACGGCGGATCAAGCTAATGTTAGTTCGAACGCTTTCCACAAAGCCGTGCTGCGGCCCCCGAATGACTGTCTCGGTCTGCGGAATCGTGACACTGCGCTGCTCCCCCCCGCCCACATCCGCAGTTAATGCTTCGGCGCTTCCGTCCGCCATAATAACGCAAAGTCCGTCCGTCATATATTGCAGCGCTTGTTCCAATGTATTTATGATTTGCACCGATCCGATTGAAACGACGCAGCTGCGCAGCGCATCCAGCAGCTTGCCGCCCTTGACGTAAGCATGCGGAGGAAGCTTCATCGACATTAACGGCTCCATGACGCTTTCGTTAATCGTCTCCGTATCTACGATTCCATCCACATAGATTATCGCAATCTCACGTTCTGGAGCCGCGTCGCTGCGGAACATCCGGATAACGATGTCTGTGCTGCCGCCGAAGCGTTTACGAATCGTATCGGCGTTCGCATGCAGCGATGGGCTAAACGGCGTAAGCGTACCTGCGTTTTGTTTGTTCATAACGGCACCTTTCGTTTCCATGTTGCTTCTATTTTGGCGCATTATGGGTTTAAATATGTACGGTATTATCCAAGGCATACAGGAAAGAGGACAGTCCGTATTGAACTGCCCTCTTCCTCGTATGATTTCATTCGCACCCGGCAGCATACGAATTGCATTCTTACCCTCAGGAAACTTACCCCCTCGGAGATCGAATCCGGACTTATATCCCTCGTCGAGTACGCAAATTGGCTTCCTGCTGTCCCGATGAACCAACAACCAGCCCTTGTCAAAAATAACCACAAAAATCCTGTAGTATACGAACTCATGTTCTGTATATAATAAGAACAAACGTTCTTACCTTGAAGGAGGAGCATCATGACATTGGAAAAATGGTTCAATACGATCGGTTGTGTCGTTGATGTCATTTATATAAGCAAAAAAGGAGTGTTTACGAAGCGGAGAATTCGGGTTCTCTCGGTCAGAGACGGCTATATCAGAGCCTTTTGTCTCGACTCCGGCGCACAGCGCGTCTTTCTCGCAGCTAATGTATTAGCGGCAGAGCTGGTGAGCCGCGATGTCTCCTAATAAAGTGATTATGCTTGCAGATTGCCAATCCTTTTATGCATCCGTCGAGAAGGCGGAGCATCCCGAGTACCACGATTTTCCGCTTGTCGTTGCGGGGGATCCCGAGCGCCGATCAGGCATTATTTTGGCAGCTTGCCCCATCGCCAAGTCATTTGGGGTAACGACGGCCGAGCGGCTCGGCGATTCGCTTGCGAAATGCCCGAATTTAGTCATCATCCGGCCGCGAATGCAGCTGTACATTGACATTTCGATGACGATTACGCGCATTTACCAAGCTTATACCGACCTCGTTGAGCCCTATTCCATCGATGAGCAGTTTCTCGATGTGACAGGCTCGCTCCATTTATACGGCTCGCCGGAGGAGCTGGCGCATCACATCCAAACCCGCATTCAAGCCGAGCTTGGCATATACACCCGCTTCGGCATTGCGGAGAACAAAATGTTAGCGAAGACGGCCTGTGACAACTACGCGAAGAAAAACGATTCCGGGATCTATATTTTGACAAAAGAAAAGCTTCCTGAAACACTATGGACCCTGCCCATTTCCAAGATGTTCATGGTCGGCAGCCGGATGACGAGGCATTTTCAGTTCATGGGGCTGGAGACAATCGGCAAGCTCGCCGCGACGCCGCTTGATAAGCTGAAGCTGATGATGCGCCGCAAGCTTGGCAAAAACTCTGATATCAACGCGGAGTTATACTGGAATATCGCCAATGGAATCGATAATAGCCCCGTTACCCCGGGGACGCATGAGGTCGCTCCGAAGGCGGTAGGGCATATGATGACGCTGCCGCGCGACTATGGAACGCTTGAGGAAATCAAGGTCGTGCTGCTCGAGCTGACTGAGCTCGTATGCCAGCGCTGCCGAGGCAAAGGGTATATGGGGCATGTCGTTTCGGTTGGCTTGATGGGCGCCGATTATGATCGGCCGACCGGCTTCAGCCGGCAAATGAAAATGGACGATCCAACGAACATCACCAATCAGGTTTATCGCGCCGCCATCCAGCTGGTGCTGCGGCACTGGGACGGCTATCCGGTGAGGAAGGTTGGCGTCAGCCTGTCGCAATTTTCCCAGGATGACGAATATCAGCTTTCTTTATTCGACACGCAGCGCGAGAAAACAATGGCGCTTGAGAAAGCGACGGACGCCCTGAAGCAAAAGTACGGAGACGCCGTTATTTTGAGAGCGGTGTCCGTTACGCCGGCCGGTCAAGCGCTCCATCGCTCGGAGAAGATCGGAGGACATTACAAATGAGAAAAAAGCTTGTAGGAAACGGGCTTTGGGAATCTAGCCGCATGATGCTGCCCGAGCACAAGGTCGCGATTAATGAGCATGAGAAGAGTTTACGGCTGCGGGAGCGCGTGGAGCTTGACGAGCAGGAATGGGAGCATGTGGCCCGCTCCGTGACGGAGTCGCTGCAGCTGCAGCAGCCGATTGCGCTCCGTTTGTTCCACCCGCTCGAAGAGCTCGCGGTCATCGGCATCGTAGAACGGATTGACCAGCTGAAAGGCCGCTTCATGGTCGATGGCGAGTGGTTCTCGATTCAGGATATTGAAGGCGTGTCTGTTCAGGAATAATAAGTCTGACCCATTTTATAAACAAAGCGGCAGCCTTGGCCTGATTAATCGGGCCAAGGGCTGCCGGAATGAATGGAGTATTATGGCTACAAACTTTTATCAATAAAATTTTTTTGACGCAGCATAAGGATGGCAGGCACTAATGCGGCAAGGAAACAGCCAGCGGCAAGAACGGGAAGCAGGGACCACTCAAAAATAGAATTTCCAAGATACGTTTGCCAGCCGGTCAATGCTAATCCAAGCAAATAAGTGGCACCGGTTATATGAATCGACGTTCGCCGAACGGGAGAAGTAAGCGATTGGCGTTCAGTCAGCCAGGCTACAAAAGGCAGAGCCTGCAGCGCATGGAAACCGAGCCCATGGAGCCAAATAATATTTCCGTGCAGGCCAACGAGCCGCCCTTGGTTAAAAGAAATCCAGAGCCCCGCCGCAAAGGAGACCATGATCGCAATCATCGCATAACGAATACTGAACACAAGCTCCGGACGGATCAAGTAAGCTTTTTTACGGAAATATTGAATAGCCAAGAAGCCATAAAACAATACCAGCAAAAGTGCAACTAATGTAAAGATTGAACCGACAGCTACATCAAAAGCTGTTCCGTTCTGTACGAACCTCGGATTTACTCCGCGGAAATTTTGAACGGTTTCTGCAAAATAGGAATAAAACGCCAGTACAATATAGGACCATCGAAAAAAACCTTTACTCTTCTTCCCCATTCCCGAAAATGGAAGGACTGCCGCCGTGGATAGCAAAAATATGCCCAGAGCAGCATTAAAGGAAAATGCTTTCAATACATCCCCGTCCGGGGCTACGGCTCCCCCGTTCAGCATTCCCCATACCCCGCATATCCCCGCAAGCAAAAATCCGAGCAGTCCGGTAAGCACCAAGGACTTCTCTCCTTCAAAAAACTTGACTGCCGGATGCAGTCCGCTACCTGTTTGATTATTCAATTTAAACACCCTTCCTGTCATGAGTTGATGACTCTCACTTTACAGGAAGGATATTACATCTTTAACGGACGCAGGTTTGATTTCTATTTGAACCTGCAGGATGGTTTTGTACTCGACTTAAGTATAGGACTTCATTTCCCCCGCTGCATCGCGAGCACCGCCAGTTCGATCTTGTTCAGCATGAGACCGTATTCATTCGTAATCTCGAAGGAATGGGGCAATGGCAGCTTTTGGAAATACGGCCACACCTCGTTTACCGATTTGAACCAATCGCCAGTATCCGGGGCCTCTAGCGGCTGATCGCTCCACGCTGCGCCCAGCTCCGGACTGTACAGCGGTTCCGCCCCCAGCCTCAATCGCCCGCCAAGCAGGCGCTCCTTATAGATGCTCTGAGGAAGCTGATGGCGCACGCGTGAGAACATATGCGGCGCATAGTCCGCACGCGATCCTGTATGCTTTACGGCGCCTGCAAAGCATCTCGCGCCTTCATACACACGCGGAATGCCAAACAGCATCGCATACAGGCGCTTGCCGAATTCAATCCGCTCCGGTAAATTTTCGAACTGTTCCAGAATAAGACCTGAGAGCTTCAGTACGGAGACTCCTTCGCCTCTTGCTTGCCCTGTTCCATAAGGAAAAATAACGCCGTTCAGCTGAAGCAGGGACTGCAGTCCAAAAAATAACGTATGCAGCACTTTTTCGCGATAATACGGATGCTGCACGACCCGCTGCTCGATATAATGCTGCTCATTTACGATTAACGCAATCGTTAGCGGCACTGCGTCTCGATCTCGCCAGAACTGCTTCCAGACAGGTGCCATGAACACCGATACGCCAAAGGCAGGCAGCAAATGGAACAAGCTCCTTCCCTCGCGCCGGCTCCACTCGTACAACAGCAGCTGAGGATATGCATCTTGAAAAATCAAAGCGTTTGCCTGCTCTAAAAATCGGAACACCGCCTCCCTCTGCTCTGCATTCAGCAGCCAAGGAAGCCACTCTCCTTGCAAATCTGTCATATTCCAGCCGCCATTGCGGGATACCATATGGGCAAGCAGCGCCCAATGCAGCTCTGGCGTACGGAAGTATACGTTACGGTAAGCTTCTGTACGCGTCACATTATTACGGTTGCAGGCAGCCGTCTCCGCGCGGATTCGCGCAACGAGTGCGTGGTCCCGTTCTTTCCAGCCTTCTGCCGCCGCAGGGTCAGGGAATACGCTCTGTTTAGACCATGCATGCTTTAGCTTCGCAGCAGTCGAAATCGAGAGCTGAAGCGGAATCGCCTCCGCCATCATCGCATGCGATGCACTCATGGCCGCCCATTTTCCCGCCGCATAGTCAAGCGCCGCGCCAGGAAGCGCCAGCAGCTGCCGGAGCCAGTAGCCGAATGACCGGCGGTATGTTCTTACCCCATTCTTATTGCCCATCGTAAGCGCCCCTGTTCAACGTCATTGACTATATGAAGCTTGATGCTCGCATCATCCTATATAACCAGTATTTGCCACCATACTGATCGTCATACCGTGTATGCAACATATGCGCCGCAGCTGACCGCGTTGTATAATAAAAGCAAGCATAAGGGAAGGAGACAGCAGTCATGTGCGGAAGATACACACTCACCGTCACGCTGGAGGAGCTGATGGTTAGATATATGATCGGGGAGACAATGGTGCCGTTTCACCGTCCAAAATATAATATAGCTCCGAGCCAGCAGGTGCTGACGATCATAAACGATGGGCAGAGCAACCGATTAGGAGAGCTAAAATGGGGACTTGTTCCGCCTTGGGCTGACAATCCAAAGATTGGCTTTCAGATGCTTAACGCTCGCTCTGAGACGGCGGCCAGCAAGCCAGCCTTCCAGAAGCCGCTGCAGCGCAAGCGCTGCCTCATACCGGCCGACGGGTTTTATGAGTGGAAAGCGACGGCGCAGGGGAAGCAGCCTATGCGAATCGTGCTGAAGAGCCGGGCACTGTTCAGTATGGCCGGTCTCTTTGAGACATGGATATCGCCTGAGGGAACAAAAATCAACAGCTGCACGATTTTAACAACAACCCCCAATGAGCTCGTTGCCCCTATACATGATCGTATGCCGGTTATTTTGCGTCCTGAGGACGAGCAGCTCTGGTTAAATCGCGCGGTAACTGACATCGCAGCGCTGACGCCCTTGTTTAAACCCTACAGGGCAGAAGAGCTCGAGGCGTATACGGTTTCCGCTGCTGTCGGAAGTGTCCGCAATGATGAGCCTTCATTAATTGAACCTTATAAAGCCGATGAGCAGCTGGAGCTATGGTAGCCGCCAAGAACAGCGCTGAGGCCGCTGCACGGAACAAAAAAAATCGCTGACCTCAAGCGGTCAGCGAAACATTCCCCAAAGCTTCAACAAGTGAAACGTGTTGTTGGGATCGATTTTTTGCCCCATGACAAAAGCAACGATCTGGTCCTCCTGCGTATCGGTAAGCTGTTCCTGCAAAATAACCGCTGCTGCCTTCACAAGCTTCCTCACCTTTGGCCGATCCTGCAAATCATACTTCGTCACATTTCCCAGCAGCTGCCTGATACGATCCTTAACAACTGGGTTTTTCATTTTGTATTTGATGCGCTCGACCAACTGCGGCCGAATTCCATAGTTTTGGTAACTCACTGCCTCGACACCTCCATCCGGCAATCCCGTCACATTGTTAAACTATATGCCGAGAGGAGGGAATTATTGCCTAGTCCAGCTGTTCGCCTTGAAAAAATTGATCCTTACGCAAAACGCTTCGTACTCTCTCAAAGGAGTCATTTGACCAAAAATCATCGCGTTCGGTCATTTCAGCGGCATCTTCCCTAGCAAGCTCGAGCATCTCATAGTCTGCTACCATATCCGCTAAACGGAATTCAGGCAGCCCGCTTTGCTTCGTGCCAAAAAAATCACCAGGACCGCGAATTTCCAGATCGCGCCTAGACACTTCAAAGCCATCATCCGTATCCGTCATGACCTTCATGCGCTCACGCCCGGTTTCCGACTTCGGATCGGCTACCAGAATACAATGCGACTGATGCTCGCCCCGGCCAACCCTCCCCCGCAGTTGATGCAGCTGGGACAAGCCGAAGCGCTCCGCGTCCATAATGATCATGAGCGTCGCATTAGGCACGTCCACGCCAACCTCGACCACAGTTGTCGCCACCAGCACATGCGTTTCGTTTGCGCCGAAGGCGCCCATGACCGTTTCCTTCTCCGCTGCCGATAACCGGCCGTGCAATAAACCGACGCGCAGATCTGGAAACGACTGCTGTGTCTGCACGTAAAGGTCAATCGCATTTTGAACGTCAAGCTTCTCTGATTCTTCAATCAAAGGACAAATAATATAAGCCTGCCGGCCTTTGTTTACCTCTTTCCGAATAAAGCCCAGCACACGCTCCATCATGGTGTGCTTTACCCAATACGTCTTGATCGGCTTACGTCCATGCGGGCGCTCGCGAATCGTCGACACATCCATATCTCCAAACGCCGTAATCGCCATCGTTCTCGGGATTGGTGTAGCGGTCATCGTAAGCACATCGGGATTCATTCCTTTTCGGCGCAGAACGCTTCGTTGGTTGACGCCGAAACGATGCTGCTCGTCAACGACCACGAGTCCCAAGCTGCGAAAAAAAACATCATCCTGAATAAGCGCATGCGTGCCGACAACGATATCGATAATTCCCATCTGCATCCCGGCGAGTACATCCCTCCGTTTGCGATCAGTCAGACTGCCCGTTAGCAGGGCCACCTGGATACCGAGCTCTGCAAACATTCTCGTGAGCGATCGCATATGCTGATCGGCCAGTATTTCGGTCGGCACCATCAAAGCGCCTTGATGCCCGGACTTAACCGCACAATAAAGAGCAATCGCGGAGACGACCGTTTTACCTGAGCCAACGTCTCCCTGCAGCAGACGGTTCATGCATGAGGGCCTTCTCATATCGACGCAGATTTCATTAACGACCTTCTTCTGCGCATCCGTCAGTTCAAACGGCAATGTAGCGGCAAATTGACGGATCGTCTCGCTCTCAATACGGTGTGCAATACCGTCATTGCGCTTGCGGTTAAGCGCTCGGTAAGCTTGCAGCTTAAGCTGGAACAAGAAGAGCTCCTCATAAACCAGCCTTCTGCGGGCCTCCTGCCCTTCCTTCGTATCATCGGGTAGATGAATGCGCTGCACGGCGTCCCGCCTAGCCATCAAATCATGCTGGCGGACAAGCACCTGCGGCAGCAGCTCTTCTATCATCATTCCATATTGTGTCAAGGCTTGGCGGACCGTTTTCCGCATCCAAGGCTGCGTAATGCTTCCCCCGACGGAGTATACAGGCTGAAGTGTTCCCGTCTTCGCAGCACCGCCGCTGCCTGGAAATTCCGAGTCTGATACCGTCATTTGCAGGCGCTGCTGTTCCCACTTGCCGGTCAGCATAATCTCTCGGCCAATGGTCAGCTGATCCTGCAGAAAATGCCGATTAAACCAGACTGCCGTAACCAGCCATTGCCCGATCTCTACTTTACAAGTCAGTCTTGATTTGCTTTTGCCATAGCGCTGCAATAAGGGAATGCCCCTGACATGCCCCAGCACCGTCACTTTTTCGCCTTCCTTGACATCTGTCAGCTCGCGAATTCGATAATCCTCATAACGAAACGGAAAATAATCGAGGATATCAGCAACAGTTTTAACGCCAAAGGCGTGAAGCTCCTGTTCCTTAGGAGCACTCACGCCTTTGATTTGCCGAACAGAAATTTGATCCAGCGTCATCATAATATCACATCCTGTACATAAACACGGCTGATGCGCCTGGTCCGGTGTGTGTTCCGATAACCGCGCCAATCGTCGTCCAGTTAATCGCTTGTACATTGAATTGGCTCTTTAGAAGCTCACAAAGCTCCTCTGCCGTATCCTTGCGGAAAGAGTAAGCCATTGTTATGCCAACCGGCTCATCGCCGTACGTCTGCTTCAGCAGCTCTATGATACGCGCCATCGCTTTCTTGGTACCGCGTACTTTATCAACCGCAAGCACGACACCTTCCGAATCCAATGACAAAATAGGTTTAATATTAAGGATCGAACCGATCAACGCCGAGGCTTTCCCGATCCGACCGCCCTTCTGCAAATATTCCAATGTATCAACAAGAAAATATAAATTCATATCGCGCTCAAGCTGCTCGATCGCCGCTATAATCCGTTCCTTTGATTCCCCTGCTTGCGCCATTTCCGCCGCTTTTACGACACGCATCCCAAACCCGTAAGACGCCGACCTGGAGTCCAGAATCGTAATATCAGCTTCTTCCTCCAGCATAGAATGTGCGATGACCGCTGACTGAAAGGTCCCGCTGAGCGCCGCTGATAAATGAAGTGAAATAATAGGGGAATCAGCGTCTTCTGCGAGCAGCCGCCCGTATACATCTGAGAACTCAAGCGGCGATGGCTGCGATGTGGTGGGGAGCACAGCAGACTGTGCTAGCTTTTCATAGAATTGCTCCGATTTTATCGTCACCGAGTCTAGAAATGTCTCTTCGCCAAAGAGCACCTTGAGGGGAACAATGGATATCCCCAAACGCTCTTTAACTTCATCCGGAATGTCGGCCGTGCTATCCGTTACGATTCGGACCTTCCCCATTGTCATACCCTCCCAGCATTATACGTATATAGCTTTATTCCAAGGCAAAAACATAAGGATAGAGCGGTTGTCCGCCCTTTTGCACTTCTAGCTCCAGCTCAGGATACTGCTCCCCTACCCATTCGCAAAGCGATGCCGTCTCCGCAGCATCCGCTTCCTCGCCGGATAGAATCGTTAACAAATCTCCGGAGGAATCCATCATGCTCGCGATAAGCGTTTGGCAGGCTTCCAGTAAGCTCGCATTCGATACAACGATCGTTTTCTCCTTAATGCCGATATAATCGCCTTCGTGGATGTCCACGCCTTCAATGGTCGTATCCCGTACAGCCTTCGTTACCTGCCCCGAGATAACTTGTTCCGCGGCATTTTTCATCCAAACACTGTTGCGCTCAGCCGTTTCTTCTTCTTTAAAAGCAAGAACCGCCGCCAAGCCCTGCGGAATCGTACGGGTTGGGATTACGGTAACGCTTCGCTCGCTAAGCTCAGCAGCCTGTTCAGCCGCCAAAATAATATTTCCGTTATTCGGAAGTATGTAAATGTGATCCGCTGACAAAGCCTCGATTGCTTTTACAAAATCCTCGGTGCTCGGATTCATCGTTTGGCCGCCAGACAACACCGTATCTACTTCATTTTCCAGGAAAATATCAGCAATCCCTTCGCCTAACGCGACTGCGATAATGCCAAAAGGCGCCTTTTCGAACACTTGTCCCGGCGGAACCCCTTGAACCGCTTGACCTGCAAGCAGCTCAGCCGCAGAAAAGTCTGCAACGCTCGTATCCAATTGCTCATGCTCGAGCAAATCACGATGCTGCTCACGCATGTTGAGGATATGGATATCGGTTAATTCTCCGTGAGGAAGTGATAGATTAAGAACATCCCCCGGTTTGCGCGAGTGCACATGCACCTTGATAATATCGTCTTCCGTAATGACTAATATAGAATCGCCGTCTTTGCTAAGCGCGCGTTTGTAAGCGGATTCATCAAAAAACGCTCCCGCTTGGCCGGACAGCTTGCGATTAATAAAAAATTCCATGTCATATAAAAATTCGATAGCTTCCGTCGATAAACGTGATTGCGCCGAGGTTGGCTCTTGCTTACGAACGGGAGGAGCAGTAGTAGGAACAGCTACCTCTTCAGGCGGAGCCGCTTCTGAAGCCATGGAAAAGGAATCAAGCTGCCCGTCAACATCGATAAGGCTGCGTAAGAAACCTTCATAAATAAATACGAGACCTTGTCCGCCAGAATCGACTACGCCAACCTGTTTTAGCACTGGCAATAGATCAGGCGTACGCTGGAGTGCCTCATATGCCTTATGGTGAACCTCCTGCATCAGCTCAGCGACATCGTTTGTTCTGCGGGCATACTGTACGGCATGCTTGGCAGCTTCCTTGGCAACGGTAAGAATCGTTCCTTCTACTGGTTTTACGACAGCTTTATAAGCGAGGTCAACACCGTATTGCAAAGCAGCGGCAAGCTGTACCGTTCCAGCCTCTTCAAGACCGGCAAGCGATCTGGAGAAACCTCGGAACAGCTGCGACAGAATAACGCCAGAGTTTCCGCGAGCGCCCATCAGCAGCCCTTTGGATAAAGCCTCTGTCGCCTTCCCAATGCTGTTTGACGGCTTGCTGCGGAGCTCGCGAACGCCGGAGGACATCGTTAAATTCATGTTTGTTCCCGTGTCGCCATCCGGCACTGGAAATACATTTAAGGCGTTAACGTGCTCTGCGTTACGCTGTAAATAATCCGCGCCGAGCAGTGCCATTGCGGCAAAATCAGATCCGTTTATAAAGCGCTTACTCAACGAAAGTTCCCTCCCTGTTACTTAAGTACCCTGACATCCTGCACAATTATATGGACTTCTTCCACTTGTAGACCGATCACGTCATTCAGCACATATTTTACTTTGGATTGAATATTATGCGCTACCTCGGAAATTTTTGTTCCATAGCTTACGATGATGTAGAGGTCAATATGCAATTTTTCATTTACCCGTCTAACTTCAACGCCGCGAGTTAGATTATCTCGTCCGAGCAACTCGGCAATTCCGTCCTTCAGCTGTTTGCGAGAAGCCATTCCGACAAGTCCATAACAATCCATGGCCGCAGAGCCGGCAATAATGGCTATGCAATGGTCAGAAACATGTATGGAACCGAGTTCGGTGCTTAGCTGCAGTGACATGGAAATACACTCCCTTACTGTATATATTATGGACTAAGTATCATTGTACTATAAACGGCTCCTTTATAGAAGTCCGATCAAAAAATCCAGTCTTTCTGAGGGTTTGCAAGCTATAAATGCCATGAAAAAAGGCCTTGTCTGTATATTTAGGTTGAACAGAACCAATGTTTATGATACGATATTCAAGTGTGTTTAAATGTTATTTCGCTTACGAATGAAGTTTTCCTCACGCATAACGAGCCATACTTATGGAATCAGTTTTGCTCACGCAAGATTTAAAGGAGGTGTAGTCATGTCCCGCAAATGTTTTCTTACAGGTAAAGCACCTGGTAAAGGTAACAACGTTTCCCACGCAAACAACAAAACTCGTCGTTCTTGGGGCGTAAACGTGCAAAAGGTTCGCATCTTGGTTGACGGTAAACCGAAACGTGTTTATGTTAGCACTCGCGCACTGAAAGCCGGTAAAGTTACCCGCGTATAATGATGGCTTTGGCCATAGACAAAAGCACCTGAGCGCTCAGGTGCTTTTCTTTTACTTTTACACGATCACGGCCGAAGGGTGCCCTGCAGCATCTGACCTAATTTTTTTGGAAGGTATTCAAAATCGCCTTTACGAATCCGCCCAAAAATTTAGGCAGTTTGATTGTATAAAATTTCATGCCTCATCCCTCCTCAGACACGCTCATCGAATTTATCCGTGACAAAATTCCTACGCTCATGTAAACATCCTATGCGTCATCAGTTCGTCCTATTCCAATGAGGGCCTGCGGGGAAAGCGTATTAAGCGCCCGTTATTGTGTCCGAATGATCTCTTAAAAAGATAAAAGCAGAAACGACAATAGCGAGTAACAAATAAAAAATAATCGACAATACAAAAAAGGTTATGCGAAGTCCAAGCGTTTCGAATCTCCGAAAAAAACGTATGCCTATGTATAAAGCTAACAATGAAAAGAGATACCGGTAAAAATCCTCGATAAGAGAAAAAACCGTCAGCATAAGGCCTGCTAAAAACGTGTAGCCCAAAAGCCAAAACGTCGTTTTTAATCGCTCATTCATCATTCCGGCCCCTAACGCAATACCGCGATTGCTGCTGCACGGTCCTCTTCTGAAAACACCGCATTCCCAGCCACAAGAACGTTGGCTCCAGCTTCGCGAATGACTGCTGCCGTCGTTGAATTCACGCCTCCATCAACCTGTACGTGAACGTCATCCAGCCCCTGTTCCTCAAGCATGGCACGCAGCTGCCGCAGCTTTACAAGCGAGTAAGGGATAAACTTCTGACCGCCGAATCCCGGATTAACCGTCATGATAAGCACAAGGTCAAGATCATGCAAAATCGGCTCCAACACAGAAACAGGTGTTGCCGGATTTATGGCTACGCCAGCCGGCAAGCCCTTTTCCTTAATATAATGAATGGTTCTATGCAAATGCACGCAGGCCTCGGCATGCACCGTAATTCGATCCGCTCCCGCTGCAATATAGTCTGCGATGGATAGCTCTGGACGCTCAATCATAAGATGCACGTCAAATGGCAGCTTGGTCGCTGATCTTATCGCGGAAATGACCGGCGGTCCAAAGGTTAGATTGGGAACGAAATGTCCATCCATTACATCGACGTGAATCCAATCTGCTCCTGCCGCTTCCACGGCTTGAACTTCCTCTCCAAGCCGTGCGAAATTAGCCGATAATATGGAAGGGGCAATAATTGTCATAGTTGTTAGTACCTCCGTTTTTTCTCTTTCATCTCTGCTAAAAACAGCAGATAATGATCATGTCTGCTTTTCTCGATTTCTCCGTTCTCAACCGCAGCCAGCACGGCGCAGCCTGGTTCTTGGACATGCGTGCAGCCGCGAAACTTGCAGCTTGGTGAAAGCTCGCGCATTTCAACAAAGCAGTAGCCTAAATCTTCAACACCCAACTCCTGGAAATCCAGCTGGCTAAACCCTGGCGTATCAGCAACCAAACCGCCGCCGATTTCAATCAGCTCGACATGCCTGGTCGTATGTTTGCCGCGCCCCAGCCTATTGCTGATTTCATTGGTCTCAAGCTGTAGGCCTGGAACAATGGCATTAAGCAGCGATGACTTACCTACGCCTGATTGACCGGCAAATACGGCCATATGGCCCTGCAGCCGCTCTTGAAACGGAGCAATGCCCTCGCCTAGGCGAGAGCTTGTCCCATATACTTCATAACCAAGCGGACGGTAAATACGGTTAACGGAGGCAGCCGCAGCTTGCGCCTCCTCCGTTTCCAAACCGTCATTTTCTAGATCCTGTTTGCTTAAACAAAGTACCGCAGGAATACCTGCATGCTCGATATGAACAAGAAACTTATCGAGCAGCTGCAAATTCAGCGCAGGTTCCGTCACCGAAAATACGAGAATGGCAAGATCAATGTTAGCGACTGGTGGACGAATAAGCTCCGACGAGCGGGGTAGAAGCTCCTCTACGGTGCCCTCCCCGTTCTCCGTTAAGCTGTACATAACGACATCGCCAACTAAGGGCGACAGTCCTTTATTCTTAAACACACCGCGTGCCCGGCATTGGATCGTTACGGAATCCGATGCTGTGTCATCCGCTCGTACATAATAATAGCCGCTCAACGCTTTTACTATCGTGCCCTTAAGATGACCTTCTTTGCTATTATGGCTGCTGTTCTTGTTGCTGCTCTTCTTCAATTGGCTCATCGCTATCGGTAACCTCCGCTTGTGCTGGCTCATCTGTAGCCTGCACTTCTTCACCCGGAATGGTCAAGGTGGATGAATTTGAACCCTGCTTTAGTTCTTCATACGTGATCGTCTTGGTATCGATAAACTGGTTGTCGCGATAGACCGTCACTCTCGCTTCCGTATCCGGCGCAACGACAACAGTCACAGGGAAGGTCTGCGTATCGGTAATTTGGCGTTTATCCCATTCGATATTCTCACCGCGCGCGTCGGAGTATTCAATTCGAATTTCACTGGTTTTGCCTGCTTCCGCAGGTGAAATCGTAATATTGAATTGATGCTCTAACGCATCAGCCGGCGGTCCAGAACTTACCCGAATGGACAACTTCGCCCCTTTGGAGACTTGATCCTTCGGTTTATATGGATCTTGGCTAATGACATAATTTTTCTGATGCAAATAGCTCGGCTCATATAAAATATCAGCGTCATCGAGCGTCAGTTCGTTTGCCTTAATCAAATCCTTTGCCTCATCTAGGCTCTTGCCTATCAAATTCGGCATCGGAACGGTCTCGCGGCCCTTGCTGACCATGAAATTGAATTCAACCGATTCAGGATTGTACTGTTCACCCGCCTTTGGCGACTGTTGAACAATCATATCCGGAGATTCCTCGCTGAACACCGTATCAATCACGATCTGATCCTCGGTGATGCCCAATGCGCCGAGCTCATCAATCGCTGTCTGAAGTGATTTCCCGACATAATTGCCAAGCTCCTCCAGCTTCGGACCGTCGCTGACCGAAATTTGGATCAACGAACCTTCCTTGACCCTCATATTCGCCTTCGATTGACTAATTACCTGGTCCTTCGGTATTTCTTTATTATGCTCATGAATAACAGGATCTTCCACTTTAAGCCCTGCGCCTTCAATCATCTCCCGAGCTTCGGTTTCAGTCTTGCCCACGACATAAGGCACGTTTACCTCTGCGACATCCAGAACACCGAGCAGCCAGATAAAGCCCCAAATGATTAACCCCAGAATACCGAGCGTGACGCCAACAACAGCGAGCGGTTTTTTCCAGCCCTTCGACTTCAGGGCTTGCTCGTTCTCATGCTCCCCCTCGACTGCCGCAACTTTCGGCCGTTCGCGCTCTTTGGGGTCTGCTGGCCTGATATCGCCGCGAATAGCGGGCATTACACGCGTTTCTTCCATATCGTTAACATGTATAAACGTTATTTTGGGTTCCTTTAAACGTTCAGGACGAAGACAGGTATCCAAGTCGAGCTGCATTTCATGGGCTGAGCCATAACGCTCGCTCGGATTTTTGCGCATCGCTTTTAGGATGACATTTTCCACGCTTTGCGGAATATGCGGATTAACGACCCTTGGCTCCTCGAAATTTTCCTGCAGATGCTTCAAAGCTACGCTGATCGGGCTTTCCCCCAGAAACGGCAGCTTTGCCGTCAGCATCTGATAAAGCACGATGCCTAGTGAATATAAATCCGATTTTTCTCCGGTATTAACCCCTTTGGCATGTTCTGGAGAAAAATAGTGAACCGATCCGATAACCGATCCCGTCTGTGTTATGGTCGATGATGTAACCGCCCGTGCGATACCGAAATCGGTTACCTTCACTCGTCCGTTTTTACCTATGAGTATATTATGAGGCTTAATATCACGATGTATAATATGATTTTGATGGGCATGATCAAGCGCATCAGCAATTTGCATGGCAATACGCACCGATTCATCTGTCTGCAACGGCGCACGCTCTTGTATAATTTCGTTCAAATTGTGGCCTTCAATATATTCCATAACGATATAATGCGTATCATCTTCTTGTCCTACATCATAAATGCTGACGACGTTCGGATGAGATAGCGCAGCTGCCGACTGTGCTTCACGACGGAATCGGCGAATAAATTCCTCGTCATGCACAAATTGCTGCCGCAGCACTTTTACCGCGACCTTTCGATTCAGCAGCACATCATGCGCTTTATATACAAGCGCCATTCCGCCTCCGCCGATACGTGTCAAAATTTCATAACGTCCGCCTAAATCCTGTCCGATCATCCTTGTCACCCCTCTCGATTCGTGCTAGGCGCTTCTTGCAGCAGAACGACTGTAATATTGTCGTCTCCGCCGGCATGGAGCGCAAGCTGAATGAGATGATCAGCTTTTGCTTCAAGCTCCAGCTGCTCCGTCGAGACCGTCTGCAGCATTTGCTGCTCGCTCACCATATTCGATAAGCCGTCGCTGCATAGCAGCAGGACGTCATGCGGGGACCATTCCACGGATTGAACCTCGATGTCCACATGGGAATCCGTTCCGACTGCGCGAGTCAGCACGTTGCGTCTTGGATGATGTGCCGCTTCTTCGGGGCTAAGCTGGCCGGATTTGACCAATTCATTTACAAGCGTATGGTCATTCGTGATTTGGGTAATAACGCCTTCCTTAATTTTGTAAGCGCGGCTGTCGCCTACATGTCCGATAATAGCGTTGTCCTGCTTTACCAATGCTGCAACAATCGTGGTCCCCATATTGTGGTAATTTTCATTACGGGATGCCAACTCAAATACAGCTTCATTCGCTTTCGAAATCGCTTGACGAATCAGCATTTTCCCTTCTTGCAAGGACAAATCAGCTTTCGCTGCACTCTGCTCCAGCATGCTGCGAAACGCATCAACGGCCTTCTGGCTAGCTACGTCCCCAGCCTGATGACCGCCCATGCCATCGGCTACGATGGCAAGGGTTACCCCGTTATTCAATTGACTTACCCATGATTGGTCTTCATTGACATGACGAACCCGTCCGATGTCACTGCGGTTAGCCGTTAACAATCAATCATCACCTCGCCTGAGACTCCATATGTTTCGCTCTTAATTGGCCGCAGGCAGCCGCGATATCATGGCCTTGCTCCCTGCGAATCGTTACGCTCACTTTATTCCGCTCCAGTACGCGCTGGAATTCAAAAATATCCTCGCGCGGCGTCCGAACATAATTTCGTTCAGGGACATGGTTTACAGGAATTAAATTAACGTGGCATAACATGCCTTGAAGTACATCAGCAAGCTCTTGCGCATGCTCCGCGCGGTCGTTCACTCCGCCAATCAAGGCGTACTCAAACGTAATTCTCCGGCCAGTTTTCGCGATATAGTTATGGCAAGCCGCCATAACGTCATCAAATGGAAAACGGCGGTTAACCGGCATCAGCTTCGAACGCAGCGCATCATTCGGCGCATGGATCGATAGGGCAAGGTTAATTTGAGTATTTTCCTCTGCGAATTTATACATGCTTGGTACAATTCCACTCGTAGAAACCGTAATGTGGCGTTGACCGATGTTTAGCCCTTTTTCGTGAATCAT
Organism: Paenibacillus sp. LHD-38; assembly: GCF_031157315.1. GTDB lineage: Bacteria > Bacillota > Bacilli > Paenibacillales > Paenibacillaceae > Pristimantibacillus. The sequence continues at coordinate 172,317 of NZ_JAVIFU010000002.1, forward strand.
AATACGCAGGAAAGCCATCGTTGCATCATAGTTTTCAAAAGGCTCTCCAGAGCCCATGATGACGATACTGGATACGCGCTCGCCTGTTGCGTCAAGCATTTGCTGAGCAGTAACAACTTGAGCAACAATTTCTCCCGCTGTCAGGTTACGCTTCAAGCCGCCTAGCGTTGATGCGCAAAACGTACAGCCGATTCGGCATCCGACCTGAGTCGTCACGCAGATGCTATTGCCGTAATTATGACGCATAATAACCGTTTCGATCGCGTGCGCGTCATGCAGACCGAATAGAAACTTGACAGTGCCGTCCTTCGATTCGAATTTCGTAATTTCGCTAAGCGTAATAATCTGGAAGTTCTCCTCGAGCTTATCGCGAAGCGCCTTGGATAGGTTAGACATATCTTCAAAGCTCTTTACACGCTTCACATAAAGCCAATCAAACAACTGTCCGCCGCGGAATACCGGCTCGTCGTTATCTTTCATCCACTGTTGAAGCTGTTCGAGCGTGTAGTCATATATGCATGGTTTCATTTCATCACACCTGTACCTTATAGTAGGGCGGACCAAGCGTTCTGGTTCCAGCCATCGATTTATTTTACCACAAACGCCCATGTTCAGCCATAAGCGCGGTTTATGGACGCTTTACCATCCTTGCAATGTAAAAACCGTCGCTGTCAAAATGCTGCGGAAGCAGCTGCGCTTGACCATCGAAATGCTCATCGATTGCGCCTGCTTTCATCAACTGATCCACAATGGCTTCCGGCCAGTTGCGATCCAATTCATACTCAGGATGCTCCTGTAGGAACCGGGCGACCTGCTGCTCGTTCTCGTCTTTCTCGATCGTGCATGTGCTGTAAACGAGCACTCCCCCAGGGCGAACCAAATCGCATACAGCGTTTAATAAACGCTGCTGAATGGCAGCGATATCCGAAACATCGCCGGCAGTTTTGGTCCATTTGATCTCCGGCTTGCGTTTAATAACGCCAAATCCGGAACAAGGAGCATCGAGTAACACAGCATCCATCGATTGCGGCTTGAAGCGGCCAGCCAGCTTAAGTGCATCCTCGGTAATGGCTTCGACATTGCGAAGCTTCAAACGCTCGGACTGAGTCACGATCAAATCGCGCTTATGCGCGTGCAAATCGTTAGCCCATACCTTGCCCTTGCCATCCATTAATTCAGCCAAATGCGTGCTCTTTCCGCCGGGTGCAGCGCAGCAATCCAGCACCTGCATGCCGGCTGTAGGCGCAACCACCTCAGCAACCAGCATCGAGCTTTCATCCTGCACAGACCACAGCCCTTCGCGGAAACCGTCAGTATCAGCAAGATTGCCGCCTCGCTGAATAGTTATACCTCCTGGCGCAATAATAGATGACTCGGCCTCAAAGCCTGCTTCTTTCAAAAGCGCAATGGCTTCTTCGCGGCTAACCTTTAATCGATTAGCACGCAGGCTTGTATGCGGATGGTCATTCCCCGCCGCACAGATTTCTTCTGCCTTTTCCGCTCCGTAGGCTGTTACCCAGCGGCTTACCAGCCATTCCGGATACGAATGGCGAAGAGCAATTTGAACGACAGGGTCAGCATGCTTGATCTCGAGAGCCTGCAGTTCCGTCCGGCCGCGGTCAATGCTGCGCAATACACCGTTTACCATGCCGGAAATACCCGAATGCCCGCGTTTCTTCGCTATGGTTACTGCTTCATTCACAGCTGCGTGCGCAGGTATGCGATCTAAATATAGCAACTGGTATGCGCTCATTCGAAGCAGCTGATGAACCCATGGCTCAAGCTTATGTAGACCTTTCGAAACGAATCGGTTTAACCAATAGTCAAGCGTTGCTTGACGCTGGATTGTCCCATATACGAGCTCTGTTACCAGCCCCGCGTCCGCACGCTGCAAGCCGGCATCCTGCAGTGTCCGATTGAGCTGCAAATTACTGTATGCTCCAGTCTGAGCAACCTTAACCAATGTATCCATCGCCAGCTCGCGCGGCGATTTCGCTTTGCGGGTTCCCTGCTGCGGCGGTGTCTGGCCAGCCTGAGCGGGTCTGCCGTCGGAAGTTGGACGCTTATGGCCGTTTCTTGCTTTAGGCTTGCCTTTTGCGCCATTACCATTGTTGCCCGTTTTTTTCGTGCTGCTCTCCGTCATGCTGTACCTCCATCGCCAAGCAGCGTGCCTGCTTCAAGGCGTGCGCCTTTCAGCCAATCTGCCGCGCTCATCGCTCGTTTGCCTGCTGGCTGAATTTCTTTCAATACTAGCACGCCCTCGCCAGTCTGGACATGAATGCCGCTGCTGTCCGATGCAAGAACGGTTCCTGGTGCAGCAGCTTCTTTTGAAGCAGCGGCTGAAGGCACGGCGCACTGCCATAACTTAAATACTTCTCCATTCAAATAGGTAAAAGCACCAGCCATCGGCGACAAGCCCCGGACCTGATTAAAAATCGCGCGAGCCGGTTTCGTCCAATCGATACGCTCATCCTCACGCGTTAAGTTGGGTGCGTAGGTTGCTTCCTCATTCTGCTGCGGAACGGCCTTTGCTTCTCCCAAAATAATGGACGGCAGCGTTTGTCCAAGCAGCTCCGCCCCGGCAAGACTGAGTTTCTCAAACATGGTCCCGGATGTATCCTCGTCACCTATCGGCAGTTCGACAACGCTGATCATATCGCCGGTGTCCAAGCCTTCCGCCATATACATAATCGTAACGCCAGTCGAGCTCTCGCCGTTAATGATAGAGCGCTGGATAGGAGCGCCGCCGCGATATTTCGGCAGCAAAGAGCCATGCACGTTAATACAGCCAAGGCGTGGAATATCAAGCAGCGCCTTCGGCAAAATTTGGCCGTAGGCAGCCGTAACAATCAGGTCCGGCTTCAGCTCGGCTACCGCTGCAACGGCGTCTGCATTGCGCATCCGCTCAGGCTGGAGCACAGGCAGATTGAATGACAACGCCGCTTCCTTTACAGGCGGCGGCGTTAGCGTTTTTTTGCGGCCCTTCGGCCGATCAGGCTGTGTGACCACAGCAACAACATTGTACTGCTGCTCCAAGAGCAGCTTCAAAGAGGGAACGGCAAATTCCGGCGTTCCCATAAATACGATACGCATGAAGCTATTCGCCGCCTTTTCTAGCTCTTTCCGAAATGTCGTAGATGCTCTCCGCCAAATCGGTAAACAAAATACCGTTCAAATGGTCGACTTCGTGTTGGAACGCACGGGCAAAATAGCCCTTCGCTTCGACCGTAAACGTCTTTCCGCTGCTATCTTGTCCAGTAACCACGATGCGGTCTGCACGCAGCACATCGCCGTTTAGATTGGGTATGCTCAGGCAGCCTTCAGGACCAAGCTGCTCGCCTTCTTGCTCAACGATAACAGGGTTTACCATTTCGACTAAACCATTCTCATCGCCCACATCCACAACAATAATCCGTTTCGAAATCCCAATTTGCGGCGCCGCAAGGCCTACGCCCTCTGCGTCGTACATCGTATCGGCCATATCCTTAAGCAGTTTTTGCAAATTTGAATTAAATTTCGTTACTTCCTTTGCCACTTCCCGCAATACCGGGTCCGGCTCTTTCACAATTATACGGATACTCATTGTATTCCCTTCCTTTACGATCATTAAAATAGTAATAGCTATTTATAATATAACTTGTGGATCTACGTCAATACTGAATTGCACAAGGCGTTGCGGCGGACCATCCGTGAATGGGATAAGCGCCTTGCGGACAAGAGCTGAAGCATCGATGCTCCCACGATATTTTATCACACATTGAAAACGGTAGCGATCTTTCATTCTCGAAATCGGTGAGGCGACTGGTCCAAGCACCTCCAGCGCTCTTCCGAAACCGCTGCTAAGCGAAATTAGCACGCCTTCATTTTCCGCAATCTCTCGCAGCTCAGCGGCAAAGCTTTCGCTGATTGAGGATAACAGGGGCAGTTGTTCATGCGACATCGTCACAAGAATCAGCCTGCAATATGGCGGATAGCCCATCGCACTGCGATGCCGGAGCTCCTCGCTTACGAAAGCCGCGTAATCATGCTGCTGCGCCGTAATGACAGCATAATGCTCTGGCGCATAGGTTTGTATGACGACCTCGCCCGCCAAATGATGCCGGCCCGCGCGACCCGCAACCTGCGTGAGCAATTGAAATGTACGTTCCGCCGCACGAAAATCAGGCAGATTAAGCGACGTATCCGCAGCGATCACGCCAACAAGTGTAACGTAAGGAAAATCGAGACCCTTTGCTACCATCTGCGTCCCAAGCAGCACATCCGCTTTCCGTTCGCCGAATTGCTTCAACAGCTTCTCATGGGCATTTTTTTCAGTCGTCGTATCGACATCCATGCGGATTACTCTGATGCCGGGGAAAAGCTTGGACAGCTCCTCCTCAACCCGCTGGGTACCGGTTCCAAAATATCGAATATGCTCGCTTTGGCAGGATGGACAGCTTGTTGGCGCCTGCTCCGCATGCCCGCAATAATGACAGCGCAGCGCCCGCGACTTTTGGTGATAGGTCAGCGAAATGTCGCAGTGCGGGCAGGCAGCGGTATAACCGCAGGAGCGGCACATGACAAAGGTCGAATAACCTCGGCGATTGAGCAGAAGCACGGATTGTTCGCCACGCTCCAGCCTCTCAGAAAGCGAGCTGTGCAACAGCCTGCTGAACATCGAACGATTGCCCTCTTTTAGTTCCTCCCGCATATCGATTACCGTGACGGGCGGCAGCGGCCTTCCTCCGACACGCCCCGGCATTGGAAGCAGCGCCGGCTCGCGCCCTTCATCACGTGCGGTTAACGGACGGCTTGCCGCAGCAAAGGATTCAAGGGATGGCGTCGCCGACCCAAGCACAACAGCCGCGCCATGCTGCTTAGCCCTGCGTACCGCTACATCGCGGGCATGATACTTCGGACTCTCCTCTTGTTTATAGGATGATTCATGCTCTTCATCCATTATAATAAGCCCAATTCTCTCAAAAGGTGCAAAAATGGCCGAGCGTGCTCCAATGGCTACCTGCACCTGCCGGCTGCGAATTTTGCGCCATTCGTCGTATCGTTCCCCATTCGAAAGTCTGCTGTGAAGTACTGCAACCGCATCACCGAATCTGCCTTTAAACCGTTCTACCATTTGGGGCGTCAACGAGATTTCCGGGACTAGAACAATCGCCTGCTTCTCCTGCTCCAAGCAAAATTGAATGGATTGCAAATAAACCTCTGTTTTCCCGCTTCCCGTAACGCCATGCAGCAGCATGGTTTGGGGCTCGCCAGCATCAACGGCTCTGACTATACGGTCATACACAGCCTTCTGACCTTCAGTCAGCTCTAGCGGCGATGTTCTCTCAAACTCTCTGCCTGCATAAGGATCGCGCTGCTGCTCAACTTCCCGCAGCTCAAGCAGCCCTTTCTCGGCTAATGAACGCACGCTTGCGGCAGACCCGCCTGCTTCGGTGAGAAGCAGCTGGAGCTGCAACGGACCGCCATGTTCAAGCATAAAGGCAAGAACTTCGCGCTGCTTCGCCGCCCGCGAGGGCAGTGCTTCCATTTGCTCGCGCACTGCCTCGACATTGTCCGGCAAATAAACGGTCAGCACCTTGCGAACAGCAAGCCGGTCGCGTACCTTGGTGTGCTCAACGAGCACGCCTTCGCGCAGCGCGGCCTTTACAGCCTTCGCATGCTCTGGAAAACGCTCCAGCAGAACCTCAAGCTTGACAAGCTGTCCGCTCGTCCCCATCCATTCCGTCATAGCAAGCGGCAGATCCTCTCTCGCCGCTTCCTCATCCTCAATGCCGACAAGCCTCTCGGCTTTGCCTTTCAAAGCAGCCGGGATCATAGCCTGCAGCGCCGTTGTCCAGGAGCAGCAATATTTATCGCTCATCCACTTGGCCAGTCCGATAAGATCAGGCAGCAGCGGCGGCACATGATCGAGCAGCTCAGAGATAGGTTTTAACCGCTTTGAATCGATATTAGACGTCTCGGCTAGCTGCGTAACGAAGCCCTGCAGCACTCGTCCGCCGAACGGTACGCCAACGCGGCTTCCCACCTCGATCCAATCCGCAAAGGCCTCAGGCACCTCATAATCAAACGGCCGATCCGTCTGGCGGCTCGGCACGTCTACAATTACTTTAGCAATCATTCGGCAATCCCTCCGGGAGAGATAAGCCGCCCCGCAACCAACTCCAGCAAACGAACGGCAACTTCGCGCTTAGACAATAACGGCATCGCTTCGACGAGCCCCTCCGGACCGAATACCTGAACGATATTCGTATCGCCGTTAAAGCCTGCCCCATCCTTGCTCACATCATTTGCCACAATAAGATCGCAACGCTTCCTGCTCAGCTTGTCCATGGCATAATGCTCGATCTGCTCTGTTTCTGCAGCAAAGCCAACAAGAAATTGATGCCGTTTCCGCTGTCCGAGCGTTTCCAAAATATCAGTCGTCCGCTCAAGCTCAAGCACTATCTTCTCTCCGTTTTTCTTCTGCTTCTGTTCGCTTACATTCACCGCGCGGTAATCGGCAACCGCTGCGGCTTTTATGACAATGTCCATCTCGTCGTAACGGTTCGTAACGGCTTCCAGCATTTGCTGTGCGGACTCTACCCGAATAACCTTTACGCCAGCAGGCAGCGCAGCAGTGGTCCGGCCTACAACTATAGTGACATCGGCCCCCATTAACAGCGCTGCCTCCGCAATCGCAAAGCCCATCTTGCCTGATGAATCATTAGTCAAAAATCTAACCGGATCCAGCCTCTCCATCGTTCCGCCCGCGGTAACAAGCACGCGTTTTCCTTTTAGTTTGGCGCCTCTGCTAAACCACGATTCAATCGCCGCGACAATGTCTTCAGGCTCTGCAAGCCGGCCTTTGGCAACATAGCCGCAAGCCAGCTGGCCTGTGCCAGGCTCAACGAACATTGCCCCACGCGAAGAAAGCAGCTCTAAATTATGGACGACTGCAGGATGCTCATACATATGTACGTTCATTGCCGGCGCAATGAGAACAGGACAAGTTGCTGCGAGCAGCGTCGTGCTCAGCATGTCGTCGGCATGGCCTCCGGCTAGCTTAGCCAACGTATTGGCGGTAGCCGGAGCAATGACGATCAAATCCGCATGATCTGCCAAATGGATATGCGAGACGACTGCCGGATCTATCTCATCGAAGGTATCGATATAGACCGGGTTGCGGGATAACGTTTGCAAAGTCAGCGGCGTTATAAATTTCACTGCTGACTCCGTCATGATCACATGGACATTAGCGCCAGCCTGCACCAGCTTGCTGCATAATGCTGCTCCTTTATAGGCTGCAATTCCGCCTGTAATTCCTAGTATAATGGTTTTCCCTTTTAGCATGGTGTATCTCCTATCAAGCGAAACAATGAGTAACAAGCTTGTCATTTGTATTTTAAATAAAGATGCCTTTTCAATTCCGCGCTTAAGTTACCAATCCTTGCGTTCTCTCAAGCTTGTTATTTGAGCAACGTGATGTCTTCCATGCCACGCTACAAATCCTAAAAAATAAGCTAAGCCTATCTGGCTTCCCTTTTCGGGATGATAGAACATTTTTTCAAAATCAGAGGGCTGCATCGAACGAAGCAGCAGCACCCAGCGGGTATATATGCCCTCTACGATCGCAAAGCTAATCTCCGGCGATGCCTGCAGGCTATCCGCCGTTTCTGCCCAGCGCTCTTCGTTAAAGGGCTTAATTGTCGGGTTATTCTCCGTAAGCGCCAGCTTGAAGCGTGAAAAACAATTCATTGAAGCATCCGCCAGATGATGCGCAACCTGACGCACGGTCCAGCCTCCGCTTCGATATGGCGTATCCAGCTGCTCCTCATCTAAATCCGCTAACGCAGCTCGCAATTGACCTGGCAGCCTCTCGATGTCCGCAATCCACTGTTCACGATGCTTATTGGTCATTCCTTCGAACGAGTACCTGCCAATCGGATAACGTAATTTGTCCATTCCGTTCCCTCCTGTTCATTCGTCCACGAAACATAAGTCCCGCCATCTATCATAACATATGCGGACTCAAAATCTAACCAGACCTTATACTTTTTGAACAATAAAGCCGCTCATCGCAAAATTACAAAAGGCCATTTCGGATACGATGCGCCATCCAATAAAGCTCGGCGATATCCGGACGTCCGATCGTTCTGAAACGTCTGACGGCTTCATCAATGTCGACTACCTCTACGACTGCCACTTGCTCGCCATCCGGGGGATTTAAAGGTTTTCCCACAAGCTTTACCTCGCCGTATCCGACAAGCCTCACAAAATTCGGATGGGGAATATGCGGCCGATAAGGCTCTTTAGCTGCTGAATGGCATGCGAAGCAGCCGAATAAGGTATAGGAAAGCAGTTCAGCACCAAGCTCCTCCTTCACTTCCCTGACCAAAGCATCCATGTGATGCTCTTCAGGCTCCAGCGTCCCCCCTGCAAGCTCCCACCTTTCATCCTCCAATTGCATGACCGCATACCCATCACCAACGGTAGGAATTATGCTGATATTGCTCACCAGCGCTTCATCAACCTGATAATCCTGGGTAAAGCAGTTTTCAACCGCTCCCCAAACAATACTTTTTGACAATGCTGGAAAATCACTTATGCTGAGGCTCTTGTTCATATCATCAATCATCCTATTCCCTTTAAATTCTGTTCAATTTCATCCATTTCACGTATAGCATTCTTAATAGTTTAACAAATTAACGGCTTCTGTTCACACAAATTATAGCCTCAACGCCATTTAAACCTTCTTGCAATCGTAAACGGCTGTCGTCGTCCTCTGTGGCAAAAGCAGTCGTTTCGCGGAGATATATAAGCACATTTATATGTGAAAACATATAAATTCTTAGATATCAATAAAAAGCCGCTCAGCGATCCTGCTGAACGGCCCTTTATTTCCAAATGCGAAGCTTATTCGAGAAGCATTGCGGTAATTTCTTCTGCCTGTGCTAAGATCGACACGGGGTCGAAGCCTTTTTGTCGTCCCCGCCATGAATCATAATGCTCGGATTCTTTTCATGATCATCATCCAATGATAACCATTATCAATTATAAAGGCAGAATAGGCTTCGGGGAAGTACGACTTCTGTAGAAATGGCCGCTAACTTATGAATTGAAGCACGCCTACGGAGATTATAAATACGGCAAAAACAATAAGAAAACCAATACCAAAGCTGGCCCAGCTTGAGCGACTGCCTCTTGACCCCGCCTTCAGCTCCGCCACCTGCGCCTCTAGCTTAATAATGGATTCCTTGATTTCACGAATCTCCTGCTCATTAGCCATTCTGATCGCTCCCTTCAATCTCTGCTTTTTATCGTCTATAATCGCTTATCGACGATATGTTTATTTTCGTGAATTTCCTTTCTCAGCAGCTTCATTTCTTGGTTAAGCGATTCCAACTGCTCTGTTAATTTAGAAGAATTAATAGCACCGCGAATGACAACCGACAGAAGCAGCATGAAAACGACAAAGACAATAATCGAAAGTAAAATAGGATCCATTTCTCAACCCCCCTTTGGACAGACATATACACTTCAGAAGTTCATATTCGTCTCGAATATAACCTATATTTTACCATTAAAGTATAGATTATTTAAAGATTTTCAGCGTTATTAAAAAAGAAAGCGGAGTGCTTCACTGTCGCCAGTAAGCACTCCGCCATTACAATGATTATTAAAACCTCTGCTTAGTCCTCTTTTGTTGCGAGGTTTTCTACTTGGAGAATGTCGCCGTAAATTTCTTCTAGCGCAACACCTACATACTTGCGGGAGCGCGGGTTTTTAAGTTCCGACTTGTCTCCGTTGCGAAGCATACGGGCACGTCTGGAAGCTGCTACGACTAACGTGTATTTGCTGTCAACTTTTTTCACCATTTCATCAATGGACGGGTATAACATCGTTCATTCTCCTCACTCATGCTTTCTCAATTGCTGCGACCATACCCGAAACGTAAGGTAAATATCTGTCTCTGCGGCAATGTTCTGCTATCATGATGCTGCGAATACGATCGCAAGCAGCATCTATCTCATCATTCAATACCGCATAGTCGTAATGGCCAAGCAAATTCATTTCCTCGACCGCGACAGACATGCGATTATTGATCGTATCCAAGGATTCCGTACCACGTCCGGTAATTCGCTGCTTTAGCTCATCCAAGGAAGGAGGCAATAAAAATACAAAAATACCTTCAGGAAACTTTTGTTTCACTTTCAGAGCACCTTGTACTTCGATCTCCAAAATGACATCCTTGCCGCTCGCTAACGTGCGTTCAACGAAATCACGCGGCGTACCGTAGTAGTTACCAACATATTCGGCATGTTCCAGAAGTGCGTCTCGCGCGATCATATCCTGAAACTGCGCCTTGCTTTTGAAAAAATAATTCACGCCGTCTACTTCACCCTGACGCGGCAGTCTAGTCGTTGCCGACACCGAATACACCAGCTCAGGAACCTTATTACGAAGAACGGAACAAACCGTCCCTTTGCCAACCCCTGAAGGGCCGGACAATACAATTAGCAATCCCTTATCCATATTACTCCCCGTACTATTCGTCGTTATCGTCGTCCTTAGTGGATAGTCGGTGTGCAACCGTCTCAGGCTGAACTGCCGACAATATCACATGATCGCTATCCGTAATAATAACAGCGCGCGTGCGGCGTCCATATGTCGCATCAATAAGCATATGGCGGTCGCGAGCTTCTTGAATGATCCTCTTAATCGGAGCCGATTCCGGGCTTACGATTGAAATAATGCGGTTTGCCGATACAATATTACCGAATCCGATATTAATAAGTTTAATAGCCAAGCCTGGTTCCTCCCCCGCCTACGGTCTTCCCTGTGCATCTGTCTGCAAGTGTTCAAAAAGCATGTTTATATTTAATGAATGTGAATACGACAAGTTTGCGTTCTTGCCAAATACCGACAGAACTACTGCACTATTGTTGACGAAAAAAGTGCCGTGCATACTTCTCTTTGTAGACTAAAGCATCTACCGTTACCGGTTTCCAGCAGCCTGTCCTTGCCATGCCGTGTAAGTGTGGCAACTGTATCCATGCTTTATTTTAATTGATTTTCCGCGAACGAACAAGCGAAAATGCGAAAACAAGCAAAAAAGGCTGTTTTTCGCATCCATTCTACGCTATTTGGCTACTAACGCCCTGTCTTCTGCCATACGTATTCCGTGAGCTGAACGCCCATATCGTAGAACATAAACGGAGTTATTAAATATATGCCTTTAAAATGCGGCAAAGCAGCATCAAGCAGCTCCTTGGCAATTTTCACGCCCTCTGCACGGCCCGCTTCTCCCTCGAGTCCCGACATTCTGGCTCGTACCTCGTCAGAAAGCTGAATGCCCGGAACCTCATTATGAAGATATTCAGCGTTGCGTCCGCTGGCCAGCGGCATGATTCCAATAAATACCGGAACCGATAGATGCTTGGTTGCTTCCGCTATTCGTTCAATAAGGCTTGGATCATAGACGGGCTGCGTCATAATATAGTCAGCGCCTGACGTTATTTTGCGTTCGAGTCGCTGAACGGCTTTGTCCAAATGTTTGACATTCGGATTAAAGGCAGCACCAACAACAAACTTGGCCTTTTGCTTGAGCGGCTTACCGGAGAAGGCCGTCCCATCGTTCAGCTGCTTGATCATTCGAATCATCTCAAAGGACGTAAGATCATAAACGGAGCTGGAATCCGGCAAATCTCCGAAACGGGCAGGATCGCCGGTAACCGCAAGCACATGATCAATATCGAGCGCATCTAATCCCATCATGTGAGATTGCGTCCCGATCAGGTTGCGGTCACGGCATGCAATATGCACAAGCGGACGAATGCCGACCTTCTCCTGTACAAGCGCGGCAAGCGCTATGTTGCTCATTCGTGTAACGGCAAGGGAATTATCGGCCATTGTAACCGCATCCGCCTTTGCTTCCTTCAATGCGGCAGCGCCGTCCATGAATTTGCGGATGTCCAAATCACGAGGCGGATCCAGCTCTACGATCACTGTATGGCGCTTCTGTACTAAATCAACAATAGAAGGCTCCTGTATGACGGACTGCTTCGGTGCAGATACAGGTTCATCCGGTTTCTCAACCGGCTTTATGACAATCCTCTCAACCGCTGCCAAAGGGGCAGCTGCTTGTCCGAATTGCGGAATATAGCCGTCGAGCGCAGCAGCAATTGCTTTAATATGCTCAGGCGTCGTGCCGCAGCAGCCGCCGATCAAGCGGGCACCGCGGTCTGCAAAGCGCTGGGCTGTTTCAGCAAAATACTCCGGGCCTGCCGAGTACGTATATTTACCATCGATATAATCCGGTATACCGGCATTCGGGTAAACCGATAGCGGCAATCCTACAGGGCCAGCTATGGAATCCATCGCTCTCATGATTCCGTTGGGACCGCTGCGGCAATTAAAGCCGACCACGTCGGCGCCTTCTTCTTGCAGCTGATCAAAAGCGCCCTTCATGCCATTGCCGTCCTGCGTGCGGCCAACATCCTCCACCGCGAACTGGCAAATGACGGGAACGTTCGAAGCCGCCCTTGCAATACGAAGCGCAAGAAGCATCTCATCCAGATCATAAAAGGTTTCCAGCAGCAAACCGTCAACGCCCTCATCGAGCAGTGCGTGCATTTGGCGCTGGTAGGCTTCGATCACTTTTGCCGTGCGCAAATTTTTCAGCTTCCCGTCCCGGATAGAGCCGACCGCGCCTACTACGTAGGCATCCGGGCCGATTGCACCACGGGCAGCGCGAACGCCTGCACGGTTAATCGCATCCATATCACTCTCTAAGCCGTATTTGGATAGCTTCTCTAAATTGGCCGAAAACGTATTCGTCTCGATGACGCGCGCCCCTGCTTCATAGTAGCGGCGGTGGATATTTTCAATCACATCGGGACGAATTGTATTGAATTCCTCATAAGAAACGCCGACAGGGAACCCCATCTGATATAGATAGGTTCCCATCGCGCCGTCCCCGGTCAAGATACGCTGCTGGAGCGCTTCCCTCAAATCCGGTTTCATTATATTCATACCACCCATCTTACGTTGCTCTTATAGCGAGCCGCGGAACGATACCGCTGCTGGACCAGTCATGTAAACGTGATTATCGGATTCATTCCATTCAATCAGAAGATCTCCGCCTTTAAGCGATACCGTAGCCATGCGATCCGTTGCGCCGTTCAAAACGGACGCGACAACCGTTGCGCAAGCACCGGTACCGCATGCCAAGGTAGGACCCGCGCCGCGTTCCCAAACACGCATATCTGTTTGCGAACGGGAGTTTACCGTCGCGAATTCAACATTGATTTTACGTGGAAATAACGGGTGCGTTTCAAGCTTTGGCCCCCAAGTGTTCAGATCAAAATTCACGGCATCGTCTACATAAATGACGCAGTGCGGATTACCCATGGATACTGCCGTGAAACGGAATTCGCGGCCGTCCACCTCGATTGGATGCTCGATTACGCGTTCAGCGTCAATGGTAGTCGGCACCTGCAGGCCGTTCAAAATCGGCTCGCCCATATCGACGCGAACAGAGGAAACCTCGCCATTGTCTACAGTAAGCTGTACCTTCTGAGCTCCGGCGCCAAGTGTCTCTATCGTAATTTCTTCTTTATCGGTTAAACCATTATCGTAAACATATTTGGCCACGCAGCGAATAGCATTGCCGCATTGTTCAGCCTCCGAACCGTCGGAATTAATAATCCGCATACGGAAATCCGCGATTTCCGAAGGAAGAATGTAGACAAGACCGTCTGCTCCGATTCCAAAAAATCGGTTGCAAAGTCGGACAGCCAAATCGGCTGCGTCTGCTGGCAGCTGCTGTTCACCTGCGATTACTACGAAATCATTGCCTAAACCGTTCATTTTTGTAAAATTCATCTGTTTGCCCTCTCCTTGCTACATCACTAGGTATGATCTTGTTATTATTTATTCCTAATAGCATACCGCAAAGCAAGGAGAAAGGCTATTCATAATTTGTTCTATCATTTGTATTTTTCTGTTATCTAGCCGCGGTTTGCGGGCCGATCGGCCATTTCGTTTTGGTCTTGTTTTTCTTCGAAGTGCCAAGCACGCTCCCAATCCCCATTAGGAATGTCGGGATTCCTGCTGCTACAAATACAAGGCACCATTCACGGAAGTTAAGCGGGACCGTTTTGAATATCGGCTGCAATGCTTCAATATAAAGCACGCCGATCATAAGAAGCAGCGACGAAAGCACGGCCAGCACCAAATATTTATTTTGAAACGGATTTCGGTGGAAAATCGAGCGCGAGCTCCTGCAGTCGAATACGTGAATGAGCTGTGCCATGACGAGGGTAGCGAATGCCACCGTCTGAGCTTTCATCAGCTGTGCAGTGCTGCCGGGCGCATCGTGCAGGGTGATCCAGAAAGCCCCGAGCGTACAAACACCGATCAAGATACCGCGGCTAATAATTTTCCAGCCGAGTCTGCGCGAGAAGATGCTTTCCTTCCCAGAGCGCGGTTTTTGCTGCATTAAATCCTTCTCTGCCTGATCTACGCCGAGTGCCATTGCTGGCAAGCCGTCTGTGACAAGGTTGACCCATAAAATTTGAATCGGAACCAGCGGAAGCGGAAGCCCCGCCATCATTGCCAGGAACATGACGAGTATTTCCCCAACGTTCGACGCCAATAGATAACGGATAAACTTACGAATGTTCTCGTATATGCCTCGTCCTTCTTCTATTGCGGCCACAATAGTAGAAAAATTGTCATCACTTAGAACAAGCGCGGAGGCTTCCTTCGATACATCCGTACCGGTAATCCCCATAGCGATACCGATATCTGCTGCCTTGATCGCGGGAGCGTCATTCACGCCATCACCTGTCATCGCAACGACATGCCCTTGGCGCTGAAGTGCTTTGACAATTCGTAATTTATGCTCGGGGGATACCCTTGCATACACATAAATATTATCAACGAGCCGGTCAAGCTGTTCATCATCCATAGCCTCAAGCTGTCTGCCGCTCATGGCAATACCGCCGCGCGGCATAATGCCCAGCTGGCCCGCAATGGCTTCCGCTGTTAATTGATGATCCCCCGTTATCATTACCGTCTTGATCCCCGCACGTCTGCAGGTCGCAATAGCTTCCTTCACCTCTCGGCGCGGCGGATCGATCATTCCCGTCAAGCCGACAAACACAAGCTGGCATTCCGCATCCGCTTCCGTCTCGCAAGCATCACTAGCTCGCAAATCGCGATAAGCAAGTCCGAGCACGCGGAGAGCCGACTGTGCCATAAGCTCGCCTGCCTCGGCGCATTTCCGCTTGAGTGTTGAGGTGAAAGGCACGACCTTGCCCTCCCAAAGCACGTAGGAGCAGTGGTCCATCAGTAAATCAGGAGCTCCTTTTGTACAAATCAGACGGCCCCCTTGATGAGCCACCACAACCGACATCCGCTTACGCTCCGAATCAAATGGAAACTCTTTCTCGCGTTTATATAACGGCTCAAGCGATTTGGCCGAGGAACCAAGCTTGGCAGCAAGCACTGCCAATGCCCCTTCCGTCGGATCTCCCTTAAGCACCCATTCCTCTTGCACTTCCTTGCTTTTTCGTTTGCCTGTTTCGGCTAATTCCACCTTTACGATTTGAGCGTTATTACACAGAGCGCTTACCTGAAGGAGCCGCTTGATCGATTGATCGTGTTTAATATCAAGCGCATTGCCAGCTTCATAAATGGCACCCGTCGGATCATAGCCTTCGCCGCTTACCTCAAGCTGCCTGCCGCCAATCCATACATGGGTAACCGTCATTTTGTTTTGCGTCAGCGTGCCCGTTTTGTCCGAGCAAATAACCGATGCGCAGCCGAGTGTCTCTACGGACGGCAGCTTGCGGACGATTGCTTTTCGTTTAATCATTCGCTGTACGCCAAGCGCGAGTGCGATGGTTACAATAGCAGGCAGCCCCTCTGGAATTGCGGCTACTGCCAAGCTGACGCCGGCAAGGAACATGCCGTATGCAGGCTGGCCGTGCATAATTCCGGCAACGACAACCATAACCGTCAAGCCTATCGCTACCACGATCAAAATTTTTCCAAGCTGCTCTAAACGATGCTGCAGCGGTGTTTCCATCGATTCCGTTTGTTGAATAAGACCCGCGATTTTGCCCATTTCCGTTTCCATGCCCGTCCGGATGACCACAGCCTTTGCTGTTCCTCTCGTGAGCATCGTGCCCATGAAGCCCATATTTCTCTGGTCTCCAAGGGGCAGATCATCCTCCGCGATCGCTGCCGCATGCTTTCCAACGGGTACCGATTCCCCCGTCAAAGCCGATTCCTCAACATAACAGCTGTTTGCTTCGAGAAGCCGCACATCTGCCGGTATCCGGTCCCCGCTCTCCAAATAAATAAGATCGCCTGCAACCAGCTCTTTGGCAGGAACGGTCAACAGCTCTCCGCCCCTGAAAACCTTGGCCGTTGGCGCAGAGAGCTCTTTAAGCGCCCGCAAGGAGCGTTCCGCCCGAAATTCCTGCACGAAGCCGAGGACCGCATTAATACAAATAATTGCAACAATCGTAATGGCGTCCAAATATTCGCCCAACAAGCCTGAAATTAAAGTCGCGCCCATTAGTACAAGCACCATAAAATCTTTAAATTGATTGAGGAACAACAAAATCGGCGAAACGCGTTTGCCCTCCGTCAATTCGTTACGTCCGTTCTTCTCCAGCCGCTGCGCCGCTTCCGACGTCGTCAGCCCTTGAACCGGGGAGCTGACTAATTTGTCAACCAGCTCACTTGTCCCCATTTGATGCCATTTCATTTGTTCCATGGTATAACTCCCTCCCGTAATATGCCGAGCCAAGCAGACACGACGCCAGCCCTTCGGACAGCCTTCTAGGGTAAATGTATTCGGACAGCCCATAAAATATCCCTTAAAGGACTTAAGTTTTTGGCTCAACTATGGCATGATAGAGAAAGACAGACCAAGGAAGCGAGGAACACACACCATGGCATTAGACGGTATCGTCACCCATGCAATTACGCAAGACCTGCAGCGCTGCGTTGGCGCGCGTATACATAAAATTCATCAGCCTACCAATCATGAACTCATTTTCAGCATTCGGGGCGGCGGCATGCAGGGCAAGCTGCTTCTATCTGCTAACCCCACCTATCCCCGCGTCCACTGGACAACAGGCACTTACGTCAATCCGATGGAAGCTCCTATGTTCTGCATGCTGCTTCGGAAGCATTGCGAGGGTGGCGTCATTGAGTCCATTAGACAAATCGGGCGAGAGCGTATTATCCATATCGAAGTCAAGCATCGGGACGAGCTCGGCGATTTGTCGAACAAAACGATTGTTATCGAGATTATGGGCCGCCACAGCAATATTATTTTGATGGACAAAGCTACTGGGATGATTCTTGACGGTATTCATCATGTTACACCTGCCATCAGCAGCCACCGTATCGTATTGCCTGGCAGCAGCTACGCTCCGCCTCCAGAGCAAGGAAAGATTGATCCGCTGGCACTTGATACCGAACAGGCGTTTTTGAATGCGCTGAGCGATACGGATGAAACTTCGCCTATGCATAAAAGACTAGTTGATAAGTTGAGCGGCTTCAGCCCCTTACTCGCGAAGGAGCTAGTATACCGCGCACAGGCTGGCGCAGAATCATTAGAAGAAGGCTTACCACAAAGCTTGGAACAGGCATGGAGCAGCTTCTCCAGCTTTATCCAGCAAGTGAACAGTGAGCAGTACACGCCTATGATCAAAACAAATCCGGACACCGGAAAATCTTTTTTCTCTGTTACGGAGCTTACGCATATCGAGGGTGAAGCCGAATTTTTCGCGGATGTCAGCGCTTGTCTTGAAGGCTTTTACGGCAATAAAGCCGAGCGCGATACCGTAAAACAACGTGCAGCAGATCTCATCCGATTCGTTCAAAATGAGAAAGCAAAAAACATCACAAAAATTAAAAAGCTTGAGGATACGCTCGTAGAAGCCAAGGATGCTGAGAAATACAGAGTACTCGGCGAGCTCCTCACCGCTTACATGCATCAAATGAAGCGCGGGGATACTTCCATTGAGCTAATCAACTTTTATGATGAAGAACAAAGTTCGGTTACCATTGAGCTTGATCCGCATCTGACGCCTTCAGACAATGCCCAGCGCTATTTCCGGCGTTATACTAAACACAAAAACAGCTTGTCCATCGTCGCTGAGCAGATGGACATCGCACGTACTGAAATTCAATATTTTGAATCCTTGCTGCAGCAGGTCGATAACGCTTCTCTTGGCGATATCGGGGAGATTCGTGATGAGCTAGTGGAGCAGGGCTACATGAAAGAGCGCGGCCGGCGTGGACCAAAAAAGAAAAAAACGCTCAAGCCTTCCTTGCTTTGTTACACATCCTCCGAGGGGGCCACGATCTATGTCGGCAAAAACAACACACAAAACGAGTATTTGACGAATCGGCTTGCGTCGCCTTCAGATACATGGCTGCATACAAAGGATATTCCAGGCTCACATGTCGTCATACGGGGCGGAGACTTTGGAAACGCTACGCTTGAGGAGGCAGCCATGCTTTCTGCCCATTACAGCCAGGCTCGCGATTCCAGCTCCATACCAGTCGATTATACGACCATACGACATGTCCGTAAGCCTAGCGGCGCTAAGCCCGGTTTCGTTATCTATGACAACCAGAAAACATTGTATATTACACCGGACGAGCAGCGGATAAAATCGCTTGCTTGCGTGATGAAATAGACCCGAAGTTTTCTGAAACACTTCTCTCAAAAGCAAAAACACGGCTTCTTATTCTTAAGGAATAAGAAGCCGTGTTTTTATTTTTTCGATGCAGCGCTTGCCATCCCCCGTAACCAGAAACACATGCTCTGCTCCGGACAGTAATCCATCTTCATAAACCGCTCTTCCACCAATAAACACTTTAGTCGTTAACTGACTCTCTTGAATCATTCGGTCAAGCTTAAGCAAGAATGCTTGCGCTGACTCCAAACGCTCCGCGGTGGAAAAGCTGAACGTAAAGGCGGCCGGCTTTACCTCACCCAAACAATCGAAAATCCCTTTTTCTGAAGGCCAGCTCCCGAGGTAGACTACGCGGAAGCCCTCCTGCTGTGCAAAAAAACCAATGAACAGAATACCGAGCTCATGGCGCTCGCCCGGACCGCATGCCGTCACCAGCAGCGGGCTATCGTTGTTAGGCCGAAACAAGCTGCGAATCGCTAGCACTTTATCACGAATGAAATGGCTCCCGAAATGCTCTTGGTACTCTGATATGTCTCCACGCTCTAAGCGCTCTCCTAGCTCAACAAGCGTCGGTTCTAAAATATTTAAAAGAAGATGCTCCAAATGATACATGGTGAGCAGCTGCTCGTAAAATCGCTGCGCATTGCTAAGATCCAAATGCATAAAGCATTGCAGCAGGTAATCTATCGGCTTGCTCCAATCCGGAGAAACCGGTATATAAAGCTCTTGCTGCCGTCCCGTATGATGCTGTCCAGCAGTATCCCTACTCCCTACATCCGCTTCCGCGGCAGCTGCTTCAAGGCCGTTTTTCCATTCCAGAACAGCCATTCCGATCGGAACGCCTTCATCAACCTGTCCTTTCAGCCAGAGCAGCGTATCGATATCCTGTTTCGAATAACTGCGATAGCCATTCGTCATTCTCTCAGGTTTTACGGCTTCGTATCGCTCTTCCCATTTGCGAATAAGCTGTGTGGATACGCCTGTACGCAGAGATGCTTCCTTAATTGTATAAAGCCTAGATGTCATTCCGAGCTCTCCTCCATGAAGGCAGAAGCGCCTGCAGTACGTCAATACTTACCGTACGACTGCCTACTGCACCATGAAAAACAACACCCTGCCGCGAGCCATGAAAATCCGATCCCCCCGTAGCTATCAATTGATAGCTGGCTGCAAGCTCCGCATATCTGCGCTCTTCCTCTTGTCCATGATCGGAATGATACACCTCAATGCCCTGGGCGCCGTAGCGTATGATCTCTTCCACTAAAGAATCGTTGTTGTATAATCCAGGATGCGCAATAACGCTTGTGCCTCCAGCTTCCTGAATCCAGTCAATCGCCTCAAACGGGTTCAGCCTTGGTGGATTGACATAAGCCGCGGCACCCGCAGCTAAATAACGGTCAAAGGCTTCCTTCATATTCGATACGGCACCTTTGTGGATAAGCGCCGCAGCAATATGCGGACGACCGATGCTGACGGCAGCCGACCTTAATGAATCTATCGTACGGTCTCCATGAGCGGCCGCAAGCACATCATCCATCGTTAGGGATATACCCAGCTCATTCAGCTTGTCGACAATCATTTCATTTCGTTGATCTCTTACACCGCGCAAGCTTGCGAGTCTCGAGAGCCATTTTTCGTCGTCGTTATTCGTGTAATAACCTAGAATATGTATATCCGTACCGGCAGCAACCGTACTCACCTCAACTCCAGGCACAACAATAATACCGAGTTTCTCGCCTTCTAACAGCGCTTCTGCTACTCCCGTGACCGTATCATGATCAGTGATCGCAATCGCGGAAAGTCCAGCTTCTTTTGCCAACTTGACGTTATCAGCAGGGCTGTGCATGCCATCCGATGCAGTCGTGTGTGTATGCAGATCAGCAAGTCCGTGCGCTAGAGCCATTGCTGCAAATCCCTCTCTCTCAAAAACGACAAGAATGTTACGGCGGATATCGGCAATATAGCCGATTTCAGATAGATCGAATAGAACTGCCGCTGGAACTTCGAGTCTGATACCTTGATCATTCTTATTAAATCGAGCGCAACCTCATGCTTAACGGATGAGGACGAGACAAACGATATGCCTAAGCCGGCTTCAACAGCCGATTTCACGGCGCCTGTGCTGCCGAGCTCCATGACGATTTTCATAGAAGCAGGATCTATATTTTTATTTCTAAGCTGCTCCTCCATCACAAGCCTAGTTCCCGAGCCCTGCTCGCGCAGGACGAACGGGAAGGCCATCGCTTCCTCTAAGGTAACAGAAGCACGGTCTGCTAGCGGATGTGATTTGGATACGATGAGCCTGAGTTCATCGTTCATGACGGCTTCCATATGCATGTCAGGATGGTTAACCGGAGCCTCGATCAATCCAAAATTAAGCTGATGGTTTAAAATATCTTCCATTATTTGTGATGTATTCATAACTTTCATGCTTATTGAGATATGCGGATATTCCTGCCCGAACGGTCCTAGCAGCCGCGGTAAAATATACTCCCCTATCGTCAAGCTGGAACCGAGCTGCAATCGGCCCTTTAATTGTTTTGTGAACGCAGACATCGCCTGATCTGTATCTCTGATTAAATCGATGCTGCGCTGGGCGTAAGGCATTAATGCCCTTCCCGCTTCCGTCAGCTCGATTCGTTTCGTAGACCGCTGAAGCAGCTTTGTGCCAAAATAATCTTCCAACGACTGTACTTGCATCGTTACGGCAGGCTGAGTCATATGTAAAGATTGCGCCGCAGCGGAGAAACTGCCACGTTCTGCAACCGTGCAGAAAATGTGAAGCTGATGAAAATTAAGCGCCATGATCGATCATCCTTTCTTCTGGTGCTTATTATACTACAAACCTTGTACGGATTCTTACAACCTCAACAAAAAAAGCATGCAATCTTTTTTGGATTGCATGCTCAGATACTGTTTATATAGTTATAATGCCTTATTTGCGTTTTCTGCTGCTCTTAACGAGAGTCATTCGCCTAGAATGACGAAGCCATGAATAATAGGACTTTAGGTCTCTAAGCTCAATGGTCTCAGACATTCGTCCAAGGAAGGTTACTATGATCATTTTATGTAAGGGAACTCCTGTAATATCCGTTTCCGTCAGTGATTCAGCAAATTCAGCAACAAAGACCAGATCGTCATCAATTAAATAAACATCTTGCTCGTTGCGATAGTACGGCTCGATGCGTCCCTGCTTTAAGCATTCCCATAGAAATTCAGCAATATCTTCAAACCCGGTTTTCTCACTTTCAATCCGGTCCAGCCAACGGCTTTTGGCATGGTTTGTGATGACGATATCCGCTACTTTCTTATCACCTAGATCAATATAAAACGACTCATATGTACTCCATCTTCTCGTCATTTTATCTTTCACTGCGCATCTTACTCCTTCCTAGGACCCAGGGCTTTTATACTATGAATTTAATTCC
Organism: Paenibacillus sp. LHD-38; assembly: GCF_031157315.1. GTDB lineage: Bacteria > Bacillota > Bacilli > Paenibacillales > Paenibacillaceae > Pristimantibacillus. The sequence goes on from NZ_JAVIFU010000002.1 coordinate 194,452, forward strand.
ATTCTATCATGATTGTCCGAGATTACAACAATAAATTAAAGTACGACCATTTTTGTAAGTTATTGGATAATTCGTTGTAAAAAAAGACACTTCTCGGCGTTAATCGACACGGAGAAGCGTCTTTTTTTCATGCGCATATATACGATTACGAAATGAAGATAGAAAGTATCAGCCGCTTAACCTGCTTACAGGCTGTAAAACCTTGTTTTATCTTCACTGTCTTTGCTGTATTCGGTTTTGATTTCATTGCGGTACGAACGTTCTATCTTGCGAACGTAAGAAAGCTTACCCATCTGCCGCACAGCCTCTTCAGAGCGTTCCGCATTCATATACATCACGACGTAATGCATCTTGCGTGACATATAATGAACCGTCCCGAACCTCTCCAGTGATCGCGCCGCTTTCAAATCACTTACCCATACGATATAACCCGTTCGTTCCGGTAGCATCTTTTCCCTCCTAAAAGGTTTGCTCAACAAACCTGACTCATAAGCCTATGCTGAGGTTTGCTCTGCAAACCTGCTTCGTAAACATGCCCTTAACCGTACCTAGCATCTAACTTAGCTGCATCCGCCGCTTCCGCAGCTGCATGAGCCGCCGCTTCCACAGCTGCCGCCGCCCGCAGCCTTTTCATTGCCAGGCACTTTAATATTGTCCGAAACGGACTCCGCGATCGTGCGAGAAACATCATAGAGCATTTCATCTACGGCCTGCTCGGCAAGTTTAAAGCGACGAACGCTTTCGATACCGCTCAGCTCCCGCTCGATCTGCTTCACTTTGTCCTTTGCTTCGTTATAATCCGGATGAAAGCGACCAAATCGCTCACATTCGACAAACAGTTCCTTCGCCTTCGCGAAACGCTTCGTCATTTGCTTGACTTCATCGTCCTCGCTCACAGCATTCTTCCAATATAGATAATCGGCTACTTCCGCCGATTGATTAATCCAATCTCCTAGTTCATAGGCACAGAGCAGCAGCGACGCCATATCGAGAGAAGAAACGCCGCCTTGCGGTTGCTCCAACTGAATAGCCGTTAAACCTTCAGCAGTTGGCATTCATCCACCTCATTTCAATTGCTTCATTCAAGAGTATCATATCATATTCGCTTTACCAATTGATAGAGATTATATTGGGCTTTCTTGACCTGGAATGATGAGGCGCATTTCTTCCCACATATCCGGAGTGAGCCGGATTGTTTGTGGCTGCGGATCATCACGAAGCAATCCGACGACGGCCCATCCTTCGTCCTGAAGCTCAAGCTTCTCAGGCACGAATGAACGAAGCCCCTGCTCCATGCGCAGTTGAATCGGAGTTTGCCATTGCAGAGCCTGCTCAATGAGTTCTCTTCTTGTGGAATGGTGATACGTACGGAGCTGCTTTATCCACATGGAAGGTACTCGCTCCCGCTGTGACCAGGATTGAAGCTTTTCCTTCCCAACTTGATTATTGAGCTCAAAATGATGAAGGGGAAATGCTTCATAAATAAAATAAGATGGTTCTGTAATCGTTCCTTCAATTGTCTGCTGTTCATTCTGATGGCCCTGTTCCCTATTAAATATTGGGAATGAGATGGCTGCGTTCTCATCTCGCGAGGATTCGGATTCAACCGATTTACGTGCAGGGTAGCCGGCTTTTTGCAGCAAACGTCTGATTTCGCTGATTTGTCCTTGTTCAACTATAAAATCTAAGGAACCAAGCTTTTGCTTCAGAAATGGCGCAATTTTCACATCACTCTCAATAATCGCAGCCATCTCAGCGTTATCACAACGAAGCAGGGCCACCTCTGCAAAAGAAGTACGACAAGCACGGCTTGTCCATGCATCCAGTAAAACCTCTACAGTGGACGGCAGCATCGGCGCACCAGAAGCCTCCCGAAGAAAGCTTTGAATAGACGCAAGCGTTCTTCCCTGCTCCAAAGCCCGGGAAACTGCGGCGGCTTCCAGCTGATAAACCGTAACCTGCTCATCCGATTTCCGTTCCGCAAGCAGTTCCAGCTCCCACCGTATCCAAAATGGGCACTCTGACTCTACGATCATTTCTCCGTTAGGCTGGACAGTAACATAAGATGGATGCTCCGTTGCTCGCTCCTGCTCCCGATCATGCCAAGGCACAGCTGAATTCCATCTGAAGAAAAGCTCTTTTCCATTCGCATGCTCGCAATCGACAAGGTCAATCCAGCCCATGCTATGCCATAATTCACACCAGTTGCTACTAGCAGAGACGCTTTGGCCGCTAGCTTCATTGCCTGAAGGTGCGGCAGGATGTAGATCAACGAACCATAAATCTATGCTGCTCTTTGAATGCCATTGCCCCGACTGCAGGCCCATCATGGACGCAGCCATATGAGCATTACCAATCCCTGATGGCAGCAGCAGTGCTAAACACCAGTCCATTATTTGTATTTCCCGCGCAGCGTTTTCGAGCTTAAGCCATTGGTGGAGCATGGCTTCGTTCCACTTGAGTGATCCTTTTACAACCGTGAGCAAACCAAGTGCGGATGCCGCTTCCAGAATGAAGGCTGCTTGCAAAGGATAAGCATCGGCATGAGACCATTTTAATTCGAATGATTTTAACCAACGCTCATCTAAATCAACTGACTGAATCAGCTTGCTCACTGTTTTTTTGGGAAGCGTACCGTTCAATGTAAGTCCTAATCCGCTTAGCCCTAGTACAGCGAATGCGCTAAGGAGCTGCCTGCTAAAAGGCCGACAAAAGGGACGCATAGCCCCATTCATTAGTCTTTCCCGCTCAAAGGATGTTAGCTGCTCGGGTTTGTATGGGAAAAATACCTTTTGCCAACCAATGAAGCATTCCACTGGTAAAAAATAAAGGTTCTCTCCCCATATTTTTTGTACGGAGAATAAGATGCCCGCATCTGCCAGCTCAGCGACTCCAAGCTGACATTCCGCGCCGGATAAAGAGGTGCACTTTCGCAGCTTCCGAATTAGCTGTTCGCCTTCGATTGGGACGGCTGCGAAATGACGTGCAAATTCTTTTATCACTTCAGAAGCATGCGGCGTCAGTCTTGCAGCCGCTTCTTGGATACTCTCGTGATCTACGGCTGCTTGCTCCCAAGTAAGCCCCTTATTACGCGCTGAATGCCACACTGATGCTTGCATAAAACTTTCCATTCGTTCAGAGGAAAGCTTACCAAGCAGCTGTTTTATTCTCATAGAGCTGCAGCCTCCTCATGCTTGTCCTCGTCGCAAGGAACGCTAACCCTCTCATAATGGTAGCCTTGTTCGAGCATGAACAGCTGCCTTTTCATCGCAAATTCCGTTTCTTTTGTTTGGTCCGTTACAATCGTATAAAACCAGGCTTGATTGTTTCCGCTCTTCGGTCTTAACAATCTTCCGATCCGCTGCGCCTCTTCCTGCCGGGAGCCGAAGCTGCCGGACAGCTGGATCGCGACAGCCGCATCAGGTAAATCAACGGCAAAATTCGCTACCTTCGATACGATAAGCACGGATAGATCTCCTTTTTTAAAGCGGTCATACAACTTTTGCCTCTCCTGTTGAGGCACTTCGCCTGTAAGCAATGGTACCTGTAACTTTGCCGACAGCTCGTTCAGCTGATTCAAATACTGTCCAATAATCAGAGTAGGTTTACCCTCATGCTCCTGCAGCAGCTGCTTCACGATCGCATATTTTTCGGGATTTTCAGCAGCCATGCGAAGCTTGGCTCTAGCACTTGCCTGCGCATACAAAGCTGACATATTTTTATGTAGAGGTACTTTTATTTCCGTACAGGACACAGCCGCAATATGAGAGCTGGCTTCTGCAGTTTTCCATTGCATGTCAAATTGTTTAGGTCCGATCAAGGAATACACATCCTCTGCGCAGCCATCTTCTCGTACGAGCGTTGCGGTTAAGCCCAGCCGTCTTGTAGCCTGTATGTCGGCCGTCATTCGAAACACAGGTGCCGGAAGTAAATGCACTTCATCATAAATAATAAGACCCCAATCCCGTTCAGTGAACAGCTTCATGTGCGTGAACGGCATATCCTTTGATTTTCGATGCGTCAAAATATTGTAGGTAGCTACCGTAACCGGACGTACCTGCTTCAACGTACCGCAATATTGTCCAACATCAGAATCCTGCAAGGATGTTTTGTCCAGCAGTTCATCCTTCCATTGTTTAACTGAAGTAGAATTTGACGTAAGAATGAGCGTCGCCCTGCCCAAACGCGCCAATGCCGCAATGCCGACAATGGTTTTACCCGCTCCGCAGGGCAATACGATTACTCCGCTGCCCCCTTGAACGGTTCCTTCCTTATAGAAATGCTCTACCGCTGATTGCTGATAGTCCCTTAATTCAAACAGACGATCCCGTAGCGTACGTTTTCTAAGCTCAACCTCAAGTGCCTCGCCGGCATGATAGCCAGCCAAATCAATCACAGGGTATCCAAGACGTGTGAGCTCCTGTTTCAATGAGCCGCGGCATTCTTCATTAAGTTTCCACGATCCGCGTGTCAAACGAACAGATACATGGTCCATAATACTTGCCAGCCCGGACAGCTCGTCCATAATCATTTCATCACCGTGTAAAATCAGACTATCAGAATCGTTCGACAACCAAAGCTTGCCATACCTGCCGACCAGCTTCCTAATTCGGGCTTCTGCCTGAAAAGGCAGCTCATATCGGCTGTATGCGGTAAGCCAGCCCACGATATCATCCGCTGATATTCCGGTTGCCGCTGCATTCCATAGCGTTAATGGTGTCATTCGGTAAGTATGGATAGCTCCTGCTCTCCGAACGGCATCCATGAAGAGAACGAGCTTCTCTCTAGCTTGCTTTGCATCCGGCTTGCGCTCATCAAGCAGCACCAATAGATCCGATTGAACAATTACTGGTCTATCCATAAGATCGTGCATCATTCTCCTCCTTCAAGGTTTGTGGAACAAACCCGCATCGTAAGCATAATCCAAGGTTTGTTTCACAAACCTGCTTCGTAAGCATAAACCTAAGGTTTGTGGAACAAACCTGTATCGTAAGCATATTCCTAAGGTTTGTAAGCAAATCTTCAACGTTCGCACTGTTCCGGACAGAATGCTCCTCTAGACAGTATGCAAAAATTAACACTTTTTTATGCTTGAATAGCTGCAATATCCGCGCGATTTTATAATGCGAAATGTGTTATAGTAATAAGAAGTTCTTATTATGACCGCATTTTGGGCTGGAGGTACCACATCTATGAAAAGAATTATAATCATTCTCCTCATGCTCATTTGCATGCCGCTAGCCGGCTGCTCGGCCATTTCCGAGCTTTCCTCGAACGTAATTCAAACGAACCAATGGTATCAAGTAACAGGCTTTATTGATGGAGATACCTTCAAAATCAAGACTGGTTCCGATGAAACGACGGTTCGACTGCTTTATGTGGATACGCCGGAAATCCAAAGCCCAAACAGCGAGCCTGAGGCTTTTGGTCCCGAGGCTTCTGATTTTACGCAAGAGCTTTTATCCGAATCACAAGAGATAAGGCTTACCTTTGACAAGGAGCAGAAGGATCGATTCGAGCGCATGTTAGCTATTGTGGAGCTTAAGGATGGCCGGATACTGAACGAGCTGCTGCTGGAAAATGGACTTGCGAAGGTTCTTATCGTTGAACCTAACGTCAAGATGGAAAACGCATACAAACAGCTTGAGCAGCAAGCCAAGCAAGCAAAAAAGGGTCTGTGGAGCATCGTTTCTGAAAGCAATCATACCGAATTCCCCGTTAAGAAAGCAGCAAGAAGCGGCATTATTATCGAGGTAGACAAACAAGCTGAGCTTGTTACCATAACGAATACGACCAATGAAGCCATCGACATAAATGGCTGGAAGCTTATTAGTGTCCGCGGCAATCAAACCTATCCGTTTGGGGCGTACGTTTTGGACGCGCAGCAAAAGGTGCTCATCTCCTCTGCCGATGAGACAATCAGCTCGAATTTGGACTTGCTCCAATGGGGAGCAACAAATATCTGGAACAACAAGCAGTCCGATCCTGCTGAGCTTTACAATCAATATAACGAGCTAGTATCCGTCTGGGAGGATAATTAGCGAAAAGACTTCCATAACAAAAAAAATGCTGCCCGATTGCGATCAGAATCGCAAAGGGCAGCATTTTTTGTTAGATACTCATAATCAATGATCCTTTTATTCCTATATTCATTTCAATACTCGAACAGCTGCGCTTAAACCTTTGACCCCTTGCTGCTTGCGTAATCCTCGGCCATTTCAATCAGAAGCCTAGCTGCACGCTGCATCGCTTTCTCATCGATATCGAACTTCGGATGATGATGGGCATAAGTCGCGCCGCTGCTCTCATTGCCCGCTCCAACGAACATAAAGCAGCCGGGTACTTTCTCCAAATAATACGAGAAATCCTCAGCAACGGTAATCGCCTCTGAGCTAACAACGGCAGATCCGCCAAACAACGACTCTCCAACCTTAAAGAATCGTGCAGCTTCCTCTTCGTCATTCACGACTGGCGGATATCCGATTCTCATTTGATAGTCGAACGCAGCGCCGTGCATTTGGCAGACATGCGTCACCAGCGACTCCAATCGAACGTGGATCATCATTCTTGTCTTCTCGTCAAACGATCTGACTGTTCCCTTAAGTCGGCAGCGCTCCGCAATCACGTTGTTTGTAGTTCCTGCTTGGAATGAACCGATCGTTACGACAGCCGGGTGAAGCGGGTTCACATTTCGGCTGACAATCGACTGTACGGATTGAACAAGATCCGTGCCGATCAGGATAGCATCAACGGCTTGATGCGGCAATCCTCCGTGACCGCCCCGCCCAATAATATCGATGACGAACTCATCCGCAGCAGCCATGAATGGTCCAGGCTTGGACGCAACTAACCCATAGTCGAGCGGTGTCCATAAATGTACGCCATAGATGACATCTACGCCATCAAGCGCGCCATCCTCAATCATTGGCTTTGCGCCGCCAGGCGTGACTTCCTCTGCTGGCTGGAACAATAACCTGCGTTCACCGCTAAGCCCCGCCCGATTAGCAGCATAATAGGTTGCGATTCCAAGCATCGTAGCCGTATGAGCATCGTGACCGCATGCATGCATAACGTTCGGCACCTTGGAAGCGTACTCGCATTTTTTCTCATCCTGTATTGGCAGAGCATCGATATCCGCCCTTAACGCAATAATCGGACCCGGCAAATCGCCGTTTATAACTGCAATGATTCCATGACCGCCAATTCCGGTCCGCACTTCAATACCGAGTTCGCTTAATTGGCTGGCAATCCAGCTTGACGTTACACGTTCATGGAACGATAGCTCCGGATATTGGTGGAGATGCCTGCGCCACTTAATCATTTTTGGAAACAACTGCTGTAATGCAAGATCTACGATATCCTCTGTCTGCAAATCGCAAACCTCCTAACATTTTCTGAAACGAATTAACGCTAGCCAGACTATCCTTCGGCAGCGCGTCGCTCTCTCCCGAAAGTCTCCTCTTTCAAACGCAAGAGTCATTTCATCTAGTTTACCAGAAATAAGCCTTATTAAGGAAGCATACGTCGCATGGAATCCGCCCGTACCGTACATTTCTTCAAAATGTCACTTTTGAGCGCTCTTAGAGAAGGGAGTAAGGGTTGCGCTTGCTGGGGAAACATACTATCATGAGAAAGAATGTACAACTCTGTCTTTTGAATTGGAAGCATATGCTTGCGAAGTCAGTTTTGCTTCACAAAACCTTTGGGAGGAACTACCATGATTATTGAAAATACCGGCTTAAACGGTGTTAAAAGCGAACTTGACCATTTAGACGAATCTGCTGAAAAAGTCGGCTTTGTCCGTTGGCAATGGGAATATTATCGCGCTACATACGACTTGAAACTAGAGGATCGCGCGAGCGGCTCCGATTACTACTTGAGAATTACTACACGCGCAATCGAAGGCAAGCTTGAATCGCCGCATGCCGTGCTTATTATTGAATCCGTCTACATCGGACGCTCCACTTTCCCGCATGGCCTTGAATATGAATCTCCGGTCCCTCAGCCAATCATGAACACGGCTACGCAACGACTACAGCAATTGAAACAACTGCTAGCGTAACGGTGGGCACATGAAAGCCACGCAGAACGGCAGCCGAGGAAGACCGGACTTTCTGCTTCTCATTTTGACTCTTCTGCTCTTAGGCTTTGGACTTGTAATGGTGTTCAGCGCAAGCTCGAGCGTCGCTAAAGTATCCTTTGATGATTCACTGTACTTTATTAAGCGCCAGTTCATGTGGGCTGGCCTTGGTACTTTGATTATGCTGTTCATGATGAACATGAGGTATCAAGTGTATAAGAAAGCATTCATGCTTTTATTTATTCCTGTCATCATTATGCTCATTCTCGTTCCTTTTGTGAGCGAGTCCATTAATGGTGCTAGAAGCTGGTTTGGTATCGGTTCACTAGGTATTCAACCGACTGAACCTGCTAAGCTCGCACTCATTTTGTACCTTGGCGCATTAATTTCCAAGAAGGAAGAGAAGTTTCGCGATTTCAAAAAAGGCCTTATGCCTGTCATTGTCATTGTCGGCTTTATATGCGCTCTGATCATGATGCAGCCCGATCTCGGCTCATGCTTGGTAATAGCCACGTGTGCAGCCATCATGATCTTGGCGGGAGGCGCGAATTTAAAGCATCTATTTTTAGCCGGTTCCGCATTAGCTTTGCTTGCAGCGGCTGTCATCGGAATCTGGATGGCAGCTAATCCTGAAGGATGGCAATACCGGATCGACCGATTCACAGCCTTCACCGATCCTCTTGCCGATGCGCAAGGCACAGGATGGCAAATGGTATCCTCTTTGCAAGCACTCGGGCATGGCGGTATAACCGGGGCTGGCTTTGGTGAGAGCGTGCAGAAACTGCATTATTTGAAATATGCCTACAATGATTTTATTTTTTCGATCATTGGCGAAGAGTTCGGCTTCATCGGCAGCTCGATTTTCCTGCTCTTTTATTTACTATTTCTGTGGCGCGGTCTCATTGTGGCTTTGCGTTGTCCCGATCAATATGGCACCATTGTTGGTGTCGGCATCGTCGGCTTGATCGCGACACAAGCTTTTATTAACATTGGCGGAGTTACGAAGGCCATACCCATGACAGGCGTTACCCTCCCTTTCATAAGCTACGGCGGCTCATCGCTGCTCGTTTGTCTTATGTGTATGGGGGTCCTGTTAAGCGTATCCAGAGAATCAAACAAAGCTGACAATAAAAGCTCGAATACTGCCAATAATAGCAGAACCACAGCTGCAACAAAAAGGACCTCTTCTTTGTAGGAGGTCCTTTTTGTTGCAAGCATATAAGCTTTAGTCTACTTCAAGCGCTGCTGCTGCGAATCATCGATTTCTTCTTCTTTGAAGGCGACACCTTCCACTTTCACGTTCACTTCCACGACATGCAGGCCGGTCATGTTTTCAACAGATTCACGCACGTTTAGCTGAAGCTGACGGCAAACCTCTTGAATCGGAATACCATAGTGCACGATGATACGGAGATCAATCGCAGCCTCTGTGGTCCCTACTTCAACAGAAACGCCCTTTTGCACATTCTTTCCACTCAACCGTTTAGCGAGTCCCTCGGAAATGCCGCCTGACATTGCCGCTATGCCTGGTGTTTCAAGTGCTGCGAGTCCAGCTATCGTTGCTACTACATCATCAGAGATTCGGATAAGACCTGTTTGAAGTTCTTCGGTCATGTGACTCACTCCTCATTTTGCCATATAGGTTTATTATAGCAGACGGACATAATCACAGCAAAGTAGAGACGTAAAAAGCTTTTGTTAATGCACTTTATCTTTATCGAAATAAATTTCCTTAATTACCCTACTATTTCAGAATACATTTACAGTAAAATATTTGTCATTTGGTAAAGTTTACATGAGTGTTGATTTCCGCTATAGTATTATCAAGTTTTCAGCATATCGTGAAGAGGTGTTCAGAATGAACCAAAAAATGTTTTTCTCCGGGTTAATTACTATGTTTTTGCTTAGTGCGATCGGGCATTTCGCCCATTGGAACAACACGCTGCAGTTCGTCATTTCAGCGATCGCCATAATCTTTGTGGCTGGCTTCCTCGGTAAAGCTACCGAGAGTGTCGCACATTATGCCGGACAACGGCTTGGCGGTTTTCTAAATGCAACCTTCGGCAACGCCGCAGAGCTCATTATCGCAATATTTCTGATAAAAGAGCAGCAATTCGCCATGGTGAAGGCGAGCTTGACGGGCGCGATTATCGGAAATCTTTTACTCGTACTTGGATTAAGTATTTTGCTTGGCGGACTGAAGTACAAGGAGCAGCGCTTTAATAATCGTCTGGCGGATCATAACTCTACGCTTATGGTCATGGCCGTCATCGGACTGTTTGTGCCAGCCGTATTCGTCATCTCTGAGAAGTTTACGATTGAAAAAGATCAGTTTCTGAGTCTTGCGGTTGCTGGTATCCTGATTGTCTCTTATATCTTGTGGCTTTTATTCTCCATGGTTACCCACAAGGATATGCTTTCTGATGAGGTTATGAACGCCGATCACGGCGAGGAGCCAGCTTGGTCCAAAGGGAAGTCCATTTCCTTCCTTCTTCTGGCAACCGTTATGGTGGCTTTTGTGAGTGAATGGCTCGTACATACCCTTGACGCGTTCAGCGCGCAATTTGGACTGTCTGAGCTGTTTATAGGTGCATTTGTCATCGCGATTGTCGGTAATGCCGCAGAGCATAGTGCGGCTGTCATATTGGCAATGAAAAATAAGATCGGCGCGGCCGTCGAGATTGCCATCGGGAGTAGTCTGCAGATCGCATTGTTCGTAGCGCCCGTGCTCATCCTCATCAGTGCGTTCTTCGGCAACACGATGGATATCGTATTTACGCCGATTGAATTGACCGCAATAGGCGTATCCGTTTTTATCGCCAAATCCGTATCGCGTGACGGTCAGACGAACTGGTACGAAGGCGTACTGCTTTTAATGGTTTATGTCATCCTAGGCATTGCCTTCTACCTTGTATAGTCAGCCGATGTGAACAAAAAAAAAGAGTAGTCTCCATTAGGAGTCTACTCTTTTTTTTCCAACGCTTCGTATAACATAGCTAAATTTCTCTCTAGCCTACTTACTATTTCCTTGCCTGCCATCTCAGCAATGAGCCCTGTGCGAACAGCAAAGTCAACCTCTCGCGAGAATCCATACATTTGCGTATCCAGCACTTCTTCGTACAGTGGACATTGACGTGTAGTCAAATTTTCCATCTGAACTTCGATTAGTTTTTCTATTTTACTCGCATCTTCCTGAAGGAGACGAAGCGCTTTCTCATGCAATTGTACCGTAATTTCCGGTGAAGACATCGTTTTCCCCCCTGTGCGCGTATCCGCCGTCTTCTATACCCTTTATATTAGACGAAAAAGAGGGATTATACAAGGTCAAAACAGAAAAGCACCCCTTCAAGAATGAAGAGGTGCTCATTTGGGAACTTTATGATCCTACTAATCCGTAATAACGTTGACGTTCAGGTTATGCTTAGCAAATACATTAGCCATAGCTGTTTTTGCTTCTTCAGCATCAGGACCATGTACATGCAATTCGTACGCATGTCCGCCTACCAATGTTGTGAAGAGTCCGAGGATGCTTTTTACATCGATATATTTGCTCTCGGCTTGCAATACGATGGACGAAGTGAATTGGCTAGCCGTTTGGGAAATTTCTACGATAGCTGCGTTGTTAGACATGGGAAATCCCTCCAGTTAAATTAGTAAAGCTTACCTTTGTCACCATGATAACCTGAAAAAGAGTATCCAGCAAGAGGCAAAATGAAAAACGCTTTATTTTACATTTATTACAAAGGAAATCAATGATTAATCATTACTTATTTTAGATTTTCTGCATTTAATCCTTCCAGCTCGGGAATTACGAAAACGCCATCTTTACGAATAAGCACATCATCGAAATAAATTTCTCCGCCGCCGTACTCGGGACGCTGAATTAACACTAAATCCCAATGGACTGCGGACCTGTTGCCGTTATCCGTTTCCTCATAAGCTTGGCCGGGCGTAAAATGCAGGCTGCCCGCAATTTTCTCATCAAATAAAATATCATTCATGGGATGCAAAATATGCGGATTAAAGCCGATTGCAAACTCTCCAATATAGCGAGCTCCCTCGTCCATGTCTAAAATCTCGTTCAAACGGGCCGTGTCATTGCTTTCTGCTTTCACGATTTTCCCGTTTTCAAACGTAAGCGCAATATTCTGAAACGTTACGCCTGAATAGACGCTCGGCGCGTTGTAAGTAATCTTGCCCTGCACAGAATTACGAACCGGTGCCGAGAACACTTCGCCGTCGGGGATATTGCGATGACCTGAGCATTTTTTCGCTCCGATGTTTTTAATTGAGAAGCTTAAATTCGTACCCGGTGAAACGATGCGGACACGATCCGTTTTTTGCATAAGCGCCTGAAGCGGATCCATTGCTTTATCCATTTTGGAATAATCCAAGTTGCATACATCGAAATAGAAATCCTCAAAAGCTTCCGTGCTCATATTGGCAAGTTGTGCCATCGATGCATTCGGGTAACGCAAAACGACCCATTTCGTTTTTTTAACGCGCTGCTCCGTATGTATGGGGTTTCTGTAAATTTGATCGTATAGCCGCATATTCGTTTCGGGCACGCCTGCAAGCTCATTCACATTGTCTCCTGCACGAACGGCGATGTAACCTTGCATATTTTTCATCCGTTCTAAATCAAGCTCTGACCAAAGCTCCATTTGCTCCTTAGAGGCATGCTTCAGCAAGGTGCGAAGAACGGATCGATCACTCGTTTCTACAAAAGGCCTGCCGCCTCGCTTAGCAACCTCTTCTATGAGGCATTTTGTCAATTCTCGGTCGGAACCAATCATGTCAAGCAAAACATTTTCACCTGGCTGAACATCGATTGAATATTCGACTAAATTTTGAGCCAGCTTCTGCAATCTTGGATCGCGCATGTAGATAACCCCTCCTTCTAAACTACTGCTCCATCTCACTTTCAACCATGAACTAATCTATCGTAACATGTTTTCTCTTCTGCTGAACAGTCTCGCTCGATGCGCCATTGAACGACTGAAAGCGGACCGTGGTGTATCTCGTTTCCGAATAGGGCTTTTGATCATTCTTGTAATGAAAGGAGGTCTTCTCCTCCATTTTCAACGGAAGCATGCGATCACGGTCAATAACCAGCTCATATTCCGTATCTGCCTGCAGCGAAGCGAGCATACCCTCTAACTGATTGCGGGATCGCGTAAATTCCTCTGTCCATTCTTTGAGATACGGACGATTCTCTTCCGGTCTATTTGCTCCAAGCTGATCAAGCTGCTTGAGAAGCCGTTCTCTCCATCTTTCCTTAGAGACCTCAGCAGACTCCTTTATGACCAGCGTGATCGTCTCCGGCTCAGCGCTACTGCTCGCTATACGCACATTTTCGTTTGATTGATTAAGCGCCTCAAGAACCTGTACCGGATTCCAATGCAGAGGGTCCTCACTATTCGTCTGCAGCGTCAATTGCTGATGATCAACGACCTTACCTTCGAAGGTTTCAGGTTTAAATGCCAAACCATCCTCCGCCTTGATGCTCATTGATCCTGTAAAAGCGTATTGATCTGTTGCGGCAAGACCCGAATAAGATAAAGAAAGCCATTCCTCCGGCGTACGCTGATCACCGACATTTCCGCAGCCGGCCATGAAGAACGTAAATGCGAATAATAAAACAGCTGCCTGCCCTGCATGCCTTAGCTTCATAACTTTACCCCCCGTCCATCCTATTCAATAGTATCCTCCCAATCGGGCCAGCTCCTTATTCCCATCTTAAACAAAAAGAAAAGGATGCCTGAATTGGCATCCTTTTCTTTTTAAGCGGATAAAATAATGACCGATTAGCTTTGGCCTACGAAAATACAGTTTCTTCCGTTGTTCTTGGCTTCGTAAAGTGCCATGTCAGCTCGATAAAACAACGATTCCACGCTTATTTTCTCGTCCTCGAAGGTCCATTCAGACACCCCGCAGGATACCGTAACGACTGGATCCGTCTCCTTCTCTACATGCTGTCTAATCCGCTCAGCGATTCGATAGGCTTGCTCTGCTCTTATGCCTGGCAGGTAAACGGCAAGCTCTTCACCGCCCCAGCGTGCAGCGATGTCGCCATTACGAATGGCGCTCCTTACAATGTCGCTCACTTGAATGAGAATCCGATCACCAACCTGATGGCCGTACGTATCGTTTATCCGTTTAAACAGATCAATATCTACAAGAATGAGAGATCCGATTGGATCCTTCCGTTGACGTCTTTGAATTTGTTCGTTAAGGTAATGACGCGCGTGCAGACCGGTCAAGATATCAGTGATAACCATCCTTCGTACTTCAGCATGGAGCGAAGCATTCGTTACCGCAAGTCCAATATGAGTGCTCATCACTTGGAGCAATTTATAATTTTCGTACGAGAAGAAATTTGGCATCTTATGTGTGACCAGAATAACACCTACTACCACTCCATCCACCATAATGGGTGCCGCGATAAGTGATCTTGAAGCCGTATTGTCCATTAGCATGGAGGTAACTACGCGAGTATGCCAATAATCAGATATGATTAAAGGTTCACGCGTGCGATAAACCATCCCGCAAAAACCATAATCAGGCGAGAATTGCTCATTTGTCAGTCCAGGAAAATTGCTCGACATGACAATAAATTGATTTTTTTCTTTGTGGAGCTGCAAAACACAGCAATAATCCGCATCGAATATCGTCAAAAGCTCGCTGGTGGCAAATTGAAAAATATCTTTGAGCTTAAGTGACTGGTTCAAACGCTTCGTAAGTTCATTGATAAGACGAAGCTCATTAATTAGCAAATTGGATTGCTCGTACAGTTTCGCGTTCTCGAAGGCTGAACCTGAAGTCTCTGCCAGCATCAGAAAAGCGGGAAGATCTGCTTCATCCCATAGGCCTGGACCAATCGAAAAGCACAAAACACCATAAGCAGCTTGTTTCCCGGTCATTGGCACCGCTAGTCTCAGTGAACCATCGCGATCGTGCTCAGTCACCGACTTTCCGTTCAAAAAAGCTTTCGCAACAAGATCATGTTCCGCATTTTTGAAAACAAGCGGTTTCACGCGAGGATCTCCGTTCAAGTGATCTTGCGATAGATACAAATGTACCTCTGAGTTCGGATAAAGCTGTTCTAAGCTGCGGAGCAATTCTGATATCACCGAGGCCACATCAATTTGATCATACAGCCTCTTTGCTGCTTGAAATAAGGCATCTCTTCTTTTTGCGTCTTTCTCTGCCCGATGCTGCTGCAAGAGCAAATCTTTGACATAAATCTGTTCGAACTTATGGTAAAAGCAACTTCGAAAATGCAAGGCGCAAATTTGCAGATTTATAAGATCCGTATGAGCTGCTGTCGAGGACATATAGGCAAGAACGCAAAAAACTGAGCCATCATTTCGCCTGCATATCGGTACGGCTGCGATAAACTTGTCTTCTGTTTCTTCAATACATGGCCCGCCATTGCTGACTGCGCTGCGAACAAGCCTTTTAAGCGTCTCCTTGCCATTTTCGTTCGCTTCTCTTTGTTGTGAACCGGCGAAGGAGATTTCTATGGCTTCTTTATTGAATAGCAGAAATTCACCAACCTCGAATGAGGCTAATCCAGCCGCTTCATTTACCCATTGATTAAAGCTGTCTTGGAACAAAGGGGTTAGCATAGGCTCGTCTGCATCGCTAATGTCTTCACTAATGAACCAAACCGGTTGTGAGTCTGCTGATGTATCCACGATTGTTGCTGTTTGACGATATGCAAAATTGCTAATTATTTTATCAACCATGCAGCCCCAACCCTTTCATCTGTCAACCAAGGAGATGAGCTTCCTATTTTCGCTTAATATTACAACCATCATACTCCATTTTTAAGATATTTGCACTAGGATGTCCATAAAATATAGGACTTTCGATGCTCTTTCCCTATCATTAAAATTCATGTTCTAACCTTGACAACGGCTATATATTTCATATATTATTTATTGATGAATAGATGGGCGTACGGTTTTGTGTCACCCTCAGGAAATACGTTCACTGTAGGCCAGCGGCTGACTAGCCTCACAGGGACGAGCATGCTCGGACGTTGAACGTATTCGGCGAAACACAACCCCATTCACAAATTTATTTGATGAAGGAGTTAATATTACGTATGTCACGTTATACAGGACCTAAATTTAAACTAAGCCGTCGCCTTGGAATCTCTTTGAGCGGCACAGGTAAAGAACTTGCAAAACGCGCATTTCCACCAGGTCAACACGGCCCTAACCAACGCAAAAAAATGAGCGGTTATGGCGTTCAATTGCAAGAGAAACAAAAGCTTCGTCACATGTACGGTTTGAACGAAAAACAATTCCGCAACTTGTTTGACAAAGCGGCAAAAATGAAAGGTAAAGCCGGTGAAAACTTCATGGGCCTCCTTGAAAGCCGTCTTGACAACCTCGTTTACCGCCTTGGCCTTTCCAACTCACGTGCAGGAGCTCGTCAGTTGGTATCACATGGTCACGTAACAGTAAACGGCAAGAAAGTGGATATCGCTTCTTACAGCGTATCTCTTGGCGATGTAATCGGTTTGCGCGAGCGCAGCCGCAGCCTGAGAACAATTAAAGAAGCTATGGAAGGCCGTCATCACCTTCCGAACTACTTGGAGTTCAACGATCAAGCTTTGGAAGGTAAATTCCTTCGTCTGCCTGACCGCGGTGAGCTTTCCCAAGATATCGATGAGAAACAAATCGTCGAATTCTACAGCCGTTAATAAACAAAAAACCTTGGACCAATTGGTTCAAGGTTTTTTTTATGTTTAAATCATGCTCCTAGGATGAATGATCAGGCAATTTGGGTGTTGCAGGTTCAGCGTTGATATCTATTGGACGGTTGCTGCCCGCCTGCGCTTGCACCGCTTTGGATGTCAGGCCTTTGATCAGCGCATTTACGTCTATTCCAGATACACTCTTCAGCATTTCTGGTGCGGTAGACATTAAAGAAGTAACATAATTGCTGAGCCGCGCAGCACCTTCCCCATTACCCGTATCTACGACGGTCAGCTTATCGATATTGCTGATAGGTTCTGCAACCTTCCCGGCAAGCTCAGGCAGCATTTTTACAATGATATCAAGCACGGCAGCTTCGCCAAACTTCTCGAAGGCTTCCGCCAATTTCTCTTTCGCTTCCGCTTCCGCTAATCCGCGAAGACGTATAACGTCAGCTTCGGCCGTTCCCTTCGCTCTTTCTGCTTCCGCAACAGCCAAGCCGTCCAAACGTTTCTGTGCGGCATGTGCCTTCGCTTCTGCTTCAATACGGTATTGCAGCGCATCAGCTTCACGCAATTGCTTTGCTTTATTTGCTTCGGCCGCTTGTTCAACCGCATAACGGTCAGCATCGGCTTTTTTCTTCACTTCCGCATCATACTGCTTCTCACGACGCAAAATTTCCTTGGCTTCTAAATCTATTTCACGTTCCTTACGCACGAGCTCGACTTTCATTTGCTCCTCGACAACACTTTGCTTCGCACGGGCTTCTTGAATCGAATAAGCCTGATCCGCTTCCGCTTTGGCCGTATCCTGATCGCGTTTAAATGAAGCAACCTTCATCTCTTTCTCTTTCTCTGCTTCAGCGATATTGGTGTCGCGCACGAGCTCCGCTTTCTGCCCCGCCTCCGCCGCGAGCGCTTTCTGAATCCTAGCATCCCTTACCGCTTCGGCTTCTGCTATTTCCGCATCACGCTTAACCGCGGCAATTCTCGGCTTCCCGAGCGCATCTAAGTAACCGTGCTTATCGCGTAAGTCTTTAATTGTAAAGGAGACGATTTGCAGTCCCATCTTCTTCAAATCTTTAGCCGCAACGCCCTGCACTTCTTGCGCAAACTTATCGCGGTTTCGGTAAACCTCCTCCACGGTCATCGAGCCGAGTATAGCTCGCAAGTGTCCTTCCAGAACCTCCTGCGCCTCTCCTTTGAGCGCTTCAGTCGGTTTTCCCAAAAACTGCTCTGCCGCTGTCGCCACATCCTCCACGGCTCCGCCAATTTTAATAATGGCTACGCCGTCCGCCATAACGGGCACCCCTTGCTCGGTATACACCTCCGGGGTTGACACATCAAGCTTATGCGACAGCAAGGAAAGAAATTCAGCCTTTTGAAATATGGGCAAAATAAAGGCGCCTCCGCCTCTAATGATTTTCACTTTGCGGCCTGACTCATCAGTACTGGCGTTACGTGAACCTAGAAATGATCCTGTAACAAGCATCGCCTCATCCGGACTCACTGTTTTATAACGCGCCCAGAACGCAAGACCAAGTACAACAAGCACCCCGACTACAATAGCCGGTATAACAAAATATTCTGGCATCAAATTTCCCCTTTCAGCTGCATAAGTTAAGATAAATTCACTTCCGAAACATAAAGCGTGCTGTCTCTTACCTCAACGATAACTACCCTCGAACCTCCAGCGATCTCAATCCCATCAAAGCTCGCAGCGATTTGATTCGTAAAGCCGGCTCCAACTTTAACCATCACTTCCCCATAACCTTGTGCGGGAATCGGAACGATTACTTCCCCTAGCATGCCGGACATACCATTCAGTGAAAAGGCAATCGAATTTTCACTTTGCTCCATAGGCTTAATATAGAGGAAAAATACAGCAGTTCCTGCTAGGAGAGCAATTAATAATGCAACCGTCACAATTGCCGCAGATCCAAAAGCAGTGTAGCGCTGCAGCATAACGCCTGCTCCGCCAAACACGGTTATCCCACCTACAAGCGCAGTCGGCGACAGCCATGAATGACCGTCAATCGATAAGAAATCGAGCGCACCGTCTAACGCCTGCCCCAGCCAATCTCCAAAAATAACGCTTACGAGTGCATATAGAATTCCGCCGATTAGACAAGACAAAAATAGCGTCTCCAACTTCCTCCTCCTCTCATAAAATCCATAACTTGCTAACTCTTCCGTTATTTATTACGTTTGAAACGGTCTTTTGTTTCTAAAAAAAATAAAGCTTGTTGAATTTTATCGATTCAACAAGCTTTATTAGAACAATTAGGCTAATTTAATTTTCACAAACTTCCGTTTACCAACTTGAAGGATATCACCGTCCTTAGGTAAAACATCAGCGTTGATATCCGTTATTTTCTCTTCGTTGATCCGCACGGCGCCTTGCTGTACACTCCTTCTGGCCTCACTGCTGGTAGATTGCAGAGCAAAAACGGTAAGCAGCTTCACGATATTGATTTGGCCATTAGTCAGTTCTCCCTCAGAGAGGGTCACCATTTCAATGTCTTCTGGCAGCGCACGCTGCTGGAATACAGTAATGAAATGATTTTCCGCTGCTCTGGCTGCCTCTTCACCGTGGTACATTCGTACGAATGTCGCTGCAAGCTGCATTTTCGCATCGCGTGGATGCACCGTGCCCTCTTCGAGTCCAGCTTTCAAGGCCGCGAGCTCCTCATTGTTCAAATCTGTTGCAAGCTCGTAGTATTTATACATTAATTCATCGGGTATCGACATCGACTTGCCGTAGATTTGATTCGGCTCCTCATCGATACCGATGTAATTGCCCAAGCTTTTGCTCATTTTATTCACGCCGTCTAAACCTTCAATCAAAGGTGTCATAATGGCAACCTGGGCAGGCTTGTTGTATTCCTTCTGGAGCGTTCTGCCCATCAGCAGATTGAATTTCTGATCCGTACCTCCGAGCTCGACATCTGATTCAAGAGCTACGGAATCATAGCCCTGCATAAGCGGATAGAAAAATTCATGGATACTGATCGGCAGGCCCGTAGTATAACGCTTGGTGAAATCATCACGCTCCATCATGCGTGCAACCGTTACTTTGGCCGCCAAATTAACCACATCGGCAAAGTTGAGAGGCGCAAGCCATTCTGAGTTATAATAAAGCTTTGTTTGCTCCGGATCTAATATCTTGTAGATTTGTTTCTGGTAGGTTTCCGCATTCCTTTTTACATCCTCTTCGGTTAACTGCTTGCGCGTTTCCGATTTTCCTGTAGGGTCGCCGATTCTGCCCGTAAAATCGCCGATTAACAACTGAACCTGATGGCCGAGCTCCTGGAACTGCCGCAGCTTATGAAGTACGACGGTATGACCGATATGAATATCGGGCGCAGACGGATCAAGACCCAGCTTTACTTTCAAAGGCGTTCCAGTCACGACAGCATTCGCTATTTTATTCTTCAACTCATCCTCCGGAACAATTTCGACAACACCGCGTCGAATGACGGCCAGCTGACGCTCTACCTCAAATTGTTGTTCCTGCGTTAAACTTTCCCACTTTACCATAAAACTTTTCCTCCCTCGTATGCGTCTATATAGACATAAAAAATCCTTCCAGCCCCAAGGGACGAGAAGGATTAGCTCGCGGTACCACCCTCGTTAGAGTACTCCTTCTTTATAAAATGAATAAAAGAGGTACTCTCACTTCGTTGTTGATAACGGAGACGGTCTCCGAAGTGAACTACTACGGCTGATTCAGCCCCCATTGGCCGTTGGCCATGCATGGACTGAAGTTGATCAGCAACGGTTCCTTCACTTAGCTCCAGGCGGTAATTCAACATGCGGCGCATACCGGTTTACACCACCCACCGGCTCTCTGAAATGACGGATCGCTGTCTACTCATGCCCTTCAAAGCATTGATTGGATAAAACATTATTGAATTTATACCACAGCGCTACCAGGAAGTCAATGCTGTTAAAGAATGCGTTACTTTGACGATTTATGTTATAATGGGTGTGCTATTTGGAGGAGGAGTCAAAAAAATGCAAGAGGATCGTCAACAAACGCCAGCCAAAAGAAGCAAATGGCGTACATTCGGAATTGTAACTTTTATAACAGTAAAATGGATGGTATATTTCGGAATTTTCATCGGTTTGCTGGCAGGAGGCGCCGTAACCGGCTATGTTGCTGCCCTCGTGAAAAATGAAGAAGTAAGACCACGGACCGTTATTGAAGAGAAAGTCGGCGAAAACGCCATTACCGGATTCGTTTACTTCAATGATGATTCACTAGTCGGACAGCTAAGAACGTCTGAGGACCGGATGATTATTACATATGATGATTTACCGCCACAGGTTATCAATGCGGTACTTGGCATTGAAGACAATAATTTTTTCGAGCACAATGGCGTAGACATCAACGGTCTGGGACGTGCGGTGAAGCAGAAGCTTCTGAATGAAGATACGCAAACGGGAGGAAGCACCCTTACTCAGCAGCTTGCGCGTCGCGTATTCCTAAGCTTGGACAAAACCGACAGCCGTAAGATCAAAGAAATATTTTTATCGCTTCGAATGGAAAGATATCTAACGAAGAAAGAAATTTTAGCAGCCTATTTGAACAAGGTTCCTTTCGGGAACGGATCAAGCGGATACAATTTATTCGGCATAAAAGCAGCTGCCAAAGGGATATTCGGCATTACGGACCTAAACAAGCTGAATATTGCACAGTCTGCTTATCTTGCAGGACTTCCGCAAAGGCCATCTGCCTATACCGCTTTTACAGGCAAAGGCCAATTCAATCAAGGCGGCTTTGATTTAGCGCTAGGACGTCAAAAAACGGTGTTAATGAGAATGCTGCAAACAGGCCGCATCACTCAGCAGGAATACGACGAAGCACTCAAATTTGACATAAGAAAAACACTTGCCGAGCCTTCCGAGAAAGCTTACACGACTTATCCTTATCTGATGCTTGAAGCTGAGCGTCAAGCTGCTGAAATCATGCTGATGGAGCAGGATCCAACATTGACCAAAGCAGATTTGAGCAAAAAGGAAAATGCTCCACTAATCGAGGAGGCGCGTGATCACCTGCTGCGCGGAGGTTATCATGTTTATACGACGATCGACAAGGATATCTATCAGCTCATGCGCGAGATCGGCACCAATGATGAAAACTTTACACCTTACAGCGAGGAAAAAGGTCTTGAGCAAATCGCCGCAGTCATGCTGGATCACAAGACAGGCGCTATTGTGGGCATGCTGGAAGGCCGTGATTTCTATGAAGAGCAGCTAAACTATGCTACGCAAATGACTAGGCAGCCAGGCTCGACAATGAAGACGTTAGCTGCTTATCTGCCCGCTATCGAGATGGGTATCATACAACCCGCAAGCATAATTGACGATGCTCCTGTCGTATTGAAGGATGGCCAAAAGGGCTTTCATATCCCAATGAACGTAAACCGTAAATTCGCGGGCCTCGTCACCGCGCGCGAAGCGTTAAACCGTTCATTGAACTTGCCAGCCCTGAAAATTTTCAACGAAGAAGTCAAAATCGATAATGCATGGGCTTTTGTGAAGAAGCTCGGCATAACGACGCTGCAGCCGGAAGATTCCTATGCACAAACCGGCGTAATCGGCGGATTAAGCATCGGCGTATCTGTGGAAGAGCTTACAAATGCGTACGGCTCGATTCCGAACAAAGGCGTTTTCAATGATGCATATATGATTTCACGTATTACCGATGCCAACGGAAAAATCGTATACGAGCATAAGCAAGAGCCAAAACGGGTTTTCTCTGAACAAAGCGCATTTTTGATGACAGATATGCTTTCCTCCGTCATCTCAAGTAGGAACGGATCTGCAAACAAGCTGAAATCACAGTTCAAGAAATACGGAGAAATTCCGATTGCCGGTAAAACAGGCTCAACCCAAAGCTATGGCGATGTATGGTTCATGGGCTTCTCGCCTGACATCACTTTAGGTGTGTGGGCCGGCTATGAGGAACAGGTAAACTCCCTATCTGAAAACGGAAAAGCACGTGCACGCTCAATCTGGGCGTTAATCATGAACGAAATGGCTGAAAAGAAACCTGAAGTATTCGCAACAGATAAGTTTGAGCGTCCATCTGGAATCGTAAAAGCGACGGTTTCCAGTGCGAGCGGCTTGCTTCCTAGCCAACTGACGAAGGAAGCTGGCATGCTAGTAACGGATTGGTTCAACAAGAAGGATATACCTAAGAAAACGGATGATGCGCTCGTAAAAATGGCGTACATTTCGTACAACGGCGTTAACTATGTGCCTAACCCTGCTACACCGAGCGACATGGTTAAAGAGCAAATCGTAATTAAACGAAAAAAACCGCTGGATGTCCTAATGGATGAGATTCAAGCTGCGCAAGCGAAATTGCCAGCGAAGAGCCGCCGCTCGATGAGTGCCTATTTGCCTGCTGATGCAGAAAACAATGCACCTTCCAAGCCTGATCCTCGTGTTGATGACGGAGCTGCACCGCCGCCGCCTGCTAGCGTTAAGCTGCAGTCATCAGATGGCGTGCTCATCCTGACGTTTAGTGACAGCTCAGCCAAAGATGTGGTTGGTTACCGTGTTTATAAATCCGTTAATCAAGGAGCCTATCAAAAACAAGGCGAATCCATCACCGTGGGTTCTGACAAACGGATGAAGCTGTATGCTTCGAGCTCGCAAAACACGACCTATTATGTAACGGCGGTTGATGTTGCCGGTAAAGAATCTGCGCCAAGTCCGCTCGTTCAATACGGTAACTCTCCAATCAATCCTTCGCCGCCCCAGGGCGGTGGTAACGGCGGCGGAAACGAGCAAGGTAATTCGGCTCCTGCTGCTCCAACAGGCCTACAAGCCTCAAAAACGGAGCTTAGCGTACGACTAACTTGGGCATCGAACAGTGTGTCCGACCAAGTAACGCAATATCATGTATATTACAGCCCCAAAAACGACGGACAATATTCAAAGCTCGCATCGACTTCTGAAACCAGCTATGAGTATGTAGCTCCGCTCATAACAGGGTCCTTCTATGTCACCTCGGAAAATGCGAATGGCGAATCCGCTCCATCCGCTAAGCAGGCGGTAAATTGATACCTTCTTCGGCACCAAAGAAAGGAAGCAGTCTCACAAGAGGCTGCTTCCTTTTTTTTGTTGAGGTAAGGGATTTGTTGAATCTTTAAATGACATAAGATGAATCCGTTTCGAACAATCGGCTAATCTGCTCATACTCTTCTCGGGTTAAGCTCCATTTCGCGGCAGCAGCGTTATCCTCTACCTGTTGAATCGTCTTTACGCCGATTATCACACTCGTAATTTCCTTCCGATACAATAACCAATTAATAGCAACATGATTAAGCGGTTTTCCAATTGTTCTCGCCAATCCGGTAAGCGTTTCGATGATGACGATGTTTTTTGTAAACTGTTTCGCAGAGAATAAAGGGTTGAGCTGCGCGCGCACATCTGTTTTTGGAAGCCTCGTTAAATAATTAAATTTTCCCGTCAATAATCCCTGAGCTAAAGGGCTGTAGGGTATAAATCCGATATTAAGCTGCTTTGCATAAGGCAAAGCTGCATGTTCGACATCACGTTGAAATAAGTTATACGGCAGCTGTACGGACACGATAGGGCTTACAGCCTGTGCAGTGACCAGCTGTTGAACATTGAAATTCGATACGCCGATATATCTTATTTTCCCCTGCGCGGCCAATTGATTTAAAGCTTCAAACGTCTCTTCTACCGGTGTTTTCCCGGTAGGGTCAGGCCAATGAATCTGGTACAAATCAACATAGTCAGTCTTTAATCGACACAGGCTCTCCTCTACTTCGCGCACGATTTTAGCTTTAGTCACGTTTATGCTAAACTGTCCCTGCCCGTTCCACTCAAGTCCTGTTTTTGTTGCGAGGATCACATGCTCGCGTACCGGTTTAAGCACTTTGCCTAACAATTCCTCCGAATGACCGAGGCCATAGGCGGGAGCTGTGTCGTAAAAGGTAATACCCAAGTCATATGCATGACGAATAGCAGCCTCGGTCTCGTCATCGTCCACATCACCCCAGCCCGCTTTTCCTGCTGCCCAAGAGCCAAATCCAATGACGGTAGGATACAGATCGCTATTGCCTAATTTCCTAGTGTCCACCAAACAACCTCCTAAACTCATTATTCCCACCTAATTACTTGGTTTTGTAATCATTATTATATAACCTAAGGATGAAAGTCAACCCATTTTTTTCAGGTTAGACTTCTTAATCCCGCATATCCGATCAATCCTACTTGACAGCTATATCCCTTCTCCTTATGATAGACATCGTTATCCATCATAATAAAAATTCAAAACCTAAATAGAAAGGAATTCATCCTCATGACCAAAAAACGGATTGACCATGTTGGCGTAATGGTAAAAAATATGGAGGCTTCGATTGCCTTTTACACGGGGATACTCGGATTTGAGCTTAAAGGACGCATCCCCCATTCTAATGGTATTATTGAGCTTGCCTTTTTAGGCTTTGGCCATGAAGGCGAAACGGATCTAGAGCTAATACAGGGCTATAATGATAGCCTCCCGTTGGAAGGTAAGGTTCATCACTTTGCCTTATCCGTTGATGATGTACAAGCTGAATTTGAACGTTTGAACAAGCTGGACGTTACCTTTATTGATGACGGAATAACGACGCTTCCGAACGGCTTTCAATACTTTTTCGTGAGCGGTCCTGATGGCGAGTGGATTGAGCTATTCCAGCGGTAATTGCTAAGCGTCCATTAACAAAATAACAAAAAAGAGGACGACTCCTATCTAGGAGCCATCCTCTTTTTGTTATTTGAGATGTTAGCTGCATATGCTCTAATCTTCGATTGTGGACAAATCACCCGTCGGTAAATTCAGCTCCCACGCCTTCAGCACGCGACGCATAATTTTTCCGCTTCGTGTTTTTGGAAGCTTATCTTTAAATTCAATTTCTCTTGGCGCAGCATGGGCAGATAAACCGATCTTAACAAACTGTGAAATTTCCTGTTTTAATTCATCGGAAGCCTCATACCCTTCACGGAGCGCAATGAAGGCCTTGATGATCTCTCCGCGCATAGGATCGGGTTTGCCGATAACGCCTGCCTCCGCTACCGCTGGGTGTTCCACAAGCTTGCTTTCGACCTCAAATGGGCCGACTCTCTCCCCTGCGGTGTTAATCACGTCATCGATTCGCCCTTGAAACCAGAAATATCCATCCTCATCCATATAGGCCGAGTCTCCTGAAATATACCATCCTTTTAGATAGAAATATTCCTCGTACTTGGAGGGATTGTTCCATACCTTGCGCATCATAGACGGCCATGGGGTTTGAATCGCTAGGTTACCCATGCGATATGGCGCAACCTCATTTCCGCTGTCGTCAATAATCGCTGCTTTCACGCCCGGCACCGGTTTGCCCATTGATCCTGGCTTGATATCCATGCTCGGATAGTTACAAATCAGCTGGCCGCCAGTCTCCGTCATCCACCAAGTATCATGTATGCGTTGGCCGTATACCTTAAGCCCCCAGCGTACAACCTCTGGATTAAGCGGCTCTCCTACGCTCAGGACATGTCTCAAGCTGGAGAGGTCAAAGTTTTGTGATATTTCATCGCCTGCACCCATTAACATACGGAAGGCTGTAGGAGCGCTATACCATACGGTCACGCCGTATTTTTGAATAACGCCGTACCAATCACTTGGGCTAAAACGGCCGCCGCGTATAACATTAGTCGCGCCATTAAGCCAAGGCGCAAAAATACCATAGGATGTGCCTGTGACCCAGCCCGGATCCGCAGTACACCAATAAATATCATTTTCTTTCAAGTCGAGTACGATTTGTCCGGTGTACATATGCTGAATCATTGCATTTTGAACATGGTAGACACCTTTAGGCTTTCCAGTGGAACCTGACGTATAGTGTAAAATAAGTCCGTCCTCGCGATCCAGCCACTCGATCTCAGCTTCATCGGATACCGCGGACATCTCTTGCGTGAAATCGATAATGCCCTCTTCCTGCGGTACATCCTTACCGAATACGATCACATGCTTGAGGTTCGGCAGCTCATCCCTCTTGATTCTTTTTAAGAGTGCAGGTGTTGTTATTATTGCTGTTGCTTCACTATCCTGCAGTCTGTCCTTTACCGCCGTCTCCATAAAGGCCTCGAATAAAGGACCAACTACCGCGCCTACCTTCCACGCGCCTAACGCGCTGAAATACAGCTCAGGCGTACGGGGCATAAAGATAAAGACTCGCTCATCCTTCGTAATTCCAAGCTTCCGCAAAACATTTGCAAAACGATTCGATTGCTTGCTCAGCTGTTCAAAAGTGTAGGACTCATCGCGTTCGCTATCGCTATAATATAGAGCGACCTTGTCGCCTTTTCCTTGCTCGACATGGCGGTCAATGGCCTCATAGGCCATATTAACTTTCCCAGTCGTGTACCAGCTAAACTGGCTTTCAATCTGGCTCCAATCAAAGGAGCTGGCTGATTCTTCGTAATTCAGTAAATTAGGATTCGGTGCCGTCGCTGGAATTCGTTCTTGATGTAAGTTGATCATACTATCACTCTCCCATCAAATCTGTGTGTCTGCTGCATAAGAATACGCTTTCATTTCTTTGTCATCGCTTGAGGCAAACAAGCCGACAACCGAACGCGTTTCCCAAAATTTAAACCGCCAAACTCATTATAGCATATCCTTTTTCTATTCGACTACCGCTTTTCATTTGCTTAAAACTTTGCTATAAAGAGTAGTAGAGATGGCAAGTACGTTTTTCCATAGCAAGTAAAAGGGGGGATAGCCTTGGAACATCGGAAGCGTTTGCAGCGAGAAGGTCTCGCTATAGACGCAGGGCGCGAGCTTATTTTAGAAGGGCCAGTACCTCCTGAGCAGCTCGCTTGCATGATCATGCATAAATCGTTAGACGCGTTTCGCAGGCCAAACGAGCAGCATGACGCGCTTGTTGAAATAGCCGGATTGGACGAAGGACGCATCGTTTTGGCACGCGAGGGCAATGTTATTGTCGGATATGTAACCTTTCATTATGCCGATGAGCTTGAGCGTTGGTCTGAGGGCGGCATGATGGATCTTATCGAGCTTGGGGCCATAGAGGTAGCAGATGATTACCGGGGCTGCGGATTAGGAAAAAGATTGATCCAACTCGCGTTCGCTGAGGAACAATTAGAAAATATGATCGTATTTACGACAGAATATTATTGGCATTGGGATCTCGAAGGAACAAAGCTTAACGTGTGGGACTATCGCAAAATGATGGAAAAATTAATGCAGTCCGTCGGTATGGTATGGTTTGCTACCGATGATCCCGAAATATGCTCCCATCCCGCGAATTGCTTAATGGTTCGCATCGGCAAAGAAGTGCCGCTGAGCTCTGTAGAGCATTTTGACCGAGTGCGGTTTCGGCAGCGCTTTATGTATTAATACCATGCTTACGAAGTAGGTTTGCTGCGCAAACCTAAGTCCATGCTTACGAAGTAGGTTTGCTGCGCAAACCTAAGTCCATGCTTACGAAGTAGGTTTGCTGCGCAAACCTTTAGGAGGATAGAGATGGCTTCTGATGCTGTTTTCATACATCATCCGGATTCTAGCGGATATAAATTTGACGAAGAGCATCCATTTGATCCGCTGCGTCTTACGCTTACCATTGACCTGCTCAAAGAAGTGAACGCACTCAATGACGAGCTGATAGAGACCCCACTCCCCTATCCCGATGAGGAGCTCTTGTCACTCGTGCATAGAACAGACTATTTGGCAGCCGTGAAACAATTAAGCGAGCAAGCTCCTATCAACGATAGCGGCCTTCTTGCTCAGCAATTCGGACTGCATACGGAGGACACTCCATTCTTCCCTGGCATGCACAAGGCTGCGATGACGATTGTCAGCGGCTCGTTGGCAGCCGCAGATGCCGTTATGACAGGCCGGGCTAAACATGCTTATCATCTTGCAGGTGGATTGCATCACGCCTTTCCTGACCGCGCTTCGGGCTTTTGCGTGTATAACGATGCTGCAGTCGCCATTAAGCATATTCGCCAAACCTATAATGCCAGGGTTCTTTATATCGATACTGATGTTCATCATGGCGATGGTGTTCAGTGGATATTTTATGACGACCCGGATGTGTGCACCTATTCAATTCACGAGACAGGAAAATTTCTATTTCCAGGTACTGGATATGTACATGAAAAAGGAACCGACCATGGTTTTGGAGCATGCTTTAATGTCCCGCTTGAGCCTTACACGGAGGATGAATCTTGGCTGGAGAGCTTCAATATCACATTGCGCAAAGTGTTATCCGCTTACAAACCGGATGTAATTATTAGTCAGCATGGCTGTGATGCCCATGCCTATGACCCGCTCTCGCACATTCACTGCAGCATGCGGATCTATGCTGAGATCCCTGCCATCATACATGAATTAGCCCATACCTATACAGATGGCCGGTGGATCGCGCTTGGCGGCGGAGGTTATGATATTTTCCGCGTTGTTCCGAGAGCATGGTCTCTCGTTTGGCTCACCATGATCGATCATCCGATTTCTCATGGAATAGCTGCCGGCAAAGTAATAGCTCTTCCTGACTGCTGGGTGAAGCGCTGGACCTCTTTTAGTCCACTGAAGCTGCCTACCACGTGGATGGATGATCCAGCAGATATTGAACCGATGCCAAGGCGGTTAGAAATAGCGGACAAGAACAGAACCATCCAGAATATTGTTATTCAGGATCTTTAAATCTGCGCACTGCATACCGCTCATAGAACGCAAAGAAAGAACCAGCCATGAGACTTACATCAAGGCTGGTTCTTTCGAGTGGTATTAGAGTTAGATATTCTGTAAGATATCATCAATGATTTGGTATGAATGATTAGAAGCCGTTACGGTAAACTCCGAGAAGTTCACATGTGCCGAACCGTCCGCTTTATCCGACATCGAACGAATAATGACAAACGGCGTTTCATTCATATCGCACACTTGGGCAACCGAAGCCCCTTCCATCTCTGCGCAAGCGCCATGGAGTGTCTCATGAAGCAGCTTGACCGTTTCTCGGCTTGCGATGAACTGGTCCCCTGACAATACCTTCCCTTTAAGGCTTCGTCCCGAGAATAGTCTGCTGCTGGCAGCAGACGCAAGCTCGATTAAACGATCATCCGCTGCAAACTCTGATCTTGGGTGAAACGGAATCGTCCCGCGAGCAAAGCCCAGCGGCGAGCAGTCCATATCATGCTGTATGCAGCTCGTTGAAACCACGATATCGCCAATGTTCAACTGAGGATCAACGGCTCCGGCTACACCAGTAAAGAGCACGCAGTCAGCGCCGAGATCAAGCAAAATTTGCGTACAAACAGCAGCATTTACTTTGCCGACACCTGATTTGCAATAAATGACCTCTTTGCCGTGAAGGGTACCTTCATAATATGTAATTCCAGCTTTCGTCACTTGAGACGCTATGTTTACATGCTCATGGAGCAATTCAATCTCTTCCGCCATAGCGCCTATAATTCCTATTTTGTTAAAAAACATTTTTCTTATATTCCTCCAACCGATTGACGCACGACGATTTCATGCGGCAGTATCACTTTGGATTGATCTACATTTTCTTTTTTCATAAGCTTGGTCAGCAAACGCATGGAAACTGCGCCAATATCATACATCGGTTGTGCGACAGCTGTAAGCTGAGGGCGAACCATCGATGCCATGCGGCTGTTATCCACGCTAATAATGGAAATATCATCCGGCACCTTTAATCCGGAATCCTGAATACTATGAATTGCCCCAATCGCCATTTCATCCGTTGCGGAAAATACAGCAGTTGGACGCTCGTCCAATTCAATAAAGTACTTCATAGCTTCAGCGCCGGACTCATACCGATAATTACCGATACGCACTAATGAATCATCATAGGCAATTCCAGCCGCCTCGAGCGCACGCTTGTACCCTTGAAATCTTGCATACCCGATTGATGGATCCTGCAGCGTTCCGCTGATCATGGCAATACGTTTATGACCTTGCTCCAGCAGCTTCTGAACAGCATCAAACGCAGCATCTTCATGATTGATATCGACAGATGGAATCTGTCCGCTTTCATCGGATGTCGCACAAAGCACAATCGGAACGTTCGCCGTCTTAAAAGCTTGCAGATGCTCCTCTGTTACGGCCCCGCCCATAAATAACAAGCCGTCGACCTGCTTCTCCAATAATGTGTTGATAACGCGGATTTCTTTATCTTTTTTCTTATCCGCGTTGCACAAAATAATATTATAATGATACATATTGGCAATATCTTCGATACCGCGCGCTACTTCCGCAAAAATAGCATTTGAAATATCAGGGATAACAACCCCGACCGTAGTCGTTTTCTTGCTTGCCAGACCTCTTGCTACAGCATTCGGACGATATCCAAGTCTTTCTATTGCTTCATATACTTTCTTGCGTGTTGCGGGCTTCACATTCGGATTGTTGTTAACAACCCGAGAAACCGTAGCCATCGACACTCCTGCTTCTCTTGCTACATCATAAATGGTTACCGTCACAGTGGTTCTCTCCATTAGCTCAGATTTAAAATTACGTACGACGCATATTAACGTAATCATACGACAAAATATTACTTTTCGCAATGTTGACGCATGATCAGCTCTGTTGCATGGTATGTAAAAATGTAAATCCGAGCACTTATGTAAGCAGTGTCCGACGGCTAATTTGCTCAAGTCTCTTCTTTAAATCCGCAATCCATGCTTCATCATTAAGCGTTTGAGCAAGTAAATATAAATCGAGCAATTTGTTAATTCTCTGCTCAATCAATCTCTCGAAGGCGGATTGATCCGTTTGCAGCTTCTCCGCTTTCGCTTCGACCAACAAATTAGCCCATTCATTGCATTCATTGAACAGAAACGTTTGTTTATTTGGTTGAGCACCTAGTTGAGCGATTAATCCAGTTAAATCCGGCTTTACCTCCGGAAATACCTCACTTCGGTTACAGGTCGTGCAAGAGAATATAGGAACGTTATCGATTTCTACTTTCCCCGAATAAATAACTGTGCGCAGTTTCATCTTCATGATGTCGCCACAATGACACATCTTATGCAAAGTGGTCCACTCCTTCTTAGTAGCAGCTACCCTTGTCAGCATAGCTTTCAGAGTTCTAATCTATAAATGATTCGACCATTTTCGCGTAAATTCCTGCTTACACAGTCTTGTAATTTTTACTACTAAACGTATCAAAAGAACATCTTACTCCGTTCACTACGGCGCTATTTTTCTCCATTTTGCACGCATCCAAGGTATGGCTGCCAAAGTCGTCCAAATCGCTGCTCCAATGAGATCATTTCGGACATCCAATGGATCAGGCATCCTGCCTCCAACAAAGGATTGATGATATTCGTCCGTTATGCCGTATAATCCGCAAAGCAGCACGATGATTACCTTCATCCAAAAACGATCGCCTTTTTTTCCGATTCCATAATCAAGTGTGAGTGCAAGGATGAAATAAGAAACAAAATGCCCCCAATTGAAACCTTCCATAAAAGGAAAAAACTTCTGAAAGAACGGAAGGAAGGTATCAATCTCGTCGCTCGTTCTTGAAGATAATCCAAATATAACAGCCATCCATACGGCAGCCGGTATAAATCGCAGCAAACGCATAGATATTAATAATTGAGCTTTCGATTCAGTTTGCTTCATTGTTGCTCCTTCGTTACAATAATAGAGATCTTTAATAGATGGAGGGGAAAATATGTCTTTACAAAACAAAACCGTCATCTGCTTGCTAGACGACGAATTCGAAGATTTGGAGCTATGGTATCCCGTATATCGGGCACGCGAAGCTGGCGCTACCGTTCTGTATGCCGGTCCTGAAAAAGGCAAAACCCATATTGGCAAATACGGTGTGCCTGCAGTCGCTGATCTGTCATTTGATGAAGTGAACAGCAATGATATTATCGGCCTATTGGTTCCAGGCGGCTGGGCTCCCGATAAATTGCGCCGTTATCCAAAGGTACTCGAGCTTGTGCAAGAGCTGAATGCGGCTGACAAACCAATCGGCCAAATTTGTCATGCTGGCTGGGTCCTCATTTCTGCAAAAATTTTAGAGGGACGCAAGGTCACATCGACTCCCGGCATACGTGATGATATGGAAAATGCTGGCGCAACTTGGTTTGATGAAGCTGTCGTTGTTGACGGAAATCTTATCTCGGCACGTCGTCCGCCAGATCTTCCTCCCTATGCGAAAGCTTTTGTAGATGCACTAGTACAGCGAATGGGCTAACCATTCGCTGTTTTTTTGTCTACGCGCTCCATAAATGCCGTTAACAGCTCTAAAATTTCACTACTCGTACGACAGCTGTGCAGTTGTTGGAAAACCTCTCTGCTCTCTTCCTGTGAAGTACTCAGAAGTCTTTGCTTGACCTGCAAAATAGAGTGCGAGGACATGCTTAGTTCGTCAACGTCCAGACTAAGCCAAATCGGCAGCGCCCTCAAATCGCCAGCAAGCTCTCCGCACACACCAACGGAAATACCGGCTCGCTTGGCGGCTTCAACCGTCATGCGCAGCATTCGGATCAGTGCGGGATGATACGGCTCATACAAATGAGATATTTCTTCGTTCATCCGATCAACCGCAAGCGTGAATTGAACCAAATCATTTGTACCAATACTGAAGAAATCGACCTCTTCCGCAAGCAAATCAGCAATCATTACGGCTGCGGGCACTTCGATCATAATACCGATCTTCATCCCTTTATCGTAAGAGATTCCCGCTTCCTCAAGCTCCAACATTGCCTCGTTTAACACGGCATTTGCCGCACGCACCTCATCTACCGAAGAAATGAGCGGATACATGAGTTTTACTTTGCCGTAATGGCTCGCACGAAGGATGGCGCGAAGCTGTGTCTTAAATAAATCTTTACGATCTAGCGATATCCGGATAGCCCTATATCCAAGAAAAGGATTGTCTTCCTCAGGCAATTCAAAATAATCAAGCTGTTTGTCTCCGCCCACATCAAGCGTACGAATAACGAGCGGCTCGCCTGCAAGTCTTTCTGCCACGCTGCGATAAACCTCGAATTGCTCCTCTTCTTTCGGAAACCGATTGCGGTCCATATACAAAAATTCAGTCCGGAACAAACCCACGCCGTGCGCGCCGGACGATAAGGCGATTTCCAATTCCTTAAAGGAGCTGATATTGGCCGCAAGCTCCAGTCTTTTTCCGTCAGGCGTAACTGGCCGATGACCGGCGATGCCGTGCAGCCGTTTTTTTGCTTCTGCTTGGTGATCATGCAGCTCCGTGTAGGCATCAATAACTTCCTGCACGGGATCGATAAATACGCTGCCGTCATTGCCATCGATAATAATCGTCTGGCCGGTTTGAATAGGCTCCAACAGCTTTGTCTCTACGCCTACGACGAGCGGTACGCCAAGCGCCCTTGCCATAATGGCTGAATGGGATGTCGTGCTGCCTGCGAGCGTGACAATGCCAAGTACATGCTGCGGGTTAATGTGAGCGAGCTGAGAAGGCGACAGCTCCTTCGCAATCAATATAAAGGGCTGGGTATCCGAAGGCAATGTTATCTCCGGTGCGCCAAGCAAATGCTTTAGCAGCCGGTTTCCGACATCCTTAATGTCCAGCGCACGCTCCTTCATATACTCGTCATCCAGCAAATCAAACATCGTAACAAAATGATCAATGGCTTCCTTCACAGCTACCTCAGCTGCTTTGTACTGGCGTTGGATAATGCCTTGAATTTCATTCATAAAGACAGGATCGTCCAAAATGGCTATATGAGCATCGAATATGTGCGTTTCCTCTGAGCCGACAACATCTCGCAGCTCATCCTTAATCTGTTCGATTTCCGACTTCGAGGTACGAATTCCTTCGTATACACGTTCGAACTCTCGGGCAAAATCCGCTACGTCGATTTTTTGCTCCGGCAGCTCCCATTCCCAGTTCGGTAGCACAAACGATCTCCCAATCGCTATGCCTGCTGACGCCCCTATTCCTTGAATCATTGTGTTTCCCCTCCACCGTTTCTCTCTTTCAGTACAACAGACAACACCGAGGACTGTCCCTTTTTCACCGCTTTGAACGGTGCAAACCGCCAAGAATGAACAAGATCAGAATTTGTAATAACCATTGGGGTAGCAAGCGACTTACTTTCCTTACGTACCCGCTGCAAATCAAACTTGATGAGCATCATGCCAGGCGTAACTTCATCGCCTTCTTTAACAAGCGCATTAAAATATGCTTTGCCAGCCAACCGCGAGGTGTCAATGCCAATATGCAAAAGTACTTCCAGCCCTTCTGGCGTAAGTAGGCCAATAGCATGCATCGTTGGATAAATATGAATGACTTTACCTTTCACCGGTGAAACGAGCTCCCCTTTCTCGGGAATGAAGGCAACACCTTGTCCAACAAGCTTTCCTGCGAATATCGGATCAGGTACCTCGTCAAGCGGAATCATACGACCTTGCATCGGCGAATGAAACAGAACCTGCGCTTGATCGCGATGAATCGTCTTAATCATTTCTTCACGAATAAGCTCAGAGTATGTTCCAAATACGACTTGAACCTGTCCGCCGCCAAGCTTTATTACGCCTGCCGCGCCTAGATTGCGAAGTGCATTTATATCAAGCAGCTTGTCATTGGATACTTTAAGCCGCAGTCTTGTAATACAGGATTCCATTTTAACAATGTTTTGTTTTCCACCGATCGCCTGCAAAATAAGCGGCGCGCGATAAGGAATATCGCCTGCCCATTCATCAAGCTGTGAGCCTTCCTCGCGACCAGGCGTCGGAATTCGAAATCTCCCGATTGCCCAGCGGAACAAGAAGTAATAAATAAATCCGACTACGATTCCAATCGGTATAATAAGCCAGCCCCGCGTCGCCAGATGCTCATTGATAACAAAATCGATAGCGCCGGCCGAGAAGGAGAATCCGTGTCTGATACCCAGCTCATAGGTAACCCACATGATAATACCTGATAATATGGCGTGAACGACATATAAATACGGCGCCACAAATAAAAAAGCGAATTCTACCGGCTCGGTTACACCCGTTAGGAATGATGCTAACGCAGCGTATAGAAATGTTTTCCGTATTTTAGGTTTTAAGTCCTCACGCGCTTCATGAATGATGGCAAGCGCAATGGCTGGCAAAGCGAACATCATCGTCGGATATAAGCCTGCCATAAAAACGCCTGCTGTAGGATCTCCGGCAAAGAATCGCGGAAGATCTCCATATACCATTGCGCCAGATGCAGTTTCATAGCCGCCAATTTGAAACCAGAACACGTGGCTAACGAGATGATGTAAACCGAATACAACCAAAATACGATGAACAAAACCATATAAGAACACGCCGAAGCCGCCGCCGGATGCTACGATTTCTCCAAGCTCTACGAGCATTTTTTGCAAGTAGGGCGCGACATTGAACATGGCTATGGAGAACAGCAAGCTTACGACGCTTACGAACAACGGAACAAACCGCGGTCCGCCAAAAAATTGTATGTATTCCGGCAAACGAAGACTTTTGAAGCGCTCATGGCTAACACCGGCAATAATCCCGATCAAAGTACCTATAAGCACGGTCGGTTCAATTGGAACCGCGGCTGTACCCGTGATGCCGCTGTAGATAAACATCCCTACAAGAGCAGCCATGCCGGCTGCGAGCGCATTTCCAGTTAATCCAAGCGATATGCCAAGCGCAAAGATATATGGTAAAAACGTAAAAATCGTTTCGCTGGCCGCTATTAAATAGCCTTCCATACCTGGCAGACCAATGTACGCCCACGGCAGCTTGCTTAAGCTTAAAAATATAGCCGCGCCAGGCAGTACAATCATCGGTAGCATAAATGCTCTACCGAGCTGCTGCAGGCTTCCAATGAAAATCATCTTGCACCCCCCTAAAGTTTTGCGAAGCAAAACTGACCTCATAAGCATTTATCCCAATATGTCTATATCGATGTTAAGCGTTTGCTGCGTTTTTGTCAAAGTAAAACGGCGAGCCAGTAAAGGCCCGCCGATGTTGATGATTCTTTTCTAATTATTCTAAAACGATGTTATCGCATACCGCCTGAATAAGGGGAATTCGCGCCACTCGTCGACTGCCAACCTACATGTGAAATAACCGGACCCGATTGCTGATAGGCATTAGTAGCTTCATATACAGGATGGAGCGATGTGTTCGAATGTGCAGATGTCATACCGTATCCGCTATGTGCATTCGACTGCGGATAGCCGCCATAACTTGCGTTTGAGAAATGCGAATTTTGTGCTCCGTAATTCATACCAGAATTTTGGTTAAAGGATTGCTGGTATGATTGCTGGTTTTCTGGACCAGCTTGATACCCTACATGTGCGATAACTGGACCCACGTTGCCAAATGCCGATGCTGGCGATTGGGCGTAGCTCTGTACGGGTTGATGCGAGATGAATGAATTATTCGTTCCTACCGGATTAGTCATATTCGTATAGCCCATCGGTGCGTAATGCTGCACGCCTTGGTTATACGAGTTAGACGCTTGATAACCGCCTGGCACATTCGAAACGATGGAATTCGTTTGTCTGCCGAACGTCGGTTGGCTGAGCTGTCCTTGATAGTGAGATTGCACGTTGCCGGTTGGCTCAAAATGCGTGCTTTGGTTTAGGAAGCTCTGTTGGCCTTGGTAATTACCCGGTTGTTGCGAAAATTGATTCACGTCGTGTCCTCCTTGGATTACAATCATAAAGTCTTCAAGCAAATGCCGTTTGCCCCGCTTTCGTTGATCATGCGAAAGGCAAGTGAGGCACTCGCTTATGAAGCCTTCTTATTGTGTAGGAGAGCCCTCTTTTTTATAACAGTTATGTTTTGGATTTTCCACCAGGAAGTAGGATGGAATCTTCAACCTTGATACAACGGTCCATAATGACCTCAAGACCGCCAGCAGCTGCAATAGCTGCCGCTTCCTCATTCGAGATACCGAGCTGCAGCCAAAGTGTTTTGGCGCCAATCGCAACCGCCTCCTCCGCTACCGGAGGGGTATGCTCGCTTCTGCGGAAAACATTGACAATATCTACAGGTACGGGAATATCTTTAAGCGAAGCGTAGCTTTTTTGTCCCAATATCGTATCGGCGTTAGGATTGACGGGAATAATCGTATAGCCCTTCGCCTGCATGGCTTCGGATACCATATAAGACACGCGATCCGGCTTGTCGGATAAACCAACAACGGCGACCGTCATGCTTTTCTCTAGAATACCCTTAATTTGCTCGCGCGTAGGATTCTCAAAAACCATCATAACACCTCAATTCTTCATGATATGAACAGAACTTAAGCGTCTCCGTCCGTTTAACCTTCAATCCATTCTACGTTTGCACCCAGTGCTTTCAAATGATCGAAATAAATCGGATACGACTTCGCAACATGATGGGCATCACGTATGCGGATCGGCTGCTTCGCACGCAAACCAACAACCGATAATGCCATAATGACACGATGATCGAAATGGGCATTAATCTCGACGCCGCCTTCCACGCCTTCCGGCCGACCGTGCACAATGATTTCCGCTTGGCGTTCTTCAACATTTGCTCCTGCTTTTCGCAGCTCGTTCAAATAATCGGTAATGCGGTCGCATTCTTTATAGCGCAAATTTTCTACGTTATAGAAGCGTGAAGTCCCCTCGGCAAAAACAGCCGCAGCAACCATGGCCAGAACCGCGTCCGTTGCGTGGTCACCATCAAACTCAACAGCTTTCAGCTTCCCGTTGCCTTTTACATGAACGATCCCTTTCTCATGCGTGAGAGGAACCTCCATCATCTTCAGTACATCAACTACCGCACGTTCACCTTGCTTGCTTTTCTCTTCCAGGCGATGCACGATCACATCCGACTCTGTCACCGCTGCTGCCGCAAGAATTGCCGCGGAGCCTGGGTAGTCACCTTGTACGGAATACGTTTTTGCTTCATAGCTTTGGCCGCCAGGAATGCGGAAACGCATATAATCCTCGTCGGCATGGATGATAATACCCGCTTGTTCCAGCACCTCAAGTGTTTGACCAACGACAACCTTTGATTTTAAATCATGCAGCACTTCGATTTCGCTATCTTCCTCTAA
This sequence comes from Paenibacillus sp. LHD-38, assembly GCF_031157315.1. Classification (GTDB taxonomy): domain Bacteria; phylum Bacillota; class Bacilli; order Paenibacillales; family Paenibacillaceae; genus Pristimantibacillus. The sequence goes on from NZ_JAVIFU010000002.1 coordinate 233,327, forward strand.
TAGAGGCGTCAGAAACAATAGCGCGCTCAGAAACTGCGAGCTGATGTTGCCAGATACTTGAATTTTCCCGCCTTTTGGAGCACCGCCTTGAATGCGGATAGGAAGCTTCCCTTCATTATGCTCAATGGAGACGCCCATTGCAGTTAACGATTCGATCAAATCGCTATGCGGCCGTTTGCCGAGCGAATCCGGATAACGGTTAATGAAGGTAACGTCTGGACATAGCGCAGCTATAGCCATCAAAAAACGCAATACAGCGCCGGCATTCCCTACATCAAGCTGTTCAACCGGTTTCGGATGACGGCCAAAGCCTGTGATGATGATTTTCTCCTCATCTTCTTCCACCGTAGCACCCAAATCTCGGATGCAACGGCGCATAGCGTCGCTATCTTCGCTATGAGCAGGATAATAAATCGTGCTCGTACCTTCTGCAAGTGCTGCTACCAGCAGGTAGCGGGTCGTGTAGTTTTTTGAAGAAAGCGCTTGAAGTTCACCTTCAAGTCTTGGCGTTGGTGTTACTAAAACGTCCATAGTTCGTATGATCTCCCTTTACAATAATATATACACCCCAATCGGCAGCCAGGCCTATTGAAATGATGTTCAATTACGTTATTGCTTCTTGGTCCATTGTTCCAAAATCGTTGCAACGACCTCTTCGGCAGACATACTCGTCGTATCAATCGTAAGATGCGCAAAATCGTAAGCATGCTTACGCTGCTCGAGCAGCATGTTCACTCGCTCTTCCGCGTCGCCCTGCAGCAGGGGACGGGCATTATCCGTCTTCACTCTTGCCATTATTTGCTCGGGACTTGCTTTCAGCGCGACGACATAACCCTTGTTTAGCATCAGCTCACGGTTTGCGCTGCTTAGCACAGCGCCTCCCCCCGTAGCAACTACGCAGGAATCTTCGCTTGCCAAAATCATATCCAGTACTTTGGTTTCGATTTTCCGAAAGCTTGCTTCCCCTTCGGTTGCGAAAATATTAGAAATCAGCTTATTTTCAAGCCTTTCGATTTCCTCGTCACCGTCGACTCGTTTCCAGCCCAGCTCCTCTGCGAGCAGCCTGCTGACGGTTGATTTGCCGGTTCCCATAAACCCAATCAACACTAATTTATTACATGGTTGCCTTTCCATCGTTACCGTTTCACCCTTTTCATTCTTCCTAATCCATTTTTTCTACAACATCATATCATTTTTTTATTATTCAAGGGTATAAAAAAGTTGTATATGTCGTATGGATGATAATGATGTTTAAACAAGGATAGGAGTGACGTTAGCGATGACCAGAGATCTTCATTTGCAAAGTCCCCACCCCACTCAAATGCGAATCAATCGCATTCTCGATCCTGCTCATCCCCTTTGCCGCGAGGATGTCATATGGGTGCTTGAGTTTATTAAAAAAAAGGTGGCTGACGAAGATCCAGCCTTAATGGATCTTTCGCAGCCACGCTTAATGCAAAACTTTCTGTTCTTTGCCGAAGCGGCCATGTCACTCATTCATCGAAGACATTACTCCGACCAAGAGGCAGATCGTCTGCGGAATTGGCTGCGCCTGGCAACCTTCGGATTAATTACGGACAATCCCCCCGAGACGAATCAATAATGGCTTTTGAAATTAAGATTGCATCCAGTTGAAGTGGAAGCTGCCTTCTTTGTCCAAACGCTTGAACGTATGAGCACCGAAGTAGTCACGTTGCGCTTGAAGCAAGTTTGCAGGCAAACGCTCCGTGCGGTAGCTATCGAAATAAGCAATAGCGCTTGAGAACGCCGGTACCGGTACGCCGTTTGTTACTGCAGCTGCGATAACTTCACGCCATGCGCCTTGGTAAGTTTCAACGATGTTTTGGAAATAAGAATCAAGCAACAAGTTGCGCAGATTCGGATCACGGTCGTAAGCGTCTTTGATGTTTTGCAGGAAGCGAGCACGGATAATGCAGCCGCCGCGGAAAATCATAGCGATTTCGCCGTAGTTAAGATCCCAGTTATATTCTTCAGAAGCTGCACGCATTTGAGCGAAGCCTTGAGCGTACGAGCATATTTTGCTTGCAAACAAAGCTTTGCGTACGGACTCGATAAATGCTGCTCTGTCGCCAGTGAAAGGTGTTTTTGCAGGGCCGTTAAGCACTTTGCTTGCCACAACGCGTTCTTCCTTCATAGCGGACAAGAAGCGAGTGAATACGGATTCCGTAATGATGGAAAGAGGTACGCCAAGATCAAGCGAGCTTTGGCTAGTCCATTTTCCAGTACCCTTTTGACCAGCGGAATCCAAGATTACGTCTACCATTGGCTTGCCAGTCTCAGGATCGTATTTCGAGAAGATATCTCTTGTGATCTCGATCAGGTAGCTATCTAGTTCCCCTTTGTTCCACTCGGAGAAAATCTCGTGAAGCTCTTCCGCACTAACGTCAAGAACGTTTTTGAGCAGGTCATAAGCTTCGCAAATCAGCTGCATGTCGCCGTACTCGATTCCGTTATGTACCATCTTCACGTAGTGGCCTGCACCGTCTGGTCCGATATATGTGCAGCAAGCGTCATCTCCGACTTTAGCGGAAATCGCAGTAAGGATCGGTTCAACAAGCTCATAAGCGGATTTTTGGCCGCCAGGCATGATGGAAGGTCCTTTCAAAGCGCCCTCTTCGCCGCCGGAAACGCCAGTCCCGATGAAACGGAAGCCTTTAGCTTCAAGATCTTTGCTGCGGCGAACGGTATCAGGGAAATAAGCGTTACCGCCATCGATGATAATATCGCCCTCAGCCAAATGCGGAACGAGGGAATCGATTGTTGCATCCGTACCTGCTCCAGCTTGTACCATGATCAAAATTTTGCGAGGAACTTCCAACGATTGAACAAACTCTTCAATTGTATAAGTAGGGACAAGATTTTTCCCTGCTGCTTCTTGAACGAGATCATCTGTCTTCTCGCGGGAGCGGTTGAACACCGATACCGTGAAGCCTCTGCTCTCAATGTTAAGGGCAAGGTTCTTACCCATTACGGCCAATCCAATTACACCAATTTGCTGTTTTGACATCTGGTTCTTCCATCCTTCATCATCTATTTTGGGTCACAATAGTTTTATTTTACTCTTTTTATTCCAAGAAGAAAACTGCCTAACCGTAAAAATGTCGGAATAACGGCATCAGATTTATTGACCGATTTAAAAAGTTTATCTTATATATGCCTAAATACCTCACATTTATTATGAGAATATACAAATTGTTTCCTGCTCATGAACAACCTGAAAAAACATAAAAACGATCAATGGCTGATTGAAACCGCAGCAATTGATCGTTTTTAGGTTTTCATATCGGGATCGCCAACTATCATCAGAGTTCCAGTTGCAACATTTCCGAGCGAAGTGCCATCAATCGCTCTTTTGACTCAGAAACCGCTTCCTCATCCGTGCCCTGCAGCGCGTCAAACAGCATCGACAACTCGTAATCAAGCTCATAGCGCAGCACGATGGCTCTTTCTTCTGCGCGCTTGGATTGAAAAGCTCTGATCATTTCTTCTATTGTAACGAAAGGCTTCTTCTGATAAATAATCCGATGTTCCATACCGGACACCTCCACGAGTCGTATAATCTCACCGAACATAATACTCTCAATGACGATTTGACGATCTTTAATGCGCTTTACAACCGCATGTCCACGTGTGTCATTAATCAGCTTTTCAATCAACTCTGACAACTTCTCGTCTTTAATGATGTAATCTCCGACAATTTTGTAACGGTTCTTCATGCGCTGGAATTGAAGCTTAACGAGCTTGCGGCCAGTACGGATCGATACAAGGAACTGTCCCTCCGTCTCACTCCAATACAAGGAATAACCCTCTTGAATAAGATCGCGGATGAGATTTTGGATTTGCCGGCGGTCAAATCGCAGCTCCAAATTGCAATATTCGACTTCATGGCTTTTGTTCACGGCAATCCCTCCCTTACCTCAGTTTAGTTGACGAAATGTTCTGATAATTTGTTCTTACTTTTATCTTATACTCCATCCTATGTTCTGGCAACTTGGATTATTGACTAATTTTACGCTGAAAGCCGACTTTCATAAAAAAAGGGCGCGGCCGCCTCCAAATGAAGACAGCTCGTTCCCTTTTTGCGGCATTATTCCATAGGCAGACGCGGAAAATCAGAAATACTTTTAATATTCTGATCCGAGTGCGAAAGAAATAGCTTCTTCCAAACCACACTTTTGAATTTCGCCGGCCTTTCTTACCTTTAATTCTACGGCTCCTTCGGCAGCATGTTTGCCTACAACGATACGAAGCGGTATTCCGATTAAATCGGAATCCTTGAATTTAACGCCAGGCCTCTCGTCACGATCATCCAGCAGCGTATCCACTCCACCTTCGTTAAGCCTAGCCGTAATATGCATTGCCAAATCCATCTGCACGGGATCTTTCACCGAAACGGGCACGACATGTACCTGGTACGGCGCGATTGACCTTGGCCATACGATTCCGTTGCCATCGCTATGCTGCTCTAATACGGCAGACAACAGCCTGGATACGCCAATGCCGTAACAGCCCATAATAAATGGCTGCATTGATCCCGAGGCATTCAAATATTTGGCTTGCAATGATTCGCTGTATTTGGTGCCAAGCTTGAACACATGTCCGACCTCAATCCCCCGGTACAATGTCAAACTCCCCTCCGCGCAGCGCGGGCAGCAGTCTCCCGCTTCAGCGTTACGGTAATCACCGGCTAATGCCTCTGCCAAATGAACATCCGGTTTCACATTGCCAAGGTGGAAATCTTTTTCGTTAGCTCCTGCAATACCGCTGTCCATTGCAAGAACCGCAAAGTCAGCGAGCATTGGAATCTGAAGTCCGATCGGTCCCGCGAAGCCGGCAGGCGCGCCAGTCACTAGCTCCGTTGTTGCTTGGTCCGCCAGTTCAAGATGCGAGGCAGACAGCTTGTTCTTCACTTTTATTTCATTAACCTCATGATCTCCACGAATGATGATGGCTATAGGCTTGCCATCGGCTAAGTAAATCATAGTTTTGATGAAAGAATCCGCTCCGAGCCCAAATTCATCGGTTAGCTGCTCGATCTTTTTGATATCCGGAGTATGATGCCGCTCAAGCTGAGCGCTGAGCTCTTTCTCCCCTTTTGCTTGCTCGCGAACAAGCTGCTTTTTTGTTCCATACTCCGCTTTCTCTAGGTTAGCCGCGTAGCTGCAAGCACTGCATACCGCAATCGTGTCTTCACCAATATCCGCGAGTGCCATAAATTCATGCGTTCCGCCTTCGCCTCCGATTGAACCGGCATCGGCTTCTACGGAACGGAAATATAACCCGCAGCGCGTGAAAATACGGTGATAAGCTTCATACATGCTCGTATAGCTTCGATGAAGCCCTTCCCAATCCGCGTCAAAGGAGTAGGCGTCCTTCATCAGAAACTCTCTGCCGCGCAATAGGCCGAAGCGCGGCCGCTTCTCATCACGGAATTTCGTTTGAATTTGGTACAGCGTCATCGGAAGCTGCCGGTAAGAGCTCACCTCGCTGCGGACCAATGCCGTAATAACTTCCTCGTGAGTCGGTCCTAATGTAAATTCCCGCTCATGGCGGTCTCGCAGTCGCATGAGCTCAGGCCCGTAAATCTCATAGCGGCCGGATTGCTGCCATAGCTCAGCCGGCTGCATCGCGGGCATAAGAATCTCTTGCGCACCGGCGAGATCCATTTCCTCCCGGACAATTTGCTCAAGCTTTCTTAATACACGGCGGCCTAACGGCAAATAAGTATAAATACCAGCCGCAAGCTGTCTGATTAATCCTGCGCGCAGCATCAATTGATGGCTGATTGCTTCCGCATCGGACGGCGCTTCACGCAGGGTTGGCATTAATAATTGGCTCTGTCTCATTTTTGATAACCCTCCCATGTTAAATTCCCATTTTTTCGAAAACAAAAAGAACGCATTCGTAAGGGACGAATGCGTTCGTGGTACCACCCTAATATAGCCGCAGCAAACATAGAGCAGCTCTCAATCGATAACGGAAATAATTCCCGGCAGCAGCACGGCCAATAATTTACTGCTGCAGCTCACAAGGTAGGGTTTAATCAATCGTTCATAGAAGCCTTGCAGCCAGTGGGCTTCCTCTCTGAAATAAACGTTGGCTGATTAACATAGCCTTGATCTACGCTGATAAGATGTCATTAAGTTTTGACAAATTTACATTAAAACGCATTCGAAGTCAAGACTATTTTCATAAAAGAATACGAACGGTTATCAACTGGTTCGATTCGGTCTAAGCACAACGGAACCAAAGGCAAGCAATACGGCAGCGAACAAGAGCAGGATACATAGCTGCAAGCTGATGTCGCTAAAGCTGCCTCCGCCGCCCAAACGGTCAATCGCCATAATTGCCCATTTTTGAGGAGTGAAATTAGCGAGCTTTTGCATGAAATCCGGCAGAATCGAAAGCGGGAAAAAACAGCCGCTGATCATGCAGGACGGCGTAATCACCAAGTTGTTGATTTGGGAAAGCTGCGTGCTGTTTCGTACTAAGCCGGCTATTGCAGAAGCCACTCCCACTGCTGCGAGCAGGAAAAATTCCAGCACGAGCAGCATGGCTCCAAACGGTATGCCATGCGAATAACCGAAGACGAAATACAATAAACTTAATACAATCACAAGCTGTATGGTGCCTACCAGCATGCTGCCCATAAAGTTGCCAAACGCAATATCCATTGATCGAAGCGGAGCGGTAAACATTCTGGCCATCGTTCGCTGCTCCCGATCCTCCATTACAAAACCGATGGATTGGCTGACAAGAAGCATAAGAAACATCAAGATAAGGCCGATCATCATCGGGTTGGAAACGATATGACCAAGCTGCATTTCAGCATTTTCCGCAACAATCATTGGCGCTGCTTGTGCTTCAAGCAGGGCTTCCAGCTTTGCCAAATCAGCACCCGCTTCGCTACCTGCACTGCTTACAAGACCAACAGATGCGAAAAGCCGATCTGATTCTGTTGCCAGCATTGCTGCAAGTGAAGCATTCCACAGCTGCTTATTCATTTGGTAGAGTGACGCCTTAGCGTGAATGCCCTCTAGCATTTTCGCCGTAAAATCGGGTGGAATATAGATTGCTGCGTCTGCTTTCCCGTCGATGACAAGATTTTTAAGCTCCTGCTCGGAATTCGATACGTTTAGAATTTCATAAAGGGATTCCTTTTCTATCGCGGAAGCTAAATAGGCGGCTAATATTCCCGTATCCGTATTATTTACGGCAATCACGGCTTTGTTTCCTTCTAAGCTTGCAAACAATCCAACCATAATCGATAAAATAATAGCCGGAATCAGGACGTTCATGATCAGTCCGCGACGTGACCCCATCGTTCTGCGTATGAGCTGCGCTGCTATATGCAAGCTAGGCATGCTGCTTCACCACCTTAGGCAGTCTTATGACCGCAATTATTGTAAGCGCGAGTGCGATCAGTGTGAGAATTCCGATTCCGTGCCAAACGTCCGAGTCGTTGGTTTCGCTCATGATGGCACGAAGACTGATGTTAGCCCAATGATTAATCGTTAATTTATTAGCCCCGCCGACCAATTTCTCGACACCGGTCATCATGCCTCCGCTGAGAAATGTCATGCTGAATACGACGATGGTAAATAAGGTTTGCGTCGTTTTTCTTGTACGGGCTATTGATGCGATCGTAATGGCTAGACCTGCGCCAGCCGCTGTCGTAAGCAAACAAATTAACGAAATGGCACCAAATTGCCCGCCCCAATCAACACCGTAAAAATAAGTTGTAAACACTACAATGACAACCGCTTGCAGCGCAGCAAGCATAACAGCGCCAACGATGATGCCAAACACGATCACCCGGAATGAATGCGGGATGGCGTACAAGCGGTGAAGCGTACCGTTCTCTTTCTGGGTCAGCAATGCAATGGCTGCCGTCATGCCCCCATAAAGCAGAAACATAATGAGGTACGCTGCCGAATAATATTGGATGGCAGAAGTCTCGCCAAAAAATTGGCTGTCACCCATTCCAAGATTATGAATGTCTATCGGTGATTCCGATGCGGCAGCTGATTGGCCGCTCTGCACGCCTGCTCCAGCAGCCGCCGCCTCGTCAAGCGTCTTCGTGGCTGCAATTTCCATATTCACGCTAGACATATAACGATCGACAAACGCATCCGCTGCTATATTTTTCTCTTCGTAACGCCCGCTGTAGGTGAACCATTTAGAAGCGTCTCCCGCCAGCACTTGCTTGGAGAAGTAGTCAGGAATATATACGCCGTAATCCGCCAGGCCTTCTCGCACCCAGTCCTTTACTTCGCTTTCCGATTCCGCTTGAAGAACCTTAACATAGTGCCGATTGGCTTCATCGTTCCAAAATGAATCAATGCTTGCCTTCAACTCTCCTTGGTCCTCGTTGAAATAAGCAACTTTGGCAGGCTTAATCTCGGTATCGAACGCGCTGCCGAGCAGCAAAATCAATAGCAATGGCAATCCGATCAATATAATTAGAACGGAACGCATCCTGCTGTATTTAATCAATTCATAATAAGCAGTCGTCCACCAAACTCTCATCGAAAGCTCCTCCTATTCGTCACGCAAATTGCGTCCGGTCATTTGCAGAAAGAGCGATTCGAGATTCGGCTCCACCCGTGTCAGCTTGCGAAGATTAATGCTGTGCTTCTGGATGATAAACAATAAATCTTGGAGAATGGACGGCGATTCCTTTACCGACACTTCAAGCGTCTTACCGTTATCCCGCTCATCCAGATGCTGCACGCCCGGATGCCCTGACATCTCATCCCGTGCTGGTCTCGGCAGCCCGTCAATTTCAAAAATAAGCTTCTCATCCTGTCCAACCTGGCGTTTTAATTCATCCTTCGTGCCGTATGCAATAAGCTTGCCTTGATCGAGGATACCGATTCTGGTGCATATCGCCTCCGCCTCTTCCATGTAGTGGCTTGTATAAATCACGGTTGAGCCAAGTTTATTTAAAGCTCTTACCGATTCTAAAATGTGATTTCTGGATTGCGGGTCAATGCCCACAGTCGGCTCATCCATAATAATCAGCTTTGGCCGGTGCATGATGGCGCATGCGATATTGAGCCGTCTCTTCATGCCGCCGGAAAACGTCGATGGCTTATCCTTAGCCTTATCCAGCAGCCCGACAAATTGCAGCGCTTCATCTACTCGATCGCGAAGCATCGAGCCTCGGAGGCCATACAGCTTCGCAAAAAAAGTTACGTTTTCCCTTGCAGTTAACGTTTCGTAGATCGCGAGCTCCTGCGGCACCAGCCCAATCCTTTTCTTTACTTCGAGCGGCTGCTTCCGTATGGAGAAGCCGTCAACCAAAATGTCGCCGCCGCTTGGATCCAGCAACCCCGACAGCATATGAATGGTTGTGCTTTTTCCTGCGCCGTTTGGACCCAGCAAACCGAAAATTTCTCCTTCGCCGATATTAAAAGTAAGGTGGTTAACGGTTAACGTTGTATCATATTTCTTAACAACCTCGCGAAATGCAACTAGACTCATCCATCCTCATCCTCCTGGTTTGTTTCTGATAAACCTATTGTAAACCAGGGCAATCTTGGAAACAGGTCAAATAAGTCACCTTCTGGAGGTGACAAAAGTCATCTCTTTAAATGACCGGGCTGAAAGCGTGAAGGTTATATGAAAACCTTCCTCTCTAGTCGTTCGTCAATCAGAGATTGTGCTATAATGAAGCAAATTCAGCTGCGGGAGCTATTTCGATATGAATATACTGCTGTATCGGATTCGAGCCTTACTGGTAGCGGTACCTTCCGTTATTAGTATCGTGAACGTCAGCCCTAGCTTCTATGCCCTCTATACGGCCTCTGTCCTGCTTGCGCTTCTGCTGATAAAGACTAGCTCGTTATTTCCTAAATATCGCAATCTATTGCTGGTTGCCGAGCTTATCAGCTTCGCCTGGTTTTCCTATACCTATGGGGGATTCCTGTTTCTCTTGCTGTTCTCCACTCTCATTGCCTCTTTCCGCGGCAGACCTGACCGAACGCGAAGTGTCCTATGGTCTGCTATAGGGTTAATGGCATTAATCGCTGGATTGCAAAACAATGATCATCATCTGCTCCTGACTGCGGCTGTACTGTGGGTCATGACAGCAGCAATACTCTACGCTACTAATGAATATGAGGAAAAGCATCATCACATAGAGGACTTGTACGAAGCGCTAGCCGCCAGTCATGCCGAGCTCGATGCCGCGAGAATCCGAATGCAGGAATATGCCCTGCAGGTTGAGTATCAAGCCCAGATTGAAGAGCGCAACCGGATCGCCAAAGATATCCACGATGATCTGGGGCACCGGCTGATTCGCGTCAAAATGATGTCGGAAGCCGCTCTGCATTTATTTAATGCGGACACCGTCAGGGCACGCGGCACAGTCGAGCAAATACGCGATCAACTGCAGGACAGCATGGAGCTAATGCGCCGTACTGTTAGGAGATTGGCAGCGGACGGTGAAAAGGATGTCAGACGGTATGCGCTCGATCGACTCGTGGAAGAGTCGGCAGCTGGCCTCGGGATAACGGTCAGCTTCCAAGTAACCGGCAACCCTAGACCGCTTTATCCGAGTATGGAGCTCATCCTGTTCAAAAATGCCCAAGAAGCCATCACGAATGCCGTTCGTCACGGAAAAGCGACGTCTGTTACGGTAGACCTTGACTTCCTTGCTTCAAGCGTTGCCCTTACGATAGCGAATAACGGCAGCCTGCCGGAAGAGCCGATAGAAGCCGGGCTTGGCATGCGAGGCATGAGAGAGAGGATGGCATTGATCGGCGGCCGAGTGGAATGGAAAAAGTCTGATCGGTTCTCTATCACGACGACGCTTCCGCTGCTTGGCGGATAACGGAATTTAGAGTGTTTAGAAATGAGGTTATGTGCTTATGATCCAGGTGCTGGTCGTGGATGATGATCCATTTATCCGAGAGAGCATGAAGGTGATTTTGGAGCTGGATAATGATTTGCATGTTGCAGGGGTTTGCGGCAACGGGCAAGAAGCTGCTGCGTTTGCTTGTCATAATAAAGTCGATGTTGTACTAATGGATATTCGGATGCCCATTTGTGACGGCGTAGAGGGAACCAAGCTGCTCCGCGCGCTTGACTCTCCCCCTGCTGTCCTCATCTTAACGACCTTTGATGACGATGAATACATCGCACAAGCGATTCGTAACGGAGCTAACGGCTATTTGCTCAAAAATGTACCGCCTAGCCGCATTATCAGCGGCATTAAGACCGTCCATGAAGGCAATGTCCTCATTCATCCGGACATTGCCCGCAAGCTGGCAGGGATGCTTGAAACGCCGCGTGCCGAATCCGGCAAAGCAGCAGCCATTGCAGGCCTTACGCAAACCGAGGTTCAAATTGTAAAATTAATTGCCGATGGGCAATCCAACAAGGAAATTGCGGCATCCTTATTTTTAAGCGAGGGCACGATCAAAAATTATATTACTGAAATATTAAATAAACTTGAGCTTCGCGACCGTACCCAAATCGCAATCTTTTATTTGAAATTAGCGCATCAATGATTTTTAAATTAAAGGAGATTAAACCATGACAACACAGACCACCTCAGCAAAGCTAGCTGGATTTACGCAGGCCGATTTCGATGTTTTTGGAATCGAGGGTCTCGAAGAGCGAATGGCGGCCATTCAAAATCAGATTCAACCAAAGTTTCGGGCACTCGGGGAGCAGCTTAGCGTTGATGCTGCAGTGCATGCCGGCAACGAGATGTACCTGCATGTAGCTAGGCACGCCCGCCGCAAGGTCAATCCGCCTAAGGATACCTGGCTGGCGATTTGCAGCAACAAACGCGGCTACAAAGCACACCCGCATTTTCAGCTTGGCTTATTTGATGACCATTTGTTTCTATGGCTGGCGCTTATTTACGAGGTTCCGAACAAAGCCAATATCGCAACTGCTTTCTTAAAACAAATCGACGATGTCATCGCGAATGTACCTAAGGATTACGTGCTTTCTCTTGATCATATGAAAAAAGAATCGACTGCGGTCAGCACGATGACAAAGAAGGACTGGAAAGACGCGCTTGTTCGTTTCCGGGACGTACAGAAGGCTGAGCTCCTTATCGGACGACATGTGCAGGTAAATGATCCCATCCTGCGCGACGGCGAAGCGCTGCTTGCTCTTGCTTCTGCTACGTATGAAACGCTGATGCCGCTTTACCATATGTCGAACATATAATCGTATTATAAGCGTAAACGGCTGTCGCCGTCCTCTGTGGCAAAAGCAGTCGTTTCGCGGAGATATATAAGAATTTATATGTGAAAACATATAAATTCTTATATAATAAAAAAGAGCTGTCCCAGCAAGGCATAACGCCTTCTGGGACAGCTCTTTTCAGTTAAAGCTGCTGAGCAGCTGCGGCTTCCGTTTGTGCGGATGCTGCGTTAGCGCGTCTTTGTTTGCGTGAAGTGCGGAAGAACAACAGCTCATACACGCAAGGAACAATAATCAGGGTAAGCAGCGTTGCCGCGATCAAGCCGCCGATGACGACGATCGCAAGGCTTTGCGAAACGATGCTTCCCGATTCATGTGAACCGAATACGAGCGGCAGCATCGCCGATACTGTGGCTACTGCCGTCATCACGATCGGACGCATGCGCGTCGTTGCTGCTTCGATCAGCGATTCGCGAATGGACATCGTCTGCTCATTTTGCTTCACTCGGTCAATTAAGACAATCGCATTCGTAACCACGATTCCGATCAGCATCAGCGCTCCGAACATCGCCGTGAAGTCTGGCGTAACGCCCGTTACAAGCAAGCCTGTAACCGCACCGATGGCAGCTAGCGGCAAGGAAATCATAATCGCCAGCGGCGCTCGCAGCGTCTTAAACGTCAATACCATGATGAGGTATACGATACCGATGGAAATAAGCGCCGTTAAGCCCAAATCCGCAAAATCACTTGACTGATCAGCGGATGCTCCGCCCACTGAAAGGGATACTCCATCAGGCAGCTTAAGCGCATCTGCCGCTTTATTGATTTCTTCCCCAACGACCGACAGCTCTTTAGGCTCCGCGTTAGCCGTTACACGAATGTAAGTCTTTCCTTCTTTATGGTAATACAAGGAAGGCTCATCAGAGCGAACCAGTTCTGCAACTTTCGATATTGGCATTGCGCCAGCCTCTGTCATGACCGTCAGTTGTTCTAGCTCGGTTGTTGACGCTGGATTCACGACTGGCTGCAAAATGACCGGTGTATCGCTCTCCTCTATTTGGATCGTACCGATTGGCAGCGGATTGAGCATGCTTTGCAGCTGCATAGCGACCTCTTGGCCTTTAGCCAGGGTAGGATCGACTTTAAAGGAATAGACCGATTTTTTCTCTTCTTGGTTGCTTTCTACCTTCTGCACGCCGTCAATCGGTTTAACCGCTGCAATCAATTGATCTGATGTTTGAGTAAGCTGCTCAATGTTGTCGCCTGTCACATCGATATAGATTTGCGAGGATCCCCCGCCCATCATTAAATCAGATGCATTTGCGGTCAAAACGGCGTCTTTATAATTATCCTTCTGCGCTTTCACATTCTCCATAAACAGCTCTGCGTCAACGTTATCCTTCAAATCGATCATATACGTAATCAGGGTAGGCGATGATACCGATCCGTATTTCGCTGCATCAGCGCTATTGCCGAGCATCATCATGACCCATTCAATATCCTGATCGGCAGTCAGGTAGGATTCGAATTTCTTTCCTTCTTCCAGTACACGATCCGCCGGCGTTTCACTCGGATATTGCAAGGTTACATTAATGTTCTCAGCGCTGGAAGAGTCGAGCGCTCCCTTTGGCATGAACACATATGCGCTGATTGAGCCTGCGAATAGCAGCACCGCTATAAGAAGCGGTACGATTTTGTGAGCAAGGTTCCATCTGATAAATGCTGCGAATTTAGGCGAACCGGCATGCTCCTTCTCCTTCGTTCCCCGCAGCAGCACGGCGCTTAAGAGCGGCACTACCGTCAAGGCAACAAGTAAGGAAGCAAGCAGCGAATAAGCAACTGTCAGTGCGAATGGCAGCAGGAATGCCTGCAATGATCCGCGCAAAAGGCCCATCGGTAAAAATACCGCAACCGTCACAAGCGTAGACGATGTTATCGCGGAGGAAACTTCTTTCGTCGCGTCCGTAATCAGCTTAACCGAAAATGACTCTTTTTGGAGTCTTCTGTATATATTCTCGATAACGACTATACTGTCATCAACGAGTCGTCCAACGGCCACCGCAACGCCACCTAGCGTGATAATGTTGAGCGATACGCCTGATAGCTGAAGCAAATATAATGTAATGCCAAGCGACAGCGGAATCGATACAATCGTTACGATCGTAGCTTTGAAATTACGCATGAACAATAAGATTACGATCGTAGCGAACAATGCTCCGAGCAGCACCTCGCGCATCATGCTGTTTACGGATGATACGACCGAATCGGAAGTACTTAGAATAATCGAGGCATCGATTCCTTTTAGGTCTGCATTTAAACGTTCAACTGTCTCTTCAATGCCTTTACCAACAGTAACGGCGTTCGCATCAGCAGATTTAGAGACGGTGTACATAATGGCATCCTTACCGTTCATACGGCTGATGCTCTCTTGATCCTTTGCAAATTCGACACTAGCGACATCGCCAAGCTGCACGCCGGCAGCGACAGGAAGCTTGCGGAGCGTTTCCAGATCCGTCACCTGGTCATATACGTTGATATTGCCAGCCGCTCCGTCCAGCGTGCGTTCGCCAATCGAAACGGATGCTCCCCGGCCCTGCAGCACGCCCATTAGCGCTTGCATTGGTATGCCTGCAGCCGCGATCTTATCCGTATTCGGTATGATATGGACTGCCGGCGTTGATTTTCCGCTTATGCTGACCTCGCCTGCGCCCTCGGATTTCTGAAGCTCCGTCGTAACCTCTTTAAGCTTCGCTTCCTTTTCCTGCTCACTCATTCCGTCATCGAAGGTTAATGTAACCCATGCAATTGGAATCATGGACGTATTAAATTGAACAACGAATGGCTTCATTACATTCTCAGGAAGCTGTACCTGATCGACGATCCGCTCAATCTCAGCCTTAGCTTCCTTCATGTTTGTCTTCGAATCAAAATTCAAATTGATTTGCGCATAACCGTCGCCAGAGGTCGAGAACATATCCGTTTTTCCTTTAACGAAGGTTACCGCCTCTTCCAGCGGATTTGTAACGGTCTGTTCCATTGACTTGGCGTCATTGCCTGGTCCAATAGCCGTAATCATAACCTGCGGGTTATCAGCTGCCGGCAAAAACTCCATCGGCAATCTAAAGTAGCTGATCACCCCCATCGCTAAAGCCATCATGACGATCAGGATGATGGCCGCCTTATTCCGGAACGACCATTCTGTCAATTTACTCATTTGTTTCCGACTCCTTTTCCCTCTACGGTTTTCTAGTGTTTTGTCTTTTCTAATCATAGTAGGAAGTACGAATGAGAAAAAACGTCCAGAGAATGGATTTGGTTCTCGCCCTTAGTCGGAAATCAACTACGACTGAAGACCGATGTAATCGAAAAAAATGAGTAAGTACTCACTTCTAAATTATTGCGATTCCCTCTATAATAAAGTGAGTACTTACTCATTATGAAAAAAGGAGTGTGCGATATGACTCTATTCAGCCCCGCTGCACCTACAAAATCAAGCATCGCAGTAGAACTGCAAGGCATCACCCGCAGGTTTAGCGGCCGTACCGTGCTTGAGGGAATTACGCTCTCCATCCCGCAGGGCGAGCTGTTTGGCTTGTTAGGCCCTTCCGGTTCGGGCAAAACAACGCTAATAAAGATAATGACAGGAATTGACCGGGCGGATGACGGTTCGGTTCGAATGCTCGGTGAGAAGATGCCGCAGCTGAAAATGCTGCAAGCCTTCGGTTACATGGCGCAATCGGATGCACTGTACAATGAATTGACAGGGAAACAAAATTTAGCTTTTTTTGGCGCCATGTTTGGTCTAAAGGGTGAAGCGCTACAAGCCCGGATTCAGGCCGTTTCCAAACTTGTTGCATTGACCGATCATCTAAACAAACAGACCGCCGCTTATTCCGGAGGAATGAAAAGAAGGCTATCGCTTGCCATCGCCCTCCTGCATGAACCTAAGCTGCTCGTGCTAGACGAGCCGACGGTGGGCATTGATCCGGTCTTGCGCAAGTCCATTTGGAAGGAGCTCTCCGAGCTTGCCACACAGGGCGTGACTATTATTTTGACGACTCATGTCATGGATGAAGCAGAGAAATGCGATCGCTTAGGTCTGATCCGGAGCGGAAAGCTCATAGCAGTCGATACGCCGCAAGCCCTCAAGGAGCAGGCTGGCTGCAGCACGTTAGAAGAAGCGTTCATTGCGCTTGGCGAGAACGAAGGTGACCAGCGATGAGAATACGCGCACTGACCATCCGGATCATCAAGCAATTTTTGCGTGATAAGCGGACGCTTGCCTTATTGTTTCTTGCCCCCCTTCTTATCCTGAGCTTAATGAAGCTCGTATTTGACGGGCAAGCCGTAGCTCCTGTGATTGGAACCGTTAAACTCCCCGCTGCCCTAAACGAGAAATTCGAGCAGCTAGGTGCCGATATTGTCATCTATGACACGGACTCTGCTGCTCAATCCGCGATTCAAGCAGGCGACCTGGACGGCATCCTGCAATTGGACG
The DNA here is from genome assembly GCF_031157315.1 of Paenibacillus sp. LHD-38. GTDB lineage: Bacteria > Bacillota > Bacilli > Paenibacillales > Paenibacillaceae > Pristimantibacillus. The sequence continues at coordinate 250,011 of NZ_JAVIFU010000002.1, forward strand.
GCGGTAATCCCGAGCTAACGCTTGAAGGAAGCGACCCCTCGATCAACCGGGCAGTATTATTGCTAATGCAAAATGCATTGCAAACAAGCGAAGGAAGCGAGGCCCCTGCTATTACTTATTTACACGGCGGGCCGGATATGGCTGCTTTCGATTCATTTGGACCCATACTCATTGGTTTTTTCTCTTTTTTCTTCGTCTTTCTGCTTGCTGGCGTTTCCTTCCTTAGAGAAAGAACAAGCGGAACCTTGGAGCGCCTGCTGGCCACGCCGATCCGCCGAAGCGAGATCGTGGTTGGGTATTTAGCTGGATTCGGTATTTTCACCCTGCTGCAAGCTTCTTTGATCGCCTGGTATTCGGTCGACATATTAGGGCTATATATGGCCGGAAACATTGGATATATGCTGATTATTAATTTACTGCTTTCCTTAACGGCATTAACGCTCGGAACGCTGCTATCCTCCTTTGCCAGCAGTGAATTTCAAATCATTCAATTCATTCCGATCGTAATCGTGCCGCAGGCTTTTTTCTCCGGCCTGTTTAATCTCGATGCCATGAACCCTTTGCTGCAAAAGCTAAGCTTGATTATGCCGCTCTATTATGGTGCTGATGCGATGCAAGGCATTATGATTCGCGGCGAGGATTGGGGGGATTTTCAGTTGGATGTATACGTGCTTGTAGGCTTCTCCCTCTTGTTCGCTCTCTTAAATGTGCTGGCGCTGAAGAAGCATCGCCGCATGTAGCTGCGAAGCGCTTCTGATATAATGAATGGATTGGGTAAAGAGAAGGAGTGTCTTAGATGCAAGAACCAGTGGATCAATGGCTGCATGAACTGTTGAAGTTAGATGATGACGAAGTGAAAATGACCGAAAAGCAATCAAAAATCGTGCAGGCAGCCTCTGAGGTTTTTGCGCAAAAAGGATTCGCTGCTTCGTCAACGAGTGAAATTGCTCAGCGGGCTGGCGTAGCCGAAGGAACGATTTTTCGTCATTACAAAACAAAAAAGGATTTGCTGATCTCAATCGTTGCGCCTGTGATGGCAAAGCTTGTAGCCCCTTTTGTCCTGCGCGACTTCTATAAAGTGCTCGATGGCAGCTTCGACAGCTTAGACCAGCTGCTGCGTGCCATCATTGAAAATCGAATTGCTTTTCTGGAAAAAAATATGCAGGTTTTCAAAATATTTATTCAAGAAATCCCTTTTCATCCCGAAATTCAAGAGCAATTTCAGAAACAGATTTTGTCAAAGGTACTGGAAAAGTTCAGCATTAGTATTCAGAAATTTCAGCAGCAAGGCGCCATTATCGATTGGTCGCCGATTACGGTTATCCGTTTAACGGCATCTGCGTTGATCGGTTACGTGCTCTGCCGCTCCTTGTCCGGAAATGTTTCCGGCAATGTATGGAATGACGATGCCGAAAGGGAAGCAACCATCACTTTTATCATAAAAGGGCTTGCGCCTTAGATTTCATTAAAAAAAGCCGGTTATCCATCAATAAGATGAGTAACCGGCTTTTATCTATTTATTTTGCTGACTGTAAATTCACTTCATCGATGCTTGTCCTGTCGAGCTGACGGAAGCGGAGCAGCAGAAGCAGTGCGGCCAGGCACAAAATACCGCCCAGTAAATATGGCAATCCCATCTCAATCGTGAAGAAGAATGAACCAAGCAATGGCCCAGCGATACGGCCCAAGCTGTCCATCGACGAGCTGAGTCCAGACGCTACGCCCTGACCTACCGTTGTCTTCTGCGTAATGAGCGAGGTCACACACGGCCTGATCAAAGAGTTACCGATGCCGAACACCGCAAGAGAAAGCGTTGCCCACAAAAGCGAATGAGCGCCAAGCAGCAGGAAAAATCCGATGGCTGAGATAACAAGACCGATTGCAATGTATTTCGGCTCCTCGCCTTTCTTGATGAGCCGGCGTACGACTCCGCCCTGCACGAGCGCACCAACAAAGCCGCATACAAAAAACAAGATGCCGACCTGCAGCGGAGTCACTTCAAACCTGCGCATGCCGAAAAATTGCAAAGTCGCTTCCATACCGGCAAGCGTAAATGTCACAAAAAACGCCAGCACGTACAAATACTTTAGCGGACCGGTAAAAGCAGCCCATCTTGAAACCCGTTTCTCCGAAGATGCTCGCCGCTGCTCAGGAGCGAGCGATTCCTTCAGCTTCCATGCCGCCAGCACAAACGTGATTAATGCAAGCGCCGAGGCTGTGTAAAAAGGCGTTTGCAACGAGAATACGCTCAAAAGTCCGCCTACGCCGGGCCCAATCGTAAAGCCGAGGCCGATCGACATCCCGACAAGCCCCATCCCCTTCGTTCTCGACTCCGGCGGCGTGATATCCGCTACGTATGCCACGATAACGGAAGCGACTGCGCCAGAAAACAATCCTCCCAGCACCCGCGACAGGTACATGAGCGTCAAATTCCCTGAAGATAGGCCAAACAGCAGGAAACTTACCGCAAAGCCAAGGACGCCTATCAAGATTATTGGCCTTCTGCCGATCCGATCGGATAAGCTTCCCCAAAATGGCGAAAGGAAAAACGAGACTGCGGAATAAATAGCCAGCATTCGGCCTGTATGTATTTCCGCTTTATTCGGATCAGCGGCTTGAATAATTTCCGGCATAACCGGAATGATAATGCCGAACCCAATAAAAGTTGTCATTAATATTGCCATTATAATAAGCATACGTTTATCTTTCATGCTGCAACCCCTCCACCAACCTATGTTACCATATCCATTAATCAATCATGTATGAACAATTGAAGAACAAATCGACAAACCTTGCCCTTATCTTAAAATTGAAGCTTGCATTCCCCCCTGTATTTGCTATACTCAACTTTGTTTGTAACCTCTAATGAAAGGCAGGGATGAAAGCAATGGATCATACCAAAACCCCGCTATTCACCGCGCTTCGCCGTCATGCGGAGCAGGATCCCGTACAGTTTCATATTCCCGGACACAAAAAAGGATTGGGCAGCGACTCGGAATTTCGCGAATTTATCGGCGATAACGCGTTGTCGATCGATTTAATCAATATAGCACCGCTTGATGACTTGCATCAGCCGACTGGCGTTATTGAGGAAGCGCAGAAGCTAGCAGCTGACGCATTCGGATCGGACTACACTTATTTCTCCGTACAAGGAACAAGCGGAGCGATCATGACCATGATTTTAACCGTGTGCGCGCCTGGCGACAAAATCATCGTTCCTCGCAATGTTCACAAATCGATCATGGCTGCCATTATTTTCGCAGGCGCAAGACCAGTATTCATTTCACCTGCAAGGGATAACAATCTTGGTATCGATCATGGCATTACGACACGTTCCGTCCGCAAGGCACTTGAGAGACATCCGGATGCAAAAGCCGTTCTCGTCATCAACCCGACCTATTTCGGAATATGTGCGAATTTGAAAGAGATCGTCGATCTCGTACATAGCTTCGACATTCCAGTCCTTGTAGACGAAGCGCATGGCGTGCTCATTCATTTCCATGAGAAGCTGCCTATGTCTGCCATGCAAGCGGGCGCGGATATGGCTGCAACGAGTGTTCATAAGCTCGGCGGTTCCATGACGCAAAGCTCGGTGCTGAATGTCCGCAAGGGCAGAGTCAACCCGCACCGCATTCAAACCGTGATCAGTATGCTGACCACCACTTCTACTTCTTACATTTTGCTAGGATCACTTGATACGTCGAGACGCAATCTCGCTCTGAATGGACATGCTATCGCCGGGCGTGCGATTGAGCTTGCCCAGTACACTCGCAAGCAGATCAATGAGATCCCAGGTCTTTATTGCTTCGGAGAAGAAATTCTCGGTGATGAGGCTACCTATGATTACGATCCGACAAAAGTGTCCATCCATGTCCGTCATCTCGGGATTACCGGCTATGAAACGGAAAACTGGCTTCGCGACAATTATAATGTAGAGATTGAAATGAGCGACATGTATAACATTCTTTGCTTAGTTACGCCTGGAGATACCTCTGATTCCGTGTCAAAATTGTTAATCTCGCTTCGCGGTCTTTCAGAGAGGTTCCATGAAGGTGCAGAGGCGCGTGAATTAGTCGTCAAAATTCCGGATATTCCCCAGCTTTCCCTGACACCGCGCGACGCATTCTACGGTGAAACGGAAGTTCTTCCGTTCAAAGAATCTGCCGGACGGATCATTGCCGAGTTTATTTATGTCTATCCGCCGGGAATTCCTATTTTATTGCCGGGCGAGGTCATTACGCAAAAGAATATCGACTATATCGTCGATCATGTCCAAGTCGGCCTGCCGGTTAAAGGCCCGGAGGATCGCAGCATTGAATTCGTAAAAGTCATCGTTGAAGAAACAGCGATCTCATAAGCAAGAAAATGAACCGGCTTTAGAGCATCAGATTGCTTCTAAAGTTGGTTTTTTTCATGCATTTTTGCAGAATGCCACTTATTGTAAACCCATATCGAGCATGCTATGATGTTGGCAGAGGTGAGATGCGATGAGTCAAAGCGCTTACATAAAATTCGTGCAAGGATCATCCGTGGAGAAGCTGACATTAGAGGAAATTAAGAGCCAGCTCTTGCATTACCGGGAGCAAACCGCCCTGACCGGCTCGCAGTTGGATTGGAATTACGCAGAAGCCGCTTTCCCTTACACAATCGAATCCAAGCAGGATGAGCGGTGGTTTTACTTAAAAGGGATCAACCCGCTTTATAAGCATATCATTTTTGGGCCAAGCGAAGCCGAAAGCGCCGCTGGAGGCTTTGTACCTTGTGTACAGGTCGTTCTTCCGGACGAAGCCACTCACGGCGATAAAGCGAAGGCGAATGAGCTGTGTAAATTTATAGCCAGCCGCCTGAAAGCCGAGCTTACCATGTTCAATGGCCGTACCATTTATTATAATCCGCGAAAATAATATAAGCTTTGGAATAGGGGCAATAAGAAAAACCGTCAGGGAAGATCATCCTGACGGTCCTTTTTAGGTTTGACGTACATCGTAACGACCCAGAGTTTTGCCCCGGCTTGACGAGTGGTTATAAAAAAATAATCTGGGCAAAACTAAATAAAAGACTGAGAATTCGATCCAATGGATTGAATTCTCGCGAAGTGATAGGACAATACCGCCAGCTTTTTCAAAATATAGGAAAGTATAAGATTTTCTCTTATATTCACGCCTCTATTTCTCCGCGAAACGAGCTTTTGCCACCAAGGACGGCGTCAGCCGTTTACGCTTGGAGATTACTTACGCAAAGTTGCGAGAGGGAGGTACTGATCTCCTTTGCTGGAAAAGATTATCGTCCTGTTTATCATCTACGCAGCCATATTGGGCTATGATTACCCGAATCTAAAAAAAACCAGCATAAAACTTCGACTGGCCTATGGAGGAATTATGCTATGTGCGTTATATCTCAGTACAGCCTATGCGGGCAATCTGAATTGGCCGGAACTGTATCACTTCCTCCTATTCCTTTTCGATCGACCGGCTGAGATCATTGTGAATATGATGAAATCGTGAGAAGGAGAAAAAACCATTGCAAGAACATGAAACGGTGAGTTCAACACAGATGGCGACCCTTTTCCTATGCTATTTGGCTGGTTCCTCCATCCTTTTCATACAACAACCCTTGATTCAACTTGCAAAAGATATGGCTACGCTGGCTGTCATTACTGCAAACGGCATAGGTTTTCTGTTGTTAGGTTGTGTTCTTTATTTGCACAAACAGTATCCCGGACTAACCTATGTGGAATACAGCAAGCAGGCAGTAGGCCGCTGGTTGTCTATGGTCTTCGCGATTCTGCTTATCGTTGAGCTTATGCTGACAGCAAGTGATATCATTCGAAACGACGGGGCCTTTGTAGCAAATACGATAATGAGCGCAACGCCAGTCTATGTGTTAAATTCGCTCCTTCTAGCGACTGCCGCTATTACAGCGTACTGCGGAATCGAAGTGATGGCCAGAATGTTCGTTCTTTTGATGATTACGAACTTTCTGTTTATAGTTGCTGCATATGTACTGAACATACCGAATTACCAGGTTGAAATGCTATTCCCCCTATTTACCGAAGGGATCAAACCATTCTTTTACGGAACGTATGTTGCAACAGGGATTCCTTACGCGGGACTGGTCGTTTTCGGGATGCTGTTACCTTATGTAAAACAAGAGGACAAGCCCTCCCTTGGAAAATGGATGTATGGGGCTCTTGTTACGCATGGAATAACGCTATTGCTGGGGGTCATATGCACCATTGCTGTACTTGGTCCGTTGGCAGCAGAAAAAAAGTACTCTTTGTATGTATTATCCGGAATGATTGAGATTGCGGATTTTGTGGAACGTCTACAAACCACCATGGTTTTCACTCAAGTCGTCGGATCCTACATGAAAACCACCATTGTTTTGTTTATTCTGAATGTCACATTGTGCAAAATATTACAAAAACAAAATGAACGAATCCTAATCTTCCCTCTAACCTTAGTCGTCCTGCTTCTTTCGTTAACCGCTCCAAATGAACAAGAAGCATCCCATTTGTTTACAGATGTGGCACCATTCGTTTATACAACCTTAGGAGTTGTCCCATTACTGATCATTGTTCTTGTCACTTTCATCAAACAACGGATCAAGAGAGGAAGAAATAGATGAGTCCAATTTCGAAGAGGAACCGTTCAGCCGATCATTCGTCCACGAGTCAATCATTAGATAACGAAAATCCTCAGTTGCCCGAGAATAAGGAACCGATCTCTCCTGACTTGCCGGTTAATAAGCAGCGGATGGAAACGATCTTCGCGGAATGTAAGGATGTCATGTTGCACCCGTACCATTACGGACCTGATCTCCAACATTCAGCATTGGTCATTCACTGTGAAACGCTAGTTCAGGACATGAAAGTGAGTTTCATAAAATCGGTTATGCAAGATCTTACGGACCATGAAGTTGGTCCGGCCTATAATATTACGCCTGATCAAATCGATTCTTTTTTCAGCCGGCAAGGCATTTCCGCTCATTCCACGAAAATAATCGAACATCTTGACGAAGTCGTACAACATATTATGAACGGCTATGTCGTTATCTTTTTTAACCAATGGAATAAAGTGCTCAGCTTTAACGCGATATCAATCGAGACGAGACAAGTGACAGAACCGATTACGGAATCCGTCGTAAAAGGGCCTCATGAAAGTACGGTAGAGAATCTGAAAAAAAATATCGGAATGCTTCGTGCAAGATTGATAACCGTAGACTTTAAAATGGATTTCTTCAGAGCGGGGGGAAAATCGAATAGCGAAATTGCTTTTGGTTATGTGGAGGGTGCCGTTAACCCAGAAACGTTGACCGAATTTAAACAACGAATAGCCAAAGCCAAAGATATGGAAATATTGGAGACCTCGTACATTGAGGAGCTTCTGGAAGATTGGACTTACTCTCCATTTCCACAATTTCGTTTCACGGAACGTCCGGATACGGCGGTGGCTGCTTTGTTGGATGGCAAAATTATCGTGATGGTCTCCGGCAGTCCGTCCATCATGATTTGTCCGGGTCTATTTCCCGAATTTTTGCAATCCAGTGAAGATTACTATGAGCGAACCGTTTATTCCTCCATGGTTCGTCTACTAAGGCTATTTGCTTTTGTTGTTTCGCTCACCTTGCCAAGCATCTATATTGCCCTAACAACCTTTCATCCCGAATTGATCCCGTCGGTTCTCTTGTTGGCGATTTTAAACACACGGGAAGGGATCCCGTTTCCTACTTTCGTTGAAGCGTTCATTATGTCCGTTTTCTTCGAATTGCTCCACGAAGCAGGGATTCGTCTGCCGAAGACGATTGGCTCCGCAGTGAGCATCGTAGGGGCGCTTGTCATCGGTGATGCGGCAATCAATGCCGGCATTGCCTCCCCTATGATGGTTGTCGTAGTGGCCATAACCGGGATCTCCACTTTTACCATTCCGCAATATAATATTACCACTGGGCTGCGTGTCTTGCGTTTTCCGCTGATGATTCTTGCCGCTACACTGGGAGGATTCGGGCTGATGATCGGGTACCTCTTGATTTTCCTGCATATGACGTGTTTACGCTCGCTCGGCCAGCCGTATTTTGCGCCGCTCGGCCCTCTTCGCCTGCGGCAATTACTCGATGTGCTCATTCGCGCGCCATTGAAAACGTTGTTTCGTTCACCGCGGAATCGGCATTCACACAAGTCGTCTTAAGTAACGGAGAAAGAGGGATGAGCATTGAGAAAGATAGCGGTTGCGGTAATATCTTTTGTTGCTTGTCTGTTTTTGGCAGGATGCTGGGATAAAATGGAATTAGATGATTTAGCGTTTGTTCAAGCGGTTGCCATCGACGAAACCGAGAATGGAAAGATTAGAATGACAACCCATTTCTATAAACCTCAGGGCGTGGGAAGTGGAATGTCTCAAGGGCAAGGTGCCAAAAGTTATCAAAATGTGGAGACGATCGACGAGTCCATGTTTGAAGCGATTCGCGACTTTACGCTTCATGTGGGCCGCAAGGCGCAGTGGAGCCATATGCGGGTCTTGATTATCGGGGAAAAACTCGCCAAGAAGCGAAATATCGGAGAGATCCTGGACATTATGTCGCGGGACAATGAACCGAGGGCTACCATGAACATCATCATTGGCAAGGACCAAGGCAGTACATATTTGGAGGTTGCGCCGTTTATCGAACAAACCGAAGCTCAGGAGCTGCTGAAAATTAGCCGGATGGCTTACCGTTATACCGCTAAGACGGTTAATACCAATTTTTTGGATCTGTCTTTGCAGCTGAAGAGCGAAACGGGTATTGCAAACATACCGTACGTTTATCGCGACAAAAGAAGTGCGCCCGACTCCGTGCCTGTTCTAGCAACCGCGCTAATAAAAAAAGGGAAAATGGTCGGACTGCTGGATAATAAGGGTACGGAATCGTTGGTTGCCCTTACTGACCAATACAAGAACGGAATCATCGAAACGGCCTGTCCGAATCCAAATAAAAGGGAAACGATTTTAGCGGAATCCTTCAAGACAAAAATAACACCTGAAATCAAGGAAGACTCGGTTGACGTTCACGTATCCGTCAAAATCGATGGAATCGTCGGCGAACTCGTATGCACGACCTTGACAGACAAGGAAGGGTTCCAGCGTTTCAGTGATAAGATCGAAAATAGCGTGGAGCAGCAGTTGCAGAACACGATAGAGCTGCTGCAGAAGAAAAAACTGGACGCAATCGGAATTGGCAATCTCATACACCGACAAAATCCGGCTTTGTGGAAACGATGGAAACCGGATTGGGAAGAACGTTTTGCTCGCGCAAAATTCAATGTCGATGTCGAGGTAAACGTGCTGAACACAGGTATGAACATCGGAAAGCCTTATGCCAAATAAGAAACCGTGAATGTGGGGGACGAATATATGCTTGTAAAAATAATGGTTTTAGTTATTTTATTTGCTGCAATATTTGTCTCTGACGGTCCGAAATGGAAAAAATTTGGGCCCAGGGAGCGAATTGCTTATAGCGTGATCATGACCGTGGCCGTATATCTGAGTGTAGATTTTGTGGCAGATATGAATTTACCGAATCTCGATGAGCTGCTCAATGTTTTTTTGGCCGACCCGGCTAAACGCATCGTGGAATCGATTAAGCTCCCGTCCTAGTACGTCTGATTGAAGGAAGCGGTGGAATGTAATGAAAGAAAAGGTTAGTTCAGGGCAAATGGCCGCGCTATTCCTCTCGTTTATGGCGGGATCGGCCATTGTCAATATACCCGCACCTTTGACAGGGGCCGCGAAAAATGGAGCTTGGATTTCGGTCGTGATTGCAAATGGACTCGCCATGCTCCTTTTAGCTTGCGTTCTCTATTTAAACAGACGCTATCCCGGTTTGACATTTGTTGATTATAGTCGCAAAGCTCTTGGAAAGTGGTTATCCTTATTCGTTATAATCCCTATGCTGCTCCTGGCTTTGGTAGATATTCCCTATATTGTCATCGATATTGGAGGATTCTTTAAAAGCACGATGATGAGGGGAACACCTGTATATATCACGCACACCCTCGTTTTTTTGACTGCTGCGCTGACAGCAAGGGCGGGAATTGAAGTCATGGCCAGAATGTTCGTTTTGCTGCTATTCGTTATTATTGTCTTTGTCATTCTCGTATTATTGTTCGTTTCGCCATATTATCACGTGGAAAATCTGCTTCCTTTAGGAACAGTCGAGCTCAAATCGGTCATGCATGGTACGTATATCGTTTTTGGGTTTCCGTTCGCCGAACTTGTTACTTTTTCGATGCTTCTGCCGCTTGTTTCCAAGGAAAGTGAACATTCGCTGAACAAATATATGTTTATCGCTCTTTTGAGCATAGGGATCCTGTTAATCGCCTCAATCGTGTGTTCGATTATGGCTTTGGGCCCCCTCGCCGGAGAATTAAAGTTTTCCCTCTTTCAACTCGCACGTCTAATCAATGTGCAAGAGATTATCGAGCGGGTCGAATCCGTGATCGGCATGGTCTTGATCGTCGGTTCCTATATGAAAACAACCATCATGCTGTTTATTCTTAACAAGATGTTATCGCATGTTTTGAAATTCAACGATGCTCGGAGTGTTATTTTTCCTGTTACGCTTGTGACCCTGCTCCTTTCTCTTACGATGTATAAGAATGAAGCGGAGTTTGCCGAAGCTGTCAATGTGGTCTGGCCGTTATTCACTATTATAGCAGTTGTACTTCCCTTGGTTCTAGTTACGGTTGTTACCCTATTTAAAGGGAAGAATGATTAGGCGCAACCAGCTTATTGTATAGATTTCAAATAATCCAGGCTCTTCTTAGCACTTTCCAGAGGATGTGGGCTCACATCCTGCTCTACGAAGTAAAATTTCACTCCTACACTCTCCATAATACGAAAAATCGACGGCCAATCGATGATGCCGTAACCGACTTCCGTAAAGTCCCCGTTCTTGTCTATATCCTTCACATGGATGAGCGGGGACATCCCGCTGTACGCGAGAAGGGCTGACTTGGGGTCTAGGCCCACTTTCCTCACAAAATATAAATCAAGCTCCAGCTGCATTAAATCACGTCCAACACCTTCAAGCAACCGATCGATTATTTTCTTGCCGTTTCTTTTTTCAAATTCATGAGCATGAGGATGATATAACAAAAGCATCCCGTGACGTTTTACCTCCTTGCCCATTGTTTTCAAAGAATGGACAAGCGCCGGAAAATCCGACTCATCGGCAAACCTTTCCTTGGGAAACCCGGTTACCATATAATGAGCGCCTAGCGTTTTGGCATAATCGATTTGGTTCTGCAAGTTATTTTCCATATCTTCCGGACTAACGTAAGTGGAAACGGTCTTCAAACCGAGACGCTCTAACTCTTTCTTCATTTCGGCAGCCGGAATCCCCTCATAATCTAAAGCAAATTCCACCAATTTATATCCCATATCCGCCACTTTCTTAAGCGTTCCGAAGAAGTCTTTCTTCGTTTCGTTACGCAGCGTATACAGCCCCAGTCCAGGTGGAATTTTCGACATATCCCACATTTCATTGCCTACTCTTAAGAATCTCAAATTCATCTCACCTCTTCGCGGACAGGTTATTTAAGCTGCTGCACGATATAATCCGCCGTGCGAATGGCGAGCGCGACGGTAGTGAGTGTAGGATTGGCGGTACCGCTTGTCGGGATGACGCTGTTGTCGGCGACATAAAGTCCGCGTATGCCATGGATTTGACCATACCGATCAGTTGCGGAAGTGAGCGGATTGTCTCCCATGCGGCAGGTTCCCGTTTCATGATTTTCAACGCCGGGGGGCGAGAGGCTAAAAACCGATCCGTTTTCCCTTTCTATCAAGGGCACTTTCATCGCTGAAGCGGCTTTAAGTATCCCTTCCGCCATTTGCCCGATCACGATTTCGTCCTCCCCGCTGTAAGAAAATCGGATTTGCAGCTCCGGCATTCCGTACGAATCGCGTTTGACAGGATCGAGGAAAACTTTGTTTTCGTACCTGGATTCAACTCTTCCTGAAGCGTAAAAATTAACTTCCCACTCCTTTTTCAAAGGTTGTTCTTGATACTGAACCCAAATGTAATCTCCCGGCCCTCTTATCTGTATTTGATAAGGACGGTGTTCTGTACCTGGGACTAATATGCTGAGCGGACCCAAAACTTCCGGGAATTCGTCCCGGATCACAACACCTGTGGCATTCACCCTTGAATGTCCGACCAGATAATGTCCGATCGCTCTTCCCGGAATATCGGAGTTCAGTAATATTTGCGGCGATCCAAGAGTGCTTGCCGACAGAACGACGTTCTTCGCTTTTAGGAAATAGGATCTTTTATCAGGTGTCATCACTTGTACGCCGACAGCCCTATCCTTTTCAATCAGAACCTTGACGGCGCGGGCATTAACCGCCAAATCGAAGGGGTAGTTAAGGGCCTGTGCGAATAACACAAGGGTGCTGAAGAACGGGTTGGAACGGATCACACCGTTTTTCGTCTGCTCTAGATCGATCGCGAGCGGTTCATCCGTCGATTCGGGAAAACCGTTCATTTGAAGCCGATTCAGCAGCATTTGCGTGATTGACGCTTCTTTGGTAAAAGAGTAGGTGACACTCAAGGCTTTTTCCGCAAGCCCATAATAAAAATCCATCTCTTTCAAGGTAACGGGCCATTGCGCAATTTCAGATGTTGGCATGCGGGGACTGGCCACTGACCAGAACAAGGTTCTTCCGCCCAGGGCATACACCTGAGGAGACTGAAATTGAGGTGGAGTATCCGCCACACTTCGAAAATACGCTCCGAAACGCTCATTCATCGTCGCGATATTCCAAGCGTGGGTCGGCAGCAGAAGCCCTCCTCTTTCGACGATCCCGACCCGTTTTCCGCTATTTTGCAGCTGCTTGATTAATCGCCAGAGGACGGCCCCTCCTCCTGCCCCGGTACCGACAATGAGCACGTCATAAACCGTTTTCTCCATCTCGTCTAACGAAGTTAGAGGAATCCATTGCTCATTGAAATCAAGCGAGTCAGGCAGCTTTACTTGCATACCTGCAATATTCATATCAGGACTTTTTATGTGCGAATTAAAGGAAATCAGCGACACCAAATCGACTTTGCATTTTCGAGAGATTGTTCTCAGGGTATCCGTATCATGTGCGAGATAGATCTTCATATCTTCACATCCTTTTAATACTCTTTATATGAGGAAACGTATCCGCGTAACACAAAAATAAACTGAGATCAATTGTTCCTTTTTTGGCATCGCTTCGATTGCATTTTTAATCACATTCACGAATACTTGCTTGAGTTGATTTTCTTCACACACGATCGATAGTTAGTTAATTGTGCTGTCGTAGAAAAAAAAACGATCCGCAAGATAAACTTGCAGATCGTTTTAGTTTGGCTGATCGCAGGTGACGAATGAGAATTACTTCTCTTCGCTCTCCGAACGGGCAATTTCTTCGTATATCGCTGTAACGCGATCCCATTCCGCATCGTCTTCAATACCGACTAGGAAGGACTCATCGTTTTCTTCTTCAATACGGAAAATGACGCCGTCCGCTTCCGGATCGTTACGGTCCAGCAGTACAGCATACACATTGTTTTCGGATTCAAACGTATAAACCATGACCATTTCGCGTTCCTGGCCCTCGTCGTCAGTCACGATAAAGACATGCTCTTCATGCTCGTGGTCTTCACCACAGCCGCAATCATCGCCATGCTGATGCTCGCTCATGTTATTACCCCATTTCAATAATGTTTACAGACTATCGTATAGTAACATGACAGTCTATCAACGGTCAAACAAAGACGCCCCTTTTCATAAAAGGAGCGCCTTCTCGAAGCCATGCAATCAAAGTGAAGAAATTAGTTTTTCCGAAACAGCGGTCCACTCGTCGTAGCCTTTTAGCTTCAGAAAGAAGCGAATCGGATATTTCCCGCTTGATTCGAATTTATATTCAATCTCATCCGTTGCATACCAGAAATTGTCTTTGGACGTGTTCACACTTTCTGTTTGAATCACTTTCTCTCTCCCGTTCGGGTCGAAGATCGATACCTTAACAGCCACAATATCTGTTTTTAAATTATCGATCTGGGCAAACACTTTAAACTTGGCTTGATATCCTCTTGCCACATTTCCAAATACCGCGTTATTTTGGAATAGGAACATATGGACATTTGGCTTATACACAATCGCACGTTTACTTTGATTGTCCCATTCAACGATGGCTTGCATTGATGTAGCCAGTTGACGAAGCGGCAAATAGGTTTTGCCTTCGGTCACTAACCCGCCGTCATCCTGCTCCGCCCCGTTAATAAAGACGCGTACCCTCTGCGTTGCAGAATCTGCAAACAGCATCGTTCCGCCCCAAAGAGACAGCAATAGCAGCAGAATTGCAACTTTTCTGAATTTCATAGTTGTATGCCTCCATCCGATAGCCTGGATGTATGGTTATACTCGGATACTCATGCAAAGTTGCGTTTTTCCGAAACTATTTTGCTTATAGTGCGATTGCACCAACGCTGTCAAACGGTGTTGAAACCTGCGCTTGCCTGGGAAATAGAAGTGCGAAATAAAATCATTACCCATACGTTCTCGTTAATACGCAAGGGACACCCTTACCGACTGTTCCAGGTGTTCTCATTCTAGCCAAATAGCTGATCCCTCTCGCGCATGGCGTTTTGCATACCGCACAGGTATCTGAGAGTACAAGCTTATAATTATAGTACTTGCGATCACTTGCCGGCTTCTTTTTCTTTACTACTTTACCTTTTCCTTTGCTCATCCCTAGTTCGCCTCCACTGTACGTAACGCTTTAGCATTATATGTAGAGAAGGGCGAATGTGCATCAGTAATTGGCAGAGATACTTAAAATTTGGTACATTAAATAAGTGTAATGACGAGGGGGTATTGTTATGAACATAAAAATGATTGGAACGGGCAGTGCTTTTGCCAAAAAATACGATAATAACAACGGACTCATTGAAATCAATGGCTTTCGACTGCTTGTCGATTGCGGAATAACCTTGCCTAAAGCTCTGCATCAGCAAGGGATCTCTTTTCAAGATCTTGATGCGGTTCTAATCAGTCATATTCACGGGGATCATGTTGGCGGATTGGAAGAGTATGCTTTTCAAATGATGTTTAAATATAATCGGAAGCCTGTCCTCTATATCGCGGAAACACTCGTTGAACCGCTTTGGGAGCAGACGCTACGCGGAGGACTAACGCAAGAACCGTTAGAGAGGCTGGATGATTTTTTTGATGTCCGTCCTCTTGAGCCAAATAAAGACATCGAGCTTCACGAAGGGCTGAAGGTTAAGCTGCTGCAAACCAAACATATCGAGAATAAACCTAGCTATTCTTTTTTGTTTAACCAAAACTTCTTCTACACGGCTGATATGCGGTTCGATCCTGTGCTTCTTCAGCAGCTGGTTGATGAAGGCGTCACGACGATCTACCACGATTGTCAGCTTGAAGCGCCAGGCGTCGTCCATGCTTCCCTAGAAGAGCTGTTAAGCCTTCCTGAAGAGATACAAAGGAAAACATGGCTTATGCATTATGGCGACGCGATAGAGCAGTATAAAGGCCATACGGGAGCAATGCGAATAGTCGAACAACATAAGACCTATGAAATCAAATAACCGCAAGAAAGGCGCCGCATGACTTGCATGCAGGCGCCTTTCTTCAAATGTAAATAAATCCCAATTTATTTTACCCCATTAATTAATCATTCTAAAAGGTAGGCAGCTGATCCAAATTGTTTGTCGGATCCCCGTCAGCGTCGCCGCGGATATAAAACTCACCATCTCTGCCCTTAAAGGTATTCACACCTGCAATATGCCCTGCTTGTACTTCTTGAAGTGCCGTAGCATAATCAAGCACCCGGCCGCTGTTCGTTTTAAAAGCTGTAAGATCGCCGTCTCCATCCTTTTGCACAGCAACGATTTGCTCCCTCGTATCTTGTCCACTGTTCATGTCGCTCATGATTACTAGCCCCTCTCAGAATAGAAGATTGTACAGCCAACTTTTATCCTGCCCTTCTCGGCACCCTTTTTATGCATAAAAGCAAACAAAAAAATCCGACGAGCCCGCATCTATCGCGCTCGCCGGATTTTCGTATTATTTTCTTTTGATTGCGTTTGCCGGAAGTCTTCTTCTCCATACGAACTGCTCATCATGCGATAAGGAATCCCGAATAGCGAATTTAGCCACAGAACCGATAACAATACCGATAATTCCAAACATCCCTAATAGCCAAATAGCTAAGTAGGCATACTGTGCAGCCAACACGAACCGCCTCCTGCGCGCTTTCTATAAAGGTATGCAGGAAAGTTTTCCTTTAGTATACGTTTCCAACATGCATACTCATTTGTAAAAAGCTCATACTAATCGACAGACATTGGATAACAATGCTAGCGTGAAACCATACATTAAGGGAGGCACAACCATGCTTGAAAATGTAGAGAGCAATTACAATTGTTCAAATGCTTCGACTGATTTACCCAACTTGCTTCAGGAACTGGAACAGCTGGAGCAAAACGCAAACAGCGATCAAAGCGAGGAACAGCTGCAGCAATTAAATCGAATCCGGAACCAAATTCATTTTATTCGCAATAAATGCGATATTCCGCAATGAGTCATAATTAAAGGCGGTCGTTTTGCGGAAATATATGAGCACAATTATGATGTGAAGACATATAAATGCTTATATATTAAATAAATCCCTCCCACTTGCCGATATATTAAGCAGGAGGTGAATGATGGATATAGCAGCAGCTTCCATGACGATGAGTCAGAACCGTTTAGCTCTTGCAACCAGTATCCGTGTCATGTCTTTGAGCAAAGACATCGCTGCGCAGCAAGGAAAAGAACTCGTTCAAATGTTGAAAAATGCTCAGCCGAATTTAGGCAATAACCTTGATATTCACGTATAAATTCCCCCCCGCGGGCAGGAATGCCTCAGGGGGTTCTTCCTCAACGCTTGTGATTCCAACTTTGCCGTTTTAAGCTTGAATTGTTTCATAATACAATTATAGGTGTAGATAATCGAATACGAAGGCTTCAAAGTGATGCATTGTTCAGAAAACTAACAAAAACCTAATTGCTTTTTGGAAAAATTCTAACAACCTTCGTTTATCCTTAATTTATACAAATGATAAGTTGGAGGGATTATGATGGAAAATAATTTTTACCAGCAGAAAATTGAAGAAATGAGAGCGGAAATGGTACGATTATTTGAAGCTTGTAATAACTTCACTGATCATGCTGTTATCAAAATCAGTCAGGAGCTTGACCATCTCCTTAACGAATATTCAGGCAGTCTGGCCAAATAGTCGAGGATAATAAGCAGCACCGCAATTAATCCTTATCTCGACCATCGTGCTAACTTTCAATAAAAAAGTGTTGACTTCGCATCTTCACCCTGCTATATTATTAATTGTCGCTAATATGATCTGGTAGCTCAGCTGGGAGAGCACTATCTTGACAGGGTAGGGGTCACAGGTTCGAACCCTGTTCAGATCATCAAATAAAAAGCCTGCAAATCCTTATAACAAAGGGTTCGCAGGCTTTTTTCTTATTATTTAACATCGAAAAATAATTTTCTTTTGCATTCAACCTGTATTTACCCTCCTAACATCGGGAACCATACTGTCATTAATGTAAGGAGTGGAATTCCCATGACTTTTAAACGACAAGAATGGACGAGTACCAGCATTCCTTTTGCTCGCAATAAACCTTTGCAGCTAATGATCATCATTTTTATCCTATTTTTTGGTCTTTTGGCTTTTTCGCCCACTGATCGATTTATATGGATAACTTATAACTCAACCCTAATCGCGGTTATCCTAATCCTTGTCTTCACTTACAAGTGGTTTCGTTTTTCAAATCTGTCCTACCTTCTGATGCTCATTTTCTTTTGTCTCCATACTTACGCGGCACATTATACATATGAAGGCACACCTATGGACCAGTGGCTAAAAATATCGTTACATACAAAAAGAAGCTATTATGATCAAGTCGTTCATTTCGCCTTCGGACTCCTCATTGCTTTTCCGTTCCGTGAATTTTTCATATTCCAAGTTAAGCCGCGCGGAATTTGGTCATATGTTCTGCCAGTAGTCTTTGTAATCGGCTTTAGCGCGCTATTCGAGATCCTTGAAATGTTGGCCGCCTTAGTAGCTGGCCCTGGTGGCGAAGCCACATTTGTTGGAATGCAAGGTGATATCTTCGATACGCAAAAAGATATGGCATTAGGATTCCTTGGTGGAGTCATTTCGATGGGTATTCTCGCATGGATAATCAGGAAAAGGGATAAAACAAATGCTGCTTCGGATTCCCTACGCTAACCCTTAAAATACAAGCAGGAATAATTACGAATTAACATTTTAAAAGATACTATTCAACATGAGAATCCTTGATTTTAAGGGTTCTTTTTATTATCTTTATAAGGATTGCAACAATTTGCCTTTCTTCAACGTCAAATAAGTGCTGCAGCAAATAATAAACGAGGTGACCATATGAAAAAAAGATCCCTACTAATCTTAACACTGGTTGCGATGATGCTCTTCACTCTCGGACAAACCGTCTGGGCATTCAAGGACGTTAAAAATGATGCAAATGAGAAACAAATCGAGGAGCTTCAGAAGCTGGGCATACTGAGCGGTGATAAGCATGATAAGTTCAATCCGAAAGGCACGCTTACTTATGCGCAAGGCGTCTCGATGATCGTTAAAGGCTTAGAGCTTAATATTGATCACATCCGCTTCATTAAAGCGCCAGAAGCAAGCGATTACTTTACAAATCTAAAAGATGATGCCTGGTACTCCGATGCGTTTATCATCGCAAATCTAAACGGCTTAGAAATTCCAAAAACGGTAAAAGCTAATGATATCATGACACGTGAGCAATTCGCTCATCATTTGTTCAAAGCGATACTGACCAAAGGCGATTATGCCTTTATCGAAATTTTCATGCTGCTCGAAGACGAGGCTGACGTCAACAAGGATTATATGGACAGCATCCAGAAGCTGATCATTAGCAAAATTGTTACACTGGATAAATCAAACAAGTTTTATCCAAAGAAAGCCATTACACGCAGCGAGGCTGCCGGCTGGCTCTATGGGGCCATTCAATTCGTAAAGGAGACGACACCTATTCCTGAATTGCCTGAACAACCGGTCCTAGATCCAAAGCTTTCTGTAACCGCAGTAAACGCTGAAATTAATAAAGTAACCGTCACGGCTCAAGTGCCGCACCCTGGTTATGGCATTCGTATAGCCTCTATCGGATTTGAAGGCGATAAAGCTGTTATTTATCTCGAAACGGTATTGCCTGATCCGGATAAAATGTATCCGCAAGTCATTACTGATGTATCGGTATCCACTTACGTCGATGCAAAACTAAAACCTGTGCTTCCGGAATCAGCGGGTTCGAGCCAATCGTCCACGGGTTCTGCGATTATCGCGGAGTAAGCGTAAACGGTTGTCGTCCCCAAATAAGGCTTCTCTAATTGTCTGAGCTGAAGCTCAGACAGCGGAGAAGCCTTTTTTTCATTTACATTTAAGCTCAGACAGCATCGGAATCGCCCAATCAATGGGCTCACACCCTATCTTCTCTAGAAACGCATTCGCCCGCGAGAAAGGCCTGCTCCCAAAAAATCCTCTGCGTGCCGCAAACGGACTCGGATGCGGCGAGGAGATAATAAGATGTTTGTCCGTATCAATGGCACCGGCTTTCGCCTCTGCATGCTTTCCCCAGAGCATAAATACAACGGGTCTCTCCCTCTCGTTCAGCGTCGCTATAACCGAATCGGTAAATCGCTCCCATCCGAGTCCCTGATGAGAATTAGGACTGCCCTCTTCCACCGTCAGCACCGTATTTAGCAGCAGCACGCCTTGCCCCGCCCACGACTCCAGACTGCCATGATCAGGTATTTGTGCGCCTATATCCGTTTCTAACTCCTTATATATGTTCTTCAGAGAAGGCGGCACCTTCACGCCTGGCTGTACGGAGAAGCTAAGCCCATGCGCCTGCTGTGGTCCGTGGTATGGATCCTGCCCCAGGATAACCACTTTCGTTTGTTTATAAGATGTATAATTAAGTGCATTAAGAATGTTTTGTTGTTCAGGAAACACCGTCTTGCTCTTATATAAAGTATCTAACTTTGCCAGCAGCTCCACCATATATGATGCTTGAAGCTCGTCCTTTAACTTCTGGGACCAATCATTGTTCAGCCGTATCGTCATTTTTCCGCATCCTTCCAAGACTGTGTAAAATAAAAATCTCCTCCGCAAGACCTGATTGCTCAGTTCCATGCAAAGGAGCTTTGAATATGATAGGACTTTTATATGCTATTTCTAATTTTAGCATGACCTGCGTGTTAACTACAATATTTCACTCGTACTTACCTCGGCTGTGGAATCTCTTACGATCAGCTCCGTGCGAAGAGCAATCCGCTGCTTGACCGTGTTCGAATCCGCAAACTGTTGGATAAGCAAATCAACCGCTGCCTCTCCTAACTGATCCATAGGCTGAGCAATCGAAGTTAACGGAGGATTCGTAACCGTCGCCAATAGGGTATTATCGAAGCTTACGATCGATAAATCAAAAGGCACACGCAAGCCACATTCCTTCGCGGCCTGCAGTGCACCGACAGCTATCAAATCATTGCAGCAAAACAGCGCGGTTGGCCGGTCCATTCGGCTAAGCAGCTCCGATGTCCGGGCTCTCCCATCCTCCAGTCCGCTTTTGCAAGCCAAAATACTTTCGTCAGGCAGCGAAATCCCTGCTTCCCCGAGCGATTGTCTAAAGCCGCGAACCCTTTCACGGCTGCTGCTTATCTGCAGGCTCTCTGCGAGCACCACCATTTTCGTATGTCCTAGACTTAGCAGATGGCAAGCAGCCTGTCTCCCGCCGGCGTAATCATCCGCTACAACCGTATGCACGGGAAACGAGTTTACCTCACGACCGATAACGACAATGGGGATAATCGTGCTGATATCTTGTAAAATGTCATTATTTTCAAGACCTGTACCGATGATGATGCCGTCCACGCGTTTTTGCTTTAAAACAGAAATATATCGTTCGACACGGTCATCCTTATTATCCGTGCTGCAAATAATGACGCTGTAGCCAAATCGATGGCCGCGATCCTCGACAGCACGAGCAACTTCGGCAAAAAAAGGATTGGCAATATCCGGAATAAGCAGACCTAACGTGAAGGTCTGCTTGCTGGTTAGAGCCGAAGCGATCGCACTGGGCTGATATTGCAGCCTCTGCATAATCGCAAAAATTTGATTGCGCCGCTCCGTGCTTATTTTCCCTTTAGCGTTAATAACCTTCGACACGGTTGCGATAGAAACGCCCGCTTCTCTAGCTACGTCGTAAATGGTCGCTTTCATTTCGATTCCTCGCTCGCCTTTTCGCTCATACTCTATTATGCTCAAAGTGATGGAAGATTGGCAATCATTTCTTATTCAGCCATTCATGATCGGAATCAAGTTTGTTCTATTGGTTGCGCCTTTATCTTGGCAGGCCCCGCTGCTTTCAAGCGCATGATCTCCACGCCGGCAAGCAGCATAATGCCGATACCATGGTTGTCATTAAGGACCGTTCGCAAATCATGCATGTAATAATCAGGAGAGAAGGAATAACGAGAGCCGCTGCATACGCCATGTACATTGCCCTGCTTGTCAATTGCGCTGCTCGTTAGCCCTTGCCATGCCCGCAGCGCGGTTTCGGTATATGCCATCTGATCTTTTAACCAGCCACAGCGAACGCCGCGTGCAAACGCATAAGCAAACATCGCCGTACAGGATGCTTCCTCATAAGCATCTGCCTGATTAAGCACCTGACGCCACATGCCTGACTCACCCTGCAGAGCAGCAACCCCAGCACACATTTCCTCAAAAAATGCTTCCAGCGCTTGTCGATCGCTGTGTTCAGGAGGCAGCTTTTCCAGCAGCTCCGATAAGGAAAACAAGCACCACCCGTTTCCGCGTCCCCAAGGCACAAGCGTAGCTTTTCCGTATTTAAAATCGAACACATGCGACATGAGGCCTTCGTCTGCCATAAATAAATAGCTTTTGAATAAAAGAAATTGTTTCGCAGCCTCATCAAGCGATTTCGGCTCACCTGTTGCCAATGCATAACGGATCAAGAACGGCCCGCTCATATACAAATCATCGGCCCACATCGTATCTGCCGAATATTCGCCCGGACACTGCCGATAGAACGCTCCATCCTCCTTCCTTTCCAGCTGCTCGAGCATGAAATCCGCAATCCGGTCTGCGATTCGTAAAAAAGTTTGATCCCTCGCTGTTGCATATGCCTCCAGCATAGCCGAACCGAAAGAGCCGCAATTATCAAGCATTCGTATCAAAACGAGCTGATGATTAATAGACGGGAACCCGTATTCCTCTTTATCCCACATGGAATAGTCGTACATGTCCGTGCAGCTGCGGATATGGCTCAGCGTGTAATCGATCAAATCCCTGCGTTCCAGCTCGCGTGCCATCTTTAGGAGCCCATACATCGTAACGCCGAGCGGATAATCCCAGCGGCCATAGTTCGTCGCGCTTCCGGTTGTCCATTTATTGCTCAGCATCGCATTCTCGTAATAGGGACGGACACGCGTCTGCGGAGCATCCACCCACCAATACGAGTAACCGCTGAATTCTCCATTTTGATTAACGGCCGGGAAAAGCGCTGCAGTCGAGCATACTAACGCAGAATCTACGGCGTCAGCAGGATCGAGAGGTCCAGCAAACAGCCACTTTCCGTTGTAACCGTGAATATGCGCCGGCGCTTCAAAGCCCAAACGGTTTCCTTCCTGTTTGGCACTAAGCTCAAAGCCCCAGCCTGCCGATCCGCTGATGGAACGCACTAACAATTCGTTGTACCCGGCAGAAGCGTTTACTTCTATCCTAAAATCCCCAGCCTTCATCAGAGCTGCGGCAAATTGTCCACCCAGCCAAATGCTCGTTGGACCATATGCGGTCCCTTCCAGCACAATGACGGCATCTCTGCCCGGCACATTCAACTTTGTCCAGCCAAATGCGGCAGCCGGTACAGCGGGACTTCCGAATAAACGCTCGCAATTCGGCCGTTCAGCTTCCTCGGCTGTCCATTCCCTGCGAGGAAGCCAGCTTAAACCGCTGGCTTCCTCCGATTCTCCAAATGAAAAGTAACCGTTGTCTTCCAATATTCGAGATTCGTCTGCGGGCTCTGAATAGACCCAGCCTGCGCTGCCTGCTCTTCCGGAGAAAGGAGCCAGTACCTGCATAATGCGTACCTTTGCTTCATCTGCGCCGAAACGGCAGCCAAAACCAGCGACTGTTTTGCGCGCTTCGATTAACACTTGATTCCAGCCTTTGCGGAACAACAGGGGGATTACTGCCTGCGCACCTGGCTTCAGCTCATCGACGACGGACGAGCGGTATACCTGCTCTTCATTCACCAGAAGTTTAATGGGGCCAAACGGCTCTATTATGCCGTCGATTGAGCGCTCGTCATCGCTCCAGACAAGCCCGTAAAGATAGGCGTACTGGCCCTGCCTCGCATCCGGCAGCCTTTCAAATAGGTCCATTTCATATAAACCATTTTCGCTTTGCAAAATACCTGATTTGGCGAAGGCACGCAGCGTAAAAGGTACGGGCGGGTTAGCGCCGACATACCTTCCGGCAAGCACCTCCAAGATGCGCTTGTCATCGTCTCCGTACCAATAGCGGCTGCTTTCGCGCGGTTCAAAATATCCGCTCATTTCATCAGCTCCTCTTGATCAGTCAAAGACTGCGGGTTTGTGGTCTCCGCATCCGCCTTAGGGGGCGAGAGCTTGATATCAAACGTTTTATTATAGGGTGTCATCAGATTGACGACAAGCGATTGGCAGCCGGCCGGTATCGCTGTATTCCGCAGCGTTTTCACTAAATGCTCATGCGCACCGCCATCAACCTCTATCCAATCCTCTCCTGCTGCATAACGAACGTTTCCATGCTTCCAGAAATAAGCATCCTCTATGGGAGTTAGCCCTTCGCCCGAAAATGATCCTTCGCTGCCAAATACGAAAACGACCTGCGTCATCATGCTGTCAGGCTCCGGGCAACGAAGCTGAAGCTGCCAGCCATGCTCGGTTTTCCTTAGCTCTGCCTCGACATGATGGCATTGCAAATGCGTCGTCTCTCTTAGATGATGGGGAAGCAAGTACCATGGACTAACCGCCGATCCTGCCGACAGGGGTAAATTCTCCTCCGCTACGGGACCGTAATAACCCTTGCTCTCGACAGCCGTCAGCTTATAGCCCTTCTCCAGCACCTCCAATTCGTTCATCTTTACAAACCCAGGCTCAAAGGAAGTGCCGATTTGTACCGCCAGCAATTTCGCATCGCCATGCCGAAGCGCAAACATCGAGCTCGCCTCAGCCATCACGGTTAAGCTTGTTTTCCCGTCTCTTTCGCGGGCAACCGGCGCGCCAAAATCAGGATGCAATCTGCTGTGATAAATTTTACCGCCGTGCCCTGCCGCATCCATTTCACTTAAAAAACGTTTCCGCGGAAAGTTACGGTTAAGCACCATTCGGTATATCGTTGGCAGCTCGGCCGGATGAATGGTATGCTCTCGCAGCTCGGGCCGCAATAAATAACTGAGCATGGCATTGTTAGGCAGCCAGCCTGGATGTTTAAGCGATTGGCCCGCAAGCTCGGCGATCGCTTCAAATATAGGATTGTAATCCCTTTGTGCCATTAACCTGCTGACTAGAAAGTAGCTTTCCATCGTATAGCTGAGGCCAAAATCCTGCCTTCCCGAATAATCCGTGACGACCTCTCCGTTAGGATGAACCATGTATGCCATCATCTTCAGATTTCGGCGGACCGGCTCGAGCAATTCCGGTTTATCTAGAAGCTCAGCCGCATGGAACAACATAACATCGCTGACCGCATTGTAAATGCCGTTGCTACGCTCGGTCCATTCCCCATCCTCCGTGCAGTCCAGCCCCTCAGCCAACCACGCGTGTGCTCTTTCCTTAAGGTCAGCGCGGCCCGTCAGCTTGTACATATACCCCAGCGCTGCAGTCAGCACCCAGCGATGATTCGGCGTATGGCAGCCGCCTGTCAATAATGCGGGAATCGTCTGCTCTAGAAAGAGCAAAATATTCGCTGTCGATTTCCGAAGCGGCTCCCATTGCTCCGCCCGCAGCAGCTCATAAACCTGTGCCAGCCCAACGACTACAAAAGCGGTATCCGGCGGTGAATGCATATTGGTCCATCCGGGGGATATCGTGCCGTCGGCATGCTGGGAGCGCAGCATATATTGCGTGCCAAGCTCCAGTTGGCTGGCCAGCTCCTCGTCATGATGGAGCATCGAGTCCTTGTTGATCAAAGCTGCGACCCAGAGCGCCATTACCATCGGCGAGCCGCCATGGCTGGGCCACGCGATACCGTTCTCCGCGTCGGCTACTCCCCCGTAATATCGGCTGCCTTGATCCAGCACCTGCCGGCTGGCGCCCTCTTTTGCCCAAAAATCGTTTAATTCAACAAGCTTTTCGTACATGCTCCTCCGTCCTTTCGCCACGTTCATATCGTACGGCTGGATGCCGCTATCCTTTTACAGCCCCAAGCATAACACCGCTTACAAAGTAACGCTGAAGCCACGGGTAGACGATCAAAATCGGCACGGTTGCGAAAATAACGCTGGCTGCCTTCAAGCTTTCAGGCACGACCGTCGCCATTTGTGCGCCTTCCATCTGCATCAACTCGCTGATCATATTGTTTTGAATGAGCTGGTACAGCTTAAGCTGCAGCGGATAAAGCTCCGGACTGTTGATATACATCAGCGTGTCCGTAAAACCGTTCCAGCGGCCTACCGCATAGAACAAACTAAGCGTCGTAATAACAGGAAGCGACAAAGGAAGAATAATGCTGACCAGCGTCCGGAAATGGCTGCTGCCGTCAATCTCGGCCGATTCTTCGAGACTCTCGGGAATATTGTTGAAAAACGAGATTAATATAATCAAATAAAACGGATTGATTAGCCCGGGAAGCACCAGCGCCCACATCGAATCCAGCATATGCAAATTACGAATTAAAATATATTCTGGGATAATGCCTCCGCTGAAGAACATGGTAATGACGACGATAAACATAAAGCCTTTACGGCCCTTCAGCTTCTTTTTAGATAGCGGATAGCCCATAGCAATCGTCATCACCATGCACAATACGGTGAAAATGCCTGTCAGCAGCACCGTGAAGCCAAGTGAACGAATCATCGCAGGGTCAGAAAACACTTTATAATACGCCTCAAAATTCAGCTCTACCGGATACAAGCTCACTTGCCCCGAAAGAATTGGCTTAACCGAGCTTAGTGAGATAGCCAATATATGAAGAAATGGAGCCAGACAAATCAACGTGCAAACGGATAAAACAATAAAATTAATCGTATCAAATACACGGTTAGCGGTTTGTTCTCTCATCACGTCCGCTCCTTTCAAATAGTCGCTAGCAAGAAAAGGAGATTCATTGCGTCAGGTTTATAGGATGCTCTCATCCGTCAGCTTCTTGGAAATGTAATTTGCCCCAAGCACGAATACGAGGCCAACGACGGCTTGGAATAACCCTATGACCGTTGCCAGCGTATATTGACCGGACTGAAGCCCGATACGGTAAACGAAAGTACTTAATACATCCGCATACTCGCGAACCGCTAAATTACCAATGACATAGGGTCTTTCAAATCCGATGGATATCATATGCCCAAGATTGATGATCAGCAGCACGATGATGGTTGGCTTTAGGCCGGGCAGAGTAATATGCCAAATTCTCTTTAGCCTTCCCGCTCCATCAATGCCGGCAGCTTCAAAGAGCTCCTTATTAATACCAGTAAGCGCGGCCAAATAGATGATCGTTCCCCAGCCTGCGCTTTGCCACACGCCAACCAGGAGATAAGTAATGAGCCAATCGTTTTTATCCGTGAGAAACGGCACCGCGTCAAATCCAATCGAAGTCAGCAAGTTATTAATCATGCCTGACTGTGTGCCAAATACCTGATAGACGATACCGCCAATAATTACCCAAGAGATAAAATGGGGAATGTAAAGTATGGTTTGCGACAGCTTCTTAAACCAAGCCGTCTTCAATTCGAATAGCATAATCGCTAATATGAGCGGTGCCGGGAAGGATACGAGCAGATCAAGAAAATTGAGCATCAGCGTATTGCGAAGCGTTTTATAGAAATCGCTCATCCCGAATACTTCCTTGAAAGCTTCCAATCCGATCCATTCGCTGCCGTTTATGCCTTGAAAAAAGTTAAAATCCTTAAATGCAATCTGTATGCCGTACATGGGACCGTATTTAAAAATGATGAAATACGTCAGCGGCAATACAAGCAGCGCATACAGCTGCCAATATCTGCGGAAATAGACGGTCATGCTCACAGCGGTTGCCTCCTCTAATGAAGTTGAATTCTGCGAGGGAGCAAGGCCAGGCCCCGCTCCCACCGCAAATCCCAACTTACATGCGCTTTATTTGGATTTCATCTCTTTGTAAACAGCGATCCGTTCATCCAAAATAGCTTGACCGCCGCTAGCCATATAATCCTTTAGCATCGAATCAAAAGTGCTCTCGAATTGCTCGGGTTTCGCCATGGTCGTTTTCACGATAATTTCATTGAACTTGTCGAGCAGCGTTGTTGCATATTTGGTTTGAGCTTCAATCGGCCGATCCATCATCACGAGTGGAATCGTATCCGTATTGGCAATTTCTTGGGCAACCGCAACTTGCTCTTGGAACTGCTTAGGCATTGCCAGCGCTCTCGCCTTCAGATTTTTCTCCATGCTGCCAAGCTGCTTGCCGTTTGAAATAATGGCCATATCGCCAACGTTATACATCCGGTTTAACGCTTCTTCGGTCGGATTTTCCATAGCAACAGGAATTCCATCTACCAGCGTGTAGTTCTCGTTTTCGATTCCGTTTTGGATTTGGAACAGGTTATCGCCCGATGTCATCCAATCCAAGTATTTGATAGCCTCTACAGCCCGTTCGCTTGACTTTGGAATCATAATATAAAGCCCATTCGGAGCATATTTTGGCTTGGCATGCTTGCCTTCTTCATTTGTGTATACGTCAACGGCGGCAATTTCAGCGCCTGGCACGTTTTTTTGCAGCAGGTCATACGATCCATTCTCATAATAAATGTTCACGTCATCTTCACTGAAAAATCCGATTTTGCCTGTCGAGATATCCTCGCCTAATTTTTTCTTGTCTTTATCCAGCCCAAAATCTTTGTTTATAAGCCCCTCATTGTAAAGCTTGTTCATGAACTGAAGTGCGTCTTTAAATCCTGGAAGCAGAACGGGATAATCATTGGAGCCAAGCTGCTGCGTAAGCGTATATTGCTCTTCTTCCGTCATGGTCTTAATAAACGACCAAAGCAGCGGTTCATACTGTGCCGATGCGATTGTCATACCCAGCGGAATGACTTGTCCTCCGGTTTGCCCGGGATCCTTCTCTTTAAATGCCTTCAAGGTTTCATACAGCTCATCAGTTGTCTTCGGAACCGGCATGCCCAGCTTATCCAGCCAGTCCTGGCGAATAAAAGAAGCATATTTACCGATGTTTGAACGTTTTGCCGGAATCGCGAATTGCGTTCCTTCAAACTTGCCGTAACCGAGTACTTCATCTCCTAAGAAAGCTTTTAAATTGGGTCCATACTCATCAAGCAGCGGCCCAAGATCGGTTAAACCGCCTTGTTTTGCATAACGGTTGAAGGTGTTCGGATCATACGTGAAGACGATATCCGGCACGCTGCTGCCGCTTGCCATCAATACATTCAGCTTTTCAACTTCCTCTGAACGCGGCACTGGAACGTATTCCAACTTTACGTTGTTCGGCGCCCCAAAATTTTCTTGAATCCATTTTGTCCAATAATTATCAGTAATAGTGGAGCCTGCAGGTGAATTGCCTCGATCGAATACTTCAACCTTTAGCGTAACTGTCTTTGCCGGAGCTCCGCTTCCGTTCGTGCTCTCTGCTGCATTTGGCTCGGATTTAGATGAACACGAGCTGAACAACAAAGCGCAAACGACCATAAAAGCAAGCATTGATGTTTTTGAAGCAATGAACCGTTTTTTCATTATGTTTCTAGTCATCGTTCCAACCCCTTCTTCGTATCGATTGGTATTCGAATCAGGTTGCATGACCTTTTTAGACAACGCTTACATACCGTTCATGCAACCCGTATCGGAATGACCACAGTATGGCATGCCAATCGTTCAAGCTGCAATAAACTAGTTTCTTATCGATAAACCCCGTTGTTTTTTACCATATTGTGGATGACTCAACCATACTCGTATACTAAACTATTTTCAAAAAGTCCCGGTTTGATTGGGTTTTCCCGGCTTTAGCTTCAATCTTCTGTAGTCGCCGGGCGTTACTCCGATCACCCGCTTAAATACCCTGCCGAACGTAATTGAGTTGGCATAACCAACCTGAAGCGCGATGCTTTGTACCGAATCCTCGGTTTCGGCAAGCAACCCCTCCGCATGCTCCATGCGCAGCTGCACGATGAAGTCCACGAATTTCATATTAAACTCCTCTTTAAACAGATAGCTCGCATATTTGGCCGAGATATGAAAACGATCGCTTAAATGCTTTAAAGACAAATCCGGATTCGCGAAATTTTCTTCGATATAAGCCTTCATTTCGGTGATCATTGCATGATGGTTTTTGGTCTCGCAAAAAGCAACGTAGTGATGATACATCTCGGTTAAATACGCAAGAAACAAACTGCGCAGATCTGTTAGCGACTGCGTATCATCCACCGTTTGCTTCCATTGCTCGGCTTTTTCCCCTTTAAAATACGCTTGCAATTCCTCTGAAATGCTCCCTAGCTCGCTGCCCAGCATGTCCATCATCGTTTGCAGCAGCATTCTTATATCTTCATCCTTCAAGCAATCGGCTTCCAATGATTCGAATATTTGCTCCAAATGCTCACGCCACTGGCCCGTCGAAAGCCGGAATTCCCTTACTAAATCCGCTGCTTGCTGAATATACTTATACGATTTTTTCCCTGCGTTCCTAGGCAGGTCATCACTCATAATGACAGCTTCCTTGCTGAGCGACAATTTATGAAGCATTGCATTTACGGCTGATTTGTAGGATATGCCGATAGTTGCCCAGCCCTTCAGAACAGGCCCGATTCCGAATAACAAGGAAATGCGGAGATTTTCGGACACCCATTCGCCTCCTTTTTCGGCAAATTGACGGATGTACTCCTTTGCAGCTTGCATGTCTTTGACGGTACCAATAATGATCCCCATCCGGCTTTCTCCGATCCATTCTGCCCAGGCAAACATTCCTTCATCCCGGGCAAGCTCCTGCAATACGTTAGACAACGCAAATTTTAACGTATGCTGATCTCTTTCCGAAAAACCGCTGCGGAAATTCCCGTAGTGTCCAATCTCCACCATGATAAAAGCAAACTGCTCCAGCTTTATTCCCGCAGACAGAAGCTTTAGCTTCAACAGTCGATCCTCCACATTTGCAGACTCTTCACCTTGAACAAGATCATAAAATAGCTGCTTCCTGCCGGCCAGTAAGTGATCATTCTGCTCTTTTTCGTAATCGTCTTTCTGTTGAATTAAATTTTCCAGCGTACGGTCAATGAGAGTCAGCTCATCCATTTTCAAACCGAGCCCGTCATTGCGAAGCTGGATCGATTCGATCCGGTTCATCATCACGCGGATAGGTTTATAATTTTTGCGAGTAATATACAAGATATAAACGATTGCGAATACAACTGTCAGCACGCCGATGACAACCCAGACGTAAGAAATGACAGAAACCCATAAAAAGAGCTGTCCCGCTGCGATACCGCTTTCGAAATTCCAGCCGAGCATTTCTAATTCAACCTTGTTGAGAACCTTTCCGTCTTCTTCCTCTGCATTCATCGTCGAAAAGAGCATTTGGCCAGCCTTATCGCGAATATGCAGAAACGTGACGGAATCATTTTTCATCGATTGGATCATTCTTTCAACCGCATACATATCTACATTGATGACAACAAGTCCTTCCGTTCCAAACGGGAGCGGCTCTCTCTTGTACATGGAAATGACCTTTTTATCGTTCTCCATGCTTAGCTCATGATAAGGACGAATGGGCGACCAGCCCTGATAGGAGACGTTGGCGAGCGCATCCTCGAGAAATTCTCTATCCGCAAAATCATCCCACGGCACGAGACCGCTGAGTGTCAACACCTGCTTGTCTTCTATGCGATAAACATACATCGAGTCAATCAGGCTGTCATTTGCGATCAGACCGCGCATGCTGTCTACCACCTCGAAAATAACCTCATGATTTGAGGTTGTCCGCTCTATATTCAAAAAATTGCGGTATTGATCGTTCTTTTCCACTTCTTCAAGCACATCCGTCTCAATCCCTTTTAAAGAACGAGATAATGTATCCATGATATAACCGGTTGAAATACGGTCAGCCTTTACCGTTTCATTATGAGAGATTTCATTTACCATGAGGAAAGATAAAAACGTCAGCATCGTTATCGTAAATAAGAAAATAGGGAAATAAGAAAGCAGCATTCGGCGGTACCAACTCTTTTTCATAACCATCACTCCTCTTCTAGACAAACCGGAAAGCTAGCAAACATTTTAATATAATGGAATTGATCCTTATCCTCATAAAAGTAAGGTAAGCGCTTTCTCTACTTATTCTAAAAGATTCATACCTGCAAAGCAATCCATGCCGAGCTATTATTCCGCACAAAAAAAGGCCCGAATGAAAGACACTTGTTGCTTGCGTCTTCCATTCGGGCCTTCGTTTATAAATCCCCTATTCGCCTCCGGCTTGCTTGTCAAACCAGTTATAAAAATACTGGTTGATATATTGGCCGGCAAGCAGGAACGGGAGTGTGTCATCTTCATTAAATGACTCTTTGCCTTTAATATTGAAATATAACCAAAGCGCCAGTCCTTCCGCGAACGCGCCGGTATGAAAATCCGTTCCATTCAGCAATTTGGATATGGCGGACATACAATCCTCAAACGCCGCTTCACCTGCTGGATGAAGCGCTTGGAGCTTTATTTTCAGATAGGAATAAATATAAGGAAACTCCTTGCTCCCCGCTAATGCTGAGCTGAAAAGCGCTGTCGAGACAGCAGCGGTCATAATACCCGACTTCCACTGCTCTGCATGTTCTTTCAAGGAAACATCTTCCCGGAATCGTTCAAGAAGATCATTATACAGCGTATCCTTTAAGGAAAAAATCTCCGCATATAAACGACGTGAGTTTTGCTTCAGTGAAGTCTCTCCGTTCTTGTGCTCGATCATGTAATCCCCGCTTTCCTATGTCTTCGGCAACGTAACACCTCTTCTAGTTTACTTCAAACAAATTATAGAATGCAAAAATAGATTTAATAAGACAACAAAAAAAGCTCGCTGCAAATTCATGCAGCAAGCTTTTTTAGAAGCATAGCTAATTCCCCAACACGACTTCCGTCCCTGCAATAAAATCATGAATCGCCCGTTTATCCTCACGCAGCCCAACCATAAATGCGCTGATGATAACCCCGATTCCAAGCGTTAAAGAATACACAAGCCCGCCTACGACATTTCGCAGCAGCATCGTGCCGATTCCTGGACTTGAGCCGTCAAGCTTCCGAATTTGAATGCCGCAAATCCTCTTGCCGACCGTATAACCGTTCCAAAAAACCGGAAGCAGCAGCGTGTAGAGGAAGGATATAATGTCCGTGAAATACTCCCTTCCGTCAAGTCCGCCGGTAATCAGCAAAGAAATAATAAACAACGGGACACCGACAATTAATCCGTCCAACAAGGAAGCGCCTAACCGGATCCAGAAGCCAGCATTCATACGTGCAACTCCTCCTGTAACTAATCAAATTGATGATCACCAACAAGGCATTCACTCATCAAATAAGGTATATGTTAGCTTCATCCGGATGATTACCTTGCCATCGTATCTTATTTAATTGATATGGAAATCCTCTTATAAGGCGCAACGAAAAACGCATGACGCTTACTATGAATAAAGGAGGAAAATTTGCTAGTGAATTCCAACAAGGACCTTTTAATAAAAAAAGCTTTTGCCAATCCAAGATTGAGGCAAAATATTGTTAACAAAGGCATCATCTACCTCTATTGCGACTACTCTGGTTTCTTTGCTCAAAACAATTATGCCGTAGCATGCTGCTTTGTCTACAACAGAAATATAAAGGTTACCGCTAAAAGGCTCGAAATTGAAAGTGAACGAGGCTCGAATTACGGAGAATTACTCGCGATCCTTTACAGCCTGGAAATTCTATCAGATGCGTTAACCGAGCATCAACCAAAACTCGCTTACATTTACACGGATTTTAGCCGCATCGAACAAGTCTTATCGAGTCAGTACTTCTCAAATCTGCATTATGAACAAGTAAGAAATGAAATTGTAGCATGTCTAAATCATATACACCGGATGTATCCTTTGGTGAACGTGAAAGTAAAATACATAGGTAAACATAAACATAATAACTCACTCCACCGAATGGCCCATAATGCTTCCAGGCTTGCCGCGATGGAGTAAGAAAATATGGATGAGCATACGAGAATAAAATAGAGCCAACGGAATAATCCGAAGGCTCTTTGATCTGTATAAGCTTTATTTTTTATTGAAGAGGATTGTTTTGAAGAGCCATTGCTGCATCTTGAGCCTGCTGCAGCTTTTGTTGAGCCTGCTGAACGTCCTGATGCTCCCGTTTGACCTGTTGTTGCGCTTGCAATACTTGTTGCGTTTCTGCTTGCAGCAGTTGTTCCGCTTCTAATAATTCTTGATTTTCTTCTTGCAGTTTCTGATGTGCAATTTGAACTTCTAGCTGCGCTTGTTGTAATTTTTGATTCTCCTGAAGATCGGCAGCGATCTGCTGTAGATTTCGATTTACCATTAAGTATGCCTCCCATCATTATTGTTATTGTCCTGAATTGACCAATAATTATGGTGCTCTAAATCATGCTTTTCTATGCTGTAGCTTTCATTTCATGACGAGTTATGTTCAGGAAGTAACCTTAAGCAGGAATAAAATAACGAACTGATAGCGATACTACTTAAGATCAAAAAATGAAGGAGACTATGATGAATAAACAACGAGC
Organism: Paenibacillus sp. LHD-38; assembly: GCF_031157315.1. Lineage (GTDB taxonomy): Bacteria > Bacillota > Bacilli > Paenibacillales > Paenibacillaceae > Pristimantibacillus. The sequence continues at coordinate 284,136 of NZ_JAVIFU010000002.1, forward strand.
AATTGAAATTTCCGAATCACCGATAATGGAAAATGTAACTTATCAAGGAACTCCGGTATATATTCAGCATGTGAATGAAAATGATACCGCGAGGATATATCCCCTTGGTCAATCCGATCAAGAAATTACGGTTTCGTTAGAAAGCCTGATTGAGAACTTCTAATCGAGCTATGTATCTCAAAACATTGAAAATCTTCTTGCTTGTATCCCAGACCTATTTCCGTACAGTCGCCGTTAACAAAAAAATAACCAAACCACCTATATAGCGGTGGTTTGGTTATTTTTTAATTCAGAAGCAACTTATTGTTTTTATTACTATCATTACTTTTTAAGTCTAGCTTCGCGTTGTATAAGGTGTTGTTTTCAATGACGTATGGTGCGCTGTCTGTGCCCGCGTTGGATGTGTGGATGCCGCTTACAGCTAAATTGGTTTGGAACGTATTCTCTTTTACAACGACATTGAAGATTTTTGTAAGTTTAGGGTAGCCGTATGGCCCAAACTTCATAAAAGGGGTAGATGCCGCAGATAATTGATTTGCGGTGAATGTGTTGTTCAAAAAGTTTATTTTATCCGTACCCAACACATACACAGCAGCAGCATATCCGATTTTATCTGTCAGAACAAAATTCGAGTTTTGTACGATGACCTCCATTTTATCCCCGTACATGTTTTCGACGTTCAATAAACTGTTTTTTCCTGTGATATCACAATCATCAAGTGAATATTTGCCGGAACGACTAATGGATAGGCCTGCTGTATCCAGTGTGCAATTATAATATTTTCCTGAAGTCAATAACGTCTTTTGTTTGCCATCATTGTCAATGACTAAGTTTTCGTATATGTTATCATCTGATCCATAACCGAAAATGATACTGTTCGCTGCGCTGGCGCCTGTGATCGTTACGTTTTTAAGAAGAGCGGTTTTTTTTCCTAGGTACAGCGCTCCCTCCTTATTTGTTCCGCTGAGGGTGATATTGATATTGGTTGCTTTTGTACCTGCTTTTTCGCCTAAAGTTAGACTCGTGTCGATTAAGGTTGCGTTATCGAACTCAATATTTCCTCCGAGCAATTTTACTTGCGCGTTTTTAAACGAATTGCCTGTGGCTTTGATATTTTGAGGCAGCAAGGTGAGTCCAGAACCATCGAATTTATTGTTATTGACGGTCGATCTCTGATAATCTTCGTGAATATGAACGCCAACATGGCCAGGCACATCACCACGTATAAAATTGTTGTCTTCAATTATCGCTCCTTCTCCGTAAGCCAGTACAATTTGAATTTTGTTGGCATTAAACTCGTTACCTTTGATAAGGTGGTTGATGGCAGGGAAGAATCCTGGTTCGATGTCAATGCCTGACATTGGGGCAGTCCCGCGCGTGTGATGGATCTTGTTGTTTAAAATTTGGACTTCTTCGCCTCCAGCTGTAATTCCCTGTCTGCGATTATAACCAATATCATTATTTTGAATGATAATATTTTTGCTGTTATCTATCGTCATTCGGTTCACATTTACATTTTTAACAGAAGAAGCATTGAAGACCACTCGGAAATAATCAGCGCCATCTGGAATGTTAGAGCCAATGAAGTACGCTTTGCGTTCTTTTTCACATGAAATAAAGCTGTTATTCGATCGGTAATAACAAATGTCATAAGTGTCGGATGTGAGACCTTTAGGAAGCCACATATGGACATTTCGGTGTGTTTTGTAGGCTTTGTTGTCAAAATTCGTTTGTGTTCTTCCTACGGAGCGAATCTTGCCTTTAGCAGGTATAGGCTTACCGTTTTCATCTAAACTACCTTGCTCTAGAAATGGTGTTGTTATGTAAGATCCTGCGATGGTGACACCGCCAATGAAGATACCGTCTCCCGTCATTTTTTCAATTTTCATATTCTCGACAATGACATTTTCAGCGCCAGAGATATTAATGCCATATCCCCATTCGTGAGTACCTCCTGTATAGAGTCCTTTTTTAGAATAATCATGTGTATCGCGATCTCCTCGCAATGTGCCTCCTCTAACAATGGCGTTCTTGACATCAGAACCCATGTAGATCACATCATATATTTCCAAACTATTCTTTTCTTTTTGGAAAATTGCGTTTTTATCCAACTCTAAAACCATATTGCTTACCATATTGATACGTTTCCCCGCAGCGATTAAATAAGTGCCGCTTGGGACTTTAAATGTCGTTTTCCCGTTTGTTTTTGCCCACTGCAAAGCGTTGTTCAGTCCTGTTGTCGTTTCCATGGAATGGGTACCATCATTGTAAATTTTCCACTTTTTGAGTTCCAGGTTGTATACGCTTGAATCGCTTGCAAAGGCAGAATGTAAACTAAAAGCTTGTGCAGTCAAAAAAACAGCGAAAAATAACACGATAAAATTAAATTTAATGCTAATCACCCCTCTCTATAAGGATTATACTTTTCTTTGAAATTGTCAATATTTTTATTCATATACTTATTATGTATATTCGGGTTAGGATTCACTTGGCATCTGTTTTTGCGCGCGGTTCGTAGCAATAATGCGCATATATGTATCAATAATAATCCCTAAAAGGTGGTAATCATCAATTGTGGATTTGGACATCGAAATTGAGTCTGTTTGCTCCTCTACCTTTTATTTTAATACTTCTATATTAATCTACTATAAGACTAAATAACTAAAAAAGCCCCCGAATGAGGAGAGTCCTGCAAAACGAATACAGTTTCTGTAAAATGGAGCCCAGTACCCTGTTGGTACTGGGTTTGTTGTATAATGGAAGAAAAGTAAAAGCGAGATGAGCCTGTTGTTGCATGCCGGTAAACA
>NZ_JAVIFU010000003.1 GCF_031157315.1 Paenibacillus sp. LHD-38
CTGTACTAGCTGTTGCTTTATCTCTTTTCCCAGTCTTGTCATTGTCCTCCACCTCAGCCTCTCTTTTTACCCACTATACTTTCTATTGAGGGGTACGACAACTATTCTGACACAGGGGGTTTAGCCTAAATCGCGTTTCTCTGCCGACTTTTCGGTCAAGTACCAGTCCGGCCTCTTTAAGGATTGTCAAATGCTTGGATACCGCTGTACGGCCCATTGGAAACTGTGCCGTTAACTCATGAAGCGGCACCTCTTGTGCTTCCGCCAACAGACCGATCAATCAGCGTCTAGTTGGATCTGCTTCGCGTCAAACACATCCCGCAACTGGTTGTTCTCGCTCACAACACCCTCTCCTAAATAATATTACCTAGGGACAGCCATTAATGTCACAACCTCCTTAAAGTATGCGGCACTTCTGACGTAGCGCCCACGAGGCGAGAACTCCTGAGTTGACACCATTTAGTGTCGTTTTAATAATAGGTCACCATTTGGTGTCGTGTCAAGCGTCAACCGGTTACATTTTTCACCAGTCAGGATACGGCAGCCGAAGTAAGATTCAAGGGCCTGTACATCGCCCATTGAGTGCGAAAATTCGACGAACCGCGCCGTCAAAGGTTGACCTGTTCCCCGGCGCCCGAGTTCTAGAAGAAATGCCAGCGTGATGCCAACCAGCATCGGCGGATCTGGGTGCTCGGTATACAGCCATTCCAGTTCGATTGTACAGTGATCGCCCTCCTCGGTGATATGTAAGCCTTCGGGGGGCAAAGTTGTTTGTAGCGAGCCATTCGGTTTAGAGCGTCGCGATAGTCACGAGCGTGGTAAGTTGCTAAGACAGTCAGTGGGTACTTCACTGTTTCAAAGACGGTCACTAGCTTGATGATTCCTTCGGCAATATCACCAATGAGATCGGAATAAGCCTGCCAGATCGCGAAATATATTGGGCGGTGGTGACTACTGGTTCAGTAATAATGGTGAGCGGCAGTCGTGATTTGCGAGCTACATCGCGGGTGGCAATCCCTAATTGACATAATCCTGCCCAAAATCCTAGCGGGATTTTAATACGGTCAGAGGTATGAGACTTCATACATATAGGCCCTCCCCAATTGTTAGTTTAATTACCCAAACAAAGGAATCAATTCTTGTAACGAATTTATGATGTAATCTGGGGAATAATTTTCTGGCAATGATTTATTTTTCCGATTAATCCAAGCAACCTTAATTCCTGCTTTTTGGGCACCTGCAACATCACTATAGAGTGAGTCACCAACATGTAGAACCTCTAGGGGCCTAAGATTATATGCCGTAAGGGCGTGCTGAAACATCTCCGGCCTCGGCTTATAAGATTTTACGTCCTCACTGGTAATAATATTTTCGAATGATAATCCGTTATGATTAATTGCTGATTGTATGTCATTTCGGTCAATGTTTGAGAGGATTATTTTAGGGGTACAGAAACTCCTCAAAAATACATTAGCGTCCTCAAATAGTTGGGGAGCTTGCCAGTGATCAAATAAAATTTCACTTAGTTCTCTTGGATTTTCAGTTGAGTTGAAAAAGGCAATTGTATCCTCTAAGGAACGTAGTTCGATTTCACGTTGAGTTCTAAAGTTATCACCATAAGATGAATAAAAAGTTCTAGTAAAAGATTCCCACCAATATCTTCCGATGTCTCTGGTTGTAGTTCGAGTTGAGGTCGATGTTAAAATTTTATTGCATATTTCCTCAATAAACACATCATCTTCGTGCACGAGTGTACCGTAGAAATCAAGAAACACCGCTTTATACATATAAACCAAACACGCCCTTTCTTTACTTCTATGTCGCTGTACCACTTTACCAAGATAACGTATATGGGTTAATTTGTATATATCTGGACGATCAAATACTCCGTGAGTCCGCCGACCATAATGGTCAGCGGCCTATATTTTTTATTAACAAAGGCAAATACCCTGTCACGACTAATTTCATGACATACAATACATTTTGGCAACCCATTTTTTTAGGAGGTTAAAAAAACGACATGAAAAAGAAACCGAGGAAATTAAGGAAATTATTTTTACACGGCGAAATCATTGAAAGCTCTTTTAATGAACTCGAAATGTTGGAAGCTCGACAAGTTATGTATCCCAATTCATTGCAAATCCAAGTACTTGATTCTTTGGCGTCTAAGCCCACCAATATAAAACGAAAGTCATCCTTAAACTCATATAATTCTTGAGATGCGAAAGCCCCTGACCTTTGTTGGTCAGGGGCTTTTTAGATGATTGCGGTTCCTCGTTAGTTTAATCCATTATTGTCGATCGCGAAGTTTGACTCAATAAGATCAAGATCTTCTTGTTGTAAATCCCAACCTAAAGCATTCAGATTATCAACGATATGTTCCTTGTTCACGGCTTTAGGGATAGTTACAATTCCTTCCTGCCTTAATAACCAGTTTAAAGCCACTTGATACGCTGTCTTTCCATATTTAGCTCCAATTGAATCTAATACATTTCGTTCATTTGTTCCAACCTCGGGAAAACCATTCATGCAAATACTTGTGGAACAAAACCGAATGGCGAATACCCCATAACAGTTATTCCATTTTCTTTACAATAAGGGAAAATCTCATTCTCAACTCTTCGATCATTCAAGTGATATGCTACTTGATTGCAAATTAGTGGGATATTACCTAAACAGCGTTGTGCTTCCCGCATGAACTGAGTTGTGAAGTTACTTACCCTAACATACTTTATTAATCCTTTTTCTACCAATTCAACCATGGCTTCCATCGTTTCCGAGACATCATGCTCTTGGCTTGGCCAATGTTGTTATTACAAATCGATGTAATTTGTTTTTTAACGTTCTGAAACGAAGCGCCTCAATTTCTTGTTTTTCACTGTTCTTATTTTCACCAAACTTCCAAGTCCCTTGACCTATCGCAGGAATCTTTACTCCTGTGTTAGCTAGACAACGATTTAGCATAATGAACCTCCTGATAAACAGTCGGAAACTGAAAAATAAAAGCAAGATTTTAAGGAATATAATTGCTCGATATGTTTATCCATGAAGATACAGCAAAAGCCGTTGATTTGAAGTCAACGGCGCTTTACATCCGAAAAAATTAATTATAGACTAGCTCTTTTTCGCGTAGACCAAGCGTTTCTGCTGTTGAAGTATGAATTTCTTGCAGAAGCTCCGGATTTTCCATTAATGACACACCATAAGAAGGAATCATTTCTTTAATTTTCGGTTCCCACTCTTTCACATTTTGCGGGAAGCATTTTTTAATTACCTCAATCATAACGTGAACAGCAGTAGAAGCACCTGGAGATGCACCTAGTAATGCTGCAATGGATCCATCAGCAGCACTAATAACTTCCGTACCGAATTGAAGCGTGCCTTTGCCGCCAGCTTCAGTATCTTTGATCACTTGCACACGCTGGCCTGCTACTACTAAGCCCCAATCCTCGCTTTTGGCGTTCGGAATAAACTCTCGTAATTCTTCCATGCGCTTTTCTTTCGATAACATGACTTGCTCGATCAGATATTTCGTCAATGACATGTTTTTTGCGCCTGCCGATAACATCGTTACGAGATTATCCGGTTTTACGGAAGTTACCAAATCAAACATGGAACCGGTTTTTAGAAACTTCGGCGAGAAGCCGGCAAAAGGTCCAAATAGCAATGATTTTTTATTGTTGATAAATCTCGTATCAAGATGCGGAACAGACATTGGAGGAGCTCCAACCTTAGCTTTGCCGTATACTTTCGCATGATGCTGAGCTACGACATCCGGGTTATTACACACCATAAAGATCCCGCTCACCGGGAATCCTCCAATATGTTTACCTTCAGGAATACCGGATTTTTGCAATAAATGCAGGCTTCCTCCCCCGCCTCCGATAAAGACGAATTTTGCGGTATGGCGTTCGACGTTACCGCTGTCGTTCCGTATTTTCAATTCCCACGAGCCGTCGCTAGTACGTTTAATATTATCAACGCTGTGTTTGTATTTAATTTCGGAGTTTTTACTCTTTAAGTGGTCAAACAAAATGCGCGTTAAAGCACCAAAATTGACATCAGTTCCAGAGTCAATTTTAGTTGCAGCAATAGGTTCATTCGATTGACGACCTTTAATGATAAGCGGGATCCATTCCATCAGTTTTGCAGGGTCATTGGAAAATTCCATCCCTTGAAACAGAGGATTATTTGACATCGCTTCAAAACGTTTCTTTAAAAAAGATACATTTTGTTCCCCTAGTACCATACTCATATGAGGCAATGGCATGATAAAGTCCTGCGGATTACTTATTAGCTTGCTGTTTACAAGATAGGACCAAAACTGCATTGAGAGCTGGAACTGTTCATTAATTTTGATAGCTTTGCTAATATCGATAGATCCGTCTGGTTTTACGTCTGTGTAGTTAAGCTCGCAAAGTGCCGCATGCCCTGTTCCTGCATTATTCCATTCGTTAGAACTTTCCTCACCTGCATTTTCAAGTTTCTCAAAAACTTTAATTTCCCATTCCGGTACTAATTCTTTCAGAAGTGTACCTAAAGTCGCACTCATGATTCCGGCACCGATTAAGATGACGTCTGTTTTAGTTTCTCCGTTGCTCATTATTACCATCCTTATACCCTAAAATTTACAGAAAGGATGTAGGCGCTCCTGCTTAGGCGTCACACCAAGCCAAGGTGCGAACTTGTCACACACCTTTTCTGTTTTAATCATAACCCTACCATAGTGATTTACAATTATTTATAGATTAATATATCTACTATTATCAGATAATTATAAGCTATTTGAAAGCTGGTGAAAAGTGAGAAGTTCGTCCACAAGGCTGTTCTTGTCTCAGGATAAGATAAAGTTCATAAATGCTACGCATAATGAAACCAACAAAAAGAGAACCGTAAATAACCGGTTCTCCTTTTCTTTCACAAGCTATTTTGCTCTTCTCTGAGCTTTGCACTGTTTTTGTAAATGATTAGCTTCAAGCCCGCTTTCGACAATCCAAACGCTGCGTCAGCTGAACCTGGTACGGTCTTAAAGGCTACGTTTATACGGTTCCAAGCATTAATCGCCATGACCGAGAAAGTCAGATCCGAGATTTCTTTTTCAGACAATTGCCCGCGAACACGGTCATAAACCTCGTCCGTAACACCATGCTCAGGTATTTTGGTTAAGATTTCGGTCCATGCCAGCGCTGCCCGTTCACGTGGAGTAAATAATGTTGATTCCCGCCATATTGTGATGTGGTAGAGGCGAAGCTCGCTCTCGCCATTGATCTTAGCCTGCTTGACGTGCATGTCCAGACAGAATCCGCATCCATTCATTTGTGACGCTCTAATGTGAACGAGATCAAGGATCTTCTCTTCCACTGCGCTTTCCTTCTCGGCATTGCTGAATTCCATCATTTTCTTGAAGAGTTCTGGTGATTGCTGCATATAATTTATACGTTGAGTCATAATTGTATACCTCCTAATTTTTTTTACACTAATAAAACGATTGTCGACTCTGATGTGTGACATCAATCATTTCTTCAACGGCTGCACGAACCTCTATGTATAAGTTAAAACGGGCTTTATCTTGTTCAATTAACGGCTGTATCCTATGGCGAGGTTTAGTTAATACTAACGCTCCTGCAGGTTTTTCATTATCGGGAATATTAACGAATACGCGTTTCGATTTTTTTATGAACCATCTCACTCCTTTGAGATCGTCTTCGGAAAACCAGCCCACCAATTGATGTTCGTGCATGGCGAATGCACCGTCTATTTTAAACATGGTTTTCTCCTTTTTATTTTCCTGCCATACTTGTTTCTTGATGGAGAGCGTTGGAAGGATGATCATTCTGCCCTTTTCATTTAATTCCGCAATGTTCTTGTAACCGTATTGAGGCTTAATAGAGGATCTCTGCTCATAGGTTTCCTCGGGCGTATCCATGATCGTATCCAGGGGAGATAAATAAAGCAGCGATTTTTGCGATAAAATTTCGGAGAAGCTTTCTTTCGTTCCAAACAGCAAAATATTGTATCGGACTTCATGATAGCGATTTATCGCATCATAGGCTTGTCTGAGCGCATTTTTGTCTTTCAATATAGCTTCCGAACAGACGATCGCTTTGATATGCCCCCAGTATAATTTTATTTGCGATGTCGCATAGAGCGAAGATAAAGCTTCATTAGCCGTCTTCCCCTCTCCCCTGCCAATCCATATCGGCACATTTTTGCCTATATCGAATTTTTCGCTCCTTGCCACATTCAAAAAATTAAGGATCTGTATATACGCACTAAAACGCCCACCTTATAATCAAGCCCAAGAGCCGTAACATAAGCCTTATTTTGAATGGTTTTGGAATCCCAGCATCCTGACGCCGCTAATAACACAGCCAGAACGATAGACAATTTAAGAATTACTTTCATGCGGCTCTTCCCCTTGCTTATCGGAATCTAAGGTGTTTAGATCATCAGGTCTTGTTCTATATTGTCCCCAAGGAAGCCGAAAAATAGATTTTGCCATCTCTTTAAACACCGGAGGCGACAGAGGGGACATCTAAGGAACTCCGAAGGAGCTCAGTTTGCACATATATCCAATAAACAGCACAAAACTAACGATTAACCCAAACATACCTAATACGGAAGCAATGAAAAAAAACGCGAATCGGAGTAAGCTTACGGCTCCGCTTAAATTTTGACTGACCAAAGTTGCGCCGGTCACTGATACAATGGCCCCAACAATGATAACACTTGGGGAAACGAAACCGGCTCGAATGGCTGCATCCCCAATCATTAACCCGCCTACAACGATCAATGTCTGGCCAAAGGCACTTGGGAGGCGAAGGCCTGCTTCTCTAAAAATCTCCATCAACATCAGTAATATCAACATTTCAATTTATCCAGAGAACGGCAGGCCAAAGCGTGCCGTGGCAATGGTTGCCATCAATCGAAAGGGAATCTGATCCGGATGAAACGAAGTGAGTGCAACCCCAGCGCTCGGCAATAAGACTGATATGAGAAAACTGATTGCGCGAATCAAAAACGCAAACGAAATATATTGAAAACTGAAATAGATATCTTCAGGTGATTTTAGTAAAAGTAAAAAGGTCCCCGGCCCAATCAGAACCATTGGGCTCCTCTGGTAAATGGTTTAATCTTACGAACCATACTAGCACAAAATTTAATTAAAAATTCAATGGGAAAGAAAATCAAGACGATCAAACAAACGTAAAGAAACCGCTATTTGGAAAATGGCTATACAAATCAACCATTAACCAAATGAGCGGTTTCTTTTGTGTGTACGTTTAATAAGATTTCATTATGCGTCCAAAACGATGTTCAATCTAATCTTCCTTCCACTTGTACGGTTTCACTTTGATCGTGATAGATGCTTGCTTGCCTGCAAAGTCTGCATAAATGTCAGTTTTTCCGACTTTGTGGCCTGTAATCAACCCAGCTGCATCGACCGATGCAATTTTCACACTCTGAGAGCGATAATTTGCATACATCGTCACATCGGCAGTACTGCCGTCCTGATAGTGGGCAATAACCGTAGTTTGAAGAGTTTCTCCGATTCTAACATTCTCAGTCCCTTCCACCTTAGCTTTTAGTCCGATCAGACCTTCAACAGCCGGAGTTACTGTTAACGCAACAACGGTGGACATCCCCTGATACATGATTACAATATTCGTTGTTCCGGCCTTTAAAGCTGTTACTAGACCATTATTATCTACATTCGCAATCTCGGGATGAGCGGATGCGAATTGGGTTTCTGCCGAAAGATCTTTGGAGCTGCCGTCAGAATATATGGCCTTCACTTTGATTTGATGGGTATCTTTTGCTTTGAGTTGAACAGCTGTTTCATTTGCTTCAATTCCGCTTAATACGGGATCTGGAATATTCTCAGAAGTTTGCTCAACTTTGATCCAACTGATCATCGGTTTATCGCCGCTGGCATGGTTGACATTACGCGTGATTTCTACTTCAAGCGTACCGTCAGCAGCAATTATGCCATCAAAAGCTTTTGTCTCAACCTTGGCGCCAATGTTATATTCGCTTAATACGGTCTTGCCTTCTATAATGACATCCTCGTATCGGTTTGAGCTTTTCCAAGGATCTTTGAAGCCGAGCGTCACCTTATACAGTTTGTCGCTGTCTTTCTCGACCTGGAATTTGTAAGTTAATCCTTTCCCCGGTCCGGACGCGTTTCCATCGTATTGGCGAATCGTATCATCGGCTTCTGAAGCATCCGTTCTTGCCCAGGTTGAATTTCCAAATGCGGCATATCCCCATTGCAAGCCAGTAACCGGATCTACTCCGAATGGTTGTTCTTCGTTACGGTTCATGGATCCGAAGCTCTCGCCCGACTCAAGCACGAGGGGACTGTTATCTCCAGCGTCCACATAATAAAGCAAGCCTGTAGTGTCTATTTCCACTCTAATCCAACTAACCATCGGATCCTCGTATTTCCCCGTATTGGCTATGTCCCGTAATACGCCTACATCAAGTGTACCGTCCATTACTTCGACTCCGGTAAATTGTTTTACCGTCTCGTTTCCAGGCACAAAAGATGGACTATCCAGCTGATTTTCAAGTGAAATGGTTTGTGTTCGCGCATTGTTGTTCCACGGGTCTTTGAAACCGAGTGTCACTTTGTAACGTCCGTTCGGCACCTCGAATTTGTAAGTAATGCCTTTCCCCGCAGCATCACCATCGTCGATTCGCAGACCGTCGAAATACCCTTCCCCCGTATTCTGCGACCAGGTCCCCCCGTTCGTCGTATATCCCCAAGCCTTTCCTGTAACCGCATCGGTTCCGTATGCTTGGTCTTTCACACTATGTTTTACGCCGAGCATCTGGGAACCCTTGATCGTACCAGGATCATCGTCGCCGGCTTTCACATAATACAAGAGCCACGGATCCGCGGGAATGAGCGGCAATGCGGATAATTCATTTGACACTACGCTTTCCTGATCACCCTTTATTGCGCTTACTGCCACAAAATAACGGACGCCGTTCTCTAGTCCGGTAATCATTTGACGAGGCTCTTCTGTTTCAATAGTGTTGGAATAGACGCTATTAGCCGTACCATAATGAACACGATAGGAATCCGCGCCAACCACCTCAGAGAAGGAAACCAAAATAGAACCAGCTGAAGGCTGCGCAGCATAAAGTTCTGGAGCCATCAAAACCGGTTCTCCTTCAGCTTCTGCTGCTTTAAAATAACGGAACTCCGCATCTGCCCAGCTGTGTAGTCCGAATCCCCCGCCTGTATAGCTGGTATCGTTGACATCAAATATCAACCGGTCATCCAGGTAAGCTTTTATATTTTTCCCGGCTAAAACCACCGTCAATTTATAAATTCCATTTAACTCCGGATTAAAATCGACCGATTTCGAAATGGAATCATTGCCTCTTCGTAAATGAAGCTTTCCGTTTTCGAATAGAAATTTATACGATTTATCGTACGTCCCACGGAAAAAGACTCCCCAGTCCGCATCCGGCATTGCATGCACGGCCACTGCTGTAATGGTACCATCGATTATTCGTTGATCGTCGACGGAAATGGCGCCCTGCGCGCTGTTACCCGATTGGTGCTTCAATATACCTTCGCTTTCACCCCAAGCGCCGATCAATGGCGACCATGCCGATACGGTACCATCTTCGAAGGAATCCTCAAACACTACATTTTCGGCCGAAGGTACTGCCGAAATTTCATCTGACGGTTTGCTTTCGCCTCCGGCGCCTTCGGACGAGACTGCAACATAGTAAGGCGTACCGTTAGTCAGATTGGTCAATGTATGCGTACCGGCTTTGGATTCGGCTTTGTGCTCATAACTTCCGCTTTCCGTCCCATATTGCACATGATAGCCTACAGTTTCCGGGACGAGGCTGTATTCCACCTTTACTTCCTTATCGCCGGGAATGGCAATAACTTTAGCAGGCGGCATGGCGGCTGGTATCACTCTCAAGTTAACCGCAGTACTTTCCTCCGAACCACTTACAGAAGCGACAAAAACATCGTATTCGGCGTCATTTACCAAACCAGTTATCACTGACTTGTGCAAGGTGCCGGGTTCGGCTTTAACTTCCTTTGTTTGTCCGGCTCCCCCCGGAACAACAGGCTGAACCTGGATCCTATAATCGGAAACACCTGATCTAGGCACAAAGGAGATCGTCACTTGGCCATCTCCCGGTATTGCTTTCACATCATCTGGAGGGAACAGATTTGGCACTGATTGCTTCTCAGTCGAGGGATTGCTTTGCCCGTTGGAATTGAATGCTGTTATGGCAACATAGTATGTTGTTCCATTCGTTAATCCTGTAATGGTATGAGTGCTGTTATTAAACGTCTCGGTTTCTTGCGTATATTGTCCGCTTGCGGTACCATATTTGACCGTGTACGATTCCGCTCCCGGAACATGCTCGAAATCGACGGTTATCGCTTGATGCTCCGCTTTAACGGACTTCAAAATTGGCTCAGCCGGTACAGCTGTTTCGTCATGGTATGCGCCAACTAGCGTTACGATGGATTTTGCCGGTACAGTATACGCAGTCCCCGCTGCGACTGGCGACTTTTCTGCTAAATCATCGGAAGCCGATGTGACATAAGGGATATACTGGAACACTTTCGTTCCCGCCGGCAGGTTGTTTGTTTGAAGACGAATATCTTTGGCTTCGGAAGTGTTGTTAATAAAAACTGATATTACTTTTTTATTGGTTTCGTCCATATAAGCGGAGCCAAGAAAACCATTCGGATCATTGTTCGGCAAACCCGTCATGGCTATCCTTTCGGAATCGGGCCGGATGAATTTACTATAGTTACCTAATGCCCATAGCATCTTGGAATCCAGCACATTCTGTTGATCCCCTGGAACCTGATAATCGGTATAAACCAAACCATCTTTATAATCAACGTTGGATACAGCGGTCCACCACTGCCATGCTGAGACGTTTGCTACCGTCAAATCATGATGAATAACCTTACTGATATAAAGCGCGGGATCGATACCCAAATCGCGGCCGGGGCCATAATTCCCCAGGATACTGTACTCTGTCATCCAAAGCTCTCCGCCGCCATAACGATCCATATTTTCACGCGCGATGCTGCGCAGGTTCGTCAAATCATTGTTACCTTCAGAAAAATAGGAATGTACAGCAACCATATTGCCGACTTTATCCTTCATTTCCGAATCGCCGATAAAGTCTTTGATGTATTCACGGTATTTACCGGTACCGGCACTGTTGCTCCCAGCCATGTAAGGTGTGTTCCCGCCCGAGTATTCCATATACGTTTCATCATCAAGCAGCGCTTTATACTCGACCGCTTCGGGAATCTCAATATGGGAATTAACAGTCTGCCGCTGCAGTTCATCATAGATTGAATTTACGACGCGCTTGACATCCTCGTTGTTATATCGATTCCCTTCTTGATTGCTGCGGTTCCAGTCCCAAGTCGGTTCGTTGATCGGACTAATATGTTGGAATTGAATTCCTTTATCATCTTGAATATGTTTCACAACATCGGTCAAGTAGCTTGCAAACTCATCTTCGTATCCTTCTTTCAAATTAGTGGAACCCACGGTATTATCGGCTTGTCCATGTCCGTTCTTTGTCATCCAGACAGGAGGACTATTCGAAAAGGCAACGTACTGATCAACGCCTCGTTTCTTGGCAGCCTCAAGGAACCACTGCTGTCCGGCTTGCTTGGTCCAATCGTATTCGCCGGTTTCCGTTTGCTTGAATGCTTCAGACATTCTCCATTTAGTCTGAACAATATCTTGATCCGTAATATTGCTGCCAGCCCCTATATTAAATCGCCAACCAGAAAGACCAATCCCCTTATCTAGCGAAAATAATAGATCAGCAATTTGGTTTTTATTATCCTCACTCCACTCCTTGCCAATCGGATCAATCGACCAAGCATCAGATGCGCCAAAGTTATGAATCGTTTGATAGCGAGTATTAGCATCCAAGATCACATTCGTTGCATCTGCCGCGTTCACCGGTTGAATATTCCCAAAGGCATTTCCGAAAAGGATTGCTCCAATAAGAGTAGCCGACAAAACCTTTCGCATTACGAATTCATCTCCTTTTTAAATTTCATAACAACTGATCGAATATTTGTGTAACCGGTTACATAAAAGGAGTTAATGATCCAACATTTTTACATTATGGAGCAAATATACCCGTAGAAGAAAAGTGAAACCGGTTTCATTGATGTGTGAATAATCCCCTCCATTTCGTACTACAATGATTAAGTATTTTTTCAGCTATTCGCGAAGATATCGTACTTGAATACGCTTTCAGTTGTCAACTCCTTTCGCGCAAATGAGACATTCTTCGCCAAAAATATTTAGTATCCGACAGAAATAGATGGTTTTTTGGGGGCCTATATTGCCTATGTCGTGAAAAATTCTTCCCTACCTTTTCGCACTCCAATCTCATCAGTAGTGATCACCAAACAACCTCTCATCAAGCCGCTCCCCTGCCATTGCCTATAAATAAAACCGAGCGCTACGAGGCGCTCGGTTCCATGTAACCCGTATTATTTTCATTTACTTACTGCCAACTAGATCAGGCCATTTCGTTAATTCTTGCATCCAACAACCTGATTCTGTCCGCTTAAGCTGCTTTCGACACCTGATCTTGCTTCTCCTTGCTGCCTGAAATGATCCAACCGCTAACGGCGATGAGCAGGAGCACCACATAGAATGTTAATTTCCAAGCTGTCGATTCTGCGAAGTCATGAGGAATGACGTGCAGCGATGGATGTACAAGTGTATGAACCGCTAGCTTAACACCAACCCAGCCGACGATACAGAAAGCAGCGACTTCCAGAGCAGGTCTGCTCTCTAGCAGCTTCACGAACATATTCGCTGCAAAGCGCATGATGATAAGGCCGATAAATCCACCTAGGAAAATTACAATAAAGTGACCGCCATCCATACCCCCGATTTTTGGCAGGTTCGTTGCCGGCAATGCAACAGCAAGCGCAACGGCTGCCAGAATCGAGTCGATCGCGAAAGCGATATCCGCCACTTCAACTTTGAGAACGGTCATCCAGAATCCGCTTTTCTTAGGTTCCTTACCCGATTTCTGAGCTGCGGAATCTTCGCCTTTCTTCACGATGACCTTACGGAATATGTGATTGAGTGCAATAAACAGAAGATATAGCGCTCCGATGGCTTGAACCTGCCAAACATCCACCAAAAACGAAATCGCGAACAACGAACCAAAGCGGAAAACAAATGCACCTGCCAAACCGTAGAACAAAGCCTTTTTACGCTCTGCTTCAGGCAAATGCTTAACCATAATCGCCAGTACAAGCGCGTTGTCGGCTGCGAGTAAGCCCTCCAGCGCAATCAATACAAGCAGCACCCAGCCATACTCCATTAACATTCCGAAATCCATTCTATATCCTCCTAAATTAAAATGATACGCTTGCCGTCTAGTGTCCCAAACCCCAAAAGACCTCGTCCTGTTAGGCAAAATTCTCACTAACATTGCTTGCGTAAAGCGTCTATTAAAATGTGATACGGATAGCGGACAACATTGGTTTCATGATTAGTAGATATATTTCAGGCATTGCAACGCATCTAATGATGTGATTCGTGCATGTTTTTTTGTATTTATCGATTTTATTATAAAAAATGTCCGGCAGATTTAATCAGCCGGACATTTTTTAGAACAATATTATTGAATTATTAATTAAAGTTCAATGATCTTTGTAGCAATATTTTTGCAAAATTCCCTGTCATGCTCCACGAAAAGAATGGTTGGTGAGTATTCAAGCAGTAATTCTTCAATTTGCATCCTAGAAATGATATCAATAAAATTAAGCGGTTCATCCCAAATATGCAAATGTACTTTCTCACTAAGACTTTTTGCAATTAGCACTTTCTTCTTTTGCCCTCCGCTAAATGCTGAAATGTCCTTTTCGAATTGAACTCTGGAAAAATCAAGCTTTCTTAAAATCGATTTAAATAGGCTTTCATCAATCCCGTTGCTGGCCGCAAAGTCAGATAAATTGCCTTGAAGATGAGAGGTGTCCTGTGATACGTAGGATATTTCTAACTGGCTGTCTTTCCTGAAGGTGCCTGTATAGTTTATATCCTCACCGCAAATTAGTTTGATGATACTTGATTTACCGGAGCCGTTCTTACCCGAAAGCGCAATTCGCTCACCCTGCTCAATAGAAAAACTTATATCATCACAAATCAGCTTCTCACCGTAAAAAATCGAAACATTATCAAGTGAAGCAAGTTGGTTCTTGTGAAAAGCAAGCTGCGAAATCTCTAAGCTGTCAGAGCTTTCGATATTTTTAAGAAGCTTAGACTTTTCAACAACCGCGGATTGCTGTCTTTGCTCAATAGCTTTTGAGCGTTTCATCATTTTGGCAGCCTTGTGGCCAATATATCCTTTATCGACCTTGGATCCCGAGTTTCTTGTTCCGTTTTTTGTTTTTTCCACCTCGTGGGACCAGTTGCCCGTTCGTTTAGATGAATCCGACAAGCGTTTAATGTCTTTTCTAAGTTTTTCGTTCTCTGCAAGCTCAAAGTTATCTTGTCTCATTTTATTTTCCCGCCAACTGGAAAAATTACCTTTTTGAATTTCTATGTTGGTCTTATTGATTGAAAGAATGTGGTCTACACAGTTATCAAGAAATGATCTGTCGTGAGACACCAAAATAAATCCGCTTTTGGTATTGAGATAATCACTGACAAGCTTTCTCGCATTCATATCAAGATGATTGGTTGGTTCATCAATTAATAAAAAACTATTCTCCCTAATAAATAAGGTAGTCAGCAGCACTTTGGTTTGCTCTCCGTTAGACAATGAATCAAAGGGGCGATATAAAACATCTTCAGACACCTTGAGCAACGAAAGTTCACGCAATAATTTCCAGTGAGTATAATCCGGAAATATTTCGTTGATCACATCTAATGTATTATTAGCCTTGTTCTCGACATGGAAAGGAAAATATTCAAAGCTGACATTAGCAGAGATATTTCCGCTGTATTCATATTTTCCATGCAATAAGCTCATAAATGTTGTCTTTCCTCTACCGTTTCTACCCGTAAAACCTAATTTCCAATCGGTATCGATTTGAAAACTTACGTTTTCGAAAATGTTATCGTAACTGCCATCATAGGCAAACGTCAGGTTTGTTACATTTATTAATGACATGAAATTATCCTCCTGTATGAAAAAATAAAAGCTACAAGAAAGTTACTTTTCTTGTAGCTCAAATAAATACAGTTAATCCAACCCAGTATAGAGTTAGATTAGGATATATGTTTGAGTGAAAAGATTTAGTAACTTTCTTGCATATAAATAATAAAACATGCGAAAAAAATATCGCTTTTGTCGTTTTATTGTTTTATATCATCTGCAAGAAATATTACATTATTCTTTTCAACTCCAATCACTAAATTAAATGCATTTTAGCATACCCATTTTTTAATTGCAATAAGTATCATTTAAATGTGTATATGTTTGATTAATAGCTATTTTATCGTAAAGTTTTCAATGCGCCGCTCCAAGCTAACACTTGATCAAGCATTCCATTAACATTCGTTAGATGCAAATCAGCCGGTTTGAATACCGACCCATTCTCGAAATCAGTGAATAAAGACAAAGCCGGGTGTACACGAACGTCCGCTACGGACAATTCTCCTAGGATTCCTCTTAGATGCTCAGCAGCACGAGCGCCACCCACAGAACCATAGCTAACAATGCCTGCAGCTTTATTGTTCCATGCGTCACGCGCATAATCCAGTGCATTTTTCAAGGAAGCTGAAATGCTATGGTTATATTCTTGAACAATAAAAACAAAGCCGTCCAGTGAATTAAGTTTTGTATTCCATGCCGTCGCTTGTTCTGTAGCATCAACTTCACCTAATAGAGGAAGTTTGTACTCAGCGATATCAACGATTTCATAATTGGCATCGCCCCGTTTGTCAGCCACACTTTTTACCCATTCTCCTACTTGCGGACTTAAACGGCCTTGCCTTGTACTTCCCAGAATAATACCGATATTTAATTTCGACATTGTCATTCCTCCTCAAAGTGTTGGCACCTTTAACTTTGCCAAAGTAAAAGAAAATAACCAACCTATTATTCACTTCATTATTTTACCATAAGTTTTTAGTCTTATCCTAATTATCACGACTTCATTTTTAACAATCTCATGCTATTCTATGTATGAATTATGCTTTTACATCGAGATTAGTTTGTGTCATGTTATTACCCTCCAATTTCATATTAGTAAATGTTAATATGATATACAATCACATTAACATTTACTAATATGAATGACTAATAAAAAAGGTAAAAATGCTTCTGTTCATCTCTTGCTGCTGAATGATGGGATTGTATTCATTTCAACGATTTTTTGAACATTGCAGAATAACTCTATTTCTATTTAGAGAATATGATATATTAATCAAAACTAATTCAATGAGGTGAAGCAGTGCGAACAAAAAGTTTATTCCTATTAATCATTACGGCATTGATTCTGTCCGCTTGTGGTACTAAAAATGAAGAATCACATCAGTCGCATTCACATGGTGACTTACAGGAGAAAACAGCATCTGTAACTATAATGCCGGATTTTTTGAACGGTCAATCGGATAAAATCCGTTTAGTATACCAAATCGCAGGACAGGCTTCGGATTTGTTGCAATGGATTCCCTGTTATTGTGGCTGCGGTGAAAGTGCCGGACATAAGAGCAATTTAAATTGCTTTATTAATGAAGTCAACGAAGACGGTTCAGTAGTGTGGGATGACCACGGAACACGGTGCGGTGTGTGCATGGAGATCGCGGTGACAGCAGCAAAAATGAAATCGGAAGGCAAGTCAGATAAAGAAATTCGGAATTTTATTGACGAGACATATAAAGAAGGCTACTCTGATTCCACTGATTCACCGATGCCGGCATGATATAAAAACCACATTTTCTCTCTAAGAGTAAATGTGGTTTTTTAGAGTATTTTGAGATTACGGAGGTATTTATGTTAAATCGATTGGCCGTATTATTTGTCATCCTATTCGTATTAATTCCTGTTTCTGCTGCATATGCCCATTCGCCCATTGAAAAGCGTACCCCAAATGTGAATGCGGTTCTCGAATCGAGACCAACGAAAGTAGATTTGTATTTTAAAGATCCTGTCCAAATCCATCGCAGCTCGGTTATTGTTCGCGACGAGAAAAAAACAGAGATGCAAATCGGAAAACCTCAAATTGACCCAATTGATAATCGTCATATTTATGTGGATCTAAAAAAAGATCTGCCATCGGGAACATACTCCGTAGATATTGACGTTGTTGCCTTGGATGGTCATTCCTTAAAAGAAAAATATTCATTTGAAATAAAACTGGCTATGTCTACACCTGACGAAATGTTTGATCGTTTGGAACTAATACGTACTTCTCCTTTGGACGGAACCATTGTTGAGTCCTCACCCAAAAAAATCGAACTTTGGTTTAACGAACCTATTGAGATGCGTTTCTTTGGATTGTTAAATGATAAACAGCAGATTGTTCCAACAGAAAAACCGATTGTCGACCCTCTCGATTCAAAACATTTTATTCTTGAACTTGAAAACGGGTTACCTGCAGGCACTTATTCTATACAAGCCTATCCCAGTATTGGCGATAACACCGGCATTCACATCGTCTATTTCGCAGTAAAAGAGTTCACATCGATTACGAGTGATAACGACAAGCTTTCTCTCCAAAATGATTGGGATCAAACTGGAGTTCTTCAAGTTTTCCATTGGCTGAGTTATTTCGGGCTGCTCACTCTTTTTGGCGGGACTCTTTTTCAATTAAAAATCGCCAAAAGCAACGGTAATCTCCTGCGTTGGAGAGTTATTTCAAACGCTCTGTTTGGAGTCAGCATGTTGGCCATCTTGTTAGAATTATTTATTTATAAGATGCAGCACCCAGGCGTATTGTTTAATGATTTCCTACGTTTCAATACTGTTTGGATATCACTTTTGCAAATCAGTTTAGTAGTCGTAAGCTTTGCCTTTAAAAAAATTCGATTGATTCTACTACTAGTTGCCCTGCTTTGCTGGGCATTTACGGGTCATTCTGCTGATCCAAGCTATGTTGACTTCTTAGCAATTGGACTTGATTCCGTACATCTATTGACTACTTCTATCTGGATTGGCGGTTTAGTTGCATTATTCGCCATGCTGCCGTTAGAAAGTCCCCTGACTTGGTTAAAGGAAACTGGAAAAACTTTTTCTAAATGGGCACTACTGAGTTTTGTTGGAACAGGAGTCACTGGCATCTTAATGTCGCAGAGTTATGTTCCTTCTTTTAGTGTGGAAAGTCTCATTGAAAGTAAATGGGGACAAATGTTGTTGGTTAAAGTTTTATTGTTCCTAATTATTATCTTCTTCGGAATTTGGCAGCGAAAACTTCTCGCAAAGTTAACAGATTCATTAGTGGCCGTATTCTCGAAAAATATAAAAATCGAGCTCAGCATCGCCATTATGATTCTGTTGTTTACGGGTATTTTAGTAGATTTGTCACCAGAAGAAGCGTTGCAAGAAATTTCACCGCGCGTACAAACCATTGCGGGAGTTACTGCAAAAGTAGATGCATTCCCGCTAAAACCAGGTGGGAACGATATAACGATACAACTTAGCGAAGACAAAAGTATTGCCGACGTGAAAGTGAGCTTACAGACCAGTCTTGGTAGTAATGGCACAAACCACGCATTTTACCTTGGAGATGGATTATATAAAATTACGGGGAATTTATTACACACTGCCGGAATTTATGAATTGGAGGTTGAAGTTATCAAAAAGAACGGCGAAAAGATTCAATATCCCCCATTCACCCTTCAAGTTCCTGGTCCTATGCCGAACGAAATTGTAGTTGAAAAAGAAGGTTAATCAAAACTGGGAAATGAACGTAAAGTGTTCATTTCCCAGTTTTATTATTTGTTATAGAAAACCTAGCACCGTTCCACCTGCAGCTCCTGTTATGACAATTAGCCATGGCGGAAGCTTCCAAAATACAAGCATGATAAACAAGATGAGGGCTAAGGCGAAATCGCTGGGTTCCAGGATGGCGGTAGTCCATAAGGGATCATAAAGTGCAGCCAACAGTATGCCAACTACAGCTGCGTTGATCCCTACCAGAGCTCCTTTGATTTTTGGATTATTCCTTAAACCGTTCCAAAACGGCAGTGCGCCAGCAACGAGTAGAAAGGCCGGTAAAAATATAGCAGCTGTCGCAACGAATGCTCCTAATAAGCCTCCGGCCATCGTACCGAGATAACTAGCAAATGTAAACAATGGCCCTGGTACCGCCTGCGCAGCACCATACCCTGCCAGAAAATCCGCCTCACCTACCCACCCAGCAGTAACGACTTCACGTTCTAGAAGCGGCAGTACAACATGGCCCCCGCCAAATACCAAAGAGCCTGATCGGTAAAAGCTGTCAAACATCGCCAACCATTCGATATCTCCCCATTGTCTGAGAACCGGCAGCGCAATAAGAAGTATGAAAAACAAAGCGAGGCAGAAAATAGCAAAGGAACGGCTTATATTTATAGGCAAACCCGGTGTCCCTTCTTCTTCTTTCTTACGGTATAACCAAAGCCCGACAAGCCCGGCTGCAGCTATGATGAGTATTTGACAAAATGCCGATTGCCAAAATAATGTAATCGCTGCAGCGATTACCGCTATCGTAACTCTCTCGCGGTCAGGTGTAAGCTTCTGTCCCATACCTAGAATGGCATGTGCAACGATTGCAACAGCAACGATCTTTAATCCATGAATCCAACCTGCATTTCCGATGTCGTAACCCTGAAGCAGATAGGCAAACGCGATTAAGGCAAGGATGGATGGCAGCGTGAAGCCTAACCAAGCAACTAGACCGCCTAGTAAACCAGCCCGTACAATTCCTACACCGATTCCAACTTGACTGCTAGCTGGTCCCGGAAGAAATTGACAAAGCGCAACGAGATCAGCGTAACTTCGTTCATCCATCCATTTTCGACGGCGTATGTACTCATTATGAAAATATCCTAAATGTGCTATGGGTCCTCCAAACGAGGTGAGTCCGAGCTTCGAGGATACGCTAAAAACCTCTAGAAGGTTTGCAATCTTCCCTTTCTTCTTGTCCTGCGGAATCACTTCTTGATTCACTTCCATACAGCATGTTTGCTCCTTTTATCTGTTTTTGTTCCACTCTAGCTAAAATCAGGCAGCTTCAAAAAATACTAACGAATGATATATATCATTGTAAACTGGTGGATAATTTGCATACAACCCATTAACAAAATATTAACAAACTCACGTTCAAGGAAAGAGGTGGAACCAATAAAGTATGATGTAAAGCACTATCTACATGGAATCTTAGAAGCTCTGCCTTCTTTCTTATTACCTTGCTTTTCGTCATTTGGCAGCCTAAAGGTTTGAATATCGGCTATTCTGCCGATGGTGGTGCGGTACTCGCCCTTCTCTTGGCGTAGTTGATTTTAATGACGTGTGGGATGTTACCGGCATCGTTTGGAACGCAACATTAGCATTTGTTGCTGTCATCCTGATCTCTCTCATCCTAGATGAGGTTGGATTCTTTGAATGGTCGGCTCTGCATATGGCAATTTTTTTCCAAAGGCAATGGCTACCTCATGTTTTCTTGTGTCGTGCTGTTTGGCGCGGGCGTCGCTGCTTTTTTTGCCAATGACGACGCTGCGCTCATTCTTACGCCAATTGTCCTTGCTATGGTTAGAGCTTTAAAATTCGATGAACGGATGATTCTCCCATTCATTATGGCAAGCGGATTTATTTCTGATACGGCTTCCTTACCGCTCGTGGTCAGTAATTTGGTCAATATTGTTTCTTCCGATTTCTTTGGAATTGGATTTGCCGATTACGCAAGTCGGATGATTATTCCGAATTTCTTCGCAATTGGCGCAAGTTTGCTAGTTTTATTCCTATTTTTCAGGAGAAGCATTCCCAAGAGCTATGATCTTAGCCAGCTAAAACAGCCAATTGATGCGATAAAAGATAAACGCTTGTTTAAGCTATCTTGGATTGTTTTAGCAGTCTTACTGATTGCGTACCTAGCAAGTGAATTCGTCAATATGCCTACGGTTATGATTGATGCTCTGGCGATTCAGGGCACGAATACAAATGGTGTGTTGCGAAAGGCTCTGATTTACGCCATTGTGATTGGTTCTGATTTAGGTCCTAAAATCACGCCTATCAGGTCGCTTACAACTTTACTTTGGCTGCATGTCCTTTCCAAAAAAGGGCTGAAGATAACTTGGGGTTATTACTTCAAAATTGGAATCGTACTAACGCTGCAGTATGGCATTGGGGCTTCGAAGATCCGGCAAAAGCAACAGGCACCGAAGATGAAATTATGGATCAGTTCCGTAATGTTCGCAACTCTATTAAGGCTCGAATTGAGAAGTTTGTGAATGAAGGACAATAAAATGTCCAACATCAAATGAATGCATGCAGCCGTGATGTGCAGTGACTGTACGTTCCCCTTAGATGTTACATGGAATATATAAATACATTTCATCGTACCAAAAGTTTCATAAGCAGAAAATAAAAAATAGCCCGGCGCATTTTGGAGACGCCGGGCTTCGTGCTATCCTACTAATAGATTGTTAATGAATCTTTCCAACACGGTGACATCGGAAATGTTTTTGTTGCAGATGTCGCTGTTCACGCACATATAATTGCCAATCGCTTTGTAATAGTCAGGTGATGCATTAGCTGGCCTCGATTTCGAGATCGATGAGAATAATGCAACCTCTTCATGCCGATTACACAAACAACATATGCTTTTCTTGTTTGCTCGGATAAACCTTCCTTCGATGCCAATAAGCTCTCCGTCTAGATGATACAAAAGAAACATCTTATTCGTCGCGATATCGGTCCAACCGATGTACGTCACATAACGAAAATCGAGGGCAGATAAATCGGGAACCTTCAGCTTCTTTACTTTTGGAAACAGCTTCTTGATTTGCGTAACCGACACTGGTTCGAATTCCGTCATCAACGGCTCCAAGGAATGCAGATACAGCTGGAAATCTTCCGTTCTATTCAGCGAAGAAAGCTTCTCCAAATGATGCTTTTGAAGCATCGTCGCTTCCGGAAATGCTTCTATCAATTTAGCTGATGCGCTAGTCCTGACCGCTTCCACTACCTTTGGATCGGATACGGTATTGCAGGCATTTTGCTGCAGGTTTACCTGCTTTTTTATCAAGTTATATTGATGGTTTCTAATAAATGGATGAACCATTGCTCTTCAGCCCCTTATTTTAATTAAAAAATATAAGGTGCAAAGCCTATTATTAGAAACGATATGAGCTCAATTGGGCGAAAAGGTGAAAATATTCAGTCCGGCCCCGTGCAAAGTATCGCCCATTAATGATACGAGATAATATTTACTTATCCTTTTCGGTTTTTTCATTGTCGTCGACTAAACCTTTTGCTCCTCTTTTGAACTCAGACAAGGTAGCCCCGAAGGCTCTCCCTAACTGAGGTAATTTCGACGGTCCAAATAGCAGCAAGCCCAAAATAACAAGCAACACAATTCCGGCTACACCAATATTCAACGGCATTCCCATCTCTCCTTCATGCCTATTTTAAAAGTTAACTAGGAGGGCCGTAACATACATTAATAGCATTCCCAGCACCAATCCTGAAAAGTTAATCCAAGATACGGTGGCCGTTCCTAAAGCCTTCGCATCTCTTAAGATCATTTTGAATATGACATAGATGACTTGAACGATTGCTCCGGCTCCAATACCGAAGAACAGTGCCGCCAATGTTTGATTAAATACAAATCCACCTATCCATGTACCTATAATAGCTGGTGCGCCTCCTATAACAGCAAGCGCTAGGAAAGTCTTCACCGCTGGCTTTGCTTTAAGCAACGGCGCAGCAATCCCGATCCCTTCCGTAATGTTGTGAAGCGTGAAACCAATAATGAGAAAGGTGCCGAGCGCAGCCTCGCCTGCCGCAAATGCAGCTCCAATCGCGAGCCCTTCTCCGAGGTTGTGCAGTCCGATTCCTCCTGCGATTTTGTACGAAACCCGCTTACCATTATCTTCGGCATTTAGAACTTTCTTCGAATGGGTTTGGTCAATTGCAAGTAGAAACAAGAAGCTGAGCAATGCTCCGAACCAAACGAGACCCGATCCTTGGAATACGCCAGGCGCTTCCGCACCAAGCTCAAGACCTTCTTGAATGGTATCAACCGCAAGGAAGAAAAGAAGCCCCACAGTAAATGCCAAAACGGCCTGTATTCCTTTTGAAGAAAATCGCCGCATGAAGGGATACCACAGCAAGCCGAGACCGACGGGAACTACTCCCACATAAAAACCGATCAGTGAGTATTGGAGAAACCGATTGGTATCTGCAGCCGGAGTTTTTATTGCAGCAGCTACATCACCAATAAAGATTAGTCCATTCGAGGTAATGAGTTTAATTTCATGCGGATCTCCCTCTACCCAAGGATATGGGATAGATATGGTAGAGCTGTCAAATCGTCCGATCGTCGCGCTTGGTGAAAAAGTAGCATTCCAGAAAGCTCCATCTACCACAACCTGTGCGACTGTCAGCTCCTTGGGTCCGGAATTAAGTATACGTACTTCGAATCCTTCATCTGTTAAGATGATACGTTCAATATTCAGTACTTCTATCGGCGCTGCCTGTTGTTCTTCTACGCCGGTGCCCCAAGTAGCTATAATCGAAACCATGCCTGCTAACAGCAGCAGCGGCAGAACGCCCAGCAGCCATAGCTTCGGTTTATTCGACTTTTTAATAACATTTCCAGTTAGCACTGAATACTCCCCCTTTTGTTATCCGACTTCAAAGAATCCCATCCAGCCGAGCTCCGTAAACTCGCTTTGATGAGCATGAAACATATACTTTCCTGGTGCTGGAAACGTTATTTCAATGATGCCTCTTTCCCCCTGGCATTGCATGATTGTATCCGTAAATTGCGGCCTCGCGTCCGGATCAGCACCAGTCGCATAGTAATGAAAGAAATTGGAATGTAAATGAAAGGAATTAATAGGATCGAATTCTGTCAAGTTGCTTATATAGATTCGAACCAGATCTCCCGTTTTCACTTTTATAGGTCTGGATTGATAAGCAAATGCGTAGCCGTTGACCGTATATACCTCATTTTCGCCATCTAAATCCAAGTCAAAGCCATTCATAACCATGCTTAATTCTTTGGCCTGTTTCCTCGGTTTCTTAGGATCAATGATGAAATGACCATAGAGACCTTTATGAATATGTCTGGCCAGCGGAGGAACATGGCAGTGATAGGGTTGCAGACCTGCTGGTTTTGCTTCAAATTCATATACGAATTCTTCACCCGATGGAACAGGCTCCAATCCATCCATGTTCGTTGGATGAATTCCATGGAAATGGATGGAATGAGGATGTGCTGAACCGTTCCCGAACTTGATCCGAACAATATCTCCTTCCGTACAACGCAATGTCGGTCCCGGAATCGTGCCGTTAAACGTCCATCCCGGAAATTTGATTCCTTTCGCTATCTCCACTTCGCCATCCCATGCCTGAATTTCATAATCTCTGATCGTCCTGCCATCAGGAGACTTGCTTACAACGCCATAATCAAAGGAAGTTAACGCCTTAACCGCAGCTTCTAGTCCCGGGGTTGAATCGGTTCCCGGATCATAACCATGCGCCATCCCATGTTTCATCTGATTTTTAAGCGAATGATGCATTTCTTCCTTTCCCATTGCTTGAACAGGTTTTCCAAATAGTGCACTTGTATTTAAAAAACTGCTGCCCAGAACACCTAATATGCCTGCCGCTCCGACTTTAAGAATGCTTCTCCTTGAAAATTGCCGTTTCGGATCCAATGCCATGAACCATCCACCCCCGTGTTAATATAAGGAAAATATTTTGCCTGTACGCAAAATATTTAATAAAAAAATTTTATTTTACCGTGGGACAAAATGTTTACCCGAGGAAACATTGATTCTGATTAGAATATAAGATACAGTGGGCTCTATGTAAAGTGTTTTTTTCAAAAAAGCCCTTCAGCAGAAATTGCTGAAAGGCTCTTCTTCCTATCTTTCTTCATGTCTGCTTAATTAATCTGGAATTGGGATAAGCTTGCTTTTAGATCACGTGAAACGGCATCCAGCTTCTCGGACAAGCGAACTAAACCTTCGCTTATGCTAAGCTGCTCGGTGCTAAGTGAGGCAACTTCCTCGGATGTTGCCGACGATTCCTCCGCCACCGCACTCACATTTGTCATCGCATCTGCCAATACTCCTTGCGATTGGTCAAGCTGGCTAATTGATGCTGTCACGTGCTCAAGCTTCTCGGCGAATTGCCCCATCTGACCCTGCACGGACAAGAAAATCTGATTCGCTTCCTTAACCGATCCAATTTGCTCCTGGAACAAAGGATAAGCGTTTGACAGCACCAGTACCGTCTCATCGATCTAGCCTCTGATCTTTTCGATAATCTGTCCAACGATATCAATAGATTGACGCGACTGGTCGGCAAGCTTGCGGATTTCGTCCGCAACCACCATAAACCCTTTGCCTGCTGCTCCCGCGCGCGCTGCTTCGATCGTGGCGTTCAGGGATAAAATATTCGTTTGCTTTGTCAGATTATTGAGTACTTCCAGTATTTTCACAATCGATCCGGTGCTTTCCTTGAGCGCATCTACTTTCTCGACCATGGAGCGGGTCATTTTCTCGGTTATTCCCGTCTTTTGTATGAGAATACCCATATATGAAGTGCCCTGCCCACTAGCCTTTTCAACCTCGTTTGCTGATCGCACCATCACTTGATTGGATTCAATAACCTTTTTCATTTGCATATTTATGTGGCTTGTTAAATCGGTACCGCGCTCTGCTTCAACTGCCAGACTGGACACGCCGCCCGCAATTTCTTCTGTCGCGACCGCTATCTCCTTAGCTGATAGAGCCGTTTTGCGGGAGGCTTCCGTCAGGTCCGCTGCCGTCAGCAGTACGTCTTCTGCGGAACGCGTAGTCTGTTTGGCCAATATTTGAATTTGGGTCATCATCCGGTTGAAGCTCTCCGACAGCTCTCCGATTTCATCATGGCGTTTCTTGAGGCTGGAGCGGACGGTCAGATTGCCGCCAGCACCTTCGTTCATAAGGTTTCGAAGCTTTACAAGCGGCTGCGCAATCGTCTTGATTACTAAAGCGCCGATCGCTACGGCGATTAGAGCAGCAATAAGTACGGTAATCCAGGTCAGCGTTTGGATCGCCTTTGCATCCCTTACAAGCTCTTTAACCGGAACCGTGCCGAGCAGTCTCCAGTTCATCGTATCGAATGTGGTATAGGCAGCAAGCACATCCGAACCGTTCGTTGATGCCGCCTTTTCCGAGCCGTTCAGGGCGGAATCTCCTTCCGTTGGCAGGCTTACTTTGGCGGGCTTGCCGATCAGCTCCGGTTCGGATGCAGCAATGTAATTGCCTTTCGAGTCTAGAATCGCCATTTCGCTGCCCTGACCAAGCACCACATCCTCGAAACGCTTGTTAATCGATGCGAGGTGAATTTCCATTAAGAGTACGTAAGAGGGTTGATTCGTCAATTTGTCTTTAATTAGACGACTCATACCGATCGACGGCGGTGCCGGCATAACAGCCAATCCATCAGGTTGTGGCGGAATCCAGAGTGTTTTCCCATTCCTTTCAATGACCTCTTTAAACCATTGCGTTTCTTTCAAAATCTCCGACCGGTTAGCTTGAGCAGTCCCGACATTTACAGCAGATAGCTTGGAATTCAATGGAATTAATATCACACCGCTAATGGAGACATTACCCGTCACGTAGTTACGCAATCGATCTTTGAGCTTGCCTGCAGCTACGGATTTATTATAATCAGAATCGCTAGCCAGCACTTTCCTGACCTGTTCATGAAAATCCTCATCAATCATGATTTGCATGGATAAGTCCTCATAAGTCCTAAATATAATATCCAGATTATTAGCAACTTGATTAACCGTTTGAAAGCTCGCTTCCGATACCTTTCTTTCGACGATCTCTTTCGCTTTTGCATATGCTATTAAGCCAACAGTCATGACACACGCGATAATACTGCAAAAAATAATTGCGAAAAGCTTCATTCCAACGGATTTAAACGGATTAGCCAGCTTAGAATCCTTCACCGTTCCAGAAAATGTCATTGAGGCGTTCGAGACGGCTTGACTGCCCGTTTGCACTTCTGCATTAACGTCGCCATCTGCTTTCGCTAGCTTTGAACCTATTGAATACGCAAACTTTCTTGCTTGTTTCTTTTCTGAATTTGTCATTGGGAAGATACCGCCTTTATTATTGTCAGTGAAATCATATCCATATCCTTCTAAATTACGTTAAAAAACAGCATATATCTTTTGATTTTTTTTGATCGTCTATTTCATTTTGATCTGGTTTTAAAATTTAAGCGGAACCTTATGCCGAGCAAACGATGTTTGTGAAGTCCTATACTATTTAAAGTAATCTGTAAACTTTATAGGGTAGGCACCCAATCTAATAAAAGGTAAAGTTTTTGATGAACCACAATGCAAGCGGTTACGTTCATTGATAGGCAAAAATTAAAAGAAAGCTTAACCGGATTACTATCATGGGAGGGATTATACGATGTTGCTTAAACAGGGAACAGGCGCTTATTATACAGGGAATTATAGGAATCTATTTATGGAATACGGCTATAAGAATGAGGATATCCATGCGCGTGTCGAACAGACGTGGGAGCAGCTGTTTTACGGTGATGAGAGTACGCGGATCTATTTCGAATCCGGAGACGATATGGGCTATTTGCTGGATACCGGAAATATCGATGTCCGCACAGAAGGAATGTCGTATGGGATGATGATGGCCGTCCAGATGGATCGTAAGGATTTTTTTGATCGGATTTGGAAATGGACGATGACCTACATGTACATGAATGAAGGTGAAAATGCCGGCTATTTTGCTTGGTCCTGCAATACCGACGGGTCTAGGCGATCAAACGGTCCGGCTCCGGACGGTGAAGAATATTTCGCGCTTGCTCTTTTCTTCGCTTCGCATCGCTGGGGCGATGGCTTGGCGCCATTCGATTACGGAAATCAGGCACGAAGCCTGCTTCACAGCTGCGTGCATAAGGGTGAAAATAACGATGGCAGTCCAATGTGGGAGCCTTCCAATCAATTGATTAAATTCATACCCAATTGTGATTATTCCGACCCTTCCTACCATTTGCCCCACTTTTACGAGTTGTTTGCACTATGGGCAAATCCGGTTGACCGCATCTTTTGGAAGAAAGCGGCGGATGCGAGCAGGAATTATTTGAAGCTGTCATGCCATCCCGTTACGGGACTGGCGCCTGAATATGCCTATTATGACGGAACTCCAAACGATGAGCGAGGCTATGGCCATTTTTTCAGCGATTCTTATCGTGTAGCCGCCAATATTGGACTGGATTCTGAATGGTTCGGCGTCGATGAATGGCAGCACGAAGAGGCTAACCGGATTCAAGCTTTTTTCGCGGGCATTGACCCGTCTGATTACAGACGCTATACGATTGCGGGCGAACCGTTTGATGAAAAATCGCTGCATCCCGTTGGTTTATTGGCAACAAATGCGATGGCCTCCCTCGCGGCTCCCGCAGGTCCGAATGCAAAAGAAAGCGTTGATTTGCTATGGAATACCCCACTTCGCACGGGTGTTCGCCGCTACTATGACAATTGTCTTTATTTGTTCGCTATGCTCGCATTGAGCGGCAATTTCAGGATGTGGATGCCTGCAGAAAACCATTCGTAATAAGGGTTAGCTGCCTCCGTTCTTCCTATGACACAAGCTATTCAGCAATCTTCTTTCCAAGAAAAGGTACTTAGCATTTCGCTGAGTGCCTTTTTTGCTTTACAGTTAATATATTGGAATTTCATTCGCTGCTGATTTAGATCACCAACATGAATTGACGGGGAAAATGATCAGTAATAATATATGGATGGAGAATATCTCATTTTTCAATATATAAGAATTTATAAGTTTTCACTTATAAATGTGCTTATATATCTCCGCGAAACGATAGCTTTTGCCACTGAGGACGGCGACAGCCGTTTACGCTTGTATTTTAACAATAATATGATCACCGTATGCCTTGCTATATAGGCAGTGATTTAGGAGGATATGAGTTGCCTGAGATAGACAATAATTCTGATAAATTATCCGAAAAAGCTTTGAGTCTGCTAGGAGATTGCGAGAAATGTTTTGGCCTGTGCTGTGTGGCTCTCCCATTCTCTGCTTCAGTAGACTTCGCGATGGACAAAGATGCCGGACAACCTTGCCAAAACCTGCAAGCCGACTTCCGCTGCGGCATTCACAATCGCCTCAGAAAACAAGGCTTTCGAGGCTGCACGGTATACGATTGCTTCGGAGCGGGCCAAAAAGTTTCCAATGTCACCTTTAATGGACGCGACTGGCGCAATACTCCAGAATCAGCTGAATTGATGCTTGAAGTGTTCCAGATTATGCGGCAGCTCCACGAGCTGCTCTATTATTTGACAGAAGCAGTGACATTGCAACCTGCAAGGCCCATTCAAGAAGATCTTCACGCAGCGCTTGAAGAGGTAGAAAATCTAACTCTACTTAGTCCCGGCTCTATCATCGAGATAGATATTTCAGCAAAACGAGCCGAAATCAATGCTCTTCTCCTGAGGACTAGCGAGCTCGTGCGAGCCGATACCCAGCTTCAGCTAAAAGTGCCGGCAAAGCGTCAGAAAACCTATGGCCGAGGAGCAGATCTCATGGGGGCTAATCTCAGAAAAGCAGATCTTAGATGCGCAAACCTGAGAGGCGCTTATCTTATAGCTGCAGACCTAAGAAACGCTGATCTAAGAGCAGCTGACCTTATCGGAGCTGATTTCCGTGATGCAGACGTCAGAGGCGCTGACCTTACCGGCAGCATCTTTCTTACTCAATCGCAGCTCAATGCAGCTAAAGGTGATTCCGGTACCAAGCTGCCTAATGCGTTAACCCGCCCATCACACTGGTCTGCCTAATCTTTTTGAGATAATCATGAGAATGCTCAAGAAAAAAGGCTGATCACATAAAAGTGATCAGCCTTAACAGTCGTACCAATATTATTAGTCGTTACTCGGAATAGTGAGTTTATTTGACCAGGTTTTGCCGCCATCCGTTGTTCCATACAATGCAGGGGAAGACAAGCTTGTATCAGCCATCCAGCCTCGATTTTTACTTATAAACGAAATGACGGACTCAAATCCTTTAATCGTTTTGAGATTTACCCAAGTCTTTCCAACGCCCAATGAACGGCCGACCCCGATAACTTCACCCGCAGGAGAATAACCACCCAGTATCGCTGCTCCATCAACCAGTTCCAAATTGCTGGAATGACCGCCAGGCGAAGCGGGCCCTTCTTGAACAACACCGACTGCTCCTCCCGGCGCAGCTCCGCCTCCGGCTGTGGATTGGCTTATCACCTTGCGCCAGCTTAATCCGTTATCAGAAGAACCATACAGCGAATAGGATTGCTGGGACATCCCGAAGCCTCCGTTAAATCTCGCCCAGACCTGACTGCCGTTTGTGTAAATTTCACCGCCGCTGACCTCACTTGATTTCACGGTTAGTTTTGTTGACCAATTCACGCCGCCATCCGTTGTTCTGGAAAGCTTGTAGCCAAACCCAGGCACTATGATTAGTGCCCAGCCATGCTTCACGTCAGTAAATTCTGCGTATCGGGTGTTAGCAGGCGTTGAGATCTTC
The DNA here is from genome assembly GCF_031157315.1 of Paenibacillus sp. LHD-38. Lineage (GTDB taxonomy): Bacteria > Bacillota > Bacilli > Paenibacillales > Paenibacillaceae > Pristimantibacillus. Next base: position 30,756 of record NZ_JAVIFU010000003.1, read on the forward strand.
GTCCATGTTTTTCCGCCGGTCGATGTTTTGTAAGCAAATGCCCTTGTATAACCGAAGCCGTTTTTCGTATCTGTAAACTTAATCCGTTCCAGCGCGAGAGAACCCATTGGTATTTTTGTAAAGCTGCTTCCGCCGTCTGTCGTATGAATTAAAGCATTTGTTCCCGCAGAAGAGGATTTCGCCAACGCCCATCCGGTCGTATTGGATATAAAATCAAGCTGGGTAAACTGCCACGTACCCTTGTAGATCGACTGCCAGGACGAGCCTGCATCCGAGGTGCCAATTAGAAAACCGTTACCTGCAGCACGACCTGTCGTCGCGTTTAGAAATTCAATATCGCTGAAGCGGTAAGTTGAATCTCCGGCGGGCGTGCCTATAAATAAATCGTTGGCACTAGCTGCTCCCACTGCATGCGTAAGCGGAATCACCCCAGTGATTCCAATGGCAAGCGCCGCTGCTACAAGTCCTGATTTTAGTTTCAATAATCTCATTTTTTTCCTCCTGCCTATCCGTTGTAGTTTAGACATGTATACAACAAAATACCCTTCTTGGATCCAAACGAACCCGAAGGGTATAAGGTTGCTTAACGGGAGGAACAGAAAAAAAAGGAGTCATCTCGGAAAGTTAAGCAGAATGGTAGTCGTTTGTTCATTAACTTCCAAGCTTCCTTCTCACTGGATACAGCATATTGAAATTAAAGGTCTCGATAGCTTGATAAGGGATCGTCAAAGCGTTTAGCGGTTCCATGGGTACGGTCTCCATGCCGAGTACGCCCTGTCGATGATCAAGCTCATAGTCCTGCGACTGCTTCAGCCACTAGAACATGGTTTCATAAACACGCCACATATGCGCTTCGTTCCCAAGCACGCGGGCGCTCGCACACAATCCTCCGCTTACCTCCAGCTTCTCGACGACTTCCGGCACCGAACCGAACTCGCGAACCTCCAGGCCAACCCATAGTGTATCGACTTCCTTATTCCATTGCTTCTGCGGGATAAATACATAAGCTTTCGGGCCAGCTGCCAAACGCGCATCATCGAGAGATACATGTTTTGTAAGCATGCTCCACGCGAATCTGGTTCCGCTTTTGTCCGGTGTCATGCTTGTCCGAACCGCCAACGCTTTAAAAGGCGCAACCTCTACCAAATCAACTACAATGGACTCTTGCATACGAACCGTCTCCTATTCTATTTCGCCCGTATTGGAAAATATAAGTCAATCTCGGAATTCGGATCGCCTGGCTGCGTATAACGCTGGTCATAAAATTCAAATTCGTATTTGCCTGTGTGTATGCCCCCGTCATATTCGTAGGGACTGCTTGGCAGCCAATGTCCCCAGAAATGCATGAAAGCATCGCTTATCCCGTCAAGCGGTCCTCGAAAAGTAAGCACAGCATAACGCGCAGCTGGTACTTCAATGCTTATCATGCCTTCAGGAATGTCACCAACCTGATTAATTTGTACGGAAGCGGTATAGTCGAACGGAGCTCCCGGCGGATTGTCTGGATTTTGCAGCATTAATCCAAAGCTGCGCCAGCCCAGCTGGCCTTGTATTTCCGGTATGCGGCTGCCGAATCGTGCCCAAAGCTTGGCAATGGCGTTTTCAGAGGCGGGCAATGAAGAATCAAAATGAATGGTCTCGGTGATGCCAACAACGTGAAAGGCAGGTTTCTCGATGATTTTGGTTTCAATAATCATAATCGATCCATCTCTCCTTAATCTAAAATGATTGATTCGGCTTCCATATGATGCATTTCCATATTACCACATTATGGTATTGGTTGGATGTTCGGTTTCTGCCCATTGGCCATAAAACAAGACCAATCCACAAAGGGATCGGTCTTGTTCCGCAAATCACACCCGTCAAGGCGTTGTATAAATTTCAGGCTTGGGCGAGGATGACATCCCGTTTCCTAAAAAGTAACCCGTATGAGGCGGCTGATTATAGGCCACATTTTGCCATGCAATGGATAAACGATATACCGGATCATGCATCAGAGTATGGATTTTGGAGCTGGTGACATAAGTGGTTGTATAAATTCGCAGCGCAGAATTATCCGATTTACGCCAAATTATTTCCTCCCGCCAATCACCTAGCAAATCGGCCTGCAGGGATGGCGTTGCTTTTGTTCCGTTATTGGAGGCCACGCTTACTCCTGTCAACAAATTACTGGATTGATTCGCTGCCGGATTCCACTTATCGACCTTAATGCCGTCAAGAAGCTCCCGTGATAGATCACCATCCCACCATATGCCAAAATTGATCGATGGCGTGGAGGTGCTGATTTTGGCGCCAGTAATTGAATATAAACCAACGCCGTTGCTCGCCCATACCTCAGCCCCCGGATAATTCGGGTCAATATCCGCTGCCATGCCTCGGCCGGTATCTTGACCTGTCTGAACTCCCCAGAGGATCGAGCCCGTTCCAGCATCCCATACCGCGGCCCCATATGGTGAGCTAGTGCTTTCCATTACCTTAAATACTTCCATTCCGGATCGATTGGGGTTTAAATCGCTAACATGAAGGGCATCCCCATGACCTAGATTGGTATTATATAACATTGAGCCATTGTCATTAATCGTTAGAGCGCCATAAACGATTTCATCCTTACCGTCACTATCCACATCGGCCACGCTCAAGCTATGATTTCCTTGGCCTGCTGTTCCCCCATTCGTAGAGCTGTTGCTGTCGAAGGTCCATTTTCTCGTTAAGCTTCCGTTTCTCCAGTCCAAAGCAACCACCACGGTACGCGTATAATAGCCTCTTGCCATAATGATGCTTGGCCGCACGCCGTCAATGTAAGCTACGCCAGCTAGAAAACGATCCACGCGGTTGCCGTAATTATCGCCCCAGCTGGAAACGGTGCCTCTTGGTGGCACATAATCAATCGTGGTGAGCGCTTTCCCCGTTTGTCCCGAGAAAACGGTCAAAAACTCCGGACCTGACAAAATATAACCGCTCGAATTACGATAATCCGCACTTCCGCTGCCTATCGTAACCCCTGTTCCGTCAATCGTGCCGTCAGCCGTTTTGGTAACCACCTCGGCTTTGCCGTCTCCGTCGAAATCATATACCAAAAATTGCGTATAATGAGCGCCGGCTCGGATATTGCGCCCGAGATCAATTCGCCATAGCCGGGTACCGTTCAGCTCATAAGCATCCAAATAAACATTGCCTGTGTATCCGCTTTGCGAGTTATCTTTGGCATTCGAAGGGTCCCACTTCATAACAATTTCATAATCCCCGTCACCGTCCAAATCGCCAACGCTGGAATCATTGGCGTTATAAGTATAGCTCACCCCATCGGGCGTCGTCCCTCCAGCGGGCTGCTGGACCGGAACATCCAAATAAGAATTGCTCCAGACGCTTGCCGCTGGTGAAGCAGCCTGCTCCGTGCCATTCACGATGGCTCGTACCGAATAACTCGAAGAGGAAGTACCAGCCGTATCCTGATAGTTAGTGCTGTTCGTGATAGGAGCTGCGTTTATCTTCGTTCCATTACGATATAAGTTAAATGATACGGATAAATCTTCCGTGCCGAGCAGTCTCCAGCTTACAAATACGCCGCTGGCTACCTTCACGGCGACTACGCCTCGGTTAAGCTTCTCGGCTTGTCGCGCCGCGGCGGCATGAACCGTCTGATCAGGTATAACGGTTGGCATGAGCAACGTAAGCACAAACATAACGATAGCCGTGGAACGCAGCAAATGATGCAGTTTTATACACATTTTCATTCCTCCAATCATTTTTTGATCATAAAAGAAAGCGCTTACCATAAAGGGTCGCAGCCGCCTTATTCACCTCCCAACTATGAAATAGAGTCCACAGAGACTGGTTAGTCCAATGCCGTCAACCTCATTATTGACGCACTTTATTCGAATGCCTACATTAAAAATCAGATATCTTGTTCGAAAATCAGACTTTTTAGTTGATTTCTAAAATATCCAAATTTTTATATAAAGTGAAAATAGTACAAAACAAAACAAAGCAGTCCCTTCGGCAGGGACTGCTTTATTCGTTAAGGATTAAACTGTCTGAATATGCTTCTCACGAGCGATCTGCGTTGCTTCGACCATGTTCCGCAATGATTCAACCGTTTCCTCGTAACCGCGAGTTTTGAGTCCGCAATCTGGGTTTATCCAGAACAGCTTTGGATCGAGTACGCGTAAAGCGCGGTCAATCATACTCGTCATTTCCTCTACGCGGGGAATACGGGGACTATGGATATCATATACGCCCAAACCGATGCCAAGCTTGTACGTGCTCAGCTCAAAGCTATGAATTAGCTCGCCGTGACTGCGTGAGGTTTCAATCGAGATAACATCCGCATCCATATCCTCGATGGAATCAATCATGTCATGGAACTCGCAATAACACATATGCGTATGGATTTGCGTCGTATCCTGAACCGTGCATGTCGTCATCCGGAAAGCTTTGACAGCCCATGCGAGATAATTGGCTTGGTCTTCTTCCTTAAGCGGCAAGCCCTCGCGAACGGCAGGCTCATCGACTTGAATCATGCCGATTCCTGCCTGCTCAAGTGCCTCTACTTCTTGTCTAAGCGCATAAGCAAGCTGGTATGCAATTTGCTCACGGGAAATATCATCGCGGACGAACGACCAATTCATAATGGTAATCGGACCTGTCAGCATACCTTTAACGGGACGATCTGTTTTCGACTGCGCATATTTCGTTTCCTCAACAGTCATTGCTTCCTCAAAGGCCACATCTCCAAAAATAATTGGCGGTTTCACACAACGGGATCCATAAGACTGTACCCAGCCATATTGCGTAAACGCGAAGCCCGCAAGCTTCTCACCAAAGAATTCAACCATATCTGTGCGCTCAAATTCGCCATGCACAAGCACGTCAAGCCCGATTTCCTCTTGCAGTTTAATCCAAAGATCGATTTGATCTCGGATATATCCAGCATATTGCTCATTGTTCCATTCACCCTTGCGCCATTGCTGGCGGGCTTTACGAACCTCAGCAGATTGCGGGAAGCTTCCGATGGTTGTCGTTGGGAAAATTGGCAGCTGCCATTTCTGCTGCTGCGCTGCATGACGTTCAGAGAAAGGCAGGCTGCGCTCAGGATGCTTAGAGCTAATCGCGGCAACAGCCTGCTGGATGTCGCTTCGATTACGCTCGCCCGATTGCTTCAATGCTTGAACGGCACGTTCATTTTCGGCAAGCTCACCCTCAAACTCAGTCGCGCCTTGCGTTATGGCTTTCGTGAGAAGAACAAGTTCTTCCAGCTTCTCATCCGCAAATGCGAGAGCTTCTTGCAGTTCTTTTTCAAGCTTCTGCTCATTTTTCACGGTTACCGGAACATGCAGCAAGCTGCATGAAGACTGCACGATCAGTTGGTTATCGGTTACAAGTTCTGAAAGCTCAGCGATAAGTGCGAGTTTTTCGCGAAGCGAAGCTTTCCAGATTCCGCGGCCATCGATAACTCCTGCACCCAATACCTTGTCTTCAGGGAAGCCCAGCGTTTTAATGGAGGATAGATTGCTGGATAAGCCATGAACAAAATCCAGGCCTATACCTTTGACTGGCAGCGAGACAATCTCATTATAGTTTTCTACCGATTCAAAGTAGGTTTGCAGCATAATATTCAATCCTGGTGCGGCTGCCGCAAACGCCTCATAGATGGTTTTTAGTCTAGCCAAGTCTTCCGCGCTTACTTTCGTAACGAGTATCGGTTCGTCAATTTGTACCCATTGCACGCCTTCGGCAGCAAGCTCTTGAAGAATTTGTATATAAAGCGGAAGCAATCGTCCGAGCCATGCATCTGTTTCTGCTTTGTTATAGCCTTTGGACAGCTTCAAAAAGGTTAACGGTCCGACAATTACAGGTTTGCCCTCGATACCGAGCTTTTCCTTCGCTTCACGATAAGCAAGCAATGGTTTATTTTCGGTAAGTACCGGGGCTGCACCATCCAGCTCAGGCACAATGTAGTGATAATTGGTGTTAAACCATTTGGTCATTTCACTTGCTGTAGCATCCTTCGTTCCACGGGCAATGCCGTAATAAAGTGACAAGGGAACGGCACCGCCTGCATATGGAAAGCGTTTCGGAATAATCCCGAACATTGCTGCGGTATCGAGTATATGATCGTAATAGCTGAAATCATTGACCGCGATTAGGTCAATTCCTTTCTCTTTTTGCTTGCGCAAATGGTTTAGACGAATCTCTTGAAGCTGAAGGTGGAATTCCGACTCTTCCAGCTTTCCTGACCAAAACGCTTCGAGCGCCTTCTTCCATTCTCTATCTGCACCTATACGCGGATATCCCAACACACTGCTTTTTATCATCTTGTAAGCTCCTCTGCAACTTGTTACAAGAAAGATATCACGGATTCGCAGGTATAGTGTAACTGGATTAAACTATATCCAGTCATAGCCTTTGGCTATATCCAAGCTTTTATAGGGGAATTGTTTCTTTGAGCGCTTCGATATATGCCGTCCCGAGCTTCGAAAGTGAAGCGTTTTTATGGGAAATCCATCCGACATTTATCGTTTCCTCGCAATCCAAAGGCACTGGTATGATTTCATTTCCATTCAAATCAGCGCTTAATACACCTGTCGATATGGTATATCCGTTTAATCCAATTAACAGATTGAATAGCGTTGCGCGGTCATTTACCCGAATGCTTTTCTTATGTGACATCGTGCTGAGAATTTCCTCCGAAAAGTGAAACGAGTTATACTCCCCTTGGTCAAAGGAGAGGTATGGATAATTTTGCAGCTGGTCAATGGTCACGATGGATTGTATGGCGAGCGGATTCTTAATACTGATAAAAATATGCGGCTTTGCCGTCAACAAGCTGTTAAACTGTAAATTTGCGGTTTTGAGCAGCTTATTGATAACTTTCCCATTAAACTCATTCAGATATAAGATTCCGATCTCGCTGCGCATGTTTTTGACGTCTTCAATGATTTCATAGGTTTTGGTCTCGCGCAATGAAAGCTCATATTCATCCTGACCGAATTCCTGGATCAAACTTACAAAAGCATTCACCGCAAAGGCATAATGCTGAGTCGAAACCGAAAAATGCTGCGGGGACGGCTTGGCATTGAGGTACCTGCTCTCCAGTAATTCCGCCTGCTCGACAACCTGCCTAGCATAGCTTAAGAATTCAACGCCTTCCTTTGAAAGTGAGATTCCTTTATTGGATCTCTCGAATATGGCAAGCTGCATCTCATCTTCTAAATCCTTGATTGCATTGGATAGGCTTGGCTGTGAAATAAACAACCGCTTAGCCGCTTCGTTAATGGAGCCTCTGTTGGCAACTTCTATCACATATTTTAATTGCTGAAGAGTCATTAATATACGCCCTCTCTAAACTTGAATATAGAAAATGGACGCGGCAGCATCCATTCTTCTTGTTACAGATTTACTTTCTAATCGTTTGAAACTTCTCCAGCACGCCGGAAATGGCGCCGAGAGTGAGCGGTTTACTGAGGTAGTCGTCCATTCCCGCGGTTAGGTATTTTTCGCGATCGCCAATTAAGGCATTCGATGTTACTGCGATAATGTACGGACAAACATTGGGAGCCAAGGTCTCTTTCAGCACCTTCGTTGCTTCCAATCCATTCATTTCAGGCATTTCTATGTCCATAAAAATAATATCATAGGACGCATAGGCCAAAGCTTGAATCACTTCATTTCCGTTTCCGGCGGTACTGGCTGAATAACCGAGCTTGTCCAGCATTTTTATTAATACCAGTTGATTGATTTCATTATCTTCCGCAATCAATACTTTTAATGCCTCTGTATCCATTTGATCGTCCAAGTTCGTCATTTCCTGCCGCACGGAATCTTTTCGGGTTTCAAATGCTCATGTTTTTCTGCAGGAATCCCAATGCCGCTATCAATTATTGTGAACTGGCACCGTACCCGGTCTTTGTCAGCGGATATATTTTGCACGGATACGGTAACGCTTCCGTGAAAAGTGAATTTAACCGCGTTGCCAACTAAGTTGATAAGCACCTGTCTAAGACGGTTGGAATCACCATTTACAATTTTTGGAACATCCGCGTCAACGGTTACGTTCAGTTTCAAGTTCTTCTTAAGCGCTTTGTGATAAAAGATATCAAGCGTCTCTGCGATAATTTCTCTAATTTGAAACGGTTCATTCATCAAAACTGTCTTGCCGGATTCAATTTTCGATAAGTCTAAAATATCGTTGATGAGGGCAAGCAGGGTTTCTCCGCTCTTGTTAATAATCGTCACATATTCTGTTTGCTATTCGTCTAGTTGAGTCGTCTGGAGCAGCAAATCGGTCATGCCGATAACGCCGTTCATCGGTGTTCGGATTTCATGACTCATCATGGCCAAAAACTCGCTTTTTGCTTTGTTCATTTTCTCTGCTGCTTCTTTCGCAATTAACAGCTTTTTTTGTTCGGTAATATCTTTGGCAATAATGTAATAACCGACCGTTTCCTTATTGACTATAATAGGCGCAATCGTAGTTAAGACCTCGACGAAATGACCGAATTTATGTTTAATCTTATTAATATTTCTTTCAACCAAGACATGATCCTTGGAATCCGATAATATTTTAATAAGATTATCCTCACCAATAAATGTTGAAATACTCATCCCAACCATATGTTTAATAGGGAATCCTGTGAGGTGTTCCGCGACTGCGTCGCTATTAATGATACAGCCTTTCAAATCAAGGGATATGATGGCATCATGGTTGTATTTTTTTAAGGAGGTATAACGTTGAACGCTTTCTTCCAACGATAACTCCACTTTTTTGCGTTCCGTGATATCCTGTGTGGTTCCTAATACTTTTACCGGAGAGCCGTTTTCGTCAAACTTAACCGAGATGCGAATATTTAAATACTTAATAGATTGATCGGGCTGTAAATTTCGGAATTCGTAATTAAATTCCTCCCCTTTCATTGCATCCCTAAAGCAATCCTGATAACGCTGTTGATCATCGGGGTGAATGAGATGGATGAGGTCATCGTTCGAGATTAAGTGATTACTGCTTCTATTGAAGATTTTATAACAATACTCGGACATGGTAACCTTATCATTAGGTATATCCCACTCCCAACTCCCAAGAGACGCAATATCTTGTGCTTCATTCAAGTTGTCCTCATAATTTTTCCGTTCGGTAATATCACGTCCGATACCTATTACTTTCTGGACGCTTCCCTGTTCATCTCTAATGGTAGTGAATGTAGTTTCAAACCATATATATCGACCGTCTTGATGGCGTACGCGATAAGTTATAACATCGTTATCCATATAGGTTGATGTTAACATTTCTTTCAAATCATCTGGATGGTAGTACTTGAAATTATTTTTCCCAATGAGATCTCCTGGCTCATACCCTAGCAAATCACGGACCGAAGGCGAAATATATTGGGTAGTCAAGCTCGATCGCCTTTTTCTCTGAGATATCAATAATATGAGTAATAAAATATAAAGGGTTTTGATTTGTTTCATCATGAACAAAGGAAACATGAATGGAAGCCCATACGGTATCTCCGCTTTTTTGTATGTATCTTTTTTCTGTTTTGTAAAAAGTGGATCCGCCGTTTAAAGCTTCTCTTTTAAAATCCAGATTTGTTTCAATATCATCGGGATGCGTGATGTCCATGAAGCTTTTGTCCCTTAATTCCTCTTCCTAATAACCTAGGATTTCACAAGCAAGGGGATTGGCATTTAGTAATCTTCCCTCTGGCGACACCAAGGCAATGCCAATTGGAGCATGCGTATAGAGCTGTACAAAGACATCATGCCGTTCGTTCATATTTAGCAAACAAAGCCCCTCCAATCGGGAATATCCCTTTATATGAATACCAATTGATTTAATACTTTCTAATTATACTTACTTTAAATGAATGTAAAAGAAATTTAAAGCCATTAATCATTTAATCATTTTGATTAATAAGTCACATGTTATTCGAGGAACAAAAGAGTGTATAATTTTAAGGGTGACAGCTGGAAGGAGTGGAATAAATGAGCCAAAAGCATTTTGATATTTGGGGAGATATTACAATCGTCATTTCACCCTCTTTGAAAATTAGAAATATCAACAAATCTATTTTCAATTTCCTCCTATTCACTGAAGAAGAGTTAATCGGAAACCAGATCCAAAACATTCTTCCGGAATACCCGTTGGAGCAGCTGATATCGGGGGATTCTGAATATATACCCTATCGTGATACTTTCCTCATTAATAAAAACGGAGACCGTTCTCCTATCTCTGTCTCAGCTTCTTCCATCAAGGATGAGGATGGCAGTCTGCTCGCGCTAGTGCTCCTTTTACACGAAGTTAGCGGCAGAAACCAGAAGAAAACAACACTTGCCGATATGGAAAGCAGATATCGTTCCTTAACCGATAACGCCTTGGACGCGGTCATTGTTATGAATCACGACGGTATGGTTATCGAATGGAACCTTCAAGCAGAAGCCCAGTTCGGTTGGTTATCAGAGGAAGCTATCGGGAGTAATCTTGCAGATCTGATAATCCCCCCAGCTATGCGTGAAAGACATCAGCAAGGACTAAACCGATTTATACAGACTGGAGAACGACGTATCCTTAACAAAAGGATTGAACTGTCAGCTCTTCATCGCGAGGGTTATCTTATTCCTGTTGAATTGACGGTCTCTCCCATACCATGGGGAGATACCTATATCTTCAGCGCTTTCGTAAGGGATATTACATCACGAAAGCTCTCTGAGAGGGAACTTGTACAGGCGAAAGAAGCGGCTGAAGCGGCCGCTCGTTCCAAGAGTCTCTTCCTAGCAACGATGAGCCATGAAATAAGGACTCCTTTGAATGGGATTGTGGGTATGACGCAGCTGTTAAAGGATACGGAGCTATCTCTTGAACAGGAAATGTATATGGAGCATATTTCAAAAAGCGAAAACGCTTTACTCGCGATCATCAACGACATTCTGGATTTCACCAAAATCGATTCAGGAAATGTTGAATTGGAATGGCTGCCTTTTAATTTAGCCATTTGCATTGAAGAAACCTTTGATCTGCTATCCGGTTTGGCTGCAGATAAACGCTTAGATTTGAACTATGTTTTGGATCCGGATTTGCCGCAAAAAGTCGTGGGCGATATGACTAGATTAAGACAAGTTCTCATCAATTTGATAGGGAATGCAATCAAATTCACAAATTCCGGCGGCGTTTCTTTACGTGTTGATTTAATGGAACGAATCGATCCGAAACAATATCAGCTGCTTTTTACAGTGAAAGATACAGGGATCGGTATTCCAAGCGATCAAATGGGGTTGTTATTCAAGCCCTTTTCGCAAGTAGATTCCTCTACTACCCGGAAATTTGGAGGAACAGGCTTAGGTCTTGCTATATGCAAGAACCTTGTTGAGCTTATGGGCGGAGAAATTTGGGCTGAGCCTGTTCAAGAAGGAGCAACCTTCGTTTTCACCATTACAACACATTCAGCAGACAGCTGGACCAGCCATCAAGAAATGGCAGCGTTTGATTCAGCTAGCGATCGGAGCTCTATTCGAGTCCTGATTGCGGAGGATAATGAGATTAATCAGAAGGTGCTTATTCATTTATTGCAGAAAGAAGGAATAAACGCGGATGTCGTAACGAATGGCATAGAAGTATTGGAAGCATTCGAATTGAAAGCATACGAGCTTGTGTTGATGGATATCCAAATGCCGATTATGGATGGCATTGAAGCAACCCAAACCATCAGACAAACCTTTTCAATAGAAAAACAGCCTAAAATCATTGCCGTTACCTCAAATGCTTTCACGGAAGACAAAGAAAAATGTATGGCGGCAGGAATGGACGGTTATATAAGTAAGCCCATTCGACGGACTGAATTGCTAAGCGCATTAAATAATATTTTGTAATAATTTTGCTGCCATAGCCTGGTCGCTACCCCGCCATAGCCGAAGCAGTGAACGGAGCCATCGATGCTTTATCCATCCATTGAGGTCATATCATGCTCGTTCACCCGTTTCGGTTGCATATGCATTAATTCATCTTTAAATGCCTCCTCTATTTCTTGCTTATTCCCATATACGCACAACTTGTCACCTTCAATAATTTGCAAATCAAATTGGCGCAGCTTCTTCCTGTCTCTTTGTAAAAATAAACTCATCACTATTATTACCAACGCTGCCGTAATCTGAATCTTTATTAACCTATACATGAAAAAAGAAGCAGCCTCGTTCGAGAGCCGAACGAGGCTGCTTCTTTTGTAGTTAAATGAGGAAGAGCATTGATGCGCTCTCTTCCTCTGCCTAGCTTTATATAAAAAGTGGATTACACCTTAATTTGGGCTTCAACAGCATGTTCAAGCCATATATCCTTAAAATCGATCCAGCCGAGCGAATTTACGCCTACCCCTTTTATGTTTGGATTATAAAAGGTGTTCAGTTTCTTATGGAGCAGAAAGAGGACAAGTGTGTCCTCCCTTAGCTTATTTTCAATTTCAAGCAGATGACTCCAGCGTTCCTCCGCCGTTTGGCAGGCCAATGCTTCATCGATTTTATCCTTTACCCAGCCGCGGAGACACGGATCCAAATGTTCTCTAAGAAAGTTTCCGGTCTGCTCATAAAGCTCGATTAAACAAACCTCATCCTCCGCAAATACGACGCAATATAAGAGGCAATCCGCGCTTTGGAGTACGTCCGGCTCCCTAATCGATTCCCAGGTCTCGACTTGCACGGCAATGTTGATTCCAAAGTCAGCCAGATGACACTTCAGCCACAAAGCATCCTGCTCATGAATACCATAAGTGCAAATCTGTATCGTTGAGCCGTCATAACCGGATTCCACAATCAGCTGGGCGGCAAGCTCGAATTCGCATTGATCCTGCCAATTCGCCGATAAATCGTTCGGATGAAATCCTCTTGCGGGATACATGCGATCCTCACCCAGCTCTTGGATCATCCTGGTACGGTCAACAAGAAGATCAACTGCTCTCCGAAAGGCAGGAGACTGCTGCGGTCCTTCTTTCCCCATATTCCAAGTCAGCAGGCTGCAGCCATTGCATACCGATTCGATTTTCTGCCACCCTTGCTCGGGCCTAATATCTCTTAAGTCATGATCAACCAACAGCTGCTCCCAGCTTTTTGAATATTCAATCGTATCCTCCGGCATCATGACAATGACAACACCGTCAAGATGGGCCCGCTCTCCATAATAATTCGGATTAACCTGCATCGTAAATCGGTCCGCCGTCCATTCTGCGAACTTGAACGGTCCCGTACCGATAGGATGCTTCCAGAATTGTTTATCTTGATCAGCCAGGTCATGAGGTACGATCGATAGACCGGGTGCACATAGGAATCTCGGGAACAACCAATTAGGCTTCTCCAATATTATTTTCACGGTCCGCTGGTTCTTTGCTTCAATCGCTGTGATCGTGCGGACAAACCAACCTGAAGCGCTGCTGCCGCGCAGTCGATTAAGCGTATAAACGACATCCTCAGCGACGAGTTCCCTGCCGTGATGAAACTGAGCTCCTTTTCGAAGATGGAAGGTCCATTCCCTTCCGCTTGCATCATGCTCCCATGCGTGAGCCAGTGCAGGCACGATCTTCGCTTTTTCACGGTCATATTGAACCAAACAATCAAACAGCTGCTTGATCATATGCGCGCTGAAAGAATAATACAGCTCCTTTGGATCAAGCGTCAAAATCGGTCTGTACACCGGAAGGCGAAGGATATCTGATTCCACTTCGTTTATTTGCTCGGTACGATATCCAAAATGTCCGTTCAGCCATTCGACAAATCCGCTTCTAACATTTGTGCCCTTGCTAAATCTTTCAATCATTTCGAAAGCATGCTTGTATTCGCCTTTCAACGCCATCTGCTGAGCGAGTGCAAGCAGCTCCTTTTCCTTTGCGACGAGGAAGGTAATTTGAGATCGATTTCCGCGTCCTCTCCCTGCGATCCATTCGATTAAGCCTTCCTCTTCCAGCTTTCTTAGGATGAGCTTCACATTTCGCGGTGTGCAATATAAGGTTTCGGCCAGCTGATCCAGCGAGACTTCAATCGCATTACCTGTACCTTCTGCTCCGGCAAACTTTGTATATAACAATAAATAACGTTCATTCGTAAGCAATAGGCGGCCTCCTTGCCTTCAAACTAAAATAAAAGGGGAAATTTATGAGTTAGATTATACTCTTTTTATCCCCTTTTCGCGACCGCATAATAAAGACATAAGAAACACATTGTCGAAGGAGGAAACGAACATGCTGGTAAATCATTATATTGCCGAAAAATTGTGGGAAGACCATGAACGAGAATGGGAAGTTAGGGTGCGAAGAGGAGAATTTGTTGAAGGGGATCAGCCTAAAGCATCTTTTTTCAGAAGATTATTCTCCCGCCGAAGGAATGCGGATACAGCGAAGGAGGATTCGCATGATGCTTTCGCATCTCGCTGAAAAATAAAAAGGCTAGTCTCTTTATAGGAGATTAGCCTTTTTGATTATTATATTAGTCATCCAGCAACGATTTCACAAATCGCAGCGCATATAAAATGATGTTGACCAAATCAAGATAGATATTGACGACCATCAATGGAATTTCGCTCTCATCAAAGCCTTCCTTGGACATCCGGCTGAAATCATACAACGTGTAGCCGATGAATATTAGCAAGCCAAAGCCTGCATACACCGTCTCCATAACGCCTACAAACGGAACGAAAAACTGAATGAGCCCAAGTACGATAAGACCGATTAACGAGGCGAATAGAAATCCGCCAAGGAATCGAAAATCCTCTTTCGAATAGGTCGCGTAGATGGCTAAACCGGCATACACCAGAACGGCAACAGCTACGGTTTGAAAGACGACTGCGGTACCGATCGTGGCGATGTAGTAACCAATGGCAAACTGCAGTGTGGCTCCCGATACAACCATGAAGGAGTACATTAACGAATACCCGACAACTTTTGATTTGCGCAAAAACATAATGCCGATAATTAAAGCAAGTTCTACAACAAACAATGGGATTCTTGCGGAAGCAGGCAGCAGCGTCCCTAAGTACATCCCGCCGATGGAAACAAGCAAAGCAAAGAAAAAGGTTAACATTAGCTTTTGCATGGGCTTGCCATAACCGCTTGATTGACTATAGCTCATTTTCTCTTTCTCCTCGTAACAATATGATTTAGTCCCCATAATATCATGAATGTCGGCGATTAAAAAGAGGCATTACAAATCTCCATTGCTATCAAATAAATGCTGCATGTCTTTACAAGATCATAGCCTCCGTTAATGAACGGATGAGTAAGCTGGAGCTTCTTCCGCTTCCGCCGAATTATCAAGCTTTTTATTCCCCATAAATAGTGCGGCAAGCAGCGCCAGCGCAACAGGAACAATCGCCCATGCAAAGGTAGTCACAATAGAGCTGGAAAGAAATTCTGAAAACTGCTTAAGTAAGTCGGCGGGTATAACAGCCCGGGTTTCCGGCGAAAGCAGCGCATGCGGATCTTGAAAATTAAGCCCTTCAGGAAGCTGGCTGTCAGCGCTTATTTTCCCCATTTGATTAGAAAAATGGTGGCTTTGAATGAGTCCGAACATCGTGATCCCCATCGTCATGCCGAGCGAGCGGATAAAATTCAAGGTAGAACCTGCGGACCCCCTCTGCCGGTACGATAAGCCATGAATCGCCGCATTGCTAAGGACGGAGAACGAAGCACCGATCCCAAGGCCGATCAGTACCATATAGACGGTTACAATCAATCTGGAAGATTCCGCCGTAAGACTGGCAACAAGCCCGACGCCGACAGCTAACAAAATAAGCGTAGGAATCAAAATGCTGCGATACGATATTTTGGTCATCAAGCTGCCTCCAAGCGTTGCGGTGATGACGGATCCCACCATCATCGGCAGGAGGACTAGACCGGAATTGGTTGCCGATCCCCCAAGTACGCCTTGAATGAATATAGGGATATAGACGGATGCTGCGATAAATGCCGCTCCGCTAAAGAGCGCGACCAGGATACTGGATGTATACAGCCTATTTTTGAATAGGCCAAATGAGATAATCGGTTCCTCCGCCCTGCTCTCTGTAATAAGAAATGCCGCCAGCAAAAGCGCGAAGCCTCCGAATAAGCTTAAAATGATACCTGAATGCCAAGCTAGCTGCTTGCCTCCAAGCTCTAAAGCAAACATCAGGCATACGATAGCTCCGATGAGCGTAATGGCGCCTAACCAATCGATCGGCTGCTTCGAGTGCTCGTGTGATTCTTTGTAAAAGAACGTAACCGTAACGAAGGAAATAATGCCAAGCGGAAGATTTATATAGAAAATCCATTGCCAAGCAATATGATCCGTTATAAATGCCCCAAGCAAGGGACCGAAAATACTTGATAAACCGAATACCGCGCCAAAGAGTCCTCCCATCTTTCCGCGCTTCTCCAAAGGGACGGCATCGAACAAGATCGTGAATGTGATCGGTACGAGCGCCCCTCCGCCAATTCCTTGAATAGCTCTAAAAATAGCAAGCTCCGTGATCGAACCCGCCGTTCCGCATAGAACCGATCCAAGCATAAAGACGATAATCCCAAAAATAAAAAACTTCTTTCGGCCGTACATATCGGAAAGTTTCCCGAAAATCGGCATGCCGGCCATCTCCGCCACCATGTAAGCTGAGGTTACCCAAATAAATTTATCCATGCCTCCGAGTTCGCCCACGATATTTCCCATTGCAGTGGCCACGATCGTATTGTCCATCGATGCCATTAGAATGCCTAGAAGCAACCCCGCAATAACAAGGGATAGGCTGCCTTTTTGCTGTTGTTTCACTGATAAACACTTCCTTTTCCATTTCGGATTTCTTGATATCAGTGTAATAAAAAAAGTATGACACCTGAGTGTCATACTTCGGAATAACGTTTTATCATTTTTTCAAGCATGGCTTTGACCTTCTCGCGCAGCTCTTTTGGTTCAACTACGGTAACGCCTTCACCGAAGCTTAACACGATCGGAATGAACCAGCGCGACTCGGAATAGGCATTTACCATTAAAGATACGGTAAGCGTGCCATCTTCGTTAAAGCTTTTCTCCGCGCTGTAGAAGAAGTCCATCGCCCTGGCCAAGCAGTCAACGGAGAAATGTAAAACGGCGTTTATTGCGTTTACAGGCTGTTGTTGGTATCGTGCGATGTCTCTCTCAGGCACATGCTTATGTTTTTGAAAATATTCAGCCGATGCAACCAGATTAGCTATGCGGGGGAGCTTAAATTCACGGTAGTCTTTGCGCTCTCTGCAATAACCATACAAATACCAGGCATCATATTTATAGTGCAGACTGATGGGTTCAACGTTACGGTCCTTCCGTTCGCTCTTCGCATTGACATATTCGAAGCGGACCAGCCTGCATTCCGTTATCGCCGTTCTTAATGTACGGAGCGAATCGTTATAAGCACGGCTTCCTCCGATGTCCATGGTTAAGCTCGGCGTACCGGCATCATGCTGCAGCGTTTGCAGCTTATGTATCGTTTCCTGCGCGCGATCATCATCAAAAACGGTCGACATACTGTGAAGAATCGTAATAAGCGAGCCGACATCATAGGAGCCCAGCAAGCTTTTGTCCATTTTGTAGGCATCCATGATACCGTAACCGCCATTTACGCCGTGATAGGATACAACCGGGATTCCTGCGGCGCAAATGGCATCGATATCGCGGTAAATCGTACGCTGAGATACCTTGTATTTATCGGCCAAAGCAGAAGCCGAAAGGACTTCATTGTTCAGCAGCATATATATCATTGAAATAAGGCGTTCCAGCTTCATTTGCTTACGTGTTCAAAATGAGCTTTAAGCCTTCGATTTTCAGCTGATCCATTCGAATGACCCAATTTTTAATCGTTTCATAGGTTTCATCGGACAATCCGAACTGCTGTTTCATATCTTTCGTAAGCTCCTTCTCGTCATCATTGTAATCACCGTCAGCGAAAATAAGCAGCAAAATTTCTGCGAAAAAAATATTTTTCAAGTGGTCATCATTCAGGCCGGCGACGATATCGGAAAGCTGCTTTTCAGATGAAAAGGTTACCTCCGAGGGGGTGATTTCCATCTCATTCATATACGATTGAAGATAGCCTTGTTCTTTCTTGTGCACATACCCATCCGCATTAGCTACAAGATGAGCCAACTCTAGAAACGCTAATTTATGTTCCTTGGATTGTAGAAAATGTAAAAACAAACGGTCCACTCCCTTATTTCAAATAAAATTGATTATTCTCTTATTCGACATCATCAGCGCATTTCCTACATCAATCCGTATTCTTTTCAATTTTGATTGCTGTTTAACATTCACATGTTCTTGTTTAATTTTATAGGAAAAGGAGGGTGACCACAAATGACAAGCAATACTCAAATCGTACAGTTCGTAAAATGCTTATACAGCAGATTTCGTGATGATGATGTTCCCGCTTTAGGGGCCCAGCTGACGTATTATTTAATTTTGTCGTTTTTCCCCTTTTTAATTTTTATGGTCAGCCTGCTTGGCTTTATCGAGCTGTCAGGAGATAGTGTAGTTGCAGAGCTGATTCGCCTCCTTCCTTCTGAAGCGAGCGAAACGATAAGCGGCATACTAACGGAAGTGGTAGACAATAGCAGCGGTACCCTTCTCTCATTCGGGATGATCGCAACGATTTGGTCAGCATCTAACGGCATTAATGCCATCGTGAAGGGCTTGAACAAGGCTTACGATGTCGAGGAGCAGCGTCCCTTCTGGAAGGTTAGGGGCATTTCGTTGTTAGCGACTGTTTTTCTTGTCGTCGTCATCATGCTGGTGATGCTCATGTTGATTTTCGGCAAAGCAATAGGAGAGTATTTGTTTCAATGGATGAATTATCCCGACGGCTTCCAGTGGATATGGGGGATTTTGAAATACGCCATTCCTATCACAGCGATGGCAGCTGCCTTCACTCTGCTTTACTGGATGGTGCCAAGCAGACGGCTTAGCTTTAAAGAGGCATTGCCTGGCGCCGTTTTTGCTACTCTTGGATGGATCATTACATCGCTTGCCTTTCAATTTTATATGAACAACTTCGGGAACTATTCCAAAACCTACGGCAGCCTTGGCGGAATGATTATATTATTAATCTGGCTGTACATCAGCTCAATCCTGATTATGCTTGGCGGCGAAATCAATGCTACTTTAGCATCCGCCAAAAGCAACCCGCCTCGAAGCATCGCTGCGATGCACAGCTTCCGTTTTCCGGAAAGCAACGGCAGCAAGATCAAAATTACGTAAGTGCCAAGAAGTCATTAACCTCGTGAGGATTTAGGCATATGCTGATTTATCTGAATACGAGGAGTAGTTATACATGTATCCTTATCAACAAGATTGGGTGAGATGGACTTATCCGCATCCCAATATGAATGTTTACCCTGCTTTCGCCAGGTGGACACCTAGACCAAGCGATCAGCTACTTACGTTTGTTCTTATTCACGGCGCATGGGCGGATACAAGCTTCTGGGATGGTATTGCCTATGAATTACGTAAGCTGGGGCATACCGTCTATGTACCGGAATACCCGGGACACGGGGCGGATATGAATAAAAATGTCACTCACGCGATGCTTACAAAATCAATCGCGGACTATATCGTCTCAAGAAATTTACATGATATTGTCCTTGTCGGACACAGCTTCGGCGGAACGCTCGTTCAGAAGGTGGCGGAGCTGGTTCCGGACCGTCTGAAACGACTTGTTTTTTGGAATGCCTTTGTATTAAACGACGGCGAAATGGTAGCAGATGAGTTTCCCCCGGCTGCTCAAGACCTTTTTGCGCAGCTTAGGGAGAGCTCACCGGATGATACCATTATGCTGCCTTTTCCACTCTTCCGTGAGACCTTTGTCAATTTAGCGAGCTTAGGCTTAGCGGAGCAAATCTACGGCCAAATCCGTCCAGAGCCCGCGAAACCATCTTACGAGAGATTAGATCTCAAAAAATTTTACAGCCTTAGCGTTCCGAGGAGCTACATTTACCTAACGGAGGACAATGTGCTGCCACAGTTCAATAGCCAATACGGTTGGCATCCGCATATGTCGAATCGGCTTGGCTTATTCCGGTATATTCAAGGATCGGGCGACCACATGACAACGGCAAAAACGCAGCCTGCCATGCTTGCCCAGAAAATCTATGAAGCCGGAAGAGATTAGACAAGCGTAAACGGCTGTCGCCGACTTCAGTGGCAAAAGCCTATCGTTTCGCGGAGATATATAAGCACATTTATAAGTGAAAACTTATAAATTCTTATATATTGACAAGCGCAAACGGCTGACGCCGTCCTTGGCGGCAAAAGCTCGTTTCGCGGTGAAATATAAGCATAGTATAACTTTTAAATTTATACTTTCTTATATTTTAAAAAAAGGTGAGAAGTCATGGATTGACTTCTCACCTTTTTTTGGTATTCCGCAAGCGATTAAATTAAGGTACGAATTGTTGAACGATACGAATGATTTCCCCATCCTTTACGGTCATATGGTAAGGGAAGCCCTTGATATCGAGGTCATCCTCTGTATTCAATAATTCGATGAATTTATCAACGGAAATGGGCTCGTTCCATACGATATCAGCTTCCGCGACATTGCCTGTGCGATTGTAGATTTGCATGAGAACCTCTGCATTTTCAGCTATCGGAAGTTCATGCAGGTTCTCATCGTCATTTATGATGTAATAGCCGTCCGGCGGTCCGTCAAGCCCGGAATCCCCTTCCCGCTCCAGGAATTTATCTACGGCTTGATCACCCTCGTACCAATCAATCTGATCGATAGACAACAGATAGTGTTGATCCCGTTTCTGTACACTCTCGATATATCCGCTTTCCATATCTGGCGTTGGTTCTACCGGCGTATAATCACGGCCTCCCGTCGGCGCAAAGCTAAAGGCCGTGAGACAAGCTATCGCAACCATTGCGATCATTGCATATTTTTTCATAGCGCTGACGCTCCTTCTGTTTGGTGTATATTCGGTGTATATTCTTATTCGTCTTACATATAGAATATAACGCATTTGGGGTGCAATAAGTTACAGAAAAGCTACAAAAAAAATATTAAAAAAAAGAAAAACCTGCGACGATCGCAGGCATTCGTTTAAATGACAAATAGCTCCATAAATTGCTGGACGGGAGTGTTCTCTAACGCGATCTGATTCCGGCAAAGTTCCAAAATCGCTTGCGATTGCTTTGTTGGAAAACGGCTTTTCAGATTGGCTTCAAATTTACGCTCAAGGAGCGGGATGCCTTCGTCCCTTCTCCTCCGATGACCGATTGGATAAGCTATTTCCACCCTTTCCGATGCCGTGCCGTCTTTGAAAAACAGCTGTACGGCATTAGCGATCGAACGTTTATTTTCATCCAAATAGTCTACCGAGAAGGCTGCTTCTTCGACCGTTACCATTTTTTGGCGCAGCTCATCAATACGGGGATCAAGCGAAGCAGCATCCTCATAATGATCGGCTGTCAAATTTCCATGCAGCAGCCCAATGGCAACCATATACTGCAGACAATGATCACGGTCAGCCGGGTTATGCAGCGGCCCTGTCTTGTCGATAATGCGCAAAGCGGATTTATGCGTAGTCAGTATGATTTTGTCAATTTCAAGATAACGCTCTGCAGCAACGGAATGTAATCGGATGGCAGCTTCAACTGCGGTTTGTCCATGGAACTCAGCAGGGAACGATATTTTAAATAAAATGTTTTCCATCACGTAAGAATCGAAACCGCGCTTAAGAATCAGCGGATTCCCTTTATTGAGCACATCGTAAAATCCCCATTCCGGCGCTGACATCGCGGATGGATACCCCATTTCACCGCGAAGCGCCATAAGCGATAAACGAACGGCTCGGCTCGTCGCATCCCCGGCAGCCCATGATTTCCGCGTACCCGTATTAGGTGAATGCCGATAAGTGCGAAGCGGGTGCCCATCTATCCAAGCATTAGATAAAGCAGAAATAATTTCGGCCTGCGTCCCTCCAAGCAGAGCTGTCACGACTGCCGTCGATGCGATCTTAACCAGAATGACATGGTCAAGCCCATTACGGTTAAAGCTGTTTTCCAGCGCAAGAACACCTTGAATCTCATGAGCCTTTATCATAGCGGTGAACACGTCGCGCATGACTAACGGCGGCTTGCCATCTGCGATATTTATTCTGCTGATATAATCCGCAGCTGCAAGAATGCCTCCTAGATTATCAGACGGGTGCCCCCACTCGGCAGCGAGCCAGGTGTCGTTGTAATCAAGCCAGCGGATGGTACATCCGATATTAAAGGCTGCGGTAACGGGATCCAGCACAAAAGATGTACCGGGTACGCGAGCGCCGTTCGGCACGACGGTGCCTGGAACGATTGGACCGAGCAGCTTCGTGCATTCCGGATATCGAAGGGCCAGCAGGCCGCAGCCAAGCGTGTCGATGAGACAATGACGAGCCGTCTCGTATGCCTCGGGGCTGTTAATCTTATATTCAGAAGCATAAGTAGCGATATCGACTAGCACTTGGTCAGGCGACGGTTTTACGTTTTGGGACGGGACTGACATGGCATTTCCTTCCTCCTTTATCAGGCTCGTTGATCTATGGACAGCCATGGTGACGGTTCTGGTCCGACATAATCTGCATTTGGACGAATGATCCGATTATGTGCCCGCTGCTCGATAAGATGGGCGACCCATCCGCTTATTCGGGAAATGACGAAAACAGGCGTGAAAAGCGAAGTAGGGATTCCCATTAATCGATAGGCAGACGCGCTGTAGAAGTCCAAATTTGGAAACAGCTTTTTCTCCTGCATCATGATTTGTTCTATGCGTTCGGATATGGAATACAAACTCGAATCCTTCGCTTCGTCGGAGAGCTTTTTTGACCACTGCTTGATGATATCCGATCTTGGATCACACACCGAATAGACGCGATGCCCGAAACCCATAATTAACTTTTTGCTCTGCAGCATTTGCAAAATCCCTTTTTCTGCTTCGCTCGGACTATTAAATGCTTCGATGAGCGCCATAGCCGCCTCGTTGGCACCGCCGTGAAGATTTCCCCTTAATGTGCCGATGCCGGTTGTAACCGCCGAGTAAATATCGGATAAGGTTGATCCTGTTACTCTGGCCGCGAAGGTAGAAGCATTGAATTCATGCTCCGCATACAAAATAAGTGAAGCATCCAGTCCTTTTTCATGCAGCTCGTTTGGCGTATGGCCATGCAGGAGCTGGAGAAAATGGCCTGCGATACTGTCATTTTCCGTCTCTGTATCCAGCCTAAGGCCGCTAGTATGGAAGTGATGCCAATATAGCAGCATGGAGGCACTGCTGGCCAGCAGCCGATCGGCAACATGATAATGGTTATGCTCATCGGTCTCGGGCTCTAATGCGCCAAGCGCTGATGCGCCCGTCCGCAATACATCCATCGGATGCGCGGTTCCAGGAAGCTGCTCCAAAATCAAAAGCAAGCCCGCAGGCAGCTTACGAAGTCCTTGCAGTTTTTTCTTGTACTGCTGCAGTTCTGCTAAATTAGGAAGCTTACCGTAGATGAGCAAGTATGCGGTTTCCTCAAAGGTAGCTTTGCTAGCCAGATCCTCGATCGAATAACCGCGATAGGATAGGCCTTTACCCTGCTTGCCAACCGTTGAAATTGAGGTTTGCCCGGCAATAATATCGGCGAGACCGCCTTGTTTCTTAGTCGTCATTGCTGCTTCCCTCCTCCTTGCTGCCATAAAGCTGATCCAGCTTTTTCTCATAGCGGTAATAGTCAAGGAAATCATAGAGCTCTGCTCGTGTTTGCATGCGGCTGATCACGTTTTTTTGTGTACCTTCACCTCTAATCGTCTCATAGACGAGCAGAGCGGCAGCATTCATTGCCCGAAAAGCAGACAAAGGATAAAGTGCCATACTAACGCCCGCTTGCCCCAGCTCTTCAACCGTAAACAGCGGAGTTTGGCCGAACTCGGTAATGTTGGCGAGCACAGGCACCTTGACGGCATCAACAAATGCCCGGTAATCCTCAAGTTTTGTGACCGCCTCCGGAAAAATCATATCGGCTCCGGCCTCTACACATGCACAGGCACGTTCAATTGCTGCAGCTAAGCCTTCTGCTGCCAGTGCATCCGTGCGAGCCATAATGACAAATTGAGAATCCTCTCTTGCATCCGCTGCGGCTTTGATCCGGTCCACCATTTCTCCCTTGCTTACAATCGATTTGCCCGGGCGGTGTCCGCATCTCTTTGCCGATATTTGATCCTCGATATGAACGCCTGCTGCTCCGGCTCGATTCATTTCCTTAATCGTGCGCGAAATTTGAAAGGCGCCGCCAAAGCCTGTATCCGCATCAACGAGCAGCGGCAGCTCCGACACGCTCGTTATTCGTCTTGCCTCCTCAATGCAATCCTGTAGCGATGTTATGCCAAGGTCAGGCAGACCAAAAGATGCATTTGCAACACCTGCCCCTGATAAATATAAAGCTCGGAATCCGACTTTTTCCGCCATCATGGCGGAATAAGCATTTATGGCACCGGCAATCTGCAGCGGCGTTTCCATTTGCAGCGCCTCGCGCAGCCGTTGACCGGGAGTAGCAGTCATTGCACCACCGCCTTTCCTAAATAGAACGGTTATTTAAGCAATTGTCCGCTGATGACAATGCGGTGAATCTCATTCGTTCCCTCATAAATTTGAGTTGCCTTTGCGTCGCGAAACAGCCGCTCCATGTTTGATTCCTTCAGGCACCCCTCCATCCCAAACAGCTCAATCGCTGCATTGGTAACCTTAACTGCTGTGTCTGATGCAAACATTTTCGCTGCCGAGGCTTCCTTCGTACAAGGTAAACCATTTTGACGCAAATAAGCGGCACGGTAAACGAGCATTTTTGCCGCTTCGACTTGAGCGGTCATCTCGGCCAGCCTTATATGCTTGTGCTGCAGCAGTTTAGGCCGCTTGCCCGTTTTTTTGACGCTTGGATATAATCCATCCATTTCTTGAAGAGCAGCCTCCGCGATCCCCAGCGCTTGAGCGCCGATGCCGATCCTTCCGCCGTCAAGCGTTCCTTTCGCAATGGAAAACCCTTTTCCCTCCACCCCCAAACGCTGCGTAACTGGAACCTTAAGCTGATCGAAAATCAATTCACAAGTGTTGGAGCCATGAAGTCCCATCTTCTTTTCTCTTCTTCCAATCTTAAAGCCTGGCGTATCACGCTCAATAATGAATGCGGTAATGCCATGAGATCCTTTTGCGGAATCAGTCACCGCGAAGGTAATATAGGTATTTGCCGCGTCAGCATTCGTAATAAAGAGCTTTGTTCCGTTCAAAATGTAATGCTCCCCGTCATATAATGCTGATGTCCGAATGGCGGCTGCATCCGATCCGGCATTCGGCTCCGTTAAAGCGAATGCGCCTAAGCTTTCGCCGGAAGCAAGCTTTGGGACATATTTCGAAATCTGTTCGGCGCTGCCATATTGTAAAATGGGAAAGGTCCCAACGGAAGTATGAACGGACAAAATAACACCAACTGCCGCACTTATTTTTGACACTTCGTTAATCGCAAGAATGTAGGAGATAAAGTCAGCGCCTGCCCCGTTCCATTGTTTTGGAATAGGAATGCCCATGAATCCTTTCAAGGCCATTTTTGAAATAAGTGAATAAGGGAATTCATCCTGTTGTTCCATATTGCTTACGACTGGAGCAATCTCTTGCTCCGCAAAATGCCGGACCGCTCTCCGCAGCTCTTCTTGTTCCCGCGTATACCGGAGCTCCATCGTCCTACACCCTCTCCGATGCAACTATCGCGCATTTATGAATAACGATAAAACCCGCGTCCGGTCTTCCGTCCCAGCCAACCGGCCTGCACGTACTTGCGAAGAAGCGGGCATGGTCTGTATTTCGAATCACCGAAACCAAGATAAAGTGTCTCCATGATAGCTAAGCAGGTATCGAGCCCAATAAAGTCAGCAAGAGCGATAGGGCCCATCGGGTGGTTCATTCCAAGCTTCATCACCTGATCCACGGCTTCAGGCTCCGCTACCCCTTCATAGACGGTATAAATCGCTTCATTAATCATCGGCATTAGAATGCGGTTAGAGACGAAACCAGGAAAATCCTTTACTTCAACGGGCGTTTTCCCTAGCTTATGAGTGAGGTGTTGTATCTTTTCGAACGTCTCATCCGACGTTTCAAGTCCTCTGATGATTTCTACTAATGGCATGATTGGAACGGGATTCATGAAATGCATCCCGATCACGAATGAGGCTCTATTGGTCGCTGACCCAAGCTCTGTAATGGAGAGTGATGACGTATTGGACGCCAAAATCGTATGTGGCATACAGATTTGATCTAGCTCGGCGAATATCCTCTGTTTCGTTTCCATTCTTTCGGGAGCAGCTTCAATAACAAGCTCAGCTTCCTGCATGCTGTCAAAATCCGTAACGGGAACAATCCGCTCTAATAGCTGCGAGCGCTGCTCATCCGTTGTTTTTCCCTTACTTACAAGGCGGTTAAGCGAGGTGCTAATCATCTTGATACCGCGGTCAACCGTGCTTCTATCGAGATCATAAAGCGTTACCTCCATACCGCTTTGAGCAAGCGTTTGGGCGATTCCGCTGCCCATTTGTCCTGCCCCGATCACTGTTGCTTTTTGTATGGCCATCGTTCTCCCTCCGCTTCAGCCTTCTGCCCGCAAGAGGATCGCATCGCCCTGCGCACCGCCGCTGCAGATCGCGGCAATGCCAAGACCGCCGCCTCGCCGCTTCAATGCTTGAGCTAATGTGAGGACGATCCTTGCACCGCTTGCTCCGATCGGATGCCCTAGGGCAATGGCTCCGCCGTTTATATTGACCTTTTCTTCATCCCATCCGAGTATTTCGCCGCATACCAAAAGAACAGATGCGAATGCTTCGTTTACTTCAAATAAATCGATATCCTTTAGCGCTATGCCCGTTTTCCGCAAAAGCTTCTGAATCGCAAGAGCTGGAGCCTCTGCTAAATGAGGCGCTCGCGTGCCAATCGTGCAGTGGCCGATGATTTTCGCCAGCGGCTCGTAACCGCCGCGAATCGCTTCTTCCTCAGACATGACGATTAGCGCGGCGGCGCCATCGTTAACGCCAGGAGCATTCCCCGCCGTAATGGTTCCGTTTGGACCTTGAATCGGCTTAAGCTGAGCCAGCTTCTTTAGGTTCGTGTCGCTGCGAGGGCATTCGTCAAGCGCAATCCGGGTGTTCGCACGTGTCGAAAACGGTTCGATTTCTTCAACGAAAATCCCTGATTCTGCAGCGGAACATGCTCGATAGTGGCTTCTTAGCGCCCATTCATCCTGTTCCGATCTGCTAAAGCCGTATTCCGCGGCAGCCTGATTGCCGTGCGCCGCCATCATGACGTTGTGGAACGGACATAGGAGACCGTCATGGATCAATAAATCAGTGAATTCCGCATTTCCCAGCTTGGCTCCCCATCTTGCCGCTTGGGTAGCAAAAGGCGCCTGGCTCATGCTTTCCATCCCGCCGGCTGCAATGATGTCCGCATCGCCAGCACGAATCATTTGCTCTGCCATCGTGATGGCACGCATGCCTGAAGCACACACTTTATTAATCGTTTCCGCGTTCGAGCTCCAATCAAGACCTGCACGAATGGCTGCCTGACGCGCCGGGTTTTGCCCGCTGCCGGCTTGCAGCACCATGCCCATGATGACATTATCTACTTGATCGACAGCAATGCCTGCATGCTTAAGTGCGCCTTGAATTACTGCCGCTCCCAATTCGGCGGCCTCCATTTCCTTGAAGCTGCCTCCAAATTTTCCGAACGACGTTCGCTTTCCTCCGACAATGACAGCTTGGCGCATAATGGACCGCCCCCTATTTGTCCAGCAAGTGAGATAAACAATCAAAATCCATTCCGCCAGTCCCCAGCTCCGATTCCAAGCATTTGGCGTCCCGTAAAAAACGCTCCATTCGGTATTCCTGCATATAGCCGTAACCGCCAAACACCTGAATGGCTTCTATGGCTGCAGCAACTGCGCACTCGGCCGAGAATTTACGGGCGATTGCCGCTTCCCTGCCGCATTCTAAGCCAGCGTCCTTGCGCCATGCAGCCTGGTAGGTGAGCAAGCGTGCGGCTTCAAGCCGTGTCCACAAATCTGCAAGCTTAAAAGATATTCCTTGCTGCTTACCGATTAGAAGTCCGAATTGTTTGCGTTCCTTGGCATAGGCCGCAGCCGCTTCATATGCGCCCTGTGCAATGCCGACAGCTTGCGCTGCAGCGCTAATGTGGGCGATATCCGCAAGAGACAACGCCATCGCATGTCCCTGACGATTTACACCCAGCTGGTTTTTCTTCGGAACGGGGCATTGCTCAAGCCTGATTTTCGCGGATGGGAAAGAACGCAGGCCCATTCTCTGAATTTTCTCCTCCATGTGAAGTCCGGGTGCTCCGCTCTCGATTAGATATGCATTCATATCGTTTCTTCGTCTATTCGGTTCGATTTGCGCAAAAACAAGATAACAATCCGCGATGCCAGCCTGCATCACACAAGAATGCGCACCGTTAAGCAGCCAATTTTCGTTGCCGGATTGGGCAGCTATACGGCTGGATATTTTACTCTCCATGTTATTTGGCATGGGCAGCGCGCTGGTCCCCAGCATGGTCCCCATTGCAAGCTCGCCTAAGTAGGCTGCTTTTATGGAGTCATCGCCATAAACGTAAAGCGGCCATGCCGTAAACACCGTATGCGCGGCCAAAGCCGCAGCGGTTGAAGCGCATACACGCGCGAGCTCTTCCACGACAATAGAAAAGGTCAGCCAGTCACTGCCTGCGCCGCCATACCGTTCACTAATCGGAATACCCGTTATACCAAGCTTCCCCATTTGGTCAAAGAGCTTACGATCAAACTGTTCTCTCTCATCCCGTTCCCCCGCAAGGGGAGCAACCTCGCTTTCCGCGAATTCCCTGACGAAAGACCGGGTCATTTCCAGCTCCTCGTTTAAAGAAAACTGCATCTCTCTCCCCCCCTTCATATGGCAAGCATAACAAGTGGACAAAGTTCGACGGTATCCGCGTATAGCGTATTATATGAAAGCAGTCTGTGGAAAAATGACCTCGAAAGCACCTTTATAAAAGCAAAAAAGCCAGCCCGTTTAGGCTGACTATTCCATGAATTAGTTTTTATGTGGTTCGATAAACATAAGGGTCCTTCGGTGTATCTATCGCATGCCAATCCGTAACCTTTAATACGGGTATTGTCTGTTTAAAGGGCTGGTAAAATTCCCATTTGAGCTTGCCGGAAACATGCACCCAGTCATCGTCTTTCATTTGAGTATTTTTCGGAAATTCAACCATCATGCCAAATACGCCGGAATCCGCCACGCAATGAATGAATCCAAAGCGGAAGATGAAATAATGATTGCCGTCTACCTGCTGCCCCTTATAAGCGAAACCGTCGAAACCAATCGTTTTGCCTATAAAAGCGTCTGGAGAATTGTAGATGACCTCCATTCCTTTCAAATAATCCGCATCCGTTAAGGTAACGGCTGGACGGTTTACGAATTCGGCCAGCTCTTTGTTTTTCACCTTGTCGTAATCATCCTTGCGATAGAAAACACTTGAGTCAGGCTTCAAGAACTGATGCGCGCCAGGGTTTTTCTCGATGTTTTCTTCAAAGCTCGGAAAGGAAAAACCTTTGGCTTTGACAAAGCTGGAATCGAGTGCGTAGGCCGGAAGAAAAAGGCCGGTAACGATAGGGACGAATAAAATGAAGTAACAGAAAAAACGTTTTAGCTTGGTATCGTTGCCGTGGGAATGGGCATGTTCATGCAAATGTTCATGCGAATGATGATCATGAACATCCTGATATGCTTGATGCCGATGCTGCCCCTGACATGCAAAGGCATACCCTTATTAATTAATCGTTTTGTAATCGGTACGATTCCACATTCGCAGGAAGGGAAGAAAATACCGATCCCGCAGCCGAATATCGTGGCGAGATAACGATTTCGAGGCATGATTCGCGCAATCCAATGATCTTTTACGAAGGTTTGGATCAAACCGGATATAAGCACACCGACAAGGACAAAGGGAATGGCTTCCATCACCATACTGATAAAGATTGTGTTTAATTGATAAAGGGTCGTCAAGCCTATTCATCTCCACTGCATATACTAAAAAATCATGTTTCCTCCATAAACCAATTAGCTGCTTGTTTACACGCTTTGCTGACTGATAAATCCGCCCGGTTCGTACGTAAGAAGCTTCGTTGCGATTTTATCAATAAAGAAACGATCATGACTCACCGTAACCACCGCACCAGGAAAATGGATTAGTGCCTGCTCCATGACTTGGATGCTTGTCAGATCGAGATGGTTCGTAGGCTCGTCCAATATGATAATCTCAGCGCCAGACAATAAGCATTTCGCCAATGCGACACGCGCTTGCTGGCCTCCGGATAAGCTGCCGATCACTTTCTGCAGATCAGCTTCAGAAAATTGCAGCATGGACAGAAATTTATTAACTTTTTTCCGCGGTGCGTCAAGGCCAAGACCGTATACATTCACGGCATGGCTTACGGTATCCTTCTGATCCAGCTCATCCCACATCCGATTGAAAAAGGCATAGTTTACGCCTTTACTAAAGCGCACCGTTCCCGTATCCGGCTGCTCCTGACCTGTCAGTACTTTAATCAACGTCGACTTTCCGCTGCCGTTAGGTCCAATAATCGCAATGCGGTCTTCATTCTGAATGTCGAAGCTGACGTCTTGAAAAATCATACGGTCTGCATAGCTCTTTCCGATGGCTTCCACCGTACATAAATTGTCTGGGAACCGCAAATTTTCATAGATATCCGTGATCAGCACGTTCACCGGATGCGGCTCTATTCGTTTCTTCATATCCGCAAGCTTACGCGACAGCCGGTCTTTGGATGCTTTTCTTTTGGATCGGTTATCGAGCTCTACCGCTTCCATGAGAAGCAGCTCTTCTTCCCACTCAAATTGCCGATCGAGCTCTTTTTTACGCAGCTTTTTTTTACGAATATAATCCGTATAATTTCCTTCGTATTCTTGAAAATGATAGTTCTCGATTTCTATGGTGCGCGTTACCACCCTGTCAATAAATTGCCGGTCATGCGATACCAGAACCATCGTGCCGGTAAAACGGTTCAGCCACTGTTCTAGCCAAGCGAGTCCGTCTAAATCCAAAAAGTTTGTGGGCTCATCGAGGAGAACCACATCCGGCAGCTCAATGAGCATTTTCGCAAGGGCAGCACGGTTGCGCCATCCGCCTGACAGCTGGTCCACGGGCTGCTCACGCGAATGCTCGTCAAATCCAAGCTTCGTCAAAACCGTATCAATCTCTACCGCTGCATTCCATCCGTCGTGATGCTCCATTTGCTCAAAAAGCTCAGCTTGCCGATCCAATAATTTCTCCATTTCACGTTCATCCGCTGCGATCCCAAGCTTCTCGCCAATCTCATTAATCTCACGTTCGATATTCCAAATATGCTCGTAGCACTGCTCAAGCTCCTGGCGGACAGAACGATTGCCACTCAGCTCAGAAAATTGGGAAAAATAACTCACCTTAACTTTAGGGTCAACCTCTACCTTTCCGGTCGTTGGCTCTTCTCTGCCAAGAATAAGCTTAAATACGGTAGATTTTCCGGCTCCGTTTCTTCCGATGAGACCAATCCGGTCCCCCTTGCTAATACGAAAATAGATATCACGAAAAATAAGAGTATCCTCATATTTTTTCGTTACATTTTCCAATCGAATCACGCTCATGTCTTTCACCTCTGTATATGGTTGTAAACCACTCACGCCCTCTATGTCAAGCTGGACGGAAAAGAGGACTGCTCAGCTCCGGCTTGGGAGCTTATGGCAGTCCTCTCTTTACTAAATATTTAATCGCAAAGGATGAACAGAAACGGTTGAGGTTTTAAAGCCTGGCATTTTACAGTTGGGATCGAGCTCAGGACTGGTCGCCTTGTTCACGTTTTGTATCCCGCCCCAGTGCATCGGTACAAATAAAGTATCTTCTCTTATTTTATCCGTAATTCGGCTTCGCACGCTGAAGCTGCCTCTGCGTGAGGTAACCTCAACCCATTCCCCATCCACAATTCGATGCTTTCTTGCCGTTTTTGGATGGATCTCTAAATAATTTTCAACGTTTCGCGCTGCCAATGAGGGACTTCTGCGCGTTTGGACGCCGGTTAGATAGTGTGAAAGCACCCTTCCGTTCGTCATGGTAAGCGGAAATTCATCATTTGGTGTCTCCTGCGGGAGACGGCTTGCAACCGGCATAAATATAGCTCTTCCATCCGAATGAGCAAAGGCGCGTTCGAACATCATGCCTTGATTCCCGTCTTCTTCCGTAGAGGTACAAGGCCAATATATCCCGCCGTCACGCCGTAAGCGATCGTAAGTAATGCCGTAATAATCAGCTAATCCGCCTCGGCTGGCTAGTCTAAGCTCTTCAAAGATTTGCTCGGCTGTTTCAAATGGGAAATAGGTCTTCTTGCCAAGCCCTTCAGCGATTTGGCATAAAATCTGCCAATCATGTCTGGTTTCACCGGGAGCCTTCAGCGTCGATTCACGTAATAATACGCGTCCTTCCAGGTTGGTTAAGGTTCCATCATTCTCTAGATAAGACGTCACAGGCAAAACGACATCTGCCATTTGAGCGGTCTCCGATATAAACATATCCGCGACGACCAGGAAGTCTAGACCCTTTAGCCCCTCCTCTACCAAATCAGCATTCGGATTCGATACGACAGGGTTAGAACCCATGACAAACAATGACCGGATGGCTTTCTTGTGAACAAGCTCCATCATCTCATAGGCAGAAACACCCTTGCGAGGAAGCTCATCCGGATCAATACCCCATACCTTTGCTACATAGGAACGGTCCTGTTCGTCTTCTATGTTGCGATAACCGGGCAGTTGATCGCTTTTCTGTCCGTGTTCTCTTCCGCCCTGCCCGTTACCTTGGCCGGTAACTGCACCGTAGCCGCAGCCTGGCTTGCCGATTTTTCCGGTAGCGAGTACCATATTTAAGAAGTTTCGAACCGCAACATGACCGTCCGTCTGCTGCTCAACGCCCCTAGCTGTGAAAATAATTCCGGTTTCCGCCTGTCCGTAGGCTTTGGCGGC
Source organism: Paenibacillus sp. LHD-38 (assembly GCF_031157315.1). Classification (GTDB taxonomy): domain Bacteria; phylum Bacillota; class Bacilli; order Paenibacillales; family Paenibacillaceae; genus Pristimantibacillus. The sequence continues at coordinate 63,834 of NZ_JAVIFU010000003.1, forward strand.
ATTTCGAATGGCTGCTTCATCTAAGCCTGTCAATGCTGCTACTTCATCCAAAGCAATCGTAGATAGATGTGTGACTAATTCGGCGAAACCATTCGTTCTTTGGGAGATGAAGGCTTCATCTATCAGCTTCTCGTCCAAGAGTACCTTAAGCATGCCATTCGCTAACGCAGCATCGGTGCCCGGCTTGATTTGCAAATGGATATCCGCAATTGCAGCCGTCGCTGTGACACGCGGATCAATCACAATGATAATCGCGCCGTTTTCCTTCGCTTTCGTGAAATAAGGCATTAGCGTTGGCTGGCATTCAGCGATATTCGTTCCAGCCAAAATAATGCAGCGTGCTAGCGGTATGTCAGCCAGCCGACAAGTCAGTCCGCGATCAATCCCAAATGTTTTGTTGCCCGCGGATGCAGCGGCGGACATGCAAAACCTGCCGTTATAATCAACATATTTGGTCTTCAGAGCTACTCTGGCAAACTTGCCAAGTAAGTAAGCGGACTCGTTCGTTAAGGAACCGCCGCCATAGACGCCAATCGAGTCGGGACCATACTCATTGCTGTTGGCCTGAAAATTATTAATAATGGCTGTTAAAGCTTCCTCCCAAGAGGATGGCACTAGCTGTCCGTTTTTCTTGACTAGCGGCTGCAGAAGCCGATCCTTGCTTGTCGCATGCTGATGTGCGTTCATCCCTTTTACGCATAGGCGACCCTCTGATGCGGCATTCGGCATACCTTCAATGGAATATGAATATCGACGGGAGCCCGGTATTGGCAGCTCCTTGGTTACTCGCATCTTGCATTGTACACTGCAAAATGGGCATTGCGTTTCCGTTACGAAGCCAGAAAGATTGTTCTCTTGCGCATCTAGCAATTGCCGCATATCCCTTCACCGAGCCTTTCCGCGTTTTTTAGCCTAGCTACTGAAGCCTCTGTCCGCTCTACAAGCTCAAGGCGATAATCAGCATCGAATACCATTTCTCTAATTTCCACGATTCCCTCTCGTTCTATCCATTTCCACAACGGTTCACCATAATCTGCTCTTTCCCTGTACAGCTGCAAGCATGAGACAGAGAGTGCCAAAGCGAGCATATCGGAATCGGCGATTCCGATGAGCTGACCTTGCTTAACCGGGTGCTCCGCATGGCCGCCGATGTAAATTTCCCAGCCCGCCGGAGCACCGGTAATCCCAAGGTCATGAACAAGCACACCTGCCGGATTATGCATGCCTGAAGTGATTGCTGCTTTCACTGATGAGGGATACTGAAGACCATTACAACGTTGCTCTAAATCAGCTCCAATTGAACGTGAGTCATACTCCGAAGTAATATCGTGAATGAGGCTGGAGCTAACACCAACCGATAGACTATTTTGCATGATAAGAGAAGTACTTTGAAAATCCTCCTGTTCATGGGATGGATGATAAAGTGCCGAATAATAGCGGATTGCAGATGAACAAACCGAGCAGCCCGAAACGCGATTCCAGCCTAAGTCTGTCTTTAAGTTGGCAAGATTCGATATGGAACGTTCGGAAATAGCTGTTTTTAAAGCTGCATGACTAACTTCAGTGCAGCTGCAGATCGGTTCAGCCGCTGCTGCCATACCTTCTTTTCCATGCTTCAGCGCATATTGTACAATAGCCGCTACCATCGGACGGCAGCCGCCGCAGGAGCTGGATGCCTTGGTGCAATCTCTTACCTGTTCTGTCGTTTGCATGCCATCCTCAATCACGGCACACATAATCGCAGCTTTGCTAACGGCGTTACATGCACAGACCGTCTCGCGATCCGGCATGTTAGCGGCAAGCTCCTCATTTAAATCACTGCCGTTTGCATTCGCAGGCGAAGTTAGTTCGCTTATTGACGCTCTCTTTTTCACTAAATTAAGCAGCGTTGTTCCTTCGGAAGAATCACCGAACAAAATGGCGCCTCGTATTGTTCCTTCTTTCATGGTGACCTTCTTGTAGGTGCCACGGATTCCGTCGAAAAGCTGGATGGCCGTTTCGGCGGAATCTGAATTGATATCACCTACGGAAAAAACGTCAACGCCCGAAACCTTAAGCTGAGCATAGGGGACTGAACCCTTATAGGGCTCTGATTCCACCCCGCATAGGAGGCTGGCCAGCACCTTGCCTTGTTCATAAAGCGGTGCAACAAGACCGTAAGCAACCCCGCGATGCTCCGCGCATTCGCCAACAGCGTATACATTAGGCACACTTGTTCTCATATAGTCATCTACCATGATAGCCCGGTTCGTATCAATGCCGCTCTTCTTGGCAAGATCAATGTTCGGTCTAATGCCTACGGAAATTACGATCAAATCAGCTTCTAATGAGCTGCCGTTCGTGAACCGAATGCCTTTGGCGCGATTCAAGCCCGTTATGCTTTCGGTTTCCTTGCTAAGCCAAAAACGCATGCCCTGCTCTTCCAGTTCCTTGCGGAGCATGTCAGCTGACATGCGGTCAAGCTGCCTATTCATGAGATAAGGCGCATTATGGATGACGTCGGTTTCCATACCTAGATTAAGCAGCCCTCTTGCTGCTTCGAGACCCAACAAACCACCGCCAATGACAGCAGCTTTTTTGTATTTTTTTGCATATTCCATCATCGTTTTGCAATCGTTAATATTACGGAAAGAAATAACGCCTTGCTTATGAACGCCGGCTATCGGCGGAATGAATGCTGAAGATCCTGTAGCTATAATAAGGCAATCATAATCGGTACGAATGCCGGATAATGTTTTTATATATTGAGAACCGGTATTTATTTGAGCGACTGTCTCCCCCGTGTACAGCCGTATCCCTCTTTCCTCATACCATGACCAATCGTTAATGACGATGCTTTCAATAGAAGAATCCCCTTGTAGGACCTTCGACAACAAAATGCGATTATAATTGGGGTGAGGCTCATTGCCGAAAACCGTAATTTGATATTTATTGGGCGCTAGCTTGATAATTTCTTCTACACATTTAATTCCTGCCATTCCATTTCCGATAACGACTAATTTTTCTCTACTCATCTATGCTCACATCCACTCGCGTGTTTTTACTAGATCGTTAGCGAAACAAAACGAACCTCTTGCCCGGATTCGGCGCCTGCGCCTCCAGCTTGGATAAGCACAAGAGCGTTGGCTCTTGCAAAGGCAGCAACATTGCCGGATTTATCGTTTCGCAAAGGTTCAACCATCCATTCCTTTTCAGCGCGGTATACAAATGCCCTTGCATATCTTGGATATGGTGATGGTTTTTGAATGGAATCGATTAGTTTTCCTTCCAACCATTCAGAACGGTATTCATTTCTCCCTGCCGCCTTCAAAACAACGGGGCGGAGCAATAGCTCGACTCCGGCAAAGCATGCCGACGGATTTCCTGAAAGGCAAACAAGCAGCTTATGACCAAATTGATAGGCTGAGGTTGGCGTACCAGGCCTCATTACTACTTTCGTAAATAAGGCATCACCACCAAGAGACTCCGCTGCAAGCTTTACATAATCATAATCGCCGACCGAAACGCCCCCTGTTGTTACAACGATGTCAGCTTTATCAAGGGCATCTTTTATTGCGGCTTCTAACGTCTTGGGACAATCTGGAATCGGTGAATGCCGAATGACCTCAGCCCCAAGCTCACGAAGTCTTGCGCTCACCATAAAGCTATTCGCATCATAAATCTGTCCGGACTGCAAAGCCTCGCCTGGCAAAGCTAATTCATCACCAATTGGCAAAATGGCAACGACTGGTTTTCGGTAAACCGATACTTCGGTTTGCCCAAATGAAGCCAGCACCGCAATCTCCTTTGCTTTAATTGAAGCCCCCCGGTACAGCACCTTCATGCCTTGCGGCAAATCCTCGCCCTTCTCGGCAATATGCTGTCCTTTCTGATAGGACCGATCAATCTGCACAGATGGAAAATCATGCAGATCTTTACGCGCAACCGCCGTTTCCTGCATCACGATACAATCATAATCGGATGGAACAGGAGCACCCGTAAATATACGAACGGCGTTCATAATACCCGAATCCATGGAAAAGTTTGTCTCTGCTTGCCCAGCACGTACTTCATCTCTTACATGAAGCAATACAGGTTTCTCTCTAGAGGCTCCTGTTGATGCAGAAGCACATATTGCATAACCATCCATTGCTGCGCGCCGGAATGGCGGCAATGAAAACGGACTTTCAAAATCGCATGCAAGCACTCTGGATAATGAATCTTCTAATGATACCGTTTCAGTGATAGGTTCTTTCCTATCACGTGTCATCTTCATGACGGCTATCGATACGGAAGCTGTCAGCGGGTTTAACGCGCTTATGACCGACATATTTATCAACCCCCAGCCAGATGTATGAATGAAAATGGACAGAAAAGACCCTTTCCCATAATTGAGGAAAAGGCATCGTTGCCGTTTGAGTTCGCACGACACTGTGCGTTACTCCTTCTATACTGTTAGATTAGTTGATGACAGCGTTAATGTCAATATATATAACACGGATAAGTGCTAAAATGGACTACGGAAAATTTTATATGTCATATATAGTTACATGTACATTACGTGAACTTATAATTCGAATTGTGATTACAACTTTGTGATCCGATTCATGACAAAGTCGCAGAATGACGTGTAACCGTCGGCAATGAGACCGCATTTCCTTCCTATATAAAGGACGAACTGCGGCTTTTTAGGTTGATTACAGAGAATAAGGGAGAGATTGGGATGGAGAGAAAAGGATTTTGGCAAAGCGGGCATAAACCTATGTTATTCAGTGCATTTTTGTATTTTGACATGAGTTTTATGATTTGGATGTTTTAAAATCAATAAATCGGCTGAGCGAATGCCCCTGGACTCTGAAGCTTCATTATTCTAGGGGTATTTTGTTGTCCTTTAAAAATTGTTTCATTTCTAGTCGTTTTGGATTTTGCAGCAGCTTCGTCATTGCCTCGGTCCAGCGTTCACTGCGTGCTCCTTGTGTTCTTTCCGAATAATAATTGGAAATTTCTTGATCATAGGTATGTAAATATTCCATCAATTGCTCTTTGTCTTGATTGTATCCATCATCATGATAAACGCTCAATAATGGCAATCTTGGCTTTTGATCAGAAAGATTCGCTGGGTATCCCACGCTTAATCCAAATAACGGAATCACTCTTTTGGGCAGTTGAAGAAGCTCGGTAACGGCCTTCAACTGGTTTCTTAATCCTCCAATGTAACAAATGCCTAGGCCCATGGATTCCGCGGCTATTGCCGCATTTTGGGCGGCGAGCGCGGTATCGATAAGCCCAATCATAAACATTTCTGTTGAATTTAACGTCAACTCAATCGTTTCAGGCTTCGCGCCTTCGATCTCGGCCGCTATCTCAAGCCGATGTAAATCTAAGCAGAACACGAAAAAATGTCCGTTTTTTGCAACATAAGCCTGATTTCCTGCAAGCTCGGCGAGCTTATCCTTTTGAAGCTGGTTTTTTATGCCAATGATTGAATAGGCTTGTACGTAACTGGAGGTGGCCGCCGCTTGCGCGCTTTGCACGATAATTTTTATCTGCTCCTCCGTAAGCGGCTTGTCCAAATACGATCGTATGGAACGATGGTTTAATACCATTTTTATAACATCATTCATCGTTTCACTTCCTTGTTCATTGGTTTAATGAAGCAACATATTTAGTATTAGCGAGACGAACCCAATAATAATATTAAACCATCCGAGGAATTTTGAAACTTTACGTTCTTTGTTCATTCCCGCAATTTGAAAGCCTCTAACATCAATGATTAGGATGAGTATTCCGCAAAACATCCAAAGAAGAACAGCATAATTTTGATAACTGATTGTATAGCCCTCGCCAATCATCCCAGCAATACCCCCCATCACTAATCGATTGGTTATTGGGCTTTCATCCCAATTCGCCGCACTTTCATTAACGCCTTTATTTCAAAATTACACTCCTTATATAAATTACGCCATCCTTCATCTGTTTTCACATGCGTATTCCAAAAGTGAGGCTTTTTGGCCCTTACATACTCACCAAAGCCGAATATATCGGAGCCTTTTGCTTGTGTTTTCTTGATGATATCGGAGTAAAACTTCACGGATATTTCCTCCTGTTTTTTTTCGATTGCTCTCAAAGTAGCAGGGTCATTTATTTTAACCTTCTCGCTAATCTTTCCCTCTATATTAAGCTCAACCGAAATTTTTATCGTAAAAAAAGGGACATTGTCCTTAATCCGGACATCAATTTCTGATTTTCGATGGGTAGCATTTGTCATCACCGTTTCGGATGAATCATCCAGCTTAATGAAAACCCGATAGCCCGCGGGATTTACTCCTTTTATGGCTAAATATCCTGCTATTTCAAGGGGCTTAGTTACGCCGACCATTCGATCGCCGACAAAATAAGCGAGACCTTTTATTTCTATATTTTGTTCTTTCTTCATCTCCACATAAGGCAAAAAACCCTCCTGGCCTTTCTTAGACAAATTACTCCAGAATATACCGATATAATCCTTGGGGAACTTGCCCATTCTCATCCCTTCATCTAACGTGGACATCAAATAAAGGGTGGGTACCCGTTCAAGTTTTGGAGCTGCTTTCATGAATTTAAGCGCATTCCCCTGCGAGATCATCAGCCAAGCCATTCTGCGCACCTCCGGATTACGCCGGAAGTAATCATTTACATTTTCCAATCCCCTTTTTGCCATTGCTTCAGAAACGACGATCACACGCAAATGGCCTAAAAAAAGTCTGCTGGAAACCTGCTGCTGCAAATTCATGAACGCATCATCGATGCTATGGCCGACGACATCAATGAACCAAACCGTTTGCTCTGCTGAGCCGCTCGAGCCGCCGCTCTCGCCTGGACCGAGCGGGATTCTGCCTGGAAGAGCGATCTGAACAGCGACTCGCACCATATTGTTTCTTGGGGCTTGAATCGTTCCCTGCAGATGAGAAATCTCATCTTCCTCTTTTTCACCCTCTTCAGGATCAACCATGTCGATGGACACGCCTAAAACAACAGCCCGTTCTTCGATTTCAAGTTGATCCCAGCATCCGGTTAATATCGGTATGAATAGGCATAAGCAGCATAATCCTTTAACTGTTTTGATCCACTTTCTTGTCCTCAACGCGAGCACCTCTCTTCTTGCGAAGGATAGAAACAAACAATAGCAGTCCGGGATAAACTATCGTAATATACAAACCGAAACGACCAACATTCTCAATAATTTCATACATTTGTACAATGTTTTGAGGAAGCATCGCCATAACGAATACAATAGGCAAAATGAAATATGAGAATAGCTTATGGTCACGCAAACGAAACAGTTTGTTGATGGAGTAGATCGTTAAGAAATAGCTTGAGAATAGTGTCGTAAACACTGCAGTTACCCACACCGCTAAAAACGCGGCATCCAAGCGTTCTAATATATTTGCCGGCAAGGAAGTCGCTTTCGCTAATTCCAACGTAGGCCAAAGAAGCTGTTTGATTTCTTCCGCGCCGAACACACCAACCGCTGCAACAACGATGACGAAATATAGCCCACCAGCGATAAGCAATCCCCATATACTAGCCTTCATTGCTTTTTCAGGCTTCTTCATAGCTGGTATGACAGCTGTTAATACGAATGAGCCTTGGAACAAAGCAGCGATAGTCACAATTCCTTTCAGCATTTTCTTTGGTTCGTTTCCCCAGACCGGCAGTAAATTGATCATCTCTGCGTTTTTTAGAGAAAGAGCTACAATGAGCAAAGCAGGTACAAGGAGTAATGGAAAATAAAAAGTATGGATATAAGCAAAGGTCGTGATGTTGTTTCGCGTAGAAATAGCCGCGAGCAGCAGCATGACGATTACCGTAACCTCAACCGGCGTTGATCGAAGGACAGATGTGACGACTACTTCCCCAAATTCTCGAGCCGTCAAGGAGGTCAGAATGGCAAAGAAAGCGATAATGAAGGCACTTCCTATCCACGCCAATCCTTTCCCAATGATGTTCTCGCTATATTGAATCACGGATTGATTAGGAAATCTCATGCCGAGCACAGTAATTAAGAAAAGGCCAACAAAAGCTAGCAATAACCCAAGCAAAGTTACTAAGGGCGCACCAGAATCAGCAGCTTGAACAGCAAAAAGCGGGAGCGCGAGTACACCTACCCCAATTATCGTGCTAACGAGAATGGCGGCTGCTTGGATTACGGTAATCTGACGAGTCTCCATTCGATGCTATCCCCCCTGCTGATTTTTATCATTTTCCGGATCAAGCACATTGGTGTTGAATGATCCAGCTCATTAAAAGATTGTTCATTCACTCTCTGTGAATCCACGGGCTGAAGAAAGGACGGTCTTTTGCTCATCCACCATAACGGGCCTCTAATTAAAAGATCCTTCATACCTTGGAACTCTGCCGGAACTAGCGGGCTGAGATACGGAACGCCAAATGACTTCAGTGACAGCAAATGATTCGCAATAAGGATGAGCCCGATCATTACGCCATAAAGCCCGAAAATGCCAGCCATAATGATCAGCGGAAACCGAAGCAAACGCAAAGCAAGAGCTGCATTATAAGCAGGCGTTGCAAACGACCCAATTGTCGTTAATGCAATGATAACGATCGTAATCGGGCTCGAGAATCCTGCTGCTACCGCTGCTTGGCCGATTACAAGAACACCAACGATAGAAAGCGCGCCGCCAACCTGCTGCGGCAGACGAATAGTCGCTTCTCGCAATATTTCCATGGATATCTCAATAATTAATACCTCTACAACGGCCGGAAAAGGCACACCTGCCCTGCCCCCTGCTACGGCTACCGCAAATTCGGTCGGGATCAGTTCGGGATTGAAGGAAATGATCGACACATAGATGGAGGGAAAGATTAATGAAAACATCAAGGCAATAAGTCTTGCAAAACGAATAGAGCTCATCAATAGAAATCGTTCGGTATAATCCTCTACCGTCTGATAAAACTGGCTGAAAACGGTAGGTACGAGCAAGGCGAGCGGCGAACCGTCTACCAAGATTGATACTCTTCCCTCCAATAAGTTGGCAACAACCTTATCCGGTCGCTCCGTGTACTGAACCTGAGGAAACGGGGAGTAATGATTATCTTCAATAAACTGCTCTAAATAACCAGAGTCCAGTACGCCATCGATTTCAATTTTGGAGAGCCTGTTATTTACTTCTTTAACAAGCTCAGGACTCGTAATCCCCTCCATATAGCAAACAGCAACCTTTGATTTTGTTCGCTGGCCAATTTCCATCGTCTTTACTCGAAAGTCAGGTGATTGCAGCCGATACCGGATTAATGAAATATTGGTACCGATGGGCTCAATAAAGCCTTCGCGGGGTCCTCTAATGACCTGCTCGGTCGCAGGCTGATCGATGGATCGCTTATCAATATTTCTTGTCCCAATCACAAAAGCCTCATCGAGCCCTTCAACGGCTACGACCGTTTCACCTCTTAGAATACTTTCGACTAAAGTGGCAATTTTGCTTTCAAACTTGCTCTCGCTGTGATAAAGGGCATCATTAAGCAATACATCCTTCAAATGTTCGATTTCGATGGTATGTCCTTGAAGATGCGTAGGAATATACATGAGCGGTTTAACGATATCCAGATTAATGGTATTTTGATTAAGCATGTTAGAATAATACATAATGACAGCGGAGTACTTGCCAAATACATGGAATCTTCGTATCGTCAAATCTTCGTTTACTCCCAAAATCTCTAGAATAAATGCGATGGTGTCTTCGATATTTACACTTATCAAGTCATGCTTGTGTTTATCAAGAGTGCCGCTCGGATCTGTAATAATCGGCTTTGCTTTTTTCTTGTTCATACCCCGTATTGGCATTTTCTCACCGACCATTCAAATATAATGACTTATCGTGAATGCATTTCGGAAAATTTACTCATGGGTTATCTTTTACACATCTTTGCAATAATAACCATTGCTGGCGAACTTGATCATCGTATAAATAAAGAAAAAAGCCTTGAAGGGCCATCACTCTGGTCCTTCAAGGCTATAAAATCAGTTTTATACTTCAAGCATTATTTTTCTAACTGACGAACGGTGCCGTTGGCATACCCAACAATGACAACTGAGGCCATTTCAATAAACAAACCGTTGTCTACGATACCTGGAATTTGATTAAGTGTCAGATGAAGTTCTTCAGGCTGAGCAATGCTGCCGAAATGACAATCCGCAATATAATTCCCGTTATCCGTTACAAAGGCTTGATCACCGGCTTTTCTCAATACAGGTTCTGCACCTAGCTTCTGCAGCTTTCTCATCGTCATTTCAAAACCAAACGGAATGATTTCGACCGGTAATGGGAATTGACCCAACTCCAAGGCCAGCTTGCTCTCATCAACAATAATGATAAGCTGCTTGCTTGCAGCCGCAACGATTTTCTCGCGAAGCAATGCCCCGCCCCCGCCTTTTATTAGATTCCAATGGGTATCAACTTCATCAGCGCCATCAATCGTAACATCAATCTCATCGATTTCCGCAAAAGGAAGCAGCGTGATCCCTAGCTCTTTGGCGAGATCCTCCGATTGCTTGGAAGTAGCGATCGCCTTGATCGAAAGTCCTTCCTTCACTCTCTGTCCGATTTTTTGAATAGCCCAATATGCGGTAGAGCCTGTCCCTAAACCAACAATCATGCCGTCTTTTACATATTCCACTGCTTTTTCAGCAGCTAATTTTTTGGATTCCATTAGAATAACTCCCTTTAGATACTAAATTGTTAAATAATAATGATAATACATTTCATCTCTTTCATAACCGTTCCGTTCATATAAACGTTGTGCTTGCTTATTGTCCATTGCCGTAGAAAGCTCTAAGCCTTTCGCGCCGTTAGCTTTCGCATAGCTCTTAGCATGGTCCAACAGCAGCTGAGCAGCGCCTTGACCTCTATGTTTCTCGAGCACAAACAGATCATTCAATATAAAAGACCTTTTCATCGATACGGAAGAAAATGAAGGATATAGCTGCGTAAAGCCAATTGCTTCGCCCGTTGCTTGATTGACGGCAATAAATAGAATAGACTGCTGATGTTCCAATCGAACGGATAAAAAAGCAGCTGCCCCTTTAAGATCAGACACTTGCTTATAAAATATTCGGTACTGATTAAATAGATCTGCTAATTCAACGATATGGTTATTCGTTGCCCGTATAACTTCGATTTTCAGGGGGAATTCCTCCAATCCTTCATTTCCTAACTTCATGCAGCGTATACATTTATGCTGAACTATTCCGAAATGGTCAAAGACAAATCTTTGCCGTTTGCAGCAATGATCGCTCTCCCGCCTATCGGAAAGGTGAACATGGGTGATGTGTGGCCGAAGTCGAGATCACCGATTACAGGAATATTTGCTAATTCTGCTTTGGAACTGATGATTTTCGCAAGCAGATTTCTGGTCATATTGGATGAGTGCTGGAACCTTCCGATGACTAAGCCTTTGACATCCTCAAATCCTGGCTGATGAATAAGGGATTGCAAATCCCTATCGAATGTAACGGGTTGAGATTCATAGTCATCCTCAATAAATACAATTGCATCCTTAAGGCTCGGCATATAAGAGGTTCCCTGCAGTAAATTCAACGTACACAGATTTCCGCCAATTAGGGTACCTTCTGCTTGTCCTTCATTAATAATATAAGGACCGTTATTGGTTTGGAATGATCTATTTTCTTGATCGAGAAACCATGCATCGTCACTCCAATACTCAGCCGGTTGAATCCTGATAGATTGATTCTCCATTAGCATACGTTTGAAATAATCCACTGTATAATCATTCCCGTATTTTATCGCAAATGTAGAGAAATGTGGTCCCGAATAACTTATTAAGCCTGTTTTCGCGAATACAGCGTTGCTTAAAGCTGTAATGTCGGAATAGCCGCATAGGCGTTTCGGGTTTGAGGCAATGATGGAATAATTAAGGCTTCTGAGCAGCTGGTTGCAGTTATATCCGCCGATTGTCGTGAGAATTCCTTTTACGCTGGAATCCAAAAAAGCTTCATGCAAATCATCGATTCTTGCCTGAATGGATGATGAAAAGAAATCATCTGTTTCCATGCAATTTTTGGCGTATGAAACGGTTAACCCCATAGCTTCCAGCCGTTCTTGCGCTAACCGGATCTGTTCTTCGGCAATTATTGACATGCTTCTTGATGGAGAGATAATACGAATATCATCGCCTGGCTTTAATAAATCGGCTTTCATTTCCTAGCACCTCTTCCTCTAGAATCGAAAATGATAGGGATTCCAAATAGTATAGCAGTCATCCAAAATATTGAATACAAAAAATGTAACCTTCATGTTTTTCCAAGGCCAAAATGAGCGCTATTTATGTCGTTAATTATTTTATTTTAGATGCAATAACCGACAAACATCACATCTATCATCTGCTAAAATTTCTAGTAGGTTGTCCCATCACAGAATAGGAGCGCTGATCATGAACACAATTGCCAATGAACATTTTAAAAACGAAACGATTGCTTTTGATGGTTTTAGTTTTATTAGCTGTACCTTTACGAATTGCGTAATTATCATTACGACACTCGACTTCAATTTTGAATATTGTTCCTTTTATGAGTCCTCCCTGCATGTTAATCCGAAGCTTTCTATTTTTGCAATCTCTCATAAGCTATCGCAATCGACATATGATTCAGAAACAAGTTGTTATCGCAATGATTATAAATATCCGCAAACCGTTGTAGAGCTTCCTGCCGTTATCACACCATAATTGACAGTTCTTCGTGGTACTTCGATTACTTTTGGTAAACAAGCGTAAACGGCTGTCGCCGTCCTCAGTGGCAAAAGCTATCGTTTCGCGGAGATATATAAGCACATTTATAAGTGAAAACTTATAAATTCTTATATATCGAAAAAGAAACACGCTCTGAATGAGCGTGTTTCTTTTTGGGCTACTCGTTTAATATTCTACTGGCCAAACGCTCGATACGGAGCACTAATTCCTGCATATGAAAGGGCTTGACGACATAATCATCGGCGCCGATTTGCAAAGCGCGCACGATATCATCCGTATTATTGCGTGCTGTCAACATGATGATTAGCAGCTGCTGCTCGGGAAAATGCTTGCGAAGCTGATGCAATACCTCTAAACCATCCATTTCAGGCATGGAGCCATCCAGCAAAATAATATACTTTTCATTCTCGGAGTACCAATCCGAAGTCAAAAAGGACCTGCCATCGGCAAACCCTTGAGCCTTAACCTTCGTATGATTCGTCGGCTTCCAATTGAAGAATCGGTTAATCAAGATGTCTCGGATTAAAGGATCATCATCCACGACGATTTGATTTAAAATGACTTCATTTTTTCTTTCGAGCATTTCCGTTGCATACATCTGGTTTCTACCGGCTCGTTTGGCACAATAAAGTGCTTGATCAGCCTCATCCACCAGTTTTTCCGAATGCCCCGTTCCCTCCGAAAATTGCGCGATGCCTGATGAGAAGGTAACTTGGAAATCAGTTTCCTTCACAGGGAATTTAATGGCATTAAACTCTTCTCGGAATTGTTCGATAAGACGGGCTGCTTGCACACTGTCTGTATGCGGAAGAATCAAAGCGAATTCCTCTCCCCCATACCGGCAAAGTATGCCCTTAGACTTCACCACATCTTGAGCGGTAGACACGAAGGCTTGAAGCACCTGATCTCCTTTCAGATGACCGTGTGTATCGTTCACATGCTTGAAGTAGTCCAAATCGAGCATAACAAGCGAGAAGATATGTTCTGAACGTTCAAAATCCTCCATCTGCTGCCGCATCATATGGTTAAAATGCTTTCGATTGTATGCACCGGTCAGCTCGTCAATTATAATTGATCGTTCCCAATCTTTCTTCATTGCAAATCGATTTTCGATTAGTGCAGTTAGCAGTTCGAGTTCAAATGGTTTCGCAAGAAAATCCATCGCAACCGAGCGATAGGCGTTGACTTGATTTTCAAGTGAGAAGTTCCCGCTGACCATAATGATTGGAATATGCTCTAGCTTCGCTTTTTCCACGATATGATGAAGTACATACATGCCGCTTTGATCGGGTAAGACGAAATCTAAGAGGATTAGACTAGGCTTCCATTCGTAAAATATTTTCAAGCCCCGTTCAGCGTTTAAAGCAATCATTACCGGATAGCTGTTTTTCTCCAAAACCTCTTTACATAAGTAACAAATTCCATATCATCATCGATGACAAGAACACGCTTTTGATTATGAAGGTTCTCATCTAAGGATTGGATGTGCATCGGGCCTTTGCTCTCAGCTTCCGACCATTCTGCTTGCAACGAAGCATGTGGGAACATATCCGATAAAGGAAGAAGATGTTCAGACCAATCTTCTCGACGGAATGCCTTAATGCTTTTTTCAGAAAACAATCGCTCTTTAGCTTCAGAAAATTTTTCAATCTCCATTAATCCTATGGTGCCGCTGGTTCCCTTTAGATTATGGAAAACTCGATGAATATCTTGCTCCATCACGGCTTCTTGAGTTGACCATTCGTCTATCGTCTGTATGATTCGTTGGTGAATGAGCTTTTTATATTTTTCTATTTTCATGACAATGTGCTCCCTCAATTATCGCAGCATGCGCGTAATAACTGCACTAAGTCTGCCAGGTAAATAAGGTTTCACTAGAAACTCCTTTATTCCCCACTGTGCGGCCTTTTCCTTCTCTTCGAAGGCACTGGAAATGATGATCGGCTTATTCAATAGAAGATCAGTCTTTTTGATTTTGCTAATGATATCCCAGCCTGTAATTCCCGACTCCAGCATTAGATCAATCACTACAATATCAGGGTTAAGCCGTTCAATCGCAGCAATTGCCAAGCCGCCCTCTTTAAATAAGTGAACCTGATAACCGCTTGAATGCAGTTCGTCGCAAAGCAGAGCGGCTAAATTATGGTCGTTCTCAATGAGCATGACCTGCACGGATGCATCTGAGTTGGCATTATTTTTTCCTTCGTCGCTATCCATTTGATGGGTTTGTTCTGCGATGGGCAAAGTAAGGATAAAGGTACTTCCTTGGCCAAACTCTGAAAAAAATCTCGATTTTACCATCATGCTTAGAGACGATCTCCTTTACGATGGCTAAACCTAAGCCTGTGCCGCCGATTTCTCTCCGATCCGAATTATCGACCCTGTAAAATTTATTGAACAAATTGGTCATCGCGTCTCTCGGAATTCCTAAGCCCTGATCCTCAATGCGTATGAATAACTGTCCATTGTTAATGCCATTAATTATTTGAATATCTCCGCCGTTTGGTGAATACTTAACGGCATTGCTAAGCAGATTAATGATTACCTGATACATCTTGTCACGATCCGCTAACACCATGGCGTTCGGAGCCTGATTTTCCCAATGGAGCTCATGTATGCTGGTCGACAGCTGTTGTTTCTCGATGGCCTCTTTGATTAATGGCATTAATGAAATCATCTTCATATCATAAATTTGTTTGCCGGACTCCATTCTCTGCAAATCAAGGAAGTCATTAATTAACGCCGTTAATCGCCTAGCCTCCTGATGGATGGTCGTTATGTACTTCCGCTGACGTTCAGGTTTTAACTCGCGGTGAAGAAGCAGCTCTGCAAAGCCAAGAACACTCGCAAGCGGCGTCCGCAGCTCATGGCTTACCGTGCTTACGAACTCTGATTTCATTCGGTCAACTTCGTATTCCTTCGTAATATCCCGATGGACAAGCAGTAAGCCGAATTGCTGATCGTTACGGTACAGCGGCTCGCAATAAATCTGAATGAACTTTCTTTCCGGCTCCATGATTTCATAGTTCAAACTACGCTTTCCTTGATGATGCCCGTGCTGGATAAGTCCCTCCATAAATTGGATGAGATTCTCTGACTCAACGACAGCAGTTCGGATTTGCGCTTTAAACGGTTTAAATGGCAGGCTTGTCCATTCTTCATTATGCTTGAAAAAGGGTAACAGCTCTGACATTTTACGGTTGATTTGCAGCGTAGTTCCGTCCAAATCGAGCAATTGAATGCCTTCTTGGATGGTATTTAGCATATCGCTGGTCATTAACCGCTGTTTCTCAGAAAGCTCATACAACTGCAGCTTGTCGAAGGCCAAAGAAACCTGTGTCATCATGCCAACAATTTCTTCTTCCTCCAGCTTGGAGATCTCACGATTTACCTTAGTGATCACTAAACAAGCAACCATGTCTTCACCGGCATTTAAAATCGGCAAAATAAGATCGGTGGCCTGCATAGGCATATCATGATATCCTTGCTCTCCTTGTGAACAATCTCTAATGATACGGTAAGCCTTCTTCGTTTGCGATGCGCGCAAAACAATGCCGTCATTCATGTGCTCGATAAATTGCTGCGCAGATTGTTTGGATATGCCGACTGAAGCATAAGCACGCTCCCTGTCCATCATGACGATCAACCCTTTATCGCTCTCCGTTATTGTGACGATATTGCTAACAATGCTTTCCAACAATTCTTGTTGGTCAAGCGTATTAGCGAGTGGTTGTACCAATATATTGCGCTTCTCTAGATACTTCTCGTTTTTTTCCATCAATGCAACCGCATTTTGAAGCTCTTCCTGCTGAGCCTGCAGTTCTTCCTGCTGGGCTATCAGCTCTCCATTCTGGGCCAGGAGCTCTTCTTCCTTGCTTTGATTCTGCCTCATCATGGTTTGGAAGGTGCAAGCCAGCTCGCCTAGCTCATCTTCTCTATCCTTCAATTCAATCTCGGCATCCTCGCCGTTCGTAAATCGCTTTGCATGATTCGTTAATATCATAAGAGGTACGCCGATCGCAGTGGCAACCTTTCTCGTGATGAATGAGGATACAATTAAGATGGATATGATATAGCCGATAAATATCAAAGCTTGAACAGATAGGTTTTTTATTAAATGGTCGTTTTTTTGGTCGGAAATAACTTGTACTTGGTTCTCAAAATCTTGTGAGTAGCTGATCAGCTTGTTTACGGGATTATCTTCGCCTGCTGATACCAGCGCCCGAAGCGATTCGTAATCCTGTACCTTCGATAACGCAATGGCTTTCGGAAATATGTCATCAAAGTAATTGGTAAAAAATGATTCGATGTTTTGCATAACTTCTTTTTCGGAGGAGTTCAGCCTCATTACCTTAATTTCATCCAAAGAGTGATTTAGCAATTCCTTTTCAGTGAGTACCTGATCATATTCATAATCCGACAAAAATACATAATAACCGCGAGCACGTAAAATAATTTCAGTGGAATGATCGGCAATTTGCGCAACAAGCTTCTGCTTTTCTCTTAACTCGGACGTTTCAGTCTCATAGTTTTTCAAAATCAATACGGTGCTTACGAATACAACAACAGCCCCGACAAGGATTAATGTCAAAGCAAGAATCATCATAGCTACTAATTGTCTAGTAATTCTTTTTTTGAAATAGTGGCGCAGCCTATCCACGAAGCATCTCCTCTACCTTATCAATGAGCACCAATGGACTAAACGGTTTCGACATGAAACCGTCCGCGCCGGCGATAAGAACCTTTTCTTGCTCCGATTGCTGGCTCTTTGCCGACAGCATTAATATCTTCGACTGATGGCGGTTCTCCAACAGCTTTACTTTTTCAATAACCTCGATACCCGTCAATTTAGGCATCATGTAATCTAAAATAATTAAATCAAAATTCGTATCTATTATTTTTTGTAATGCTTCTTCCCCATCAGCAGCTTCTTCAAGTGTATATCCTTCGTCTTCAAGCGTATCCATAATGAGCATTCGTAGTTATAGGTTCATCTTCTGCGATTAATAATGTCTTCAAATCGTAAGCCTCTGTATTTTTACCATGAAATATTTTTCTACAAATTACGCTAAAAATCAACAGTTATACTCATTCGACATTCGACAAAAAAATCCCTTTTCACCTTTGTGTTTTCTTACAGGCTCATCAAACCAACATGATATAAAAGCAAAAAAAGCAGTTGCTTCGCGCAATCTGCTTTCTTAATTTTGTTTCATTATCGTGATTTTACAATAATCTTCCGAATGCTTTCGCCTGATAAATGATATTTACGTTCCAAATCCGCAACAGACCATCCATTCGAATAATAAAGATAAATCTCCTTATTACGTTCAGCCAGCAGCTTCCTTGTCCCGCTTACCTCGCCCCAATGCGCGCGCTGCTCCGCTAGTTTAGGCACATAAATGAGATCGCCTTGAATGTATTTTTGCAGCTCCTGCAATAGGCTAGGGGGAAGCACATCTCTCCCATTTTTGTAGTTCACAATAAACGTCCTCCTCGAACAAGCTCATGTTTTTAAGATCATTCGTTTCCGCAATCATTAACATCTTTATTTCCTCCCTTCGATTTTTGGTATAGCCAACTTTACTTTGAAAACACAAAAAGCCATGGATGCCACTACTCTCCATAGGAGCTTAATTCATGCTGTACTCTGTCATTATATTGTAAGCCTTTTCAGTTGACAAGAAATGTTTAACAATATTTCCATTAATCCGATTTGCGATGAGGTTAAGCAATAAAAGGAGACCTTTCGGTCTCCTTCATCTAGGTGATCTCCGTTTAAACGGAGATCACCTCCAGGTTGTTAATCAATTCGATCAGCTCCTTTCCTCATCATTCGTCGGCCCGACTTCATCAGTATATACCGGTTATTACTGCCCGCGAAAGTGAAAGAACAGCTATAAGGAATCTTTACCAATACGCTGATTGTCAAGGTAGAAATGTTAGTGTTCTATTATCGTTTTTTTAATAAAGAGGATTTTACCCAGTATTGGCAAGGGATTGGTTTCTCATAGGTAATTAATGTCTATTTAAACTATGTTATGGTATTTCTAGCCGCAAGACAACCATCACAAATCAAGGAGGATCATCATGATAAACACACAGAAAAATCGTATGCGCAAGGTCATTGCAGGTATTGGTATCAGCTTATCCATTGCTATTTCCGCAGGTACCGTTGCCATGCCGCAACCAGTTAACGCCGCTACATCTTCCACCGCACTAAAAGCAAGTAAAGTCATTGCCACAGGAAAAAAATATATCGGGGTTCGTTATAAATTTGGAGCTAAAACGGGTATAACCAGCGCTTTCGATTGCTCATCCTTTACGCAATATGTTTTCAAGAAAAATGGAATTTACCTGCCAAGGGGTTCGAGAGATCAAGCAAAAGCAGGCAAATATGTTTCTAGAAAAAACCTTAGAGCCGGGGATCTTATCTTCTCAGATACGAACCGTGACGGTAAAATCAATCACGTTAGTATTTATATCGGCAACGGCAGACTTCTTCACACTTATAAAGTAGGCGTTGGCGTCACGATTTCTAAATTTTCCGGCAGCGCATGGGACAAGACCTATGTAACGGCTAGACGAGTAATTAAATAGTATCGAACTAATAAAATATTTAAGCCTAATAAATAAAGAGGCTGATCTCTCGGTGGAGATCAGCCTCTTCTTCGTTCATGGTACGATGATCAACATCACATCGCTTAACGTGAGGCATGATTTATTCTTTTAACAAACCAAGCATCCTCAGGCCATACATAATTCCGTCTTCGGTTACATCCTTCGTTACATAACGCGCTGCTTGCTTCACTTCATCTGAGGCGTTCCCCATCGCAACGCTATGATAAACATATCGCAGCATTTCCAGATCATTTATCCCGTCACCAAAGGCGTACACATCCTCGCTCATGACTCCGGCTTTTTCAATAAGGGCCTGAATCCCTTTTGCTTTTGAGCCTCCCGGCGGAAGGATATCGCTGCCGAACAAATGCCAACGGATAAAACCGAGCTCTGGAAAGTTTTCTTTATAACAGCTCTCATCTTCTTCCTTGCAATAAAGCAAACATTGGTATATTTCTTTCCCTAAGTGATATTCGGGATCCAAAGGCGGCAGTCTCTTTTTTAAAGGTTCATTCTCCTCTTCCACGTAAGCCGTTTGATGAGTGCTTGAACGCATCCCTTCGGGAGTCATATAGACTAAAGGATGCTTATTCTTTAATGTGATCTCCGATAGTTCAGCTAATCGAGCAGGATCGATTGGATGACTGTAAACGACTTCTCCGTTGTAAACCGCGTAGGATCCGTTAAAGCAGACGTAGGATTCAATGTTTAATGCTTCAGATACGGGCTTTAACATAAACGGTCCTCTGCCTGTCGCGATGACTAGTTCATGACCATCCTCTTGCAGCAGTTCAATCGCCTGCTTCGTAGAAGGCGGGATTTTTTTCTCGTGATCGACTAGCGTGCCGTCTATATCGAAAAATATAAGTTTTTTTGTCATATTCCTGTGCCTCAGTCCTTCATTGCCTTTTGCTTTATTATAGCTCATTTCAGTGAAATCAGAGTCCATCGAACAAAAAAAAAGCTGATACCCAGCGGTGTATCAGCTTGATCATATTTCCGGTCGCCTATGCAGCCATCTGCAAGGTTGACTGACTATTAATTCGCGGTTGCCCTTTTCGGCTGACCGCTCTTAGTTTCGCGTTTTGGGCGATACCAATAACCATGGCTGCTTCCGAAATATCTCTTTGGGCAAGCTCAATTAAAAGCGCGACATCGCCGAGCTCATAGGCCATTGCCAAAGCGCTTAAATAGCTTTTCATATCCTCTTCGTTTGGACAATTCAAGACTTCGGATTCGAGTTCGCGTCTGACCGCGTGCAAAGCTTCCCTAGCTCGATGAAGCGCGGCTTTGATTGCTCCGGTTGATGTTTGGAGCAGCTCAGCCGTCTCTGCAGCAGTGTATTCGAAAACATCGCGGAGCAGGAAAACTGCAAGCTGGAGCGGCGATAAATGCTGAATCAGCCCGTACAAAGACGCCTCATGATCCAAACTGCTCGTATCCGATACAGCTTCCATTTGCATACCTTGCTGAAGGATCAGATGAAATTGATTTTTTCTGCGCAATTGGTCAATCCAAGTATTCTTGGCGATACGCAGCATCAGCGCTTCAGGATTCTTGTGCGTAGTGTATAAGGCCGCCCTCATGCTTTTGAGCCAAGTGTCCTGCACAAGATCCTCGGCATCCCATTTTGATTTCGTGAGAGACATGCAATAGCGGTATAAAACGGCATACAGCCGTTCGATTTGAATTTCTGACGGATGCACTTCGTTACTTGGCAATGCTTTGACTATATGCATCTTTCTGCCTCCTTAACGTTCTCCTGCCTATTCTAAGATTAAGGGTAATCTCCTACTATGTAAACGAATAAGACATCAAAAAGGATACGGTAATTTCTCTGCTGACCTTCGTATCTTTTGCAGACAGTTGTTCGTTTACCGTAGTGAAAGCCAAAAACATCATTCAGGAGGCAGATAAAAATGAGCAGCTATGTACCTTATGTCGTCGAACAATCAAGCCGTGGTGAAAGATCATACGATATTTATTCTAGACTGCTGCGGGATCGCATTGTATTTCTCGGCTCCGCAATTGACGATACCGTAGCAAACAGTATTATTGCACAGCTATTGTTTCTGGCGGCCGAAGACCCAGAAAAAGAAATATCGATGTACATCAATAGCCCAGGAGGTTCCACTTCAGCGGGCTTTGCAATTCTGGACACCATGCAATTCGTGAAGCCGCCTGTGCATACGATCTGTACCGGTTTTGCCGCATCCTTTGCGGCGATCCTGCTGCTTGCGGGAGAAAAAGGCCATCGCACCGCACTCCCAAACAGCGAAATCATGATTCATCAACCGCACGGCGGCGTTCAAGGACAAGCCAGCGATATTGCGATTAGTGCTTCCCGTATCTTGAAAATCCGAGCTAAATTGAACCAGATTAGCGCGGAAAGAACAGGCCAGCCTTTAGAAAAAATTGAAAAGGATATGGACCGGGATTATTATATGTCATCGGAGGAGGCTTTGGAATACGGAATCATTGATAAGATCATCACTTCTATGTAGTGATTAAGCTTTTATGAATCCAAATGGCGGCTTGGCTGCCGTCTCCCATTGCTATCGTTGCCATTTCGGAATGTCCGGTCACATCACCTGCAGCCCATACATGCTTAACGTTGGTTTGTTTTGTACGCGGGTCCACGTGGATATGATTGTTTTCCATGAGCTCTACGCCCAGCTGCCGGGCAAGGCTTGAACGCACTTCATTGCCTCCGAAAGCGACGAAGCAATGGGAGCGATAGATCATCGAACCATCGTCCAATACGATGCCTTTGAATTGCTCTTCTTCAAGCATAACCTCGCGAATGGACTTCACGATACAAGGGATTCCCTTTTCCTCCAATTGAACGCGGAGCGTGTCGTCAATTCTCGTCTGTTCATGATTCACATAAATGAGCTCCGTTGTCCAATGGGTCAGCGTTAGCGCCATTCGTGCGCCTGCATTTCCTGAACCGAGCACAAGGGTCGGCTTACCTGACACCTCATAACCATCGCAATCCGGACATACAAAAACACTAATCCCCATGCATGGAATAAGCATGGGGAAGCCCGGAATTCGATCCTTGACCCCTGTCGCGAGAAGAAGCCTTTTTCCTTGAAAGCACTGTTTATCGGATGTTGTTAATTTCCATACATCCCCGGAGCGTTCAGCTCGGACGACTTTTGCCTTTACAAACGCGGTGCCGAGCTGCTCTGCTAAGGATTTACCTGAAGCGAGCAGCTCGGCACCGCTAATCCCATGAGGGAAGCCGATTATATTATGATAGTTCTTACAGATGCTGGATCTTCCATCACCCGCATCAATAACGGCAACATGATGACGATATCGTCCTAATTGTATGGCGGCCTGCAAGCCTGCAATACCTCCGCCAACAATCACACAGTCATAAATCATCGGATTCCTCCTTGCCAATATGGCCCGCCGAATTCAGAGGGTATGATTTTATATTATCTATGATCGGGATTCCCATTATTCATGATTGGAAACAAATGCTTATGCGGACATGCTTGTTTCATTTCTTAAACCTATTTTCCTCCGTTTAATCAGCTCTGGCAGAGCAATGCCAATCAAAACAATAATGACGCCTATCCATTGCAAGGCACTTACATGCTCATTCAGTACAAAGGAAGAAAGAAGCACAGCGACTGGCAGCTCCGAAGCGCCAAGAATGCCGGCCATTCCTTCTCCGATATGCGGAACCCCTACAGCGAATAATACAGGCGGAATAAACGCGCCAAACATACCAAGCAAGAAGCCATACAGCATTAAATCTCCCCAAATTTGTCCATTAAACAAAAAGGTTGGCGGGAATAAGATAAATACGAGAACCAGGCCGCCCGTGATCATCCAAGCGCTCCGGTATGCAGGATGTACGGATGGGACGGCTTTTCCGCTAAACAAAATAAACAGCGAATAGCTTACGGCGGATAGGAGTCCTAAAACAACGCCCGTCAAATTAAATTTCCCTGTCCCCTGTTCAATGATTCCAGCAGCAAGCATGGTCCCGCCAAAGAGAATCGCAATCGTAAAAAACATGATGCCGTTTGGACGTTTTCGCTGGCTAAACGATTGTATCAATACGCCGATCCAAGTAAATTGGAACAACAGAATGATGGCTAACGATGCAGGGATATAGCGCAAGGATTGATAATACATCAAGCCTGTAATCGCCGTTGGCGCGCCTGCGGCCATCAGCATCAGGCGCTGTTTCCAGGTAAGACTTACCGATCCGGTGTGAGGCTTCTTGTGCCCAGCAGCAGTTGCTCCTTTACTGCGCTTCTCACGCCATTTCATCACAAAAGAAAGCCCCCAAGCCAGAACGAAGCCCGTTAGCAGTTGACTTCCGACAACCTCGCCCAAATCATAGCCGCTGCCATAGGCCAAAACGACAATGGTAGACAAAATGCCGTAGCTCGCTGCACCTAAAAATACCGAAAGTATATATTTCATTTTTATATAATCCCCTTTCTAATTCGCAATAAAAAGCTGCTTAAACACAAAAAAATCCTAACGACGAATATAAGATCATTTCAAAAATGATCGCATACTCGTAGATAGGAAGTTAGGCTTCCCGTAGAAACCCTCACCCTGATTATGCTTAAAAGCCGTGAGGTTATACGAATTATTTTGTTGTAAGCAGCTTCTTCAGCAACTTGAATGTTACATGACAAGTTAGGTACTGTCAATAGACTTTTAGCTGGAAAATGAAATGCGTCCTAATTAAGCATAAACTGCTTTAGTAACCTATGTCGTAGCAAGAATGGATTATGATATGATAGGGAAACAGATTTTGGCTACTGGATGGAGTGAAAATGAGGATGAGCACAACAATCTTAAATGGAACGGTTCGTTCTGTTTGCCCCTTTGATTGCCCGGATACCTGCGGACTCAGCGTCACTATAGCAGATGGTAAAATAACTAAAATTACGGGCGATGCCGCGCATCCGGTCACGCGCGGAGCGATTTGCAATAAGGTGAGGCATTTGAATGAACGCGTATATCACCCGGATAGATTTCTCTATCCCATGCGCCGTAAAGGTCCTAAGGGCACGCTTGATTTTGAGCGCATAACCTG
Organism: Paenibacillus sp. LHD-38; assembly: GCF_031157315.1. GTDB lineage: Bacteria > Bacillota > Bacilli > Paenibacillales > Paenibacillaceae > Pristimantibacillus. The sequence goes on from NZ_JAVIFU010000003.1 coordinate 88,273, forward strand.
GGAAGAAGCCTACGAGGAAATCACTACGGGTATGAAAAACATCATTTCAGAACAAGGCGCGCAAGCGATTTTACCGTACAGCTTTTATGGAAATATGGGCGTTCTCAATGCTGAAGGCATGGATCGCCGTTTCTTTCACCGACTTGGCGCGAGTCAGCTTGACCGCACAATTTGCAATGCAGCCGGTGCTGCCGGTTATGCCTATACAATGGGCGCATCTATGGGCATTGATCCCGAAGATACCGTTCATACGAAGCTGTTCCTCATATGGGGCTGCAACTTAGTTTCCACCAATATGCACCAAACGATGCTGGCCGCAGAGGCAAGAAAAAACGGAGCCGAAATCATCCATATTGATGTTCACCGCAACCGCACCTCGGCGTGGGCAGATCGGTTCATCCATCTGCGGCCTGGAACGGATGCGGCGCTTGCTCTCGGTATGATGCATGTGATCATTCGCGACGGACTCGCAGATCAGTCATTTTTAGAGCAGCATGCGCTAGGCTTCGATGACCTTACTGCGGAAGCAGTCCGATATACGCCTGAGTATGTAGAAAACATTACAGGTGTGCCTGCTGCTGAGGTCGAGGAACTTGGCCGTTTATACGGGACGACTTCCCCTTCTTTTATCCGTATCGGTAATGGCCTGCAGCATCATGACAATGGCGGGATGACCGTTAGAACTATCGCATGCTTGCCTGCACTTACGGGCCAATGGGGGATTCGCGGAGGAGGCGCAATGAAAGGAAACGGATGGTATTCGAGACTTAATGCTAGAAAAATCGAGCGTCCAGACCTCATGCCTGATCCTAATGTTCGCACGGTTAGCATGAACCAGCTTGGAGACGCCCTTCTCGCTACAGCTAATCCAGTAAAGATGCTGTTTGTTTATAACAGCAATCCGGCAGTCGTAGCGCCTGATCAAAACCGCGTCCGCGAGGGCCTCTTACGAAATGATCTCTTTACAGTCACCCATGATTTGTTTCTAACTGATACATGCAAGTATTCGGATATCGTACTCCCGGCTACCTCGCATTTTGAAAACTTAGATCTCTATACCTCTTATTGGCATCTGTATTTGCAGCTACACGAACCGATCATGGAGACGATGGGTGAATGTAAATCTAACTTTACTTTATTTAGGGAGCTGGCACTGCGGTTAGGTTTTGAAAGTGAGATTTTTGATATATCCGAGGAACAAATGATTCGTGAAGCACTGGATAGCGAAAACAACCCTCTATTGAAAGGAATCACTTTCGAGGCGCTAAAGGAAAAATCGTGGATGAAAGCCGGCGGCAATGAGCTCCCATCGTTCACGACAATGATTCCCACCGCCTCTGGCAAAATCGAGCTCTATTCGGAGAAAATGCTGCAGCACGGCTTCTCCCCCGTTCCGGTCCATACGCCTTTGAAGGAACCGGAAAATTATCCTTTTTTGCTCATGACTGGACCGAATCATAGCTTTATTAATTCGACCTTTGCCAATCAAGAACGCCTGCAAAAGCTGGAGAAAGAGCCGCTGCTTCATATGCAGCTCGACGATGCCGCGCTACTGGGCTTTCAGGACGGAGAGCGCGTAAAGGTTCGCAATGACCGCGGCGAAGTAGAAATAACGCTGCGCGTTAGCCGCGACGTGCTGCCTGGCGTTTTGGTCACGCAAGGCTTATGGTGGGATGATCAGCGCAAGGGACACCAAGCGGTTAATGCGCTAACGCCGCAGCGTCTCGCGGACATGGGCGGCGGCGCTACCTTTTTCTCTAATCGCGTGGAGGTACTGAAATTGGATTAGTGTGGTGTAATAATATGCGAAAACAACCCGGAATCCGCTTTTGCAGTGGATTCCGGGTTGTTTTTTCATTCTCCGCCAATTAATAGGCAATGCCTACCCGCTCCCGGATATGTAAACCATTCAAATATGCTGTCACCGCAAATTCGGCTGTATCGGCAAAAGAAATGGCTGTGCCGCCGGTTGGCAATACATTCTCGCGAACACGGTATTCCCCTTTTTTATCTTCTTGAACAAGCTTCGTCGGACATATGATTGTCCAGTCCAGCTCCGTTTCAAGAAGCTGTTCATACACCCGTTCATGTTCTTGAGCCGCCACGTGGTGAATCCGTTTATTTTCAATGGATTGATATCTTAATAAATGCGGCTCCAGCTCGCTTTGCAGGATACCCGCCGTACCGATCGTAACAAGTCTCCTGATTTGGTACTGCTTCATCGCGGCGATGATGTTGTTCACTCCGCTTTCAAGAGTGCCGTTTCCCTCCGTGTTCAATGCACTTATCACGCCGGTTACCCCAGCCATAGCATCGCTTACATCCTGTTGAATACGTACATCACCCAAATAGCTTCCAGGCCGCATTTGCTCCTCCGAGCGAACAAATCGTTTGAATCCAACCTGTTTTTCTTCCAAGTAACGTTCGATAAATTGACCTGTCTTACCTGTTGGTCCGATCAGCAGCAGTTTGATTTTAATCATTCCCCATTTTCTAGATGATAGCAAGAAGAGCCCTTACGCAAACGAAGGGCCCTTCCGATTAGGCGTCTTATTTGGCCTGTTCAAGCAGGAGGCTTTGATACAGAGAAGGATTTACGATTTTTCGTAAAAGATGCATCGGGCCATCCCCGTTTTCGAAATCGAAGACATGAAGTCTTTCGTAGCCTCTACGTTCATACATAGGCAGCAGCCACGGATGCTTCTCGGCAGTTGCGAGCGTGACGGCCGCAGCGCGCGGCTAATAGAGATATTCTATACCCTCATAAAGAAGTTTAATCGATCCCTTAAAATTACTGCAGCTCAGCCACGATATTGGCCGGGGATTGTCCGGTTAATGCATTCACCAGGTTTTGCGCTGCAAGCATTGCCATATCAAAACGCGTTGCCGTTGTAGCTGATCCGATATGCGGCAGTGTCAGTACATTATCCATTTTTAAAAAAGGATGGTCGGCAGGTATAGGCTCATTATCGAAAACATCTAGACCAGCCGCTGATATCGCTCCCGATTGAAGCACTTCGACTAAGGCTTCCTCGTCTACGGTCTGACCGCGCGATATATTTATGAAAATCGAGGATGGTTTCATGAGTTGAAATTGATCGCGTCCGATAAGCCTGGTCGTTTCCGGCGTTAAAGGCGCGAGCATCACAACAAAATCAGAATCTTTTAGCAGCTCGTTTAGTTCCTGGTAACGCACGCCAAGGAGCGACTCCGCTTCAGGCTTTCGACTTCGATTGAAATAGGAAACTTCCATTTCGAACCCGAACCTTGCTCGGCGTGCAACGGCTTCTCCAATTCTCCCCATGCCAATAATGCCCAGCTTGGCATGATGCACATCTTGTCCGAACAAGCTGCTGCCAACGCCTGATTTCCACTTACCTTCCTTCACATAGCGGTCCAGCTCAGCCACTCGCCTTGCTGTACCTAATATAAGTGCAAAGGCTAGATCGGCTACGGTATTGTTCAAAACATGAGGAGTGTGCGTGCCGATTACACCCCGCTGCTTCATTGCATCCAGGTCAAAATGATTGTAGCCCACACTAATGCTGCTTACCGCTTTTAGGTGAGGAGCATGCGTTAATAGTTCAGCGTCTACTTTAGATCCTGCCGTTAGCAAGCCATTTGCATTTGCAAGCTTCTCCAGCAGAAGCTCACGAGGAATCGGGGATGCCCCTTCCCATTTGTCGACTACGCAATGTTCGGCTATCCGTGTTTCCACCTCACTTGGAACGGTGCGATCAATAAATACAATTGGTTTCATGAACATTCTCCTCTCGGCCTTTGTCAGATCTAAGCATAGCACAATAGGAGAAATGGGGGGACAGATTTTACCAATATTAAAGCAGCAAAATGCTTGTTGGCTTAGATTTTAAGTATGCATTGCGGCTTGACGCTTTATTAAATCCTCCACAACAATACACGCCATCGCTTCCACGACAGGAATGATGCGAGGACATATACATGGATCATGTCTTCCGATGGTCTCGATCATTTTTTCTTGTCCATGAATATCGATCGTATGCTGCGGCAATGAGATGGACGAAGTTGGTTTCACGGCTATACGAAATACAATTTCTTCGCCTGTGCTTATACCGCCAATGATTCCACCTGCATGGTTACTGAGAAAACCATCTGTGCTCATTTCATCGTTATGTTCGCTTCCGAGCATCTCCGCCGCTGCAAAGCCTGCTCCGAATTCGATTCCTTTAACGGCGCCGATCGATAGCATCGCCTTCGCAAGCTCCGCATCGAGCTTGTCAAATACAGGCTCGCCGATTCCGGGATGAACCCCTCTAATGCGGCATTCTACAATTCCTCCGCAGCTGTCTCCAATGGCAGCTAATTGCTCGATTTTCTCAATCATTCGAACAGCTGCTTCCGGGTCGCAAGCCCGAACGGCATTTTGTTCAATCGCATCCTCGACAAACGTTTCGCATTTTATTCCGCCGATTTCCTTCGTATACGCTACAACACTTATCCCTTTGTTCTCAAGCAGCTTGCGCGCAACCGCCCCGCCAGCGACACGGCCTGCCGTTTCCCTGCCGGATGCGCGCCCGCTTCCGCGGTGATCACGTATGCCGTATTTTTGCAAATAAGTGTAATCGGCATGCCCTGGGCGGAAAGAATATTGAATATCGCTATAAGCATCAGGCCTCATATCTTTATTGTGCAGCATAATAAACAGCGGCGTTCCCGTTGTTTTCCCTCCGAACATACCGGAGAGAATGCTGATGACGTCATACTCCTTACGCGGTGAAGTAACCGAGGATTGACCGGGCTTGCGACGGTCCATCTGTGTTTGGATGTAACGTTCATCCAGCTCAACGCCTGGGGTTACGCCATCCACGATAACGCCTACCGCTTCACCGTGAGATTCACCGAAGGTGGTTATTTTGAAGCTTTCGCCGTACGTATTTCCTGCCATGACTCGTTCCTCCCGATTGAATGCTTTGACGCATTCGTTATATGTCCATTATAATTTTGTATGTGAAATAAATGAAATTCAAATATATACACCTTGATATAGAGAGAGGTTATATCATGTTATTGAATATGGATTGGTATCGCATATTTTTACATACTGCCAAGCTCGGCAATTTGACGAAAGCAGCACAAGAACTTCATATCACGCAGCCTTCCGTCAGCTATGCCATAAAGCAATTGGAAGCCCAGCTTGAGGTTAAGCTGTTTGACCGTCTCTCAAAAGGTGTTAAACTGACGCCTGAGGGGGCTGCCGTGCTCGAGTACGTAGAGAAATCGTTTACGATTCTGCAGCTCGGAGAAACCAAATTACAAGCGCTCAAAAATCTGTCAGCGGGCGAGCTTCGAATCGGAGCAAGCGGTCCAATCATTAAGCATCTGCTCCTGCCGCTGCTTGACATTTTCCATGCTGAATATCCCGACGTGCGAATACGGCTATCGCAAGGGAAAACATCTGATATACGCGCGAGGCTGAAGGCTGATCAAATCGATATCGGATTAGTTCATTTACCGTTTATGGATCATGAACTGTCCGTACAGCATCTAACCGAGATACAGGACTGCTTTGTCGTTGGACCCGCCTATCGTCATTTGTCTGAGAATACGATATCCCCCGATCAATTAACCCAGATTCCTCTGCTGCTGCTCTCCGAAGGAAGCAGCACAAGATTGTTTGTCGAGCATTGGTTTTCATCGCAAGGCCTCAAGGCGGATGCGGACATGGAGCTTAGCAGCATGGATATGCTTGTTGAACTTGCTATGCACGGCTATGGAGCGGCATTCGTGACGCAAGCCTTCATCCGGCAGGAGCTGCATGAAAAGAAATTATTCCAATTAATGCTGAATGAACAGATTCCGGCACGTTCCGTGGGCTATGCTACTCGGCGAGATACCACCCAATCCATCATTGCAAAGCGGTTTATTGAACTTCTCCAATCATAAGCGTAAACGGCTGTCGCCGTCCTCAGTGGCAAAAGCTATCGTTTCGCGGAGATATATAAGCACATTTATAAGTGAAAACTTATAAATTCTTATATATTGACAAAGAGCCTTTCTGTAACCAGAAAGGCTCTTTGCATGTCTTTGCATGTCTTTGTATGTTTAGCTAGAAATGGAATTAGTATGCTCGCTCATATTGCTTTGGAGGTGTTGCCTCACCCTTTACGGCTTGTATAGCATGAAGCGCCCAATAGGGATCGCTCAGCATTCCACGGGCCACGGCAACCAAATCGGCGTCTTCGCTTGCGATAGTCGTTTCCGCTAATTGAGGGTTTTCAAGCATCCCGACTGCGTATTATGAGACCAGCGCCGCCAACAGCACGCGATACATAATGAACATAATGCCAGTCGTTTGGCGTTCCTTCTTTAGCCGTTACCGAATATTGGCACATGGGTGCCATGACGATTCTGTTTTTAAATTCAAGGTTTTTGAACGTGTATGGTGTACTTAAATGTTTAACGGTCATTTGGCACTCTCCCAATTTATTTCTATATTTGTTTTCCACAGTTCTATTGTAACCACAGTTAATGTAGAAAATAAAGTAGTGATCTTTTTATCACATAGTTTCCCTAAAGTTACTTTTGTATTACAATGGGATTTATCCGCTATAAAAAGACAGAGGTGATGAAATGAAAGAGCGAGAACCAATGGTTTTGGAACGTGGAATACCTGGTGTACCCTGTGTAATTGGAAAGGCACTCGATATTATTGGTACAAAATGGACCTTTCTCATTGTTCGCGACTTGCTGATTGAGAAAACGCTGCGTTTCAGCGAATTATTAAAGGCAATGGACGGCATTAGCCCGAAGACCCTGTCGATCCGCCTCAAAGAGCTTGAGGATCAAGGGATTGTAAGCCGGACGGTATTTCCTGAGGTCCCTCCAAGAGTTGAATACACCATAACTGAAAAAGGAAAACGGCTTGAACCGATTTTCATTGAGCTTAAGCGGTTTGGTCTTACCTTGTAGACCAATCATCATACGCTGAAATATAAACGGTTACTGCTATACTCTCAGGAACCTATTACCATGTGTAACATCATCCGATAGGTTTCCAGTTGATATTATGAGCAAGTTCAACTATAATTTAGTATGCTTTTATTTGTTTACCGGAAAGGAAAGACTACGATGAGCGATATTAAACCCTATCGAATTTTATTGTATTATAAATTTGTAGCTGTACCCGATGCGGAGCAGTTTGCGGCCGAGCATCTTGCATATTGTAAGGAACTAAATGTGAAGGGGCGCATCCTGATTGCCGATGAGGGCATAAATGGGACACTCTCTGGCACGGTTGAGCAAACCGAGCAATATATGGAGCATTTGCGAGCAAACCCGCTATTTTCCGATATCGTCTTCAAAATCGATGAGGCCGATGAGCATGCCTTCAAAAAAATCTTTGTCCGTTATAAGAAAGAGCTCGTTACACTGCGTTACGATAAGCCCTTAGATCCGAACACGCTAAGCGGGACTCGCCTCTCTCCAAAAGAGTTCCATGATTATCTGCTAAGAGAAGATGTCATTGTTCTTGATGGACGCAGTGATTATGAATACGATTTGGGTCATTTCCGCAACGCAATCCGGCCTGATCTCGAGACGTTCAAGGAATTTCCAGAGTGGCTTCGCGAGAATATGGCTGATTTCAAAGACAAGCCTATTCTTACCTATTGCACAGGAGGCATTCGCTGTGAGAAGCTTACGGGCGTTATGCTCAGCGAGGGCTTCAGCGACGTTTATCAGCTGGAGGGCGGAATTGTTACCTACGGTAAGGACGAAGAAGTACAAGGTAAGCTGTTCGATGGAAAATGTTATGTTTTCGATGAGCGGACATCCGTGATCATTAATCAAACCGATGAAGCCGTTGTCGTTGGCAAATGCCATCACTGCAATGAACCGGCAGATACCTATATCAACTGCGCGGACGATTCCTGCCATCTGCAGCATATCGTTTGCACGGACTGCCAAGAGACCAAGTATGGTTACTGCTCCACCGCTTGCGAAGAGCATGTAGTTAGTGCAAAATAAGCGATACACAAATACAGAGGCCGAGCTTCAGGGATGAAGCTCGATCTCTTTTTTATTTTTCCTTTATATGCGGATCCTATCCAAGCAGCAAAAAAACTAAATTAATTCAGTGGAACATGGATAACCTAAGCATGCCTTAGTGAACTAGGCAATTCAGCTAATGGAGGTTATACGATGGCTAAGCACAAAAACCAGTCGATTCAGAGCAAAAATGAGGCTTTTGTAACTAACTCGAAAGAAGCAGAAAACAATTTAGCTGCTTCAACGAACGAGAACCGCAATCAAAAAGGACATATTCCAAACAGTCCTTCAACGGGCTAGCACGAATCAGGTTGGCATCATAAAAAGAGCTGTCCGTGAATTATCTCACGGACAGCTCTTTTTCAAATAAACTCATAAACAATTATTTTTGAATAATCGATTCCCACCGATGTTTGTATTGAACGAGTCTCGGATGCAATCTAGCCGGCTCCTCGGTAAGCAATAATCTGATTTTCACAATCCATTCTTCAAAGGAGGAAAAGGATGCGAACAGATTAGCCATCTCTCCTGTCAGAAGCAAAAACAACGGTTTAGGATAGGTTTCACTTAAATGCCTTAACGCAGAATCGATCGGCGTATATTTTTTGCGTTTGATTTCAAGCCGTTCAACAATCACATTCTCTTCTCCGCGGTCCCGCTTCCACTCATGAAGGCGATCTTCACGTTTATAGAAGGGACTTACCTCCTCCTTGGACATGCGCTTCATGCTCTGCTCATGCAAAGGATACAGCACCAGCTTGCGAAAGGAACGCTCCTTCGTAATATAAGCGGCTAAATCAAGCTCCCGTTCCGTTGTATGCTCGAAGGAATCATAATAAACGATCGTGCCTTTAAGCTCATCCACAGGCGGCTCATAGCCGAAAGGCATCTTTTGAACGGTTTCACTCATCTATGGCACTCTCCTATACATCGTTATCTTCAGCTGCTTAGGAGTTGAAAATAACATATTTGAAGCGAAAATGCCATGTTAGAGCTTATTATAGTCTCTTTTCATTATATTTTTCACTAAACTGGACCATTTTGAATTGGCGGGGCAATATTTTCGGGCAACCTTTTCTATCGTGGTGAGCCCTTTGCCGACGTAATGTTTGGAAAGAAGCTGCCCGAACTTCCTCACACTGTCTCCTTTCGTTTTGAAGCTGAATGCCTTATTGAACTTATCCCCGTCTATCGCATTCAAACCAAACAAATTATTTTTGCTTTTGGCTAATCGGCTTTTGCCGTTCCCGCTCTCAAGCTTCATGACGGCGATTGTAAAATAAGCATTAATGCCGTAATCCTGCTCGATTTCGAGGATAGCTTGTTCCAAATCATGCCCGGATAACGCTGTGCCTTCGAATATTTTGGCGATGTGCGCTTCTGTCAGACCCGAATCGGATTTCACTATAGATGTCGGAGCGCTAAGCTCTTCCTCTATGATCTCTTCGATCTTCTCCTCTATAACTTCGGATTGCTGCGCGATATCAGCGCGGCGATCATTAATTTCAATTGTTGGTTGTCGGTTGCTTGTATTCGAGAAAGATAATACCGATACCTCATTTTTTACTTTTTTTGCATATCCGCCATGTACGTAACCTCCGCCCTGCACTTCGAGCCAGCCGTTTTCTGTTTTTGAAGCAATTTCTAATCGGGTTCCCTGTTTTACTACTTTTATGATCGCCGCTTTTACGCTTGGTGCTTTACGAACGTTTAAGTAATAGGCGGTAACCTCATATGTATTCAAGGGTATTTCTTTAATGGCTGGTTCTTCTTCTAGGGGGATTTCGGATTCGGGAAGGATGGTTGAAGGCTGTTCGACCTTAGTCGCCGCAGCTTCGGCAAGCGTAGGGATCGGTGAGGGAATCGCCGTTATGGCTGGAGATGAAACAGGCTCTTGTACTTGCGTCGTAAGGATAATCCCGGTAGAAGCTTGTTCTTCCGACTTTTGTGAAGCGGTGTCTTTATGAACTTGCGGGTCGTTATTTAAAGGTTGGACGTTCATGCCTAATGTAATGACTAAAGATAAAACAAGCAGGTAAACAAATAAATGCTGATTCAACTTTTTTCGCATGATTATACCTCTCCCTTAAGTTAATGAAGTATACCTGTTACGATATAAGTTAGATAACGAGAATAAGCAGGTATCGGGTTAAAGTGGACGGTCTGTGATGAGTATATGTCGCTGTTTCCATCAAAAGACGAGTTTTTATCCTTCTTTTCTTCCAAAACGCAATTATGAGAAAAAATTTAAAAACGCTTTAATGCTCAAAAACTCGTTTTAGAGTATAAAAAAAAGCATAAAAAAGCTCTTATTCCCTAGAGAATAAGAGCCTTAATAAGCTATTTTTAGTCGATTTCAGACTTATTTTTTAAAGCCTGTCTCATGGGCCTCGATGATGCGGTCCATTTGTTCATTCCATGCTTCATCTTCGGTACAACGTTCAGGATGAGCTTCAAACCAGGCAACCGTACGCTTGATTCCTTCCGCAAACGATAAAGCAGCGTCAAAGTCAGGCACTAAGCTTTTAATTTTGCTGTTATCGAACACGCTTGTCACGGACTTGTCGCCAAGCAAGCCGCCTTCAAGCTCTGGATCATGGGAGATTAGAAAAGGCGTGGAAATATGTACAAGCTTCGGCTCTGCGCCTGCAGCCGCACCGATCGCTTCATAAATTTGATTCCAGGTTAACACCTCATCAGAGGTAATATGGTACGCCTGTCCAATCGCTTCCTCTTTGCCTAACAAGCCGACGAAGCCTTTGGCAAAATCGGTATTATGCGTCATTGTCCAAAGTGACGAGCCGTCACCATGCACGATGACAGGACAACCGGCACGAATTCTCGCGATAAGCGACCATGGGTGCTGCCAGCTATTCAAAGCTGCAGGAATCATCGTATCACCATATGTAAAGGATGGCCTGACGATGGTGACAGGAAATCCCGTAGCCGCTTGTTCATCAAGCAGCAGCTGCTCGCAAGCAATTTTATCGCGGGAATACTGCCAATATTTATTTTCGAGCGGTGTCGCATCCTCCGTAATGATATAATGCTTGGGCGGCTTCTGATAAGCCGAAGCGGAGCTTATAAAAATATATTGCTTCGTTTTGCCGCGGAATAACTCGATGTCAACGCTGACATGCTCAGGTGTAAAAGCAATCCAATCGACCACCACGTCAAATTGTTCGTTTTCGAGCGCTGCCGCAGCATCCTGAGGATTTCGGATATCCCCTTTAATGACATGTGCGCCCTCAGGTACGAATCCTTCCCGGTTTCCTCTATTAAACAGATACAGCTCAATCCCTCGTGAAATGGCAAGCTTGGACACTGCTTCACTGATTAAACCTGTTCCTCCAATAAACAATACCTTCATCGTTAATCGCTCCCTTTGTCATTCAGAATGGAAGATAGCAATCGCCCATTAATAGTATCATATGCACAAATATTTTTATATTTCAAAATGCTATAATGCCTGAATCAACACTATTGCGATGGGTTGTTGCACCCGTTTCCCTAATAAATACAAACGGTTGTTTATTGCGGACCGCTTGGTGAATCTCGAACGCCATGTTTTGCAAAAAAACAAACAAAATCATAACTTTACGGCATCGCCATATGAGGGGCAAACTCTCTAAGATAAAGCTACAAGACCAATTAATCTTTTTACGTCTGCATTGATGGAGGGGATCTATGCATTTGCAAAAAAAAGTAGTCTTTATTACGGATTCGGACAGCGCCAGCGGCCGTGCGATATTACGCCGATTGGCGGCAAGCGGTGCAAAGTTTATTCTAAATAGTTACTCGGGCGGCACTGACCTCGCTGATGAGTTAATGCTTGTCCAAGAAGCGGGCTCTCAAGCGATCGTCGTCAATATCGACCTTTGCAAAAGTGCCGAGGTTGCAGATATGCTGCAATTCGCTGCTCTGCAATTAGGCACGGTAGACGTACTCATACACAATAATAAGGCGGTTTTTAAATGTACGATTGAAGCTGGCGAGGAAGAATTATTCGTTCAAAGCCTAGCCGTGAATGCTAAATCCGCATTTATTTGCACGCAAGCTGCCGGAAAGCAAATGAAAGAGAAGCAGTCCGGAAAAATCATCTACGTCTCTTCTATTCATGCCGAGAAACCGACGGGCTCCGCCTTCACCTACAGCATTGCGAAAGGCGCGGTAAAAATGCTGTCCAAAGAAGCTTCGCTCGAATTAGGACGGTACGGAATAAGTGTTAACACCATAGAGCTAGGCCCGATCGAGGGTGATGACCAGCTTTTCGAAAGTACGATCTCAACGCTGTATCATGACTACGAATATAATGTTCCCAATGCAGCATTAGGCGTAAATGAAGACCTGGCTGAGCTTGTTCTATTCCTCTCGTCAGACGAGTCGAAATATATCAACGGCTCTGATATAAGACTCGATGGCGGTTTTCTGCTTCACTATATGAACTTTAAAATGAAACGACCATAACCGCCGGTTTGGAGGTGTAGCATGAGTATTGCAGGCAAAATCGCTATAGTTACCGGTGCCGGAACGGGAATCGGCAAAGGGGTGGCCATCGAGCTTGCCAGGCGCGGCGTATCGGTTGCCATTCACTATAACCAAAGCGATGCCGGCGCGCTGCACACGAAGCAATGCATTGATGAGAAAGGTGGAAATGCTTTCCTTGTACAAGCCAATGTCGCACATAAACAGGAAATCGAGCGATTGGTCAAAAGCGTTGCAGAGCACTTCGGCGGCATTGATATTTTAGTCAATAATGCTGCTCTTCAACTGAATTATGGATTTTTTGAACATGATGAAGCTTCGTTCGATCGACTAATGAACATTAACTTAAAGGGCTATTGGCAATGTATTCAGGCAGTCATCCCCTACATGAAGCAGAAGCAGTCCGGCCGAATAATTAATATGTCCTCCGTTCATAGCAAACGTCCTACCGATTTCGACGTCGTATATTCCATGACGAAAGGCGGCATACGCATGCTTGGCCGGGAAAGCGCCATCGAGCTTGCGCAATACGGAATTACCGTCAATACGATTGAGCCCGGCGCAGTGGATGTCGGGAAGCAAAGCGCCAGAGAATCCAAGCCGATTATGTCCGCTGAAGATGTGGAGAAACACAAAAAAACAGCTCGGTCCATCCGAGATAAATTTCCGCTTGGACGTGTCGGAAGACCGCTGGACGTTGCGCAGCTTGTTTGCTTCATCGCTTCGGATGAAAGTGAATTCATGACCGGGGCAGCGATCAGGCTTGATGGCGGCAGCATGCTGCTTTAGAGCCCTTCGATGTCATCGTTCCACCCAATCTATTTAAACTAAGGAGTGACCTTTCGTGTCCAATAACCAGTCCTATGAAGAAACACTTGCCCATGTCAGCACCTTCTCAAGCCCTGCTTCGCTGCGCATTACCGATATACGCTTTACCGATATTGTCGGCGGGCCGTTTCACAGCAGCTTGATTAAAGTGTATACCAATCAAGGCTTAGTGGGCTTCGGCGAGGTGCGTGATGGAGCCGATAAAGTGTACGCGCAAATCCTAAAAGGACGTTTGTTAGGCGAAAATCCTTGCAACATCGATAAAATCTTCCGCCGCATCAAACAATTTGGCGGCCATGCCCGTCAAGGCGGCGGTGTCAGCGGTCTCGAAATCGCAATGTGGGATTTGGCAGGCAAGGCTTACGGAATTCCCGTTTATCAGATGCTCGGCGGGAAATTCCGCGAGAAAATCCGGATGTATTGCGATACGGAGGTTGTGGGTAAGGATACGGGGACGGCAATGGGGTTAGCGCTGAAGAAACGTATGGAGCAAGGCTTCTCCTTCTTGAAAATGGATTTAGGCATCGGTCAAATTATTAATGAGCCTGGCACGTTAAGCGCGCCGGTCGGCTTTATCGATGAAATGCGCAATGCTTCAAAAAAACGCTACAGCAATAATCACGATACGCTGACGGAAGATGAAATTCGCGATATTCGCAACCAGCATTACGATATTCACAACATCCCCCATCCTTTCACTGCGATTCATGTAACAGAAAAAGGACTGGATATGCTTGAGCAGTATGTCGCTGACGTACGTGCGGTTATCGGCTACGAAGTCCCGCTTGCGGTTGACCATTTCGGCCATATTGGACTCGAGGATTGCATTAAGCTGGGGCGCCGCGTCGATAAGTTCAATTTGGCTTGGATGGAGGATATGCTTCCTTGGCAATACACCGATCAATACGCTAAGCTTGCCCGCGCCGTTGCCACTCCGATTTGCACCGGCGAGGATATCTATTTGAAGGAAAATTTCCGTCCGCTTCTGCAAGCCGGAGGCGTATCCGTTATTCATCCTGACGTACTAACGACGGGCGGAATATTGGAAACGAAGAAAATTGGCGATATGGCACAGGAATACGGCGTTGCCATGGCCATCCATATGGCGGAAAGCCCGATTGCATGCCTCGCTGCAGCCCATGTCGCTGCCGCAACCGAGAACTTCCTTGCGCTAGAATATCATTCCTGCGAGGTGCCTTGGTGGGATGATATCATTATCAGTAGCAAGCTTCCGAAGAAGCTCGTTCAGAATGGCTTTATTCATATGAGCGACGCGCCAGGGCTTGGCATCGATGATTTGAACGATGAGGTGCTTGCTCAACATCTGCATCCGAAAATTCCGGGGCTGTGGGAGTCCACCGACAACTGGAACCACTACCACTCCAACGACCGGCTGTGGAGCTAGCTATCTCCCCCTTCAGCATGTGAAATTTATGGATGAGACTAAATGATTAAAAATACGTACGGCAGCCTTGGACGCGATAATGAGTCCTTGACTGCCGTTTTTTTAAAACTAACGTTCTAACGTTTCTCGTTAGCTCCTCTTATTTTTTTTGAGAATGAGGTAAGCTTGCGGGATTCCAAGCCAAAAGCCGGATACCGGCATTAGAATCACACCGATCACACAGATGGCTAGGAAACACCAACCGGCTGAGCTAGGCAGCTCAAGTCCCTTCGTCTTAACCACCCACCCGATAACTAATGCCAAGAAAACCATGAAAAGACCGCTGAATAGAAACCAGATCGCCGCTGCTCTTGGATAATCCTGCCCCACCGCATTAAAAATGCCTGCGTTCACAATCTCTTTTAATGGATTCCAGAATACAATAAACCCCACAATAATATGTAAATAACCAGTCAATCCCAGCAATAATCCGCTTTGTCTTTTTAGCCCTGTGATCATATAGCACTCCTCCATAAATGTATTAGAGCTTGCTTAGTCACTAATCTTTACTTTGCGTATTTCTTGCCCTTGCCCGGATGTAGCCGTTTTTTCCGTTTTTTCCGTTTCTTCAATTACTTCGACTGCACTTTCGATAATGGCCTGAGCGCCGAGTAAAGCCTCTTTGCACGAAGCAAGCAAATGCTGGCGTGCCCCATGTTTTTTCATCTGTTCATCGAACCGCGACATAGTATCACTCATCTTGAACAGCCTTTCGGCAAACTTATTGATATCGCTCAACGCTGCCTCCCCCTTTGCTTTTCTTACTTATTGCTCGCAAAACGAACAGAAAGCTTTCCATCGGAAAATTTAGCGCCTTCAACCGTAGACCCCATCAAAGCTCTCGGTAAAATAACCTTGCGTTTGTAAGAACCGACATGCAGTGTTAATTCTTCTCCCTTCTGCGTCAGGTCAATCGCCTGCTTATCCACAAACGGAATGTCCACATAGAGTTGATAACCGTCGTCGACTTTGCGGATTTCTTCTGATCGGCCTTCATACATGATTTGCATCGGATCGTTTTCTTTAAATAAAAGCTCCCCAACCTGGTCCAGCATCTCTAATCCACAAACTTCAGATGTCATTAGCGGTACACGCAAAATCGGCAGCGGACTAAAATTTTCAGTTATTTCTTCTTCGTAGCGGCGGTGAAGCTGATGCCAATGCGACCAAAACCCTTCTGATGCTTCTTCTGGCAAAATCCGATTTACAATAATCGCATCCGTATTTTTCTCCATCCACCATTCAAGTACATTCGGATAACTAAGCAGACGCAGCGTTTCGCCAGTTGGCGCGCAATCAACAATGATTGCGTCAAATTGATCGCTTTGGGCATGTCGTTTAATTTGCAATAAGCTAAACAGCTCTTCCATACCTGGAAAAACAATCATTTCATCTGTCGTAATATCCTTTAGATTGGCTTTATCCATAAGCTTAGCCAACCAGGCCTGCACCACTCCCCAATTACGTTCACATTCACGCAAGCTGTTTACTTCCTGCCCCCACAAAAACTCCGATATTTGAACAGGATCCGGACCTAGCGCTACCCCAAAGGCATCTGCCAAACTATGCGCAGCATCTGTACTCAATATGAGTATGCGTTTGCCCTGTTTAGCCATCTTCACGGCTGTAGCCGCTGCTATACTCGTCTTACCGACGCCGCCTTTTCCTGTATAAATGATAATTCTCATTTCACACGCCCTCTCTTTTAGTACGATTTCGTATTAATTAAACAAAAAAAAGCTTAGTCATCGATACGTATACGTTTGACGCTGCTTTCTTTAACATCTTTTCCCTGTGTTTCGTTATTTTTAAATGCTTTCATAATCTTAAACACAAGCGATAAAAACTGCTCCATCTCCTCAGGCGTTAAAGCTTGCTCCACCCGGTGAATATTCACGTCCATGAATTTACGCGCTTCCGCGGCTACTTTTTTTCCTTCTTCTGTCATGCGGACTAAAGTAATACGTTGATCCTTCATGGAACTGAAACGCTCGATATAGCCTTTTTTCTCCAAACGCTTGGCGATACTCGTCATCGAACTAAGCGGCGCACCCAGCTCAGCGGACAGCTCCGACATCGCTAGTTCACTGCGAAACGATAAGATAAGCAGCGTAGTCAGTTCAGAGCGATTCAAATTTCGTTCAAGCGTGGCCGTTTCAGTAATAAAAGAAAATGGACGTAATCCTGTTTTGAGAAGAATGTCGTACAGCTGCTGCATAAAAAAGCTCCTTTTAGTACGAAAGTGAAGTATTATGGTTTTATATTATTACGATATCGTATTAAAGTCAATGGCCTCTCGGAGTAAAAAAAAAGCATCTTCTATTCCACTAAAAGAGTGGATAGAAGATGCTATTCACTGCTGAGCTGCTGCTTATACGCTAATACTCTCCACAGCACCTGCTGCTGCTTTTGCGGCGCTTGCCGCTTCCATCAGGCCGCGTATATAACCGATGCCGTATAATCGGCCGAGCAGCTCATAACCAGGATTGGTGTTATCCTCGCCTTCCATGGTTGGCACATGATCCGGTCTAGCCGGACCGTTAAATCCAACCTCGTAATAAGTATGCATGGCCTCCAGCATATTCGTTTTGCCATCATCATGGAAGGTTTCTTCGAACTTTTCCGGCGTTCCTTTTACATCCCGGAAATGAACGAAGAACAATTTGTCCTGCTTGGCAAACTGGCGGATGACGCTCGGTATATCATCCCCTGCCGTAGCTAAAGTGCCTTGGCATAACGTAATTCCATTATAATCGCTAGGAACTAAATCAATCGCCCGCTGGAGTGCAGCGCTGCTGGTTAATATTCGAGATACACCTCGGATCGGTGTGATCGGAGGATCATCGGGGTGAAGCGCAAGCTTCACCTTCGCTTTCTCCGCTACGGGTACGATACGCTCCATAAAATAATGGAGGTTTTCCCACAGCTGCTCCTCGCTCACAAGACCTGCATCCGTCAAAGGCGCATCCTTCATTAAACTATGATCGTAGCTGGAAACTAGAGCTCCGCCGCGAGTACGCGTCGTTGTCGATGTCCGAAACCAATTAAACTGCGCCATAAAGTTGTAACAGAGAACAGGTATGCCTGCTGCTCCCATATTGGCTATAAATTGCTGGAACACTTCAATCTCCGCGTCGCGTCCGGCTGTTCCGAGCTTGATCTCGTTGCTTGGCGGCATCGATTCAATGACGGTAAGCGCAAGGCCGGAATCGGCATACCTCTGTTTCATTCGTATCAAAGGCATGAGATCCCATGGTTTTTCCAGTTTCTCCTCCCAAGGCAAACCTCCGACCGCATGGTCTACGCCAAGCTGCTTTGCCAATTGCCAGAGACGGTTAGGCTGTGATGAGAAAAATTCTGCTAATTGCATGCTTCAAGCACCTCTTTCATTATTATTGGCCGCCTGCTTTGGCTGCCAGTTCTTTGCCCATCTTATCAATCTTATTGAACGCATCCTCAATGGATTGTTGCCCGAACGTAACGGCTTCCATTTCCTTCTTGTACGTATCCACCCATTCCGAGAATCCTGCAGCCGGCGGATAGAAAGGCAATGCCTTGTCAAGCGAGAGATCATAGATTTCCTTGCCAAGCTTATCCTTGGCTTCAAGCGTAGGCTCAAGCTCCTTGTAAACATCCGGATTAATCGGAATACCGCGCGTTAAGCCAAGCGCTTGACCGGCTTCTTTATCCGAAATGAACCACTTGACGAATTTTTTCGCTTCGTCCTTGTTTTTGGAGTTCGCGCTCACGCTTAAGAAAATCGTGGATTGCGCCCAGCCGCCGCCGGATGGACCGACTGGCAGGTTCACCACGCCAACTTTACCAGGCATAAGCTGCTCTAAAGCGCTGACGGAGCCCGTTGTCGCTCCGCGGGTCATAACGACGCCGGATGCCATCGGATCGGCCTGCGGGTCGTTTTCGAGGAATGCGGCTGCTTTCTCCGCTGGCGGAACGATTTTGGCTTTGCGGAATTCCTCGTACGTTTGGTAGAAGGTCATAAATAAATCCTTGTCGAGTGTGAACGTTTTGCCGCCATCGGACATAACCGCCGGTTTGCCCATCGAAGTTTGGTAGTAGTTGAAGCTATCCCATGTCGTCGTATCCCCGATTGGATATTTCCCTTCCGGAAGCTTCGCTCTCGCATCTCTCGCCCACTGGAAAAACTCATCGTAGGTCCAATCCTTATGCGGGAGAGCAATGCCGTATTGCTCAAGCTCGGTTTTATTAAATGCGATCCCTTGCGCATTTTGGCTAAGCGGAATGCCGTAAAGTTTACCGTCGATTTGTAAATTCGAGATTACGTTCGGATCGACAATGCCGCTAAGATCAATATCGGAGAGATCCTCCAGCTGACCGCGCGACACGTATTCTTGGATGTAAGCGGCATCCATTTGCAAGACATCCGTAATGGACTTGGATGCAGCAAGCGTCGGCAGCTTTTGCCAGAAGGCATCCCATGCCATGAATTCCGGTTTAAACGTTACGTTTGCATTTTGTTTCGAATAAATATCCAGTGCTTTTTTCGTTGCCTCATGACGCGCATCGGGCCCCCACCACATAATGCTTAATGTAGTCGCCCCGCCGGCATCCCCTTTATTATCCGGTGCATCCGTTTCCTTCGTACCTTCGTTCGTCTGCTTTCCGTTATTGTTGCCGCCTCCGCCTCCGCCGCTGCAAGCTGATAATACCATGATCAGAACCAGCATCAATAACCCAAAGCTCTTTGACCAACCTTTGACCATTCCCATACATCCCCTTTATCTGGTTAAAATGAGTTGCCGTTAACCTTTTAAGCCGGTCGTCGCGATTCCTTCGACAAAATGCTTCTGGGCAAGGAAAAAGATGATTACCGAAGGAAAGATCGATACCAGGGACATCGCAAGGAGCTGTCCCCATTGGATGTCAAATTGATCGATGAACATCCGCAGCGCCAAGCCGACGGTAAACTTATCGACCGAGCTTAAGTACAGTACTTGAGCGAAGAAATCATCCCAGCTCCAAATGAATGTGAAGATGGCCACGGTAACTAGCGCAGGCTTCAGCAAAGGCAGTATTACGCGCCAAAATATGCCATACACGCTTGCGCCGTCAATCGTTGCGGCTTCATCGAGATCCTTCGGAATGCCGCGGATGAATTGCACGAGCAAGAAGATAAAGAACGCGCCTCCCCCGAAAAAATGCGGGAGCACCAGAGGAACGTAACTATCCACAAACCCAAGCTTATTGAACAAAATGTACTGGGGAACGACCGTTACTTGTCCCGGCAGCATCATGGTAAGCAGAAGAATCGAGAACCAGAAGCCGCGAAGCTTAAAGTTCAATCTTCCGAAGCCATAGGCGACAATCGCTGCCGTAGCAACCCCTCCAAGCACATTTCCAAGCTCCATGAGCAGCGTATTGCCAAAGAAATGAGCAAAAGTATATTCGGCTGAGAAATGCCAGCCATCCCAGTAGTTGCTCCACATCGGAGTCGACGGCCAAAGCGTCGGCAGGCTAAGCTCCTCCGTTTTCTTAAGCGAGGCCCCTGCCCACCAAATAACGGGATACAGCATCAGAAAGGAGAAAAGGGTTAAATATAAATGGCTCGACAGCTTAGAGCGCAGCGAATTCATTTCGTTTTCCCCCCATCCGATTCGTAAAAGACCCAATATTTTGATGCCATGAAGTTAATGATCGTAAGGAGTGCGACAATCGTAAGCAATACCCATGCCAGTGCCGAAGCGTACCCCATCTGGTAATGCTTGAACGCCTTCTCGTAAAGAAACATCGCATACATATAAGTAGAGTTGATCGGTCCGCCCTTTGTGATGATGAAAGCGGATGTGAACGTCTGGAAGGAACCGATGATGCCGAGCACGAGGTTGAAAAACATGACCGGCGACAGCATTGGCAGCGTGATGCTGATGAATTTTCTCACCTTGCCCGCCCCGTCGACGGATGCCGATTCATACAGCTCTTGCGGCACCTGCTTTAAGCCGGCTAGAAAAATAACCATCGTCGATCCAAACTGCCATGTGTTAAGCAAAATCAATGTCCCGAGCGAAGTATCCGGGTTGGAAATCCAACCGACTCCTTCGATTCCGAACCAAGCCAGCACTTGATTGATATAGCCGTCGATACCGAACATATTGCGCCACAGCGCAGCTACCGCTATGCTCCCGCCGATTAAGGACGGAAAATAAATCGCAGTCCGGTAAATATTCATGCCTCTAATATTTTTGTTAAGGGCCAACGCAACCATTAGCGAGAAAAACAACTTAAGCGGAACAGAGAACAGTACGAACATAAAGGTGACGCTGAGCGATTTCGTAAAGGTGGCATCACTCGTGAATATTTTCGAATAGTTGTCCGTTCCCGTCCAGACGGGATCCTCCAGCAAAGAATATTCAGTGAAGGACAAATAAAACGATTGTGCAATTGGCCACAGTGTCAGCAGCAAGAAGCCAATCAGCCATGGGGAGATAAAAACGTATCCTGCTAAATGATGCATCCCCTTTTCTTTGCGCTTTGGCTTTGCAAGTCTGGTTACTCGTTCCGTTTGAATAGCTCTCTCCGTTTTCACTCCGATCATCTCCTCCCCTTTCATGGATAATGTTCTCTAACTTTATACGAAAGCGGTTACATGGTTGAAGGGGAGGAATTTATGAATTCGTTTGTTTTTATATAGTGTGAAAAATTCATAGATTAGCGAAAAATGCCTTAAGAAAGTCGCATCGACAAAAACTTGAATGTCCCTAACAATAGAATTAGGAAGCAAGCCACACCAGCCTTCATCATACTATTGCGAGAGAGGTGCTCATTATGAAATTTGATAATCCGGAAGATATGATTCAGCTTACACCGCTTTGGGAGGGTGAACGTTTTCCTAATGGACGCCCAAAGGTATCCGAGGATGTCCTTCGCCGCATGCGAAAAATTACGTTGGAGGAAGCCTGGGGACCGCTCTGGAACAGAGGTTATGCCTTTCAATTTGAAGGTGATTTCAAAATCGTCCACCCTAATAATGTGATGGTTGGCCGTGCCGTTACAGCTGTGATGGTGCCTAAGCGGCCCGATCTGCATGAAACCTTACTCAAGCATGGACATGAGCAAGAGGATCGCAAGGGCTTCTTCAATCAGTGGGTCATCGATGCATTGGTTGAGGATGACGTAGCCGTTGTGGACATGTTCGACAAAGTTCATCTCGGCACTTATGTAGGCGGAAATTTGTCGACAGCGATCTCGACACGAACCAAACGCGGCGGAGCCGTCATCTGGGGCGGCATTCGCGATAATCAGCAAATCGTTGAAATTGATAATATCAACGTCTTCTATCGCGGCAGCGATCCGACCGCTATCGCAGACGTTACGATGGTTGGCATGAACGTGCCGACACGGATCGGCAAAGCAATATGCATGCCTGGCGATGTTGTGCTTGGCACGCCGTCGGGCGTTATCTTCATTCCGCCACATTTGGCCGAGCTGACGGTAGTGCAAGCAGAGAAATCACAGGTACGCGATGTGTTCGGGTTTGTCCGTCTTCGCGACAGCGTTTATTCGACGGCACAAATTGACGCAACCTGGGATGTGTCGCTCTGGTCTGATTTCTTAAACTGGTTTGAAAATGATGCCGCGGCTGCCGAATATCGTCATCTTACATGGGATTCGGAGCTTGCGGATGCACAAAAAGCGGAGCGGAACGGCCCGCAGAGCGATGTTCGCCTATAAAAGAAAAATCAAAAAGGACTCCGGTTGGCAGCAAGATCGCCGAAAGAGTCCTTTTTCCTCTTTATTTTCCGACTGATTCCCGGTATTCGCTTGGCGAGAGCCCCACTTTTTTCTTGAAAATTTGGCTAAAATACCGCGGATCCTGATAACCTACCTTTTCAGCAACCTCATAGTTTTTGAAATGCGTACTTTTCAGCATATCCTTTGCTTTATCGATGCGAATATCGGTCAAGTGCTCAATAAACGTTTTGCCTGTATTCGTTTTGAATAAAAGGCTTAAGTAGGTTGGCGTCATATATACCTTCTGGGCAACACTTTGAAGAGAAGCGTATTGGCATTCCTGCTCCATGTGATGAATCGTTTTTTTGATAATGCTGCGGTGGCTCTCTTTCTGGCTGTGAGACAGCACATCTTTTAATCCGATCAGGAAATGAATGACATAGTGCTTGATTTCCTCCAACGTTTCCAGCTTTACGATCGACATAACATCGAACCGTTCATAGGCGATGACATTCTCCGTTTCCGCAAGCACTCTTTTCTCGATACCTACCAAGAGTCTAACCGTCAGATCGTAAACGATTTGTGTATCCAGCGGTCCCTTATGCAGCAGCTCTCCATAAAAAAGCTGTACGCATTGTTCAATTTCTTCCGTCGTTTCGGCCGTTTTATAAGCGTTATACAGCGCCTTCTCTTTATCTGAAGGGTACTGCTGCAGCGATTCATAGCGCCCCAGCTCGCTGTAATAAATGATCGTGCCCGTTCCTCGGTAAAATTTATGCCGCAGCGCCCGCGAAGCTTGCCGGTAGGAATGAACGATATCATAGAGATGACTGCAGGGTTTTCCTACCCCGATATTGATCGGCTGCTGGAACTGCTCCCTTAACATCACCTGAATCGTTTGAATCTGCTCCTTTGACACCCAGGAAAAGAGAAGGCCGACCCTCCCCTCTTCATCCACAAATACAACGCTGCCATCCGATATATTCTTCTGCATATAGTCCCGCAACCGCTCCAGGTACAATATCTTCTCATGCTCATCATCAAAATGAGCAGTCGGCTCAAGCAAAGCCATAGCAGGAAAAGTGTAATAGGGATTCAATTGCAGACGGGATAAGCTATCCTTTAAATCTGATTTCATAGCACCGGTATCTGACACCAAATTGCGCAAAAAACGATCTCTCATCCATGTAAGAATAACATCTTCTTTAAATAATAATCCCTCGCTCAGCATACTCCACTACCCCTTTTGTAAGGTTGACTTGCGAGATGCATGACACTAATTGAGATGAATCATTTTATAAGAATGCATGTGCTCGATAAACGTTTGCTCCGCTAAGACCGTGTCGCCGGATCGCAGCACCTCTACGAGCCTTAGATGCCAATCGGCAAGTTCATCGGTTGAATAATGACGATTGGAGATCGCCATAAAACGCATCACCTTGATCCGCATCCGGTTCCAAAGCTCCAGAATCATATGATTATCGCAGCGTCTATAGAAGAATCCATGGAACTCCATATCGAGCTCTAATATGTTTAAGATATCGTTTTGTTCATGTGCAAGGTCCATTTTGTGAATGATGTCTTCTAAGTATAGGAAATCGTCCTCGCTTAAATGCTCCATGGATTTCCGAACAGCAAAACCTTCGATAATTTCACGAAGCTCGAAAATATCCCTAATTTCTTTGGATGTTATATTAGAGACGACTGAGCCTTTGTTAGGAATACCGGTTATAAAACCAGCTGACTTCAATCGTTCCAGCGCCTCTCGAACCGGAGCCTGACTTATGTTGAACTTTTTAGCGATTTCAAGCACGAGCAATCGCGCGCCGGGCTGCAAGTCTCCTGCTAGAATTTCTTTCTTCAACGCGGTATATACATGCTCACTGATAGAGTTTACTGGTGAAATTGGTACGTTTCCATACATCGCACTCACGTCTCCGTTTCATATTATCGATTATCGATAATATAGTTCAAAAAAAAGAAAGCGTTCCCAATACCGAAGAAAAAAAAGGGCTTTACTTATGCCTCCTTCACTTTCAGATTATCGATAATTTGCTTTATAGGCTAATTATAGAACTTCTTTTCTTACAAGACAACCGAATACTTTGTCGAATCCTGATAAGTTTCGTATTATTTTCTTTGTATTCCTTTCAGCCGATCAGGATTTACCCGGCTCTTCCATTAAAAAATATGGAGATTGTCTAGTCATGCTTCGTGCAAGAGCATATAATAGAGATTGGTTTATATCCGATATAATTACTTGGACAAATGGAGATATAATGATGAATGTGAAGCATCCTACGATAAAAAAGCAAGTATTTGATTTAATCATTCGAAATGGATTGGTATCCAAAGCCGCGCTAATGAATCGGCTTACCGTCACAAGCACCAGCCTATCCAGACTGCTTGAGGAATTACTAACAGACGGCCTAATCCTGGCATCCGAACTAGGGCGCTCAACCGGAGGCCGTAAGCCGATTCTATATCGCGTAAATCCCGAACACCGCGCCGTATTTGGTTTGGAAATATCCCGCTTCTCCTCCTCTATCGGCTTGTATGACCTCAACCTAAAGCCGCTAGCCTTCGAGCGATGGAAGATGGATGAACGAATGACGCCGGAGACGCTGCTGGCGAAAATTACGAAGCTGGCCGAGCGAATGCTGAGTGATTGCGGAATCGAACGTGAAAAAGTGATTGGAATGGGAATCGGTGCGGTTGGACCCTTAAGCCGTGAAGACGGGATTATGCTTAAGCCGCGATATTTTCCTGCTGAGGGCTGGAGCAATGTGCCTATTTGCGAATGGCTGGAGGAGCGGCTCGGGCTGCCGGCCCTGCTCGATAACGGAGCAAACACAGCAATTATCGGTGAGCACTGGGCGCTTCGGAATGAAGAAGTCAAGCATATGCTGTATGTCCACGCCGGTGTCGGCCTTCGAACCTCGATGATGTCAGGCGGTCAAATTGTAAGAGGCGCCGTAGACATGGAAGGTTCCTTTGGACAGATGATCATTCAGACGGATGGTCCAAGGCTTGGGGACGAAGGCAATTATGGAGCGCTTGAAGCGCTCGTTTCTATTCCTGCGCTGGAGAAAAAAATACGATCCCAGCTGAAGCTTGGGCGGGCAAGCTCCCTCTCAGGCATTCCGCCGGAGGAAATTCAATTTGACGCTTTGCAAAAGGCGTATCGACTGAAGGATTCCTTCATTACGGAGCAGTTTCTGCAAACCGCTACTTATCTGGGGATAGGCATAGCCAATCTCATTAATATTTTGCACCCGGAGGCTGTTATCCTTGGCGGTCCGCTCGTTAACGTACATAAGAGCATTTACGAAACAGTTATACAGGTCGCACGCAGCAACATTTATTACTCTCCGCAATATGAGCCCAAATTTACGCAAGGCCAGTTGACCGAAGATGCCGTAACTGCCGGCGCAGCGATCATGCTGCTTCAGGAATGGGAGCTAGGCTAGACAAACGAAAAAGACAAAACACCCAAATGGATGTTTTGTCTTCACCGTTACGAATCTTTTGATCGGTTAGCCATATCGATGATCATTACGATAAGCATGAGCAGTTGAATGAGCAACTCGATACTCATTGCATTCCCTCCCAGCTGCAGGTAATGCTCCTTCGCTGCGGCCTCTCCTCCCGTTAAATCTAAACTAACGAACATCTCCCGCTATTATGTCTATGGTCGAAATCTGAATTTTATGACGGATAATCTTACAGCTGCGGCAGCCATTGCGATCGACACCGGACAGAATGAATCCGAATGAAGCTGCAAGCTGCTTGAATTTCAAATAGATTCCGCTGCCTTGAAAGGAAGGTGCAATAAAATCAACATCCTTATCGGCCTTCCCAACGTCGATCGCGAGCCCGGTTTGGTGTTCAGAGAGGCCGGCTTCACGTAGCAGGGATATCCGATTTTCTCTTCAGCGTTTTGCAAAATTAATTCGCGATCATCGCCCCATTGATCATAGCGATATACGAGGTAATCAACTTGATTGATTCCTGCTTGCGCGAGCAGCTGCTTCGAAATGGCCTTGTCCAACGTAAGCGCAGAAGAAAGCACGCCATTCCCTACATAGGGAACATTGAGAAGCTCCATCATGCCTTGAATCGTTCCATCCTCTCCATTCGAGCCATGCAGCAGCGGCAATACGACCTTTCTTCCCGGCAAAGCGAAATGACTGACAAGCACCTTGCCGATCGATTCTGCGGCATCCGCATATCTTGGTGCAGCAATTAAGTCATTAAGCTCAAGCCCAAACCGGTTTAGCTTCTCAAGCGCGGTCCATATGCCATCGCGAGTAATATAAATAGGAAATATTTCAAATTTCGATTCATCTAGGGATAAAATGACGGTGTATGCTGTTTTCAAAGAAACCTCATGCTCGACGGACTTGCCGCCGTATAGGACATATAGCTTTGTTTTCACAAGAAAAAACCTCCTAAAATCAACTCGTTATCTCTACCTAAAGATAACCGTCAATCATTAAGAGGCATGTAATTAAAGTTTAATTAAGTCTTAAGTTTCCTTAAATTGTTTATATGCTTTTTTTACCCGAATCAGTTATTGCTCCAGCAAGCGTCTGTAAATCTTGACCTTGCAGAGCTCCCGCTATGAGCTCTGGCAGACGATCAGGCGTACAGCCAAAGCAAGGAATGCCAAAGCCGGACAATCGCTTCGCAAGCTCCGCATCATAGGAAGGAACACCGCCATCAGACAATGCCAACAGGCAAATGACGCTAACCCCCGATTGACGCATATTTTCCATTCGACGGATAAGCGCTGACTGGTTGCCGCCTTCATAGAGATCGGAAATTAAAATAAAAAGCGTTTTTTTCGGATCATGGATAAACTGCTCGCAATATTGAACTGACTTGTTAATATCCGTTCCCCCGCCGAGCTGAATGCCAAATAGCATATCAACGGGATCACTCGCGCATTGCTCGCTTAGATCAGCGACTTCCGTGTCAAAAGCAACGACATGCGTATCGAGCGAGGGCAAGCTTGCGAAAATCGATCCAATAATAGACGCATAAATAACGGAATCTGCCATTGACCCGCTCTGATCAATATCAAGGATTACAGTCCATTCCTTACTGCGCCGTGCCCGCTCGAAAAAATAAAATTTCTCTGGAATAAGCAGCTGCCTTTCAGGATCATAATGCTTCAAATTACGGCGTATCGTCGTCTTCCAATCCAGCCCGGTTACGGAAGGAAGCGGAGAATGTCTCCTGCGGTTTAGCGCCCCGGTCACTGCACGGCGAATATCATGCGCCAGCTTCGCCATAATCTCCTCCACGACCTCGCGGACCAGTAATCTCGCCGTCTCCTTCGTTCTCTCGGGAATACGGCCCTTTAATGCAATGAGAGTCGCAACCATACGGATATCGGGCTTCACCTGCCTGAGCGTTTCGGGCTCAAACAACAGCTGGGTCAAGCCCTTTCTTTCAATCGCATCCGCTTGGATAACGGAAACGATATCGGAAGGAAAGAAGCTTCGGACATCGCCAAGCCATTTTGTTAGTTTAGGAGAAGAAGCGCCTAGTCCAGCCGAGCGTGCAGCGCTATTCCCTTGTTTATCTTTGGGATCATTAACCGTATCGTCATAAATAGCCGCCAGCGCTTCATCCATTAAGCTTTGCTCTTCATCAAGCAGTCCGCGCCCATTCGCCATATCGGACAGTTTGTCGTTTGCAGCTTGGCCTAAAATAAGACGCCAGCGCTTCAATTGTTCGAATTGCTCATTATCGCTCATCTTATAGGTCTCCAAAATCGAACTCGTTGAGCTCGTCCAATTTTTGTTGCTCTTCGCTGCTAAGCGGACGCTGCAGAACATCGGCAGCCTCAATCATGCCAATTTCCCATAGGTCTCCCAGCATTTCGGCAATAGCGTTCTTCTCTCTCGGTTCAAATGCAGCTAACGCCCTTCTAAGAAAGACCAAGGAACGCCGGAATTGCTCTTCATCAAGCGACGCCGTATACAGATCAAGCTGCTCCCAAAGCTGTCTGCGGGATAATAGCACATACCGGTTTCTTAGCGACATGCCTTCAAACCAGCCAGCGCCAATATCTGCGGGAATGCCAGGCGATAATCTTCTGGATACCTCCCTGGCTAAACGATCATTATCGATAAGATTTCGCTCTAAAAGCAGTGCGAAGGCAAGTCCGGAGAGCTTCGCGTTACGGTCATCCCGATAGGCGAGCTCTTCCAACTGCGTTACCCAGCGCTCATCGTCTACCACATCGAAATGCTGCTGCGATACCGCGTGCATATCGATAACGGCCGATGCCATTTCCGCTGCCGCATCATCGCTGCATGCGGCAGAATCAACAAGAAGCAGCGTCCCCCTCAAAAACAGCTGTTGAAGCAGCGGGATTAAGACACCCGTATCCATTTTGCGGACATCCCCAAATTGTACTAATAATGAAAGTTCCCGAAGCGTGCCAGCAATTTGCGTGTAATCGCCGGCATCTACCGCTAATCGCTGCAGCGTTTGACGGGCATCCTCCATGGAAGCAGGAAGACCGCATTGCCAAGCCGCCTTAACGAGAGCAGCTGCTTCTAATATATTCGTGCTTTGAGCCAACGACTCTTTTATTAAAAATGAAGCGGCAAGCTCAATCGTCTCCCCTTTCATAATGGATTCGACCGCTTCGATTTCCGCTTCCGGCGTCCAGCGCAGCACCCAGCTTTCTGCCCAGGTTGCGCTGTCCTGTCTGACAGCGCGTTTTTGGGCAAAGCTGATTTGCAGCAGCTGAATCCGCTCCAGGAAAAAGGATCTTCTTAAGTCGAGAAAAGCAGCATCCTCGGACTTCACTCTTCGATTTTCACGGAGATCCAGCTCCAGCTCAGTCGCAACGGTTGTCTTATATTTTTCTAGCTTCAACGTCTTCAGATTACGGTTCAAATCATCCTGTATCGGCGTTTGGCTGATGCCCTCGGGCAGAAAGCCGATGCTGGTTCCAACATCCGTTCTTACGATCGCATCCGCAACATTGGCGAGCTCCCCGTAACCAAGACAGGTAATTGCGGCATCATGAAGATCCCGTAATACCGGCAGCCTTCCACCATGCAAGGATGCTAATGATTCTGCGAGCCTAACGGCTTCAATAACGGAAGCTGCGGATCGAAACGTACCGCTCTCACGCATATGGCAGGCTATCGTAGCAAGATACAGCGAAGCCAGCTTGTCAGGATCTCCGCTCTTTGCACACTGCCACGCCAGCTCGAAATACGATGGTGCCATATTTCCTGCGCCGTAGCCGGAATGGTTCGACAGCTTATAGTACGAATAAGGCATCAAGGTAATCTTGGTCGGAACCGACGGCAAGGATGCGGCTTCCGCCGCTGTCAATTCCGATCGTTCCGCTACGAGCGCAGATGCATGATAGGCGCCAGTTACGACTACGATACGGTTCGGCGGAATGCCTTCGGCAATCGCCTTGGATATTTGGGAGCGCATGTAAGCCTCGCGGATTTCATTATGCGCTGCCTCCAATGGCGTATGAATACGCTCCTCTGCCTCGGATAGCTGGCGCATTTCATTAGAGAATGCTTGTATGGCAAGGCGGTATGTTCCGGGCTTGTTTAATTGTTCAAAATACCGTTCCCAATACGTTTCGTCATCGGGTTCGCCCGCAAGTATTGCGACTTGCTCATAGCGACCGTTGATTTGCTGACGGTATTCGCGTGCACCTTCCGAATCCGCTTCTTTTTCCAATGCGGCACTCCGGGCTGCATGCAAGCTGACGGATACATCCGACGGTAAATCGATAAACCTTGCCTCCGCGCCATTTGAGGCCGCCCACAGAAATGCCTGATATTCCGGGGA
This sequence comes from Paenibacillus sp. LHD-38, assembly GCF_031157315.1. Lineage (GTDB taxonomy): Bacteria > Bacillota > Bacilli > Paenibacillales > Paenibacillaceae > Pristimantibacillus. The sequence continues at coordinate 118,604 of NZ_JAVIFU010000003.1, forward strand.
ATATTCAGCCAGAGGGAAAACAACCGTTCGTATAGGCAGCTGCTCTGTATAGGCCAAAATTGCTATGGGAGGTTTCACTCTGCTTAACGTGATCTGACTGATCAGCTCTGACGCATCCGAAGGACCCTCTACGAGTACTAAGAGCGGCTTGGTCTCATTTAAATAACTGATTAAATGGAGTGCTCCGTTTGGCGAGAGATGTCGCACGCCGAAAATATGGACGCCGTGCCTGGCAGCGGCACCCGCGCTCACGAACTCAGCTCACGGCAAGCACGATATAGCCCTCTCCACTCGGCTCCCCGTTTCTTCATCACGTTTTCCAAATATTCCTTCCATACCGCGTCATCCTTAGCTTCATCCTTCACTACCGCGCCGAGCAGGCCTGCTGCAAGATCCTCTTCGGCTACCTGGCCATCGCCAAAGCTGCTTGCCAGAGCCATGCTGTTGATCAGCAATGAAATCGCTTCGGCTGTCGAGATGGCACCGCTTGGCTGCTTGAGCTTTTCTTTGCCATCAAGGGTCATTCCGCTGCGCAGCTCGCGGAAGATCGTTACAACCTTGCGTACCGCCTCCTCTTCTGGAACTGCCTCTCCTAACCTGTAATTTGAAGCGATCTCGCTTACGCGCTTGCGTACGATGGAGACCTCCGTTTCCAAATCGGAAGGTGCCGGAAGCACCACGATATTAAAACGCCGCTTTAAAGCGGCAGACATATCATTTACGCCGCGATCTCTTGTATTCGCTGTCGCAATAATAGAAAAGCCTCTCTCTGCCGGAATATCTCTTCCCAGCTCGGGGACTGAAATCGTCTTCTCTGACAAAATGGATATGAGCGCATCCTGCACCTCAGAGGCACAGCGTGATATCTCTTCAAATCGCGAGATCCCGCCTGTTTCCATCGCCCGGTAAATGGGGCTTTTCACCAATGCTTCCTCCGTAGGGCCATTGGCCAGCAGCATCGCGTAATTCCACGAATAACGTACCTGCTCCTCGCTGGTACCCGCAGTTCCTTGTATGACTTTGGAGGAATCCCCATGAATGGCCGCTGTTAAGTTTTCGGAGAGCCAAGATTTTGCCGTGCCCGGCTCGCCGATCAGCAGCAGGGCACGATCGGTTAGCAAAGTAGCGATGGCGATTTCGACCAATCGCGTATGACCGATATATTTTGGTGTAATATCGACTTTGCCCGCACGACCGCCCGTAATAAAAGTAAGCACGGCCCGCGGTGACAGCTGCCAGCCTGCCGGCTTCTCTCCTTGATCATGAGCCTTCAATGCTTCCAGCTCGTGCGCGTAAAGCAGTTCGGCTGGCTGCCTTAAGATAGTTTGTTTTTTATCCATGCTAGAAATCCCGCTCCTTCTGCTTCCGTTTCGATCTCTTCCGGCTTGGCCGCAACATGATCGGCTAACTGTTTGATTTGATTCCGCGAGTACTCATAAGTGATTTTGTCCGCGATTTGGTGCAGCTTTTCCGCATAATGACTTGGCAGCATGGCTATTAACAGCTGTTCCTCTCTCCCCACGTAATAATAAGATTTTTGCGTTGCAAGCTCCAAAGCGGTTAAGAACATCTCATCCGTTTCCCGGTGTCCGAGCCTAAATAACGTGTGAAAAAGGAGCAAGGTCCGCGGTTTCATCAGCTGAGGCGCGACCTTAGACTTCTCTACCAGATAAGCCGCGATCCTTTTATCTGGCGCTTTGACCAAACGGCATACCAGCTCTTCTTCATTAAGCTCCACGAATCGATCAACCCATCTCGCGTCCCACACCACATTCGTTTGTTCCTGCTGTCCCGAGATCATTAGATCCAATGGATTAGACGTGTATGCATAAAAGGCTTGAAGCAGCTCACGCGTATTTTTGCCTTTTTTCTGCGTTAGGTAACCCTCATATTGATCGTATAGCTTGGCTGGCTCAAGAAAATGAAGCGCAGCCTTCAACGAGTAGCCTATTAACGGCGGCCGGCTATCCCGCTGCTCATGCAGATATGCTAATGCAAGCTTATCCTTGGAATACAACAAAATTTGAGCTGCTTCGTTCAAAATCAAATCGTATTCCTTGTGATCGACCTGCTCATTCGAGAACATTCGCATTAAAAACTGTCTCACTGCGCTTTCATGCGCTTTGGTTTGAAAGCTTGAAATCACGCCGCCTAGCGTCTCTTTTACGGCGGCGCTTGGTTCACCTGATTCGATTTTATCGATAAGCGCGGAGCCCAAGTGAAGCAGCTGCCCGGTTAAACGCGGCGCTGTACAAGCTTGTATCGGTGCGATCGCAAGCTCGGTATCCTTCTTCGCCAGCGCATCCATCAACCGGATGACAACCCGATCAGATTGAAACCCCGAAAGCGCGGTTAACGCAGCTCCGCGAATGTCTTTCTTTTTGTCATGCGACAATTCTAGCAGTTCCTCTTCGAACGCAGGAAAGCCCGCCATTAAAGAAATAGCAGCTAGACGAACGGGCGACGCGCCTTCCTTCGAAGCGGCAGATAACAGCGGCCAGAGCGCTTCGGATTCCGAGGTTAGCCGGTATAGGCAGACCAGCATTCTAGCATCTCCGCTGTTTCCCTGCATGTTGAACTGCTCATGCAAAATAGGAAGTACTGCTGCACTCATTTGCGGGATCACTTTTTCTGCGATATAATCTGCAATCTCAGCATAGCTGTCTCTTAGCCCGATCACCGCCGGAATGAACGCCCGAAAGTCGGTAAATAGGCCATCCTCTGCGCCTTGTCTGATGATCTCGAGTCGACCGGGACCGCGCTGGGTCAGCGCATCAAGCAGCGGTTTTAGCTTTCTATAAGGGTACTCAGTGGATACTCGGACCGGATTGGCGGAATTCCCTAGCGGAAGAAGCTCGCCATCCGCATCCGCAGAGCTTTGGGTGTGCAGGACGGCGTGAAGCAAAACGGCTAAATCCAAGAGCTTACCTGCCGCATGCTCGGGCTTTGCCTCGGTAACCCCGTTAATCTCTTCAGCAACTCGTTTAAAAATGGGGGCTTTCTCTCCAAGCTGCTGAAGCTGCGGCAGCATCCGCTTTAGTCTTAAATCATCCGCCGCAATGCCAGCTCCCGCGATGACTAATCGGCGTACATCTTGATGTAATTCTCTAAGTAATGAAATGCTCATCCTATGCTCCTTTGTCACGCATTAATAATATAATCGAATCATTTCATTTTCGGTAATCAGCGTTAGCGGTTGGGCAGTTAGCTTGCCTTCGGATAAATGATCCTCGAACATGACCAGTACCGCGGTATTTTTTATTTGCTCATGATTTAAATGAGGCAGCAGCTGCAGCGTGGGATGCCCAATTCTACTAATATTGCTCAGGGGCAGCCTTCCTCCTTGATCATCAATCAATACGCAGCCATTTTCCGTTTTAGCTACTTCAGCTGCATGGAGCAGCATGACTGGATTTTTATCGGCTAACGGGGTTTTTATATGGTTTTTTACCGCTTTTACAGCCGCGGCGGAGGATCGCTCAGCAAAGGATCGAATATTTTTTCGGTCGGCGTCATTTAACTCCCTCATGGTCATTTCTTCCCACCGAACCCTTTTGTTCAAGTCACCCGGATATGTAAACAGCTCCTTCGTTTGAACGGCCATATATACGGAATCTTCTTCCTTGATATGCTTAGCTGCTCGAAATGGCCGATAGTTGCGTGTAACGACGATTTCTCCGTCATGAAGCTGCAGCCAATGCCCCTCATCCACATACTCTCCCCGGGCTTCATCCGTATAAGATCGGAAGTTTAGCTGGACCAGCTCAACATCCCTGCGAATAAGCTCCAGCTCGCGAAGCTCTGAAAGCTGCCATGCATGCCCGATCTTCTCTTCTAGATTACTTGTGATGTCCATCGGCAGGTCCGGATCCTCGATACGCGCTTTTATATAGTCCCGGCTTCGTTTAAGCAATGCGTGCAAGGAAGCTAGCTGTTCGAATGCTTCCGTATAAATCGCTTCATGGTTATCGCTGGTGTTTATTAATACGAATACCTCACGAAGAGTTGCTTGCACACCTGGCACATAGTGATTGCCAAGCTGCTTCGCTTGGTCCTCATACATACGAATGGAGCGCATATCTAAGGAAGCCAAGCCTGCTTGCACCATTTGCTGGATCAGCTTATGCGCCAGCTCAATCCCCTCTAGCTGCGAAGCAAGCTTCTTAGCCAACGCATTTTTATTAACCTTGCGTTTGCTCTCCTTACCTTCCGGGGCTGCGGCGGTTTCTTTCTTTTTTTCCTCGCGCTTGTCTGCTTTCTCGCGTTTATCCGCGATATCAGAAGGAATATCCGCAATGTCAAAGGTCTTGCCGTCCACATAGGCGTGCATGAGTCCTAAAATATGCTTGCATGGAAACTGTCGGCTTGGGCAGGAACAACGAAAAATAGGCTGCTCCGCTTTTAAAAAGTCTGCGGAACAGCTATAGGGCTCTTTGCCGCTGCCCTTGCATTCCCCGAAAAGCAGCGTTCCGTCTTCTGTGCGGGCTAGCTTTTGAAAGCTGTTTTTACGAACGAGATCCTTTCCGTTTTTGATCGCACCCGCGTTTAGCGCGAATGAATCAACATAAGCTTCTGTTAGTTCGGTCATAGTTTCCCTCATTCATTAGGTTGTTTTTCATCCAATATTTCCACAGAACACTCTCTATTTCCTGCTTTTGGAGTGATTCAACCGGCGAGCATAAAGAAAAAACCCAGGCATGTATGCGCCTGGGCTTGCTTTTACCATGGAATATCTCCAATGTTGTGCATGATCAAATCAATCTCTGTTATTTCGTCAGCGGATAACGGTGCGCTTTCCAGTGCCTTCACATTTTCTTCGATTTGACTAACACGGCTGACGCCGATAAGCGCAGAGGTTACCCCGCCTTCGCGAAGTGCCCATGACAATGCCAGTTGCGAGAGCGTTTGGCCTCTTTTGGCGGCAAAAGCCTCCAAGCTGCGGAATTTCTGTACTCGCTCCCCAGTGATGGCTTCCGGCTTCATCGTGCTGTTTGTCGCCTTGGCTTCCGCTTCAATTTTATCGACATACTTATTGGTCAGCTGGCCTCTGCCGAGCGGGCAATAAGCGATTGAACCAATCCCCTGCTCTTCGAGTACGTCCTGCAGCCCATCTTCGATCCAACGATTCAGCATCGAATAGTTCGGCTGATGAATAAGGCATGGCGTGCCGAGCTCCTTCAGGATTTTTACCGCTGCGCTGGTTTGCTCCGCGTTGTAATTGGACAATCCCACATACAAAGCTTTACCCTGCCTGACCGCATGATCAAGCGCTCCCATCGTCTCCTCCAAAGGCGTTTCCGGGTCCGGGCGGTGAGAATAAAAAATATCGACGTAATCAAGGCCCATTCTGGTTAGACTGCGGTCAAGACTGGACAACAGATTTTTACGCGAGCCCCACTCGCCGTAAGGGCCCTCCCACATGTAATAGCCTGCTTTTGTGGATATAAGCAGCTCGTCCCGATATGGAACAAGATCCTTTTTATAAACCGCACCGAAGGTTTCCTCCGCGGATCCCGCAGGCGGTCCATAATTGTTTGCAAGGTCAAAATGGTTGATTCCAAGATCAAATGCTTTTAGAATCATTGCTCTTGAATTTTCCAGCGGCTGGTTGCCGCCAAAGTTTTGCCAAAGTCCGAGTGAGATGGCGGGCAGCTTAATGCCGCTCTTGCCTGCGCGTTTGTACAACATATCGGAATAACGTGATTGCTCTGCTGCATATGGCATGTAATGGTAGTCCCCTTATCCTATTAATCTGATTTCCTTGAAAAAGAATATGCAATAATGTTTACTTCTAAATCTGATTACTTTCAAAGTATATTGATTTATACAGGAATAAGGAATGTCCACAAGCAAGGTTTATATGTCATAATGTAAGATGTATAAGATTCAATGGCAGGAGCTGAACCGGATGTGCGAGCATTATGATCTCATTTATTATTACCATGGAAAGCAGTATTGCCCTCCCAGCTACAATTGGGGACCAGGAGTAAAAGACCATTATAAAATTTTGTTTATTCATGAAGGAAAAGGCAGCTACCATATAAACGGCCATACGTATGAGCTAAAAAAAGGACAAGGCTTCATGGTTTTTCCAAATATCATCTGTCATATGATGGCTGATGAGCTGGAACCGTGGGTTTATTCTTGGATAGCCTTTCAAGGCAGCAGCGTTGAGCGTTTGCTTGAACAAGTGCAGCTCAGCGTCGACAACCCTTATTTCACCTTTGCGCCGGCCAATTGGTTTGACCCCTGGATGGATCAGCTGGCTGAAGCAGAAGCTCTTGAAAAAAACAGCGGGCTTATCGTACACAGCCTGCTTTACCGTCTCTTCTCGGAATGGATCGATATGCTGACCGGACCTAATCAATTGGGGTACATGCCGAAAGCGAAGGATGAATATGTGCGTAAAGCCGTCGAGTATATCAAAATGAATTATTATACAAAAATAAGCATTACCGAGCTGGCGAATCGGATCGGTATTGATCGAATCTATTTTTCGTCCTTGTTTAAAGAGATCGAGCAGCTTTCCCCTCAAATGTATTTATTGCATTACCGAATGGATAAAGCTTGTGATTTAATGAACAATCAGCAGCTCTCGGTTTCTGATATTTCCCATTCCGTCGGTTATACCGATCCTCTGCTCTTCTCGAAAATGTTCAAGAAGGTGAAGGGGGTGTCTCCCTCTCATTTCCGCAAAAAATTGATCTGAAAAAATAGAAAAGAACCTGCAGGCGTTAGCTCACAGGTTCTTTTCTATTTATTAATGTGATAAATCTTTAACCATCTTAACATGCGGGATGTTTTCTTCCATAAATACGGTCGACGCCACTTCATAACCTTGCTTTTCATAAAAAGCCGCCGCTTGCACCTGTCCATGCAGCTTGGCTTTCTTCATTCCTTTCTCGCGTGCAATCGCTTCAAGCTCGTCCATGATCGCTTTGCCTAAGCGGTGCATCCGGTGAGTGGATAGCACACAGATACGCTCCAGCTTAGCATATTCATCCACAACCCGCACTCTGCCTGTGCCAACTGGTTCGTTTTCGTAATAAACAAGGACATGATCGGCGATATCTTCAAATTCATCCAGCTCTACTTCCTCCGCTACACCCTGCTCCTTCACGAAGACTGCTTTCCGAATACGGAATGCATCATCTAATTGCTCTTCAGTCGTAATACGTGTCGTTTCCATCCTTCTCTTTCCTTCCATAACTAAATTACTTCTTGTCCTGCGTTTCAGCAGCCTATGCTTCTTATTATAATGCTTAATGCTTAATTAGCAAAAATTACTGGTTTGTTTGACTCCGATTTATCCTTCTTCCGATTCCAAACGTTGTTTTTTTCTGCAGACATACACAAACGCAGGTGGAATATTAAACGGAACAAATATTATTTCATCAATATAGAAATAGAAGCTCAGCTGCTTTTTCATTTGCTGAGAATATTGAAATGCAATAAACAGACCATCATCCCGTAAAGAGGCCGTAATCTGTTCCAGCAATGCCGTTCTATACGCGTGAGTAAAATTAAAAAATGGAAGTCCGCTTATGATGCAATCCAGTTGTTCGATTCCTTCTTGGGCTAAAGCTTCATGCAGTTCCAACGTATTCTGAAAGATTAAGAACCGGGGATAAGCATCTTTTAATGCTTTAAACATATACGGATCCTTCTCAAATAATAAAATATTTGTTTGGCTGCTGGCTGCTTTCTTAATATGCTTTGTTATCGCCCCTGTACCTGCACCTAGTTCAGCTATATGATTTACAGCTTGCCATGGCACGCTTTCAACCATTTTTCGGCCTAAATAATTTGAGCTCGGGGTTACGCTTCCCATTTGACCTGGTTTATAAAAGAATTTAAACATAAATAATATTTTCTCGAGAATTGATTTATTAATACCCATATGCTGCGAAAGCCTCCCTTATTGCAAGCTCATCAAGCTAGAAATAAATGAAGTAAAGGGAATGGTGAACGATTTCTGAGCACTTTTATAATACTGTGTATCCTATTTGGAGTAAAATCACTATCTTGAGGAACTATATGCCAAATACGGAGCGTTTTTTTCGGTTATTTACATGCTATGCTGTTCTTAGGTTTAACCATTATATTAAAAGGCGGGATCATTCGTGTCATACCTATCTATTAGTACATGGAGTTTACATCGCATATTGGGCCCTCTCCGCTGGACGATTTGGGATACAGAAACAAGCAGCCATCAGATTAGTGAACAGGAACAGCCTCAGTTGTTGACCTTACTGGAGCTTCCCGCAGAAGCGGCTGCCAGGGACTATCAAGCGCTGGAGGTTTGTCATTTTCATTTCGCATCAACGGAGCCAGAATATCTAGAGCAGCTAAAAAAATCCTTTCACGAAGCCAATATCAAATTTGATACGCTGCTGCTCGATTACGGCGATATCACTTCAGCGGATGAAAACAAGCGATTGGCCGACCTCTCTTTGATTAAAAAATGGATCGATATCGCCTCACTTTGCGGAGCAAAGCAAATACGGGTAATTGCTGGAGAAGCCTCCCCTACGAATGAAGCAGCCATTCAAATTTCTGCGGCATCCTTAGCTGAGCTGGCTTCGTACGGGGCCTCCAAGGCTGTTCATGTCATTACAGAAAATTTCAAATCGCTCCCTTCAACTGCCGAAAGCAGTCTCAAGCTGCTTGCGCAAGCTGGAAGCCAACTCGGTTTTATTACGGATTTCGGAAACTATCATGGTGAAGGGAAAGTCGAAGAAATCGGAGCGACAGCTCCCCTTAGCGTTTCCGTTCATGTGAAGCCCACCTACGATCAAGCTGGCTTCCCGGACAAAAATGAGCTGATTACTTTTCTCAACAAAGTTGAAGAAACAGGCTACGACGGCGCATATGTCCTCATTTATGATGGTCCCGGCGATATGTGGGCGGGCTTGGAACGCGTCAAAGCTATTGTAAAGCCATTTTTATTGACAGTCCGTTAGCTCCCTCCTATACTGATAGAGTACATAGAATGATAATCGTTATCGATACAGCATATACTCTATTAGCCATTATTTTAGATTAGAAAATGAGGAGCTCGCTAATGTCGAATCAAATGGACTTTACGCTTGTCGAAACCTATTTTCATATTTCACCGGGGGGTGCGGCCCATCCCATGCTTGAGCTTCCCGCCGTTAATTTTCATAATCGCGACATTTCTCATGCAACCTTGATTAAGGCTGGCGATATGGTCCAAGCAACGGGCATGGAATTAGCAGCATCCTTTGTCGGCATGTCCTTCTTCAATCTTTGTATTACGAACCTCATTTTTGCGGCCCAATACAACCGATATTTAGATTTATCACTGCAAAACTTGACTTATCAGCTGGAACAACATGATGATCATGCACATCTTGGCTTTAAAATTAATGAATTGCGCTGGACAGAGGTTCCGACCGAAGATCAGGAACGTAAGGCTTTTCTTGAGCAAGCCTTCGGTTCCTATTTCAAAGAAGAAATAAATGCAATCGTCGAAGCTATTGCACTTAGCGCTGATGTGAAATCAGCGATGATTTGGAACCAAGTGGGCGGCCAAATCCATTTTGTGCGAGATTATGTGAATCAAAACATTAAGGATCCCGCTCTTCTTTCCAATTTCCAACGGGATTTTGATGTTTTAGTCGGACTTCCAGCTGAGGTATTTAACCGTAAACGCAATCCATTCATTCACAAACCGCGCTATATTGATAATCCGTGGGCACCTGAAGGTGAAAAACTGATGATGCATTCCTCCTGCTGCATGTATGAATGCCGGGTAGACGGTCAAAAATGTTATACCTGTCCGCGCATGCTGCCCGAGGAACGAGAAGGAAGAAGCAAGCTGGTTGCTGCTGGTGCTCAATAAACAAAAAAAGCTGTTGACAGATACGCTAAGTATCTGTCAACAGCTTTTTTTATAAAAGAAGCAGATTCCCTATATTTGTTTACATAATTATAATTACGTTATGTATTATGAAACTTTAATGGAATTTTGCTTGAAATGTTGTTCATTGCGTTCCGAAGCTGTTTATTATCAATATGTGTATAAATTTGCGTTGTTTCTATGCTTGCATGACCGAGCAGCTCCTGCAAGGTTCGGATATCGGTACCGCTGCGGATTTGCATAGTCGCAAAAGAGTGGCGCAGTTTATGGCTTGATAGCCGTTTATCAGCTAAGGCCGGCATCCGTTCCTTCAGCTGCCTGATCGTTTCATCTGCAACAGTCTGAATCATGCGAATGGACAATCTTCGTCCAAATTGGGAGACAAAAAACGGCTGCTCCTTGCCCTGCCTTGATTCCTTGCGATCTGCGAGCGCTTCATTCAGCATATGCTGCAATGCTTCCGGCAGCGGGATAACGCGCCATTTGCGTCCTTTCCCAAGAATATGGATAGACCCGTCCTGCCGGAAATCCTGTACATTCATCCGGTGGACTTCTCCTACTCGCAATCCGGCATACGCCATCAATAGTACAATTGATACATTTCGAATATAATATTTGCCTTTCATCGTATGGAGCAGCGCTTCAAGCTCGTTCTCCTCCAAATAGACAGGAATTCGATTTTTCTCCTGCTTTGACTTCGCAATGAGCGCCGCGGGGTTACTCTCCAAATGCTCCATTTCGATCAACGCTTTAAAAAAAGAACGCAAGGAAGAGAGCTTCCGGTTCCGCGCCTCATCACCTGCTCCCTTTTCACGGCAAACAGCCATATATCTCATAATATCCATTTTCGTAATTTTCTTCGTATCTGTCGGATGTACCGTCTGGAGAAAATAATTGACATCATTCATGTAGGCTTGATGCGTTGACTTCGTCATCCCTTTATTCTTCATCCAAATGGAAAATAGATCCATCTCTAACCCGTAGCTATCCTTTACTTCATATTGTCCCATATAAATTGTAAATCCTCCATATGTATCCATATTAATCACTCTATTTAGTTGATCACTATGCTAGTATGATAGCTTAAAAATCGATATAAAAGCAAACTGCGTGAAATATGTATTTCACGCAGTTTTTTGAAGCGTAAAAACAACCTTTTCCTGCATATTAAAACGATTAGTATCCTTGCTTTGAGCCCGTTTCCGTTATTGATACCATCACATCATAAGTAATGGGAATACGGCTAAATTCCTCATCCCAATCCTCTTTTACCGTTTTCCATACCTTAGGGTGTTTTATACTCAATTTTGTTCCAAAACCAACAACATCCGTTTTATACTCTTTCTGTATTTTATTAAGTCCCAGCTTGATCAGCCGTTTTATTTCTGTCTCCACTGACTGCTCCGCCTTACTTAAAAACTTTTCATCTATAGGTTCATTCATAACCAGCCATTCTTCAATTAAACGTCCTTCGGTTTCGATGTTGACTCGAAAACTGATTTTACTCCCATCAACATAAGGCACAATTTTGCTCTTCATAGATTTTAGCTCGTACGTGATAACCTGTTTGGTTTTTGGATCATAACTTTTAACGGCGCCGCCTTTCCCTTCGCCTTTTAACCAGGTTACCCCTAACAATTCTTCCTCGCTTAATCTCCCTCTAAATTTCTGTGTCTTGCCTTTGATAACAGCTGCTCCTGAAAATTCCACTTCGCCGTCAACCGCAATGACGTTTTGCAATAAATAACTGGATTTGGAATTCATTTTTCCTTCAAGTTTGATGAGAGACATTGGCGGCAAAATTTTATACGTACGATAACGATTGTCAACCATGCCAAAGAGCCGAAAGGCAGGAATAATTGCTTTCCCTTTTGCTTCTAAGACATCTCTTGCTATCCCTCTGCTCATGACAACTAGGCAATTAAGACGAATATCGTTATCACGCAGCATGAAGCTCAGAAGGTTATTCATATCATAGCGACGAGATAATGATTCATTAATGATGATCACTTTCATATGATGACCGACAATCGGACGTTCCAAGCGAGCGGAAAACTGCCTGATCATCTCGAAAAGTGAATCTCCGGTTTCTGATACGTTAAGGTAAGGTTTGGCCGAGGCATCGCTTTTCGTATCCCCGCTCTTCGCCTCCGACTGCTTGTCTACGATTTGTAATGTATAGGTAAGATTGTCTTTTTTTCTGTATTTTGAACCACGATTCTCCAGCTTTTCCTCAAGCTGCGTTTCATTTGCCAAATCTAGGCCCATACCGACAATGATACTAAGATCTTCGATTTCATCCTTGCTCCAGCAGCCCGTTTGAAAGAGCAGTGCAATGAGGCAAAGAATGATTGCAATTGGTCGAAAATTACTACGACTTCGGTATCCCATCATCCTTCGCTCCTTTATTGCTTTTCTTCCATTTAGTCAGCATTAACGCCAGGATCGGAATCGGAATGAACAAATATAAAGCCAAATTACCAAGAAAATCACCAAAGGCAAATAGCGTACTTAACTCTTTGGGGAGCGTTGAAATGATAAATACGATCGTGAGCAGCCCGTACAAGCATTTCACTATTTTAACCTTGAAAATCTGCGACATCCCTAAAGCTGCTGCATAATACGTAATCGTGAAGGTGGAATAAATTTGCATGATCCAGATGACCAGCAGCAACGACTCGAATCTCTCAAAAATCAAGCCTGTAAACTCAAAGCTTCGAACAAGATCAAGCGTCGGCCATGTTCTCGTACTTACCCCGTGAATCGATAACCCTCCAATAACGACAACAACTGTGAGCAAATATATAATCATGGGAATCGTTGTGCCAATCACAACGGCTTTCACCGATTTATTAGGGTTGCTCATGAAGGCAGTAATGACCAAGATAATTTCCACACCGAGAAAAGAAAGAGCTGTGGAACGGACGCCATTAATTGCCGGGAAAATTCCTTGTCCCAAAAAAGGCCGCAAATTCTCCCAGTCAAAAATCTTAAGCGACATGAGCATCACCAATAAATAGATGACGATCGTTACAGGCAAAATCAATTCAAACAATCGCGCGATTGGATTTATACCGCCGGTCATCAAATAGAGACTAACCCACATAAATACCATGACAATAGCCCAAGATGGCGTTCCTTCAAGCAAGAATAGCCCCGTTACTTCTGACAGTGCGCGTACCTGATATGCGGCAGTCATGAAAAAATAAATGATATAAGCTAAGCCGATAAAACCACCGATCCATTTTCCCAGCAGCAATTGATAATATTGAAAAACAGTTAGGCCTGCATGTGATTTTGATAATACTGCCATGATCACGCCTGCTGCAATGGCAACCATACCGCCTAATAATACGGACAGCCATACATCCGGCGTCCCCACCAAATCTACGGAAGCTCTTGGTAAGGTCAGGATCCCCGATCCGAGTAAAAAATTCGAGACGATCACAGCGGTTTGGACGGTAGTAATTCGATCCTGAGCCTTTTTCATTGGAGCCTCCCTCTATTACAAGAATTACTTTTTTTTCCTCCTTACATTTGCAGGATGCAGCATTTCGGGTCTCTTTTTCATCAAAAAAATAGGTGCGCGAACAAAAAAATCTTTCCAGTCCCCTACTCGATAAGGTGCTCCGGGACTTGCATAGGGTACGCCAAAGCTCTTCAGCTTGCATACATGCGCGCATAATAGAAGAACAAACAATACGACGCCATAAAGCCCGAAAGCTGCCGCGCAGAACATAGCTCCAAAACGAAGCATGCGAAGCGCGATACCGGCACTATATTGCGGAATTGAAAAGGACGAAATAGCCGTTACCGCAACGACAATGACAAGAATAGGACTGACGATTCCTGCTTGCACGGCTGCTTCGCCGATAATCAAACCGCCAACGATGCCCATGGCAGGCCCGATTGGTTTTGGCAATCGAAGCCCGGCTTCCCGCAGTATTTCTATCGCAATCTCCATGATTAATGCTTCTACCAGTGAAGAAAAAGGAACGCCAACCCTTGCTCCAATAATCGAAATCGCAAGCTTTGTAGGAATTAAGCCGGGATGGAATGAGATAAACGAGATATACATAGCAGGCGTCAACAGAGCAACCATTGCCGCGAAAAAACGAAGAATTCGGAGTAACGAACCCGCAAGCCAGCGTTCATAATAATCCTCGGGAGATTGCAGCAGCATACTAAAGGTAACCGGCGCTATCAAGGCAAAAGGAGTACCGTCAAGCAGAATAGCAACCCTGCCTTCCATCAATGCCCCTATGACACGATCCGGTCTCTCCGTGCTCTGAATTTGCGGAAACGGACTGAGAAAATTATCTTCGATTAACTGCTCGACATAGCCGGATTCCGGTAAATTATCAATATCAATTTTACTGACTCTGTCCTTAACCTCCTCCAAAAGTTCAGGATCAACAATATCTTTAATATAAGCAATAACAAGCTCTTTTTTCGCGCGTGATCCCACCTGCATGCTAATAAAAGCCATACTGTCATTTTCGCCATGTCTGCGCAGCAGCGCTGTGTTATCGGATAAGCATTCATTAAAGCCTGCACGCGGTCCCCTTACCAGTGCTTCTGAAATCGGCTCCTCGATGCTCCTCGATTTATTTTTTGCCGTCCCGATCAAAATCATTTCCGGCATTCCATCGATAATTAGTGCCGTTGCGCCCATCAGCACCTTAGGAATCAACTCATCTAAAACACTTACTTCCGTTAGCTGACTGACCGTTAATACCTGGTTAATCAAATAAGATTTTGTAACAGGCACACAATCTCGTGACAAGGACATTAACGGACGCAAAACATGAAGATCTATCAAATCACGATCGGCTAATCCATTCACAAACACAATAGCAGCTTTAATTTCGGTATCACCAAGCATAAACTCTCGTATCGCAACATCGGAATGAAATGACATTTGCTCGCGTATAGCAGCAATTTTTACCGTTAAGTGTTCACTCATATCTATTATTCATCCCTTGTTTGACGGATCCTTTTATAAATATAAGAAATAGTAAGCGGAATGATTAAGACAATAATTGCTTCCAAATAAACAATCCATTCGGGAATTTTCAGTTCAATGCCTGTTGTCATCGATAAACCCCCCCGTAGAATTTTGTCGAATAATCAATATTTTTGCCGTAATTAGATGGTTATAAACACCAATGTGTTGCATCTTAAAAATTATGCCTTTAAATATCCAAAAAGCTGGCTCAACAGGGTTACCCCCGTTAAACCAGCTTAATAACCGATTTACCTCCATGTATTGACGAGCGGGTATAGCTTAAGCGTTACGATCTTTACATTACCGCCTGTCGCATAAAAGGACATTCCTGTGCTTGCTGCGTTCGGAAAAATCGTGTTCGAGAAAACGACCTTTCCGTCGTTGCCGAAAGCTTCTACAGAGGACGCATCAACGAATATTCGCAGCTTGATTCGATTAGCGGCTGTATTTAGCGTCTCCTCCTGCAAAGTCGTAAAGCTTCCGGGAAGATCCGCACCGGCATCGGTACGGTTGACAAAAAGCTTCGATGTGGCTCGTTTATATCCGACGACATTCGATTTAGCCGTGTCGTACATGGTGTAATAAGCTAACAGCCCAGACCCTCCGTTAAACAATCCCGATGCATTATTGGCATCAACGATGGCTGAGCCAGACCAGCTATGAATCGTTCCTTGCCACGGTAAGGCGATCGGCAGCCGTTTCCAGTGTGTTAAATCCGTGCTGACGCTATGCGTCCACTTGCCTCCATCCTGTGCGAATAAATGATACTCGCCATTATGGGGGAGTACCACATGCCCATCAAGCTAAGAACCTTCATTTTGGAATCAAGTGATGAACTCTCTTATTTTCATAAATAGTCGATTTGTTTCCTTACAAATAAACATGCCAAATAAGCCTAAACCACGAGGCTGTTTTTAAAACGTTAGCTATGCAACCTCCTTGGTAGACGTGGTATACTCTTAAACAACACCTAAGATATCAAAGACTGTTTTCTTCTCATAGCGGTGAGATTTTCGTCCGTTTTTTTCTAACAGATGAAACAGACGAGACAGGATTTTCGATATGGCTTGGGTGTTCTTTTGTATGGCTTGATGCAGGATTGGCATATAAAGCATCCCGCTTGAACGGGTCAAGGATAACTTTATTGTCATACCGGGATTCCACTTTGCCGGATGCGACGAAGACGAACTCCCACTTTTCTTGTAAAGGCTGAATTTTATACTGGACCCAGAAATATCCCCCGGGACCTAAAATCTGTATTTGATAAGGACGTTGTTCGTTGCCCGGCACCAAAATGCGAAGCGGTCCCAAAACTTCCGGGAACTCGCTCCGGTTCACGATCCCCGTACCGACGATTCTGGAATGTCCGGCCAAATAATGGCCGATAGCCCGCCCCTGTATGCCTGAATGAAGCAAGATTTGCGGGGATCCAAGCGTGCTTGCCGACAGCACAACGTTCTTTGCTCTTATCACATAGGATTTCTTGTCAGGAGACATCGCTTTCACGCCGACGGCTCTGTCATTTTCAGTCAGGACCTGAACGACGCGCGCGTTAATAGCCAGATCGAGGGGACGATTTAAAGCTTTTGCAAAAAAAATGAGAGAACTGAAAAACGGATTGGAATTGACAACGCCGTATTGTGCCGCCGGTTCGAGGTTAATGGCTAAAGGTTCGTCTGTCGAATCGGAAAATCCGTTATTCTGAAGCCGACGGAGAAGGGTTTGCGTGATCGAGGCGCTTTTGCTAAAGTTGTGTGTAACGCTCATGACCTTCTCCGCTATGCTATAGTATAGCTCCATTTCTTTAATCGGGACGGGCCATTCGGCCATTTCGGAAACCGTCATGCGGGGACAGGTAGTATCCCAGAACAACGTTCTTCCCCCGAGTGCATAAACTTGTGGAGATGGATACTCGGGGTGGAATTTGGCGACGGTATGAAAATACTTCTCATCCTGTTCAGGATTCATCGTAGCGATGTTCTGCGAATGCGTCGGCAGCAAGAGACCCCCTCTTTCAAGGACGCCGATCCGTTTTCCGTTACCCCCCATCTGCTCGATCAATCTCCAGAGAACGGCTCCTCCTCCCGCCCCGGTTCCCACAATGAGTACGTCATAGTCCGTTTGTTCCATATCCTCCAGCGACGTTAGAAGAATCCATTGTTCATCGAATTGAGTAATGGGGGCAGATGGGTATTCTTCAACAGTGCTTCGATTTTTGGCGGACCGGACTATGTCCGGAAGTTTTACTTGCTTGCCGGTGATGTCCAAATCGGGACCTGCAACATAAGGGTTGATCGAAAAGAGTTTCTCCATGTCGATTCCTTTTTTTGAGAGATTGTTCTGAGGGTATCCCCGGAATCTGCGATATAGATGTTCAATTGTTTTCACGCCCTTACTCCCTTACTCCATTATTGCCTCTTTGGCCGGTATGGAACTCGAATCAACCACTCTTTCATCAGGTCAGCCGCCTTCGTAACGCCTTCGAGCACATCCATCAGCGGATCATTCTGCTCTATGCTAAATACGTAGCTGTAGCCTGTCAATTGAAATGCGCTGATCAAGTCTGCCCATGTTTTTATATCGTGTCCGTAGCCTATCGTCCGATATGGGAAATGTGCCGGGATCCGGTGTTCCCGGTTGACCGGAGAAGTTATTGACGATCGGCACTCCCATTTTGTTTGCCAATTGAATGGTCTTGATGAACGTCTCGTGATGTTCTTTGGCAATGGTCTTGTCTGGATGCAAAGGGTTTCCTTGCACACTGAAAGCCGCTATAAAAAGCCCCCGCGATTCAATGGCACGAAGGAAAGCTTTCTGTTTATATTCGTCTGCAAGAAGCTCATCCACATTGACAAAAGCATCACCGGGATAATTGCCGGTTCCAAGCTCCAACGCTTCAATACCGATGGACTGAACGAAATCAAGCATCTGCTCAAAGGACAACTCACTAAATACGGAGCTGACAAACACGCCGAGCTTCACGGAGCATACCTCCATAAATTTTTTTCATACATTTATTTATTCATGGTTGTATCATGGTTATTACAAGATTTGGATCATTCCTTTTCAAGAAAAGCATGCGAGAGTAGTACAAGGGGTACCGCCATGGCGGTACCCCTTCATGGCAAACCATCCTTTCTATGGAATCGTGCTTGATATAGAAAGAATAGCTTATTTTTCCAGTTTGGGGTGTAGATTCATTTTAGCTTGATGAGCATGGGGGAGTACCAGCGAAGCAGACACCACCCGCAAAGTAGATGGAAATTAAATGGTTCAATAAAGCAAAAAGGAGCCAACTTGCGAGCGGCTCCTTCACTATCGTTACCCGAAAGATTAATGTTTGATCCGTTTAACGGACATGACACCGCGTCAACGGTGGCTGGCGTGTCCTGCAGGTTGCTGCATGGACCTACTTTCCGTATTTTGGATCGCGAGGTTTTACTGTTCTTTGATTCTAATTGGTCTATAAGTGAGATCCCCCTGTAACATCAAGTAATTGCGCTGTGACGAAACGACCATCTGGAGATGCGAGGAAAGCTACGACATCGGCAATATCTGAGGGTTCACCCATTCGTCCGAGAGCGACTATATCAGCAGGTAGTTTTTGTGCTTCAGGAGAATCAAGAAAGTCCGCATTCATGTCGGTTCTAACCATGCCGGGTAAAACTGCATTTACTGTGATTCCACGAGGACCTAGTAGTTTTGCAAGATGTAGTGTGAAGGTATTGATTGCTCCTTTGGTTAAGTTATAAGCCATAATGGTTGGATATGCAACCCTTGTAACACCCGAAGAAATATTGACGATACGCCCTTCATTGCGTAAGCGAGAGAGCGATTTTTGAACCAAAAAGAACGGTGCTTTGACATTCACTGCAAATATCTCATCAAAAGCGTTTTCCGTCGTTTCTTCAAATGATTCTGGTATACCCATACCCGCATTGTTGACCAATATGTCAAATAGGGTATCATCGGTTCGAAGTTTCAGTTCCTTATCAAGTAATTGAATTAGCTAATTGACACCATCAACCGTGTTAAGGTTGGCACCAATTGAAAATGCTTCACCTCCATTTGCTTTTATGGTCCTAACAACATCTTCTGCAGCATCCTGTTGACTCCCATAGTGAACGGCAATCAGTGCGCCTTCTTTTGCTAGCCGTAATGCGATCCCTCGACCGATTCCTCTGCTTCCACCAGTAACCAGTGCCACTTTTCCATTTAGTCGATTCATTATTATTCTCCTCTCCAATCAATAACTAACAAAGCACTACGATGTCTTCTTTGTGGTGCATGTTGTAAATGCTCTTTGTTCCAATCGATAGACAATGTAGTCCAAGTTTTTCCTCTATCCGTAGATCGATAAAGCCCTCGATTATTCAAAGCATAGAAAGTATTCAAATCATGTGGATCATCTGCTAAATTGGAAATCATTGTTCCTTTCGCCAATGGCAGGCCCTGTTCAACTCTTTTCCATGGCTGATCTTTTTCTTTTCGATAGATATAAGATTCAGCAACGGAAGGGTCATAAGCATTTCTTGCTCCAGCAGAAGCAGAAACAAGCATCATGTCCGGGTCGTCTTTACTGATCACCATACATAGCATATAACGATGTTCTAATCCATCGCTAAAAGGTACCCATGTATCGCCACTATCGCGACTCAGTAACACACTCCTGCCTGGTTGATCTACACCATCACTACACGCTGCATAGATTCGATTGGGTGCCTTTGGATGAGTTAATAGGGTATGGGCATCTAAAGGGTTTCCTTCTTTTGTATCCAGCCAGTGTTCGCCTCCGTTTTGAGTTCTAATCACTGCCCCTACCTCGATGGAAGCATATATATTTCTATTGGACGGATCTTCTGCAATCATACGAACATTATGGGTTTGGGGATTTGGTGGAAAAGACCAACTCGAATAAGAAGACAAAGATTTGATCGCTTCCCATTCACTCCAACTTTGGCCGGCATCGTTTGAATAAAATAAAGCACTCCGATCGGTTCCTACGTAGACCTTTCCATAATCTCCGTTTTTTCTGATCGGGCTAACAAAAACCGAAGTAAAGATTGATTCCGGGATGTCTTCTCCAATCCTTTTCCAACTGCCTCCACCGTCATCACTCACCCATAAGCCATGACCATCGGTTCCACAATAGAGGCGGTTTTGCATGAAGGGATCGATTGCTATACTTACAGGATTTAAAACTAGTGATTGAGACTGGAGTTTGTACTTTGTTTTCAGTTCATCCAAAACAATTAATTCTTCTGACATACATAAAAAAAATCGATTCATCTCATTCTCTCCTCGTTACCAACAGATTAGTTTGCCACCTTTTTCTGATTAGGGTACACTTAAAGATACAGATCTCGATTATTGTGATCATAACTAATTTTGTTATGTATATAATGATTATGGTCAGTAAAATACAAAATGTCAAGGAGAATATGCATGAGCAATTCAGAATTTCCATTTCCAGCTAACCCTGCTTCAGCTGCCTTTGTGTTACAAACATTAATTAAGACCACTCACCAAGTTCATCGTGAGTTCGAGAGGCTGTTATCTACTTTGGAATTGCCATCGTACTTAACTGGACCACGTTTGCGAGTACTTTTGGATGTTTCACAATTTGGTAACATTCGTATGAGTGATTTAGCAAAAAATCTTGGGGTTGAAGCTCGGGTCGTGACACAATATGTAGATACGTTAGAAGGACAAAATTTGCTTGTGCGGATGGCAGATCCAAATGATCGTCGGGCAACGCTTGTAAAATTGACAGATGAAGCACTCCCTATCATAGAAAAAGCAAGAATTGTAATGGAAAAAGCTGCAGAAAAAATATTTGAAGGAATATCTATTGACTCACGCAAGCAATTGATTCAGCATCTTAATCAGCTTACTCAAGTAAGGTAATGAGTGTGTGTTACGAAGAAAGCCAAACGGCTAGATTCTTTTCAAACAAGACATTGAGCGAATGGATACCAACCCATACCTCCGATCGGCAAACATTGAAGTTGCCCACTCTCTTTGTAAAATCGACAATCATTGGCGAGTCGATATTTGAACACAACTTTATTGAGGATAACTGTCCGTTCGTTTAGCTTAGGAATTCACAAATATTAAAGTTCCGTTTTTTCTTTTGTAAATGGAACATCGAGCTTTTTGAGATTCATATTGTCTAAAATATACAGCTTAGATATACTGATTTCAACCGTCCAGGATTTTTTTGGATTTCGGGAGAACACTGTTCAGGATGCCGAGGAAGTGATCGACTGGCTTTACAAGAACGTACTTTTCTATGATATGAACTTGAACATTTAAAGGAGACTGTATACCGGCGATTCCGGGAGATGAATATTGTTCCTCCTACAGCAGACCGAATCGAGCGGATTATCAAAACAGCTATCCACTCATACGAGGAACAATTTTTCCAATCTACACTTGAAAAATTACCTTCTGTTTTCTTATCCAAACTGGATTCCCTCGTGGATAGCATCGCTTTTCTTGATGATGAACAAGACGACCCAAGCAAGGGAAATGGATTCATTTCATTTCAGGAAATAAAAGCCGATCCAGGCAAACCAGGTGTCGAAAGCGTTCTAAGAGAAGTAAGCTAGCTGCGAACGATTCGAAATTTGGATCTTCCGGATAATCTTTTTCAGGACATTCCACATATAGTATTGAATAAATACCGGCTGCGGACCTTGACAGAGGTTAAACAGCCGAACCTGATCAAGGTTCGGATCGATGTTAGGATATAAACGGTAGTTCCTCCAGCGTTTGCCCTGAACGCAAGCGCAGCA
Source organism: Paenibacillus sp. LHD-38 (assembly GCF_031157315.1). Lineage (GTDB taxonomy): Bacteria > Bacillota > Bacilli > Paenibacillales > Paenibacillaceae > Pristimantibacillus. Next base: position 140,292 of record NZ_JAVIFU010000003.1, read on the forward strand.
GTACCAAACGGAGTGCTCGTATCCAACTTAAGATCCGCTTCCAATACAAAATCCGACATTGACGTACTTGACATCAAAAACGTATCGCTAGCTCCGTTTGTTACGGCTTTCACTCCATCGCTATGCTGCGTCCAACTGCCATTCGTTTCGGTCCAGCCTTGCAAATTAATATTCAAATTGCTCACATCGTATCCGTATATCACATTTGCACCCAGCCCGACTATGATCATCACGAAAAACAAGGCAGCCATCGTCTTAAATCTCTTGTTCATGCTCATTGAAATCCTCCTCATTCGCAATGAATGTCCCAAGCGCAAACGAACAAGTTTTCTATCACCTCCCTGTCAACCTGTATTCTTCAGCCCTTCAAGAATAACGTAAGCGTTATCACGAAAGCGCATTCAAAAAAATGAAAATCCAATCCTCGCAAACCGATAAGACGGAATCTGCTCTTTCATTTTACCGATATAACCGAAGAAATCATTTTATTTTCATTTATTCTTATATTGCAATTTGATCACTCAACATAAAAAAGAGAAGAAGGATTAATCCTTCTTCCCGAAGTGACGCAAGCCACTATTCCCTACTGCTCCACCCTAACGTTGCTCGGAAGGATGTGCAAAATTTGATCGCGTACCGCTTGCTCGCTCAGCTTCTCGCCGAAAATAACGATTTTTCCGCTGTCCTCGCGCGTCCGTATCAATCGTCCGATCCCTTGTCTTAAGCGAAGCAGCATGTAAGGCATGTCCACCTGCTCAAACGGTTCTTCCGCATCGGTTCTTCTAGCCGCGAATAAGGGGTCATTCGGAGGGAACGGAAGCTCCCATACAATAACCTGTGATAAGGAAGGTCCCGGTATATCTAAGCCTTCCCATAACGTCACCGCGCATAATATACTCGCTTCATCCTGCTGGAACTGTTCAATCAGATGGCTTATTTCGCTTGTTCCTTCATAATAGAAAGTGTAATCTGCCGATGAGGCTTGCAAATCCGCATTAGCTTTGAATTGCTCCAGCTGTTCCATAGACGGAAATAAAATAAGAGTCCGGCCGCCGCTTTCATTCAGTAAGCGAAAGATCTCCTCAACCTTATCATTTAACGGGGTTAAATGATTCGTTTTTGGAATGGAAACCGTCATTTGCTGCTCATAGTCATAGGGTGATGGCACAGAGAATGATAATGAGCTTTCCATGCCCAGAATCTCCATCATGTAATTGAATGAGCCATTCACCGACAACGTAGCGGAGGAGAATACGATTGGCATTTTACGGGAAAACACCTGCTCCTTTAGCACTTCCTTCACCCATTTAGGCATGATAACAAGTGAGGTTCCTTCCTTGTCCTGCGATACCCAGCTAATCGGCTTCTCTTCTTTCTTGAACAGCGAAAGCGCAAATTGAATCATTTCCAAATGCTCTTCAACGATTTTCAGCTGGTACGTATCAATCGTGTATAAGCCGCTTTCGAAAACAAGCTCCTCTTCTATGACAGAGAGCGTGTCCTGCAAACGATTGATCTCACGAATCAGCTCAGCGCTCCATATGATCTCCTTACGATCCGATGCCGGAACCTTTTGGCTGTGTTTATTCATCATTTTAAACAAATATTCACTTTGCGTTATGGCATCCTCCACTGCAACGGCTAACGACTCGCGTATTTCTTCTTGGAGCAATCGTGTGACAATGCCTTCAAACACGGCATGATTGAGTTTATAGGTTAGCGCTTGCTGCGCAGCGGTTTCCAGCAGATGTCCCTCGTCAAAGACGACAGAGCTGTACTCGGGCAGCAACGGAAGCTGACCCTCGCGCTTTCTAGCCTCATACGTCCAAATGTGCTCCATATAGAAATCGTGAGAGCAAATGATTACGTCTGCCGCTTTACGATAATGATCGCGCGAGAGGGTTTGACCGCAGCGATGTCTGACATCGCATACCAGACAATCCTGAAATACATCCCAGCCGAGCTCGTTCCACTGCTCATCGTTCAAGTTAGGATAATCCTTGCGATTTCCATAGGGATGAAAACTTTGCATGGAATCCGGCTTGTGAACGAAGCTTGGAAGCTCACTGTAAATACTGTCGAACAGCTCTGCGTGATCCTGTCCTGCTCTCGCGTCTTCAAGCTTATTCAAGCAAATATACTGATCCGCGGATTTCCCCAATCTCGCATCAATCGTCAACTCCAAATAGCGGGCCAGCTTGGCGATATCCCCTTCGGGCTTCACGAGCTGTTCTATTAACGATTCATCTGCGCATGCTATAATGGCCGGTTTTCTCGTGTATCTTGCATACGTGATGGCATACAGCAGATATACGAATGTTTTTCCAGTTCCCACCCCTGCTTCGGCAAAAATGGTTTGGTTATCGGCATAAGCGCGTTCCAATTGAAAAGCCATATAAATTTGTTCATCTCTTATTTCAAAACCGGCTTCAGGCAGCTTCTCATAAAAAACATCAGCGATCCAATCGCTCGCCTGAGCCATAAAAGGTTGTTTCGGGTCAAAATCAAACGGATATTTATTCAAGGGTAGCTTGCCTCCATATAATAGGCACAAACAGCTGCGTGGATGCACACAGCCGGCTGTGAAATCTCCTGCACTTTTCGCACACTCAAATATATCACTAGATTGTATGCGGAGTCAAAGTTTTGATGGTAACATACTTCTTTTAATGCTATCGGAATCCCCGTGGAATGATAATCCATAGGCAACATATGCATCTAATATGGGCTTCATCGCGATTTTCTATCGATTGGAGGACGAATGCCATCTCTGCTATCGTAAAATGGGATTTAAAAGCGCTGCTTTTCGGATTATTATTATTATCTTTCGCGGATGCTGTATTTACTGACATCGGACTGCGTTTTTTCCTGATCGACGAGCTCAACCCAATCGTTAAGCGCATTTATGAATGGAATATCGTCAGCTATTACGCCATGAAGCTATTGCTTCCCATGCTCCTGATCGTCATATATTACTTTACGAAAAACCGGAAATGGATTAATCCGTGTATTCTCCTCACGGTGGTTCTCTATTTCTTCGTCAATATCTATCATTTGATTTGGATCTCACTCGGTGTTCAAGGCGGATGGCTATCCTTTAATCCTTTGGCATGATTTTCTTTAACTCTTAGAAGGGAGCTGTATAATAGTTGTTAGGAGATCGGCAAAGGAGTTTATCAGCATGGTTGAGGCAAGACATTTAACCCCCGTTTATCTATTGAAATTTATGTTAAAATGGCTTCTTATTGCCGGAAGCGTAGGTATTCTCTCTGGCTCTGCTTCCGCGTTGTTTCTGACAAGTCTTGACTGGGTTACAGAAACCAGATATCAGCATCCATGGCTGCTTTGGCTGCTTCCCGCGGGCGGTGCGTTCATTAGCTATCTATATCTCAAGGTTGGGAAAGATGCAGGCAGAGGCAATAATCTCATTATCGAGCAAATACATTCCGGAGAAGGCGCGGTTCCTTTAAGAATGGCACCGCTTGTTTTATTAGGAACGCTTACGACGCATTTGTTCGGCGGGTCAGCCGGTCGGGAAGGAACGGCTGTTCAAATGGGCGGCAGCTTATCCGAAGGGTTAGGCAAGCTGTTAAAATTAAATCGGCTGGACCGTAAAATTATTCTGATGTGCGGGATCAGCAGCGGCTTTGGCGCCGTATTCGGCACTCCGCTAGCGGGTACGCTATTCGGATTAGAAGTTCTTGCCATCGGAGTCATCAGCTACGAAGCGCTGCTTCCCTGCTTCATTGCAAGCTATGTGGGTCATTTGGTTACCACCGCATGGGGAATCAATCATATCCATTTTACAATAGGCGATATCCCTCCGCTTGGCTGGCTAGTCGTAATAAAAGTCGTTTGCGCATCGGTGCTTTTTGGTTTATCTGCTATTTTATTTACTCAGCTAACCCGGTACCTAAAGCAGTTGTTTAGCAAATGGTTTACGAATCCCGTGTTAAAGAGCGCATTCGGAGGCTTGCTCGTCATCGCTCTTGTCTATGCTCTCGGCACGCGTGATTATTTAGGCCTTGGCATTCCGCTCATGCAGCAGGCTTTTCAAGAAGCGGTATCCCCTCTCGTTTTCCTGCTTAAAACTCTATTTACTGCGCTGACCCTTGGGACAGGCTTTCAGGGCGGAGAAGTTACGCCGCTCTTCGTTATCGGTTCAACGCTAGGGAGCGCGCTTGCCGGATTGTTTCAAATATCCGTTCCCTTTCTCGCAGCCATCGGTTTCATCTCGGTTTTTAGCGGAGCTGCGAAGACCCCGCTTGCCTGCTTCATCATGGGCATTGAGCTGTTTGGCTCCGAAGGGGCGATTTATTTGTTCATCGGCTGTATGATCGCTTTTCTTTGTTCGGGCCACATCGGTATTTATGAAGCTCAAAAACCAATCGCTTACCGCATCGAAAATTAAAAATGGCTTGCTCACCTTTTTCGGGGGAGCAAGCCATTTTTTTAGAAGTAAACGATATAGATAACAGCTGCGAGCACGATGCGGTAAATCGCAAAAGGAACCAGCTTGATTTTATTAATCAGCTTCAGGAAGAAACGAATCGAAATCAGTGCGAATACGAAAGCACTTAGAAAGCCTGCAATAAAAAATGGCAATGAATCCACTGTGAAGTATTCCCAGTTTTTAGCCAAGGACAGCAAGCTTGCACCCGCCATGATCGGCACCGCCATAATGAAAGTGAAATCCGCCGCTGCCCGATGGCTCATTCCAAGCAATACCCCGCCTGAAATCGTCGAGCCCGAACGTGAGAATCCCGGCCAAAGCGACAAGCATTGAATCAATCCCACCGATAGAGCCTGCTTGTAGGTAATTTGGTCAACAGTCTCAATCTTAGCCTTTGCAGGACGAAAGCGATCAGCGATTATCATGAAAATCGCTCCGATAACAAGACCGACGAGCACCGTTTTAATCGAAAACAAATATTCATCGATGTAGTCGTCAAACAAAAGTCCGAACACGCCTGCAGGAATGAGCCCTACCAGCACATGCGTAAGCTTCAGCTTTCGCTTAGGCTCCGAAGCACTCTGAACCGCTTCCTGTCCGCCGCGCCGCAATCCAAGCAAATCAATGAAACGATTCCGGAAGATAATGACCACAGCCAGAATCGAGCCTAATTGAATAACGATTTTGAACGTGTTCGCTACGTATTTCGTCAAATATTGCTCTGACTGAAGCCACATATCATCGACTATAACCATATGTCCCGTCGAGGATACGGGGGCAAACTCCGTCAGTCCTTCCACAATGCCCAAAATAATCGCTTTTAAAATCGTGAGAAAGTCCATTTGTCTTTGAATCTCCTAACTTTTTTGAATGATAGATTGATAGAAAAGAACAACATGAAACAAATCATAACACAAAAGGTCCCCGCCCAACAATTCCAGCCTCTTACATAATGTCCTCCCGTATAACTTTGCGAATCGAAACGATAGCGGATATCATTCCTAAAACAAGGCAGAACATCGCGATCGAAATCGCCGCGGACCAATTGTTGCCGCTCTCATCATGCGTGCTTCCGAACATCAACGCCAAAAACATGGAACATACCATAAAGGCAGGTACAGACTTACGGATCAGCCCTATGTAAAGCGGGATTATCCCCAGACCCACTACGGAAATGCTGTTGATTACGATACGAAAGAATTCCTCGCGCAGCATAAGCAAAGTCAGAGGCTCAGCTATAAAGCTTCTCTGCGAGTCAACGAATAAAAAAAACGCGGCAACAAACCCGTTGGAAAGCAGCGCCGTCAAAAATGAGAAAAGACAAAACAAGATTAGCTTTGCGATAAGAATATGATGTCTCGGCACAGGATAAGTGAACAATACGGAAATCGTTCTGTTTTTGTATTCATCCAGGAAAAGCTTCGAGAGCAATACCGAGGAAAATACGATAAACGTAATCTCCACATAAGATCGAATGCTGTAAAAAGCCTCTAAATAGCTTTTCACCGCTTCATCCGGCAAATTCGTGCTTACCCAAAGACTGATCAAGAGATTTGCTATGATTGCACATATCAGCCAATTTCTCAGCTTTATTTTGTGCAGCTCCAACATGATGAGCTTACCCATTATCGCTGCCTCCTTGAATCCATTTGACGAAATGCTCCTCGAGTGAAATGCTTTTCCGGGTCAAGGATTCGATTCCGATATCATTTAGCACCAGCGACCTTGATAATTGGACAGCTGTAACCCTCGGATCATATACTCGAAGCGTGTGATCATCCGTTACTTTATAGTTTACAATACCCAGCTTGTCCTCTAGGACAAAAGCCGCCAGCTTACCATCTGTCGTAATCACTTCGATATATTCGGCATACTCGCTGCGCACCTGCTCCATCGACAGCTCCTCAATCAGTCTCCCATTGTGTATGACGCCAATCGTATCTGCAAGCAGCTCGATTTCCTGCAAAATATGGCTGGAAATGAGCAATGTCATACCGAACTCCTTGCTCAGCATCGTGAACAATTCCCGTAATTCACGAATACCTACGGGGTCCATCCCATTTACCGGTTCATCCAATATGAGCAGCTCAGGCTTCGTACTAATCGCCCGGGCGATCCCTAAGCGCTGCTTCATGCCGAGCGAGAACGCTTTTACCGGCTTATTCCCCGTCTGCGAAAGCCCAACCAGCTGCAGTGCCTCGCTAATCGCATGCGGCTCATAGCAGCCCATATAGTCGCAATGCAGCTCTAAATTTTTTTGAGCCGACAAATGCTCATAAAATATCGGATACTCAATAATACTACCCATTCGTTTCATCAACTCGCTGGCCTTCCGGTCCATCGTCGATCCAAACAGCTCAATCGAGCCGCTTGTCGGATTGATAAGCCCCGTCAGCATTCGCATGATCGTCGTCTTGCCCGCTCCATTAGGACCCAGGAAACCGTATATTTCGCCCTTCTTAATCGTCATGCTGACCTCTGAGACGACCTCTTTCCCTTTAAATGACTTGCTTAGCTTGTTCGTGCGCAGTAATATGCTCATCCTCTTCCTCCTGCATCCCATAAACATCATTCCGTTACCTTCGATAACTAGTGTATCAAAACAAGCTGTCGTTCCCGTTTCTAAAAACTTAAGAATTCCTTTCGAAATGTCACCTGTATGAAAAAAAATCGCCGCAGGCTCACCCGGAGCGTAACGACGATCTTCTTATTTTATGTTTTTTGATTAATAATTAAGCTTATTCAATGTGACCGTAAAAACCGTTTTCTTAAACGGAGTGCTCTTCACGTTTATGTCCCCGCCCAGCTTTTCAACCAGCCGCTTAGTTATGGTAAGTCCGAGGCCGCTCCCCTGATATTCCGTGTTCCGTGAGTCCTCCAGCGTATATAAACGCTCAAATATATGTAATTGATCGTGCTCGCTTATTCCGCGTCCGCGATCCCATACCTCGATATTGACTTTCTCGGCGTCAGCGCTGAGTGAAAAACCAATGGCATTGCCTTCACTGCCGTACCGGATCGCGTTTGATATCAGATTGCTGCATATACGCTCAAGGGCGTCTTTGTTTCCAAGCGCAAAAATCGTTTGCTCAGGAATCGCGATATCAACTTCTAGTCCTTTGGAAGTGATCGTATCGTAAAAAAATAAAATGATATTTTCGCAGAACAAATTCATGTTTATTTTGGTTAGAGGAACATGCTGATCTTCGGACTCCAGCTTCGCTAAATCAAAAAACTTATTTAACATAGCAACCATTTCCATCGCTTTCCCATGGACCTTCGTCAATAATCTCTTACGTTCTTGTTCATGGAGCGTATGATCCGTGGCAACCGTTTCCGTAAGTCCAAGCACGACCGTTAGCGGCGTCTTCATATCATGGGACATATTCGTCAGCATTTTTCGCATCGACTGCTCATGTTTCACATGATGCGTTTCCGTATTGCGGTTGTTTTCAATTAATCGATTTATCTCAATTAATAACGGCTGCAGCGCGCGATCGGCTGAGAATAACAATAATTTCTCCGATGTTTGGCCATTATTCCATTCGCTAAGCTTGCTATGGATGTATCGGAGCTGCTTGCTGCGTCTAAGATGGCGATAGCAGAGGAAAACCAACAAGCCTCCTGCAACTGCTAAGCTAACAACTAAGAGAATCACCACGTTAAAACTCCCCCAGCTTATAGCCGATTCCCCAAACCGTCTTGATATACTGCGGCGAAGAAGGATCGTTTTCAATCTTTTCTCTTAGTCGGCTTATATGAACGTTGATCGCATTATCGTCTCCTAAATAATCCTCATTCCAAACCTTTACGTACATTTGCGCTTTAGAGAAAGCGCGCTTCGGATTTAGCATAAGCAGCTTTAAGATTTCAAACTCCTTGCCAGTCAGTTTAATTTCTTTTCCGTTTTTACTCACGATATGCTGCTCCGTATCAAGCGACAGCTCATGAATGCGAAGCTGAGTATGCCGTTTCAGGCCCTCCTCGGTGCTGACATTCCCAGTATAGACAGTAGCTCGCCGCAAACAAGCCTTCACGCGGGCGGAAAGCTCTAGTAGCGAGAAAGGCTTCGTAATATAATCATCTGCGCCAAATCCAAGCCCCAGCGCTTTGTCAAGCTCACTGTCCTTGGCCGAAACGATAAGTATGGGTACGAAGCTTCTTGTCCGGACTACTTTCAAAAACGCCGTCCCATCCAGCTCTGGCAGCATTAGATCGAGCAGGATCAAATCTATTTTCTCAAGGTCAAATCGTTCTAACGCGGCAAGACCGTTAACAGCGTGGAAAATACGGTATCCTTCCTTGCTCAAATGGTCGGACATCATTTCCGCAATGGAAAGATCATCCTCTACGATCAATAGTTTCTTTTGCATATCCTGCTCCTTCTATACCCTTTCCGTGCGATCATCCAAAACGCTGGCGGTAGCCGCATTTCCGGCAAAGCTCCTCCACGGCTTCGCGTCTGGAGAAGCCGTCATAAAGTTTTGTTGACCGTTCATTTTCAATGATTTCCGAGAAGTGAGTGTCATGGATATTGCCTAAATTGATGACGCCTTCTCCGTCTAAGCAGCAAGGAATAACGGTTCCATCAATCAAAATGCCTGCTTGATTGCGGAGGGCGTGACAGAAGCCCTTTCCGTTATACTCTGGCTCCTTCAAATCAGGCCATTTGAATTCGGGATCTTGATTTAAATAAATGCGTTCCGCGATTTTCACGCCGGAGCCCGGAATGAACTTCTCTTCGATTTTATAATCGAGATCAAAGGCCTTCTCAATCATGGCAAGCAGCTCGCGGTTTTTGTTCTTCTGCTGATTCGTTTCATTATCCATGTCCAGATTCCAAAGCCGAAACGAAATGATGATCTTGCTGCTTGCCACCGCTTCCTTAACGAAAGATAAAATCTCTGCGAGATAGCCTTCTTTATCTTTAGAGCCTGCGTGGCCGTCAAAACTATGAAGCGAGAAATTGATTTGGCGCAGCGCGGGTTTATTCAACAGCTTTTCTCTATTCTTCGTGATAAGCGTTCCATTTGACGTAATATTCACTTTAAAGCCCTTCTCGTGGCTAATATCGAGAAGCTCATCCATCTTAGGGTGAAGCATTGGCTCACCTTTTACATGGAAGTATATATAATCCGTGTGCGGTTTGATTTGATCAAGCGTTTTTTTAAAATCGTCTACTTTAATAAAGCCTTTCGCGCGCAGTGTGGGCGGGCAAAAGCTGCATGATAAATTGCATATGCTTGTTGTCTCTATATAAAACTTTTTAAACTTTTTCATTCGTCATGTACTCCATTTCCTACGGACTCCACTTTCTGAGCCTTGCCAGCGTGAATCTCCCAATCATGTCTACCGCTATTATACAACGCCCAGCAGGCAAGTGACAAAAAGGAATAAACGGCAGATGCCGTTTATTCCCGTTTCTCGTCTCGAAGCGGCCGGATACCTATCGGTATTGCCTCCGGTCCAGCCTTGATAAACGTGGCTTGGAAGGAGCCTACGTAGCGGAATATCTGCCCAACTACGGGATTGCGCACATCGACAGTGATTCGATAGCAGTCCGCTTCGTCATCATACCACTCATTAACCTCTGCTTCGCCGGTAAACAGCCTTGGGAAGCGGAACTGAAGCGGCCCCTCATAGAATCGCTGCTCGCCGGAGCGTATCTTAATTCCTCCGTTAGATGAAACCGCAATATCAAGATCAACCGCCAAATGCTGTTTATTGCCTAAATAATCTACGATTAGATCCCGCTTGCCGCTAAATACCATTGTCGCATCAAAATGTCTAACCGATCTCGGGAACTTGAATTTACGAATCCACGTTACGGTTTCTCTACCGAATGAATCTAAGTAAGCAAAATTTTCAATCGTGAACGGAATGTTTTTTCCGCCCTGAGGAAACATGATATGTCGGAAGGTCCCGATAAAAAGCGGCAGTGTTACCAGCTTATTGTACCAAATTCGCTGCATAACGCCATGTCCTATCGAAGCAGTCTGATCCTGGCTGTTAAATCCGAAACGCTGTTGAATGCGCGGATGGAGCTTGAGGAAATCTGCACCTAGCGCTTGCTCGTAAATCGATCGCATGTTATCCCCTCTTTTCGAAGTGATGGGCTGTACTTGCGTCTGCAGCGGCTTGCTTGCGGCAGGTACCTGCTGCTCCAACGGGCAGCGAAGCAAAGGCCAATCATTGGCAGCGCCAACGTAAGCGGATTGAACGGCGCTGCCAGCAGCTCGGGAGCAAATAAAATCATAGGAGCAGTAAGCAATAGCAGCAGCAAGGCTTGAACGGTATACATACCGCTTCTCCGGTGCCAAAATGCAGTAATCAAGCCTAATCCTATTTCGAGAATGCCAATCAATTGAATGATTTGCAGCTCACTCCCTTCAAACCAACCTAGCTTTCTCATCAGATACAGCTCCCCTGCCTCAGGAAAGAACAGCTTCGGAACTAACCCTTCATAGCACCACAGCAGCATGATCAAGATGACACTCATATAATGAATCAAGGCCCTTTCCGCTATGAAGGAAGGCGGAATACGCTCTTCCAGCCATATCCGCAACCGATCAAAGCTCCAAGCTGTGGCATAGCCGAATAGAGGTCGGAACAGGTACCGATCCAGTAATTTTCCAGCGAAACCAAATCGGGTCTGATAATCAAATAACGTAATAAAAGTCAGCCGATTTCCGTTTTCCTCGTATTTCCAGTATCCTCCGCCTTTACGAATTAAAGAAAGCTGCTGCTCTGAAGAGAATGCTAAGGTAGACAGTCGCATTCCTTTATTCGGAGCAGTGGTACTGCAGGTTTCACCCATACCAGCGATTTTAAAGCCAAAGCCGATTCTCGTCGCATATCGAAACAACTGCTTTTCTGACACGTCCGCTCTCGGCAGATACTCAATTTCCGTGAATCGAAGATCCCACTGCTCATGCAGCCGTGGATCTTGCGTATGCTCCCATAGTTCTGATAAGGCAGCATCGATATCAAGCTCTACATAAATCGGCTTATTTTTCATCTAAAATGTTCTCCTTAGGTTCAGCATGTACGCCATTCTCCAAGAAACGGTTCATCAGCTGAGGTGTCGGTAAACTACAAGCGTCAGCCGTCCCGAACCAACGAAAACGATTCCGAGCAATAAAATCATAGATGCAATTGCGCCAAACTAGCGGAACCGCGATTAATATATAAAATATCCTCCACCAGCCATCAAGCCTGCGCAAGACACGTAATGCAGCATCTGATTTCGTATAATAACGGCCATCCTGTATCATGACAAAAGTGTCGATATCGTCAGTCGGTAAATTCCCTGCCCGCAGCAGTGCCTGCCCCGCTTGAGATTGCAGAGAAGCGAACCGGAATATTAAATTTTTATCTCTCTTGGCCACAAACTTCGTAATACCATTGCATAACAAGCAGTTACCATCAATTAACAGTATGATCGGCAAATCAGAGCAAGTTACGGCTTCATCCATCCCATCGCGTCCTTTCATCTCCTATTTTAAAGGCATTCACCGGTTGACCGGCAGTTCCAACTTTCATAGAACAATAAAAAAAGAGGTACTACGATTCGTAGTACCCCTGGTAAGGTAATTGATTTATTTATCATTATCCTGCTCTTCCCGCTGAAATAGTCCTCTTCGCCTGACCGTCTCCACCGCTTCTTTGCTGCTGCGGACGCCGAATTTCTTGAGCATTTTATTGACCTGGTTTTTCAGTGTGCTTTCGGCCTTAAATAGCTTTTGTTCAATTTGGGACTGCGTATAGCCTGACTCAATGAGTTCAAATACCTCACGTTCAGCTCCGGTCAGCTTCTTAAGCTGCTCCTCCCGTTTCAATCTTGCAAACTCTTTGAGCAGCGCCTCCATCGGTGCCGGATGGTGATAAGCACTGCGTATCGCTTGAGGCAGCTCTTGAAAGCGCGTTTTCTCCAAATATTGAACCGCACCTGCAGTAAACGCCTGCGTCATGGATTGTTCATCATTTAATGACGTTAACATTATGATTTTGGCAGAGGAATGCTCCTGCATCAACATAGCCGTATGAATACCATCAAGCCTGCTGCCATCTAGCTGGATATCCATGAGTACCACATCGAAAGGAATGGTTTGCGCCATGCTTAACGCTTCTGTCGAATTGGATGCCGTTCCGACAACAAGCAAATCCGGTTCGCGACTCAAGTAAGAAGTTAACGCCTTAATCCAGTCCGAGTCATCCTCTACAATAAATACCTTAATGTGACTCAAGGTGTTCCCCTCCAATAAAAACTTATAAAATCTTTTTTCTTGGCCAAATCAATACAGCCCTCGTACCATGCCTTTCCTCGCTGGTGAGCACTATTTTTGCACCGCTTTTCTGCATGACATTATACACATAGGACAATCCAAGTCCGAAATTTTTACCGCTTTTCCCGCTGCTGTAGAAAGGATCGAATACTTGACCTAGTTTTTCTGCCGGTATTCCAGCGCCCCTATCTTGTACGGACAGCTCGACGCCATTTTTATGCGCAGTCAGCTTAACCTCTATTTCTCCGCCATTCGGCATCGCCTCAGCGGCGTTCATCAGCAGGTTGCCAAATGCTTCACTAATATGGATGGCATCACACAAGATGACAGGATCGATCTCATAAACCGCCTCTACGGTAATGCTGTTCCTATTAAGCAAGGCTTTATGCTGCAAGAGATTTTTCTCAATCATCTGCTTTAGCTGAACAGCCTCTTCCTTCAGAACAATATCCTTTATCTGACTATGAATCCGGCTCATCATCTCCAGCATATGATTGGACGCATTCATAATGATCTGCATATGCTGCTTGGATTGCTCGTTCTTATCGGGCAGTAAGCTGTTTAAATTTTCTGCACTGATCGCGATTTTGCCAATCTCATTCTTGATGGTGTGATTAAGCATGGATGCTCCCGAGCTGACCGCTCGCATGGTGCTTTCCATCGGATCATGCTCAAAACGCAGCCTTACGCCCAAAACGCCATACATAAACGTACACAGCAGCGCAACAACAAGCGAATAGATTATAAAAACAGAGATATAATTAAAAAATTCGAAATCAGGAGAAACCACCTTCGCCACATAGATGAAAAAGAGTACAGCTAATAAAGTCGGAGCTATGATAATCGTTGTGATGAATCGATTACGTTTTAATCGTGGCTCGCGTTCTCTCCAAACCGAAATCACTAACAGATAACAGGATATAAGATAATAAGGAGCGCTCCATAGCAGCAGCAAATTAAAAAACCATTGATTATTATCCGATAGCATCTCAAATACAGCCATTATGATAAGCGGAAGCATCAGATATAACTTGTGCTTCCATCTGGAACGTTTAGCGTCCACTACATTTGTATAGATCAAAGAAAAAATGAGGATACCGTACGGAGTGACCGTATAATTAAGAAATTGCAACACATCCGCTGCATAAGCATATCCGTTTTCCATGAGTACATCAGAAAGACCGCCTGTTGATGCGCTGCATAAGAAATAAGCCGCCCAGCGATTCGATTCATTCCTGTGGTTATTTAACCAAATGATTACTGCAGCCGTAAACAAAGCAATAAAATAAAACAGCATTCTGCTATACCATCCTGTCATTGTTTGGTATATCTATCCTAACATAACAGCCTGCTGGTTCGTCCATTCTTTCTATATGCACCAACGAAAAAATCCCAATCCGCATGTAAAAAAGCGGATTGGGATTTTTTTAGGATACAATTAATAGTCCGATTTCGGCTTGCGAGGCTGCGGCTTCGGTTTATTCTGAACCGCTGGCAAATGCCTCATGCTTCTTAGCATAGGACCTTTGCAAATCGGGCAGGTTTGTTCGGTTGCTGCAAACTCGTCTCTTACCCATGCTTTGCATTCCGGATTTTTGCATTTAAAAATTTTAGTCGCTTTTAGCTTCGGTTTTTCATCTTCTGTAGTAGCCACGCTTCTGTATTCCCCTTTTCATCTCTATACTTACATCATTAATTATTTATATCGTTAAATAAACAGGGATGACACAAACTGGCTTTGCTATCGAAACACTTTTGCCTGTAAACGATAACTTCCCGCTGCTTTGATCGACCTTAAACGTCACAATGTTATCCGAATCCCGATTTGCTGCCAATAAATAACGCCCATTCGGTGTCAATGCAAAGTGACGCGGATGACCACCCTCGACAGAAATATGCTGAACAAGCGAAAGTAGGCCTGAAAGCTCGTCAATGGCATATACAACAAGGCTGTCGTGACCGCGATTAGAGCCGTACAGATACTTTCCATCCATAGATACCGTTATTTCAGCGCAAGAGTTTTCACCCTCGAAGCCAGCCGGTAATGTGCTTACTGTCTCCTTGGTCGTTAACCGGCCTGTCTCTTTTTCGTATGTAAACGAAGTAATGGTCGAATCCACTTCATTAATTACATAGACAAAACCGCCGTTTGGATGGAAGGACAAGTGACGCGGACCTGCTCCCGGATGAAGTGCAACCTCACTTTGATGAACCAGCTTTTGAGCGGCTGTATCAAGTTTATAGGTAACGATACGATCTAGGCCCAAATCGGCTATGAGCAAAAATTTTCCGTCTGGACTGTAGAAAGACGAATGCGGGTGCGGCCGATCTTGTCGTTCAGGATGCTGGCTTCTTCCTTCATGTTGGATGACATCCAACTTTTGACCGATTGCGCCATCCTCAGAAATGCTGAAAAGTCCAATCATTCCTCCATGATAGCTAGTTACCGTCAAAAATTGGCTATTCACATCGCGCTGAATATGGCAAGTGGTTGAATCAACTGTTATTTCACGATTTATGAGTTGAATCGAGCCCTTTGCAGAATCAATGGCGAATGCGGCTGCTTCTCCAACCTTTTGTCCGGATTGATTTACCGTTTCTGCGATAGAGTATAATAACCTGCGATCTGCATCAACGTTTAGAAAGGTCGGGTTCTTAAGTCCCGCAATCGAGTCCGTCAGCGTTAATGTACCCGATTCCTCATTAAAAGCATACACATAAACGCCGCTCTCTTCTGCTTCTGCATAAGAACCAGCGAATACAAACAGTCGTTGTTGTTCCATTGTCAAAATGAATTCCCCCTAAACTTTTGCATGTCATCGCTTATGATTCAGCGACTGACTCTATACCGTTATCTATTATAAGACTTGAACGCGCTCCAGACAAACGTAATATTTATTATAGCTGATCTTCGCTTGTGCTCTCGAACAGTTCGATAATTTCGCCGTCAGGACCCTTGAAGAAAGCAATGCGAACAGGAATACCGCCAAGCACGACTTCCTTGGGCTCTACAGTAACTTCCATTCCGGCTTCTCTCGCAAGCTCAACCGTTTCCGTTACTCGATTTGACCGTAATGCCAAATGCAAAAATGCACCTTCATCCTTTTGTCCTTCTTTGCCGCCCGCGAATACCTCTAAATAATTCCCGTCGCCAGTATCGAGCATAATTGCGCGCTTGTCCTCTTCTCCCCAACGAACCCGCTCAGTAAATCCTAGAATCTCCGTATAAAAGGCAACCGTTTTGTCAAAATCAAATACGCGAATCGCTATATGATGAAACCCGCCGCCGCCTATTTTGGCATTCGTCCCCATAATAATCCACATCCCTATTGTTTATTATTTCAACCTTTAGTATCTATTTTCTTACTCCAGAAGTTTCCTGTCCAGACGACTAGGTCGCCGAGAGCTATTCCTTCGGCGACCTTGTTTTTTGGTACTTCAATAGACTTTCCATTTATCAAAATCAAAGTAAAACTCGCTTGAACTTCAATAACTTCACCAATTCGTTCAATCTGACAGCTTGTTTTGCTCTCTGCGTTATCCATTTAGCATTCGCCTATCCCTTTGATTAGGATTTTGGAGAATCGGTGGCACAATAACCATCCGTGCAGAGTGCATCCGGGTCATCTTCATTCACTTGGATAAAAGCAGGATGTTTTGCTTCCCATGCTTTGTTTAGCGTATCCAGGAATACCTCAGGGGATTGAGCGCCGGATACTGCATACTTACGGTCAATCACATAAAAAGGAACGCCGCGAATGCCCAGCTGGCTGCCTTCTGCTTCTTCTTCGCGAACAATATCCGCGAACTCGCTGGTCTGAAGCATCTCCGCCACCGCTTTTTCATCTAATCCTACTTGCGAAGCCAGTACAGCTAACCTCTCGCGGCTGCCAACATTTTCGCCTTCTGTGAAATAGGCTTTGAACAATCTCTCCGACATCTCTTTCTGCTTGCCAAACTGCGCTGCATATTGAACTAGGCGATGCGCGTCAAACGTATTTGTTGAAACCGTAAGATCGAAATGGAAGGTGAGTCCGACAGCTGCGGCTTGTTCCGAAACGTTAACGGTCGTTTCCTTCGCTTTCTCGATGCTCATGCCATATTTGGCCGCCAACATGCTGTACGTGCTAATATTTGAGTTCGGATCGGCGCCAGAATCAAGCTCGAAGCTTTTGAACACTACCTCGATCTTATCCTTGTGCGCGAATTTATCCAGTGCGAGCTCGAACTTTCTTTTACCTATATAACAAAACGGACATACATAATCCGACCAAATTTCTACTTTCAACACAGACACCTCCGATATTTTTGAAAAAAAGTTTGATGCTATCTTAATTATTGTAACATGATTAGTTACGACTTTGAAAACAGCTATTTGACGATTATTTATAAATAGCAAAAAAAAGATCCTTACCGCAAGCGCTAAGCTTGTCGATAAGAACCATATGACTAAACAGCAAAGATATGACGTCCGATTTTCATCGTTTGCTTCCGTGTCCAAATCCAATCCGAGGTTGCCGTATCCGGATTAAAATAATAAAGCGCTCCGTTTGTCGGATCATATCCTCTCACAGCATCCTGAGCCGCCTGATATGCTGTTTTATCCGGAGTTAGCTGATATTGTCCGTCATCGACTGCCGTAAACGCTCGTGGCTGCTCAATGACACCTCTGATCGAATCGGGAAATCCTGAAGCAGACAAACGATTCATAACTACAGCTCCAACCGCAACCTGACCTTTGTAAGATTCCCCGCGTGCTTCCGCATAAATAATTCTTGCAAGCAGATCAAGCTCTTTTTGGTTTGCGGATACTTTCTTTAACGTTTCCCACGTACGTTCACCTGCAACACCATCTTCAACTAATCCGTAGTCCTTCTGGAATCGTTTAAGCGACTCCAGCGTTGTCGTACCAAAATAGCTGGTCACATCCGTATTAAAATAACCCATTGTCTTTAACCGGTATTGCAAATCCGGAACGTCAGAATTGGAGCTTCCAACTTTTAATGTTGCTGGCGACGCAGCATTTGCTGCTTCAAACGGAATGCTAAATACCATCATAAAAGTGATTATAAGAGCCATGCTATATGTTATGAATTTCTTGTTCATTATCGAGAATGAACCTCCCTTTTCATTTGCGCGTGCACGATACCTTCGCAAATTGGAATAAGTTTGGCAACCTGTCGACTGGTTCGTTCGAGTTTAGCACAGTTACTATTGAAATGTAACCGTGATCGTGGAATTACATACATTTACTAATTTACAACAATGAAAAAATCTGAAACATTGCGTTGACAAAAACAGCTACCTGTAACTATAATAGTTACATCAAACAAGCGTTGTTGTTACTCTTTTTTTGAGGATAATGTAACTAAGGATGTTACATGTTAACGCTTTTGTTTTTGATACAAAAAATAGAACAAAAAGGAGTTTTTTTCAATGAAAATAGCTATAATCGGTGCTGCTGGGCGTGCTGGAAGCCGTATTGCTCAAGAAGCGAAAAGCCGCGGTCATCAAGTAACCGCAATGGTTCGAGATGCCTCTAGGCTTGCTGGTACGGAGGGCATTAAAGTGCGAGAATCGGATGTTTTTCAAACGGGTGCTGAACTTGGACAATTCGATGTTATCGTTAACTCCTTCTCTGCCAAGCCCGGCGCTGAGCATCAGCATGTTGAAGTGATTAAACATCTGATCACACAATTCTTTACAACGTTGGCGGCGCGGGCAGCTTGCTTGTAGATGACAAAGGCACTCGCCTGTTAGAAACGCAAGAGTTCCCAGCCATGTACTATGCAACAGCGAAAGCACAAAGCGATCAGCTCGACGTTCTTCGCGGTGAAACAGGGTTGAAATGGACCTTCTTCAGCCCGGCAGCGTTATTTGAACCGGGAGAAAAAACCGGAAACATACAGCTAGGCAATGATCATTTCCTTCTTAACGAAAAGCATGAAAGTAAAATCAGCATGGAAGATTATGCTTCGGTTTTGCTTGATGAAATCGAAAATCCGCAATTTACGAATCAACGTTTCACAGCCATCCAAATCTGAATAACGTGTGTAATTGAATGATTAAACTTAAAGCAAAGCAGCTCGGTCCTAATCTAAGGACGGCTGCTTTTGCTATTTATACGAAGAATAAACAAACATCCCCGTGGCACACTAATCCGGATAATTTACGTACTACAGGAGGGATTCATCATGATCATTACCGCAGACAAAAAACAAGAGCATGGCAGCAAGCTTCGAGTAAAAGATAAAGTTGCCGTTATCACAGGTGCCGGCTCCGGGATTGGGCGCGCAGCCGCATTGCTATTGGCTCAAAATGGAGCAAAAGTATGCCTTATTGATTTGAATAACAATCGCAGTGAATCAGTAGAAGAACAAATTAATCAAATGGGCGGACAATCATTATTTATCGATACTGATGTATCCGACCCCAAACGGGTACAGGAAGCAATAAAGTCTGCCGTTGATCAATGGGGGCGAGTCGACATCGTGTTTGCAAATGCCGGAATCAACGGCATCGTCTCGCCTATCGAAGATTTAACGCCGGAAGCATGGGATCACACGCTGACGACAAATTTGAAGGGTACGTTTCTAACCGTAAAATATGCGATTCCGCATATGAAAGAAAACGGCGGAAGCATCATTATTACGAGCTCGATTAATGGCAGCCGATCATTCTCGGGTTTCGGCATGTCTGCTTACAGTACTTCCAAAGCAGGGCAGATCGCTTTTGCTAAGATGGCGGCGCTTGAACTCGCACGATATAAAATTCGAGTTAACGTGATCTGCCCAGGATCCATTCAAACCAATATCGGAGAAAGCACGAAAGAAACTCCACAGCTGGACAAAATCAAAATTCCGGTTAAATATCCTGAAGGCAGTCAGCCGCTAGAACATGGACCCGGTTCGTCTGAGCAGGTTGCTGATTTGGTTTTATTTCTTGCTTCGCAAGAATCGAGCCATATCTCAGGTACAGAAATCTTTATTGACGGTGTGGAATCGCTTTTGTAAAACACGCTTGAAATGCTGCATCATTTGAATAAAAAACAATATTGGCCCAGAAAAATAATTAGAGCAGCTCCTTCCTCATCAGAGGGCGAGCTGCTTTTTTTTAATTACTTGACTTATAACATTGTAGTCTTCCTGTATGAATTGTTACAATATAATGGAATCTATTATTATTCACGGTAATTTGTTTACATAATATTATTTATGTTCATTTAATATCATTAATGATTAATTGCATAAAATAAAGGGGCTGAGCTGACATCAATATTTTAAAACAAAAGGATCGCGAAGAATTGGATAAGAAATTACCCTCCATGCCCTGGTACATCGAAAAATTCATCAACTATAAGCTTCCGGACTTATCACCCTCTTCTTTAGTGGAATATATGAGAGATTACGAAACATTTCTTAATTGGCTTATGGCGGAGGGGCTATCTGAAGCCACGAACCTAAGAGATGTGTCGCTGCTAGAGCTGGAGAAGCTGCATATGGACAGCATCGATGGATTCCGGATGTATTTATCCACTTATAAAGTGGAACGCAACAGCAAGACCACCATCTCCCGCAAACTGTCCTCCCTTCGCTCTTTGTTTCACTACCTCAGCCAAATCGCTGAGGATGAGGAGTTTTATCCGCTGCTGAAGCGCAATGTTATGGCCAAGGTAACAATCAAGCGCACCCATAAGCCAAAGGATACGGCGGCTAAGCTGGAAGGCAAGCTGCTGCAGGAGGAAGAAATAACGGAGTTTATGTCTTATATCAAGCAGCATTATGGAACTGATGTTGCCTCGAACAAGCAAGCCCTCTACGCTTATGAATTGAACATGATACGCGACGCTTGCATCATAAGCTTTATTTTGCATTCGGGTTTGCGCGTGTCGGAGCTCGTGAATTTGAATGTCGACGATATCGAATTAAAGAAAAAGCTTTGCTACGTTTATCGCAAAGGCAAAAACGATGATACCTTTAAAACGCCTGTATACTTCCGCCAAGAGGCCGTTGAGGATTTGCAAGCCTATCTGACTTTGCGGGATGTTCGGTACAAAGCTCCAAAACGCGAGAAAGCCTTGTTTCTAGCTATTGCCAATGGAAAAAACGAAGGCTCCCGCATGACTAAACGTGCGATCCAAGAGATGGTCATCAAATACGCAAAACGCTTCGGCAGGCCTTATTTATCCGTTCACAAACTTAGGCATAGCTTCGCGACTGATTACTATTTACGAAATGATATTTATAAAACGCAAGAGCAGCTTGGGCATGCTTCACCGGAAACAACGCAAATCTACGCTCATTTGACGGACAAAACGATGGCACAAGCGATCGACCGCACCAAAAAAGAGGAGGAGCAAAGTTAGCGCTTCATCAGCGCTTGCATGACTCCTCCTCTTTTTCTAAAAGACATTTATGAGTTGGTTTGCAAAATAACCGACTCCTGCATAGAGAGCTGCGTTAGTACGAGATTCGCATAGATACCGCCTTTTTTCATTAACTCGGTATGCGATCCCTGCTCAGCAATGGTACCATTTTCGATGACTAGAATGAGGTCTGCGTCTTTGATGGTTGATAAACGATGAGCGATAATAAAGGCAGTTCTGCCAGCGAGCAGAGTCTGCAAGGCCTCTTGGATATGCTGCTCTGTTTCCGTATCTACGCTTGATGTAGCCTCGTCTAAGATAAGTATTCTTGGGTCGGAAAGCAGCACGCGCCCGAATGCGAGCAGCTGCCGCTGTCCTACGGATAGCTTTGACCCGCGCTCTTCCAGCTCCGTTTGATAGCCGTCAGCCAGCTTAGAGACGACACGGTCCAGCCTGACGCTCTCCCCCGCTTTGCGCAGCTCCTCATCACTCGCAGCCTCGTTACCGTAACGCATATTCTCTTCCACCGTGCCTGCAAAAATAAATGAATCCTGCAGCACGATCCCCATTTGCTTCCGCAGCGATTCCAGCGTTGCTTGCTTTACGTCCATGCCGTCAATGCGCACAGTACCCTCACTTGCATCATAAAATCGCATCAATAAATTGACGATTGTGCTTTTTCCGGCTCCCGTTGGTCCAACAAGCGCTACGCGCTGGCCCGGCATGACATGGAAAGAAACCTTTTTTAACACCTCAGGTTTATTCTCCTCATAGCGGAACGATACGTTTTCGAAGGATACTTCGCCACGAACCTGTGGCAGCTCGCGCGCATGGCTGCTGTTCTTCACTTCCGGATCTGTATCCAGCACTTCAAAAATGCGTTCGGCAGATGCCATTGCAGACAGCAGCTGGCTGTACACCTTAGAGAGCGCGCTGAGCGGACCCCAGAAACGCCAAAGATAATTAATAAACGCCATGATAAACCCAAGTGTGATCGCACCATCCATGACCCGTGCTGCCCCATACCAAACGACAATGCACGTACCCAGCATGCCGATCATTTCAACCAACGGGTAAACCGTCGATTCTAACGTAATTGCTCGCATGAATGCCTGTTTATTCCGAAGGTTAATGCCATTAAATCTTTCGTTATTCGTCCTTTGCCGCGAGAAAGCTTGAATCACGCGAATACCCTGAATCGTTTCGTTCAAATTGCCGTTGATTGCCGACATGGTTGAGCGCGAACGCGACCACGATCCTTCAATTTTCGGACGGAGCTTCGAAACAATGAGATAAAGCAGCGGCATCATAACAAACGATAAAAGGGCAAGCTGCCAATCCATCCAAACCAAGATGATAACGATGCCCAGTAAATGCGTAACTTCCATGACCATCGTAATCAAACCGCCGTTGATCAGCTCGCCAATCGCATTCGTATCGTTCGTAATTCTGGACATGATTTTACCTGCCGGACGTCCATCAAAAAAACGAAAGGATAAGGTTTGCAAATGATTAAATAATTGCTGCCGCAGATCAAACAATATACGCTGGCCCGTAAAATTGATCCACCTCGTATGCATCCAGCTGAACAGCCAGCTCAGGAGCTTAATGCCCAGAAGTACCGCGCCCAGCACATGTATAACGGTAAAATCCTTCTGCACTATCCCTTTGTCGATGATATAGGCGAGAATGATGGGCTCAGATAAGCTCAACAACATATTGAGGAGGACGACAATGACGACCCATGTCATCAATTTACGATACGGAATAAGATATTGCAGCATCCTCCGCATATATTTCCCGTTAAACGGCTTCTCCTCCTGATCCTCGTCCAGATCCCACTCCACTTGACTCATGTTATGCTCTCACCTCTTCTCTATTGATGAGCGATTTGCTTCTGTCTATCGAACAATTGACGGAAGAATCCGCTGCCTTCATTTAATTCCTTATGGGTGCCCTCTTCAGTCAAGCGGCCATTCTCAAGTACGATAATGCGATCGGCATGCTGTATGGACGAAAGCCTCTGTGCAATAATGAACGTTGTCCGCCCTTTCATGACTTCAAGCAAGGCCTCGTGAATTGCCGATTCTGTCGCCGTATCCACGCTTGCGGTTGCTTCATCCAGAACGAGGATCGGAGGATCCATTAAGATCGCCCGAGCCAAAGCAACGCGCTGCCTTTGTCCGCCAGATAAGCCTACGCCGCGCTCGCCGATTCGTGTATCGTATCCTTCAGGCATCGTTTCAATGAAGGAATGGATTTGTGATTTTCGGGCTGCATCTTCGATCTGCTCTTGTGTTGCTTCCGGAAAACCGTAAGCGATATTGTCGCGTATGGATGCCGAGAAAAGGAAGGTCTCTTGGGGAACAATACCGATGCTTCTGCGCAAACCGCCCAGTTCATACTCCCTCACATCAATCCCGTCGATTTGAACACTTCCATCCGTTACATCATAGAACCGTGAAAGCAACCCGATCAGACTGCTTTTACCCGAGCCTGTAGCGCCGAGCACTCCGATTACCTCACCTTGTTTTACCCGGAAAGAAACCTGGTCCAATATCGGTTTTTCCTTTGAAACATCCTGATCGGCAAAATGGAATGTAACACGGTCAAACACAACGTTTCCGCTCATATTTGCGGTATTGACTCCGTCTGCGGGATTGTCAATATCAATCGGCGTATCAAGTACTTCAAATACACGGGGAGCTGCTTTAATTGCCTGTTGAAAAATATTAATTTGCCAGCCGAGCATGTTTAGCGGCCATATAATTCCCCATGTATACCATTGAAAAGCCATAAACGTACCGAGCGACATTTCACCGCGCACGACAAAGATGGCGCCAATCCAGATCATCATGACAAAAGTAAGACCCCCGTATAAGCCCATTAGAGGGAATGCTTTGGCCTCCAGCTTTGCGCGATCCATATTCGTATCAAAGTTTTGTTCGTTGCGCTGTGCAAATTTTCTTTGTTCGACCGACTCGGTCGCAAATGATTTAACGACGCGAATGCCTGAAATGTTTTCTTGCAGCGTTGTGGTTAATCGTCCCATTTGCTCGCGAATATTGGACCATGCCGGTCCAACCCGATGATTAAAGCGAAATAACACAAACAAGATAAAAGGAATGGTAATCAAACTGATAACCGTAACTTTCCACTGCATCGTCATCATAAAAATGGTCGTTCCAAGAAACGTGAGCATGCCGGTAAACAAATTCATGGCTCCGAACCCCACGAAGTTTTTTACCGCTTCAATGTCTCCGGTCATTCTTGACATTAATTGACCTGTCTGCGCCCGGTCGAAATAAGAGAACGACAAACGCTGCAAATGCTCGTATAGCTCCTTACGAAGCTTAAACACAACATTCTGGCCGACAAGCTCTTGCGAATAGCCTTGCACGAACATCCCAATGCTTTTCAAAGCCTGTATGCCTGCTAACGCAAGAGTTAACCCAATGACCACAGACATATTCCGTTTGCTAATTCCTTCATCAAATATTTGGCCTAAAATCCATGGTGCTACCAGATCAAATATCGTTGCCATAATCATGATCGTAATTGCAAGAATGACCCATTTTGCATTTGGCCTAACATAAATCATAATTCGTAAGAGCGTTTTCATTGGACAACCCCTTTCCATTTTGGAAACAAAAAAAAGATCTCAAGCCAAATTTGGCTTGAGATCTCCGTATGACAGCTGGCAACGTAGGCTACAAGAGCTGCGTTGACATCACTGGACGAAGGCAGGCCGGTCGGCATGTTAGATTGGAAATATGGAATAATAAGCTAGTCTGCGCGTTAGCAACTTTCATTCCAAACCAATTGTTAAACATCCTAGAGCCCCCCTTTTCATTTCCATTTGATAAAATCTTCCTAACACATCCAAATCTTAACATCCTCTTTCGGCTTTGCGCAAGAGGTCTTTGAAAAAAAATATTTAAAATCTATCCGACTCATGGGACTGCTCAAAATCACTTGAGGAAATGCCTTCCTCCACGGCAAATTCAAAGTCTTCGATGTCATAGATTTGTACCGGAACCTCTGCTTCGATTAGTTTATCCTGAAACTCAAACTGGTCAGAGAGCAAAGGTACGCTCAGCTTCAAGCTCGTAAGCAGCAGCTCAGTTTCAATAGGATCAAACAATTCGCCGTAATGCGCGTTATCGACAGCGTGCACCACCGTAAATTGTATCGTTTCGTTTAGCAGCAATGGCGAGCTTTCTCTCCAAGGCACCTGCATGGCCTTTTCAATTTTTTTACGATTGAGCGAGTCCTCGAAAAAAGTAATCAGCTCATTTATTTTGTTTTTTACATGTCCATCATCGTCAGGATCATCCATAACGGGTTCGACACTGTCTCTCATATCATACAGCTCTGCTATGGAAGAATAAGGCACGACATAATCAATCGGACGACTTGGTACAAGAAGATGCCCATACGTTGCCACCAAAACTGCCTCTATTACAAAACGCCGCCGCATGTGATCTCCTCCAATTCATTTATGAAATAAAGCTAGCTTCCTATCTATTAGCTTTCTTATTATGAACGTTTCCACATTATTATACAATATTCCAAGGCCTATACACGAGAGTCAATCATCCAAATTTGCGCAATATGTGCGCCTCGCAGTAAAATGTACGTTAAGCGATCTAATAGAAACCATGATAGCTTCGCTATCTTTTTAGGAGGATACTACCATGCAAAATGAAGAAGCCATTATAATCGGGGCAGGTCCGTGCGGCTTGGCGGCAGCCATCGAGCTCGAACGTATTGGACTACGGCCCCTTGTTATAGAAAAACGAAATATTGTTCATTCCATCTCGCAATATCCAACTTATATGCATTTTTTCAGCTCCCCGGAGCTGTTAGAGATTGGCGAAATTCCTTTTACGACCGCCAATGAAAAACCTTCCCGGTTAGAGGCTTTGAATTATTACCGGACAGCAGCACAGCGTCACCAAATCCGCGTAAAAGCCTATGAGTCGATAACAAGCATAACACCTGACGGGGATTTTTTTATTTTGCAAGGAGAGAACCGCTTCGGTGAGAAAAGCAGCTATAAGAGCCGATATGTCATCATAGCAACCGGATATTTTGACCATCCAAATGAGCTTGGTATTCCAGGTGAGCAGTTGGATAAGGTCAGCCATTTTTTTCGCGAATCCCATCCCTATGTCGGCATGAAGGTCGCCATTATTGGCGGCAGCAATTCGGCAATTGATGCCGCACTCGAGCTTGAGCGGGTTGGTGCTGATGTTACGGTTGTTTACCGAGGCGATGATTATTCCAAGAGCATCAAGCCTTGGGTCAAACCCGGGTTCCAAAGCAAAGTGGCCAAAGGATCGATTCGGATGCTTTTCCAATCGACGGTTATCGGAATAGAAAATCATGCGATTACTGTCCAAGGGCCTGAAGGTCCTCTTCAAATTGAAAATGATTTTGTACTGGCATTGACCGGCTTTCACCCCGATCGCCACTTCCTTAATGCAAGCAGGGTTACGATTGAGGAAGAAGGCTTTCCAACCTTCAACGAGGCTACGATGGAGACCAATGTCCCAGGCATTTATCTAGCGGGAGTCGTAGCTTCCAGGCATGAAGCAAATGAAATTTTCATTGAATCCGGCCGCTACCACGGGTGTAAAATAGCTGGTCATATTCAAAGTCTAAAATAAGCGTATTTCATAGATTGGTCATCAAGCATAAACGGCTGTCGCCGTCCTCAGTGGCAAAAGCTATCGTTTCGCGGAGATATATAAGCACATTTATATGTGAAAACTTATAAATTCTTATATATCAAAAAAAGAAAGGGAATCAGCCATTACCGGGCTTGATTCCCTTTCTTATCGAATTGCTGCTTAAAGGTATCAACCTGCTGCTCATCTGGCAGCTTGTCGCCGTAACGAACCTTCTCGTATTCGTCAATAAAGCTTTGCAAACTGCCTTGCTTTAGCGACCCGTCTTTCCACTTCGCCATATCATCCGCCGTTTCACGCGGTGTCAAATAATCTTTAATAACATATCCCTGCTCGGAGCCGTTCCGCAGTAATCGAGTGTACAAATATCTGATTTTTTCAGCATTCGTCCGCAGGTCGCTCCATTCTTGCGCTGACGAGCGCTTCTTAGGAAACAGCTTCTTAAGCTGATTTCCCATCTGTTCACGCCAACTAGTTAATGACATTAAACTTTCGACTTCATCCGTAAATCCTGCTCCGCCGTTCCGATGATCTGCTCCTCGCTCCTGAAGCTTAGCTGCGATCAGCTTCCCCCATTGAAGCAGCTTTTTAGCAAGAAAATAAAGAAGAACGCATACGACAACGATCAAAAGCACGATACCTATGATTTTTAGAATCTGCTCCAGCAGCAGCATCCACTCCGAAGGAGCTTTCGCTTCTCCGGCGGGCAGCTGGGGTTCAGCCGCATCTGGCAGCTCCTCTGCAGGTGGTTGTACTTCCTCTGGTTGGCTGAGCCAGATCATCAATCGTTCCACGATAGAATGAAAAAATCGCTCGATCATTTGCTGAATTTGACGAAACAATGCGATCACGCTGATAACAATAACAATGACAGCCATCATTATGCGATTTTGACGTTTAAAAGTATGCGTAGCGGATGTTTTCCCCGTGTCAACGGTCTCGCTGTTCAAATGCCGTTCATTTGCAAAGAAGAAAAATAAAATAACCGCAATAATGCCGCAAACGATTAAGACTCCGTTATAATCAATTAACTTTTTAAACACCATCAGCTTTAAAGGCTGCATTGCAACATAAAGCATAACGCCGATTAGCATTTGGGTATTAGGAAAAGTAACAGACCATCCCCGAGACTTTGCGGACATGCCTCTTGCAGCTGAAAGTGCAGCAATAAATGCACAAATTGCAATAATCCATATTGCCTCTATGCCAATCCCGGCACCAATCAATAGCACACTGTGCAATATTCCAAGCGCGGCGGCCTGAAGCAGTTTTACGCCTAATCGCATGCTCGCCCATTTCGCAATGACGAGTGAGCCTCCCCAGTAACAAAAAGGCAAGGTGGCAATCCATAACCAAATGGCTGACGAGGGCAGCAGGTAAACTGCAGCGATCAATAAGATTGGCAAATAAAAAAATAATTCAATGATCGCTTGTCCAAAATCTTTTAACGAACCGGATGGCTTCATCGGATTATTCACGCAATCACCTCTTCCCTGTTTGCGTTTGCCGAAGCTTGTCCGTCCTTGCCATGATTTGCTAAAGCTTTATCGGTCAGTGTCCATACCGCTACGGCATTGCCGTTATATCGAAGCTGATTAGCCTGCTGCTCTAACTCATCGTTCCAATAGGATGTAATCATAAGAATATCTCTTTCGCTGAACCCGCTATGCGCTTCCCGTTCCAGCAAATGATGGAAAAGCTCCGTTCTTTCGATTTCGAGCTTTGCCATCTCTTCGAATAAGCCGATCAAATGTTCATGACCCCCGCGCGGCTCAATATGAACGCTTTCTTTCATGCCGGCTGTGGGCATATTCGCAGCAAAACCAACCTCCATGCCCTGCTGGATTACAGCCTCTGCTGCTCCTGCCGCCCACTCGATCCCCCGTTCAATCAGCGCGAGATCCGTTACGCTTCGCCACATGCCTTCCGCATCATCCACGTTTAAATAAATCATCAGCCTGCGGTCTGCCGTAAAATCAAATTGATGGACTTGAAGATTTCCCGTCTTCGCTGTTGCCTTCCAATTAATTTGCTTAAAGGTGTCACCGGCTTGATAATTACGTACGCCTGCAATGACAAAGGGATCGTTGATAATCCAGCGTTTTACCGACTGATCTCCTTGCCAGCTATGGTAAGGCAGCTCATGGATAGGCACCTCTGCAGGCTTAGGATAAACGAGAAGCTCGCCATGCAGTGCAATTTGCTCAGAGGCTTTGGATAAACCTAGCAAATCACCGCCTGTCAGTGTTACCGTTTGAAGCTTATACCAACCGCGCTTTGCGCATGTGATGCGATGAGTTCGCGTAATTTTCGTATAAGGTGCAAGGCTGAAGAAACTTTTGTGATTCTGATAAAGCTGCCCGCTGCTCACCGAAAAATTGTCCAGCTGCTGGAAGTGCAAATGCGTGGACAGCTGGGACTCTACTCTTAGCCATGGGACAGGCAGCCACTTTGCATTGGCCATTTCCTCCAATAACTCAACTTGATCACCGCTGTAGCATGTCTTTGAAGTGAAGCGGCGTTCATATTTGATGCGCCGCAGCACGAACCGCTGAAACACTCGGCTCTGCACGGACAAGATGGCAACAGCGGCAACGATAAACCAGAATAAAATCATCGCTCAGCCGCCTAATGGACCGAAACGCCGGCTTCAGCAGGCACGGCCGTTAAACGAATGATATCATCGATAATGGCATCCGACTGGTTAGCTGTACGCTGCATGCCGCGAATAGCTAAACGATGCGCCAACACAGGCTTCGCCATCGCTTTAATATCATCTGGCGTAACAAAATCACGACCACGAAGGATCGCATGAACCTGAGAAGCACGCAGCAGCGCTTGACTTCCCCGAGGGCTTACACCCACTGAAACCTCTTCACGCTTACGCGTCTGTTCAACGATTTGCAATAAATAATGGAGAACATCGTCCGTTACCTTTACGGCTGTATAAGCTTGTTGTGCCTGCTGGATAACGTCGATTCCCGCAATAGGCTCAAGCTCGGATAAAGGATCATGGGCTTTAAAACGCTTTAAGAGCTGCAAACCCTCTTCTGTAGTGGGATATCCCATTTTAATTTTAAATAGGAACCTATCAAGCTGTGCTTCAGGCAGTGGAAAGGTGCCTTGGTGCTCCACGGGATTTTGAGTGGCAATGACCATAAAGGGACGCGCCAGCTGCTTCGTTTCCCCATCGATGCTGATCTGGCGCTCTTCCATACATTCGAGTAGGCTGGACTGCGTGCGCGGAGTCGCACGATTGATCTCATCTGCAAGCAATAAATTCGTGAATAACGGACCCGCGCGGAATTCGAACTCGCTTAACTTTTGATTATAGAAATGAATGCCGCTCAAATCGGAAGGCAGTAAATCCGGCGTAAATTGAATGCGTCTAAAAGTTAAATCAAGCGACTTAGAAAGTGATTTTGCAAGCAATGTCTTGCCTGTGCCAGGTACATCTTCTAACAGCACATGACCGGATGTAATAAGTCCGATAAGCAATAAATCGACGACTTCCTCTTTACCTACGATGACGCGGCCAATATTCGTTTTCACTTGCTCTGCTAACTGCTTGATTACTTGAAAAGACATAAGTCAGCTCCTCTGTTAGGTTATAAATCCGGTTCGATCGCGCTGCAGCTTCTGAAGCTCGCGCCAACGGATCATACGTATGCCTTCTTCCTGTAAGATCTTCTTCATTTCCGGATCACGAAACAGCTCCATCTCCATCCCCCGTTTAAGCGGCTGCCCGTGAAAGGCATTTAGCTCATCCGTTACGAGAGAAGGATGGATGATGAGCTCAGTCACGCCCGGATGAAGACTTTTTAACAGCTGCTGCATGTTTGCTTTTAAAGATTGGAAGTCTTCTCCGTCCTGCAGCTGAAAAGGCAGTCCAACCAAATAATCCAAGATGACGACTCCCATCGAATCGGCCAGCTGTGCCAGCTGCTTCGCTTGCTCGGCAAGCTCTGGAGGCGCGATTTGTCCATTTTCCCGGAGC
Source organism: Paenibacillus sp. LHD-38 (assembly GCF_031157315.1). Lineage (GTDB taxonomy): Bacteria > Bacillota > Bacilli > Paenibacillales > Paenibacillaceae > Pristimantibacillus. Next base: position 171,085 of record NZ_JAVIFU010000003.1, read on the forward strand.
AAATATCGCGGTAGACGAAATGGCAAGCCGTAGGAAGCGCATACATCTAGAACAATGGGCAAGAAATGGCGACCTGTCGCTAATCCATATAAGCTTCCCATATGATTATCAGCATGAGAAGGCTTCATCCCCATCGCTATTGCCATTTCGATTTGAGCAATTAGCTCTTCTTTCACTTGGTCCGGATCGGCTTGCTGTTCAACGGTTTTGCTGTCCTTGGGGAAATAGTTTTCACTCGTTACCAAAGAATCTGTTTTTCCTTTACGATTGACCGGACCCCAGCGGTAAAGATCCCATTCGCTCGTAAACGTAAAGTGAACGCCTACGTCAATTTGCGGATGACGTGCGCTCCAAAGCGCAGCTTCCCGTGCCCAGCCGCAAGGCATCATTAATGTTGCCGAGCTGACCGTTTGCTCAAGCAAGAGCTGCTCGATGCCGGTATTAACAGAATGACATAATCCAAAATCGTCGGCGTTTATAAGAAGCAGCTTTTCTCCTTCATCGTATCCTAACGCTTTGGCTAAACTCATACCCACTCATCCTCCCAATGTTCGTTAATCCATTTGCAGCCAAATGCTGATTGATCGATAATTTCGCAAAGAACATCCTCATGATCAAGCTGATCCCTTAAGCGCACAGCGAAATGCAAGGCAACATCGAGCAATCTTAATTTCATTAATAAGGGCAATTTCTTTAGTTCCTGTTCCGTTAGCGGGTTCGTATCCTGAAAGCCTTTAAGCAAATGCCCCACTTTTTCATGCAATGCGTCGTTATTAGGCTTTATTAAATCTACAGCAATAACCGCAAGCTCCATAGCTCTTACATCCATTGTCGCGAATTCAAAATCAAGCACGCCAATGATCCGATCATCCTGTGACACCGTATTATTGAAAACAAGATCCCCATGAATCCATTGCTTCGGCCATTGCTCGAGCTCCGCGCATCCTTCTATTAATCTTTGACGCTCCTCTTGAAGTGCCAAGAAACTGGCCTTCCTAGCGGAAAGCGCCTCGGAATGGTCGGCCATTGCCAAGAATGTATTTCCATTCATAGACGCGTACGTCTCCTCTAGCATGTAGTATGGACTATATTGCGCCTTGCGATCGGGCCGGATCAAAGCTAATGCCCGAGTTAGTTTCGCTGCTGTAGCGCCTAATGCGTAAACATGAGCAGGTTTGGACGAGGTAGGACGCTCGCCGTCTATATAATGAAATAATGAAGACAGCTTGCCGTCACTCGCAATGGTTATCGTATCTCCCCGTTTATTTTGAACGGGAATCGGAATTCGAAAGGGAAGCTCCTCCTGCAGAAGAGCGGCTAGAATCTCCTGCTCAAGCCTTACAATCTCGGTATCCTTGTGGTTATTGTAAATGCGCAGGACAAACCGTTTATCGCCCGAGGAAATAATCCGGGTCGTATTATTCATCCCGCTTTCCAGATTCTCGATGAGACATGGACCAGGAAATTCATATTCATTTAAATAGGATGAAAAATCTATGCTGACAGTCAAACCGTTTATCCTCCTTGATTATCCTTGAGCAACCTTGTCAGTCGACCGCCAAGCTGTTCCTGCCAGCTCGACGCCAACTCCTTAACCTCCAGCAATGCTCGGATGCCGTCAAGATCTTCTTTGTCTTGATACATGATGCGGTTGGCTTCAGATATGGTTTTGCGTGCAGGATGCATATGCGTAACTGCAAACTTTGATCCTGCCGCGATGCTGCCTTCTTTGATGACACGGAAATAAAAACCCGTATAACCTTTCTTCTGGACATGAACCGGCAAGTCCGGAAGGTTATGTCTTAATCCGAGCTTAAAGCAAGGCTGCCTTGGTTGACTGACCTGAAGGATGACCTCACCGCATTGAATGATGTCGCCAATACATAAATCATCCTCTGTCCAATCGGACAAAGTGAAATTTTCTCCAAACGCGCCATAATCAAATGAACGACCAAGCTGTTCCCGCCAGTAAGGATACCTTTGTTCGAAATAAACACACACGGCCTTATCCGGACCGCCATGATTAACCGTGTCTCCTTGGCCATCGCCTTGAAGCCCTGTTAGGGTTAGTTGATGCGATACGGATGAAGGTTTTTTGAAAATGCCGGATAATATTTCCTTAGAGCCGTGTGCGATGGCTGCCGGCTCGCCAACGTTAAGCGAAATGAGTCTGGCTCTCACCGTGAGTTGCGTCATTCTCCTCTTTCCTCCTAAGCGATTTTCTTATCAAACTATTATAGTCTTCACAGGGAGATGTTGGCAAAGAGATATAACCACATTAATTATTAATCTCATTAATCAATAACCGAAAACGCTTTCGACAACTTCTCCACGCCAAACGCTTCACGCTGTCGAAAAGCTCTCTTTTATGTAGCTTATTGCGTTTCCCCGGGAAATGTTTTTGCAATTGTCCGAATATTTCCTACAATTTATTCTCTTTATTTCCCGCGTTCATTTCCGGATATCACTGCTACGAAAACTTGTTTCCATGCGGTTAACCTCCTTTGGTTATCGAATGCTCCTTCTCTGCATGCTTGCAAAATAAATAACGATATCGAAGTTCGATAATCAAAACGGAGATCAAAATAGTCTGCAGCACGCTACTTGTACATAAGAAAAAACCTTCCATCGAATACGATGGAAGGCGATCGGTATTAATCCAAAATTCTATTCATCAGCTTGTGAGTGATGGTTATTGATAATACGCATAATTTCCACTCGCAGTTCAATGATATCAAAAGGTTTCGTAAAGCAGTGACTAATTCCTAAAGTTAAAGCATCTTCCATCTTTTCAGGTGCAGCATACGCGGTAAGCAAAACGACCGGAACGTCAACCGTGAGCGATCTTATCTCCCTTAAAATTTCAATGCCATCCATATCTGGCAGTTTCAAATCCAGCAAAATACAATCGAGCACTTGGTTCCTGCATATTTCTAATGCGGCGTCGCCATTAGCTGCTTCAAAAACAACCATTCCCTGCGCAATAAATAATTCCGACAACATCATCCGAATCGCATACTGGTCATCCACGATTAATAGATTATGTTTTTTGAAAGACGGTGCTTTTTGCTCATTTCCATGAAAACCACTGGATTCCATGCCTGCACGGGCTGTTATTGAATGGATCGACTGTGATGAAATTGCAACGGAAGGCTGAATGTCGGGAATTTTCTTCAAGATGCCCTGCTCCTTTTCTAATTTACGGGGATGGTAAAAGACAAACGATAAAACAACAATCAATACTGCTGCGAAAAGGATGAAAAAATACGTCAATTCATGGTCTCCTTGAAAGCCTTGCGTCTGTTATGCAGCTTAGCAAAATATGCTTATAAAGCATCAATCGTTAACAAGCATCGCTCCCAGAGGACCGTCCTCATTAATGATATCTTGAAGCTCGTAGACAGAGATCGGAAAATACACAAAACCAAAGACATAAGCTGCCAGCTCATAAAGCTGAAAGTAAACAACGAGCGAACGATCGGCCACATAATAGTCTTGGTCTGGCCGGATCTCTTTGAAAGGCTCTAGCGTATCAATATTTCTTGCCTTGATTTGTGCGCTTACAATTGCGCTTATTCGACCCACATAGTCCGTACCCGGTTTAAAGAGTTGTGCGAGCGTATACGTTTGGCCGGTCGACTGTTTAAAGGTCAGCGATTCCTGCAGGGTCAAGCCATGAGCCCCGCCCGTAAAAGCATAATTGAACAATGATAAACTAAGGTAGTCCTTTTGATTGTTCTTTTGTTCAAAATAACCAATCATTTGTGCCCTCGGATCGTCTAAGGAGCCTTGATTGTGAACCAATTGCTGTACGGTTTGGTGAATCGTGTGGTTTATTTTGTTATCCGCGGCTTCGCTTTTCCCTCCGCTTATATACGGCAATGACAAATCTGCCTTTGGAAAATGAGTCTTGGCAGTTTGTACGACGACTGGAGATTGAAATGGCATGTTGAAGACACCTTCCTATTCGGTAAGATGCTCAATTGTATGCAGCGAACGGCTCATCTCATACCAGGTTATTCCGCCATGCTTCGAGGCAGAAATGCCTCGAAGCTCAAACTGCTCAGCTTCATAAAACGGGATTAGATGCTCCTCGCACATTAAAATAACATTTTCGATGTCGGAAGCCTCACATTGTGCAATAAGCTTGCGAAGCAGTAACGCTCCGATCCCATTCCTGCGATGCTCTTCGTCTACTGCCACCGTTAGGACACAAAAATTCATTCCATTTAGAATACTCGTTTGATTCCCTTTCATCTCATCTCCGCATGCAGATTGAGACGTTCGAATGCCGTTTGTGATACCCACTAATTGCCGGCCAATCCATGCTGACAAGAAAAAAGGGCGATAATTAGCATATCGATATTGAAAGCCAGCCCAGGTTGCTGCTGCTTCAGGGGAATAACAGCGCTGCTCAAGCGCGATAGCTGCTTCAAGCTCGTCTTCTGCGATGATGCGGAGTTCGATTTCACTCACAGCAGTGCCTTCTCGCGTTCTGTGAGTCTTCTGCCGCTGACATCAAGTACAAGCTTGCCGTTTTTTAAGCCGAGTATGCGATCCGCGAAACGTTCCGCCCAATCGCCTTGGTGCATGACCGCAATGACGATTACGCCCTGCTCTTTGCACAGCGCTTTCAAATCACTCAGAACTTGATCGGCCGTATGAGGATCGAGACCGGAAACCGGCTCGTCAGCAGCAATTACCTTCGCACCATGCACAAGAGCTCTAGCTATTGCCATTCGCTGCCGTTCCCCGCCGCTTAACGTACTGGCCTTCTGATGAGCTTTCTCGAGCAGCCCGCGCTTCTCTATCATATCCATGGCGCCCATGTAATCATCGTTCCGAACCATACCGGTCCATCTGCGCCATGCAGGCGTTTGCGAGACGGAACCAATGATCACATTTTTGAGACCCGTCTTATTCGGAAATAGAAAAGGCTTTTCCTCCACGTAAGCAACCTCTTGCTTCACTTTTAGCTTGCCGGATATACCCTGCTTAAAAATATCCTTGCCATCAAATTGATAGGAACCCTCACTCCATTTCTCTTGCAGCGCGAGACAACGAAGAAGGGTAGACTTTCCGCTTCCGCTATCTCCTTTTATCGCAATAAAATCTCCGGGATAGGCCTCAAAGCTAATATCATCGAGCACCTTCGGCCCGCCGGGAATACGTCTGGATAGGTTCTTTATTCTGATCATTTTCCGCGCTCCTTCTGTTTGCAGCAACTGCTTCTATGAATCTAGTTTACGTTAAACAAAAAACAGTTTCCATACGAACAAATGTTTGGTATAATAAAAACAAGAACAAGTGTTCTATTGATCATCGAATTCAACATTTTGAAGGAGGCCTGATCACCATGAATAACATCTGCGAAAATTTCCGTTATGTAGAGAATGAACGTCCTGGACGTGACTTAACCTTTAAGTTTTATGCCGATGGACGGCTTATTATCATTGATAATGTTGCAGAGGAGGTGATCACTCCCAAGGATTTGAAGGGTGCATGCAAGGACTTTTACGTTCGCAGGCGAATTGCTTTTATTAAAAATCAATTACGGGCTTCACAGCTTAAATATGCTTAAATATACGTAGGAAGAGAGCTGGAGTCATTCACGCTCTCCTTTCCGTATCATCAACGATCTTCTATGGAAGCTGCTTATTAATTCCGTTTAGACTCGACGGGCGTTTCGCGAACTTATCTGTTTTTAGCTTTCCTGACTGTCCGCGTAAGCCAGCATGGTTTTGACGGCTATCGTTTTTATTAATCTTATTAATTACCAAATCAATCACCTCCGCTGTTTATGATGCCATTTTTTCTGGATAACTATGTAAAAGTTCTTGAACCTATCCGCTTACATTGACTCACCCCCTCCAATTGCGGTAGATTGATCATACAGTTTCAAGTTCCGCAAAGGAGATCGCATATATGAAACAACAAATTATGTTTGACCTCGACGATACCCTAATACACTGTAACAAATATTTTTACTTGGTCATCGATCAGTTTATTGACGCGATGTCAACTTGGTTCGGCAGCTCTTCTCAAGTGTCTGTCCAAGCCATTCGAGACAAGCAAATGGAGATCGACATTGCGGGTGTTGCTGTGTTCGGCTTTAAGAGCGAGCATTTCCCCCAATCGTTTGTCGATACTTACATTCACTTCTCTCATTTAACGGGACGAAAGCGTTCAACAAATGAAGAAAATTTTTTATGGAAGCTTGGTCTTAGCGTTTATGAGCATGATACCGAGCCTTATCCAAATATGGAACAAACTCTTTTCTCTCTTGCAGAAGCCGGTCATGAGCTTCATTTGTATACCGGTGGTGAGCTGCCGATTCAGCGCAGGAAGATTGAGAAATTGAATTTAGAGCGTTATTTTGAGTCGCGCATCTACATTCGACGTCTTAAGAATAGTGACGCGTTGGAGACGATTCTCTCTACGGGGGTCTTTGACCGAAACAGCACCTGGATGGTCGGCAACTCCATTCGAACGGATGTTGTGCCTGCGTTAACAGCAGGTATCCATGCCATTCATATGAGAGCGGTATCCGAATGGGAATATAACGTTATTCAAATTGACGTGGAACCTAAGGGCGCTTTTTTAACCCTCGATCATCTTAAGGATGTACCCGACGCGATACATGGTTACGTTAACCGATAATTTAAGCATTTTAACGAAAAGACCCGAATTCGTCTCATGGTGCATGAGACGAATTCGGGTCTTTGTTATACATTCTCACAGCTCTCTACTGCTCGCTACTGCTCAAGCGCCAACTCGCCAGTATCTATATTTCTAATTACGATTCTGCCCTCACTTGGCGTCCCATCTGCTAATTCAAGCTTAAGCTTCGTAGTCTTTCCCTTCTCTACTAAAGCCTTGACCTGTGAATCCGTTAAGCTCCGTCCGTAGCTTTCCTTCCAGATAACGAATTTACAGCCTTCTTTGTAATGCGAGCAGCCATAGCCCTTCCGACCCATGAATATCGATCCGCCGCAGCCCGGTCGCGGACAGGCAGCAATCGTAGCCAAGCTGCCTGTTGCAGTTGCTGTTGCAGCCGCTGCAGCGCTTTTCTTTGTTGTTCCTGAAGCCTTCGGCTTCGCGGAACGAGACCGTGCTGCTGCAGCAGGCTTGCCAGACGATCCTTTACTTGCAGCAGCTGGATCGCTTTCAAATGATGTTTTTGCCGCGCGGGACTGAATCCGTACCTTGTCTACGATCATGGTCGCGAATTTCTTCACATTTTCCATAAATTGTCCGTCAGAAGCCGTACCTCTCGATATTTCGTTTAAACGTCTCTCCCAAAGCCCCGTCATTTCCGGCGAGGTAAGCAAGTCTATGCCTGCCCCGCGAATAAGCTCGATGGCTGTCCTGCCTTTTTGCGTGACTTGAATCTTCTTGCCCTGCATTTCGACATAGCCGACGTTTTTCAGCCTTTCAATCGTTGCAGCGCGCGTAGCAGGAGTGCCTAAGCCCGAATCCTTCATCGCATCGCGTACATCCTCGTCTTCAATCTGCTTGCCTGCGCTTTCCATCGCTTTCAGCAGTGTTCCTTCCGTGTAATGCTTTGGAGGCTGCGTATCCTTCTCTTTCACAATGGCATCTGAGCATACAATACTCTCTTCTGCATTGATCGAGAAAGGCTCATTTACTTCAATTTCTTCCTCTTCTACATCGTCTTTTTCCTTGCTTTTAGCTGTCGACTTCGCCTTTTCTTTCTTCTGATCGGCATAAATAACCTTCCAGCCCAAGCTCAGAAGCTCCTTAACCGATGTCTTGAAATTTTCGTTTTCCACCTCGGTAAGAACCGTGTGCACTTTATATTCAGCCGGCGGATAAAACTGCGACAGAAATCGCCGAACAATTAAATCATACAGCTTCTGCTCGTCGGGACTTAGTCCGTTCGCCTTACGGTTAGTCGGCAAAATAGCATGATGGTCTTCTACCTTTGTCGGGTTGCAAATAAATTTGTTTCCCTTATGCACAAGGCTCCGATTTGCTCCTTTTACAAGATCATCGTAAACCGTGCCTTGAAGGGCATTCAGCGTCTTGTGCATCTCTGGTATGTTTTGCTCCGTAACATAGTTTGAATTCGTTCTCGGATACGATATAACTTTATGCTTCTCATAAAGCGCCTGCGCGGTGTCCAGTGTCTTCTTCGCAGAGAAAGCATACTTACCGTTAGCTTCCCGCTGCAATAGCGTAAGATCATAAAGCTTGAAGGGATACTCCTTCGTCTCTTTCACCTCGTAGGATGCAATCCTTCCCTGCTTCCCCTTGACCTTGGCAGCGATCGCTTCTACCTTCACTTGATCGGTCGCCCGCTCTCCCTGCCACATGCCTTTGTAGGTCAACTCCATTTGGGAGAAATGTCCCTCCAGCTCAAAAAACTTCAAGGACGAGAACGCCTCAATCTGCTTCTGCCGGTCATAGATAAGCGCTAAAACTGGCGTCTGCACACGGCCCACAGAGAGCAGCACATTGTGCTTGGTCGTAAATGCCCGGGAGCCATTCATCCCAATCAGCCAATCCGCTTCGCTTCTTGCCGTAGCAGCCCGCGTTAAATTCTCGTATTCGGCCCCTTCCTTCAGCTCCTCAAAGCCCTTGCGGATGGTCTCTGGCGTTAAATCCGATATCCATAACCGTTTTACCGGCTGGTTAAGCTTTAAATGACGCTGAATCAATGAAAAAATATATTGCCCCTCGCGCCCGGCGTCACAGGAGTTTACGAGCAGATTGCTTCGCTTTGCAAGATCGCCTATGACCTTTAGCTGATCGATTGTTTTTTTGTTTGGCACAAGCTTGAACTGCGTTGGAATAATAGGCAAATCATTTATATTCCACTTCTTATAACGGTCATCGTAAGCATCGGGCTCTGCCAGTCCAATCAAATGACCGATTGCCCATGTGATAATATAGTGTTCGCCTTCTATGTAGGAACGGTGATTTTTTGCTCTTGGATCGATTGCGGCTGCAATGTTTCGCCCCATATCTGGTTTTTCCGCAATGATTAATGTCTTCAAAAGATATTCGCTCCTTCGTTAAGCAATTCGCAAGCGAGCCATTAACCCAAGCAATATTCGGCTTAAGCTAGCTCCGCACTGGATTTCCACTTTAACATTTTACAGACTTCCGGATCAAAATGGAATCCTTTTTGCCTAATCAGAGTATGGAAATCGCTGAAAAAAAATAAAACCCAAATGGACTTGTATCCCATCTGGGTTTTTAATAATGGCATTTTATGAATGAATGCAGCTCGCTATTATTGGCCTGGCGGGTTTTCTAAATAGCTGATAATCGATGCGAAAATAGAACGTACGCCGTCTGACCACTTTGGATCCTCCGCATATTTACGATTGATCCATTTGAAAGGGTCTATCTCTGCCGGCCTATCCTTGCTTAGATTATACACGGTTCTTGCTGCGATTTCTGCGGATTGTTTAATATCGGTATTAAACTCCTGCCAGCTATGAAAAACATTAAAAGGATTATTGGCGATTTGTTTATGCTGCTTATTCGTTTTAGGTACAAATCCCTGCTCCTGCCCCGTAATGGCAAATAAAATAACAGGATGAATGTCGAAAGCCTGGGCAGCAGTGACGATGGCGTCAAAATACGGCTGTTCCGCTAAAACCGATGATTTGGACTCCAAAAATTGCGTCAAACGTTTACCATCAATGTCATGGTAACGCAGCTCGGCAGGAAGACCGTTCAAAGAAACGGCAAGCGGTTCAGCAGGCTTCATCGCAACCGGCGGTTGAAGCTTATAGAGCGACGGCTTGCTTAATGACCAGCCATACAACAAGCTTGCCGCGATTATAAACAAACAAAGAGTGCTGTAAATATACGAACGCCGGCTTGTTTTTCTCGATAAGTGATTTCGCCATTTTAATCGCGGGAGCGAAATGATCTCAGCATGAACCGAAATCGCATCCGTGCTTCCAGGTGCTACACCCTCAGCAATAAGTTTTCCTCTTAGCAGCGCCAGAATGCCATTCTCAGCAGTTATTACAGCAGTACCCGATTGCTCCAAAGTCAAAGACAGCTCGTCCATTATACGCTGCATGAGGGGCCTCAGACAGCTTACATTAAGCTGTTTCTCTATCCAGTCATGAAGCGGATCATAGATCGTAGAATCAGTTCGATCGAGAGCTAAACAAGCCTGAAAAATATCTTCGGCTCTTACGGGCCCTTGTTTTTCCAACACAACGGTCTTTATCAACATTTCCGTGACGGTGCGCTTTATGCTGCTCTCGAAATTCGGCAACTGCTTATGTATGATTCGTTTGACTGCATCCGCTACGATTTCCGCGCGCTTATCCTGCGGCATCGCAGCATATTTATGTTGAACGTAGCTTCTAATGTTCCGAACGTCTATCGGTGACAGAACGTATGCTTCATCGGCTGGCATGACGAATCGCCCCTTCGCGTCATCTCAAACCGATTTTACCACAAACTTCCTTAAAATGGTGAGCTTAGTTTTCTAATCTTTTCTTGCACATCCGGCTGCAAAATAAAAGCAGAGATTTGCTCCTTCTCACTAAACGTGAATTGATATTCGCAGTCGCAGCCTTCATCATGCGGTACCATTTGTGCAATCGTCCCATCTATCGTACAGATCACAAGCGCCGTAAAATCGATCAGATCATCCGGGACTTCTGTCTCTGGTTCCAGTTCAAACCGCAGCATAATGTCGACCCATTGTTCATCCCTTTTCTCGATAATGGGCAGAAAGGAGCGGAACTTAAGCTCTGTTATTCGTTCTAATCCATATTTAATCATAGGACAACCCCACCATTCTGAACTTATCATAAGACTCTCAGCGGCTTAAACGACTGCTTATGCCGCCGTTCTGTAAGACATAAGCAGTCGTTTCGCTTAAATATAAACACAATATTAAGTGGTTACGTTTGAATTCTTGTATATCAAGCGTAAACGGCTGTCGCCGTCCTCAGTGGCAAAAGCTATCGTTTCGCGGAGATAAATAAGCACATTTATAAGTGAAAACTTATACATTCTTATATATCAAGAAAAGCGCCCGAAGGCGCTTCTCTTCATGCTTATTAAGCTATTCTTGCCGACTTCTATTTCATCCATTAAGGAAGCATCGAAGTTCCCATCAAATACTTGTCTACCTCGCGGGCTGCTTCGCGGCCCTCGTTAATTGCCCATACAACCAAGCTTTGTCCGCGGCGCATATCGCCTGCAGCAAATACTTTATCGACATTTGTCGTATATTTCCCATATCTTGCTTTTACATTAGTACGTTTGTCTTGCGCAAGGCCAAGTTGTTCGATCAGCGTCGTTTCAGGTCCTTCAAAGCCTACTGCGATGAATACGAGATCTGCAGGCCATACTTTTTCTGTTCCTGGAATTTCGCTATATATTTTACGACCAGTTTCATCAACTGTGCGTTCAATTTGAACGGTATGAAGTTCTTTCAGGTTTCCGTTTCCGTCACCGACAAATTTCTTAGTTAATACGGAGAATGCCCGAGGATCTTCGCCAAATAGTGCTTTCGCTTCTTCTTGAGCATAATCAAGCGTGTAAACATTCGGGAATTGCGGCCAAGGATTGTTTAGGCTATCACGCTCCAGCGGAGCTTTGGCATGCGTACCGAATTGCGTAACCGACTTACAGCCATGGCGCAAAGCAGTTGCTACGCAGTCTGTACCCGTGTCGCCGCCGCCAATAACGATAACGTCCTTGTCTTTTGCGGAAATATAGTTCCCATCCTCAAGATTGGAATCAAGGTAGCTCTTAATTGTGCCATTGAGATAATCCATCGCCATGTGAACGCCGTTCAAGTCGCGGCCTTCCATCTCAACGTCGCGCGCTCTTGTAGAACCGCCGCAAAGTACAACAGCGTCAAAGTTTTCAACAAGCTCGTTAGCAGTAATATCTTTGCCGATTTCCGTATTGGTTACAAACTCAACGCCTTCTGCAGTCATCAAATCAACACGGCGCTGAACCACATGCTTCTCCAGCTTCATTGTAGGAATTCCGTAAGTGAGCAAGCCGCCGATGCGGTCTGCGCGTTCATATACGGTTACGGTATGACCTGCTTTGTTAAGCTGGGCAGCCGTTGCCATACCCGCAGGTCCTGAACCTACGACAGCTATACGTTTGCCTGTGCGTACTTTCGGCGGCTGCGGAACGACCCAGCCTTCATCAAATCCGCGATCTATGATCGCTTGTTCAATGGTTTTGATAGTAACTGCATCGCCAATCAATCCAACCGTACAAGATCCCTCACATGGAGCCGGACAAACGCGGCCTGTGAATTCCGGGAAGTTATTCGTTTTATGCAGACGGTCAAGCGCTTCGCGCCACAACCCGCGATAAATCAAGTTATTCCACTCCGGAATCAAATTGTTTACTGGACAACCCGAAACAGAGCCTGCAAGTTCGATTCCTGTATGGCAATATGGCGTACCACAGTCCATGCAACGAGCTCCCTGCGTCTTTAGCTGTTCATCTGAAAAATGCTTATGAAACTCTTGCCAGTCCTTGATACGCTCCAGCGGGTCGCGATCGGCCGGCAGTTCGCGTTGATATTCCATAAAACCAGTAGGTGTAGACATGATCGCATTTCCTCCATCCATATTTCCCGTTAACCTATGTTTCAATTCTCTTCAAACTATATCGGGAATCAGCCAAATATTCAATAACAAACTTTCTCAAAAACGAATATTTTGTCAAAAGCACTCGTTTACTATTTTACAACATCCTAGCATTCAAGTGCTAAAATCGTTAATGGATTATCCGTACAATCATTTGCACTTTATGACATATCGTTCGTCAAATGTTCGCTTTTAGCCCCAAAGGCAACTAGGATTGCCGGATAAACGTCTGAAACGTAAAGGAATACTTATTCTTTTCGTCGCTGTCCCGCGCTCCGAATTCCACTTTCTTCCATTCCGTTTCTGAGAATGCTGGAAAAAACGCATCCCCGCCCTCAATTTCGACATTGACTTCCGTGAGCAATATCTTATCCGCAAACGGAAGGAATTGAGCGTAGATATCAGCCCCGCCAATCACAATCAGCTCATTTCCATTATATCGCTCAAGTGCTTCCTCAACCGAATGGACAATTTCACAACCCTCTGGATGAAAATCGTTTTGACGCGTCAAAACGACATTCTGGCGATCTTTCAGCGGCTTAGGGAGCGATTCGAACGTCTTCCTCCCCATCAACACGGTTTTCCCTAATGTAGATTTCGTGAAAAATGCCATTTCCGCTGGCAGGCGCCAGGGAAGTTTGTTACCAATGCCGATTGTACGGTTTCGATCCATTGCTGCAATTAGTGTGACAGCCATCCTCATCTGCACCTTTCTATCTATAGACTTATCTTTGCTTTAAACGGCGACTGGCGCTTTAATGGCTGGATGCGGCTCGTAACCCTCAATACTCATATCCTCCACCGTAAAATCAAAGATCGATGTTTTATCGGCGTTCAGATTGAGCTTAGGCAATGCCTTTGGTTCCCGGTTAAGCTGCATATCGATCTGTTCCAAATGATTTGTATAGATATGTGCGTCTCCGAGCGTATGGATAAAGTCCCCTGCTTCAAGGCCGCATTCATGAGCAATCATGTGTGTTAGCAGCGCATAGCTCGCAATATTAAACGGAATGCCGAGAAATATATCCGCACTACGCTGGTAGAGCTGACAGGACAGCTTTCCGTCCGTCACGTAAAATTGAAACATCGTATGGCATGGAGGCAGCGCCATATTGCTCGGCACATCCTCCGGATTCCAAGCAGAGACAATCAGCCTTCTCGAATCCGGGTTATTCTTTATCGTCTGGATGACATCTTTTAGCTGATCGATCGTTTCGCATTTAGAGGTCTTCCACTCCCTCCACTGCTTGCCGTATACATTGCCAAGTTCTCCAAATTCCTCTGCAAATTGATCATCTGACAGTACTCGCTGTTTAAACAATTCCATTTGCTGATCGTACTCGGCTGCAAAATCGGCATCGGATTGCGCCCGTAAACCAAAGTTCGTCATGTCGGGGCCCGCGTACGCATCGCTTTCGATCCATCTCTTAAATGCCCATTCGTTCCAAATATTATTATTGTGTTGAAGCAGATAACGAATATTCGTATCTCCTTGAATAAACCAGATTAGCTCACTGGCAATAAGCCGAAAAGGAACACGTTTTGTCGTGAGCAAGGGGAAGCCCTCGCTCAGATCAAATCGCATTTGATAACCAAAGGTAGAGATTGTCCCCGTACCTGTGCGATCTTCCTTCTTTGTTCCTTGCTCTAAAACATATTTTAACAATTGCAAATAGGTTTGCTCGCTTCTACTCATCCGGATATCACACTCCAATCATGAAACAAAAATCGTAAAAATAACAATTAATTATACCATTATCCGCGTTGTCTGTCCTGCTTTCGTTTCTTCCGAAGTGCATATCGCTCAGGTGCAGACGCATGCAGCTTCTTTTCCTCATCTGTTACCGGAACAACGGTTGGGACAAGAGCCGGTTTACCGTTTTCATCTAATCCAACAAAAGTAAAAAAGGCGGTAACGGTCGTTTTCCGTAGACCACTGAACAAATTTTCAGATACAACAGACACATATACTTCCATTGAACTGCGATTAGTCCAGGTAACAAATGCTTCAACCTCAATGACCTCGCCTACCCGAATCGGAGCCAAAAAATCAAGGCTGTCCGTAGAAGCGGTAACGGCCTGCATACGGGCATGACGCATGGCTGCAATGGCAGCAACTTTATCCATATACTCCATTACCTTGCCGCCAAACATCGTCTCGTAAGGGTTTGTATCCAGCGGAAATATAAGCTGCGTCATAATCGTTCTAGATTCGCTTGCAGGTTTCACCGTTTCTTCCATGTGTCAATTTGCCCCTTTATGTTGGATTGGATGCTCATGAAGCACAAAGAGGCCCCGTCGGCTGGGGAGCCGCGTGACCTCTTTGTGCGCTGATGAACAGCGATAATTCCGATTATTTTATGAAAGTATGAATAGGGTGACCTAACGCAACTTCAGCTGCGTCAAGTACGATCTCACCAAGCGTAGGATGCGCATGAATCGTAAGCGCGATATCCTCAAGTGTTGCACCCATTTCGATTGCCAAAGCAAGCTCAGCGATCATATTGGAAGCTTCAAGACCGATAATTTGCGCGCCGAGTAAAAGACCTGACTCTGCATCGGATACGAGCTTAACAAAACCTTCGTTAGCATTAAGCGACATTGCGCGTCCATTGATAGCGAACGGGAATTTGCCGACTTTAACATTGTGGCCTTTGTCTTTCGCTTCTTTCTCGCTTAGACCGACGCTTGCGCATTCCGGATCAGAGAAGCAAACAGCTGGTACGCATTTATAGTCAATCACGCTAGCTTGACCTGAAATGGCTTCAGCGGCAACGCGGCCTTCATACATTGCTTTGTGTGCAAGAGCAGGTCCTGCAATGATGTCGCCAATTGCGAAGATATGCGGAATGTTCGTACGGCACTGCTCATCAACTTCAACTAATCCTCGATCGGACAGCTTAACATTAATAAGGTCAAGACCAAGCTCACCATCGGTATTTGGACGACGTCCTACCGTTACAAGCAAGTAATCTGCCGTTACTTTTTCTTCTTTATCGCCAACTGTATAAGTTACAGTAACGTCTTTATCCGTTTGCTCAGCGCCTTTTGCTTGTGCGCCGGTAATAATATCGACTTTCGTGCTTTTCAGTTTCTTCGCGACGATTGAAGACATATCTTTGTCAAAGCCCGGCAAGATCGCATCCGAACCTTCAATTACGGTTACTTTAGTGCCGAATTTGGAATACATTTGACCAAGCTCGATTCCGATGTAGCCGCCGCCGATTACGACAAGGCTTTTTGGAATTTCAGGTAAGGACAATGCGCCAGTAGATGAAACGATTCGGCCGCCGTAAGGGAATGCTTTTAGTTCAATAGGACGTGAACCTGTAGCAATAATGCAGTTTTTGAAACGGTAACGCGGCGCTTCTTGATCGTTGAAAACACGCGCTTCGTTTTCGTTAATAAACATAACTTCGCCTTGGAAATATTGGACTTTGTTTGCTTTCAAAAGTGAAGCAACGCCGCCAGTCAATTTCTTGACGATACCCGCTTTAAACTCTTGTACTTTAGTAAAGTCAACTTTCGCTTCGCCTACTTCGATACCGAAAGCGGAAGCGTGGCTGATTGACTCATATTGATGGGAAGCAGAGATAAGTGCTTTCGATGGAATACAGCCCACGTTCAAGCATACGCCGCCCACATATTCTTTATCCACGATAAGTACGTTCTGACCAAGCTGAGCAGCACGGATTGCTGCTACATAACCGCCTGGACCCGCACCAATGACTAGAGTGTCAATGTCAAGGGAAGCATCACCTACGACCATATCTTATACCTCCATTATGAACAATTCTGGTTGGCCCAGAAGTGTTTTGATGTAATTCATAAAGTTTTGTGCTGTTGCGCCGTCGATTAGACGGTGGTCAAAGCTAAGGGAAAGAGCCATTACAGGAGCAGCAACGATTTCGCCGTTGCGAACAATCGCTTTTTCCGTAATTCTGCCCGTACCCAGAATAGCAACCTCAGGGAAATTGATAACTGGAGTGAAGAACATACCGCCAGCCGAACCAATGTTCGAGATAGAAATCGTGCTGCCTTTCAATTCGTTGGCAGCAAGTTTGCCGTCGCGGCCGCGAGCAGCTAGATCACGAATCGAATCCGCGATTTTGAACAAGTTTTTACGGTCTGCATCTTCGATTACAGGCACGATTAGACCGTTATCTGTATCGGTTGCGATACCGATATTGTAATATTTGCGTAATACGATTTCTTGGTTAGCTTCATCAAGCGTCGAGTTCAAGATCGGGAACTCACGGCAAGCAGCCACGAGAGCTTTCACGATGAACGGCAAGTAAGTAAGCTTGGAGCCTTTTTTCTCTGCATAAGGTTTATATTTAGCACGAAGAGCGACAAGTTCCGTAACGTCAACTTCGTCCATAATGGTTACGTGAGGAGCCGTGTACACCGATTTGGACATTGCGTTGGCAATAATTTTACGAATACCTTTGAACGGTACGCGCTCTTCTGGACGGTAAGCCGATCCGGAAACGGTTTGCGCTGGTTTAGCATCGCCTGCACCTTTTGGCGCAACTTCAGCATTGCTCGATTGTTCAACTGCCGGAGCTGCATCCGCAGAAACAGCTGCAGGCGCGCCGCCAAAACCGTTAACATCTTCGCGGGTAATGCGGCCATTCTTGCCAGTTCCGCCGACTTGAGTCAGGTCTACACCCTTCTCGCGCGCAAACTTGCGAATACTTGGCGTTGCAAGCACAAGACCGCCAGTTGCTTTAGGGGCTGCCGCTGGAGCTTCTGCAGGCGCTTCTGCCTTAGGAGCTTCAACTGCCGGTGCTGCCGCTGCTGCAGGCGCTTCTGCTTTAGGAGCCTCTTCTGCTGGTGCTGCTTGCTCAGGCAATTCACCTTCTGCATCAATCAAAGCCACAATCTCGCCAACGTGGCAGACTTGACCGTCTTTTACAAGCACTTCAAGCACTTTACCGTTTACTGGGCAAGGTACTTCAACGATCGCTTTGTCGTTTTGAACTTCCATAATAATGTCATCATCTGTAACCGTATCGCCGACTTTGATATGCACTTTAATGATTTCGCCTTCGTGCAAACCTTCGCCAAGCTCCGGGAAACGATATTCGAATTTAGCCACCGCTAGTAACCTCCTTTAAAAGTTCAGAACTTTTTGAACCGCTGCAGAGATACGAGCTACCGAAGGAAGCCACGCATCCTCAACAAGAGCAAACGGATAAACGGTATCCGGTCCAGCTACGCGAAGTACTGGAGCTTCCAAGTGAAGAATTGCATTTTCATTGATTTGAGCGATTACTTCCGCCGCTGCGCCGGATGTTTTTTGTGCTTCTTGAACGACAATCGCGCGGTTCGTTTTTTTGATCGAAGCAACGATAGTATCGATATCAAGCGGAACAAGCGAACGAAGATCAATTACCTCCGCTTTTACTCCTGTTTTCTCAAGCTCTTCCGCTGCTTTCACTGCTGTATGAACCATAAGGCCATAAGTAATGATTGTAACGTCACTACCCTCGCGAACTACGTTCGCTTTACCGATCTCAACGGTATATTCTCCTTCAGGAACGTCAGCTTTAAACGCACGATACAAATTTAAATGCTCCATGAAGAATACAGGATCATTATCGCGAATTGCCGAAATCATCAACCCTTTTGCATCGTAAGGGTTCGAAGGAATGACTACCTTGATTCCCGGTGTTTGAATCGCAAGACCTTCTAGCGAATCCGTGTGCAGCTCTGCCGCTTTTACGCCGCCGCCGAAAGGCGTACGGAATACGATTGGCGAATTGTAGCGGCCGCCAGAGCGGTAACGCATACGTGCAGCTTGGACAAACATTTGGTCAAGTGCTTCATATATAAAGCCTACGAATTGAATTTCTGCGATTGGACGGAAGCCTTGCAAGCCCATCCCTACTGCCATACCTGCAAGTGCAGACTCGGCAAGCGGCGTATCGAATACGCGATCTTCGCCAAACTCTTCTTGCAAACCTTCTGTCACACGGAATACTCCGCCGACTTTACCTACGTCCTCACCGAAGATGACAACGTTTGAGTCACGTTTAAGTTCTACGCGCATCGCATCGCGAATTGCTTCCAACATATTCATTTGAGCCATGATCGTCTGTTCCTCCTCTACTATTGAAAATCGGCCTTTTGTGCTTCCAAGTGCTGCGGTGTTGTTTCAAACATGCTATCGATCAAGCCTGCTACAGTCATTTTTTCAACCGATTCAGCTTTTTTGATGTGCTCGTTAACCGTTGCTTTTGCTTCTTCTTTCACGCGGTTTGTATCTTCTTCCGTCCACAAACCTTTTTTCTCCAAATATTTGCCAAAACGAACAAGCGGATCTTTAAGCGCCCATTCCGCTTCTTCTTCTTTTGTACGGTATTTTGTCGCGTCATCCGCCATGGAATGCGGACGGAAACGGTAAGTGATCAGCTCGATCAAAGTAGCGCCTTCACCGTTGCGGCCGCGCTCTGCAGCTTCTTGAACAGCTTTAATAACGGCAAGCACGTCCATTCCGTCTACTTGAACGCCTTTGATACCGGCTGCTACAGCTTTGTGCGCGATGGACAGCGCAGCAGTTTGCTTAGCGAACGGTGTCGTAATGGCATAACCATTATTTTGAACGGCGTAGATTACTGGCAGTTTATAAGCGCCTGCAAAGTTCATGCCTTCGTAGAAGTCGCCCTCTGACGAACCGCCGTCGCCTGTATATGTGATAGCTACACGCTTTTCATTCTTTTTCTTAAATGCCATTGCAACGCCTGTTGCATGCAAAATTTGTGCTCCAATAATAATTTGCGGCATAAGGACATGTACATCCTCAGGAATACGTCCGCCTTCTTGGTGACCACGGGAATATAGGAAAGCTTGGTAAAGCGGAAGGCCATGCCATACCAGCTGCGGCATATCACGGTATCCCGGGCAAATAAAATCGTCTTTGTTTAGTGCATACTCACTGCCTACCATCGATGCTTCTTGACCGGATACAGGAGCGTAGAAACCTAGGCGACCTTGACGGCCAAGGTTAACAGCGCGCTCATCCCAAGTACGGGTAAATACCATGCGGTACATAACTTCTTTTAGTTGATCATCAGACAAAGCCGGCAATAAATCCGGATTAACAACTTCCCCGTCGAGTGACAAGACAGATAGCGGAGTTACCGGTTCCGTTTGAACTTCGTATGGCAATTTGCTCATTTTGAACGCTCACCTCAATCGAAATATTTGAAAATCGTTTACCTCTGTTATAGAATTATTATAAACCTGTTTAACGAAAATGGTCAAAGCAAAAAACAAAAAAACCGTTGTTTTTTCGCTGATTCTCATCATTCTCTTAAGAAATTGTATATGCTACAGACTTATTTTTTTAGTATAACAGCATAATACAACAAGACAGAAATAGATGCGATTCCCATGATTACCTTTCTATTGTTTACCCACAACCGTACGTTTCCATTCAATGAATTAAAACATGAGGAGAGAAAGCTATGACAGATGAGCGCTATTTAAAAAGAAAGATAGTGAAGGAAACCGTGCCAAGCCGTTTCCTGCCGGAACAAGCTCGAAATTTACGTATATTTTTGCCGCCTGGCTATAACGAGGTATTGAGCTACCCTGTCGTATACTGTCAGGACGGAGAGGATTTTTTCAACTTCGGACGTATCGCAACGACGGCTACCCGGTTGATTTTGGACGAAGGCCTGGAGCCCTTCATTATCGTAGGCGTTGACGTCGACAAAAAACTTCGTACGGAGGAATACACGCCGGGCGGCAATCGACATGCAAACTATATCCGCTTTTTCGCTGAAGAGCTGCTACCATTCGTTGAAGAGCGCTATGCCGTAAGACAGCAACCAGAGCATCGCTTGCTTGCTGGAGATTCACTTGGCGGCTCGGTATCGCTGCATTTAGCGCTAACCTATCCACATCTGTTTACGCGAGTGATGTCTTTATCTGGCGCATACTACGGCGTCTCGCAAAATATAATTTCAGAGGCCGGCGATCTGAGCTGGCTGACTATTTATATGATTGTTGGACTTCAAGAGGACGCATATGAGACGGACCGAGGCGTGTTCGATTTCGTTGCTTTGAATCGGAACGCTAAGGCGCTGCTGGAGTTGAAGCAAGCCACGATTTTCTACGAAGAGAAGGATGGCAAGCATCAATGGGGCTTCTGGCAAAAAGAGCTTGATCAAGCCCTCACTTATTTTATCGAAGTAGAATAAATCAAGCGTAAACGGCTATCGCCGTCCGTCCACAGTGGCAAAAGCTATCGTTTCGCGGAGATATATAAGCACATTTATAAGTGAAAACTTATAAATTCTTATATATTCAAAAAAAGAAACTGTTTAGCAGTCTCCATTCGGAACTGCTGAACAGCTTCTTTTTTTAAAACACCATCTTAAACAAATTTCATATCCGCTTGAATCCGTTTCAGCAGCTCCTTGCAGCCGCTGTCCACCAGTTCAAAAACAAATGGAAAGTTTCCGTCATAATAAGGATCAGGCACATCAGCTATTCCCCTATCCGGAAGAAGCTCCATAAAAGTAAATAGCTTGGCCCCGCTCTCCTCGATTCCTGCTTTCTCAAGAAGCTCACGGACATCGCGGAGATTTTTCGTATCCAAACACACAATATAATCAAAGGATTCGAAATCACTCTCAGCGACCAATCTAGCCTTCATGCCCTGATGAGAAATTTGATGCTGATCCAGCAGCTTCCTAGTGCCTTCATGCGGAGGATGTCCCAAATGCCAATCTCCGGTTCCAGCAGAATCAACCTCAATACGGTCGGCTAAATGAGCTTGTTCCACTTGATGCCGCATAACTGCTTCAGCCATCGGCGAGCGGCATATATTGCCTAAGCATACAAACAAAATATGTGCTTTCATGAGTTACCTCTTTTCTGCTGTTCATGAGTGGTATCAATATGAAGCGATCGACGGGGAAGCTTCCATTTGTAATATACCGAAAGCATACGGAAGCTAATGATAACAACAAATAAAAATAAGAGCTCCAAGGTCGATTTAACCCATCCAAGTCCGACCACAAGGCCTGCCAGCATGGCCCAAACGGCATAAATCTCGTCCTTGAGCACTAGCGGCTTGCGCCCTGCCAACACGTCGCGAATAATTCCGCCGCCGATTCCAGTAAGCATTGCCGCAACAAGAACCGCGCTTAGGGGATGCTTCATTTGCGTGGCATATAATGCACCTTGGATGGCAAACGCCGATAAACCAATCGCATCGAAAAAAGCTTCGCTTTTGCGCCACCGCTGGATCCATACGACCGGCAAGAGAAACGCAATCGTCATTGCGATCATTGCTATTTTGAACAAATAACCTTGATTCCATAGCGATGTTACCGGCATACCGATCAATAAATTACGTACAACCCCTCCGCCGAATGCCGTTACCAAGCCTAGTACGAACACGCCCAAAATATCGTACTCTTCCTCCATCGCCACAATCGCTCCGCTGACAGCGAAGGCAACTGTCCCGATAATACTGAAAATCCCAAAAATGTCCATACTCACTGCTTTAACTCCTCGCTTCCCGTCCATGAACCGACCTGATTCGTCGGTACTTTCCTTCACCATTTTAGCTGGGAGCCTGCGGTTTCGCAACGACAAATTTCGCAGAATCCGACTACAGCATGACGGCTTAATTGGGCTGCCTCTAGTTTTTAGGGGACAAAAGGCTTTATACTTAAAATGTTTGAAGTCAATTCTGCCTGGAAGAAAGGATAATATGTTATGCAGCCTCGTATCGCGATTTGCACAGGCGGCCAGCTCGGCGCCTTTGCCCTTGAATATATAAAATCCGCTGATTTGCTCATCGGGGCCGATAGCGGTGCCCGCTTTCTAATTTCCCAGGGCTTTCGCCCGGATATTTCAATCGGTGATTTTGATTCGGTTTCGGAAGATGAGCTGGCCATCATTCGAACGAAAAGCGGCCAGACCATAGCTTGCGACCCCATTGACAAAGACTATACCGATACGGAAATGGCCGTTAGGCTTGCCTTGGATATGCAGCCCCGGGAGCTCGTCCTGCTCGGCGCTCTTGGAACAAGGTTCGACCATTCGCTTGCAAATGTGCATTTACTTGCTCTAGCCGCACAGCAAAAGGTTCCTGCTACCATCATTGACGAACATAATAAAATTACACTGTTAACGGATCAAGCGACGATTGAGCAGCTAGGCTATCCAAACGTTTCCCTGCTCCCTCTGTCTTTGCAAGTAAAAGGCATTACGCTGACAGGCTTCCAATACCCGCTCACGGATGCAGAATTATCAATTGGGCAATCCCTTGGAATCAGTAACGTTCTGCTCTCGGCAGTTGGCCGCATCGAAATCAAAGAAGGGTTATTACTGGTTATCCAAAGCCGAGATTAGTTGAATCAATAAAAAGCCGATACCTTTTGGCAAGGACTAACCGCAGGTGGAGAAGCAGGGAGCCACAAATCTAAATCGATAACGGATTTTGGTCTCCCTAATCTTTTCCTGCAAGATCAATAAATATCTTCTTCTGGCGTAACAATCGCAAGACCGTCCACATGCTTGCGGCTCATCAGCTTTCGTGCTTTTCTGTTTTCCTTGGATTCGAACACAATATCCAAATCATATTGCTCATCCGGGTAAAGCTTTGTTTTCGGGATATAAAGCTTCATGCGCTTGTGATTAAAAGTAAGCTTTTGCCCCTGGACTTGAACAATCACATTACCGCGTTCATCGGCAGGACGATAAACAACCCCCATTCGGTTAATCGGGTAAATCCAGACGGCGTCCCCTTTTACGAAAGGCTTGGCTGACGCTTTTACGGTAACCTCTTCCGGATTCCCGCTTGCATTTTTATTCGAGCCTGCTCCCTCAGTTGCTGCGTATTGCGTACTTTTCCGTTCACCTGAGTGGTTTGATTGCTTAGGAGTTGACTTCTCGAAAGATTCAGAAGCGTTGCGATCCTTCTTCTCTAACAATTCCTCTGCGCGAAGCAATACTTCCTCTGGCAATCCGAACCGCCTGGCTATCGCAAAAGCATGGCTGTCTCCTGCTTCCCCCATTTCTAATCGATAGAGCGGCTTTAACGTTTCTGCGTCAAAGGCCATTTTCCCGTTTTGGCAGCCTGCCGTACGAGCAGCAAATGCTTTGATTTCATTGAAATGCGTCGTAGCCGCCGCTAAGGCCCCGCGCTTTAGAAGCTGCTCCAATAAAGCGATGGAGAGAGCGATTCCTTCTGAAGGATCTGTGCCTGCTGCAAGCTCATCAAGCAAAAGCAGCGACCTTGGACCGGCCGCTTGAAGCATTTCCTTCAGAACGGTGATATGAGACGAGAATGTGCTTAGCGATTGCTCAAGACTTTGGCCATCGCCTACATCCGCAATTACCTGATGGAACACACCGATTTCGCTTCCTTCATCTGCGGGAACCAATAAACCGGATTGCACCATCAGCACAAACAGGCCAATGGTTTTCAAGGTTACGGTTTTTCCCCCTGTATTGGGCCCCGTAATAATAAGCTGCTTCCAGTTATAGCCTAGCTCGACATGAAGCGGTATGCTGGCATGGCCTAACAATGGATGGCGGGCACTTACGAGCCGGATGACCGGCTGTTCGGACAGCCTGATTTTTTTTCCGTCGTAGAAACGTGAAAGCTTGGCACGGGCAGTTATAAAATCAAAGGATGCCATTGCCTCTACATTGCGAAACAGCTCCGAGGAAAACGATTCTGCCAGCTCGGATAGCCGAGCTAATATGACCGTGCGTTCCCGCTCCTCTTCAGCCTTCCATTGCTGCAGCTCGACCTGAAGATCAGCCACATCGAGCGGCTCAATGAACAGAGTCTGCCCGCTTGCAGATTCGTCCCATACGGTTCCAGGTACCTGCTTTCGCAGCTCCCTTTTGACTGCTATGACAAAACGGTCACGCCGTTTGCTAATGACCGGTTCCTGCAAGGAAGACCGGTATTTGTTTAAAGCATGCTCCATCTTTTTGTGAATTTTATCTTCAGATGCATAGATATGCCTGCGGATATAAGCAAGATCGGCGCTCGCTTGATCCGTAATTAAGCCATAGCGTATGCAGCGGTTCAATTCTTCACGCAGGACGGGGCAATCATACATGGACTCAGCGTAAGACGCTATCGTTGGTGCGATGTCGCGCTTACTGTACATATATTTTTTCATTTGCACGACGGATGTCAGCCATACCGACAGCTGCTCCATTTCTTGTTCGTTATAGATGCGCCCTTTGCCCAGTAGCGCCAAGAAAGGATCGATGCCATCCATTGCGGATAACGGGATGCTTGCCCCGCTTCCAAGCAAAAGCGCAGCTTCCTCCGTCTCCTGCAGCCATGCTTCAACCTGACGCTGCTTTGCGCTAGGCTCATGACGCCCTGCTAATTGCCGGCCAGCAGGCGATACGGTAAAGCTAATCATAGCTTCCTTAACTTTATCAAATTCCAATCTTCGCCAAGATGCTTCATTCATTTTTATAGCCTCCTCTAATTTTGAATAAAAAAAAGACAGAAATAGAACGCGGGTGCGTTCCACTTCTGTCTCAATCGACTAAGCTCCAATCCCATTTCCAAACGCTCATAATAAACGTTTTCCTAAAAATGGGTACAAAAAAACCGTGCTGTGGTAGCACGGTGATTGGGCCGCTGTCGACTAGCTTCAGGCGGAAATCCTCATGTCCATAACTCTTGGTGCCAGATCACGAAATAGAGCCTTGCAGCAGGGCATAAAAAAACGCCAAGCCTGATTCGCAAGACCATAATGCATCTGACCATATCCAATTTATGAGTTAAGGACACCAGCAAACATTAAAATTTCCCCTTTAAGCGTAATTCATAAATGATTAGATGTTACCTAAATAATGTACAAAAAAGACGAGCTGTTTGTCAAGCCTTAGGTATCCATTATCGAACCTACAGGGTAATCTTTAATCCCGTGTGAGAAAAACGGATATGCTCAGGCAGATTATAGGTTCTTCGAATATCAATGTCATGAGACATATGAGTGAGTATCGTCCGCTTTGGTTTCCATTTATGGACTAGCTCGATCGCCTCCACCACGTCATAAACTGATCTCGTTTCGTAGGCGAATGGCTCATGATAGAAGCTGGTTCCAAGTACAAGTAAATCTAAAGCCGCCAACTTCTCTTGCTGTTCCTCCGTCAAGCCGATCGAGTCGGAACAATAAACCCACTTAAAGTCCGTATTATCGTTCTCGAAACGAAAGGCGTATGCATAACCATTTTTTCCGTGATTGACTCGCCAGCTAGATACCTTCCATTTACCCAACTGAATTGGTTGATCAAATGACTGAAATTGAATTTGATTTCCAAGCCATGGAAACCGATCCAAAATCTCTTTAATTACTTCAGCCGGTGCGTATGCACGGCCTTTTTTATTAGTCCAGCGACAGGCGTCCGCCCACTCCACTAGACCCCCGATATGATCAAAATGAGCATGAGTAATGAGCAGTGTATCAATTTCTCTCAATTCGGCTGCTTCTAATTGCTTTGCGAAATCTGGTCCACAGTCAATCCATATCGTTCCTGCATCCTCATCCTCGATTTGGACAGATGAACGCAGGCGACGGTTGATCCCCGTGTTTCTAGCTTCAGCGCATACTTCGCAATCACAATAAATGCGAGGTACGCCCATTGAATCACCATTTCCTCTGAAGATAAGTTTCGTCATAGCGGCAGCAGCTCTAATGTATCCGCAGCACGAATTTTCTCAACCATGCGTAACCATTCCTCTGGCTTGTTCGGCAAGGCAGCATAATACCCATCTAGAAATTCAGCAACAAGGGCAGCATCAATGGAAGTCATTTCATCATCCTGCGGCAGGAAGCATAAATCTAATTCAGAAACGGCTTGACCCTCGTGGTCCCAGGAAGGATGAACATATGCGATATCAATTCGCTTATAACCGATATGCGAGAGCACTTCACGGCGTACAAACGGATTCATTGGCGAAACGCCGCCGAAAGCATGCTCTTCTGCACGGTAAGGATCATACACTTCGGCAAACATACCGATTGGCGAGGTACCCGATTGCACGGCGAGCTTAGCCAAATCACGCTCGCGGTTACGAAGCAGAAATCTCCCAATACCTAAGGAAGGCTTGCCTATTATCGTAAAATCAGTCATCGCTACGCGAAGCTCCGGATAATAACGGTATTCCGTTGATCCGACTACTTCTCCCTCATGAATGGCAACATAGACATGAATCGCTTGATCCTCAAGAGGCTCTCTCCAAAGATCATATGCTAGAACTTCCTCAGGAGGAAAAATCGTTTGCAAAAGCTTATGTAGGGGAACAAAATAAGGATCCTCAATGGATGTAATCCGATGATAGGTCAGCATTTTCGTATATCTCCTTTATTTGAACGGATTTCGCCATTCCATAATGGCTGCACAGTTGTTGGACTGTTCATCTTCTAAATATCCGTGGGCGATGCCGATTGGCATGCGACCGCATCTAAGCAAAAAGGTTATTACAGGATCTTTCAAATCTCCGCTCAGCACTTTTTCCAAATAGGACTCCGGCGTCATTTCATGGGCACGAGGTCCATAACCAGGCATGCGACCACCTCCGAGGAGTCTGAGGAGTCCAAGCTGTACAACGGTCTCATACATCGACTGCATCAGCCATTTGCCAATTCCTGATTTCCTAAATTCCGGAATCACACAAATATCCACAATGTACAGCGTATCTCCTGCCGGATTGTGATTGCGTATATATCCGCCGTCGGTAACGGTTTCCCAATCATGCGTATGGCCGTACTCATTCATATTGACCAAGAGACCGGTCATCGAGCCGATCAGGATGCCGTCAACCTCTGCACACAACGCACCTTCCGGAAAACGGTTAACGTGTTCGGAGAGCTGATCGACATTCCACAATAGCTCCTCAGGAAATGGCGGAGGAAAGCTTGCACGTTGAACATCGATTAATGCCTCAAAATCAGCCTGACCATAATTACGTATAACTGTTTTTTGAGGTTTGTCTTTTACATATAAGTACAGCTCTTTGCGCATCCCAAGCCGCCTTCCAAAAAAAAGGATGAACTCGAATAATTACACTACTGCCAGTCCGTATATAAGTCCGTACGCCGGTCGCGCCAAGTTGTTACTGCACCTTTCAACCTTACATCCTCCAGCAGCGCCAAATCTAAATCAGCTACAACGAGCATATCGTCATTGATGATTCCTTCGCTTAATATGCCAGCAGGCGGAAATGGAATATCATTAGGCGCAATCACAGCAGCTTGCCCAAAATTCGCGCGCATGAGATCTACCTTGCGAAGCGAACCAACCGTGCCCGTGGTAACAATATAAACTTGGTTCTCAACGGCTCTGGCATGGCAGCAATACCTCACCCGATAGAAGCCATGACGATCATCTGTGCAGGAAGGGCAGAATATGACGTCTGCTCCCTTTGCCCTAGCCATCCGGACGATTTCCGGGAATTCAATATCGTAGCAGGTAAGCATTGCAATGGTGCCGTACGCGGTCTCAAACACTTCAAGACCTTCACCCGCCGACATATTCCAGCCCTCCACTTCCGATGGCGTGATATGAATTTTATGCTGGACATCAATTTTGCCATCGGGATGAAAGAGATGGGCAGCATTGCGAAGACTATTATCAGCCGTTTTGATGACATGGGTCCCGCCTATAATATAAACCCTATATTCAACTGCCAAAGAGCCGAATAAATGCAAGTAATCTTCCGTGAAATCAGGAAGGCGGTCGATAGTAAGCGCGTTTCCTTGCTCATCGCCGATAGACATTAATTGCGTTGTAATAAACTCTGGAAATAAAATAAATTGTACGCCGTATTCAGATGCATTTCGCACATAATGAGTCACTTGCTCCGCGAATTGCTCAAATGAATCAATGTCAGCTAGCTTATATTGAACGGCAGCCGTACGAAATTTCATTTTCGGGAAAGACCCCCTCGCTATGTTATTGTTTACGCTGCTTAAACTGCAGAGTAATCGTCGTGCCTAAATCCGGCAAACTAAAGACATCTACCTTTCCCTCATGCAGATCAATAATTCGTTTCGCGATCGATAGTCCGAGTCCCACACCGCCAGTCGCACGGCTTCTTGCACCGTCAACACGATAGAAACGTTCAAATAAATGGGGAATTTCATTCTCAGGAATACCCATTCCTTTATCCTTAACCTCGATTTTTACGATATGCCTAACGAGCGTTATCGTAATGTCTATCGGGTCCTTCGAATATTTAATGGCATTGTCCAGCAAAATGACAAGAAGCTGTCTAATTTTATCCTTATCACCAACCATCCGCACCACCTTGGACATCGCCTTCACCCTGATTGGACGTCCAAACGTCGTTTGCAGCATTGTCGCAAGCTCATCGACAACCTGGACAACATCAAACAGCTCCTGTCGGAGCCAATCCTCTTGCTCAGCCTCCGCCAGCATCAGCATCGATTTTGTTAAGTTCTGCAGTCGATTAGCTTCCTTATCAATGGCCTCGATAGCTTCATTCCGCAAATTCTCATCATCCCGCCCCCAGCGCTTCAACATGCCTGCATAGCTGCTGATAACGGTTAAAGGTGTTTTCAGCTCATGAGAGGCATCTGCAACGAACTGCTTCTGTTTTGCAAAGGTACGATCGAGCCGTTCGATCATTTGATTAAATGCACGGACAAGCTGAAGGAGCTCCGCAGATTCTTCCCGGCTGCTCAGCTCGATCTGCCTGAGCTTGCCGCTTCGATCAATTTCCCTCATTGTATTCACCATTTGTTGAATAGGCGCCGTCAGTCTGGACGTGAACCAATAGGTGCCGAATATGGCAAACAAGATGGCTCCGCCGCTGGTCACGCTTAGCGCCGCAACCAATACCTGCAAGTAATTATCAAGCTCATCCAGTATTCGATTAACCTCAAGCATCGCAATGACGCGATTTCCGTCATACAACGGAACCCGCATGAACAAGATACGTTCTCCGCCCTTCGTAATCATCCCCGTATGGTGATGAGTCTCAAAGGCAGCAGGAAGCTCTTGCAGCAGCTCGTTTGAGCCGGTTATATTGACTACTCTGTTATTAGGCGCAATAATGCGGATCATTTCGTTAACGTTGTAATACTCATTGAGCAGCTCCGGAGAGTTCAGTCCTCGACCGCTCTGAATTCGGGGATTCTCAAGCATGAGATTCACCTTATTCGCAATAACCTCTTCTTCGCTTTCCGTCGTAATTTTGATGACGTAAAAGTATACGAATATATTAAAGAGAATCAAAATAAAGATGAGCCAGAAAATTGTAAAAAGCGTAAACCGTTTGCGCAGTGTCATGCATCCGGCTCCTTAATCATATAACCGACTCCGCGTACCGTATGAATTAGCTTATGACGATAACCCTTGTCCAGTTTCTGGCGCAAATAACGTATATAAACATCGACAAGATTCGTTTCACCGATAAAATCATAGCCCCAAACCTCGGATAAAATATCTTCGCGGGACTTCTCGTCATTTTTATTCTCTACGAGATATACGAGCAGCTCGAACTCTCGCGGCGTTAATTCGATCAAAATATCCTTGCGGTAAACTTTTCGAGTCCGCAGCTCAATCGTCAAATCGCCAACTTTTATCATGTCCGAACCTTCCGCTTCCTTCGGATATTGCTGGAATATACGCAGTATGTTGCGCACACGGGCCAGCAGCTCCTCCATCGCAAACGGTTTCGTAATATAGTCATTGGCACCGTGTTCGAAGCCGCTTACCTTGTCCGGCACGGTATCACGTGCGGTTAATAATATGATAGGTACGGGATTGCCCGCTTGCCGCAATAATCGCAATACTTCAATTCCGCTCATTTCAGGAAGCATCACATCAAGCAGAACAAGTCCCCACTCCCCTGTTGATGCCATTTCATAGCCTGTTCGACCATCGGCGGCTGTGCCCACCGTATAGCCCTCATGCTCTAGTTCAAGCTGAAGTATACGAGAAATACCAGCTTCATCTTCTACGACAAGAATATGTTCTTTCATCTTTGAGGTACACCTGCTTCCAGTTGTAAATAATCGATTTTCAAATCAAACTTCGTGACATTCTTCTACAAGAACGCTTAAATTTATCATAATGAAGACGTTTCACAAATGCAAGTAAGCCGATCTACTGGAAAAGTAGACCGGCGATTGCAGCAAGCATCACCGCTTGCCGCAGCATGCGTTACCGCAGCTTATTATTAGCTTTGCGTTTGCATCGCCCAAGCTTCTACATCCCAAGTTTTGGTTACCCAATCCTCATAAAATTCAGGCTCATGAGAGACGAGCACAACTGTACCTTTGTAAGCCTTGAGCGCGCGTTTCAGTTCCGCTTTGGCGACAACATCCAAATGGTTCGTCGGCTCATCGAACAATATCCAGTTGCTCTCGCGCATCATCAGCTTGCAAAGACGCACTTTAGCTTGCTCGCCCCCGCTGAGCTGGTTGAGCGCGCGCGTAATATGCTCGTTTTTCAAACCGCAGCGGGCAAGTGCAGCACGTACTTCATGCTGGTTCATAAATGAAAACTCATCCCAAACGTCCTCAAGCGGAGTCATGGTCGGCGCTTTAGCTTCCTGTTCAAAGTATGCTGCATTTAAATAATCGCCAAGATAAGTCTTGCCGTCAAGCGGCGGGATTACGCCGAGTATGGTTTTTAGCAGCGTTGATTTTCCTACGCCGTTACAACCAACGATTGCAATTTTATCTCCACGTTCAATGACCATACTCATCTCGGGCAAAAGCGGCCGGTTGTAGCCAATAACCATGCCCTCAGCTTCAAATACCGTTTTGCCGCTTGTTCTGGATTCTTTAAATTGAAAGGTTGGTTTTGCTGCTTCTTCCGGCTTATCGATACGGTCAATACGATCAAGCTGCTTTTCCCGGCTCTTCGCTCTTCCCGAAGTCGAAGCACGAGCTTTATTCTTTTGAATAAACTCCTCTTGCTTCTTAATAAAATCCTTCTGCTTCTCGTATGCGTCGATATGCTGCGCTTTGTTCAAATCTGCCATCTCAAGGAATTTATCATAGTTCGCCGAATAACGAGTCAGCTTCGTGAATTCAAGATGATAAATAACGTTGACAACCTGATTCATGAAGCTTGTTTCATGCGAGATGAGAACAAAAGCATGCGGATAGTTTTTCAGGTAGTTAGTCAACCAGTTGATATGCTCTTCATCCAAGTAGTTCGTCGGCTCATCGAGCAGCAAAACGCCTGGTTTTTCAAGGAGAAGCTTGGCTAGAAGAACCTTTGTCCTTTGTCCGCCACTGAGAGCTGTTACGTCACGGTCAAGACCGATTGCATTTAAGCCTAGACCGTTTGCCATTTCGTCGACTTTTACATCGATCAAATAAAAATCGCCGATTTCCAGCTCCTCTTGAATCTCGCCCATACGCACGAGCAGCTCATCAAGCGTATCCGCATCCGCGTCACCCATTTGCGATGCAATCTGATTGAGCTCTTCTTCTAACAGAAGCATAGGCAGAAAGGCGTCTTTCAGCACATCACGAATGGTTTTGCCCGCATCAAGCTTCGTATGCTGATCCAAATAACCATATCGAACGCGAGGCGTCCATTCCACCTTGCCTTCATCCTTCAATAATTTACCGGTCAAAATATTCATAAGTGTAGATTTGCCGGTTCCATTTGCACCGACAAGTCCGACATGCTCACCATCTAATAAGCGGAAGGATACATTTCTAAACAATACCCGGTCGCCGAATGTATGTGATAATTGCTCAACTGTTAACAAACTCATTTTCGTCTTTATCTCCATTCATATATAAACCATATTCAATCGATGTGAATTCACACTTTTTGCCCGTATCATTGTACCACATAAATGATCAGTCTGTGTTCATTTCATTAGAAAGAAGCTTTAAAATGGGCGATAATGCTTGTTTAAGCCGTTTTTGGATTCGTTTGTCATCGGTTGCCCATAGCCCCCGCCATTGTAAGGAGAGCATTGTTTCCACCGCAAGTTTAGGCACAATGGCTAAAGGACGGTCAGGAAAAAGATGCAGCCACTCGTTTCGACCATGAAAAGCAATGTCCTTATTTGCAACAAACAGCATTCGAGCGTTGCTTAGTCGCAGTTCATTCTTCAAATCAACCAGAAGCCTTAGCTCACTGCCCTGCCATTTTACAACGAAGGGATCGCCAACGACAATAACAAAACTTGCCTGCTTCATTATCTGCCGAGCGCGCGGTTCGGTCCATTTTCGCGATAAATCAATCAAATTGATCTTGGCGCCTGCTTGTCGAAGCATTTGCTCAAAACGATGTTCTTCCTGCACGAGATCCGGACGCTGTTCCGACTTCAACGCGAAACAATCGATTGCCTGCTTATCGAAGCTATAACGCTCGTAGCGTTTATCAAGCGCACTTCTATCCAATGCATTACTTTTGCGCAACCTTTTGTTTCCTGAAAGCCAAGCATGCCATTCCGGCCTTGCTTGTTCATACTCGGCTGCCGTAATCGAGGCTCGTTCGGATTCTAACAGATTTGCAAGCGTATGCGTCAAAAAGGTGGATCCGGATCCCGATGACAGTGAGAGCAAGCAAACGGTATGTTGACTGCGATATGGACTTTGTTCACTCACCGAAATAGGATTTATAGTCTGCTTTAATCCATGATGTTGTACAAACGGCGCTAATGCTTCTTCCACTTCCTGCATGGAACCATATCGCATTCGCGGATCCGAGTGCAGCAAGCATCGCAACACTCTTTTGAAAGCCTCCGGAAAATCACGAGGAATATGCCCGAACGGCTCCTGGCTATTTAATTCCCCGTGCGGCTGTCGATAAATCATTCCTCCGCTGGCCATATAATACAAGAGTGCTCCGAGACCGTAAATATCTGTTTTCTCATCGCTTTGCCCTTTGCCTGCTTGTTCAGGTGCTGCAAAGCCATAGGTTCCAAGCTGGGCCGTATCCTGCTCTTTCCCCAGCTTAAATTGTCTCGAGATACCAAAATCAATAAGTTTGACCTTCCAATTCTCATCGAGCATTACATTTGAAGGCTTGATATCCCGATGAATAATAGGCGGCTCATTCGCATGCAAATAGCGAAGCGCCGAGCAAAGCTGCAGGGCAATATCCAATATTTTCGCAAACGACATGGTAATAGGCTTTGTGCGATTTAGTTCAGCGATGGTGCGGCCTTCTATATATTCCATCACAAGTGCTTCAAAAACCTGCTCATTCGGTGGAAAATAATCAACGATTAATGGCAAATGAATATGATTTACCATCATAAGCATTTGTGCTTCTTCCGCATATCTGCCTATGCCCGGCATCGGAGCAATTACTTTTATTGCTCTGAGCTTACCCGCGAGTCTTAAATCATCTGCAGCGTACACGACGCCCATACCGCCTCGTCCCAAAACACCAGCGATGCGATATCGAGTACCAATCACCGTTCCGATCGGATAAGGATCAAACAGCTCCACTGTGCTTTTCATATTAATCCTCCCAAAAATGAACAAAAAAAGCATCCTGACGCCGTTTGTAAGTTTACAATCGGCATCAGGATGCTTTCCTGATCAAACATTTATTAGTGGAATTTTAACATAAATACAGGGGTTTAAACAATAAAATGTCTAATTAAAATACACGTTTCTTGGAGTTAAGCAGTTCTGCCAGAAAAGCTAGCGCCAATCCCTGTCCCCAGCCTTGAACTCGTTTGTGAGCTACATCGCGGTATCCTTGCAGATCATTCATAACAGCGGTTCCGGCGGATACGTTCAGCACGGCGCCGTCGTCGGTAATTTGGCTTAAAATACCATCGATAGACCGCTGAATGTATTTGTTATACAAAGAACCGAAGGCGAACAATCCTGTAGCGATTCCGGCTGAGCCCGATGTCTCATGGTAAGAAGTTTTATCATCCAATACAGTATGCCACAGTCCATTGTCGTCCTGCAAACGGACAAGCGTGCTAAGCTGATCCCGCATGGAGCCTTCGATAATCATAAAGGATGGATGCTGAACCGCGATATGCGGCAAAGCTTTTGCCATAGTCAATGCAGCCCATGAGTTGCCGCGTGCCCAAAAGATGGAAGACATATGGTTTTGAGCAATGTTATCCCAGCCATGGTAATACAGATTCGATACGGGGTCCTGGAGAAAATGCTCATGGCCATGATACTGCTTCAAACCATCCTCCAAATAATCCGCACGGTCAAGCAGATGGCCTATACGAACAAGGAAATAGCCTGCCATCATCATCGTGTCTACCCAAGCTTGCTCCGGAAAGTTGTAGGTTTCGGAATTTACCGTATGTTGAAAAATTCCATCCGCAAAACGTACAGCGTCATTTTTTAAGTATTCAGCCATTTGAATAGCCACATCTAAATAGTTTTGATTATCTGTTGCTTTATAAAGGGAAATGAGCGCATGTCCAATCGATACGCCGTTCACGGATAGCTTAGGAAGTCCATCCTCCAGCTTCTCATCAACCCACTCTTGCAAAAGTTGAATATAGCGTTTATTCCCAGTTGCTTCGTAAGCTTCTGCCACCCCGTAAAATGCTACGCCGCCTGGCCAATCCCAGCTAAAGTCCATTCTAAAAGTACGGTCTACTACGCGATCAATGACTTCCCGAATATGATTTTCATCAAATTGAAGCTGAGGCATTTCCATCTTCCTCTCCCCTAATTCAAATGATTGACTATTTCAAACCGCTTGTACTGATGCCTTCAACGATGTATTTCTGAAAAGCGAAGAAAATGGCAAGCACAGGAATCAAGCTTACGATCGACATCGCGAACATCGCGCCCCAGTTAGAGACGGTATCGCTGTCTAAGAACATTTTAAGACCCATGGATACCGGATATAAGCTTGGACGGTTCAAATAAAGGACCGGTCCGAGCAAATCCTCCCATCTCCAATAGAAGGAGAAAATAGAAGCAGTCGCCAATGCAGGAACGACCAACGGCAGGATGATCCGGAAAAACAAGCGGAATTTTCCGCAGCCATCGATGGTTGCCGCTTCATCAAGCTCATTTGGAATGGTCCGAATAAACTGAATTAACAAAAAGATGAAAAACGGAATTCCGAAATATTGCGGAATAACAATCGGCTTAATCGAATTCAGCCAGTCAAGCTTAGCGAACAAAATATATTGCGGCACAAGCACGACATCATGCGGCAGCATGAGCGTTACCATCATAATGCCAAACCAGAAGGTTTTTCCCGTAAAGTTAAGTCTCGCGAATCCGAAAGCGATAAATGCCGAAGATAATACCGCTCCGATTGTTGATATAACAACGATTTCCAGCGAGTTCATAATGAAATTTCCGAAGGATTGACCTGCGATCCCAACCCAGCCTATCTTGTAGTTTTCCCAAATCCATGGCTGTGGAATGAGTGAATCTGCGGTTGCGAATATAAGGTTACTTTGCTTGAATGAACTCATTAGCAGCCATAAGACGGGATACACCATAACTAATGCGAGCGCTGCGACAAAGATGTGGTAAATCGGCCACTTCAGTTTTTTTAAGATCATGA
Source organism: Paenibacillus sp. LHD-38 (assembly GCF_031157315.1). GTDB lineage: Bacteria > Bacillota > Bacilli > Paenibacillales > Paenibacillaceae > Pristimantibacillus. The sequence goes on from NZ_JAVIFU010000003.1 coordinate 207,225, forward strand.
TTAATGGCCACCTTTCGACTCATAATGAACCCATTTCTTAGAGGTATAGAACAGAATTCCTGTCAAAATGGCAATGATAATTAGCATAACCCATGCCATAGCGGACGCGTAGCCCATATCGAAATAAACAAACGCCTGACGGAATAAATAAAGTGAGTAGAGCAGCGTACCGTCTAGCGGGCCGCCTTCCCCTTTGGAGATAATGTACGCTGGCACAAAGGTCATAAATGCGCCAATGGTCTGCATGATCGTATTAAACAAAATAATTGGACTTAACATCGGTATCGTGATTTTGAAGAATCGAATAATGGGTCCCGCGCCGTCAACATTTGATGCTTCGTACAATTCTGGCGGTATGTTTTTGAGTCCTGCCAGGAAAATAAGCATCGAAGAACCAAATTGCCAAACTGACAAAGTAATAAGCATCCAAAGTGCCGCCGCCGGTTCCGCGAACCATCTTACGCTATCTAAACCGAGTGCATTCAGAAAGATGTTTATAACCCCTTCATCCCCGTAAAGGTTGCGCCACATTATGGATACTGCAACGCTGCCGCCGATAATGGAAGGAAGGTAATAAACCGTCCGATATAACCCGATTGCTTTCGAGGCTGTATTCAATATCATTGCAATAAATAGGGCAAAAGCCAGTCTAAGCGGAACACCGATAAATACGTACAAGAACGTAACCTTAAGCGATGCCCAAAATTTCGAGTCATCCGTAAACATCGTCGAGTAATTCTCTAATCCAATAAAGGATGGTGTCGAGAGGAGATCATAATCCGTAACAGAAAAATATAACGATGCAGCAGCCGGGATCAATGTGAATAATAGAAATCCAATAACAAATGGCCCAATAAAGGTGTAACCGATCAAGTTGTTTTTCAGTGATAGCGATTTCATCTTATCCAACTCCTATACGAAGTCTATCTATTCGATTCTTCTGTATTAAAGAAAACACGATGGTCGATCTTCCGACCAACCATCGCATCTGCTCAAACAATATTACTTGTTTTTCTTAAGAATGGATGTTGCTTCGTCTCTGAACTTCTTAGCTGCTTCTTCTGGCTTAATTTTGTTGTAGTTCATTTGCTCAGCAAGGCTGGTCAATGATTTAAATACTTCAGCAGAACCGATCGGATCAGCTGGATCCATTGGGGAGCTGTTTGCTTCCGCCCAAGCAACGTAGTCATAAACTTGGATTTGAGCTTCCGTGGAAACGGCTTTCAAAGCTTCTTTAACTTTAGACGATACAGGAACACCGCGGTCGCCCAGGATCAATTTGTTTGCTTCGATATCATTTACGAAGAAGTTGATAAACTTAGCTGCTTCTTCTTTCACTTTCGAATTCTCAGACACGGAGAAGAACATACTTGGTTTCAAGAACAAACCTTTTTCCATGTTAGGACCAGCCATTGGAGCGATTGCAAGCGGACGGTTTGCAACTTGCTGCAAGCCTACATATTGGTTTGACCACTGCCATACGCCGATGCCTTGGTTAAGTACAAGGTGGCTGTCTTCCGCGCCTTTGATTTGCGCAAGCACGTCAGGTGATGGTACTACGCCGTCAATTACCAGCTTAGCTAGCATTCCGAAGAAATCTGTAAACATTTTGTCATCTTCATAACCAAGGCCGGTACCTTCTGCATTAAACAATGTTTTGCCTAATGTACGGAGGTAGTAGCCGAAAAATACTTCAGGACGCATGCCGTTATCGAAGTAAAGTCCAGCAGCTTTAGCTTTGCCAGCCATTTCTACGTAGTTATCCCAAGTGAAGTTTTCAGGGATGGAATCAATGCCTGCCTTTTTCAGAAGCGCCGGGTCATAGTTAAAGCCGAGTGCGTTAACGCCAAGGTTGATTCCGTAAAGGCCGTCGCCTAATTTACCGCCGTCGATTGCGTTTTGGCTGATGTCAGTAACATCGATTTGGTTGCCAATGAACGGTGTCAAATCAGCGAGTTGATTTCTGCCTGCATATTGCGAGTAGTTTTGCGTATCGATTTGGATAATATCAGGAAGCTCGTTTGCAGCCGCTTGAGGCGCTAACTTCTTCCAGTAATCATCGTAGTTCGCATATTCCATTTCAATCGTGACATGCGGGTTTTTCGCTTTGTACATTTCAATGACTTTCATCGTGTAATCATGTCGAGGCTGCCCGCCCCACCATGCGATCCGTAGAGTAACTGGTTTCGCTTCTGACGGCTCCTCTTTCACTTCATTGCTAGTCTTAGGTGTGTTAGTGGAGTTAGTTGCGTTACCATTGCCTGAATTTCCTCCGCAAGCGCTTACGAGAACCAATGCAACAGCCATGAGCATTAAAAGCATTTTCTTCGGTGCTTTCATTGTGTTACGCCCCTTCCAAACTCTTTAATGTTGATTACAAGCTTTATTATAGGTCGATTGTCGAATTGTCGGAATTAAAAAAACCGCTTTCTTTGTTAAAAAAACAGAGGTCGCCATTATGGCGACCTTTTGAATTCGGATGGCGTAAATCCGGTATGCTTTTTGAAAACCTGGCTAAAGTATTGTGGATTATCACCGAACCCGAACTTTTCTGCCAGCTCAAAAACCTTTACGTCGCCGGTCTTTTCAATTTCCTCCATGGCCCGCTCCATTCTTAAACGCACGACATAGTTGGAAAATTTCTCGTTCGTTTCCTTCTTGAACAGCTTGCCTAAATAATCAGCGTTCATATATAAAATTTCACTCGCTACCCAGTTGAGCGATAGCTCCGGGTTTGAGATCTGCTCATCGATGACATGGATCATCTTATTGATAATGAGCGAATGTTTTTTGGAATGAGTTTGAAAATTGTTCATGCAAATTTGCTCGGCATTTTCGGTAACAAATTGCTCAATGGTTCTAAGCGTGTGAAATTGCTCGAAGCTGGCGATTTTTGTTAAATAATCATTTATCTCTTCCGGTTTTCCTTGCCGAACGATCGAAATATACAGCGGAATGACATATGATTTTGAGAGATGCGTATCCATCCGGCTTTCCGCCAACTGAGCAAAATAGCTCTGAAGTTCCGTTTGGACGAATTCCCAGTCTCCCGATTTTACATGCATGCATAGCGGTTCTTCATCGTAAATGAACGGCTTCAGCACGCAGTCATCGCCTCGTTCAACATCATTTTGCGTAATGATGCTGCCTTCGCCTAAATAAAACTGGTAATTTACGCACTCTAACGTTTCGCGGTACATTTTGCGGGCGTGGGTAATGGGACCGGCATCACTAACGGCTACCGTGGCATCAAGCTTGTAATAGGTCGAGAAGGTTTGCTTTATTTCAATCAGCTTTGTGAATAAAGCTTCTGTCCCGCTGCTCGCCTTAATCAACAGCAGTACATGCTTACCAATCGTAGTGCTAAGAAGAACAATCGATTGGCCAATAACATCCTGCGCTATATTTTTGACTGCGAACATATGCTCGAACTCAAATTTCCCTTCGATTTGGAACAAAAGCAGCTGCACCCTATCATTATCTACAGTTATATGAAACAAATTACCGTAGTCGTCCCAATCGCGCTGACCATACGTCTTGTTCGTCACAAGCTCCTTCAAAAATTGCTCCTTCGCGTGAGGCAGCACCTTTGACAGTTCCTTCTGAATATTGAGCATGAATTTTTCTTGCGATTGCTGTTCCTCAAGCTCTGAAATCACTTCTGTCAGCGCTTCTGTTATCGTGTTTTCATTACATGGTTTAAGTAAGTAGTGTTTAACCCCGAACTGCATGGCAGTTCTGGCATAATCAAATTCACTAAATCCGGATAATAAGATGAAGGCAATGTGCGGAAATTTCTCATACACTTTCTCAACTAATTGCAAACCGTTCATTCCGGGCATTTTAATATCGGATATCACAATATCCGGCATATGGCTTTCAATAAAAGCCATCGCCTCGAGTCCATTGCGAGCCGTTCCTGCGAGCTCCGTATTAAAATCATTCCATTTAACCGTAAGCGATATTCCCTCAACTATTATTCGTTCGTCATCTACCAGCAACACCTTATACACGGGAATCCCTCATTTCATACGGAAGCATCAGCTTAACTCTCGTGCCCCCATTTGGTTCGCTTTCAACCTGTAGTCCGTAAGCGTCTCCATACAAAAGCTTTATGCGATCCTCAATGTTTTTCAATCCGAGTCCGGAGCCCTTCGTTTTTACTTCACCGCTTAGCAGCTGCGCAACAAATTGCTCCTCCATACCTGGCCCATTATCCTCGACCGTGATAAACAAAAGTTCATGTTCTGTATAAGAATGAATTTTTATCGTACAGGTGTCAATCATTTGTTCAAGTCCATAGTTGATTGCATTCTCGACAAGCGGCTGAAGCGAGAGCTTAGGAATACTGCAATGCAGCAGTATCTCAGGTACATCTACATTAAAATCAAGGCGTTCCTCGAACCGATATTTTTGAATGGTCACATAATGATTGATGATGTCAAGCTCCTTGCTAAGCGGTATAAGCGGCTCCTTCAGATTAATAGAGGTTCTGAGCAGCGAGCCTAACGCTTCAACCATTTGAGAAATATGCGTTTGATTGCTTAGCTTCGCCGACCAATTGATGGATTCCAAGGTGTTATACAGGAAATGCGGGTTTATTTGTGCCTGAAGCGCCTTGAACTCCGTATCGCGAATCGTCAGCTGTTTTACATAGTTTTCATGGATGAGCTCATTGATGCGTTCAACCATAATCCGGAAATTCCTGTGCATTTGCCCTGCTTCATCCATCGCAAGCGTTCGTTCATTCGGTTCATCGATATAAGAAAAATTGCCCAGCTGCACCCTTTTCATCTTTGCATTCAAACGTTCGATTGGTTCGGTTATTCCATTAGCGAACCCTACGGCAATCAATAGAATGACAATAAAAAGGATCGCAAAAATAATAATAATCGTATTTTTCACCTTTGCAACACGGTCAAAAATATCATCAAACGGAATCAGCGTATAATACGTCCAATCAGTATAGGTTGAGGCGATATAAGTTACAAAATATTGCTTCCCCTCATAGCGAATGACCTTATATCCCTCATTGCCGGATAAAGCCGCTAACGAATCAATCGGGAAAGCCGAAGCCTCCGGATATACCGCTTCATTATTTTTCATAATTATTAGCTGCGCATCGTTGCTGTTCAACCCTTTTGCTAAATCCCTAAACAGCTTGTCCATATCAATTCGAAGCGCTAATGTGCCAATGTAATCTAGATTCAACTGTTCAAACGAACGAACCTCACGCGCAGCAATTAAAGACTTGTCATTGCTGTAGGGGGCAATCCATGTATTTCCCCCTTTATTCACGGCTGTTAATTGCTTATATACGTTCAAGCGGTCCTGGTACACGGTAACTGAATTGGCACCTACCGCGTACTCGTTGTCGTTTACGTCATAAAGCTGTGCAGAAAGAACATACTTATCCAGCGCGCCGATATTGACCATCCGCTCTCTAACCGTCAAACGCACAACATAGTTGTCATAATCGGACAACCCGCTTTTAATTGATCTTAAATAATGTTGAATGGTTGAATCCGTTGTAAGCATGAATGTGAGCTTCTCCATCTTTTTCAGTTCATTCTCGATGCTAATCGAAGATAAGCTCAGTGCCTTTGAAGACTGCTTGTATATTTCTTTATCATAAAAATCAAAGGCATATTGTTGAATAATGATAGCAAGCACGGCAACGACCACCATGATGACAGAAATAAGTACAAACATTTTATGCTTTATTCTCAGGTTCGTATAAAGCGCTTTCAAATTGGGCACTTAAAGCAGCCTCCTTCCAGCGGCATAAGATCCTTAAAAAACAAGTGCAAACGGCTGCAGCCGTCCTTTAACGGCAAAAGCTCGTTTCGCGAAGATATATAAGCACATTTATAAGTTAAAACTTATAAATTCTTATCTATTCAAAAAAGAGCGCCCTGCCTTGAGGCGGGGGCGGCTCATCTTATTTTCTAATCAAATATAGCGTAATTTCTTCACGGTTATGGAACAACTGCTTTGCTTTTTGAAGCACAAATTCCGTTGATAGCCTGGAAATGACATCTCTGATGGTTTGCAGCGGCTTCCGATGCATAAGCTTCACCGTGATGATGGCGGTCGCACCGCTCTTGAGCGCAGCTTCCAGGTCAAGCACCAGCTTGCACATGAGCATCGGACTCCAACTCATATCACAGACGAGCAGATCAAACGTACCAGCATTAAATTTCACTTCCGATGCATTGCGTTTTAAATACGTTAAGGTCGGATAAGCCATTAATGAAGGATGTAATTCTGCGGGATCAATAGCGGTTACTCGTAATCCCCGCTCCAGCAGCAATGATGTCCAGCCGCCAGGCGCTGCTCCGACATCAAGTGCATTTTGATAGCTGGCATAATTCAGACCAAATTCCCGCTCCGCTTCCAGCAGTTTGAATTTTGCCCGTGATACCTGCCCTTCCTCACGCTGAAAGCGAACTGCGCCGCCTGGCCAATCCGATAGCATATCCGATGGCGCTCCGAAACCTGCATAAATCTGATTGGCCGCAGCGTATATCGCAATAATGATATCCGGCTGCTGTACGACAGGCTCTGCACCGATCTCTTCAAGCACCGCATCAAGCACTGCTTTCGTGTCAGCGGCAGAATAAACAAATTCAGATTTTGAGGTTCGTCTAATATGCACGGCCACTCGTTTATTTTCAAAGGACAGCACAGCGTTGCGAACCATATTCGATAATTCCTCAAGATCATTCGCGTTTCCTGTTATTTCAATCGTACGATCCACCGGCTGGATATGGCGTAAAAAGATCGGTTCTTGCTGATGGATAGCTTGCAGCGTCTCTTCCCGATTTTGCGGGCTGGACATTAAAAACACTTCACCTGCTGCAAGCTGCGTGAAGGCCACTCCTTCAAGGATTCTGCGAATTTCTTCCATTGCATAGGGTGAATAGGTTTGATTGGCCGTTCCGATCCATTGACTCACGTATGTTAGACCTCTTTCGTATATGAATTACTCTCGGTCCCTTGGAGGGATCTTTTCTCCCCTGCCCTCAAGGGAGTTATACACTCAAACCCTCAAGGGAGTAATACGCCCAAACCCGAACACTCGTGAGTATTACTTCCACTTCTCAAACCCTCGAGGGTGTTATATCCTTACCTCTGAAAACTTTTAAGTTTAATTTTTAATAGGACTAATTTTTAAAAAATAATAAATAAGTGAAGGGTTGTTTTTATATTACCTTTATTAACTTTTCGAACCCGCCCAAACCCTCCCTTCCAAGGGAGGGCTCCAAGGACTGCGTCCTCTGGACACCTGCAATTGGAATAACGTAAGGGGAGCAGAGTACAATTGAGTGTATGTTTGCGTAGGATCGCTTTCGTCCCTGAGGGACACGCTTGCATTGGGAGTGGAGCATTGGTTACTTTTAAGTGCGTGCGATTAGACAGCTAAAGTAGCAATAATGTTAGACTGTCTAGATAATCAAGCTACGTTTGTTACCGAGCTGATCCACCGCTTTTCTTTCGCATATCTTTCACAAATCCTTCACTGCATCAGCAAGCCGAACACCCTAAGCACATTAACTGGAAAAACTACCGCTAATTCCTCACATTGAGCTCGTTTTACTCACTTAACTGGAAAATCTCCAGCTAATTATCTATATTCCCCTCAGTTTGTCCCAAAATAATCAAATTAACGGGAGAAATTGCTGTTAAATGTACGAAAAAAAACATCGCGTGTTGATTAGCAGGAGTTTTTCCTGTTAATTATTATCCAATAGATCACGAGCTAACTATTACAAATGTAAGATCCACTTCTGCTTCGGTCAACTCACATACAACTCATCTGTTTGCATTATAACGAATAAGTCACATTTCGTGAAACTAAACATGATCATTTATTTAGAAATATAAACTAATGAAGCCAATTACACCACTAACTCCATTTAGTATCTCGAAATAAAACCAATTGTAATTCTATTTCAACTAACATAATGAACCAAATGCTTGTCCAAAAATACCTTAAACTTCACTTCCCAATGTAAGCGTGTCCCCCGGGACAAAGCGTTCCCCGCTCTCACCTATCCAATAATCGCGTCGGACTATCAAATACGTTACTCCAATTGCGGGTGTCCAGAGGGTGCAACCCTTGGGGCCCTCCCTTGGAAGGGAGGGTTTGGGTGGGTTCGAAAAGCCGTGAAGGTTGGTAGTAAGCCATTAAGGTTCATTGAAAGCCTTTGAAGGTTGGTAATAATCTCTTAAGCGTTGCTTAATACCCTAGAGGGCAAGGGTGAAAAGTTAACCAGCAGCTATTTCATTTAAAAGCGCGTCCGGCATCGGACCGTTATGCAGCTTGGTTGCAGCCGGCGCGCTAGTTGATAACATATGGTACATTTGCATACGGCCCGCTGCACTTGAAGTGTGTAAGTAGATTTGTTCCGGATAACGGCCTGTTTCCACGATATGACGGACCACTTCATAGCCAGTCGGTTGAGCCCAGCCAAGATCGTAATCGAGCGAAAGAATGCCTATTTTCTCGAAATCCAGAAGCTGCTTGCATTCTTCGGCATTACTCGCCAGAACGAACCCTTTGGGGCATACTCGGTAATCGTCTAAGTACACATGGATCATGAATGAAACCCCCGTTCAACGAATAGATTCAAAGCTTGCTTATTCATTGATCCTTTTGGCAATTTGAACAAACGAATGCTTTCCGGTTCGAAACATCGATTTTCTCGATAATCGTCCCGCAATTCTGGCAGACTTGGCCTTCACGGTCATAAACTTGAAATTGATCACGATGTTTACCCGTTAAGTCATCCTCTGCGGAATAAGCATGCTCGCCTGCCCCGCCATGCGAAATCGCTTCCTTTAATACACTATGCATCGCTTCATATAGGCGTTCCCAGGTTTCGTTCTCGAACATAGGAATTTTTGCATCTGGCCGAACCGAGGCAGCAAAACAAATCTCATCCGAGTATACGGCACCGATACCAGTGATTACGTTTTGGTCCATTAACGCTGTTTTAATTGCTCCGCGTTTTTTGGCAAACTGCCCGATGAAACGGTCTAACGTCAACCTTTTGTCCAGCGCATCAGGTCCAAACTTACCTAGCTTTTCCTCAATTCCCTTTACCGTTAAAAGCTGCAAATCATCCGCACGCAATCCAACGCCGTAAAGTACGGTTTCGCCGAAAATAAGTTTCAACTGTGCGGTACGGCTTGGTTTATCAGCTTCGCTTCCGCTATACAAATAAGCCCCTTGCCCCAAATGTAGCAACAGACGTTTCCCATTATCCAAATGCATAACTAAATAAAAGCCTCTTCTTTCTACAAACCATACTACCTTACCAATAACATCTCGCTCTATTTGCTCGTCGGTTGCTTGAAAAATCTTTGTATTTGATATTTCAATACCGGTTATTTGACCTCCTACGAATTGCTCCGCGATGAAAGTCCGATAAATATCCAGTTCCGGCAGTTCCTGCATGAAAGCTCGCTTCCTTCCTATGTTCTTCGTTTGCTTAATCTCATATTTGTCTGTGATCAGATATATAAGAACGAAGCTCTTCTAAGTGATTGCAAATAACGCTTGGCTGACAGCCTGCTTGCTCCATGTAATATGACAAATTCTCAGCAGTTGTAAGTCCGGTTAAAACAAGAATCGTACCACAGCCTGCAGCCTCTCCGAAAGCGATGTCTGTAGCCATATTGTCTCCAACTACCCACGTTTCTTCAGCCTTTAATCCGATCTCTCTCAGTGAATATTTCATAAGAATCGATGAGGGCTTTCCGATCAAAATTGGTTCTTTCCCACCCGCTGCCCGCAGCATGGCTCCAATGGAGCCCGCACCGGGAATGAGACCGTCTGTGGATGGAATCAGCAAATCCGGGTTTGTCATCACAAAAGCCGCACCGCCATGAATATACCGGACCGCTTTTGTTAAGCGTTCATAGGTAAAGGAACGGTCAATGCCCTGCAGCACGAAATCGGGTTGTTCCTCCGTCAATGATAAGCCAGTTTCTTGAACGGCTTTCTTAAGTCCGGTTTCGCCGACTACAAAAACAGAAGCTCCCGGCTTAATCTCCGCGATATGCCCCGCAGCTGCTTGAGCTGATGTGCATACATCCTTAGGTACCGCAGGGATCCCCATATTGTTCAGTCTATCCGCTACCTCTTCTGGGGTAGACGATGAATTGTTCGTAACGAAGCGGAAAGGAAGCTTCGTGTCTCTCAAATAAGAAATAAGCCGATCTGCATCGTCGATGCGATGCGTTCCATGATATAAGGTGCCATCCAGATCAATAAGCAAACCGCGCATTGTCGGTAGTTTTTTTGTCATTATTATAAAATCCTCTCAAGCAAGAGCGGCATCGCTGCAATCTGCTGTATAAACTTTAATTTTCCGTTATAAAATATCCCCGATCATTCAATTGCATCTATAATCCACGAATTTGCTCGATTTAGTGAGAGCTCGCTTATTGGATATGTTTGGCTGATTTTCGTCGTAAGCGCGTGATTCGATTTCTCAGCGCCTCGAGCTCTGCTCTTTTTTTGATATCGCGACGAATAAGCAGAGAATGATTCATAGCATGTTCAAACGCCATATTCGCATGCCCTAAAGCAGCCTCGTAATCCTTCAGTTTATGCTCGTAGTACATAGCCAGTTCTATGCTCGCTTCATGAGCAGCAGGGCCAAAATGCGAGCTGGAATGAATAATAGCCTTCTGCCACAATAACACAGCACGAACCCAATTTCCAGCCTTCTTGTCGCGTGCGGCAAGCATAAGAAGCGTTGAAGGATTCGATTGTTCCGCATTCATTGCCATATCGAACAATTGAATGGGAAGCTCATTTTTGCCCATCCGTTCCAGCCAAAGGCCAGTGCGCACCATTTCCTCCGGCTCATCCGGTAGGGGAATATACGATTCAATATTGCCATTCAATAAATGCCCAAAACGAATTGCTAGACAAGCAAGTGAGAGCATATCCGTTTCATTATGACGAAAAACGCCTTCAAGCGGCGCTGGATCTCCATTTGCTAAATATTGAAAATAGAGTTGAGGCGCCATCGAGCCCGGTACATCATCTTTCCGATGAATGCCAAGCCGTTCTTCCTCGACGTGACTTAATCGACATGAAACGAGTGTGTTTCTCCATATCGACCGCGCCGGATGCAAAAAATCGAGATGCTGAGGCTCCCACATTTTGCGTCCAAGCCCATTCATGATAAATCGATTTTGGACAAGCGGCCAATCGAATGTCTTGCCGTTATAGGTCGATAGAAAAGTGAACTGCTGCAGCTTTTCCGCCAAATACATGAGCATCGCTCTCTCTTCGGCAGGATGCCTGATCAACGTTTGCTCGATGACAAATTGGCCCTTTGACATATAGCCTATGCCAACCATAAACGGAACGTTCCCCGCCCCAACGCCTAAGCCTGTCGTTTCTAGATCCAGAAACAATATCTGCTCGGAGGCAGTTTGCTGATTGGAATGAAATGCCGATAAACCGGGTGCTGCATCTTGCAGCTCCCGGAGAGCATGCAAACCATGACGATAATCTAATGGATATTCTATTTTTCGCAGTAAGAAGCTGCCAGTAGCATTCGTAACCAGCTTAACTCCAAAAGCAGCCCAAACGGGTGAAAGCTTCTCCTCATCTTCTCCGGCAAGCTCCGTATTCGGTTCTTCAGTCAGCTCGGCTGCTTCTTCAATCACCGCTTCCTGTTTGGAGCTTTCACCGCGCAAACGCTTCATTCTATCACGCATACCGCTCATCGCGTACCCTCCGCTTCGTTCAGCAGCTCCAGCGCCTGCTGCTTCCCAAGCAGCCCCACTTCTTCAATGGGACCCACGCAGGCCGGACAGCCGCTTAAGCATGTACATGCGCGTATTAAGGATTTGGCCTGGCGAATAAGGTCATCATGCACCTCGAACAAACGCTCGCTTAGCCCGATTCCTCCCGGGTAACGATCGTAGAAATAAATCGTCGGCTTTTGCGTATGAACGGCTTTTACTTGAGGTACGACTCTAATATCGAAAGGATCGCACATTAAATAGAGGGGCGCAATATGCACGAGCACGTTCGCAATGCCCAGCAAAGCAAACTGCATTTCGTTTTTGCTTTTGCGGGCTGCGGCCTCTTCGCTAAACGAGAACCAATAACCGCTCGTATGCAGCTCTTCCTCGGGCAAATGAATAGGTCCTGAACCGATATTTTCATGCGTGCGAAGCTTTATTTTTTTGAAAATGGTTGGTTTGGCATTGACCGTGAGTTCACCGTATTGCCTAATCAGCTCGCCCGACTCTCTTTCCTTATCTACGTACAGCACCTTTAGTTCAACCGCTAGGTTGGCATCTGTATAATAATCCACGCTAACCTCTCGTACATAGGCTTTTTTCTCCGGATAGTCGAGCTTCTCGACCTGGTACTGCACGCCTTCATGAATATAGATTGCTTCCTCATGAATGAGCGTCGGAGCACTGAACCGATCAACCTCTCCCAGTACCCGGCTGCCGTTCGTATTATCAATAATGACAAAGTTCTCCTGTGCCGCCGACCGCAGCGAAATGTTGTGTGCCGGGAAGGATTGCTCCATCCAGAACCATCGGCTTCCCGCTTTATGCAGCACCTTCTCCTCCACGAGAAACTCCATCATATCCTCCAGAGATTCCGAACCGAAAGTGTCCCCTGCCTCGAATGGAAGCTCGTATGCCGCACATTTGACATGATCCATAAGCACCAATAAGTTATCAGGATGGATCAATGCGCGTTCGGGGGGCCGATTAAAGAAAAAGTCCGGGTTTTGAATCATATACTGATCCAACGGATTGCTGCTCGCCACCATAAAGGTGATCGAGCTCTCTAGTCTTCTTCCCGCACGTCCGGATTGCTGCCAGGTGCTTGCGATTGTGCCGGGATATCCATTCAAAACGCAGGCTTGGAGCTGACCGATATCAATGCCAAGCTCCAGCGCATTTGTGCTGACAACGCCGCGAATTTCGCCCGATCGCAAACCGCGTTCAATTTCTCTGCGCAATTTGGGCAAATAGCCGCCGCGGTAACCTCTGATCGACTTATCATTGATTTTATCGCGAATCAATTCCTGCAAGTATGTCAGCAGCAGCTCAACGCGAACACGGCTTCTAGCGAATACAATCGTCTGAACCCCCTGCTTAAGCAGCAGTCCGGCAAGCTTGCGCGTCTCTAGCACACTGCTGCGACGAATGCCCAGCTGTTTATTAACAACAGGAGGATTGTAAAAGACAAAATGCTTTTCTCCCATAGGTGCGCCGTTGTTGTCGACAAGTGTTACTTTCTCCCCGATTAAACGTTCTGCATGCTCCTGGGGATTATCGATCGTGGCTGACGCACAAATAAACTGCGGCGTCGAGCCGTAAAACTTGCAAATGCGTTTTAACCGCCGCATGACGTTGGCCACATGGCTTCCGAACACGCCGCGATAGGCATGGACTTCATCTATAACGATATACTTTATATTTTCGAACAGCTTGACCCATTTGGTGTGATGCGGCAGTATCGCCGAGTGGAGCATATCCGGATTCGTGACCACGATATGACCGGCATTACGTATCGCTGTTCGTACAGTTGGCGGCGTATCCCCGTCATAAGTGTGAGTCTTAATGCCTACATCCATTAAGTCGGCGAGCGCTTGCAGCTCTGCAACCTGGTCTTGTGCGAGTGCCTTCGTCGGAAACAAATAGAGCGCCCTGCCCTCTTCGTTTTCGAGCAGAGACTGCATAACAGGCAGATTGTAACAAAGCGTCTTGCCTGATGCAGTTGGCGTCACTGCGACTACATGGTGTCCGGCCCGTACTGCGCGGTATGCTTCAGCTTGATGCGTATATAATTCGCTGACCCCGCGGGAATTCAGCGCTTCCTTCCATGCATGGTGCAGGCCTTCCGGCAGCGGAGCGGTACGCGCGTCACGCGGAGCGAGGGTACGCCAGTGCGTAACATTGTCCATAATCTCGGTATTTTCCCGCACCTGCGTCAACCACTCCTCCAAACCGGAGGTTTTTCCCGTAAACCGGTTCATTACCGTCCATCTCCCATCAAACATATGTTTCTTTTTATTTTACAGAATACATGTTCGGTCTGCAATTTTAATTTAAGAAAACTGCTGGTTCCTTGAAAATTGACAGCCTTTTGCGTAAACGATATAGTAGTTTCATATCTATCATTTAGATACTTGTTTAACTATCTAATCGTTTGAAAAGAAAACGGTGAAAGGATGGTTCTATGTCCATCAACCTTGCCTTTAAAGCGTTATCCGATCCGACTAGGAGAACAATATTAGATCTGCTCCAAGAGCGGGATTTAACCGCCGGAGAAATTGCCGAACATTTTCAAATGACAAAGCCCAGCATCTCTCATCATCTCAGCCTATTAAAGCAAGCGGAGCTCGTATGGGATGAGCGCCAAGGCCAACATATCTACTATTCACTTAATACGGCGGTATTCCAAGACTTGATCAAATGGATCATCTCCTTTCAGCAATCCGACTCCAGGGGGAATGAAAAAAATTGAAATCTACCGTGCTCTCTTGGATCATTATATCGATCGCAGTTATCGCAAGTATCGTAACTTATCCCTATTTGCCTGATCAAATGGCCATTCATTGGGATATCAATAATGAAATCAATGGATTTGCGCATAAAGCTTTCGCTCTTCTGCTGCTTCCCGCGCTAATGGTCATTTTGATCGTCATTCTCCCTAGAAAGCAAAACTACCATAAACACAAAGCCGCTCTACTCATTATCCAGAATGTCATTCTGCTTTGTCTTCTGGTGCTGCACAGTACCACGATCGCATTAGGATACGGATTCGCTATCGATATAGAGAAGGTTGTTATTCCCATGATCGGTGTCATTATGAGCGTTTCGGGTATCTTTATGCCGCGTTTCCAGCATGACAGCTTCATCGGCATAAAAACAGCCCATACGTTAGCAAGCGAGTCTGTTTGGAAGAAAACGCATCAGATGGCTGCTGAATTTTATTTTTTTGGCGGCCTGTTGATGATCGCGAGCGCATTTGTCCCGAGCCCTTATCAAGTGTTTATTTTTTTCGGCATAATCCTTATCGTCGTATTAGCTTCTGTATACTTGTCCTTCCATTACGGCAAGGATCATAATTAAACAAAAAAACGCGAGGATTTCCTCGCGTTTTTGCTATCTTACTCGTTCAAAGCCCGTTTAATTTCAATATGGAGCAGATCCGTCGCAGCCGTTACCGGTTCAAAATAAAGGGCAGCCTCTCTCTCCAATTGCAAAAGATCCTCGTTACTGTATCGTCCGCTAAAATGTGTCATAACCAGCCTCTTGGCTTTCGCTTTTGCGGCCGTTTCGGCGGCTTCCTTCGTTGTGCAATGGCCGAATTCATGAGCCTTCTCCTCTAAGCCTGCAGCAAAGGTAGCTTCATGCACGAGGAGATCCGCATCGACGGCAAGCCTGTGAGCGTTTCCACAAGGCTTAGTGTCGCCCAGAACCGTGATAACCCTTCCGATATGTGCTGGCCCAGTTACATCCTCGGTATGTACAATCATGCCGGTTGGCGAAGTGACAGACTCCCCTTGCTTTAATTTACCATACAAAGGGCCAGCTTCGATGCCGAGCTCCTTCAGCTTGTCTACGAGCAGCCTGCCAGGCTGATCCTTTTCCGTTAAGCGGTAGCCGAAGCTGACCACACGATGCTCAAGCTTACCAACTTCCACTTTAAACCGTTCATCTTCGTAAATAATCGTTTCATTTTCAGATATTTCATGGATAATCAGTTCATAATCGAGCTGAGTTGCACTGATATTGAATATCGTATCAATAAACGCTTTTATTCCAACAGGACCATAGAGCCGAACAGGAGTAACTCCTCCATCGAACGAACGACTGCTGAGCAAGCCCGGCAAACCGTATAGGTGATCGCCGTGTAAATGTGTGATAAACACGAATTCCAGCTTATTCAGCTTAAGCGGCGTGCGCATAATCTGATGCTGGGTCGCTTCGCCGGCATCAAACAGCAGCCAGCTGCAATTTGGCTCAGGCAGCTGCAGCGCCATAGCGGTTACATTGCGATACTTCGAGGGTCTTCCAGCACCCGTCCCCAAAAACCACATGTTCATATTTCTCGATCACCTCACTCTTAGCAGAAGCTGCCTTAACTTCAATAATTGAAACAAAGAGCCCTTACAAGCTCGTTAAACGAACGCTTAAGGGCTCTCCTTTTATTATAAGCTATAGTTTCTCTACATTAAAATATTGCGCTTCCGGATGGGCAAATACCATCGCTGATACAGAGGCTTCAGGTTCCATCATGAAACCTTCAGTTAATTCAACACCGATATCTTGAGGTCTCATCAGACCGAACAGAGGTTCTTGATCCTCTAGATTCGGACACGCCGGATATCCGAAGGATACGCGGATACCTTGATAACGTGCGCCATGACGCTGTTTCATCGTCATTTCTGCCGGATCCGGATATCCGCAAATATCCCGCATAATGTGATGAACACGCTCAGCCATGCCTTCAGCAACTTCCAGTGCTACAGATTGCAATGCATGCGAACGCAGGTAATCCCCGTTGTCTTTCCATTCATTGGCGAGCTCTCGAATGCCGTGACCAGCCGTTACGACTAAGAAGCCTACATAATCCATGACGCCGCTCTCCACTGATTTCAAGAAATCAGCTAAGCATAAATACGGCTCAACCTGCTGACGCGGGAACGTGAATCGCTTGATTTCCTGTAAAGGATCAACCGGATTGTAAATAATAACATCATTGCCCGAGGATTGAGCCGGAAAGAAACGGTACATGCCATGGGTTTTGATAATACCGTTAGAAGTGCCTTCTTGCAAAATCTCATCGACGGTAGCTTTAAGCTGAACTGCTTTCTCATTGCCTTCTTTGAGCAAATTGTCTACATTGC
This sequence comes from Paenibacillus sp. LHD-38, assembly GCF_031157315.1. GTDB lineage: Bacteria > Bacillota > Bacilli > Paenibacillales > Paenibacillaceae > Pristimantibacillus. Next base: position 224,141 of record NZ_JAVIFU010000003.1, read on the forward strand.
CTTTTAGCCCAAGGTGATGACCGAGCAGCATTTGCATATTCACATACGGAATAACATGCGGAAGCGGTACATCACGAAGTACGTGGCGCTCCAAATCCGGCGGCGTAAATACAGGCGCATCCGGTGAAATTTTAGAGCGTACAGCCCGTGTCAGTTGAGGCAAAGGCTTTTTCTCTTCCTCTTCGAGGCCGCCGGATGCCTTAAAAGCAGCCATCTCGTCCTCCATCCGCGAACGGTGATCAGGATCCATCAGCTTATTTGCGATGTCTAGTCCGTCCATTGCATCCTTCGCATATAACACGAGACCGTCATATTCAGGGCCGATTCTCGTCTTTGTAAATTTCCTCGTCAATGCCGCGCCGCCGACAAGAATTGGTGCATCGATGCCAGCCGTACGCAAATCCTGTGCGGTGATGACCATCTGTTGAGCTGATTTTACGAGCAAGCCCGACAAACCGATCGCATCGACCTTCTCTTTGCGATACGCCTCGATTAATTGCTCAGGCGGTACTTTTATACCCAAATTTATGATTTTATAGCCGTTATTCGATAAAATAATTTCAACCAGGTTTTTACCGATGTCATGCACATCGCCTTTAACCGTTGCCAAAATAATTTTTCCTTTTACGGATGATTCATTTTTCTCCATAAACGACTCTAAATAATTTACGGAGGCTTTCATAACCTCGGCGCTTTGCAGCACTTCAGCTACGATCAGCTCATTTCCGTTAAATAAACGGCCTACTTCCTCCATCCCGCGCATTAGCGGTCCGTTAATGACATCCATGGCTGAATATTTCTTCAGCGCTTCGTCAAGATCCGGGATAAGGCCTTCCTTTGTTCCTTCCACAACGTATGAGCCAAGACGCTCCTCGAGGGTTAGATTCGAAATTTTTTCTTTCTTTTCGACTTTCTTGTCGCGGAATGCAGCCACAAACGCAGCTAACGTCTCGTCCGTCGTATTATAGATGAGCTCCTCAGCCAAACGACGCTCTTCATCGGGAATCGAAGCATAACGCTCCAGCTTCTCCGTGTTAACGATCGCATAATCAAGTCCCGCTTTGGTTGCATGGTACAAATAAACGGAGTTCAGCACTTCACGACCCGCATCTGGAAGGCCAAAGGAAATATTGCTGAGTCCCAGAATCGTTTTGGCAAGCGGGAACTTCTCCTTGATCATCCGGATTCCTTCGAGCGTTTCGACCGCGGAACCGATATATTGAGGATCGCCGGATCCGACCGGGAACATATTCGGGTCAAAAATAATATCCTCTGGGTTCATCTTATATTTCTGGGTCAGCAGGTTGTAGGAACGCTCGGCAACCTCCATCTTCGCTTCACGGGTTACGGCTTGGCCTCGCTCATCGATGAGTATCATCACGACGGCAGCGCCATAACGATGGATTAACGGCAAAATTTGTTCAAATTTAGACTCGCCGTCCTCCAGGTTAATGGAGTTGATGATCGCTTTTCCTTGCGAATATTTTAGCCCCAGCTCGATAATATGATCATAGGTGGAATCGAGCATCAATGGAGCTTTTATCTTCTTGACGACCTGCGGCAAAAATTGATGGACCGCATAGGCCTCATCGATATCCGTGTCCTGCAGGTTAATATCGATAACATGGGCCCCGCCCTTCACCTGGGCCCTTGCGATTTCAGAGGCTTCATCAAACTTTTCTTCCTTCAGAAGCCTTTTGAATTTGCGGGAACCGGAAATGTTCGTGCGTTCCCCAATCATAATCGGCCGATTCTCAGGCTCAATGAATACCGTTTCAATACCTGAAACCGCGTTAGGATGGGATCCCATTTTTGTACGAGGAGCGTATTTCGCCATGGTCTCGCCCATCACGCGTATATGCTCTGGAGTCGTTCCGCAGCATCCGCCGGCGATGTTCAGCCAACCTTGCTCTGCAAAAGCTGACATTTTTTTGGCTAATGATTCCGGCGATTCATGATAATTTCCGTTCTCGTCGGGTAATCCCGCGTTCGGATAACAGCTTATTGCAGAATTAGCAATCTCGCTGAGCGTGCGAAGATGATCCCGCATAAACTCAGGTCCTGTCGCGCAGTTCAAGCCAATGGAGATTGGCTTCAAATGCTCTAAGGAAATATAAAAGGATTCAATCGTTTGTCCCGCTAAGGTCGTGCCCATTGGCTCAATCGTACCGGATATCATGATGGGCAGCTCTTTGCCTAGCTTATCGAAAGCGTTACGTATACCAATACTGCCAGCTTTAACGTTTAGCGTATCCTGTGAGGTTTCGAGCAATAAAGCATCAACATCCGCTTCTATTAAAGCTAGAGCTTGCTCATAATAGCTCTCTACAAGCTCATCGAAGGTCACTCCGCCGGTTACCGACAATGTTTTGGTCGTAGGACCAAGCGCGCCGGCAACGTATCTAGGCTTGTCAGGCGTGCTGTATTTATCGCAGGCATCACGGGCCAGCTTTGCAGCTGCCAGATTGATTTCTCTCGCTTTTTCCGGGATATCATAATCAGCCAACACGACACTTGTAGCTCCGAACGTATTGGTTTCCAAGATGTCCGCGCCTGCTTCAAGATACTGCTCATGAATCAATTGTATGACATCAGGACGAGTTAGAACGAGCATTTCATTACAGCCGTCCAGCTCAGGTCCTCCAAAATCATCTTCATTTAATCCAGCCTGCTGGATCATCGTCCCCATTGCGCCGTCCAAGATAAGTATGCGCTCCTGAAGCATTTGTTGTATGGTCGGTTTCGACAATTTACTACACCCTTCCCAAAATCATTAACACATAGTTTATCAGAATACCTTCTGCGTGAAAAGGTAATCCATCGACAATCCATTTGATTTGTTTTATAATCATTATATCATTTAATCTCTATAGGAAAAGAGGGAATGTTCATGGCTGAAATTAGAATTCGCAATACAGAGGAACGGATTCAAGGGGAAGCGGCTGTCCGTTCATTTCTAGAACAGCAAGAGGTGCTTTACGAGCACTGGAACCCTAGCAAGCTGGCAGAAGGACTTCAGCAAAAATTCGTACTTTCTGACGAAGATAAACAAGAAATTTTGGCAACATATGACGAAGAAATCAAAGACCTCGCTGAGCGCCGCGGTTATAAAACATGGGATATCATTGCCTTATCCGATGCTACTCCTAATCTAGACGAGCTCCTTAAAAAATTCGAAAACGTACACACGCATACGGAAGATGAAGTTCGTGCGATCACTGCAGGACGCGGCATCTTCATTATTAAAGGTACAGATGATGTAGGTTATTTTGACGTTGAGCTGGAAGCAGGCGACGTGATTTCCGTTCCGGAATACAAACCGCATTTCTTCACGCTGATGGATAACCGTCAAATCGTTGCCGTTCGTCTTTTCATTGAAACAGAAGGCTGGATCGCTCATCCTTTTGCTGACGAGAAGTTCGCGTCCAACCAGGCTTAATACGTTCTAAAATAATGCAAGCCCCTCGTAAGCTGCAATTGCAGACAATGAGGGGCTTTTTATTGCTATTATTTAAAGCTCAAGCAGCTGCAAAAGCTCTTCTAAATGTTTGATTTCATGGGTAGGAATGATTTCGTCGTTACGGACGGCGCCATGGCGATTAATCCATACCGATGTCATTCCAATCGTATTCGCGCCGAGAATGTCCGTTGTCAGCTTATCGCCAACCATAATCCCATGCTCTGTCTCGATACCAAGTCTATCAAGCGCATGCTGGAATATCGCAGCAGCCGGCTTCCCTTGCCCAAACTCGCCCGAGATTATAATATGATCAAAATAAGGCAGAAGTTCCGGAACGCCAGCTAACTTTTCTCTTTGCAAGTCAGGAGATCCGTTCGTAAGCAGCAACAGCTTATATTTACCTTTAAGTGCGTCCAGCACGCGGAACGTTTCTTCATATACGATGGGACGTGAGCGGCGTTCTGCAGGGAATTGCTCTGCTAGAATTGCGCCAAGTTCTTCGTTATCAACGCCAAGCGCCTTCAAACCCTGTGTCCACGCCGCTTTCCGGTATCCTGGCGCAAGACTCTCGAGCTTGCGGAATTCCTCCTGCTCACCTTCGCGGAAGGGCGCCCACAATCCTTCAAAAGGATTGATTCCGATCATTTTTGTAAATGGAAAAGTTTCATACGATTCATAAAGCGCTCTTGCTTCACGGCGCACCGCTTCCTCAAGGGCGTCTGGCTCAACTCCCGTTGCTGCAGCTGCAGCTTGGCATGTTGCTTCGAAAGCTTCCTTAACGCTGCGGTCATCCCACAGTAAAGTGTCATCTAGATCAAATAATACTGCATGTTTAGCCATCGTTGTTCGAACTCTCCTACTTATTTATTTTTCCTGAAAAGGAATGCCGTTTGCTTGCGCAAACACTTTCAGCTTCGCGCTAATTTCTTCCGTTGGAAAACGGTTCGTTAATTTAGAGAACACCCAGTTACCGCCTTTGTGCTGCTCTACGATAACATAACCCTTTTGCGCGCTAAATCCTTTAATTGCAGAAGCAGGAATGCGTTTATCCCCTGTCAATCGGCGTGATTGTACAAAATCTTTGCCAATCGTAATATACGGGCGTCTAAAGAAAAAGAGGACCGCGAGTAAAATATAGCAGCCTACCGTGATCCAAAACATCGTATCCATTTTGAATTGGGACGAGCTTTGCATCAAAATAACGTACATTCCGATAAATAAAATCAATAAGATTGGAGCGATGTAATTACGTCCAATAATTTTCTCGGATTTCTCGGCGTTAAACACGATTTGGCCATTGCCTTGTTTTTTGCGTTGTTTATTTATTTCGGTCATATTTTTGCGCACCTTGCGCTCCCAGGAACGTGACAAGCTCATTCTCCTCCTAATTTAAAAGCCCTATTCAAACGGTCTGCGGAATTTATCGATAAAGCGATTCGGATAATCATCTGGAAGCGCACTGACTTGCTCCAAACGGTTCCAGACTTCTTCTGGCATTTCCCAGCCTACTGCACCGATATTATCTTCAAACTGTTCTAATTTGCTGGCACCGAATATCGGCGAAGTAATTCCTTCACGTTGAATCAGCCATCTTAACGCAACTTGTGCAGGCGTTTTACCAAGCTCATTTGCTGCTTCCAGCAATGTATCAAGAATGACGAAATTTTTATCCGAAGCCCGATTAATCCAGGCGCTCTCGCCTACCTTCGAAGTCATCCGACCTTCCTTAGGTTCTTCTCTGGTATAACGCCCTGTAAGAAATCCTCCGCCAATGGGAGCCCATGGAATAATGCCTACCTTTTCCTCTAAGCACAGCGACATCACTTCTCGGTCCATTTGTCTGCTTACTAAGCTGTATTGCGGCTGAATGGATACAAAACGGACATAACGGTTTGCATCGCTGCATGCCAACGATTTCATCAATTGCCATGCAAAAAAATTAGAACAACCTATGTAGCGAACCTTGCCTGAGGTAACAAGGTCGTCAAGCGTGCGAAGCGTTTCTTCGATTGGTGTTGCATGATCCCATACATGTACCTGGTACAAATCAATATAATCGGTTTGAAGTCGTTTAAGGCTGGCTTCAACACCATCCATGATATGTTTGCGCGATAATCCCACGCCATTGATATTTTTGGATGTGGTCATCCTTACCTTTGTTGCCAGTACAATATCAGAGCGATTGTTTTTAATCGCTTCCCCGACGATCTCCTCGGAACGGCCGCTTACATATACGTCAGCAGTATCCAGAAAATTGCCGCCTCGGTCAACAAAACGATTGATCATCTCAATCGAATCCTCTTCACTTGTTGTGTTGCCGAAGGTCATCGTTCCCAAACAAAGCTCGGAAACCGCCAGTCCGCTTTTGCCTAATAGTTTGTAATTCATCTAATCACCCTTTCTTGGATATTAAATGATGTCTTTAGACAATAATTAATGCTTGATATTATCCTTATCATCCACAATTTCAATCGTTTCGAGCTGTTGTCGAAAATTGTTCTTAAAATTCGTTAAATACTGCTTGCGAAGCTCATCTCTCTCGGCAATTTCCGCATCGGTTAAGCCTTCAGATTTATTTTTACGAGCGAGCTCGTTAATCCGTTCAATTATTTTCGTAAATTCCATACCTTGCTCTACTCCTCTCATGATGAAAAACCACTACTCTATACTTTGACATTTCCGACGTTCAGTTGTCAAGGCAAGGCATGTTCAAAACCTATACTTTTCACGTGGAAAATAAGCCTCTGGATTCAATTTCTATCCTCTGAGATGAAATGAATGAGGCAAATCAGTCATTTATGCAAAAAAGCTTTCTGAAGCAAGTAGATTTAGTAATCCGCTTATTCCAGAAAGCATATAGGATAGTGTTATTTGCAAGCCATTGTAAGCATCATTCAAATTATATATTTGGAATTATAAGCTTCTGTCCGGACTTAATCTCTGCTGAATGTAGTTCATTCCGATCCTTAATCAGATATACAACATATCTTATATCATGCTTGGAGTCAGTGAATTGTCTAGCAATCTCCCATAATGTATCTCCAGTACGAACAGTGATAACCTGCTCATCATTTGTTACTGCTGCAGGAGAGTTCCCTGATGCATCTGTTCCCATCATTAAAAAGCTCGTGAATAATAGGATAAACAAAGCAGAACATACGATAACCTTAACCGTATGACGCTTTATTAAGCGTACAATCACCTTTGAAAACTTCATTGCTTTGCTTGCTTCCGGCTTATGGATCGTTCTATAAAAGCTTGGACTAGTTATCATTTATCAGCACCCCAAACGTTTGTTCTGTTTTTAGATTACACGAACAGACGTTTGGTGTCAATGAAAAAATGCGAACCTTTGTACTTGAGAACTTATGTTTGTACGAACTCCGGTTCTATGTTATAATTTTTTGCAAACCTACTAATGGAGTGATTGCAGTGTCGAAGATTTCTAACCGACAACATTCGATTCTTGAATTCATCAAGAACGAAGTCCGGGAGAAAGGCTATCCACCCTCCGTTCGAGAAATCGGCGAAGCTGTTGGATTGTTATCCAGTTCAACCGTTCATGGTCATCTTGACCGCCTGGAGAAGAAAGGTCTGATTCGCCGAGATCCTACGAAACCCCGTGCAATTGAGATCTTAGATCAAGAAGGCGTCGATGGCATTATCCCGCTTTCCGTAGCTAAGGTGCCGATTGTGGGCAAGGTTACAGCTGGTGTGCCTATCACTGCTACGGAGAACATCGAGGAGTATTTCCCGCTTCCTTCCCATTTTGTCGGAGACAGCAGCGTTTTTATTTTGAATGTTATGGGCGAGAGTATGATCGAAGCCGGCATTCATGATGGAGATTACGTTATTGTTCGGCAACAGCAAACGGCAAATAACGGTGAAATCGTTGTCGCCATGACAGAGGATGACGAAGCAACAGTTAAAACGTTCTATAAGGAGAAAAATCATATTCGCCTGCAGCCGGAGAATTCCTCGATGCAGCCGATTTTACTCCAAAATGTAACGATACTTGGCAAAGTCATTGGACTTTTCCGCGACATACATTAATCGGATTGTAAATGTACTTAAAGAAAAGGCTGGATCAGATGCACATGCGTCTTTGATCCAGCCTTTTCTTTGTTCGCTAAGCCCTTCAACTTTCAACCAATCGTTTTCCTTAAAATTAGGCTGCTGGATGAATGCCTCTCCCAGACAAACACCCAATCAACGTACAATTATCCCGCATAACATACTGTGTACACAACACGTAAGGAGGTGCATTGAAAAATGTCCGGTTACGTTGGTGGAGCTTTTAATAACACAGGCACAATTTTGGTTCTCTTCATTTTGTTGGTGATTATTGCTTGCAGCTGTATGGGTTTCGGCGGCTACTAATAATAGCCCCTATCCATTCTTTCTCTCATTAGCCTCTCGACTAAAACGCAAAAAAGGCCCGTAAATCGGGCCTTTTTGCGTATCGGTTCCGATGAAACGCACAATCATTAACGAAACGTAAACAATTATTGATCTTCACTTGAGCGCACTAGTAAATAATGATGGGCAAGTTACATAGGCATCCATATAAGCATAGGCTGATCATATCAAAATAAGTATTAGAGGAGAACGTAATGGCATTCGGACCGCTCCAGCCCCCATTTTATCCCTATCCGCCTTCTTATCCTTATCCGTACCCTTATCCCTATCCCTATCCTTATCCTTACACAGAAGTGCTTCCACTCCCTATTCCTTTGCCTTTTGGCTCTTTCGGAGGACCATGGTGGTATGGAGGGTTTCACGGAGGCAGCTTCCCTGGAGGAGGTCCTGGCGGCTTTCACGGGGGCCTCCAGGAGGCTTCCACGGCGGCGGCTTTCATAGCGGACATCGTCATTATTGTAAATAAATCAAATTAAAAATCTTATCGATTCCAATGTTTCCGGAGGGGATGTGTAGGTTTAGCCTAAACATCCCCCATCAATTCGAAATCTTAGATGCATCTTACCGAACCGAATGAATCCATCAAGAAGCTAACTTTTATCAGCTTGTTTGGCCATTTCAGAAATCATCTTGCTGTCCAAAATGGTTTTTGCATGTCCCGATTTTGCCGCTTGGATCATTGCTAGACCAATTTCCTTCAATGAAATCACATGCTTCGGCAATAGGGTGCGGAGGATCGGATACATCCACTTCAATGCAGAATAGTAGCCGTGTGTATTATTTAAACCTTTGGTCGGATGAATGTATCCAGGCCGGAACATATTTGCGCCTTTAAAAGGTAGCTGTAACAGTGCATTTTCTGTTTTCCCTTTCACTCTAGCCCACATGCTTTTCCCCCGTTCCGTACTATCGGTTCCACTGCCTGATACATAACAGAAAACCAAATCCGGGTTTTTGCTTGAAAGAATACCTGCCATGTATAGCGTCAGATCATAAGTCAGATGATTATACTTTTCTTCATTCATGCCAACAGAGGATACGCCTAGACAAAAGAAACAAGCATTGTAGCCCGTTAACTGCATAGCAATGGAATCGATTTGAAAGAAATCCGCATGGACAATCTCTTTTAATTTGTTGTGAACGACTCCGCATGGTTTCCGGTTGATAACAAGGACCTTTTCAATATCCGGATGAAGCAGACATTCATGCAGCACGCCTTCCCCAACCATCCCTGTAGTTCCTGTTATTATTACATTTAATTTCTTTGCATTTTGTCCCGTCAATGAGCTTTGGTCAAGGATACTTAATCACCCAATTCCACTTTCATCTTCGTGTCTCATGTTCATATAATAAACGATCATTCGGTTAAAAACAAACAATATTCTTAATTGTACGTCGATTACATTTGAACTATACGGCTCGCTTACCAAAAAGAACCGTTGGATAATGTGGTTTTTGTAACTGACCTAATCTTTGACGATCTAGCTTTGGATACTCATATAATGGTCCATCATATATAACTTGAACGCTCTCATGCACAAGAAAATCATTCGGTGTCACTAAAGTTGATGGATGATCCCACATTTGGATTCCGCTGGACCTCAGCGTCTCGGCAACAAACTGCGAGCAGAAATAGGAATGAGCGGGCTGCAAATCCATCTCTAACAACACACCAATCAGCCCAATTAAATTATACCGATACCTATTCTTATCCTTTTCGAATTCGCTAATCACCTTCAATAAGGCCGTTTTTTGCTGTTCCGTTACAGCAATCCGCAGCAGCCTGCAGCGAGTTTCCGGAAAATGCCGGAATGTTCCTTGATAAACATCCTCCTTCACAAACCCGGCATGCAAAGGATTATTTACACGCTTTCGTCCGAAACTATAGATTTCTTCTAAATTCTCATCCAATACAAGCGAAGCATGATTGTAAGGGGCGCCCGTAAACCCTTTGATCAGTCTAGTAAACAAGGTCCCTGTATCGGTAAGTAAAATATATATGCTATCCGTTATCTCGTTATCTAAGCTTGTTATTGTCATTCTGCTCATCTCCTGATACCCGTTGTTATATTCATCCGGCAGTCATTCTTAACTGCTCTGAATATATCAATTTGACAGACAAGCGAATAGTACCAACAATGTGTAGTACTGTTGTTTACTCAAAAAAAATCCCTCAACGCTAATCGCGTCGAGGGATGATATTCTTAATATAGAGTCAAATATTGATCTCTTTCCCATTGGTGAACCTGAGTACGGTACATATCCCATTCGATTTCTTTCAGCTCGTAGAAATGGGCAAGTGCGTGATCACCGAGTGCTTCACAAATGATATCGCTTCTTAGCATTTCATCGAGTGCTTCCTTCAAATCGAGCGGCAAGCTCGGAATACCTGCATCCTGACGTTCTTCCTCAGTCATGATGTAAATGTTCCGGTCCGTTGGAGCAGGCAATGGCAGCTTGTTCTGAATGCCGTCAAGACCAGCTCTAAGCATAACTGCAAGCGCTAGATACGGGTTAGCCGCCGGGTCAGGATTACGTACCTCTACGCGTGTGCTAAGACCGCGTGAAGCCGGAATACGGATCATTGGTGAGCGGTTACTCGCGGACCATGCAACATAACATGGTGCTTCATAACCAGGGACTAGACGTTTATAAGAATTGATCGTTGGGTTCGTAATGGCAGCCATTGCACGTGCATGGAGCAGTATTCCTGCCATGTAATGACGTGCAGTTGCACTAAGTCCCAGCTTGTCCTTCTCGTCATAGAACACATTCGTATCACCTTTGAACAAGGATTGGTGACAGTGCATACCGGAGCCGTTAACTCCGAACAATGGTTTCGGCATAAAGGATGCATGCAGGCCATGCTCGCGTGCAACCGTCTTAACGACTAGCTTGAACGTTTGGATTTGATCTGCAGCTTTAATGGCATCTGCGTATTTGAAATCGATCTCATGCTGACCTGGAGCAACCTCATGGTGAGACGCTTCGATCTCGAAGCCCATTTCTTCCAGCGTCAGAACGATTTCACGACGACAGTTCTCACCCATATCCATAGGAGCTAAGTCGAAATAACCGCCTTGGTCATTTAACTCCGTAGTAGGCTCTCCGCGTTCATCGGTTTTGAACAAGAAAAACTCAGGTTCAGGACCGACATTCATTGCCGAGTAGCCAAGATCTTCGGCTTCTTTCAATGCACGTTTCAAAATACCGCGCGGATCGCCGGCGAAAGGCGTACCGTCAGGCATATAAATATCGCAAATCAAACGGGCAACGCGATCTTGCGTAACCCATGGGAAAACAACCCAAGTATCAAGATCAGGGTAAAGGTACATGTCAGACTCTTCGATACGTACATAACCCTCGATAGATGAACCATCGAACATCATTTTGTTGTCGAGAGCTTTTTCAAGCTGACTTACAGGGATCTCTACGTTTTTGATTGTTCCAAGCAGATCCGTAAACTGCAAACGAATAAAACGAACATTTTGTTCCTGTGCAATACGTCTAATATCCTCTTTAGTGTAACTCACAGAATCATCTCCTTAGTTTGCGAATCAATGGTAGAAATAGTTCAACTAGCGCTTATTTAAGAAACGAGTCAATTGTCCTTGGATTAGCGATGCTTGACCCGGTCTTTTCTCGAGCAGTTGCTGTTTAAGCAAACGGTGAAGCTGTTGATCGGATAGCTCGCGACGCTTAACTTCCGATTGCTCGCTTACGATCGTTGCATCATCCGACTCTTTCGAAACCGGATTCATCACTTGCTTAATACCGGCGATATTAACGCCCTTCTCAATCAATGATTTAATTTCCAAAAGCCGTTCTACGTCATTAAACGAAAATAACCGCTGGTTTCCTGCTGTTCTGGCAGGTACGATCAATTCATGCTGTTCGTAATACCGGATTTGGCGGGCCGTTAAATCCGTCAGCTTCATTACGATGCCGATTGGAAATAAGGCCATATTTCTGCGAATATCATCAGCCATGTCGCATCAACCTTCCAGTCGTTCATTTATATGTTCATTCTAACCGTTCCGACGCAAATGTGTCAAGTTATGTAAGGTTTAATCACAATTAAACCACTATCCACAAGACGATATAACGCCGTTAGAATCCCATATTTTGCATGAGCGTAAGTTAGGCCGCCTTGCATATATGCAATGTAAGGTTCACGTATTGGAGCGTCTGCAGAAAGCTCTAGACTTCCCCCTTGAATGAACGTTCCTGCCGCCATTATGACAGCATTCTCATAACCAGGCATATCCCAAGGCTCGGGTACGACATGTGAATCGACGGCAGCCGCTTGCTGTATCCCTTGGACAAAAGCAATCAAATGCTCCGCTTGTCCGAAGCGAACAGCTTGGATTAGATCGGTTCGCGGTTCATTCCATCTCGGCTTCGTTTCAAATCCAAGTTCCTCAAAGAGGGCTGCTGCCAGCACGCTTCCTTTTATAGCTTGTCCAACTAAATGGGGAGCCAAAAACAAACCTTGGAACATCGGCCTGAGCGTGCCTAACATTGCGCCTACCTCGCCACCGATCCCGGGGGCTGTCAAACGATAGGCTGCAGCTTCGACCGCAAATGCTTTTCCAGCAATATAGCCGCCAGTTTCAGCCAATCCGCCTCCAGGGTTTTTGATTAAGGAGCCGGCCATTATATCTACCCCAACTTGAGTCGGCTCTAACAGCTCCGTAAACTCTCCATAACAATTGTCAACAAAAACAATGACATCCGGCTTAATCGCTTTCACACGCTGGACGATAGCCTCAATTTCAGAGACCGTGAAGGATGCTCTCCAATCATAACCGCGAGAGCGCTGAATTCCGATAACCTTAGTTTTCACATTTATCGCTTGTTCGATTTGATTCCAATCAAGTCCGCCATTCTCAAGAAGCGGCACCTCAGAATACTTAATGCCAAAGTCTTGCAAGGAGCCTTGCCCGTCTCCTGGCTTCCCAATTACCTTATGCAGTGTATCATAGGGTCTGCCTGTAACATAAAGCAGCTCATCGCCAGGCCGAAGGACACCGAACAATGCGCAGCTGATTGTATGTGTGCCAGATACGAAATGCGGTCTAACGATTGCTGCCTCTGCACCCATGACATCCGCATACACAAGATCAAGTATTTCACGTCCGCGATCATTATAGCCATAACCCGTTGAGCCAGTAAAATGAAAATCGCTTACTTTATGGCGCTGAAACGCTTCAATAACCTTCCACTGATTACGTTCAGCTATTTTATCTACACTGCGGAAAGCTTCTGCAGCAAGCATCTCGGACTGCTCAGCCACATGTTCGAGATGCTCCCACAGCTTCTGATTATCGTGTTGCCTGTTCATTTCGTTATCTTCTCCTTAAAGTTTTGCATAGCAAAACTACTTCGTAAGCAATATCTTAAGTTTTGCGTAGCAAAACTACTTCGTAAGCATGAACTTAAGTTTTGCGTAGCAAAACTGCTTTGAAAGCATATGTAACCAACTATTCGATATATTGCTTCAACCGATGTCCATGCTGCTCATACTCTTGCTTGCTGACTTGGACAGTGAGCCGCAGTGATTCTTCCGTCACTTCTTGGCTGATTACCTCGCCGCTGCGATAGGCTAACGCGATCAGGTCACCGCGTTCGGCAGGGACGTTAAAAGTCAGAACATCTCCGCTTAGCTTATCCTGAACCGTTTGCTTTAGAAGCTCAAGATCATCCGAATCATATGCGCTGATAACCAAATTATCTCCGCTTGTTATGGGCATATCCGCTAATGAACCGTTATTTATGCAGATGTCTTTTTTATTATAAACCTTGATAAAAGGTTTATCGGATGCGCCAAGATCGCCCATAATCTTATTAACGACTTTAATTTGCTCGTCGCGCATTGGAGAACTGCTGTCAATGACATGGAGCACGAGGTCAGCCTCGCATACCTCTTCTAATGTTGCGCGGAAAGCAGCTACAAGATCCGTGGGCAGGTTTTGAATAAAGCCTACCGTATCGGTCAGTACGATTTCTCTGCCGTTTGGCAGCTCAAGCGTTCTAGAAGTTGGATCAAGGGTAGCGAACAATTGATTTTCGACATAGACATCGGCATTCGTCAACTCGCGAAGCAGCGTAGACTTGCCTGCATTCGTATATCCGACCAAAGCGACTTGCGTCACGCCTGACTTCTTACGGCGCTCACGATGAAGCTTCCTGTGACGGACAACCTCTTCAAGCACCGTTTTGAGATCAAATATCCGATCACGGATGTGACGGCGATCCGTCTCGAGCTTTGTTTCGCCCGGACCGCGCGTTCCGATTCCTCCGCCTAATCTGGAAAGGTTTTTGCTTTGGCCTGACAAACGCGGCAACAGGTAGCTTAGCTGAGCAAGCTCGACTTGAATAATTCCTTCACGGGTTTTAGCTCGCCCGGCGAAAATATCAAGAATCAGCTGCGTGCGGTCAACGATTTTCAAATCCAGTGATTCTTCAAGGTTACGAACCTGGGCACCCGAAAGCTCTTGATCGAAAATGGCAGTCGTGGCACCCAGCTCATCAGCCAAAGCTTTAACTTCCTGCACCTTGCCCTTACCGATAAACCACTTGGAATCGACGGTTTCTTTGTTTTGTGTAATGGTCGTAAGCACTTCGACGCCTGCGGTCTCCGTGAGCTGCACAAGCTCTTGAAGAGACATTTCCGGGTCTCCGCCTTTACGTTTATCATTTGAAGTGACTAGACTGATCAAAATCGCTTTCTCAATCATGTTGGGATTCGTATCGAATGTTTTTTCGCTCATCACATACTCCTTCTAAGCACCAGCATTATATTGGCTTCGTGTCCCACTTCAAATCCTCTGGCCTGATCGTCATTAACTCCTGCTTTGCGGGAACCGAGCTTGCATAATGCGTTAGCAGACGAACGGCTTGATACCTAATCGCCTTTTCAATCGAATTTCTAACATATCTGGCATTGCTAAATGAAAACATCGTGCTTTGCTTCTCCTGCATAAGATGCTGCCTTAATTTAAATACGGTCTGAGGCATCAAAATATAGTCGCGGTCCTTAGCCATCAGCTCGCTAATTTGAATTAATTGATCCACCGAATAATCCGGAAACTCGATCTGGATCGGGAAGCGTGAGGGAAGCCCTGGGTTAGTCAGCAAAAAATCATCGATTTCTGCAGGATAGCCGGCAAGAATGAGCACAAATTGGTTTTTGTGATCTTCCATGGCTTTAACGAGCGTATCGATAGCTTCCTTCCCGAAATCCTTCTCTCCCCCGCGCGCAAGGCTGTAGGCCTCGTCAACAAATAGGACGCCTCCAATGGCTTTTCGCACGAGATCCCGCGTCTTCTGAGCAGTATGCCCGATATATTCGCCTACAAGATCCGCACGCTCCACCTCGATCAAATGTCCCTTTGTCAGTACGCCCATCTTTTGGAAGAGCTTCGCTACAATGCGTGCAATGGTCGTTTTCCCCGTACCGGGATTACCCTTAAAAATCATATGATACACATGAGAGCCGCCAAATAATCCTGCTTCCGAACGCATTCGGCTAATATATAGCAGCGCGTATATTTCATAAACAAGTGATTTCACGTTTTCCATGCCGATCATCGGCTCTAGTTCTTTTTGAATATCGGCATAATGATCCACGCTAGGCAGCGGCTTCACAGCGGGAAGCGGATCCGCCTCCAGTGCATGAGCCGATGCACCTGTCTGAAATGTTTCTTGGCTTCTAAGGACCACATTAATTTGACGGGAAGGCCTTGCGGAGCCATTTCCGGGTCCCGATATGACGTGTCCACTCATCTGTCGCATCACCTATCCTTTGCATCGAAAGCTGTAGCGGCTGACCGCACTACAAGTTTATTCTACCTTGCAGCTGCATATTAGCAGATTTACAGCGACGAATCCGAAGGAGGAAATCCAAAAGTATGGAGAAGCGAATCAAGCTTCCATTTGGTGAATGCCAGTACTTCACGGGACTCGTTGTATACGGGATTCAGCACTTTGGATTTTGTAGCGGCCACCTGCAGCGGCGAAAAATCAAGCTTTTTTGCGATCTCCTTTGCTCTCGCTGCATGATAATCATGCGTGATGACAAGAAGCGTCCCCAGCTTGTTCTGCTCTGCTATCTTTTTGCTAAAAGCTAGGTTCTCATACGTGCTGGTTGATTTTTCCTCTAGCAACAGCTTGTCAGCCGATATACCTTTTTCAATAAGATAGTCGCGCATACCCTCTGCTTCCGTTTTTGTTGCTCCGTTCGCATCCAGACCGCCTGACAAAATCAGCTTGTCCACTATGCCTTCTTCATATAGCTTTAAAGCGAATTCCAACCGTTCTTTCAGCGCCGGACTGGGCAAATCATTCCATAAAGCAGCTCCGAGCACAATACCCGCATCTGATTTAATCAGAGGCTTATCTGTCTGGTAGCCATTAATTAACCATAATAAATATCCGCACCAAAACACGCCTGCACATATGATCCAGGCAACAACACGAAACAAAAGCAGCCACGGACGCCTTTTTCTTGATCGTTTACGTGAGCTGCTCCTCCTACCTGTTGCCGTATTCATGATTCGCTTAATTCCCCAGTTCGCTCAAGTAAGCTTTTCCGATGTTTGAGACTCAGCGTAAAATACCGGAAACGCCCATTTCGAATGCTTGAAAGTAATTTCCCTGCCGTTTTGCGGGCTAATGCTACATCTTTGCCGTTGACGTCACCTGATCTAAGCGCATCCTCCAGCTCATCTTCATCCATAAGGAATACTTCCCCGCTAGGCAGCACAACGACATCTAAATATAGATCATCGAACCAAGGCACCTGCTGATCGGTTAAGCCTTGTGTTTTGCATACATCGATATACCATTGGACGACGCGTCCCTTATCATCGAACATCGTCGTGACGACAAAATGCTCGCCTCTTGGAAAATGCTGCATCCACAAGTATCCGCGATCAGCCAAACATAGTTTCCGTCCGTTATATTCCTTCCATAACGGCTCACGCAATTCATGAATCCGATAAAACGTAACGAGGCCTTTGAACTCCTCGCCGTCAAGCGCTAGGCATGAATAGCTTTTGCGCAAGATACGCCGCCAGTTGGCGCGGTCTGAAAATTTTCTCTTCATACGGAACGTACCTTTCCGTTCAATTGGGAAAAGCTTGCATGAAACCTGCACCGCTCTTCTCGGCTTTGATTTAACTGTGTGTGCCATACATCAACGACAGTTGAAATTTACCTATAAAAAAAGATTACCATATCTTAACGTCCATCTCCAGCTGACAGACAAAATAAACCAAGCTCTATGCTGGAAAATAAAAAGAATACCACCCCAGAGGGCGGTATTCTTCTTTATTTCTCTAAAATTTCAATCGAGTTGATGATGATTTTCTCAGATGGCAGGTTATTTTTCATCGGAGTCTTTGCGATGGCCTGCACGATATCCATGCCGCTCTCCACCTTGCCGAAAATCGAATAATTTGGCTCTCGGTTCAAGTTTTCCGCGTCAGGCCCCGTGCAAATAAAAAACTGGCTGCCACCCGAATTGGGTTTGCTGGCATTAGCCATGGCTACAATGCCTTCTTCGTATTTCATTTCCGTGCTGAGCTCATCAGGTATGGAATACCCTGGCGTGCCAGTCCCATTCCCCTTCGGATCACCGGTTTGGATCATGAAGTCCTCAATCATATTATGAAAGGTGAGTCCTTCATAAAAACCTTCCCGGGCCAGAAAAACGAAATTATTAACGGTGACTGGAGCTTCGTCCGCAAACAGTTTTACCGAAAATTCGCCTTTTGTCGTTTGAAACTTGGCCACATACGATTTGTCCAGATCAATTTGCATATCAGGCATCTTGTCCCAGTTCATCGTCTTGGCAAAAGCTTGTGCACTATTCCCGCCACTCACTCCCGATCCATTCTTGCCGCAGCCTGCTAGCAGCATAATGACTGCGACCAGAATCAATAGAGAAATGGTTTGTGCTGTCCTTCTTTCTGTCATTGCTAACCACCTGTTCCTTGCGTATTGCCGCCGGTTTCAGTGTCTCCTAGTGCATTCGTGCTGTTATTTGTACCAAGGCCGTCATCAGGTGTCGGCGTTGGAATCGGTTCGCCCGTTCCATTGCCGGCCCCAGGATCAACAGTCTCTTCTGGCTCCGTACCGTCTGTCGGGCTTGGAAACGGTGAAGCGTCATCGCCGTCTCCATCGAGAGGAGGCGTGATTTCACCGCCGTCAGGATCGACTGGATCCGGTTCCATCGGAATATCCGGAATGATTTCCGTTTCCGGAATGACAACCTTAATTTTCTCGGAAGGTGCACTTTCTTGATCATTTTCAGCATCATAGGCAACGACATAATATTCATACGTCATTCCCGGGAATGCGCTCATATCGTCTACCCCTGTAGAGGTCAGGGAATCGACGAATCGGATAAATTCACTCTCCGAAGCTTCCTTACGGAAAACCTGGTAGGTAACATTACCATCTTGGAACGGGTCCCAAGACAATTGAACCTTCATCTCTTCCGGAATGAATACCGCATTAAAATTCGTTATTGCTGCCGGCGGCTTATCTTCTTTAATGCCTTGCGGTTTGTTAAAGCTTGATTCCGGTACGTTTTTCATGGCTGGCTTCATTACCTTGGAGAACATCGCTGCAGCTTGGCTGCTGCCAGTCTTCAAGTAGTGATCCATGTCAGTCCTATCGTATCCCATCCATACGGATGCTGTCCACTCCGGCGTATAGCCAACAAACCAAGCATCCTTCACGCCGTCCCCGCGGAAGCCTTTAATCCCGTGCTGCGTCGTTCCCGTTTTGCCTGCTAGCGTACGGCCGATCGCTGCCTTCGTTCCCGTACCGCCCCTTTGAACTACAGTTTGCATCATCTCCGTCAAATAATAAGCAGTCTCGGCGGACATCAGCTGCTTGGCGGCAGGTGCTTTGTAGGTATAAGAATTATTCGATTTTCCATCAATCTTGCGAATCGAATGCGTATCAACGGACTTTCCGCCATTAGCGAAAACACTGAATGCTGTCGCCATCTGTATAGGCGTTGCTCCGTTTGTTAAGCCCCCGAGAGCCGCTGATAAGTTACGATCATTATCAACCAAATCTATGCCCAGTTTAGAGGAGAAAGCAAAACCCTTTTTGAGGCCGACCTGATTCAGCATCCAGACGGCAGCCAGGTTCCGTGAATCCTTAATGGCCTGCGTCATGCTGACCGGGTTCGCTCCCCACCTGTCAGTCGGACAATAATCTCCGTAACATTTCTTGTCGTTAGCAAGAACGGTCCATGGGTAGTATTGGCCTGACTCAAGCGCTGGACCATAAGCTATAATCGGCTTGAAGGCTGAACCCGGCTGGCGTTTTACCTCAGCGCGATTCAAACCTTTCTTCACATAATCACGTCCGCCGGAAATGGCTTGAATCGAGCCGTCACGGTGATCGATAATAATCATCGCGCCTTCTACCTGCTGGTCATCTTTGCTCTTCTCGAAATTATCGTCGTCGTCGAATTGAACATCCATTGCGTCTTGCGCTTGCGTGTTAAGCGTAGTATAGATTTTGAAGCCGCCGATTCGAAGTTCTTCCTCTGACAGCTTCATAACTTCCGTCGCTTCTTCCACCACATAATCCACGAACGCCGGGTATTTATCCGAGTTGCTTTCGTTATGATTTTCTGGAATTTCGTACACGACCGCTTTTGCCTTCTCCATCTCGGCTGCCGTAATAAAGCCTTGATCGAACATGAGCTTCAGAACAACCGCTCTACGGTTCATCGAATCTTCCGGATGGGCGATTGGATTGTAACGGTTAGGCGCCTTCGGCATGGCGGCAATCGTTGCGACCTGCCAAAGCTCCAGCTTATCAAGGTCGGTGTCAAAATAAAATTTCGCAGCCTCCTTAACGCCGTGAACCCTTTTCCCGAAAAATATTCGATTCAAATACATCGTCAATATCTCGTCCTTCGAGTACTGCTGCTCCAGCGCAACAGCGATCGAAGCCTCTGTCGCTTTACGGAAAAACGTTTTGTCTGCCGTTAGGAATACGTTTTTTGCTAATTGCTGCGTTATGGTACTTGCACCTTCTACGGCGCTTCGTGCGATAACGTCCTTGACAACCGCACGGCCGATTGCGAATAAATCAATGCCTGAATGTTCATAAAACCGCTGATCCTCTGTTGCCACTATCGCGTTAAGCAATTGCTTCGGAATTTCGGAAAATTCGGCAATTTCACGATTTTCATTCGGATCGGACAATCTTGCAATCTCTTTGTCATTCACATCGTAAATGATGGATGCTTCACCAAAAACCAGCTTATTAGCGTTCTCGGTCAATACTCGCTCACCGTTCAAAATAATGAGCAAGTAACCGATAACGCCGCATATTATTGCGATTACCGCCGTAAAGAATAATCCATAAAACCATTTACGCCCCGATATTTTTTTCTTCCTCTTTTGTTTTGGTGCAGTCTTGCTGCGCGGTCGTTCAGCCATAGCCGACTCCCCTCCTGTTGATCCAATATTCGTCTATTTTATCTTTCCCACGAAATGAAAAGAGCAACCCAGCTTGGAGCGGGTTGCTCTTGCATGCCGCTATCTAGTTAAACGTTACACGTTATTAGAAAGTTTCACTAAGTGCTCTAGCCTATGAATCTGAAGCGTTATGATCCTGCTGCATAAGAGAAACATTTCGTTGCGGGGTAAACGTCGAAATAGCGTGTTTATATACCATTTGTTGGCGACCTTCGCTGTCAATAATAATCGTGAAATTATCGAACGCTTTAATAACGCCCCGAATTTGGAAGCCATTCATTAAAAAAACCGTAACCGGTATGTTGTCTTTGCGAAGCTGATTCAGGAACGTATCTTGAATATTGATCGATTTGTTCATTGGACGTTACCCCCGTCTTAAAAAGATTGATTAGAAGTATATTCAAGATTAACTTGAAACTTTCCTGCTATTATAGCATGAACGGTTTGCAAATTGTTGTGAAAATTTTCCCCCATGTCGATCCAATGAATGTCATTCATATGGCGAAACCATGAGAGCTGGCGTTTGGCAAACCTTCGCGTATCTCTTTTGAGTCGCTCTACCGCTGCTTCCAGCGTGCAATCCCCGCGCAAATAATCCGCGATTTCCTTATAGCCAAGACCCTGCATCGCGACTGCGGCAGGCGGCACATCCCTATTCAGTAGCTGCCTCACCTCATCTACTAATCCTTGCTCCATCATCTCATCTACCCGCTGCTCTATTCTACGATACAACTCCGCACGGTCCATAGTCAAACCGATAATGCAAAGCTCATAGGGAGACACCTTCGTTTGGCCTGCCTGCTGCTCGGAAAAGGTTTGACCTGTCATATGATAAACCTCTAGCGCGCGAATGACGCGTCTCAGATCGTTCGGATGCAGTCTCTCCCCCGCAGGAGGATCGATAGCTGACAGTCGTGCGTGAAGCGCCTCTGCGCCTTGTTCAGTAGCAAAACGCTCCTGCTCCTGCCTAAATGCTTCATCCGAGCCGATCTCAGCGAACTGAAATTGATAGCAAACGGATTCCACGTAAAGACCTGTACCGCCAACAATAAAGGGAAGCTTCCCCCGCTCGGCAATTTGCGAAATCGCTTGTGTCGCGCCAGCTTGGAAATCAGCTGCGGAATAAGGGACTTCCGGCTCAGAAATATCGATGAGATGATGCGGTATGCCTTCTCGTTCATCGAACGGTAATTTGGCTGTACCAATATCCATACCCCGATAAACCTGCATGGAATCGCCGGAAATAATTTCAGCATTCCAGGCTTTAGCAATATCAAGGCTCATCCGCGTTTTCCCTACCGCAGTGGGGCCTATCAGAACCAAGAGAGGCTGCTTACGCTGCGGCAAATCTTCTTTTTCTTGCTTTAAAATATTGGAATCCTCACTCAAAGCTGTATCACTCCATATGCAATTTTCGATGTGTTCACATGCCTGCGTTCGAAGCCAAGACGGGCAAACTCCCCGCTTGCTTGATGCTCCTTAAGCACTACCGTTTTAGTGGCAACACGCTTTGCCTGCTCGATGACTTCATTGGATAATGCGTCCATGTTCGCGATCGCACGAAGAGGCTCCATCGAGCTCGATTCATTTATCGGCTGCCTGAACATCGGGTCGAAATACACGATATCCGCACTTTTATCAGGTAATCCAGTTAAATAATCCAAATGATTCATGCATTTCATTTCTATGCGTCTCATTGCTTCATCCACATCCGCTAGACTGGTCCGATAACCAGCCAGACCTTCGCGAACGATTGCGCATAACACAGGCTCGCTTTCGATTGCAGTCACGCTACCCTTAGGTCCAGCGGCATAAGAGAATACAAGAGAATCCGAGGCAAGGCCGGCCGTGCAATCAATGACTCGGTCACCATCCTCGCAGCCTGACAACTGGATAAGCGGATCCGTTTCGCCTCGGCGAAGCCGTTTCACCCGCACAAATGCCATGCTCGGATGAAAATAAAGAGGTGTCTCCGACTGTCCATCATAAAATCGGACTACTTCCTCGGTCACAACGATCAGTTTTTTATCTTGGCTGAGCGTTAAAAGCTTCGAGACTGTTAAATTCCCGCGAGCTCTGAGAGGGCTTGCTAATTCTGCCGCCAGTCTGCCGGCTTGCTCTAGCGCCCTGGCAGAAGGCTTAGACGTCGTTGTAACGATCACGACATCACCCGCTTGAACATTTTCTCCAGCTGATAGGTCGATAGATGCACGATAATCGGACGACCATGCGGACAGGTATAGGGCTGCTTGCAATTCGCAAGTCTTGCCAGCAGGGTTTCGCCTTCCTCGCGATTCATCCGATCATTCGCTTTGATCGAAGCCTTACACGAGCACATGATAGCCGCCTTCTCGCGAAGCTTGCCGATATCAATCGATTTTCTCTCCGCAATTAGCAGCTCTGCCATCTCCTCAAGCAGGGCTTGCTCTTCCCCCTGCGGCATCCATTCCGGATAGGAACGAACCAGAAACGTCTGTGCGCCGAAAGGCTCAAGCTCAACGCCTGCCTGTGTAAATAGAGGGATAAGCTCTCGAAGTTGCGAGGCCTCTCCCGTCGTAAATTCAAGCGTCAACGGAACTAGCAGCTGCTGGCTTGCGGCCTGAGGATTTCCAAACTTTTGATAATAATATTCGTAATTGATCCGCTCATGCGCGGCATGCTGATCAATGAGATACAAGCCATCCTCTGATTGTGCAACAATGTAAGTACCATGATGCTGACCGATCCAGTAGAGTTCCGGGAAAGCAGGCTCGCCGTTAGGCGCGTCTTCGTCTGAAGGAAGCTGTGCCACAGGAGCCTCGGTAATGGAGGTTTCCGATGGAATGTCTGCTTTAGCTCCTGCCTCGTCAGCAAACGGTTCTCCTGCGATCGGTTCATATTTCGAATCAGGATCAAGCACTATCAAATCCGAAGCGGCAGGAGCGGCTTGCTCCCAAGCTCCGGCAGTCTCGCGAACAGCCATTTTCTCCGCATCCACCGAAGCCGGCGGCGCATACAGCTTTTCAGCCGCGTTCCGAGGTACGTACTCCCGATCAATGACCGGCGGCTTATACGCAGGCGAGGAACCTTTATTCGTTTGGGTTGGTTGAAAAGGTTTAAATGCTTCCGCAATCGGTTCCGGCCGGTGGAATGATATGGCATCCTGCACGAACAGCGGTTTGGAGCGCTCCGGCTTAATGCTTGATTCAGGGCCTGGAATATGTCGCTCGCGTCCGAGTACGGCTCTTATGGCATCCTCGATCATCGTGCGAAGCTCCGGCTCTTTACTGAATCTGACCTCCATCTTGGATGGATGAACGTTTACGTCCAACAGGCTGGGATTCATCCCCAGCTCCAAGATCACAAGCGGATACCGGTTGATTGGCAGGAGCGTATGATAGGCTTGCAGCAAGGATTGATTGATCGTATGGCTGCGAATATAACGACCATTCACAACAGCCGTAATCCCATTCCGGTTAGCGCGAGTAAGCTCTGGTTTCGAGATATAGCCGCGGAGCTCGTAATCCGAGGTTTCTGCTTCAATTGGAAGCATCACCTTCGCCGTATTGGAACCATACACAGCTGCGATCACCTGCAGCCTGTCTCCTGATCCGAGTGTGCGCAGGAGGACATTGCCGTTATGCTTAAACGTAAAAGCGATGCCGGGATGGGCAAGCGCAATCCGGTTAATATAGTCGGAAATATGACCAAGCTCTGTTTGAATAGCCTTCATGTATTTTAAACGCGCTGGTGTATTATAAAATAAATCTCTTACGGTCATTTCCGTTCCTTGCGGCGCGTTTGCCGGTTCGTCAATGGTCACCTTTCCGCCTTCGATTACGATCCGCCTTGCCAGTCCTGATGAAGTATCGGATGACATGCACTGCAGACGGGAAACTGCCGCGATACTCGGCAGCGCCTCCCCACGAAAGCCAAGGCTCGCAATGCGAAAGAGATCGCTGCTCGTCGAGATTTTGCTCGTAGCATGCCGTTGAAACGCTGTAACGATATCAGAAGCCTCGATGCCGTAGCCGTTATCGATCACCTTAATAAGGGACAAGCCGCCTTCTTCAATCGAAATATCAATGGTCGTGCTGCCTGCATCAACCGCATTCTCCACAAGCTCTTTCACGACCGATGCCGGCCTCTCGACCACCTCGCCGGCCGCGATTTGGTTGGCAAGCTGCTCGTCCAGCACTTTGATTTTTCCCATGAGGTTAACGTTCCCCCTTTCGTTATGCTAATTATTTAATTTACTTTTCATATCATTCAGCCATTGCATCGCTTGCATCGGCGTGAGGTTAAACAGATCCAGCTTGCGTAATTGCTCCGCCAGCTGTTCAGCTTTTGGACTAGCTTTCTTGCGAGACGGTTCAGCTTCGCTTGCGGCAGCCGGCTCATCAAAGATGGAGAGCTGTATGATGCCTTGCGACTCTGCTGCCTTTTGGGGCTGCGCCTTTTCTTGTGTTAAAAACGATGAAGACTGATTATAAGAGATTGAATTTGAAGCAGGCTTTGGCATATCCGGCGCATGGGTCTCATCAAGCAGCTCATAGGCCCTTCCGATGATCGACTGCGGCAAGCCGGCTAATTGAGCGCAATATATGCCATAGCTTGTGCTTGCAGCGCCGGGTATGAGCTTTCTTAGAAATGTTACATTATCGCCGCTTTCTTCTACTGCCATACGCGCATTTGTAAGCGACGGCAGGGATTCCTCCAGATGCGCAAGCTCATGGAAGTGAGTCGATACCAGCGCCTTGCAGCCAATATGGTGGTGAACATATTCAATGACCGCCTGCGCAATCGCCATTCCTTCTCCGGTCGAGGTTCCCCGTCCAAGCTCATCAATAATAACGAGGCTGTTTGCAGTCGCCTTCTCCGTCATAATCTGGATATCCTTCATTTCGACCATAAATGTGCTTTGTCCGCCAATAAGATCATCCGCAGCGCCGATTCGGGTGAAAATACGATCGATAAGCGGTATGACCGCTGCCTTTGCAGGAACGAAACAGCCCATTTGAGCCATGATACAAATAAGCGCTACTTGGCGCATATAGGTGCTTTTGCCGGCCATATTGGGACCGGTAATTAGAAGCATCCACTGCTCGTCCTTGTGAAGCGAAGTACCGTTCGAAATAAACGGTATCCCGTCCATCATCGCCTCTACGACAGGGTGCTTCCCTTCCTCGATGCGCAAATCAAAGGATTCGGTTACTTTAGGACGAGAAAAACGACGCTCTGCGCTGACTGTGGCAAGCGATTGGAACACATCAAGCTCCGCAATAATCGCTGCAGCCTTTTGAAGCCGGTGCAGATGAAGCGATAAGTGGTCTCTCAGCTCAACAAAGCGTTCATACTCCAAATCAACCATTTTATCCTCGGCCTCAAGAATCAATCTTTCCTTCTCTTTGAGCTCAGGCGTCACAAATCGTTCGGCGTTGGCCAGCGTTTGTTTTCGCTCGTATCTTCCCTCAGGGAGCGATGACAAGTTCCCTTTCGATACCTCTAGGTAGTAGCCAAAAATACGGTTATATCCGATTTTTAAGTTTTTAATGCCCGTAGCCTCGCGTTCTTGCCGTTCAAGCTCAGCGAGCCACTTCTTTCCGTTTGTGCTTGCTTCGCGCAATTGGTCCAAGTAAGCATCGTAGCCTGCCCGAATAAGCCCGCCTTCCTTAATGTTTACAGGAGGCTCGTCAACGAGCACGGTCTCGATAAGATCAGCGAGATCCGAGCAATCATCCGTCCCCTCTACGAGCGCCTTCAACACTTCAGAGCCTGATTGCTCGCACAATGCTGTCAGCTGAGGAATACGGCGCAGCGAGCTTCGCAGCGCGTTGAGATCGCGCCCGTTCGCGCTGCCGAATGCCACTCTGCCTACCAATCGTTCGAGATCGTATATGGGCTGCAGCTCGGAACGAATGTCATCTCTTAAAATCAAGTTGAGATACAACGTTTCTACCGCATCCAAACGAGCTTCAACTGCTGCGCTGCTTAGCAGCGGCTTGTCGATCCAGCGGCGAAGGAGCCGAGCCCCCATTGAGGTTTGCGTTCGGTCGAGCAGCCATAGCAGGGAGCCCTTCTTGCTGCGGTCGCGTACCGTCTCGGTAAGCTCCAGGTTTCTTCTCGTATAATGATCCAAAATCATATATTGACTGGGTTCATAGCTCGTGATTGTTCTCACATGCCCAAGCGAACGTTTTTGGGTTTCGTCCAAATACCCCGTAAGAACGCTCACAGCCAGCAGGCGGGCACCAGAAATTTTAGCTATTTCTATTTCGCCGAACTGCTCAAGAAGCTTATCCGCTGCCATCGGCTCGCGCGCCGTGAGAAGCAGCTGTTTGTTCCAAACTGCGGAAGCTTGGACGAGATCAAGCAGCTCTCTGTCGCCTACCAGCTCAGAAGGCTGATATACATTGATCTCGTCAATAAGCGCTTCTACATGCTCCGGAAATGATGTGACATAGAGCTCACCGGTCGATAAATCGCAGGCGGATAGTCCAAACATTCCACCGACTCGAACAATCGCCGCGATGAAGTTGTTCGAGTTGCCGTCAAGCGCCTTCGACTCCATGACTGTTCCAGGCGTAATAATCCGGACGATTTCTCGGCGAACAACGCCTTTCGCTGCTGCCGGATCCTCTACTTGCTCGCATATGGCTACTTTATAGCCTTTATCGACAAGCCGGCTTATATAATTTTCTGCGGAATGGTAAGGTACACCGCACATCGGAATTTTTTGCTCGCCGCCGCCCTCTCGTCCCGTAAGCGTAATTTCCAGCTCGCGCGATGCCGCTATCGCATCCTCAAAAAACATCTCATAAAAATCGCCTAGCCGAAAAAATAAAAAAGCGTCCTTCGCTTCTTCTTTAATTGCAAGATATTGCAAAATCATTGGCGTATATCCAGCCATTCCGAACCTCCTCAAAAGCGTATACAGTGTGATGGTATATAGGGAATTCACTATTTAATGTCATTAAATACGAGAGCGCGGGTGAAAAATGATTGCCGCTCAGGCAGTAAACATCAGATATTCATTATAACAAGCGGAACAGATGTACGCCATAAGCGAAGTGAATAAGGCCATAACCTGCCTGTTTATAGCTGAACAAAGCTGAAGCTGTCCATTGGTGAAAAAGTTCATTTCTAGGATATATATGGCTGTAATAAATCACATTGTTGATAATTGATGCTCACGAACGTTCGTTCTATTATTAGGCTAACATCATGGTACGGAGGTGATTACACATGGATTTGAATGAGTTTAAAGACCTTTGGGAAACAGCGTGTGAAAGGCGTATACCATATCCAAAACGTCAACAGTTACCACAGCCGCCTGAAAAAATGGATGGACCGCGGCATAAAGCTTTTTCTAGTTGAGCTAAACAGGCAGTTTAGTTTAATAAGGAATGGTATAATTCCTATTTAAGGTCAGTTGAATAGGAGAGGTAATTATGGATTATTGCGAAAAAATGCGAGAGATGATTGGAAATGCTCCACTAATTATTATGCGACCAAGTGTAGCGATCATTAATCATTCAGGTGAAATTTTACTGAATCGATACATAGGTGGAACCTGGGGTATTTCTGGTGGCATATTACAGTTAAATGAGTCTGTTGAGGAGTGTATTAAACGAAATGTACAAAATGATTTAGGAATTAAGTTAAATACATTACGGTTATTTGGTGTCTATTCAGGCAAGGAATTAATTAATCGTGTTGAGGAAAGTGGCGATGAGTATCATACTGTTGCAGTAGGGTATTTATGTACAGACTTTGAAGGTAATCTTACAACTGATGAAAATCAAGCAATTGAAGCCAAATTTTTTCAATTTGATCAATTACCTGAAGAAATAGATCCTTTTATTAAGAACAAGTTAGTTGAACTAAAAGGGCAAATTGAAAAAATGAATTTCCCTAATTGAATTAACGGAGAACGATAGCAAAAACCGTTCTTCTTTTGAGAGCGGTTTTTCTATGGTCAAATATCAACATTATGATTTAACATAGCATAAATTTAAAAAAACAAGATTGCCTGTGCGAATGCACGGACAATCTTGTTCGAATTCGTAGGCGGTTATGATCTCTTATTCCTAGATCAACCATCCAGGTTGCAATGCGTTTCCGGCAGCCTAAATAGGCAGACGCCATTTAATTCGTATATCGGCTCGCTCATCCCATGTCGTCCCGCGCCTTGCTGCCTCGAGCAGCGGCTCGATGTAAGGCGCCAGATCGGTAAAGCTGGCAGTGGCCGAGAGGGACTCGGCCACCCCTTCCAGGCAGCCAGCCAGCTCCGAACGGTCGCCGCTGTAATACGCTTCTACATATCGCTCATCGAGAGCAGGTATGTAGGAGAGGTGCTGCTCCTCTCGCGCGCAAAGCAGGACAAGCGCGAAGGCCGCTTTGGCCGCTGCAGGCGAGACCAGCCAGCTCGGCAGCGTCCGGTATTCGAACCCGCCGTGCGGCTGCTGACGGAAGTCACCGAGCGTTCCGTACCTTGGACGGCGTGCCCGCCCAGCGGGGTCCTCTACAAGCGCGAGCGGGAATGCCGCGAAGCTGTCGAGCAAGCGGAGCAAGCGGCCCGTTAGCGGCGCTCCGCTGAGGTGGATGTGCCCGCCGAGCGCCAGCCCCGGCACGGGCATTGCTCCGGCGGCCCAGCGCAAGGCGGGGTCGCTGATGCGGTCGGCGGCGCGCTGCAGCAAGCGCCGCAGGTTCGCGGCGAGCGCGGCCGGATCTTTGGCCGGCTCTGGCCGAAGCTCGGCGACGGGATAGAGCAGCCGTCGCCCGACGAGCAAAGCGTCGGAACCGGCCGCCCCGCCGACGCCGGCTCCAAAAAAACGCGACGCCGAAGCGATCTTCCCTTCCTTCGTCACAAGCACAAACTCCGGATCGGCGCCGATAAGCAGCTGCCGACCCGCAGTCCCCGTTCTCGCCGCGTCATGCCACGCGGCGAATCTTCGCAGCGCTGCCGCCTCCAGCCTCGTATCCCTCAGCTTCGGCCAAGCCTCGCGGACGGCAGTGCGCCCGTCCCCGCCTAGCGACACCTCGGCCTCGCCGATATCGAGGCCAAGTGCATACAGCGCTGCTGCCGCTGTTCGCGCCACTCTCCGCAGAGCCGGATCCTCCGGCCAGCCCCCGGTTCCCTCGGGGAGCAGCGGCTTCCCATGCATCATTTTACCTGCGGCATCTATGCGAAGCATCTCTACCGGCTCCAAATTCACAACGCTCACGCGAAAAATCCGCTCGCTTTCAAGAGGAGGGCCGCCGCATAAGCCAGCACGCTTCCATATTCTCAGCTTCTCATTAAGAGGCTTCTGCCCGGCAATTCGGCCGTTCACATTCAGCACCCATGCTCCATTAAAGCGACTGCAGTCGATCATACGGGCATCTGACCATGCCAGAACGGCGTCTCCTGCCTTCACTTCCGTCCACGGCTCGGCAAAAAGCGGCTGACCGCCGCGTTCGCCTGAGATAAGCGGTTTTTTTTCATTATAAGCAATTTTTTCAAGCCGATCGTAGCTGCCCCGCCATATCCACGTCGAAGCCATCACTGTTTCCCGCCTTTTTACGATCCAATATAGTGAAATTTCGTACCTTTAAATATTTCCAAAAAAAAGAGGGCTTTCGCCCTCGAATTTGCTGCTCGCGCAGCATATGATACCTTGACAGCAAAGCTTCCCGGCTTGCTTACAACTCGTCGTCCAGCAAATCTGGATCCAAATCCTCATAATCCGCATTGCCGAGGCTGAACTCCAAATCCTTGCCGTCCAGGTCGTCGCAACCGCCTGGAAGAACCGCTACGCAAACCTTAGTCTCGGCAACAAGCTCCACCGAAAACTCACGCTCTACACGAACCACGACACCGGAACCGTTCGAAGAGATATTCGCTTCGATACAGTTCGGCTCCTGAATCACATCGGCTGACACTTCCACAGTAGATGGGCGATGCTTAGGATCTACATAGGAAAGATTGACATGCTCGACGTAATGCACGGATTCCTTAGCTACGTCTGTTTGCGAGTTTTTGCTGTACGAATACCAAATGTTGATATCGTAAGTACCAATTACCTCAATGCCGTCGCCCGAACGAACCGCTTCATATTGATGGTTAATTATCCATGCTCCGAGAATACTGGTCGGATTATGAGGCGGCGTTACGGTATGGGTTACAGTGGAAAACTTACGACCTTTGCCGCAGACAGCCTTCGTAATTATTTCTCTGTACTGGAGCTGCTTATCTGCAATAGTCATTGATTTAACCTCCTCCATACAATCATTCATTTAAAGTGTATGCAGGACATTCGTCTAGGGTGACTGTTTATTTTCTCGAAATATAAGATTATATAAGTTTTTCTACTTATAGGCATCCATATAGATCTCTGCGGAACGTTGCTAGGCCGCCCGAGGTCGGAATTAGCCGTAACGCTTGAAATATAAGAATACATAAGTCTCACACTTATACCGATACTTATATTTCTCAGCTAAACGTATGCTGCGCCGAAATAGTGCCACAGCCGTTTACGCTTGAAATACAAGATATTATAGGCTTCCTCCTATAATTACGCTTGAATTTCCACGCGAAACGAAAGCTGTGTCTCCCATTGTCGTCACAGCCGTTTACGCTTGAAATACAAGATATTATAGGCTTCCTTCCTATAATTACGCTTGAATTTCCACGCGAAACGAAAGCTGTGTCTCCCATTGTCGTCACAGCCGTTTACGCTTGCCTTCGCAACGAATTTTTCCCTTTACATTCTATGGCTGAAGTTCGGACAACATGACTTTTCTTTTTTTTAGCCGCTTGGCAATGCTCAAATACCGCTCCAGCTCACGGAGAAGCATCAGCAGCGATGCACGGATCTCAAACTCATCCCGCGTTTTCGGAAGCTCCATCGCTTTAAATGATCGCGATAGTTTATGCAACCGTTCCTCAACGGTGCCTTCATATACATCTGATTTCACATCGCTCGAAAGCTGGTCAAGCAGATCGGCAATCATGACGGCTTGCGGAAATTTCTGATAAACGAATGCGAGCTCGACGAGCATCTGCTGCACCGATTCAAGCTGCTGCCGTCTCATTTCGAAATAACTGGACCAATAATGCTCCTGGCCCCACAGCCTGTTCTCACGATTGCGAACGGAACGCTGCGCGCCTTCTTCAATCGCGCTGTAAGCCTCCAGTATTTCGCCGCCGTTCCATATATGCGATGGATTTCGAAGCGTGAATGCCATCTCTTGAAACATGATGCCAAAGCTTTGTTCAATCGATGACCGATAAGAGCTCAGCTGATGCTCATCCTTCGGCATGTAAATGATGTTCACGATCGTTGCCCAGCCTAAGCCGGCAAACAGCAGCAAAATTTCATTGCCGATAATATCCGTTGTCACCTCAGCCCGGTTAAACAAATGAAAAACGATAACCGAGCTCGTGACGATGCCGTCTTTTAACTGAAATCGCGACAACACGGGAAAGGTGATGAGAATAAATACAGCCACTGCCCAAATATGAAAGCCGAATAAGGTAAAGATAAGCGATGCAAAAAAAAGTCCAAGCACCGAGGCGACAAACCGCACGAAGGCGCTTTTAAGTCCTTTCATCCGCGTCACTTCAACGCCGAGAATGGCAAGAATCCCGGCGCCAAGAGGCGGCTCCAAACCTAGATATACAGCGGTATAAATAGCTGCGATGGCGGCTAACGCCGTTTTAATGATACGAATGCCCATGAAATAACCTCGCGAACCGTAGGATTTGTTCCTACATCCTACCGCTCCCGCCAGCCCGCCGTCAACCGTCGTTCAAGCGCGGCGACGAGCTGGTACATCACGGTCGCTACGACCGCAATTACAATTAAACTGGATAGCACCAACGTGAAATTAAAGACCTGAAAGCCATATATGATCAAGTAACCAAGGCCTAGCTGAGCAACAAGGAACTCGCCGACGATCACGCCAATCCATGCTAAACCGACGTTGACCTTCAAGGTGGAAATAATCACGGGAAACGAGCCCGGCAGGATAACAAGCTTGAACAATTGCAGACGGGATGCACCAAGCAGTCTAACCACCTTGATATAGCCGGAGTCTATTTCTCGGAACCGGTTGTATATATTTAAAGTTGTAATAATGACCGTAACCGATAAAGTAATTGCTACTATCGACATGAAGCCCGGGCCCAGCCCGACGATAAAGATCGGACCAAGCGCTACCTTCGGCATACTGTTTAAGACGACCAGATAGGGATCGAATACGCGCGATAAAAAAGGAAACCACCATAATGCAGCCGCAATCGCTGTCCCCAGCACCGTTCCGAGCAAAAAGCCAACAACCGTCTCGGTCACCGTCATGCCAACATGCGGCCAAATGGAACCGTCAGCCATCGTCTTCCACAGCTGGGCTAACATCTTAGAAGGATAACTGAAGAGCAAGGGATCGATCCAATCATTGCGGCCGGCAGCCTCCCATAAGCTCACAAAGAAAAGGAGCAGGATCATTTGGGTCACTATGACGGCAGCGGTAACCCGGCGCTTTTGACTTTTATAGCGGGCATGCAGCTCCCTCATCCAAAAGCGGCGCCCCTCCTGAATATCCAATCGTTCTGCGATGATAGGCGCGGCAGCTTCCCGAGGATCCGGCTTCCTTGGCTCATCCACCCTGCTCACCCCCTTCGTTGTCTTCCTTATCCAGCTCAAGCCATAATTGTTCAAACAGCTCTTGGAAACCTGGAAGCTTCCGAGCTGCCATTGGCGATGCAAGACGAACATCTTCAGGAATTACGACCTCGCGGCGTATATGACCAGGATTTCGTCCCAGCACGATGACACGGTCACTCATTGCAGCCGCTTCAGCCAGGTCATGTGTAACGAGTACTGCGGTTTTGCCTAGTCGCTTCAGCGTCTGATGGACTAAATCCTCAAGCTGGAGCTTGATATGCAAATCAAGCGCGGAAAAAGGCTCGTCGAGCAGAAGCACCTCCGGCTCCGTCGCCAGCGTCCTTGCAAGCGCAACTCTTTGGCGCATTCCGCCTGAGAGCTCATGCGGATATTTCCGGCTCGAGTCCGGCAGCCCGAGCTCATTTAAAAGATCTTCTACTGCTTGCAATGCCTTTTCCGTTTTCCGTCCGCTAACTTCAAGACCGATTGCGGCATTTTCTTTTATCGAGCGCCATGGAAACAAATAATCTTGCTGCAGCATATAACCTACCTTCGGGGAGGGGCCAATAACCCGCTCCCCGTTTAGCAGTACTTGACCCTTAGTTGGCGGAAACAAACCGGCGAGCAAACTAAGCACCGTCGTCTTGCCGCAGCCGCTGGGCCCGACCAAGCTAATAAACTCCCCGCGTTCAACCGTCAGCTCGATACGTTCAACCGCGAGTGAGGCTCCCTTATCATTCACATAAACATGGGATAACTGCTGCAGCTCAAGCACCGTTTCATTTCTCATGCCCAAGCCTCCCTTTCTTGCATGCGGGTTATTTCACCGTTTCGATGGCTTTCTCCGCAAAACTTGTATCGACAAGCTCGCTATGCTCCGTCCGTTTTTCAAGCTCTCCTGCCGTCGTAATCACATCAAGGAGATTATTCCATTCCGCTTCATCAATAATCGGATCCGAAGCGAACGAACCTTGCTTTTTATAACGATCAATGGAGCTGATTAAAATATCCCGGTCAACATTTTCAAAAAACGGAAGTACAGCATCTGCAATTGCCTCAGCATTGTTGCTCTCTACCCACAGCTGTGCTTTATGGATGGCATTCG
The DNA here is from genome assembly GCF_031157315.1 of Paenibacillus sp. LHD-38. Taxonomy (GTDB): domain Bacteria; phylum Bacillota; class Bacilli; order Paenibacillales; family Paenibacillaceae; genus Pristimantibacillus. Next base: position 258,266 of record NZ_JAVIFU010000003.1, read on the forward strand.
TGAACGATTGCACCGTTTCTTTGTTTTTATTGATATAGCTTTGCTTCGCCATGAACACGGTATAAGGAAGATGGCCGCTCTCCGCGCCAAACGAAGCCACGACATGACCTTTGCCTTCCTTCTCAAAAATCGAAGCCGTCGGCTCGAACAGCTGCACGTAATCGCCTGTGCCCGATGCAAATGCTGCTGGGATATTGGCAAAATCCACATTTTGAATAAGCTCCAAATCCGCTTGTGGATCGATGCCTAATTTCTTCAATGCGAATTCGCCAGCCATCTGCGGCATGCCGCCTTTTCTTTGTCCGAGAAATACGCTGCCTTTAATTGAGTTCCAATCAAAGCTTTCATTCGCTTCCCGTGCCACAAGAAAAGTGCCATCGGTTTGCGTGAGCTGCGCGAAATTAATGATCGGATCATCCGTACCTTGCTGATAAACATAAATGGAAGTTTCAGAACCAACCAGCGCGACATCGATCGCATTGGAGAGCAAAGCCGTCATGGTTTTGTCTCCGCCAGACGTTGTAGTCAGCTCCACATCCAGTCCTTCCTCCTCAAAGAAGCCCTTAGCTACTGCTACATATTCCGGGGCATAAAACAACGAACGCGTTACTTCTCCGATCCGGACTTTAACCTTCTCGGAATCTCCTTTGCCGCAGCCTGCCAGCACAGCTGTCATGATGAGCACTACCGATAGCAGCAGCGACAATAATATACGTCTTTTCATTTTCGAGTCCCTCCTGCGCATATGCGTTTAATAAATGTACTCCAGCCTATGCGTATAAGGCATGGGCGGTGAATGGGAACAAAAAATCGAGTAGGCCTATGCGCATGCGCATAGGCCTCTCACAGATCCGGACATGCGGGTCGTCGCATCCGGCTCCTCCAGTGATTATCCCCTCTGGGGATGAAGTTCCTTGTAAATAGCA
>NZ_JAVIFU010000004.1 GCF_031157315.1 Paenibacillus sp. LHD-38
CCCCAGATCGCTTGGGCCTTTTTTCGTAATACCAGTAGTGCGGCAGTTTCCGCTAAAGCTGATTCTTTCCGTTGAAGTTCTCGGGTCAAGGCTTTAACCTCTTGTTCTTTCGTTCGAAGATCCTTTTGCAGATTGCTCGCTTGCTCGGCTATCCCGCCATTTGCTTGCATGCAAGCATCGCGCCAAGCCTCTACCTGCTCGACGAACAGCCCTCTGGCACGACAGTATTCCGACAACTCAATCTCACTTAACGCAGCTGTTTCCACCACGATGGCAAACTTATCTCGCGTACTCCATCGCTCTGCCGGTTGTGCGCCATCAGGCATGATCATTCCTTGCGCTTTGGCTGCCTTCTTCCACTTGTACAGTGTCGTTTCCGATAGTCCGGTTTCTCTGGCTATCTGACTGACAGGCTCGTTATTTGGCGGCATCATGCGTTGCAAGATGCTCTGCTTCAATTCCTTGTTCACTTGGTTCATTGTCCTCCACCTCGGCCTCTTTTTCCTCACTATACGTTCTTTTGAGGGGGGCGACAACTATTCTGACACAGGGGGACCCCTTGCTCCGTATTGGTAATGCTCATACTGCTGGTAATGCTCATACTGCTGATAATGCTCATACTACTGGTAATGCTCATACTGCTGGTAATGCTCATACTGATGGTAATGCTCATACTGCTGATAATGCTCATACTGCTGGTAATGCTCATACTGCTGATAATGCTCATACTACTGGTAATGCTCATACTACTGAATATCGGTAACAACTAACCAATCGCTGCGTACACTGCACTTTGTACAACAGAAAACGCAAATGCGGAGCGAACGAGTGGCTACGCTGCAGAAAGTACAGCAGAAACAGCCTGTTAAGGGACTAAAGAGTCTCAATGGTCGGATTCTGCTGCAGAAACTGCAGTGTAGCAAGAGCGTGGTTACTTAACAGACGATTAGAGTGTACAAACTGCAACGTAGCACAGGTTAGTGTTAGGAATTTGTTGTTAGTGCTACTAGTATTGCTAGTGTTACTAGTATTGATAGTATTGAAAGTATTAATAGTATTGATAGTATTGAAAGTGCTGGTAGTGCTGGTAATGCAGGTAGTGCAGGTAGTGATGGTAGTGCTGGTAGTGCTGGTAGTGCTGGTAATGCAGGTAGTGCAGGTAGTGATGGTAATGTTGAAAGTGCTGAGAGTGCTGAGAGTGCTGATAATGCTCATACTGCTGAATATCGAACAGAACTAACCAATCGCTGCGTACACTGCACTTTGTACAACAGAAAACGCATATGCGGAGCGCAGGATGGGCTACGCTGCAGAAAGTACAGCAGAATCAGCCTGATAAGGGACTAAAGGGGTTGAATGGACTGATTCTGCTGCAAAAACTGCAGTGTAGCAAGAGCGTTGTTACTTAACAGACGATTAGAGTGTACAAACTGCAATGTAGCACAGGTTAGTGTTAGGAATGTGTTGCTAGTGTTACTAGTATTGCTAGTGTTACTAGTATTGCTAGTATTAATAGTATTGATAGTATTGAAAGTGCTGGTAGTGCTGGTAGTGCTGGTAGTGCTGGTAGTGCTGGTAGTGCTGGTAGTGCTGGTAGTGCTGGTAGTGCTGGTAATGCAGGTAGTGCAGGTAGTGATGGTAGTGCTGGTAATGCAGGTAGTGCAGGTAGTGATGGTAATGTTGAAAGTGCTGAGAGTGCTGATAATGCTCATACTGCTGAATATCGAACAGAACTAACCAATCGCTGCGTACATTGCACTTTGTACAACAGAAAACGCATATGCATAGCGCAGGATGGGCTACGCTGCAGAAAGTACAGCAGAATCAGCCTGATAAGGGACTAAAGTGGCTGAACGAACTGATTCTGCTGCAAAAACTGCAGTGTAGCAAGAGCGTGGTTACTTAACAGACGATTAGAGTGTATAAACTGCAACGTAGCACGGGTTAGTGTTAGGAATGTGCTGCTAATGCTGATAGTGCTGGTATTGATCCTACTGCTCCTGCTGCTGTGTTCACAACTAACCAATCGCTGCGTACATTGCACTTTGTACAACAGAAAACGCATATGCATAGCGCAGGATGGGCTACGCTGCAGAAAGTACAGCAGAATCAGCCTGATAAGGGACTAAAGGGGTTGAATGGACTGATTCTGCTGCAAAAACTGCAGTGTAGCAAGAGCGTTGTTACTTAAGAGCCGATTAGAGTGTATAAACTGCAACGTAGCACCAGGTAAACACAGGAACGAACAAAGACCAAACAAAGACCAAACAAAGACCAAACAAAGACCAAACAAAGACCAAACAAAGACCAAACAAAGACCAATCAAAGGGCCGAACAAAGGGCCGATTAAAGTAAAACAAAGGACTAAACATGGGCCAAACAAAAATCTAATAGCGTTTTAGCCTAAACGGGTCTTTGCTGGATCTACAACAAAGATTCCAAGGCGCCTTCGGCGAGTTCATAGAAACGTATGTCTCTGCCGTTGACTATAGGACGAAGCAGTTTTTTCTCGACTAGCGAATGTAGTCTAATTCTGGCTGTGCGAAAATTCAAATTCAGATGATTCTGGACATCCTTGGGGCGTATTTTGCGGCCTAATGACCAAGCTAATTTAAGGACTTCTCGCTCTTTCAGGTTCATTGGTGTACTGGAGCTGCTGCGTATTAGATGAGGAGCAAGGGACATTTGAAGCAGCATGCGGCATATTTCAGGGCGCTTCTGTACATCATCAAAAGTGAAATGGAACATCTTCCAGCCCATTGCGGTTAAAAAGTTATCACGATTCACGGCATAGCTGTGCTTTTCTCTGTCCATATCTTTAATGTGGCTCTGAAAACCGTCGCATTCCAGCCCAAACTGACCAAACTCAGGAAGAAAAGCAAAATCAAGAAATTGCGACTTGCGGTTCCAATCATAAATCTCGTATTCGGGATGCAGGTTATGGAAATTACCGAAAAGCGGCCACCATACGTTTTGGAGCAGCAGCTTCTCCGCATAACCATGTCCTCTTACCAACCTTCCTTTGCGTTCCCCGGATCTTTTTCGCTCATGCTGCTCTAAAAAATCACAATAGGATTGCTCAAAGTCACTCATTGCAACAGGCCCCCTTCTGAAAATAAAAAAAAACGCCCTAATGCCAACAGAATGGCTTTAGGACGTTCTTCGTCTGCTGCAAGTATATCATTCATATGGTTAAGGACCAAGCATATCTAATAAAGATAGATGAAGCTGTCCAGCTAGCTGATCATATTTCTCATTTCCAACGCGACAGGTCAGAACTTCCAACCTTATTGTCATCTAAACAGAATAGATGCCTAGTAGTTAGTTGTAAAAGCGCGCAGCTGCTGCTGACGCGCTGAATATCCGACGTGTGGAGTTAGCAATCGGCTCAACCTAGAGACTTTTATCTTTATCGTTACTCTTTAATATTACCTTCCTGCTTAAGCCGTTTGGCGACCGCTTTAAAGTCCTCTGCGGAGATTCCAGGTGCGAACTCCTCTTCTACAGAAGGGGCTTCAGGAATCGGGAAACCTTTTGGCGAACCTTGAATAACCTCAAGCGGGAGAGCATCCTCGGGATGCGTTCCCTTCCAAATTTGATCGATCGTGGAAAAGTCAGTATCGCTCCAAGTGTAAAGCTTCGTGTGCACGCCTTTTTCTTCGTATTTCCTAGCCTCGTTAAATGATTTGTTGCTCAAGGAAGGAATCGGCACTAATTTCGTTACATTAACGCCTGTCGCAATTTCCAGCGCCTTGGCATATGCAACGACGTGAACGCCGCCCCGAACGAGGAGAAAACCTACGACTGCGCGCGCAGCGGGGTGGTCCGTCATTTCGTATACCTTCATTTTATGCGTTCTAGCCCCGCATTCGAGGAAGAAGTTATGCAGCAAATCCTCAACCAGATTTCCGCTGTTAAACACGTTGGAGCCGGTCCATGGATTCCCCATCGAGTCAAATGGCATAGCGCCTTGCGCGCCGGAAAGGAAGTGATAGGACAAGCGTGCGTCTTGAACGGAGCCAAGCGGCGTTTTGTCTGGCTCTTTATAGTCAGTTGAGCCTCTCAAGCATTTGTTGATAGCATGCGATACAAGCTCGACATGGCCAAGCTCTTCCGTTGTGATGCTCATCACCAAGTCATAGAATGGCTTAAGTTTATCTTTTGAACGGAAGTTAAAAGATTGATACAGGTAATGGTTTAACGTCGACATCTCTCCAAACTTACCGCCAAGCAGCTCTTGTACGGCAGCCGCAGCGTTAGGGTCCGGTTTTTCAACATTCGGGATCTCGATTATAATCTCATCCATACGTGTAAACATTCGTTTATCAACATTCCAATATTTACCTAGTCATACCCCGAATAGTTAAACATATCCTGCGTTGGTTAAACAGCAGCATGCTGGCACAGCCGATTGCCTTAAAGCGATTATTGAATGAAAACGTTCCACTAAACAGCTTGTTTATGTTACTTTTAAAGGAATCATTTCATTTCATTAAACAAAGGGAGCGATCTGGATGTCAGCGCAAACAAAAGAGTGGATCTTGCATTCGGTTATTTTCAACTTAAAGCATGAGCAGGGCTCGGAGGCGGAGCGTCAGTTTTTGGAGGACGGCGAGCGGATTTTAACTTCGATCCCGACGGTAACGAACTTTCAAGTTTATAAGCAGGTAAGCGGTAAAAATGACTTCCGTCACGGCTTTGCCATGGAATTTGCGAACCAGGCTGATTATGATGCGTACAACGAACATCCGCTCCATGTGCAATTTGTGAATGAACGCTGGGTAACCGAAGTCGAAAAGTTTTTAGAGATTGATTACGTGAAGTAGGACAATGATTGAAGAATTGTTTAAAACAGCATATAATGAGCGTTAGGGATAGCACATTTTCGAACAAATACGAACATAATGGGAAGAGGGACAAACGGATGAAAAAGCTTAGAGTGCTGCAGCAGCTGACGGATGCCGGCGTTGTAGCTGTGCTTCGCGCAGACTCGCCAGAGGAAGTTGTGGAAATGTCGCGCCGCGCGATCAAGGGCGGAATCAAAGCCATCGAGATTACGATGACGGTACCTTTCGCGCTTCGCGCGATCGAGCAATTATCGAAGGAATATTCTAGCTCCGTATCACCAGATGCGGATAACTTTGCCATTATCGGCGTGGGGACCGTGCTTGATCCGGAAACGGCGCGCGCGGCTATTTTGGCCGGTGCTGAATATGTCGTATCTCCAGCTCTTAACCCGGATACAATCAAGCTTTGTAACCGCTATGCGATTCCGATTTTGCCAGGCACCATGACGATTCACGAAATTCAAACCGCATTGGAGCTTGGTGTTGATATCGTGAAGCTATTCCCGGGCAACCTTTACTCTCCGAGCGTGATTCCTTCTATAAAAGGACCGCTGCCCCAGGCGAACGTTATGCCGACAGGCGGCGTATCGCTCGACAATTTGAAGGACTGGATCAAGGCAGGCGCAGTTGCGGTCGGTATTGGCTCCGATCTGACGAAGGATGCTGTGAAAACCGGCGATTTCTCACTCATCGAGAAGAAGGCGGCTGCTTATATCACAGCTTATCGCGAAGCGAAAGGGCTGTAGCCTAATACCCTGATAGAGAAGCTTAACCTCTGTCAGGGTATTTTTTTCAAGTGCGTACGCAAAAACATCAATTCACTGGGGGAGACATGAGCTAATGATAAAACGTGAAGATATTCGCATTCGGGATCCATATATTCTTGTTGATGAGCAGGCAGGCTGTTATTACCTTTACGGTACGACAGACGAGACCGTGTGGTCTGGTCCGGGAACAGGCTTTAATACATATCGCAGCACGGATCTGGGGCAGTGGGAGGGTCCTTTCCCGGCGTTTAGACCGGAGCCTGGCTTTTGGGCGGATCATCACTTCTGGGCGCCTGAGGTGTATTTTTATAAAGACAGCTATTATATGTTTGCCTCCTTTAAGTCGGACGACAAGCGCCGGGCAACGCAAGTATTGATAGCCGAAAGCCCTGTAGGCCCCTTTGAACCGCTCATCAAAGAGCCGGTTACGCCGGCCGAATGGGAATGTTTAGACGGAACGCTGCACATTGACGAGGATGGTACGCCTTGGATGGTATTTTGCCATGAGTGGGTGCAGGTGAGGGATGGGAAAATGTGCGCCATTCCGCTCACTTCGGATCTGAGCGAAGCAGCAGGAGAGCCGATCACGTTGTTCGCTGCTTCGGAAGCACCTTGGGCGGTAGCTGGCGGGGATGACAAGGATGTCTATGTAACGGATGGACCGTTCCTGTTCAGAAATCAGGCGGGTGAACTGCTCATGTTGTGGTCAAGCGGATCGAAGAACGGTTATGCGATTGGTATCGCGCGCTCGGAGAGCGGTAAGGTAGAAGGACCTTGGAAGCAGGATGAAGAGACGCTGTTTCCTGAGGACGGCGGACACGGCATGCTGTTCCGATCCTTGGAGGGAAGCCTAATGCTGGCTATGCATACGCCAAACAATCAGCCGGAGGAACGGGCTGTCTTTATTGAAGTCATCGAAACAAATGGAACGCTGCAAAGAAAATCCTGAATGAAGCTTACATCGCTCCTCGATTGCTGTTAGTTCAAGCAGATTATGCAGCATTGCTTGATTCTGAGCGGGAATAGCGTTATAACAGAAACAGGGTCATTAGAGACAAACCAATTGATTAAAGGAGTCGTTCAATTAATGGATTATCGGATTGAGAAGGACACGATGGGTGAAATTCAGGTTCCTGCAGACAAGCTGTGGGGCGCTCAAACGCAAAGAAGCCTGCAAAACTTTAAAATCAGTGGCGAGCGCATGCCGATCGAAGTCGTATATGCTATGGCTTATATCAAAAAAGCATCAGCGCAAGCCAACGAGAAGCTTGGTGTGCTGGATGCGGCAAAATCAGCCATTATCGGCGAGGCCGTAGATGAAATCGTTGCAGGCAAATGGGATGACCATTTTCCACTAGTAGTTTGGCAAACAGGAAGCGGCACGCAAACGAACATGAACGTAAACGAGGTCATCGCTAACCGTGCGAACGGTTTGCTTGCTGAACGCGGAAGCGATGTACGCATTCACCCGAACGATGATGTAAACCGCTCGCAAAGCTCGAACGATACCTTCCCTGCAGCGATGCACATCGCTGGCGTTATCGCGCTGGAGGATCGTTTGCTTCCATCGCTTGACCTGCTTAACGGTACGCTCCGCGCGAAAGCGGAGAAGTTTAACGATCTAGTGAAAATCGGCCGGACGCATCTGCAAGATGCTACGCCAATCACGCTCGGTCAAGAAATTAGCGGCTGGTACTCGATGCTGGACAGAACGCGTGCCATGCTTGTTCAAAGCGTGGAAACTATGCGTGATCTAGCGCTCGGCGGTACAGCGGTTGGTACGGGCCTTAACGCACATCCTGACTTTGCAGTCGCGGTAGCAGAGGAAGTAACGGCGCTTACGGGCAAAACCTTCGTGACGGCTGAGAACAAATTCCACTCGCTGACAAGCCATGATCAAATCGTGTACACGCATGGCGCGGTTAAAGCGTTGGCAGCGGATTTGATGAAAATCGCAAATGATGTGAGATGGCTCGCAAGCGGACCTCGCTGCGGTATCGGCGAAATTTCGATTCCTGAGAACGAGCCGGGCAGCTCGATTATGCCAGGTAAAGTGAATCCGACCCAAAGCGAAGCCTTGACGATGGCGGTTTGCCAAGTCATCGGTAACGATACGGCGATTTCGATGGCGGCAAGCCAAGGTAACTTCGAGCTTAACGTATTCAAGCCTGTTATCATCTATAACTTCCTGCAATCGGTAGCGCTGCTTGCTGACGGCATGGTATCGTTCAACGATAATTGCGCGGTTGGCATTGAGCCGAACGAAGCGGCAATCAAGCGCAATCTCGATCAATCGCTTATGCTCGTTACGGCACTTAACCCGCACATCGGTTACGAGAATGCGGCTGCAATCGCGAAAAACGCCCATAAAAAAGGTCTTACTTTAAAAGAGTCAGCTATTGCAAGCGGCTTGCTTACTTCCGAGCAATTCGACGAGTTTGTACGACCTGAGAACATGATCGGCAAACGTTAATTTATAGCTGAAAGGGCCTGCACCGTCTTTTGAAGACGAAGTGCAGGCCCTTTTTTTATATATAAGAGTTTATACGTTTACACATTATAAATGTGCTTATATATCTCCGTGAAACGTCTGTTTTGCCATTTGCCGCAGAGGACGGCGAAAGCCGCTTGCGCTTGCCTAATCAATAAGTTTTCTATTCGCTTGGTTTTAGATAGCTGTTTATAATGGCTCGGATTTGCTGAGCAGTCCGCTCCAGCGACAGGTTCTCGATAATATGCTCGCAGGATTTGCGGTAAGTGACTTCTTCGGAATAATGGCTGAGGTAGCTGTCAATAATCTCATAGCTCGTGCCTTTGCTTTCCAGCCGCTCGTACACCGTTTTCTTATCCACGTAGAGGAAAATCCGGATGGCTCGCTCACCGTACAGCTTGCGAATCGTATCCGCGCCCTCGCGGTTGAGAATAAGATAGACGCTGTTGCCGGCTTGAAGCGCCAAATCGAGATAGCGCCGGCCGATTCCATAGCGGTGCTGATCGATTTTGACCAGTTCGGTGAAGAAACCGTCCGCTGCCAATTGATCGAATTGCTCCTTGCTGACATATCGGTAATCCATATCAGGACGTTCTCTATCACGTGGCGGCCGGTCGGTGCAGGAGGGGATATGCAGGATACCGGAGCCTTGCAAGGCTTTATGCGCCGCGGTCTTGCGGCCGGAACCGCTTGTGCCGGTAAATAGAAATAAATAGGGCTTACCCATTCGGGATCACTCCTTCCTCTTACTTATTATATCGACATTAACCGTGGGAATATTGATTAGTATTTTGCAAGGGGAGATGGGGCTGCCAAGGCTTGCGTAAAGTGAAGATAAAACCTTTTTGTGGTATGATACGAGTGGCTGCTTTTGCAGCTATACTATTTCAAAAAAGTAGGTTTGCCTTATGCATTCATTGTCTGTAGAACATATAACGAAGAGCTATGGCGAGAAGCTGTTGTTCGAAAATGTCACGTTCGGCGTAGAGGATGGCGATAAAGTCGGCATCATTGGCGTGAACGGGACGGGGAAGTCGACCTTCCTTAAGGTGATTGCGGGCCTCGAGCCGGCAGATTCGGGCACGATATCCATCGGTAACCGGGTAACGGTCAGAATGCTGTCGCAGGATCCGGTTTTTGCACCGAATGAAACAACGCTCGAGCATGTGCTAGGCGGTGATACCCCGCAGCTTAGAGCAGTACAGGCCTATGCAGCGGCAATGGAAGCCATTGAGCTAAAGCCTAGCGATGCCGCACTTCAGGAGCAGCTCATCAAAGCCAACCAGCTCATGGATGAGTTTGATGCGTGGCAGCTGGAGAGCGACGCGAAGATGGCATTATCCAAGCTGGGCATTTATGATTTTGAGGCGAAGGTAGAGACCTTATCGGGCGGTCAGCGCAAGCGTGTCGCTATGGCGGCCGCGCTCTTGCTTCCATCCGATGTGCTTATTCTCGATGAGCCTACGAACCATATTGATAATGACTCCGTCGCCTGGTTGGAGGGTATGCTGCAAAAGCGCAGAGGCGCGCTGCTCATGATTACGCATGACCGTTATTTCCTTGATCGTGTCAGCAATAGAGTGATCGAGCTGGATAAAGGGCAAGCCCATTTCTATCAAGCGAACTACAGCCGCTTTCTGGAGCTGAAGCTGGACCGTGAAGAACGGGAAGCTTCAACGGAATCGAAGCGTCAGAATCTGCTGCGTAACGAGCTTGCATGGATTAGACGAGGCGCAAAGGCGCGATCGACGAAGCAAAAAGCGCGTATCGATCGGTTTGAAGCGCTTAAGGCGGATGCGCCGAAGCAAGCGGGCGGGAAGATGGACGTATCGGTGGCGTCTACTAGACTGGGGCGGAAAATCGTTGAAATCGAAGCCGTAACGAAGCGCTTCGGTGACCGGACGCTGATTCGTGATTTCAGCTATATTGCGGTTCCCGAGGATCGGGTCGGCATCGTCGGCCGCAACGGCAGCGGAAAATCGACGCTGCTAAAGCTGATAACCGGACAATTAACGCCGGATGAGGGCACGGTTGATCTTGGCGCAACGGTTAAGCTGGGCTGGTTCTCGCAGGAGCACGAGGAAATGGATCAATCTCTGCGCGTGATTGAATATATTCGCGAAGCTGCGGAGCAGGTGAAAACGGCAGATGGAACGACGATATCGGCGGGCCAAATGCTGGAACGTTTTCTGTTCTCGCCGACTATGCAGTGGACGCCGATTTCCAAGCTGTCCGGCGGCGAGAAACGCCGTTTGCAGCTTTTGCGCGTGCTAATGAACGCGCCGAATGTGCTGCTGCTGGATGAGCCGACGAATGATCTCGATATTTCGACGCTTACGGTGCTTGAGGATTATTTGGATGATTTTCCGGGAGTCGTGTTCGTGGTTTCCCATGACCGCTACTTCCTCGATCGTACGGTCGATAAAATAGTCGCGTTCGAAGGCGATGGCGTGATTACGCATCACACCGGCAATTATTCGGACTATCAGGAGTTTGTCGCGAAGCACGGCGCAGCTGCGCCGGCTGCAACTGCCGCTCCGAAAACGGCTGCGGCTGTTGTCCCGAGCAGCACGGAAGCTCCTGCGAAAGCGGCAGGCAAAGAACGTACGCTCAAAATGTCCTACAAGGACCAGAAGGATTTCGAACAAATCGACGGCTGGATTGAAGCCGCGGAAAACGAAATCACTGAAATCGCAGGACGCATGGAAGCGGCAAGCAGCGACTCTTCACGTTTGCAGGAGCTTGCTGCTGAGCAGCAGCAGCTGGAAGAGAAGCTGGAGAAGCTAATGGACCGCTGGGCAGAGCTGAACGAATTGGCAGAGCAGATCGCAGCTCAGAAATAAGCTGCTGCAAGATAACATATAGGACAGAGGGGCGGCATTGTTCATGAGCAATAACGAGGTTCGTAATATTTATTGTATTGGCCGCAATTATAGGCTCCACGCTTTGGAGCTGGGCAACGAGGTTCCAGATGAGCCGCTTGTGTTCACGAAGCCGTCTCACGCCATTGTCCCGATGGCCGGCAATGTCGTTTCGCTTCCGGCGAATGTGGGCGAGGTGCATTTTGAACTGGAGATCGTGCTGCGTATCGGCCGGGCTTACGAGCCGGGTATCGATATAGAGCAATGCGTTGACGGCATGGCGCTGGGCCTTGACTTAACACTTCGCGATGTACAGTCTAAGCTGAAGGCAAAGGGCCAACCGTGGCTTGCGGCAAAAGGCTTTAAGGGCTCCGCTCCGCTAGGAGAATGGCTGCCATATCCGGGTGCGGCTGCGCTTGCGGAGACTGAATTCGTGCTTTTGCGCAATGGAGAAGAAGCGCAGCTTGGCAAAGCAAGCGATATGCTGTTCGGTGTTGCTGAGCTGATTCAATACGTAGGCGAGAATTACGGGCTGGGCGAAGGCGATATTCTGTATACGGGAACGCCGGCCGGCGTTGCGGCTTTGCATGAAGGCGATCAGCTGCAAGCCCTGTGGGCGGGCAAGCCTGTGGGCAGATGCAGCGTAACGTTTGTATAAATTTAGGAAAAGCTTCAAGTCAAAATAATGTGTGCAAGAAGACAGTTCTTCCTTACTTGGAAGAGCTGTCTTTTTTTGAGATATAAGAAAGTATAAATTTTAATGTTATACGATGCTTATATTTCACCGCGAAACGAGCTTTTGCTGCCATAGAACAGTGACAACTGTTTACACTTGTGTAACAATTTGCATAGGGGAGCGTGAGTGGATGTTGAAAGTGGTATGGATTGAGGATGAGAAACAGCTGCTGCAGGAATGCGCTGATTATTTGAGCAAGGAATCGGTAGAGGTGCATGGTGCTTCTTCACTCATGGAAGCTGAGCGTCTTATTCCGCAGGTGCGTCCGGATTTACTGCTGGTCGATTGGATGCTTCCTGGCGCAGTGAGCGGAATAGAGATATGCAAGCGGAATGAAAAAGAGTGGCAGCTGCCCTTCATTATGGTTACGGCGAAGGGGGATGAATTCGATAAGGTACTGGCGCTTGAGCTCGGCGCGGATGATTATTTAACGAAGCCGTTTGGGCTTCGTGAGCTAAGCGCGCGAATAAAAGCGGTAATGCGCAGAGCAGGCAAGCCGGGGGAGGCTTCTTTGCCTGCGGCGGAAGCTGCCGTTATTCATCAGGGTCCGCTCATGCTGGATCGGCAGCGCTTCGCGGCCGAGCTCGGAGAGCAAAGGCTTGATTTGACCCGCACGGAATTTCTGCTGCTCTGGAAGCTGGCGGCCAATCCTGGAAGGGTATTTACCCGCACGCATCTAATGGATGAAGCGCTTGGCGACGGTTTTCTAGGCTATGAGAGGACGCTGGACTCTCATATTCGTAATTTGCGGCGGAAGCTGGAAAGCGGAGATGAAAGGCTTGAGCTTATTCAAACGGTATACGGTGTTGGCTACCGCTTTACGGAGGTGTTCAAATGAGGAGCGGGAGTCACGCAGGGTTTTCGCGGCGAGAGAAGCGCTCGTTAGTTCTCATAAGCGCAGGAGCTGCTTTGCTGACGCTTGCTTGCTCACTATGGCTGTCGTTTTGCGCCGATCGGGCAGAGCAAGAGAAGCTGGCGCTTTTTTGGAACGGGTATGCCAAATTATTTTATGAGAAAACGGGGAGCTGGACTGGATTTGAAGAACGACTTCAATCCGATCGTTATATGGTTGATTCCAATAAGTCTCTAATACTCAGAGCCTATGGCCTTGACGGAAAATCTGCTATAGCAGGATGGAATGCCAATAAGAATGACAATCTTCAGGCGCGCAAAATAGCCATTCTTTCGAATGGCAAAATTGTCGGTTATACGCAGGCAATGGTTGAGACCCCTAAATCAGCCGCTATTCGCATTGTTATTCCGCCGCTTGTGTCCCTGTTGCTTGCCTATGTTATCGGTGCTTGGGCGATTCGCCGCTCGCAGCGAGAAGCGAGGCAAACGGAGCAGCGCATAGCTGCTGCGATAGCGGAGCGGGCAGATCTAACGGGCGAGAAGCATGCGTATCATCGCGAAGATTCTCTAAATCGTGTGTTGGAACAAGTGGATCAGCTGGCGCGAAGGGTTGAACGGCTGGAAACCGTGAGGCGCACCATGGTGGCGGATATCGCCCATGAGCTTCGAACGCCGATTGCGGTTATGCGGGCGCAGCTGGATCATGCCATTCAAGAGGGGAAGCCGCTGCCCCTCGAGCGAATCGTGCCGCTTCATGATGAGACGCTAAGACTCACGAAGCATGTTCGTGATCTGCAGGAGCTGTCACTCGCTGAATCGGGTCATCTGCCTCTGAGCAAAAGCTGGTTTTCATTATCGAAGCTTACTGCGGATGTTGCCGAGACACTGGCTGTCGGGACGGAGGAGAAAGACATACATACGAGCATCGCCATGGATCAGGATATTCGGGTTTATGCGGATGAGGCCCGGGTCCGCCAAATTATTATCAATCTGCTCGGCAATGGGCTCCAGCATGCGCGCGATGAGCTGCGAATAGAGCTTCGATTAAAGGACGGACAGGCTGAGCTGACGATTGCTGATGATGGTCTCGGGATCGAAGCGGAGGAGCTTGCCTTTGTGTTTGAACGCTTTTATCGAGGCGGGGACCAGCTCAAAGCGAGCAAGCGCGGGGTTGGCCTTGGTTTAGGGCTTGCGATAGCTAAGCAATTCACACTCGCGCATGGCGGAAGGCTAAGCGTGTCAAGCCAGTATGGAGCAGGGGCCGCATTTACGTTATGCCTGCCGATTATAGAAGGCTAGAAATCTGCACAAGTTCTGCATATTTGCTCCATGATGAGTGCATATCGATTTGCTAGAGTGAAAGCATTCGATGGAACAAGAGGTGAAGATCGACCAATGATTACGGTAAAAGGTTTAACGAAGACGTATGGCAAAGGAGAAGCAGCAGCCAGGGCGCTGCGCGACGTTACATTTACGATCAACAGCGGTGAAATGGTTTCCATTACAGGTCCCTCCGGCGGAGGGAAATCGACGCTGCTGCATGTTTTGGCAGGCATTGAATCCTGTGACAGCGGCGAGATTTGGATTGGCGACGCGCCCATTCATCAGTGGGATGATCGGAAAATAGCAAAGCTGAGGCTTGCGAAAATGGGGTTTGTTTTTCAAGCATATCATCTCGTACCGGTATTAAACGCCTGGGAAAATACGGCGCTTCCGCTGATCGCATCGGGCGTCCCGGCGAATAAGGCCAAAACGAGAGCGCTTGAAGCGCTCAAAGAGGTTGGCCTCGAGGGAAAAGCCAAACAATACCCAGGTGCTCTATCAGGCGGTCAAAACCAACGGGTAGCCATTGCCCGCGCCATTGTAGGAAAGCCGGCAATCCTTTGGGCGGACGAGCCAACTGGGGCGCTGGATACCGAAACGTCTGAACAAATTATCGGGATGCTGGAAATGCTGAATCGTCATCATGGAACGACCATCGTCATGGTCACCCATGATCCGCTGGTTGCTAATCGGGCCTCTCGTTCGATTCGCTTGCAGAATGGCCGTGTCGTCCATGACGGAGGCGGTCTTCAATGATTATATCCGGGATTGTCTGGCGGATGGCGCTTGGGCATTTGAAAAAACAATGGAAGCAGACGCTGATCACGATAATGGCGGGAGCTATCGGAGCCATGCTGATTGCTATCAGCGTGGTAAACTATGAATCCATACAGCGCAGCGGAGAAGTATGGATCGAGACGCATCTCGGTCCTATCCATTGGAAGCTGACACCGAAAACGCTTGATGGCAGCGATTTTACAGGGCAGGAAGTCACTCATTTGCTGGAGAATGCCCGTAGGGTAAATGACGGCTTTATCTTGCTGCCCTATGTGAAGACGGAAGCTGCTTTATTTACGACGACGGTGAATACGGGTGAGGAAGCAGCATTGAAAAACATCCTGTTCATGGGGTTTCCCATGGAGGATGCGGCGAGGTTGGATCCTGCTGACGCGGAGCTTTGGAAAGAAGGCCTCGCTGATGACGAGCTGATTATCAATCGGAAAATGGCCAGATTGCTCGGCGTCGATGTCGGCGATGTCTTATCCGTAACGACTTCCAAACGAGATCGGCTATTTCGAATTCATGCCGTGGTGCAGCAGCGGGGCTTGACGGGCTATCAGGAATCCGGTGCATTCGCCGGTACGGTTATTGGCACGGAGCATGCTGTTCGGGAGCTGTCCGGTCAAACGGGCGATGGTTATGCAGCCATTTTGGCAGGAGCCACGGATCCATCAGTAGACTTGCAAGGAATGTATATCGATCCGGATTACCCTTACAAGATTGAGTACTTAAAGCATGATTTCAAAAGTAAGGTCAAGCAGATGAATTATTCGTTCATTATCGGCATGATCAGTATCGTTGCGATCGTTTCCTGCATGCTGTTCATGCGCCAGGTGCTGGTGATGATTGGCGAGTCTAGACAACAAATGTACGGCATCCTGCGGACGATTGGTTTTACTAAAGGAAACATAGCAGCGATGTTTACAGTGGAAGCGATTTTGCTCTCTCTTGCCAGTGCGCTGCTTGGGACGATTATCGGGATTGCAGGCGGCTACGGCCTTGTTCGATTATTTTATGGGGCATATGCAGCTGAACTGGCACGTATGGCAGGCAGCCCAATGCCGGTTCATCCTTATGTATCGCTGGGAAGCGTGGCAGCCGTTTTCGCGGCAACGCTCTTTTTTCTCAGCATGATTTCTGTCTTTACGGCACGTAAAGTAAGCAGATTTTCTATTGCAGCAGCATTGCGCGGACCTTCAGAAGGGGAGGGGGGAGAACGGGCCAAAGGCGGCAGACGAAAGAGAATCTCTATTATTTTCATGATAGGACTGGCAGCTTCATGCATTCATTTTATTTTTGCTTTCGTTCAAACTCCTGCTCTAGATGGCGGAAATTTACTCCTCATAGCAACGACCTGGCTAATAGCTTGTTGTTTCGTGCTTTTTATTGTTCTGTCAGCACTAGACAAGCTAGCGATCCCTTTGCAAAAGCTGCTGCGTCTGATCGGCATACCTCCTTTATCGTTGATGATGGCGATCAAATATCCGCGTCGGCATAGCGGGAGAACATATACGGCTGCGCTTTTGTTTGCGCTAGTTATGATGACGATCACCTTTGTCGTTTGCATCATGCAGTTGATTCTCGCGAATGGCAATGTGGATCGGACTAACCAAACCCTATTTGGTTTTGGGGGCTATGCTTCGTACAGGACTGCGCAGGAAAAGGCGGAAATTGAGACAGCGGCTGCAAAGGATCCGTTTATTCAGGAGCATCTAAAGGGATCGCTGAACATTGAGCCCTATATGTTGACGATGATGGAGCGCGGAATGGCACAAGCCGTTGTTCCGGTTACTGAGGAGCTTCTGCGTGATAATCATGTTCGCCTGCTAGGCAGGTCGCCGGCCTTTTCGAGTGATGAAGCCGCTTGGGAAGCGGTATTAAATGACCCTAAATTTATTATTCTTCCTCATTTTTATATGATGAAGGATCCTTTGTCTTTTGGGGATATCACTCTTTTAAAAGCTGGAGACACCGTTACGCTTCCCATTTACGAAAGTAAGCTTAGAACGAATCAGGACGCTTGGGAACCGGCTGAGAAGCGCGAGTTTATTGTTGCCGGCTTTGTGCCCAATGACGCAGCCCCGCTGCTCATGGACTTCTATGGCGCTACCTTTATGCACAAGGCAGTTGCGGAGGAGCTTCGTCCTTTTGGACATAAATGGCCAGGACAAGATGATCTTGGTTTTGTTTTGTTCAAATTTGATTATAAGGATGTGCTGCTCGCGCAGTCGCTGGAAGAAAGGTTCGCCATTCAAGGTGTCCTGACCTTTACCGTTCCTTACTTGAAAAACTCATCTTCAACGTGGAGCGCAGCCTCCTCATATAGCTCTTGGAACTTAACATGCAAAGTGAAAAACTGAGAGCCTTTCACATACCAGTGATAGTTATGGAGTTTGATGTAAAGCAAGCTCCAGTTGGCGATTTGATGGTTCAGGTGCTCTTGTACGGTTGTCGATTTTGCCGTTATTGCTGTAGTCATATTGATCATCCTTTCTGAGGGTAGTTTGCGCTATTAACAGGAAGTGAATACGAAATGAATAAGGATAAATACGATGGATTTGATTTAGATCAATTCCTTATTTATAATTATTACAAATTACATGTTTCCTGTCAATACTAATACACTCATAATCACGAAGTGAATCAGGCAGCCGAACATATGATGTGGAAAAAAAAGGTTTATGGAGTGGAGGCGAAGCAGCAGATGGGTAGGGTACGGATGAATTGAAGGGAGCCATTGGTGCTCGAGCGGAAAGGGAAAAGCGCATCGGCTGACTCAGCCGGTGCGCTTTTTTATATACAGTCATGCTATTAACTATTTATCGGATTAACAATTCCTCGGATTTGCCTGCCCAAACGCTGAATGAGCTTAAGCTAAGCTTGTTAATCAGAGCAAAAGTCAGTGCCGCGCGCCAAGTTACATTGTAGTTTGTGCAACAGAATCGAATGTTATCCGGGTTTTTACTAGCTACGATGCAGTTTATGCAGTAGTTTGACTCTTCGAAGGCGCATTCGGCGCCAAAGGGCTGATTAGGCTGCATTAACTGCAGTGTACACGATGAATTGGAGAGTCGGCAAGGTTTCTGTTGTATTTAATACACTGTACGTGTCGGAGTTAAGACAAGGTCATAAATGGTTTGTTCCGGTAATGCCACGCGCCAGGCTTGTGGTACTTTATACACTGTACGGCTTAGTTGTATCTGGTTCGTAATTGGTTTATTCCCGAAAGGCCACACGTAAAGCTACATTGTAGTTTGTACAACAGAATCAATTTTAGCCAAGCCTTCCCTAGCTACGATGCAGTTTGTGCAGTAGTTTGGCTCTTCTAAGGCGCATTCGGCGCTCAAAGGGCCGATTAGGCTGCATAAACTGCAGTGTAGGCAATGAATTGGAGAGTCGGCAAGGTTTCTGTTGTATTTTATACACTGTACGGCTTAGTTGGATCTGATTCGTAATTGTTTATTCCCGAAATGCCACACGTAAAGCTACATTGTAGTTTGTGCAACAGAATCGAGTATTAGCCAAGCCTTCGCTAGCTACGATGCAGTTTATGCAGTGGTTTGGCGCTTTTAAGGCGCATTCGGCGCTCAAAGGGCCGATTAGGCTGCATAAACTGCAATGTAGGCGATGGATTGGAGAGTCGGCAAGGTTTCTGTTGTATTTTATACACTGTACGTGTTGGAGTTGGGACAATGTCATAAATGGTTTGTCCCGGTAATGCCATGCGCCAAGCTTCTGTTGTACTTAACACAGAACGGCTGATTTGGATCAGGCTAATAAATGGTTTGTTCCAGTTCTAATAATGCCGCACGTAAAGCTACATTGTAGTTTGTACTACAGAATCGAATGTTAGCCAAGCCTTCCCTAGCTACGTTGCAGTTTGTGCAGTAGTTTGACTCTTCTAAGGCGCATTCGGCGCTCAAGGGTCTATTAGGCTGCATAAACTGCAATGTAGGCTATGAATTGGCGGTTGGGAAAAAGCTTCTGTTGTATTCTATACACTGTACGCCCAAGCTGAGAGCTGATCGGGACTGTGCTGGGGCATGCGATTCTCAGATCAGCAGCTAAGTTTATACTTGCGAATGGTTCGCTGCTGCTTCAAGGGAGGCTGCCGCTTCCGCGTCTGCGAGCATAAAGATCGTGAGAATAAACATCGCATGTGACCAAGTGAGCGGCACGACCCATGCGGTTTCGCCGGTATTTTTGTCTACTTGCTCAGGCAGCAGGCCGGTTTCGGTGCGATGATCGATTGCCCATTTGAGCAATTGCTTTGCTTCGTCAAGGATTCCCGTTTGAATACGATAGTGTGCGAGCCACAACGTCGTGAGAATCCACGGATTGCCGCCGATATAGATGTCATCCTCATAACGCTTAATTCCGCCCACGCCTGGAACAGTTAATGCAGCCTCAACTGCGTCGGCCGTACTGCGCATATATGGGTGATCTGCAGGTACGGCGCCAAACGGAACGGAGATGCCGAGCAGGCTGATATCGAGTACGTCGTCATGGTTGATGATGTGTTTTTGGTAGCCTTTGTTGCCTTCAGTCACATAACCGGTTGCGCCGTCCGCAAGGGCCTGCACGTATTTGCTTGAATGAACGGTGAGTTCTACGCCGCGGTAGAAGCTTCCGCCGGCTTCATTCCAGCACAGCTCTTTAATGGCAGCAGAAATCCGTTCTGCCGCAGCCGTCCATTCGGCAGCGAGCTCAGGCTTTCCAGCAAGCTCGGCAAAGCTGGCAGCCGCCGTCAAACCGCCGTATACAGCGGCGGAGGAGTAAGTATGCGAAGCTTCGCGTTCCTCCCATAAATCAATGCTTGGCTTAGGCAGGCCGTTCTCCGAGTTGATGAAGCTAATGAGGAAGGAAGCACCTTTCTCGACTGCGGGCCAAACCTGCTCCGCGAACTTCCCGTCCTTGTTCTCTAAGTAATGCTGCCACATTCCCCATATAATCGACGAACCCTCGTCGATTTGAAGTCCCCATGACGGAGCAAGGCTGCCGTCGTGATAGTGGCGCTGCTGCCATGAGCCGTCAGGCGACTGCGCTGTGAGCGTCCATGCATAGAAGCTGTCGGACAAGGCTCCAAGACCTGCTCTATCAAGCGCAGTTGTAATGAATGCGGCATCTCGGCCCCAACAGAACGAATATCCGCCACAGCGGACAAAATTTTCATCAAATTCCGGCGCAGCGATAATGCTGCCGGTTTGCTCGTCGGACATGAGTTTAAACATAAGCAGGGAACGGTCATACAGCTCTGAAATCTCAGTATCTTCAAATGGGCAAGGAGCAGCCGCTGCCAAAAAATCAAGCCAATAAGCCGTGGTTTCCGCGATCCATTGCGCGCTTTCCTTTTCTTTCGCTGCCCGCATTTGCTGCAATGCGCTTTGTTCGTCATGCCCGGCTGTCAAGTATACGGGAACGGTTACGGATGCACCTGCTGCAAGCGAGTCAATCTGCCATTTTAAAGCCCCGTCGGGCTTCATATCTATGTTATTTCCATTCAATTGGCCGCTCTGCGCGGAGTCCCAAGTAAGACCTGCTTGGTAACCTGTGCATACGTTTGCACTCGAAAGCGCAAAATAATACTTATGACGAAAATGAACCAAAGCGTCGTCAGCGGCAGCGAACAACGTTGTGTTGTACAGCTGATTTTCGCTGACGAGGAAGGAGGAATGAACGATAAACGAGAAAGAAACGGGTTGATCGCTTGAATTCGTAAAGGTATACTCGCGTACAATCGTATCTTGACCGGGAACCGCGAGATGCAGGCTGCTTACGTGAAGAGGCTGCTGTTCAGAACGGGCTTTAACGCGGAAAATATTCGTTTTGGCCACATATTCAGCCGTATGCTGCCAGCCATCTGCCTCTTCATCAAACCAAGAAACAGATGATTGCTCGAATTGAATACCGGTGCGAATGGCGTCAACATGCTGAGGCAGATCAATATTCGGCCACCACAGGCGGTACATTTTTCCTGTGCGGCCAAACGATGCAAGAAACTTGGAATTGCCGATAATAGCGTCTACTAAATAAGGTTTTTTATCTGACATGGGGTCAGCTCCTTTTGGATATGTTCTGTATGGATGAATCGCGAACAATTAGTCTGTGCGGAATAATCATTCGGTTTTGATGCACACTCTCTTCTTGGATGAAACGGATCAGCATTTGCGATGCCGTATAGCCAAGCTGATAGGTTCCGATGTCAATGGAGCTGATCGGAGGCGTAGCCAGTTCTGATAGGGCAATATTATTGAAGCTGACAATGCTCAAATCTTCCGGAACCTTATAACCTAGCTCCGTCAGGCCGCGCAGTACGCCGAATCCGACAACATCATCGATGACGACGAGGCCGCTTGGCCGCTCAGGCAAGCTCATCATGAAGGACATGGCGCGATAGCCGCTTTGTTGAAGAAATTCGCCCTCCACAATCCATTCCGATCGGACCGGCAAGCCGGCTTCATGCATCGCCCGTCGGTAACCCTCCATCCGATCATGCGCAACCGTAAGCGCTGGCGGTCCGCTGACGAAGCCGATTCTTTCATGGCCCTGTAAAATTAAATGCTGAGTCGCATCATAGGCGGCCAACTCATTGTCATTGTCGACGGATAATATATTAGGACGATCCTCGGTCCGGCCAATCAATACGGTAGGGAAGCTATGTTTATTCAGCAGGTCGATTAAAGGATCATTTACCCGTGACGATAACAAAATTACGCCGTCTACCCGGCGTCCGAACACAAGGCGAGATACCGTTTCCATTTCATCGCTAGGAGAAGTTGCAGCCGCAAGCAGCATATCGTAGCCTGCTCTTGTCGATTGTGTCAGTATGCCGCGCAGCAATTCACCGAAGAAAAAATCCTGAAAGAGCTCTTCGGCAGGGCGGGGCAGCATTATAGCCAGCGTTTGGGTTGTTTTTGAGACAAGGCTCTTCGCCATCACGTTTGGATGATAGCCCATTTCCTCCATAAACCGTTTGACCTTCTGCGTTGTAGCCTTACTTATGCGAGGGTGATTAGAAACGACCCTGGAAACCGTAGAAGGCGACACTCCGGCAGCTTTAGCAATATCTTTAATGGTTACCATAGTAAGCCCTTCCCCCATTGCGCAATCATGCGTGCTTTATATGCTTCATCCTAATGCAATTGTTGCCTAAAAGTAAATATATATGTTAGTTAAGCGTTTCACAAATGATAAAAAACTGAATGAGAGAGAGAAAAGCGAAGAAAAGAGGAGATAACCGAATATTTATTCCGAATATTGAACTGTGCAAACGTTTTAACAAATGCACTGCCTTGTTGTATGATGAAGCCACGAATAGAACGCTTTCAAAGCAGTTCCTTCTGACATGCATCGCGAAAAACGGCAAAAATGCTGATTGCGGAGCATTTTTTACAACAGGTTGTACAAACGTTTGCGCAACGCATGAAAAGAGCTGTTTCTAATGGGAACAAGCGGCTGCGAGCGATAATCAAATGGATTGTACGAGGAATTCTGCTGTAAAGGATCATGAAGAACCGTTTGAACGGCGCCGATTCAGTAAAGGCATGGAACACATTATGGAGGGGGATCACCTAGCATGAAAAAGTGGTTTGTAATGTCATTAATTGTTGCCTTATTTATCGTATCCGCATGCGGCGGCTCGAACAACGGTGGGAAAACGGAAAATGCGGCTGACGCAACAAATGCTCCTGCGAACACGAACAACACAGCGGGGAATGCAAATGAAGGAGCAGCAGCTTCCGAAGAGATAACTCCAGAGGAAGGCGCATCCTTGCTTGTATGGGAAAGTAAAGAAGAGCGTCCTTTTGTCGAAGCAATCGCGAAGGAATTTACTGAAAAATACGGAATCGAAATTAAATTCGAGGAAATCGGCGCAGGAGATCAAGTTAACAAGCTGGTTACAGACGGCCCTGCCGGTCTTGGCGCAGACGTTGTACTGTTCCCGCATGATAACCTTGGTAAAGCGGTTACGGCAGGATTGGTTTTGCCAAATGATTATTACGAAGAGCAATCCAAAAGCGCAAACTCGGAAATCGCCGTAAATGCGGTAACTTATGACGGTGTGCTTTATGGATATCCGCGTTCGGTTGAAACCTATGCACTATTTTATAACAAAGCTCTAATCAAAGAAGCTCCAAAAACGTTTGAAGAGGTTGTTGAGTTTTCGAAGACATTCAATGACACGAAAAATAACAAATACGGTTTGATGTGGGATGTTGGTAACTTCTACTTCAGCTATCCGTTCATCTCGACAGGCGGCTATGTTTACGGCGATAACGGCCAGAACAAAGATGATATCGGTTTGAACACAGAAGGCGCCATTAACGGCCTGAAATACTACGGTTCCCTGAAAGACAGCATTTTGCCTTTGAACTCCGGCGATATCAACTACGATATTAAAAAAGGCTTGTTCACTGGCGGTACACTGGCAATGGATATTAACGGTCCTTGGACAATTGGCGATTACAAAAACGCAGGAATCGATTTCGGCGTAGCGCCATTGCCGAGCATTAACGGCCAACCTGCTTCTTCCTTCTCGGGTATTAAAGCTTGGTATGTAAACTCATTCTCGAAATACCCGAATGCTGCTCGTCTATTCTCTTACTTTGCATCGACTAAAGAAGCACAGCTGAAAAACTTTGAGCTGACGGGCGCAATTCCTGCTAACAATGAAGCTGCTGCGGATCCTGCCGTGCAAGGAAATGAAATCGTTAAAGGCTTCCTTGAGCAGTTCAACCAATCAACGCCAATGCCATCCATCCCTGAGATGGGCAACGTTTGGAGTCCAATCGGTGCAGCCTTCGCTGACGTATGGAATTCAGGCAAGGATGCGAAAGAAGCGCTTGACAATGCCGTTCAACAAATCAAAGACGCTAACAACGGCGCCGCGGCAGCGAAATAGTATCAACTCATCGGGTTCACCCGCCGAATCGATTCGGCGGGTGAACCGATGTTTATCATCCAGAGCAAGATGTTTTTTATATGAAAGGAAGGGAGTCAGGCGGGATGAATCGTCATCGCAACACCGCGGCTTTATTGTCACTGCTCGTAATGGGTCTTGGACAATTGTATAACCGTCAATTTATAAAGGGCATCATTATGCTCGCTGTCGAAGCGGCGGCACTTATGTATTTCATTCCGAATTTAGGCAGAGCCATTTGGGGTGTCGTAACACTAGGCGATAAAACACAAGGACTAGAGAAAATTGGTAAAATCAGTGTTCGTGTAGAAGGGGATCATTCGATCTTTCTGTTGATTAGCGGTTTGATTACATTATTGTTATTCGCGCTTTTTATCGTAATCTATATTATGAATATCCGCGATGCACATCGGGGGGGCAACCGAAGAGATGAAGGGATTAAGCCAACAAGCTTCAAGCAAACATTAGCTTATGTGATGGATCGTAGTTTTCCACACTTAATGCTGACGCTGCCGGCACTAGGAGTATTGTTCCTAACCATAATGCCGATCATCTTCATGGTCATGCTTGCTTTCACTAACTATGCGTCGCCTGATCATATTCCGCCGGCTAAACTGGTTGACTGGGTAGGTTTTCAAACGTTTGCTAATCTGTTGACGCTCAAGACGTGGAGCCATACATTCGTAGGCGTATTTACTTGGACGATTGTTTGGGCGGTTATCGCGACGGTAACGACGTATTTCGGCGGCTTGCTGGTCGCTTTGCTCATCGAGCAGAAGGGGATTCGCTTCAAAAAATTATGGCGTACGATTTTCATTATTCCATACGCGATTCCTCAGCTTATTTCCTTGCTGGTTATGAAAAATCTGTTTAACGGGCAATTCGGTCCGGTCAATCAATATTTAGGCTACTTCGGCATGGGCAAGCTGCCTTGGCTGACAGATCCTTTTTGGGCTAAGGTAACGGTTATCGTGGTTAATATGTGGATTGGTATTCCGGTGTCGATGGTACTTATTCTCGGTGTATTGACGGCTATTCCTAAAGACCTGTATGAAGCGGCCGACGTAGACGGGGCGACTGGCATCCAGAAATTCCGAATCATTACTTTACCATTTGTCTTGTTCTCGACTGCGCCGATTTTGATTACGCAATTCGCCGGCAACATGAACAACTTTAACGTTATTTTCTTGCTTACGAACGGCGACCCGGTTAAAGGGGACTATCAATTTGCAGGCAGCACGGACTTGCTTGTAACCTGGCTGTATAAACTGACGCTTAACAATAGCCAATTCAATATGGCATCAGCGATCGGGATCATTATTTTCTTGATCGTGGCATCGTTCTCCATTTATAACTATCGCCGCTCGCGGTCATTCAAAGAGGAGGATATGATTCAATGAAAATGGGCCGCAAAACCGCTAACTTTGTTCGACTGACGCTGAGCTATTTCGTTCTGATCGTGATCGCCGTCTGCGCTATCTATCCTGCTCTTTGGGTGCTGCTATCATCACTCCGCCCGGGTACGGCTCTATTTAGCGAGAGTCTTATTCCGGACTCCTTCACTATTGTACATTACAAGGAGTTGTTCAACAGCCCAAGCTTCCGCTATGGGGTTTGGTACATGAATACGCTGAAAATCGCGACGTTAACGATGATTTTCTCCACGATACTTGTCACGCTCAGTATGTATGCCTTATCGCGTTTCCGCTTCCGCGGACGTAAGATGACATTGACGATAATGCTCGTCCTTGGCATGTTCCCGGGCTTTATGAGCATGATCGCGATCTTCATTTTCTTACTGCAGCTAAACCTACTGGATACGCACGCAGCCTTAATTATCGTATATTCCGCAGGTGCGGTGCTGGGCGGATTTGTCGTCAAAGGCTTCTACGATACGATTCCGCGGAGCTTGGATGAAGCGGCTCGAATCGACGGCGCTTCGCATTTGCAGGTTTTTGTGAAAATCATGCTTCCGCTGTCGCGTCCGATGCTGACGTATGTGGCGCTGACGACGTTTGCGGGCTCCTGGGTTGATTTTATTTTTGCCAGATTGGTGCTGCGCAGCAAAGACAACTGGACGCTTGCCGTCGGGATGTGGGACCTGGTCAACTCTTATCAAAATAGTAACTTTACGCTATTTGCCGCCGGTGCGGTCTTGATTGCCATTCCGATTACTTTGCTGTTCGTCTTCCTGCAGCGCTTCCTAGTGCAAGGATTGATGTCCGGCGCATCGAAAGGGTAAAAGAAATGAAGGACAAACGTTTGCGCCATGCGGGAGCTATTCTATTATGCTCATTGCTGCTTGCCATACTCGCAGCTTGCTCATCCCAGAACGGGAATGATGGCGAGAAATCGGCCAATAAACCAAACAATGAAACCATCGTCGAGGATGTGGAAAACAGTGCGGGCGGCGAGCCTGCAGCTGCTTCTTATGCGGTAGATGAGCAGCCGGGTAAGGTGTATTATGAGATCTTTGTCCGTTCCTTCTACGATACGAATGGAGACGGAATCGGCGATTTGAACGGCGTAACCGCCAAGCTCGATTATTTAAAGGAGCTGGGTATCGGCGGAATTTGGCTGATGCCGATTAATGCTTCACCCAGCTACCATGGCTACGACACGACGGACTATTACGCCGTCAATCCGGAGTACGGCACGCTGGATGACTTAAAGAAGCTGCTAGAGGAAGCGCATAAGCGTGATATCAAAATCATAATGGATCTCGTCGTGAATCACACGAGCAAAGAGCATCCTTGGTTTAAGGAAGCGCTGGCGGACGAGAAAAGCCCTTACCGCAGCTGGTATACTTTTGCTAACCCTGATGAAAAGGTGAGAGCGGACGGCGCAGTGGGCGGCGATCCGTGGCATAGCTATGGCAGCCTCAACTATCTGGGCGTATTCTGGGAAGGCATGCCGGACCTTAATTTTGACGAGCCAAAGGTTCGGGAGGAAATGATCAAAATCGGTCAATATTGGCTGGAGCAGGGGCTGGACGGCTTCCGGCTGGATGCGGCTAAGCATATTTACGGCGATTTCGCTTCTACGGCAATCACGCCGGAAATCCAGGCAAAGAACAAAGCTTGGTGGCAGGAGTTCCGCGCGGGCATGACCAAGGTGAAGCCGGATGCCTATTTGATTGGTGAGGTTTGGGATTCGCTGACCGTGATTGCGCCTTACTTTGATCAAGCGCTGAATTCGGCGTTTCACTTCGATATTGCCGGACGCTTGCTCAGCGCAGCGGATAAAGAGCAAGATGCGGATCTTGCGTTTTCGCTCGGACGCGCTTACGGTGTTTACGAGAAGTCTTCCGGCGGAACGTTCGTAGATGCGCCTTTCCTTAGCAACCACGACCAAAATCGCGTGATGACTGTACTAAACGGCAATCTCGACCATGCAAAAATGGCGGCGGCGATGCTGCTGACGCTTCCGGGCACGCCTTATCTTTATTACGGCGAGGAGCTTGGCTTGAAAGGCGCAAAGCCGGATGAATATATTCGGGAACCGATGCCGTGGTACGGTTCTCAAGACGGGGGAGAGGGCCAGACGACTTGGGAAAAGCCGCGCTATAATCCCGATCCGGGGGCCGTTTCCGTCGAAGCTCAGACGCAGGATGAGCAGTCGATGCTGAATCATTATCGCGAGCTGATTAAATGGCGGAACGAGGAAGCTGCTTTAAGAGATGGCGGCATAGCGGAGTTTAAGCTGGAGCTTGCTAACCAGAAGCTTAGCGTATATGTTCGGGCTATCGCCAAGGAAAGAGTACTCGTCGTACACAATTTATCAGGCGAGGAGCAAACAACGGATCTGCAGCCATCAGAAGTGTTCGGCAGCTTCGAGGAGCTCACTCGCTCAACGGGCAGCGGGGCGAAGCTTGATGGCGGAAAGCTGACGCTGCCTCCTTACAGCACCGTGATTATAAAGTAATAACGAAAGAGGGAATTGCACAATAGGTGCAGTTCCCTCTTTTTGTTTTGGGCTCCTACTGCTTGCGGTAGGTGTTCGGCGATACGCCAAGCTGCTTTTTAAATGCTTTGGAGAAGGAGAATAAATCGGGATAACCGACGGATTGTGCGATTTCCGCCAGCTTGTAATCCGTTTGCTTCATCAGCAGTGCCGCTTCGTTCATCCGCAGCTGCTGCACGAATTTCATGGGCGACAAACTAAAGGCTTTGTTGAAGGTTTTGGAAAAATGGGTACGGTCAATGCCGACGTATTCCGCTACGCTTTCGATTGTGATTTATAACTCAGCATTCATGAATTATACGTTTGGCAAAGCGTCAACGGCATCCGTGTATTTCCTTGTGCTCATTTCGTTCATAACCTTTCTTCAATTCCGCGCGCTTCGGACGGATCGCGTATCCTACTAGTATGCAGGCAGGTGAATTCGTGTGGTTCTAAAATGGTTAGGCAGGTCCATGCTGCTGCTCTTCGCAGCCGTTATTCTCGTCCCGCTGCTGATCGTGTTATTTACGTCATTAAAGACAACGCCGCAGTTTTATGCGAATCCGCTGGGGCTGCCGGAATCCTTGTCGTTCCACAACTTTAAGGCGCTGTTTGACCGCTCGCCATGCTGCAATTCCGCGGCGAATATATTACGGACTACCCCGTGCTGCTTGCCGGAGTCGTGGTGACGGCGCTGCCGATGATCGCGTTGTTTATTTTCCTCCAGCGTTATTTCATATCCGGCGCTCTTGCAGGCTCATTGAAGGGTTAGATTTCAATTAGTCGAAGTCGCGGATCGCTTTCAATTGATTGTAGGCGATCATCCCCATCAAGAGCATAGCTGCGCCGCTTGCTGCAATAATGACGGCCGGGCCGTAAAGATCGGACAGCGTCGAGAAGACGGCTAAGCCGACTGGCGGGGCAACGCTCGTTAAAGAGCCAACTAGTCCGAACACTCTGCCCTGCATGGATGGTTCGATCGCTACCCTCAGCACGATAAAAATGATCGTCGTACTGAAGGAGAAGAGGAAGCCCACAAGCAGGATAAGCGGCAGCGCGGCGGCGGCCGCAGTCATGAACGAAATGGCGATGAATAACGGCCCCATCAGGATCATACTCCCTATGATCCATTTTCCTCTGCTTTTCAGCTTTGTATCCAGTCTCATAATCAGAATGGAGCCGATCACGTAGCCTAGCGGAATACAGGCTTCCATAAGCCCGAAAATGAAAGGTTTAGCCTGCCATACCTGTACGGCCATCACCTGAATGAGCATGAAGGTGGATAGAAAGAAGAACATGACAAGCGGAAGCAGCATAACGGCGGCTTTGGCGAACGGTTCATTCCACACGTAGCGGAAACCGGCTGCGAGATCCTCCTTGAAGGAATTTTTGGATACTGCCGTGTCCCTGGATGCTTTATAGGGGAATTTGCCCGCAAAGAGCAGAAGCAAGCCGGAGAGCAGGAAGGTTGCAGCGTCGATCGCTATTGCAAAAGCACCGCCGAATGCAGCGACGGCAATGCCGCCTAACGCAAAGCCGGAAATGCGAATGATGTTGTCTGAGATGCTGATTGCCCCTACCGCTTTTGTCAGCTGTTCTTTACCAACGATTTCGATGAGCGAGGCTTGGAAAGCGGGCGTTCGAAACACACCGGTAAATGCGACGAGCGCAGTTAGCAGGACAATAAAGACAAACGGAATATGAGGCAAAAAAATGAGTAAGGCAATCGCCCCTACAAGCACGAAACGGATAATATCCGTTATCCACATAAGGGTGCGACGGTCCACGCGATCCGCAACAGTGCCTGCGAACGAGCCGAAGAGCATGCTGATGACAAGATGAGTGATAAGGACGACCGACATGAGTTTGGCGCTCCCGGTTGTTTGCAGCACCCAAAGGTTTAAGGCAATGCTGTGAAACGTATTGCCAAGCAGCGATAAGCTATAGCTGGAGAAAACGGCTAGAAATGTCCGGTTTCGCCATAAGGACACCGCATGACTGCCAGGCTGACGGACCGATTTCGGCGTCTCGCTTTTGGATTCTTTAGCTAATTCAAGCATGGTTCAGCCTCCTTAATGAAAGTATGGAACAAATAAATTAATTAATCCTGGCTAACCAACTCCGTTGGTAGTTTCCCTTAAACCGGCACTTATCGACCAACAACCATCAACTATCAACTTAAACGTTTAAGTTGTCGTAGAAAAAGCAGATCGAAATCTGCTAATAGAAAACCATCATCGACATCAACTGAAAATTTGTAACGTCATTAATTATTATCGGCTTTTACATGAATATAGCTGCTATCAGGCCCTTTCATTGAATTGTCCAGCAGCTGCAGCATAAGCTGAAAAGCAGCTTCGGGCTTGCGATCTCCAAAAGTGAAGCGGCCAGCGGAGAGAGGTAGGATCTCCGGACAGCCTGCTGAGCAAATGACCGTTAAATTCGCAGGGTCCACATATTTGGCTGCCGAAATGGCTGCAAATTCGTTCAGGATAATCCCTTTTTTATGTTCGTGCTTTCTCAGAAACAGCTCTAGTGCTTGGTCATTCTGCATAATATGAATAGAATCGGGCCCCAATTTCGAAGCAAAGGCAATATGCTCCAGGAGCTCTTTGTTATTGAAATTATCAATGATCACATACTCGTATTGAACGGAGGTGGTGGCCTGCATCGTTTCGAAAGCATCTAGGTAATCATAGTTAACCTTATAAAATAAGGCATCGTCGATGATGCTGTCTACCACGATGAGCGGTACGCCAACTGAAAAATGACTTGAAATCAGGTGGAAATTTTCCGTTTTGACATCGACTACAAAGACGCCGTCAAGCTTGCGTTCCGAGATGATATCGAGCTTTGGACTTGCGGCATCGAGGCCAAATAATACGACATGGTAGCCGTAGCCCGAGAGCAGCTGCTCCAGCCGGTTTATAAATTGCGAGTAACGGAACTGTCTCCAAAATCCTTCGTTTTCTGCGCGGTTGATCAGAATGCCGATCAAGCCGGATTTCTGCTTTACCAGCGATCTGGCGGCCAAATTAGGCACATAATTTAATTGCTTCGCGGCGTCGAGCACGCGAGATCTAGTCTCGTCGGGAATGGTTTGCTTGGCGACGTTATTGAGTACGTAGCTGACTGTTGCGACAGAAACGTCTGAAAGCTTTGCAATATCCTTAAGCGTAGCTTTTTTAATGTGAAAACAGCTCCTTCATCAATCGATGCGGCCTAGTAAGCTAACAGTGCCATCCAAGAGCAGCAGCCACTGCTGTCAAAAGCGCAATCAATGACTTAAACGTTTAAGTTATTATCACATAGGACAGGCTCCTTTGTCTAGGGGCAATCGGAGCTTCGGGAAAATCAGGCGAAGAGTCAACCGAGCCCAGTATGAGACAGTTAGTATAGCTGGACTTTTTCCCACTTTTTTTAAGACGCATGCCCAAGAGCTGAGCCCTATTAGAGTGGTAATATAACCGTATTATCAAGGGAAAGGCGTGAGGGCATTGTCGTTAAAACAACATGCAGAGAACGTATGGAACGAGATGAAGCGGGATTATACCGGTAATTGGGGAATGGACATTCACAAGTGGGATTGGGTTCCGGGCGTAGGCGTCATTGGGTTGCTGGACTATTACGAAACGACCGGCGATCCGGCTATTATAGGTTTTTTGGCCGAATGGGCGGCGCGCAACAAAATGACAACGGAGGCAGAGCTCGTCATTAACGCGATTGCCCCGTTTGCAATTTTCCCAGCCTTGTACCGGGAGTCGGGCGATATCGGATTCAAGGACGAGGCTGCGCGTGTCGCCAAGTGGCTGATGGAGGAAGCGCCGCGGACGAGAGAGCAAGCATTCGAACATACAGTGACCGAGAATGTGGAATTCTCCGAGCAGGTATGGGCGGATACGGTATTTATGGCTGTGCTTTTTTTAGCGAGAACGGCGTCTTTGCTCAAAAATGAAGCCTATGCACAGGAAGCGCAGAAGCAGATGCTTCTTCACCTGACTCTGCTTGAAGACAGAGAGAGCGGCGTCCTGTTCCACGGCTGGAACTGCAGTACCGCGGACCATATGTCCGCAGCACGCTGGACGAGGGCGAATGCCTGGATTGCTGCTGGCGTGCCGATGATATTGAAGGAAATCGCGCCGCTCGTGCAGGTGTCGGAGGAGCTGTTGGCGCGTTACCGCCGCTTGATGGACGGACTTGTTCGGTTTCAGCGCGAGGACGGCTTGTGGAGTACGGTACTTGATCAGCCGGATTATTACCGCGAAGTGTCCGGAAGCGCAGGCATCGCATACGGGCTATGGAAGGCGGGCGATGGCGGCTGGCTGCTGCCGGAGCAGCGCTACGAGACAGCCGCTCGCCGTGCGCTGAAGGCGATTATTGATAATATTGGCGAAGACGGCATCGTGGCCGGCGTATCTGGAGGAACACCGGTGATGGTGAGCGTTGAGGCGTATAATGCCATACCAACCTATGCAACGCTTTATGGGCAAGGATTAGTGCTGATGCTTCTATCGGAAGCACTCTGGAGAGGGGAATCGTCTCATGAATAGAGAACAGCTGGATGAAAGCATTCGGAGAAAAACGGCAGCGTATGACGAGAAGCTGCAGCTCATTCGAACGCCGCTTACGGCTACCTACCATACGGCGCTGAAGAGCAGCGAACACCCCGAGGTATACGCGTTGCTTGCAGCAGCCGGCTACGCGTACGACTTGCTTGAATCGGGGGAGGCCGAGCATATTGCGAGAGCCAATGGGATTTTAGAGCGGGTGGTCCCGCTGCAGGATCAGAATCCGTCCTCCGACACCTATGGGATCTGGCCGTATTTCTTCGAGGAGCCGCTTGATCAAATGGATCGGCCCGACTGGAACATGGCTGATTTTCACGGCAAACGGCTTATCCTTATATTGATGAAGCATAGGGAGCGTCTGCGGGCGGAGCTGGCGGAGCAGATCGAAGCGGCGATTTCCCATGCATGCCGGGCGATCATTATACGCAACGTCGGTCCGCATTACACGAATATTGCGATCATGGGCGCGTTCGTCACGCTGGTTGGCGGCGAGCTTTTGCAGGTAGATGAATATAAAGAGTACGGCTTAGCACGCATGAAACGTTTTTATGATTTTACGTTCGGAATCGGCACGTTTTCGGAATATAACAGCCCTTGCTATACGCCGATTGCGATCCGCGAGCTGCACAGCATTGCTGTCTGCTCGGCGTCTTCCGAGGCAGTTGCTTACGCGAATGAGCTGATCGAGCTCGCTTGGAAAATGGCCGGTGAGCATTTTCATGCCGGCACGGGAGAGTGGAGCGGGCCGCACAGCCGGACTTACAGCACGCTGCTGCAGCCGGATGACCGCAAGTTTCTGTACGAAGCACTTCTCGAGGAAAGGTTCGAATTCGGAGAAAACATCCGTTGTCCGAAGGCGTACCGCGGATTATTTCAAACGGCTCAAACCCGCTATCTGACGGAAGCCACACTGATGGAGGCGGACACCGGCTATCAGGTCTATGCGACGTTATTCCAGAATAAACGCTTGTCTCTGGGCACATTCAGCAAAGGCGTCATGTGGAATCAGCGGCGGAACATGCTCGCTTATGTGAATGTCGAAGGAGAGCCGGTATACGTTCAGCTGCAATTTTTGAAGGACGGCGGTGATTTCTGTTCGGCGATGTTTGCAGGCGTACAAGCGCGCACGAACGTGCTGTTCGGTTTTAATTTACTGACGGATAACGGAGCTTGGCACTCGGATCTGGATCAAATCAACGGCAGATTCCGGGCAAGCGATCTAAGGATTCGTTTGAAAATCGGCGGCGTGACGACTGGGCTGGAGTTGCCGGAGGTACATGAAGGCAAAGCATGGCAGCTGCGGCTTGGAGAGGTTAGTCTGGCGGTTAAGCTGCTTCATGAGCGTTCCGATTACGGGGAGCTGGGGCTGCGCTGCGAACGTACGGATGACGCGATTCATGCGGATTATGTATTGTATAGCGGTGATGAGCGCGAATTCGATTTTCATGCGGTTCAGGAATCGGTGTGGCTGTTCCAGCTCGCGCTGAATGAGTCCGGGCAGCTGCCGGCCGCGCAGATCTGCCAGGAAGGGGACCTTGTCAAGGCTTCGGCCGAGATGGATGGCGAAACAATTTCGGTCGCGCTGTCCATCACCCCGGGACAAACAGCAGAGCGATACCGGACCAACGAGGTAAAGCTTCCGGCTGCTCGGCTTCATCCTAATCAGGTGTAGACTTTAACCGCTTTAGGAGGCAGCCGCGATAATCGTTTATCCTTGCGTTCTGCCAAGCGCGGCCTGCCGCCGATAAGACATCGGTGTCATTCCAGTCGAAGTGCGGAATTGGTGAAAAAAATGCGAAAGATCTCCAAAGCCGGTTTGTCCGGCAACATCTATCATGGGCAAGGAGGTCTGGGCGAGCAGTCCTTTTGCTTTGTTCAGCCGGTATTCATTCAAGAAACGCTTGATCGAATAACCGGTTGTTTCCTTAAACAAACGAAACAGGCGGGAGCGCGACACAGGAAATTTACGAAGCAGGTCGTCAATATGCAGCTCATCGCGGTATGCGGCTACGAGATAAGCGACAACGTCTCCGATGAGCCTCTCGTCGGGGGAGATTATTTCCCGCTGCGCAAGCGGTTCCTCATGCTTTCTTATTATGAGCAGCGCAAGCTCCGACATGCAGCGCAGCATCGAGAGCTCTCGCCAAGGCTGCGTCGAGGCGAGCGAAGCGCTGAGCTCCTCAAGCAGCAGACGTGCTTGCTCGAATTGCGGAGCCGGAAGGAAATAGTGGCTGCCGGACACTCCGCCTGTCAGGAGGCTGCCGATTCCTTCCTTCATGGCCGGACAGGATTGGTCGAGGCGATTCAAGTACGAGTCGCTTACGGACAGCACGTAACGGTCAAAATCCTGTCCCGGCTTGGAAAACGGATGATGCAGCACATGCGGAGCGATGATAGTGAGCGTTCCTGCATGCAGCGGGTAAAGATTCTCCTCCACAATATAGGAGCCGGTACCGCGTAAGCATAGATAAATTTCATAGCCATCGTGATGGTGCAGCGCCTTGCGGCCAAGCGGTCCCGTCCGAAGCTCGCAATGAACCGGATATTCAGCCAAAAACAGGTTCGTGAACTCGTCAAGGACAGTGCTGACCGGTTGTTCGAATCGTTCGCTTGTCATGCGGCTTCCTCCCGGGCGAAATGATGGATGTTTCTTAATTAATCATAGCATTTGTTCCAACGATTCGGGATGGGCCTGATCAGCCAAATCAAAAAAGGGAATGTTTGCGGCCGGGTGGCCTGCTTAAACATTCCCCTTTATATCTCTCTATGAAGCGGCTGCTTTTGCCACAGAGGGCATCGGTAGCCGATTAAGCTTGTAATGCTTCTACAATGCTGTTTGCTCTAGGATAACATAGCCGTAGGCCGGCAGCGTAAACTGAAGTTTGCCATCAACCGTGCTAGTTGTCTTGGAAAGTCGAGTGGCGCTCTCGCCCTCGCTTGCGAGGAGCGTCGACCATGCTGATTCGCTGAGCACGTTCACATCTTCTGTGTTTGCTGTTGAATCCGCGCTGTCTGCGCCTTTCGGCCGGCCGCTGACAGCAGCCTCGATTACTGCCGCGCCGTCTTTAGAAACCGAAACATCCAACTCCGCTTTGCCGGAGAACCCGGTAAACGCGATCTCATGCTGCTGCGCGCCTTGATTTACTGGCGCGGCAGCAATCGCGAAGCTAAGATCAGCAGCCTCGCCGCGCGCATTCAGAGCGATAAGCAGGCGCTGATCGCCGTCGCGGCGCTCATACACCAAAGTGCCGTCTGCTTGACCGACATGCACGAAGGAAATATCCGCGCTGCGAAGCGCGCTGTATTTGTGGCGGAGCCCAATCGCCGCCGTATAGAAGGCGAGGAGCTCGCTATTTTGCTCAGCCGGGTCCCACACCATGCATTTGCGGCAGCCGGGATCGCCCGCGCCGTTTATCCCTACCTCATCGCCGTAATAAATACATGGGGTCCCAGGGTATGTCAGCTGGAATAACGATGAAAGCTTCATGGTCTCCGTGTTGTCCCCGCAAATCGTTAGCAAACGAGGCGTATCGTGACTATCTAACAAATTGAAGGCGGCCTCGGTTACTTGCTGCGGATAAGCGGCAAGCTGCGAGCCAATGGCATTTGCGAAGTCAGCGGCATCGATGGTCTGGTAAGCAAAGAAATCAAGCACCGCGTTCGTGAACGGGTAGTTCATGACCGCATCGAACTGATCGCCCTGCAGCCACATCATCGAATCATGCCAAATCTCGCCCAGGATGTAGGCTTCCGGATTGACCCTTTTCACGGTCTGACGGAATTCGCGCCAAAATTGGTGGTCCACCTCATTGGCAACGTCAAGCCGCCAGCCGTCGATTCCGATTTCCTCGATCCAGTATCGCGCAACCTCGAACAGATATTGCTTCACCTCGGGATGCTCGGTGTTCAGCTTTGGCATGAGCGGCTCAAAAGCAAACGTCTCGTAAGAAGGAACGCCGTCAACCACCTGCAGCGGCCATTCCCGCACGTAGAACCAGTCCGCGTATTTCGATTGCTGTCCGTTTACCTGCGCATCCACAAACGGAGGAAATGTTTTGCCCGAGTGGTTGAATACGGCATCAAGCAGGACGCGAATGCCGCGGGCGTGGCAAGCATCAACCAGCTCCTTCAGCTTCTCGTTGGTTCCGAACTGGGGATCAACCTTCATATAATCCTGTGTATCATATTTATGATTCGTCGTCGCTTCGAACAGCGGCGTGAAATAAACGGCATTTATGCCAAGCGCGGAAATGTGGTCCAAATGATCGATTACGCCCTGCAAATCGCCGCCAAAGAAATTATAAGGAGTCGGCTCGCCGCCCCAAGGCAGTACATTCGCGGGATCTAGCGATGGATCGCCGTTCGCGAAGCGCTCCGGAAATATTTGATAGAAGACAGCGTCCTTCACCCAAGCCGGCGGCTCGAACACGTCGATGGGATTAATATAAGGGAAGTCGAAAAAAGAATTCGGATTATTCGGCAGCAGCAGTTCGAAGCCTTTATCGGTAAGCAGTATGCTCTCGGAACCGCTGGTTAAACGGAAGGCATAACGCAGACGGCGGAAAGGAGGGATGACAGCCGTTTCCCAATAATCGAATCGTGCATCCGAGGACAAAATGCGCATCGGAACCGTTGTGGTCGTTTGCTCCCAGGCATACTTGTCGCCGACAATCGCTTCAACCGCGGCCACATCGTCTTTCTTGGTACGCAAGCGAAGGTGCAGCGTTTTTCCGTCGTAGGCGTAGGCCCAGTTTTGCTTCGGCCTGTGATATACAGCTTCTAATAACATGATAATCGCTCCTTATGGATGATATAAATAAAGGGTGAAAACGCGAAAAAAGGTACAACCTCTGCTCATAAAAGCCGAGGTTGTACCTTTTCCCATCAAACGTTCAGGCGCCGCTCACGCGAAGCATATTGCGAACAAATGGTTGCGGTAGCATTGCCTTTCTATTGTAACTCTCAACACATTTATTATACATAATTTGCACGTTTTGTACTAGTACGTTTGTGAAAAAAAATTACGCGTGAACCGCTTCATGCGCTTGCGATTCCAAGAAGCGTTCGCAGTCCAGCGCTGCCATGCATCCGCTGCCTGCTGCCGTAATCGCTTGACGGTAGTTGCGGTCCTGCACGTCGCCGCATGCGTATACGCCTGGTATATTCGTCTCCGATGTGCCGGGCTTCACGATAATATAGCCTTGCTCGTCGGTATCGATTTGTCCGCCTAGGAAGCCGGTATTCGGCGTATGTCCGATGGTTACAAACAGACCGTCAGACTCCAGCAGTTCTTCTTCGCCTGTTTCATTATTGCGTACCTTCAACCCTTGCAAACCCATGCCAGTCGCAGCGACTTCAAGCGGCGTGCGGTTTAAGCTCCATACGATTTTGTCATTGGCGCGGGCGCGGTCCTGCATGATTTTTGAAGCGCGAAGCTCATCGCGGCGGTGCACGAGTCTAACCTCCGACGCGAAGCGGGTAAGGAACACGGCTTCTTCCATCGCCGAGTCGCCGCCGCCGACAACAATAATTTTTTTGCCGCGGAAGAAGAAGCCGTCACAGGTCGCGCAGGTGCTTACGCCGCGTCCGATATTTTCTTGCTCGCCCGGGATGCCAAGGTATTTGGCCGAAGCGCCGGTTGAGATGATGATCGAATCGGCTTGCAGCTCGCCAATGCCTTCCACGTCGAGCGTGTAAGGACGCTTGCTGAAGTCGACGCTTTTGACGGAGCCTGTTTTGAATTTCGCGCCGAAGCGCTGCGCTTGCTTACGCATATTGGACATGAGCTCGCTGCCCAAAATCCCATCGGGAAATCCCGGGAAATTTTCTACCTCTGTTGTCGTTGTAAGCTGGCCGCCAGGCTGCCACCCTTCAATAACGAGCGGCTCCATGTTCGCGCGAGCCAAATAAATAGCAGCCGTCAAACCGGCAGGACCTGTACCGATAATAATGGTTTTGTAAGTCATCTATAATCTCCTCCGTTTCGGATGCTTTTTCAGATAATAAATACTACATTAAAATTATTACAATCTAGAGCTAAAGTCAATATCGTTCATGTAACGTTCATGTTCGTATTGTATGCTGATTTGAGCGATTGCATAAGCCAGACTGGAGGACGAATGAAATGCCCAAAATTGTAGTTGTAGATGATGATCCGAACATCCGCGAGCTGGTCAGTCTTTTCTTGAAAAGAGAAGGCTGCCAGGTTATTGAAGCTATAGATGGCGTAGACGCATTAGAGAAGCTGGAGGCGGTTCGCCCTGATCTGGCGATTATCGATGTCATGATGCCGCGCATGGACGGCTTTGCGCTTTGCGCCGCACTGCGCGCCAGCTATGATATTCCACTGCTCATGCTGACGGCTAAAGGAGAAACGACGCAGAAGGTGAAGGGCTTTGAGCTGGGAGCGGATGACTATATGGTCAAGCCGTTCGATCCGCCGGAGCTGGTCGTACGGGTCAAGGCTTTGCTCAAAAGATACCGGATCACCGCGTCGCAGACGGTCGAGTTCGGCGACGTTATGATGAACCAAACCGACTTTCATATGTCCGCGGGCGGAGAGAAGGTTACCCTGCCGCCCAAGGAATTCGAGCTGCTGTTCAAGCTGGCCAGCTACCCGGGAAAAACCTTTGCTCGCGATCAGCTCATTGAACAGATCTGGGGCATGGATTACGAGGGTGACGAGCGGACGGTCGATGTACATATCAAAAGGCTGCGCGACCGGTTTCCCGAGGAGCTGTACCGTTTCCGAATCGTAACGATCCGTGGACTCGGGTATAGGCTGGAGGAATGGTCATGATCCGCAGTCTATATGTTCGCATAACGGTTACCTTTCTCATTATTGTACTTATTAGCATTGGCGTAGCTTTCCTATTCACGAATCAAATGTTCAAACGGGATGCACGCGGCCAGCTTCCCAACCAGATGGAGGGGGCCATCGACCGCATCGAGCAGCTCTATGCGGTTTCTGAGCCGGCATCAATGAAAGAGTTTTTGGAGGAGATGTCGAACCAGCAGGGAATGTCCATTATCGCAGTCAGCAGAGCCAACCGCCTTGTGACGGTTGGCGAGAGAAGCGACATCATGGTGGAGAGGCTCACATATCAGCAGCTGGCAAGCATATTTAGCGGCAGCACCGTGCGCATGGAAGTGTTCAATCGGGAGGCGGGAGACCCGCCGATGCCGCCTGCCATAGGCAAGCTGGTGCAATTCGGCAGCGAAAATTGGGCTTTATTTGTCCAGCCGGATCGTTTTCCGCAAAATAGCAACTTTATATGGACAGCCGTGACGCTGCTCGTAACCTTGCTCGTCGTCGGATGCGTGCTTATTTTGGTTGCGGCCCGTTATCTCGTGAGACCGTTAAAGATGATGACCAACGCGGCGAAAAGAATGT
The DNA here is from genome assembly GCF_031157315.1 of Paenibacillus sp. LHD-38. Classification (GTDB taxonomy): domain Bacteria; phylum Bacillota; class Bacilli; order Paenibacillales; family Paenibacillaceae; genus Pristimantibacillus. The sequence goes on from NZ_JAVIFU010000004.1 coordinate 39,481, forward strand.
CGGAGGGCGATTTCAGCGTGCGGTTGCCTGCAAGACGGGGAGATGAGCTCGGCGAGCTCGCTGAGGGCATGAACAAAATGGCGCTTAGCTTGTCGCAGCTTGAAATGATGCGTCAGGATTTCGTATCGAACGTTTCCCATGAAATCCAGTCACCGCTCACCTCTATCGGAGGCTTTGCCGAGGCGCTCCGCAGCGAGGAAGTGACGGAAGCCGAGCGGGACCGCTATATCAGCATCATTAAGCAGGAGAGCATGCGGCTTTCGCGTCTGAGCGAAAACTTGCTTAACCTGGCATCGCTGGATTCGCAGCAGCATCCGTTTCACCCACAGCCTTATCGACTCGACCGCCAGCTGCGCGATGTCGTGCTCGCCTGCGAACCGCAGTGGATAGCCAAACGGCAAACGGTTGAGCTTTTAATGGAGGAAACGGTCATTACCGCAGACCGCGATCAGCTTAACCAGGTATGGATGAATCTATTGGCGAACAGCATGAAATTCACGCCCGAGGACGGTAAAATCTCTTTTTCGCTGACCGGGCAGGACGGCTTCGCCGTGGTCCGGATTTCTGATACGGGGATCGGCATCAGCGAGGAGGATCGGGAGCGTGTATTTGAACGGTTTTATAAAGGAGACGTATCGCGTGACCGAAGCCAGGGAGGCAGCGGTCTCGGGTTGTCCATTGCGCAAACCATTGCCCATATCCATGGCGGCAGCATCATGCTTGATCCCGGCGCCGATCAACTAAAGGGCGCAAGCTTTATTATAAGGCTCCCATTTACGCCTCCGGCGCAATAATGGACGGCAATCTTGCAGGACGGGAGCATAGAGGCATGAAAACATGGCTAATCAAGAATAGAGCGGTTATGATGGAGGCAGTCTATACAATTCATGCAACGTTCTGGGGGAGAAGCTCGAATGGAGAAGTGGATACGCAAAGCGATCATACCCGCAGGAGGACTCGGGACAAGGTTTTTGCCGGCAACCAAAGCACAGCCGAAAGAAATGCTCCCGATCATAGACAAGCCTGCCATTCAATATATTGTAGAAGAGGCGGTCCAATCCGGCATCGAAAGCATCGTGATCGTCAGCGGTCGCAACAAACGGGCCATCGAGGATCATTTTGATAAATCCGCTGAGCTTGAAATGGAGCTTGAAGCGCGCCATAACGAGGAAATGCTGGAGATGGTGCAAAAAATATCGCAGCTGGCTGACATCTATTACGTAAGGCAGAAGGAGCCGCTGGGGCTCGGACATGCCGTACTATGCGCGCGCCGCTTCATTGCGGACGAGCCTTTTGCCGTATTGCTCGGAGATGATATTCTGAAATCCGATCCGCCGTGCCTGCGCCAAATGATCGACATTTATGAGCAGGAGCAGTCATCGGTCGTTGCCGTTATGGAGGTGCCGTGGGATCAGACCCATAAGTACGGTATCGTCGACATTGAACCAGGCAGGCAGATTGCCCGCGTCCGCGATATCATTGAGAAGCCGGCGCCGGGACAAGCCCCTTCCAATTATGCGGTTGTCGGCCGCTACGTTCTGGATCCTGCGATATTTGGCCTGCTGGAGAAAGCAGCGCCGGGCAAAGCGGGTGAGATCCAGCTGACCGACAGCCTGCAGCAATTAAACCGCATGGCGTCGTTAACCGCTTTTCGCTTTGACGGCCGCAGACATGATGTGGGCGATAAGCTTGGCTTCGTCCAGGCGACCATTGATTTTGCGCTTGAACGCGCGGATCTTGGCGATGAGGTTAGAAGGTACCTGCTGGAGAGGCTGAAGGAAACGAAGGCATAGGCTCATTCATAGGGGGAATCAAGGACCGCCGGCGGCGGTTCTTTTTTTATAGCTAAGCGACGATAGGAAGCATATTCCTAGTTCCTATACGGACAAGATCATGTACGTACAAGTTTTGCGTATGCTATACTACTAGGCATACAACTAACGGAGCTGAGGTGTGAAGTGAAGGAACAGCAAACGCCCAAATATATGCAATTAAAGCAGCAAATTTTATCCTGGATCGTCACGGCGCAGTTCAAGCCGCATGATAAGCTGCCTTCGGAAAATGAAATCGGCAAGCAGTTCGAAATGAGCCGCCAAACCGTACGCCAGGCGTTAGGAGATTTGGAGCAGGAGGGCTGGCTCTATCGCGCCCAGGGAAAAGGGACCTTTGTATCCGACCAGTCGGCGCCGGAGCGGAAGAACTCATCGCAAGGAATGACCATCGGAATGATTACGACGCATATATCGGATTATATTTTTCCGACGATTGTCAGAGGGGTTGAATCGAGTCTGCGCGCGGTTGGGGCCAGGCTATTGCTCGCAAGCACCGATAATGAGAAGGATAAGGAAAAGGACAGTTTGGAGTCGATGCTTCGCGAGCCGTTGACCGGACTCATTATCGAGCCGACGAAAAGCGCCGAGGGAAATCCGAATTTTAATTATTTTTTGGCGCTGGATGCGCTGAAAATTCCGTATATCATGCTGAATGAACGCTACAGCGATGTCGATGCGCCATGCTTGCGGGTGGATGATGAGCTGGGCGGATACCGTGCGGCGGAGCACTTAATTAAGCTGGGCCACACACGGATCGCAGGATTATTCAAAACCGATGACTTTCAAGGCGTTCACCGGATGCGAGGTTTTCTTCGCGCCCACCGGGAGCAGGGACTTACGGTTCCGTCCGACTATTTGCTGCGGTATTCGACCGAGGAGAAGCAGAACAAGCCTGCCGAAGCGTTGTTCGCAATGCTGCAGCGTGAGCAAGAGCAGCGCCCGACGGCTATTATTTGCTATAACGATGAGCTTGCCGTCAGGATGCTCGATATTGTGAGACAGATTGGACTAGCAGTGCCTGAGGATCTCTCGATCGTCGGCTTTGACGATGCCAATCTGGCAACGGCGACCGAAGTGAAGCTTACTACCGTCGCTCACCCCAAAACCGAGATGGGAGCGGACGCGGTAGAGCTGCTGCTTGGCATGGTTGAGCGGACACGCCGTCAGACGATGGACAAGGTCTATGATCCGCAGCTCGTTATCCGCGATTCGACGAGGTCGCCCAAAAACTAGGGTTTTCAAAGGCCGTCAAGGATAAGGCGGATCAATGAACAAAAAAAGCGTGACACACTTGTACGTACAACTTATAATAATGACAAATAGATTTAAGATGATGTCCGTATAAGTGAAAGCGGGCGAACATTGGAATGCAAGCTTGAAGGGAGAGAATAATCAACATGTTAGAGGCGTTAAAGCATGCGGTATGGGAAGCGAATATGGATCTTCCGAAATACGGACTAGTTACATTTACTTGGGGTAATGTCAGCGGTATCGACAGGGAGTCCGGCTATGCGGTCATTAAGCCGAGCGGCGTACCTTATGAGGAACTGAAAGCGGAGCAAATGGTCGTTGTGGATCTCGATGGCAATGTGGTTGAAGGTAATCTGCGCCCGTCTTCGGATACGGCGACACATGTGCTGCTCTATAAAGCATTTCCAACGATTGGCGGGATTGTGCATACGCATTCGCCATGGGCGACGAGCTGGGCACAAGCGGGACGTTCGCTTCCGGCGCTTGGCACGACGCATGGCGATTATTTTTACGGCGAGGTACCTTGCACCCGGGCGATGACGGAAGCCGAAATTACTGGCGCATACGAGCTGGAGACCGGCAATGTAATCGTCGAAACCTTCACGAAAAACAATATTGATCCGAATCAAGTGCCTTCTGTGCTTGTTAACAGTCATGCGCCGTTTTGCTGGGGCAAGGACCCTCATAATGCGGTTCATAACGCAGTCGTGCTTGAGGAATGCGCAAAAATGGCCTTGCATACGTTCCAGCTTAATCCGAATGTGCAGCCGATGGATCAAGCTTTGTTAGATCGTCACTATTTACGCAAGCATGGAGCAAACGCCTACTACGGCCAAAAATAAGGGGGATTCGGATAATGAGCAAAAAATTCGCAATCGGTGTAGATTACGGTACGCAATCGGGTCGCGCCGTACTTATTGATTTGTCTAACGGTGCTGAGGTAGCGGAGCACGTTACGCCATATACGCATCATGTTATCGACGAGAAGCTTCCTGTCTCCGGCATTAAGCTTGAGCATGACTGGGCGCTGCAGCATCCGCTTGATTATATCGAAGTGCTTGAACAGTCCGTTCCCGCTGTAATGAAGGAATCGGGAATCGATCCTGCCGATGTCATCGGACTCGGCATTGACTTCACGGCATGCACCATGCTTCCGATCGATGAAAAGGGAGAACCGCTTTGCGTGCAGGATGCCTACAAGGATAATCCGCATAGCTGGGTGAAGCTGTGGAAGCATCACGCAGCCCAGGATGAGGCTAATCTTATCAATGAGATGGCAGCTCAGCGCGGAGAGAAATGGGTACCGCGTTACGGCGGGAAAATTTCATCCGAATGGATGATGGCAAAGGCATGGCAAATTTTGAACGAAGCGCCTGAGATCTATGAAACGGCTGATAAATTCGTGGAAGCAACCGACTGGGTTATCGGCCAGCTGACAGGCAATATCGTTCGCAACAGCTGTACAGCCGGGTACAAGGGCATGTGGCATAAACAAGAAGGTTATCCGAGCAAGGACTTCTTCAAAGCGCTTGATCCGCGCCTTGAGAATTTGACGGAAACGAAGCTGCGCGGCGAGGTTGTGCCGCTCGGATCAAAGGCCGGCGACTTGCTGCCTGAGCTTGCTGCCCGCATTGGACTGGCGCCAGGCACGGCGATTGCTGTCGGCAACGTAGATGCGCACGCGGCTGTACCTGGCGTTGGCGTCGTGACGCCGGGCAAGCTGGTTATGGCGATGGGCACATCGATTTGCCACATGCTGCTCGGCACGGAGGAGAAGGAAGTTGAAGGCATGTGCGGCGTCGTAGAAGACGGCATTATCCCAGGCTACTTCGGCTATGAAGCGGGTCAATCCGCGGTTGGCGATATTTTTGAATGGTTCGTAGAGGAATCGGTTCCTGCCTACGTATTGGAAGAAGCAGAAAAAGCCGGAGAGAACGTACATGTTTTTTTGACTCGCAAAGCGAATGAGCTGAAGGTCGGCGAATCCGGTCTGCTTGCGCTGGATTGGTGGAACGGCAACCGTTCCGTATTGGTAGACACGGATCTGACAGGCACGATCGTTGGCTTGACGTTGCTCACGAAGCCTTGGGAAATCTATCGTTCCCTGCTTGAAGCAACAGCTTTCGGTACACGCAAAATCGTCGACGCTTTCCACAGCAACGGCGTAGAGGTCAACGAATTGTATGCGTGCGGCGGATTGCCGCAGAAAAACGCGCTGCTTATGCAAATTTATGCGGACGTAACGAATCGCGAGATCAAGGTTGCGGCTTCGAAGCAAACGCCGGCGCTAGGCGCGGCAATGTTCGGTGCAGTAGCGGCAGGCGCTGAGAAGGGCGGCTTTGACAGCATCGTTGAAGCGGCTCAAAGCATGGCTCGCGTACGTGAAGAGACGTTCAAGCCGATTCCGGAGAACGTGGCGGTTTACGAGAAGCTGTATGCGGAATACAATCTGCTTCATGACTATTATGGCCGTGGTTCAAACGATGTTATGAAACGCCTTAAAGCAATCAAAGAAGAGCAGGCGTAAGCTTTTCCTATAGAGCGTTCGGCCTACTCGGCCAAAGACAGGACTTTCCTCCAAGCAGTGACGCTGCTTGTGAGGAAGCCCTGTCTTTTTTTTAAATATAAGAGAGTATAAATTTCAATCTTATACGATGCTTATATTTCACCGCGAAACGAGCTTTTGCCGCAAGGACGGCGTCAGCCGTTTACGCTTGTGTAAACGGTTAGCGTAAAAGAAAACGATTTGGATTGGAAGTAAGTTGGTGATATTGCCCAAAAAATTCCTTTAATAAAAAATGGAGATCATTTACTTTTTGAGATAGAATAGATAAATGTGTATAGAGAGAATCATGGGCTGGGGGATGAACGGAAGTGTATTGCCATCATTGCGGAAAGAAGCGGACAGATGATGCGGTTTATTGCAGTCAGTGCGGAAGATTGCTTGCAGATGATGAGGACGCCGCAGCAAAGGGAAGCGCTGAACGGACGTTAGTCATTTTGGAGACTGCCGCTTCTATAGAGACAGATCGGGGAAACAGACAGACAGCTATACCAATTATCGCTCGGAAGCGTGGCGCTAGGGGATCGCTGTGGGCATGGCTGATGCCTATTATTCTAGCACTCGTTACGGCGGGTTCTGTCTTTAGCTACTATATATATCAAGCAGGAATTAATGATAGAGTGATCAAGCTTCAGGCGAAAGCGAAGTCGGCGGCGCTGGCAGGCAGGTATGAGGAAGCGCAGGCGCTGCTCCAAGAGGCTGCAGATGCGCGTCCTTCATTTGCTGCAGTGCAGAAGGATGCAGAGATCGTCGCTCTTGCAGGTGTTTTGTCGAGCTCGGTTACTGCCGCGGGCAAGCAGCTGGAGGAGCAGAAGCTTGCCGAAGCGGAGAAGACGCTGGAGAAAGCGGGAAATGAGCTGAACGGTCATACCGAGCCCATCTTTACGATGGTTAAGGAGCAGTTGAACACCTTTACGGTGAAGCTTGGCGTAATGAAGCTGACCGAAGAGCTCGCCGATCTGAAAACAGTGGATGAGCTAGCGGCAAAGCTTAATGTCGCTAATCATTTAGAGGGTGAAGAAGCAGCTGCGGTTCAGGAGCAGATCGTAGCGAAAATCGTAGATATCAGCTTGAAGGAAGCGGAATCGCTTCTTAAGAAGAAAAGCTATTCGGGCGCACTGGAGGTTACCGCGAAGGGGCTGACCTACGCTAAGGATAATGAGAAATTAACGAAGCTGGAGAAACAAATTACGGAGGCCCAGGCAGATTACGAGAAGGACGAGCAGCAGCGGTTGGAGCAAGCGATGCAGCAAGCGGCGGCCGAGGATTTAAAGAACCAAACGGCAGCTGTTGAGGTTGTACATATCGATTCCACGCTTGATGAATTCGGTGATTTGAATATCGCAGGCGAGCTTAAAAACGCGGCTACGCGTCCGATCTATTCGATCACTGTGAAATTTATTGTCTATGATGCGGGTGGCAACGAGGTAGGCTCGGGCACGGCAACGGCCGCGCCTGATTATGCCCAGCCCGGCGAGAAAATAATCTTTAACAGCACCGTATACGGTGTTTATGTAGAGAATACAACCGTCGTCGTTGACCATGCGACTTGGTATTTGGATTAAGGGGGCGATGAGATGAGTAAACGAGCATGGATCAGCGCCATCGCATCCACCCTTATTGCTTGTGGAGGAATGGCTGCCGCGTTAGCCATTCATTCCGAGATGCCCGGCAAGCTGCAGGGGAAGCCGCTGTTAGCCGTTGCGGAAATCGGAAAGAAGAAGACACTGAAGGATATTATTTTTGAAACGCAGAAGCTGGTCGTCATGATTGAAACGGAGGACGGCTCCCAAGGCTCCGGCTTTCTTTATAATAAAGAAGGTGATCTGATCACGAATGCGCATGTTGTCGCAGGCGCCAAAAAGGTGAAAATTAAAACGGCCGACGCACGCGAGCTGGACGGCGAGGTTATCGGCATCAGCACGGAGACGGATATCGCCGTCGTCCGAGTCGAAGCCTTGGCTGGCACCGAGCCGCTGCAGGTGGTGCGTGACGGGAAAGCGGAGGTCGGCGATGAGGTGCTGGCTGTAGGCAGTCCGCTCGGCTTTCAAAATACGGTTACGACCGGCATCATCAGCGGCATAGGCAGAAGCTTCGAGATCGAACCGTATTTATATTCCGATTTGTATCAAATTTCGGCGCCGATTGCGCCTGGCAACAGCGGAGGACCGCTTGTCGATCAGACGTCTGGCGCCGTGCTCGGCATTAACTCGGCGGGCTATGAGCAAGGCTCGATCGGCTTCAGTATTCCGATTTCGAACGTTATCGAGATTGCGGAAGACTGGTCAGAAGAGCCGATGAAAGAGCTGCCTGAGCTGGAGATTGCCGACGGGTCTGCCAGTCTAGAGGAAGATGCTGAGGTAGAAGAGTTCGCCGGATATCTGGTAACGCATTTCTATGACAGTCTAAATAACGCGGATTACGTTTATGCTTACTCGCTGCTCGGAGGCAATTGGAAGGAAGGAACCAGCTACGAGAAATTCCGTGAAGGCTATTTAGGGACGCTAAATGTCGTTATCGATGATATGCATGTGAAGGACAGCAAAGAAGATAGGGCAACGGTTATCGCTGTTATTTCTGTAGACGAGCGTGTTGACGGGAAATATGTGTTAAGCAAGTATCAGGTAACCTACGAGGTAGGCTATGAAAACGACCAATTAAAGCTGATTAATGGTAAAGGCAAAGCCATAAAATAAAGGCTGTGCAGGTTACGTTGAAGCTCATAAAAAAGAAAGAGCTAGAAAAAATCGTCCAGGGGGGACGGCTTTCTCTAGCTCTTTTTTGTGATCGGATTGCTTTTTTGTTTTAGTATTCAATCGCAGAGTCGGAGGTTTCCGTTTCTTCTATGAATTCATCGGCTTCATCCTCGCGTTGAAAAGGATTATAAATAAGCTGAAGAGCGACGGAGTCATTTCGTTGAACCGGGAAGTTAAGCAGCGATGCAGGAATGACGCGTCCGTTAAGCTGAAGCTGATAGCTGATATTGCCGCCGATCGGAACGCCGCTGACGGAAATGATTTGGCCTCTAAAATTAAAGCGCACGACGCCTGTTTCCGCAAGCGCTTGATAGATCGTCAAGCCGGGACGGAAACGCACACGGTAGGCTTGCGTAACGTTAGGGAACGTCCTTCCGCCGTTAATGACAACCGTAACCGTATTTTGCGGCCCTGGAGGGAACGGGAAAGGAATCGGGAATGGAAAAGGGAACGGAAACGGGAACGGCCATGGTCCAGGAGGGAACGGCCCGGGTCCAGGAGGAAACGGCCCTGGTCCAGGAGGGAACGGTCCGGGTCCAGGAGGGAACGGCCCTGGTCCAGGAGGGAACGGCCCTGGTCCAGGAGGAAACGGCCCTGGTCCGGGAGGGAACGGCCCTGGTCCAGGAGGAAACGGTCCTGGTCCAGGAGGGAACGGCCCTGGTCCGGGAGGGAACGGCCCTGGTCCGGGAGGGAACGGCCCTGGTCCGGGAGGGAACGGCCCTGGTCCGGGAGGGAACGGCCCTGGTCCGGGAGGGAACGGCCCTGATCCGGGAGGGAACGGCCCTGGTCCGGGAGGGAACGGCCCTGGTCCGGGAGGGAACAGCCCTGGTCCAGGAGGGAACATCCCTGGTCCACCCGGTCCGCCCGGTCCGAAGCCGCCAGGCGGAGGCGGTGGCATGATGGTACGCGGTCCGCCACAGCCGCAGTCACTGCCTGCTTGAACCGCTTGCCGCGCATTCGCGTAAAATTGTTGCTCGTTATTGTAAGTATAATCCATGCAAGCACTCATACTCCTTTACGAAACAGATTAGGCATCTATCCTTATGTATCGTATGCGGCAGATGCCTATCCGGTGTACTGATGCAGGAGGATGAAATAAATCGTGCCTTAAGACGCAAAAACGGCGCCGCCCCATAAATGAGGCAAGCGCCGTACTTATAACCTATTATTTTACAGCTGCTTCGTAACGTTTGCTAACTTCATCCCAGTTTACTACGTTCCAGAACGCTGCGATATAATCAGGGCGTTTGTTTTGGTAGTTCAGGTAGTAAGCGTGCTCCCATACATCAAGACCAAGGATTGGCGTTTCGCCTTCCATGATCGGGCTGTCTTGGTTAGGCAAGCTGTATACTTTCAATTTGCCGTTAGCCACTGCAAGGAATGCCCAGCCGCTGCCGAAACGAGTTGTTGCAGCTTTTGCGAAGTCTGCTTTGAAAGCTTCAAAGCCGCCAAGCTCGCTTTCGATTGCTGCTGCAAGAGCGCCAGTTGGTGCTCCGCCAGCGTTTGGAGCGATTGTTTCCCAGAACAAGCTGTGGTTTGCGTGTCCGCCGCCATTGTTGCGAACAGCAGTACGGATACCTTCAGGAACGCTTGCAAGGTCAGCGATCAATTCGTCGATCGATTTGCTTTGCAATTCTGGAGCAGACTCCAATGCAACGTTAAGGTTTGTCACGTAAGCATTATGGTGACGGCCGTGGTGAATTTCCATTGTTGTCGCATCGATATGCGGCTCAAGTGCGTTGTGCGCGTAAGGCAAAGCTGGTAGTTGATGTGCCATTTTTTTACAGCCTCCTAATTATATGTAGTTATCCAAGTCCATTATCCCTTATCCGATCGAATAAATCAACATTATTGTTTCAAAAGTCGAAAGGAGGCAAAGGGGCAAACCTAACTTAATTTTGAGGCGAGTGCCGCCGCCGTCCTCTGCTGCGAAAGCAGTCGCTATGTGGCGATATAGAAGAACATTTATAAGCGAAAACTTATAAATCCTTTTACACTGCAATAGGGTATCTCCGTCCTATCGAAATTATACGAACTAGGAGTATGGAAGGGCTTCATTAACAAAAAAAACGATTAAATGAGTGTAAGCGCTTAATATAAAGCGTTTTCAAGAGATAATCGATGATTTGTTTAATTTTTTTAAGGAATATTAAAGATACAAGCAGGATTTCGTTAAATTTTGTCGTAATATATTCTAAATGCAGTACTATGACATGGTATAGAAGGTGTAATTTAAATGAATGTTCGTTCCTTCCAGTTGTCCGATTACCGACCAATTACAGCACTGCTTGAGGATGTTCTTACCGAAGAGTGCTACGAACAAACGATGGAAGCTTTTGCCCGCCAGTTGTCATGGGATAGTGATTTAGTTCTAGTCGCTGTCGAAAATTCCGAAATTGTGGGAATGATTATCGGTACGATTGATAATAACAAAGGTTATTATTATCGAATTGCCGTCTCTCCTCTCCACCAACGGAAAGGAATCGGTAAAACGCTCATCCAGGCATTGCGCCAGCGTTTCGAACAGCGCCATGTTACAAAGATACTAATTACCGCGGACGAGCACAATGAGCCGGTTTTGCCGCTGTATGAATCGATGGGGTACGTTGCCAACGATTTTATCAGATCATTTCAGAAACTGAGCATTGTAGCCGGTTAACGCGAACTTTACTGCATGTATGTTGTACGCAGGGCATATCTGCATCGCCATTGCTTTTGGCGGTGAGATATGCTTTTCTTATTACTATATACTTTTATAAGGAGAACGGGATGGAACCATATCGGCACTGTGTCATCAAAAGCTTCAAACATAACGGTCACATTCACCGTACATGGCAGCAGAATTGGCTTGTTCCCGAAGAGCTGCTTGCGAGCGAGCATAAAACGGAAGGGATAAAGGTGCTCATAAACAGCCAAACGCCGATTCAAGAGTCAGACGGTAAGATATGGGTTAGCCGCGTTCCCGCAGTCTCCTTTTTTATACCTGGGCAGTGGTTCAACGTTGTTGCTTTATTAGAAGAGGGAGGCGTGCGCTATTACTGTAATATTGCCTCACCGCCTTATTTGCAAGGGGATGTGCTCACCTATATCGATTATGATTTGGATGTCATCCGTACGGTAGAAGGCGAAAGGTTCGTTGTCGATCAAGATGAGTATGAGATGCATAAAGCGGCCTACCATTATCCGAAAATGGTCGACGACAAGGTGCAGGAGGGTCTTGCGGCGCTATTGCTCCGTATCGATCAAGGGCATACTCCTTTCCATGATCAGTTAGTGACGACTTATTACGAGGCTTGGCTGAAGCGCAGCGATGAGGTGGAGAAATGAGCCAGATAGATCCGAACCATAAGCTTGAGAATAACAACGCAGGGAATGAGGCTGAACCGTTGCTGACTGCTGCCGCAAGCAATCGTCCGATCTGGCTTGTTGAGCTGCTGGACTGGATCAAAACATTCGTGCTTGCTTTTGCCGTGGTGCTGCTTTTGCATTTTTTTGTTTTTAACCTCTCCAAAGTCGAAGGTCATTCCATGGAGCCGACCTTAACGGAGCACGAGTGGCTGTTCGTTAACAAGATTATATATATAGTTGGCAAGCCGAAAGTCGGCGATGTGGTTATTTTGAAGGAACCTGGCAGTGGTATAGGCGAGAAGAAGTTTCTTGTCAAAAGAATAGTCGGCCTGCCGGGCGATCGTATCGAGGTTCATGATCAGCACTTGTACCGAAACGGCAAGCTGGTGGACGAGCCGTACACGGATTCTCTCATAGAAGATATGAGCTACGGACCGGAGGTCATTAACGAAGGACATTATTTTGTCATGGGGGATAACCGTCACGCGAGAGCGAGCCTTGACAGCAGGTCGTTCCATGCGGTTCCGGAAAAGCTGATTCGGGGCAGAGCCGAGTTTATTTTATGGCCTTACAAAGAGATAAGAGCGCTTTAAGGAGGATTCGACAATGAAGGACGTTATGATCTATACGGACGGAGCCTGCTCCGGCAACCCGGGACCGGGCGGCTGGGGAGCGGTGCTCTTTTTTGGCGTTCACCAGAAGGAAATCTCAGGCGGCGAGAAGCACACGACGAATAACCGCATGGAAATTCAGGCGGTAATCGAGGGTCTGAGTCTGTTGAAGGAGCCATGTCAGGTAAAGGTATATAGCGATTCCGCGTATGTTGTCAATTGCTTTCAGAAGGGCTGGATTAACGGCTGGCTGCGTAATGGATGGAAGAACAGCAAGAAGGAGCCGGTGGAGAACCAAGAGCTGTGGAAAGCGCTTTGGGAACTCATGAAAAAGCACAAAGTAGAATACGTAAAGGTAAAAGGCCATAGCGACAATGAATGGAATAATCGCTGTGACGAGCTTGCTCGTGAAGCAATAAAAAGGTTATAGCGAATGACAGACAGATGGGAAAAGCTGAAGGCAGAGATGAAAGAGGCTGCACAGAGCCTTGGCATAGATAAAATTGGAATCGCCTCCGCAGATCCGTTCGTATCCTTAAAGCAAATTTTGCTGAAGCATCGCGAGCTCGGACGGGAATCCGGCTTCGAAGAGCCGGATATCGAGAAGCGGACGAATCCAGCGCTATTATTCGATAATCCCCAGTCGATCATCGCGATTGCGGTGGCGTATCCCGCGAAGCTGAAGGACCCGCCAAAATCGGAGCCGGGGGCAAGACGGGGCATTATGTCCCGCTCGGCTTGGGGGGACGATTACCATAAGGTATTGCGTGACCGATTAGCTAAGCTGGAGGCTTGGCTGAGGGAGCGGGTGCCCGAGCTGCGAGTAGAAAGCATGGTAGATACGGGCGCTTTGTCGGATAGGGCCGTGGCAGAGCGCGCAGGCATTGGCTGGAGCGCGAAAAACTGCTCCATCATATCGCCTGAGCTAGGATCATGGATTTACCTTGGCGAGATGATCACCAACCTGCCGTTTACGCCGGATGAGCCGGTTACCGAGAGCTGCGGGAGCTGCACAAAATGTATTGATGCTTGTCCGACTGATGCGCTGGTTGGGCCTGGTCAATTGAATTCCAGCCGCTGCATCTCTTTCGTTACGCAGACTAAAGGTATGCTAACGGATGAGTTTATGCGCAAAATCGGTAATCGGCTTTACGGCTGCGATACATGCCAGACCGTATGTCCGGTTAACCGGGGCAAAAACTGGACGCATCAGCAGGAGCTGCAGCCCGATATGGAGCTTGTGAAGCCATTACTGGTTCCCCTGCTGACAATCGGGAACAAAGAGTTTCAAGCAAGGTACGGGCGCACCTCCTCGGCATGGCGCGGAAAGAAGCCGATTCAGCGCAACGCGGTCATCGCGCTTGGAAACTTCAAGGAGGCGGGCGCCGTGCCGGATCTGATTCGCGTGCTTGAGCAGGATACGCGGCCGGTACTGCGCGGGACGGCTGCTTGGTCGCTTGCGCGTATTGGCGGCGAGCAAGCAAGGACGGCATTGCTTGCGGCTGCAGACAAAGAAAGCGATGAGGAAGCGCAGCAGGCGATTGCGAATGCGCTCGAACAAATCAATCGCGCGGCTAACTTCGATGGGCAGAATACGGAAGCAGGTGGAACAAATGATTGAACAGCTATATGCGGCTCTGATTGATTCACCTATCGGGACAATGACGCTGACGGCGAGCGATAAAGGCTTATGCCATTTAGATTTCGCTCCATATGATGCGGTCTCGGATAGCCTTCAGCAGTGGGCGGCACGTCATATTGGTCCGCATGCCGCGGAAATTCCGCTCATCGAGTCGTCCGCCCATCCTCAGCTGAAGGAAGCGGATAGGCAGCTCAAGCTTTATTTTGACGGACAGCTTCAACAGTTCGAGCTCCCTGTTCAAATGTACGGCACGCCGTTTCAGCAGAAAGTGTGGGCAGCCTTGCAGCAAATCCCATATGGGGAAACGCGAACCTATAAGGATATTGCCGTTATGCTGGGCCAGCCAGGCGCGATGCGTGCTGTTGGCGGGGCGAATAACCGCAATCCGTTATCCATTATTGTGCCCTGCCACCGCGTTATAGGCGCAAGCGGGCAAATGATCGGGTATGGCGGCGGCTTGCCGATAAAAATAGCGCTGCTAGACTTAGAGAAGAGAGCATGAGACAAGCGATATAAGCTGTCACAAAAAGGTTGCGCGGGGCGGTAAACCGTTCATTGCGAACACGGGACGAACATGCTATCATGGGAACATTATACACAGCAGGAGATTTAGAAAGGGTCGGGTGACAGGTATGTCTTGGGTAAACATTGTAGTGCCAATCGTAACATTACTAGCAGGAGCTGTAGGGGGCTTTTTTGTTGGCGTATTCTATCTGCGGAAGCAGCTTGAGAAAATGCAAAACGATCCGGAAATGATTCAGAAAATGGCTAAGCAAATGGGCTATAACCTGAATAAACAACAAATGCAAAAAGCGCAGCACATGATGAAAAATCAAAAAATGCCTCGCAGATAAACATAAGCCCGAGGCGGAGCCGGAAGGAGAGTTCAGAAATGGCGGGTAGGAAAGACTACGTCAATTCGAGTGTAACGAGCAACCGGGAGCAGATTGAACATCATATAAGAGAAATTTTGAAGCTGGTTGGTGAAGATGTAGAGCGTGAAGGACTGCTGGAAACGCCTGCACGCGTAACTCGCATGTACGAAGAAATTTTTGCAGGCTACGAGGTTGATCCGAGAGAGGTGCTCGGTGTCACGTTTGACGAGCAGCATGAGGAGCTCGTTATCGTGAAGGACATTGTTTATTACAGCCAATGCGAGCATCATATGGCGCCGTTCTTCGGGAAAGCGCATATCGGTTATATCCCAAGCGGCAAAATCGCGGGGCTTAGCAAGCTTGCAAGACTCGTAGAGGCGGTTACACGCCGACTGCAGGTACAAGAGCGGATTACATCGCAAATCGCAGATATTCTTGCTGAGGAGCTGGAGCCTCATGGCGTGATGGTCGTTGTCGAAGGCGAACATTTATGCATGTGCGCACGCGGTGTGAAGAAGCCGGGCAGCAAGACGGTGACCTCCGCCGTAAGAGGCGAATTCCGCACCAGTTCAGCGCTTCGTTCTGAGTTTCTTACATTATTGAAGCAATAAGCCGGTATGCTCGGTAGAAAGTCGGACAAGGGAAACCTCCTGTCCGACTTTTTTTAATAGATCAGAGTTTATAAGTTTTCAATTAAAAATCCGCTTATAGATCTCCGCGAAACGACTTTTTTCGTTGCCAAAAGACGGCGACAGCGATATACGCTTGTACAGTCAATTAGAATGGCGCCCACACGAGCTTGCGTGCTTCCTCGAACCGTTCATTCACAAACGGCCAAATAACCACGTTCCACCAGTCCTGTACATAGTCCGCCCGTCTGCTCTGATGCTTCAAATAATAGGCATGCTCCCAAACGTCGAGCGGAAGCAGCGGAATAACATCCCATTGCGATAGGTTTTGATGCTTCTCAGCCGTCAAAATTTCAAGCCGCCTGCTGCGCGGGCCCCATACGAGAATGGCCCAGCCGCCGCCTTCTACCTTCACGGCCGCTTCGCTAAACTGTTTCTTAAAGGCAGTGAAGCTGCCAAAATCGTTTCGGATCTGCTGACTTAGCAGACCGATAGGCTCTTCGCCGCCATAAGGCGAGAGAACGCTCCAGAACAGCGTATGCAAATAATGTCCTGCGCCGTTAAAGGCAAGCTCTCGCTCCCAGTGCTTCACGAGATCAAAGCTGCCGGTATCACGCGCCTCTTGCAGCTGGAGCTCTGCTTTATTTAAGCCATCGACATAGGATTGATGATGGATATCATGATGTATCCGCATGGTCTGCTCATCAATGTAAGGCTCCAGCGCATCATATGGATAAGGCAGCGGAGGCAGCGTATGCCCGCCTATCGGCACTTGCTGGAGCGGAGCGCGCTGCTCGCTGTTGCCAGGGCTGTTCACAGCCTGGCGGTAAGCGCTCATTAAACCGATATAGTAATTCGATTCTCTGATGGAATGGAGGATGACGGTCTTTGTGATGGGAGAAGAAATGGAAGCGGTCCGCTCGATAAGCTGCGACAGCTGGTCCACATAAGTGCGTGACTGCTCCAGCGCAGCATCAACAAGCGCTTCGACCGTTTGCTCCACATAAGAAGGCAAACGAGTGGGGTAAGGCAGCCATTCTTCCAACCATTGATTCGTATAGTGGGCGGTTTGCGTGAAGACGGGCTCCCAGGATTGGAGCAGCTGGACATATTGACGCTCCATTTCGGGGGAAGCTTGCAATATAACAGCCGCATGTTCTTTTTCCTGCAGCTTCCAATGACGAATCAACTCGATCACGCGAACGGGCATGAGCGTTCCGTAAACAAAAAGCACGACCATCGCCTCCTTTGTCGCAACAAGTGCATCTATGTTAGATGTATTCGTTGTGAAACGGGCTTATGTCGTGCTTGTTGATTATATTCGCTCTGCTTGGAGCTGTTGGTCGACTTGGCTGAGAAATAGAGCGGCTCTCTGAATGTATTCACTCGGATGAACTTGAAACAGCAGCTCATGCTTGCCATCCTGCACGATCCAGGAGCGGGAGAGGACATTGCCTTGTCCATCAGCAATCGCTTCAGCCGTTTCGTAAGGCGCTTTTACATCGTTTGTGCCGTGAATAATGAACATCGGAATATCGTAGACATTGGATATGACTTCGCTTGCCGGAATGGAGCCAAAGCTCGTCCCTGTCCACAACGGAATCATGGTTTCGATAAGCGGCAGCGAAAATTGCGGTAAGGAAACAAACTGATTCAAGTTGTCGAACAAGGCCTCTGAACTTGGAATGAACAAGCTGTCGAGTATCATGGCATCAATCTCATCGGTCTGCAAGGCAGCCTGCAAAGCTGTTCCCGCACCCATGGAGAAGCCCCAAACGACGATATCCTCGGCACCGCGGGATTTGGCATAGTCTACGGCAGCAAGCAGCTGCTGCGATTCCTCAAGTCCTCCAGTAGCCGGCGCCTTATATTCTTTGGAGGCGTAGCCGTAATCAAACAACAATATATTATAATTCAGCCCGTGCAGCAGCTTGGACAGCTCATACATCGGGACCCATGATTCTTCGCGATTAGCGCCATAGCCATGGCTGAACACAACCGTCCGCGCTGAGGGAGCAGACTCGATGGCATCGGTATCAGCAGGGATAAACCAGCCGCTGACTGTCGTGTTTCCGCTTTTACTCGGGAAAATGACATCTTCGTAATCTAGGCCAATAGCCGCTTGTGGATTAGAGGAAAGCGGAGCAACGTAAGGATAAGCAAGCATCCAAGCGACATAGCCATGAAAAATAATAACAGCAAGCAGACACATCGCCGTAAGGGATGCGACCGAAGCAACCAGCAGATGTTTGCCTCGGCTTCTGGTTTTACGCAGCAGGAAAGGATTATCGGAATCTCCCAGCGGGAAGGGTTGAAGGCTTTGCGGAAACCCGCCTTCAAGCGGCAATGGTGTCATAATGGTCGTGCTCATGTCGTTGTCCTCCCTCTGTAAGCAAACGTCTATTGGACTCGTTTTTCCAATGGTTGTAAGCGCTTTTTATTTCTAGTACTTTCATCGTAGTCCGGTCCTATAAGCCTGTCAATCGATGTCGAGGTATTGTTAATCATCTGTAATGTTACTGTAATGTAAAGAACTCTTCTTTACCTTATTGGAAGCGATGAGTTATACTGAATGAGAATCGGTTTCATTGGATGAAACTTTTTGGAATGATAAGAATGTGGGAGGTGCGGCTGCATGGAAGATGGAAAATCGACGGTGCGGGCAGTGGATCGCGCGCTTGATATATTGCTGTGCTTTATTTCAAAAACGGACTGGGCGATGACGGAAATTGCAGATCATGTCGGCCTGCACAAAAGCACGGTGCATCGGATGCTCGCTACGCTCGAGGAGAAGGGGTTCATCGAGCGGGACCGCTCAACGGACCGTTATCATTTAGGATTAAAGATGTGGGAGCTGTCCGCCAATTTATCGCGTTCAGACGACCAAGCAACGATATGGCTGCCCGAGATGGAGCGGCTGCGCGACCAGCTGGGAGAAACAGTTAGCATATATGTAAGGGACGGCTCCGAGCGGATTCGCATGCAAGCCGTTCAAAGCAATCAGCCTGTGCGGCGGGTAGCGCCGGTAGGCGTGAGGCTGCCGCTTTATGCAGGCGCTTCGAGTAAGGTGCTGATCGCCTATTCCGACCCGATGGTGCAGGAAAGTATTTTTGGCGATCCGTCATGGCTATATTCCATTGATCTAGACCAGTACAAGCAGCAGCTGGAAGAGATTTGCTTACAAGGATACGCAACAAGCTTCGAGGAACGCGAGCCGGGAGCTGCCGCGCTGTCCGCGCCGATATTTAACCGGACAGGCAAGCTGATCGCGGCATTATCCGTATCGGGGCCTGCAAGCAGGCTAACCATGCAGACGATGAGAGAATACGCGCCTGTGATGATGGAGTCCGCTAAACGGATGGGCATCATGATTTTATAGCCAAAACAATAAAAAGCAGCAGGACTGAGGCGAACCTCGGACCTGCTGCTTTTGTTAAAATATTAGAAAGTAAAAATTTGCGCCTGCCGTTTACGCTTGTGAACGAAGCAATTTCAGAAAAAAGGCATCCGCCTAAGCAGTTAGTTCTGCTTGGGCGATGCCTTTTTCTTAAAATATAAGAAAGTATAAAATTCAACCTTATACGTTGCTTATATTTCACCGCGAAACGAGCTTTTGCCGCCAAGGACGGCGTCAGCCGTTTACGCTTGCGGCTGCACAGCTTACGCTTGTGCTCCGATGATTACATGTTAGCGATCATTTGGCGAAGTACCGTTTGAAGGATACCGCCGTTGCGGTAGTAGTCTACGTCAACGACAGAGTCCAGACGTACGATTGCAGGGAAATCGAAAGTCGTGCCGTCTTCGCGAGTAGCGGTTACCGTAACTTGCGAGCCTGGCGTAACGTCATTGGACAAGCCAACGATGTCAAACGTTTCACGACCAGTAATGTTAAGCGTCTTCCAGCCTTGACCTTCTGGGAATTGCAGTGGCAATACGCCCATGCCAACCAGATTGGAGCGGTGAATACGCTCAAAGCTTTCTGCGATTACGGCTTTAACGCCAAGAAGCATTGTACCTTTTGCCGCCCAGTCACGGGAGCTGCCAGTACCGTATTCTTTACCGGCTAGAACGACAAGGTTTTTGCCGTCTTTTTGGTATTTCATCGATGCATCGTAGATCGACATCACTTCATCCGTAGGCAGGTAAGTAGTTACGCCGCCTTCTGTGCCTGGAGCCACTTGGTTACGAATACGAATGTTCGCGAACGTACCGCGCATCATCACTTCGTGGTTACCACGGCGGGAGCCGTACGAGTTGAAGTCTTCGCGTTTAACGCCATTTTCAATCAAGTATTGGCCGCCCGGGCTGTTAACGGTAATGTTACCGGCAGGAGAGATGTGATCCGTTGTAACGGAATCGCCCATAAGCGCAAGCACGCTTGCGGAATGAATATCTTCAATGTCGGACAGATCAGGGCCAAGGTTTTCGAAGAACGGCGGGTTTTGGATATAAGTCGATTTATTATCCCACTCGTAGCTTTCGCCCTTAGGAACCGAAATGGCATTCCAACGTTCGTTTTGCGTAAATACGTTCTCGTATTTGTCGCGGAACATTTGCGGGTTAAGCGCAGCAGTCATCGCGTCGTTGATTTCTTTTGACGTAGGCCAGATATCTTTGAGGAATACCGGTTTGTTGTCTTCTGAGTAACCGATTGGTTCTGTTGTCAAATCGATGTTTGTCGTTCCGGCAAGCGCATAAGCGATAACAAGCGGCGGAGAAGCCAGGTAGTTCGCTTTTACTTGCGCATGAACGCGGCCTTCGAAGTTACGGTTACCGGAAAGAACAGCGGAAACCGTCATATCGTTGTCAGCGATCGCTTTGCTTACTTCGTCTGGAAGCGGACCGGAGTTACCGATACAAGTCGCGCAGCCATAACCCGCTACATGGAATCCAAGCGCTTCTAGCGGCTCGATTAGGTTTGCTTTTGTCAAATATTCCGTAACAACGAGCGAACCCGGCGTCAGGGAGCTTTTTACGTAAGCAGGTTTTTTAAGTCCAAGGGCAACTGCTTTTTTAGCCACAAGTCCGGCACCAACCATTACGCTTGGGTTAGACGTGTTCGTGCAGCTTGTAATTGCGGCAATTACGACTGCGCCAGTGCCCATTTTGCTCACTTGGCCGTCATTGTGTTTAACCGTAACGAACTGCTCGATTTTCTCATCGGAGAGTCCGTAGCCGCCTTTGTCAATCGGCGTGCGGATGATGTCGTTAAAGGAATCCTTCATTGCCGTTAGCTCAACACGGTCTTGTGGACGCTTAGGTCCTGCAAGGGAAGGAACGATTGTCGAAAGGTCAAGCTCAACAACATCCGTAAATACCGGATCCGGAGTAGCATCCGTACGGAACATATCTTGCGCTTTATAGTAAGAGCCAACAAGCTCGATAAGGTCATCATTGCGGCCCGTTTGTTTCAAATAAGCAAGAGTTTCGTCATCGACAGGGAAGAAGCCGATTGTCGCGCCGTATTCCGGTGCCATGTTGGCAACCGTTGCACGGTCAGCAAGGCTGATGTTCGACAAGCCAGGGCCGAAGAACTCGACAAATTTGCCGACTACGCCTTTTTTACGCAAAATTTGAGTAACAGTAAGCGCAAGGTCAGTCGCTGTAGAGCCTTCTGCCAGCTTGCCTGTCAATTTAAAGCCGATAACTTCAGGCATTACGAAGTATAGAGGTTGACCAAGCATACCAGCCTCAGCCTCGATACCGCCAACGCCCCAGCCCACTACGCCAAGTCCGTTGATCATCGTTGTATGCGAATCCGTACCAACGAGGGAATCAGGGAATACGACAGTTTCGCCGTCGATTGTTTTTGTAGCTGCAACAGATGCCAGGTACTCCAGGTTTACTTGATGAACGATACCTGTGCCCGGCGGAACCGCGCGGAAGTTATCGAATGCCGTTTGTGCCCAGCGAAGGAAACGGTAACGCTCTTCGTTACGCTCGAATTCAACCTTTGTGTTGTATTCAAGTGCTTGCGGCGAACCAAATGCGTCAACCATGATAGAGTGGTCGATTACAAGGTCAACGGGAACGAGCGGGTTGATCTTCTTCGGATCTCCGCCTGCTTTTTTTACAGTATCGCGCATTGCCGCGAGGTCAACGACAACAGGCACACCCGTGAAATCCTGCAAAACGATACGAGCAGGAATGAAAGGAATTTCTTTATCTTCGCGTCCGTCAGCCCAAGTTGCCAGCTGCTTTACATGCTCGGAAGTAATGGCGCGTCCGTCAAATTGGCGAACAGCCGCCTCAAGCAATACTTTAATGGAAAAAGGCAATTTCGAGATATCGCCTAGTCCTTGTTCTTCAAGTCCGCCCAGACGGTAGTAAGCGTAAGACTTGCCACCAGCGTCCAGCGTTGTGCGAACCGAATAATGATTTTGTGTAGCCATCGTCATTCTCCTCTTTGAATGTAGTTTGTGTTTCATTCTGTGAAACACAATTTCAAAATCGCTATATCTATAGTATATCGCTAAAATAGTCCTTCCGTAAAGTCCAATTATGTCTATCCACGCCTGTAGATCGCTTGAAAACACAACTTTACGAATGTTACATGAAACGGAAGGCGGCTTCATATAATGAAGCAGTTAATCTGCGATAAGCTTGCAGTCACGACAAGGTCAAGGAGGATTGTTATGCCGCGAACAGGTAACCAGGGACAAGGAACGACTGGTCAGAAGAAAACGCAAGCAACGTCCAAACAGGCCGCCTCTCCGCGTAATGTTCAGCAGAAGGCTGCGACGCATGCTATCTTGAAGCAGCAGCCCCCTTCCGGGTTGCAAGCGGAACGACAAGCAAAGCCGAGCGATCATGCACCGCAGATCCGGGAACGGGCGAATCAAGAAATTAAGTCTGTTAAACAGCAAGCATCAAAGCTTAACTCACTTTTGCGTTCCTCTGATTATGATCAGCAAATCCAGCAGGGGAAACTGCAGGGCTGGAAATCAGCAGTCCATCGTTATGTGAGCTTGTACAACCAAGCCGAAGCTAATCAGCACGCAGCCGTGTTGACCGATTACGTAACCGATACCGAACATTGCGAGCGTCTCCGCTGCAGGCTTGAGCGTCTTAGAGAGCGTGATTTGCTCAGAGGAGCGCTTCCGGCAGGCAGCGAAACAAAAGCTGAGCTCATTCGCGTTAATGATTCGGCGAACGAAGTTTCTGTGCTTGTCCGGCTCCATATTAAAAGAAGGATGGAACAGTCAGGTCGGTTTTACATGGAGGAAAGATCCGAATTTGAACGTCTCTGGTTAGGGTTGTCAGGCGGTGCCTGGGATATCCTGCGAGTGGAGCCGATTATTTCGGAACGCAGGCCGCGGTTTGGCACAGCAACTGACAACTGGATGACCGTCGATGATCATTCGGAGCTATTTGGCGATCTATCGTCACCGTCAACACCATACTTAAATTATGACCTATTACAGCAATTCAAACACCGTCCCTCGGGTATTCGTTACAGGAGAGATTTGGTTGCGGCGTATGCGGATCGTTGGTGGAACGAAGGGAACCCGGCTTATGAGCTTTTTGAGGTGAATTGTACCCATTACGTGTCTCAGTGCATCTTTGCAGGCAATGCCCCGATGAACTATACTGGTAAGAGAGAAACGGGCTGGTGGTATAAAGGCCGAAACAAAGGCAGCGAATGGTGGAGCTACAGCTGGGCGGTATCCAATGCATTAACCAATTATTTGACCGGTTCGAAGACTTCCGGCATGCGTGCGGAGGTTGTGCAATCTGCCGATGAGCTGCAGCTGGGTGATGTCATTACCTATGACTGGAACGGCGATCAGCGCTTTCAGCACAGCACAATCGTGACTGCCTTTGATTCATTCGGAATGCCGCTAGTGAATGCCAACACCGTTTCCAGCAGGCATCGCTATTGGGATTATCGTGATTCCTATGCATGGACGGAACAAACGAAATATCGTTTTTTTCATATTGCTGATCTATTATAAATTATTGTACCGGAGGATATGCCATGGGGAGCAAGGTTCGAGTAGGTTTAGTTTACGGGGGGAAATCGGGAGAGCATGAGGTGTCTCTGCAAACGGCTTACGCGGTTATGGGTGAATTCGACTATAGTAAATATGAAATCAAACCTTTCTATATTACAAAGCAAGGCGAGTGGAAAACGGGAGCTGTTCTGTATGCCCGTCCGAATACGGTAGAGGAGCTGCGTTTTGCAGCGGGCGAGGCACAAACGGGCTTCGCTTTAGCTCCATTATTTGAAGGTTTAAATGCCGGCTCGTCCGCTGCAGGCGAGGAACCGCGCATTGATGTCGTGTTCCCGCTGCTGCACGGGACGTTTGGTGAGGACGGAACGATTCAAGGACTGTTCGAAATGGCGAACATTCCATACGTAGGAGCGGGCGTTCTCGCCTCTGCCGTTGGGATGGACAAGATTCTGATGAAAAAAGTATTTGCGCAAGAAGGCTTGCCGCAATGCATTTTCCGCTACTTCAACCGGACGCAATGGGAAAGAGACGCTTCCTTCTTTATTATGGAATGCGAGGTTTCGCTCGGCTACCCATGCTTCATCAAACCGGCTAACCTTGGCTCCAGCGTCGGCGTATCCAAAGCCAAAAACCGCGAAGAGCTCATTTCGGCGGTAAACTACGCGCTGCGTTTTGACCGTAAGGTAATCGTGGAGGAATTTGTTGATGCGCGGGAAATCGAAGTAAGCGTATTAGGCAACGATGACGCCAAAGCATCCGTACCGGGTGAAATTGCGCCGTCTAACGAGTTCTATGACTATAAGGCTAAATATATCGACGGAAAATCGACGATGCAAATTCCGGCTATTTTGTCACCAGAAGTTACGGAATCCATCCGAGAAATGGCGGTTCGCGCATTCCAAGCGATCGACGGCTCCGGTTTGTCACGCGTAGATTTTTTCCTTCGCAAAAGCGATAACCAGATTTTTATTAACGAAGTGAACACCTTGCCGGGCTTTACACCTTTCAGCATGTATCCGCTCATGTGGAAGGAAACCGGTATTCCATATAAAGAACTATTGGATAGCTTGATTGCGCTGGCTCTTTCACGCCATGCCGACAAGCAGCGTATTGATTTCACAGGCGAAGCGGCACAATAAGACTAAAGCTTACTTATATTGGCTGGCATAGCTTGACTGGCATAATAAACTCGCGGGTATGCTCCAACGACACTGACAGAAAACCAATAGGGTAACCAATCCATAGAATCCCAAAATAAACGTGTCATGCAGGAACGCAACCCGTTTCTTGCATGACCGTATTAAATTCTCGCCAACGCTTATCGGTGGTACAGCTCTTTTGTTATGCTGACGCTTCTAAGGAGTAATTAGCAGGATAAATTCCTGTTAATTCTTTCCGAGCGTGGGTTGACGGTTGTTTAACAGGAATTTCTCCATCTAAATGCTCACATATAGGGAAAAATGCCGGACAAGCTCCAAATTAGATGGAGTATTTCCTTCTAAATGCTTAAATGGAGCACAATAGGCTGAATTAGCAGGAGAAATTCCTGTTATTGCAAACCAAGAAGGTTAAGCGAAGTGTAGTGTTGTGTAGTGAGCTGTACTGTAGTGTTGTGTTGTGTTGTGTTGTGTTGTGTAGTGGAGTGTGGCGTTGAGGTAACTCAAACCGCGAAGAATAAAGCTATCCCTTATATGTAATCAAGTAAGATTAAGCAAGCAAGCAAGCAAGCAAATAAGTAAGTAAGTAAGTAAGTAAGTAAGTAAGTAATCAATCCCTACAACCCAAAGTAAGCGTGTCCCCCAGGGACGAAAGCGATCCCCCTCAAACGCAGCAAGCAAGCGCCACCGCTACACGGACGTTAGTCCAGTTGCGGGTGTCCAGAGGGTGCAACCCTTGGGGCCCTCCCTTGGAAGGGAGGGTTTGGGTGGGTTCGAAAAGCCTTTGAAGGTTGGCAGTAGAGCCTTTTAAGGTTGGTATTAAAGCCTTTGAAGGTTGGTAGTAAAGCCTTTGAAGGTTGGCAGTAAAGCCTTTAAAGGTTGGTAGTAAAGAGCCTTTGAAGGTTGGCAGTAGAACCTTTGAAGGTTGGTAGTAAAGCCTTTGAAGGCCAGGTAGAAATTTCACTGAAAGGAGGGAAATATAATGGGTTTTGCAACGGAGTTTAATTCGGTTTGCAAATTTAAGTCCGATCAGGAGCTGTATGAATTGTTGGAGTACGGTCGGGGCAAAATGGTCAAGAGCGGCTTTCGCGTTTTTCCAACTGGCCAGAAGGTAATTGCCTACACGCCTGCTAACGAAGCGATCGCGATTGTCCGCATTTTAGCTTCTATAGCCGAGATTAATTTTCAAGGCGAAGAAGTGACACAAGTGGAGATGGAGCTCGTGAGAAAGTTGACTGAGGAAGAAGCAAGAATTCAAACGGCGCTCGCTTTTGAAATGTTTTTTGGCGAGAAGGCTTAATTGATGATTGTTAGATTAGGCTTTGTCGCAATGAGCTTGCAGCTTGAAAATGCGTCTCCCTCCAAAACGATGACCTTCACAAACTTCTCCAAGCTGGACGACCGCGAGGCGGGAATTCGGAAGCTTGAAAGAATTGCGGAAGAAAATCTGCGGAACACGCTGCGTATTTTGAAGCTTTGCAAAGCAAGCGGCATTCAAATGTATCGTTTTTCGTCTAAACTCATTCCACTGGCTACGCATGAAGAATTAGCGGGTTGGAACCCCTTTACCGCGCTGGCTCCTGCTTTTCAAGAGGTGGGTGAGTATGCACAGAAGAACGGTATCCGAGTATCCTTCCATCCGGATCATTTCTGTGTATTCAGCACGCCTAGGCCGGAGGTACTCGCCAAATCCGAGCTGGATTTGATGAATCATGTTCTTATGCTGGAGGCAATGGGACTGGATGAGGCGATCAAATGCAACATACATATCGGTGGGGCATATGGCGACAAGGCTGTAGCTGGAGAACGGTTCATCCGTCTATTCAGCGCCTTGTCGCCTCGTCTTAGGCATCGGATTACACTCGAAAATGATGATAAAACGTTTAATGCTAGGGAAACCCTAGCCGCAGCGGAACAAGTGGAGGTTCCCATGGTTCTTGACATTCATCATCATGCCGTCAATTCCTGCGACATCGGAGATGACGAGCTGTATGATGGGATATGGCCGCGGATTGAGCGCACCTGGGAAAAGGAGCGGGAACGGCTGGGCTATACAAGCGCCAGTCAGCTTCCGACCAAAATCCATGCCTCCAGCCCCAAAAGCTTATCTGATCCGCGCGGTCATGCAGATTTTGTGGAAGCCGGGCCATTGGTCGAGTTTTTGCGCAATGCCGCAAGGAGCTGCGAGTTTTTGGACTGTATGCTGGAAGCCAAAAGCAAGGATGAAGCGCTGCTCAAGCTCATCGAGGATTTAAAGCAGATGGAAGCAACCGGAGAAGGCATTAAGGTGTTAGATGGCGGACGCGTAGAGATTGCCCCCTTTCATTAACCGAAGCAGAATGGCACCGTCAAGGGATATCTTGGCGGTGCTATTGTATGCTGGCAGCTTTCTGCATGGCCTTCTTTATCACATTGAAAAGGTGATTATCATCATGGAATGGATACTTTTAGTGCTGCTCGGGGTTGTAGCGGCTATGTTCGGCAGTATAGTAGGACTTGGCGGCGGGATTATTATTGTCCCCGTGCTTATGCTGATCGGTCCCGTATTAACGGGCGATGAGATCGGACATGCAACGGCGGTCGGCATTTCGTTAACCGTGCTTGTTGTGACAGCACTCGCATCAACGCTCAGCTATGCAAAACGGAAAATTGTCGATTTCCGCAGTGGCTGGTTATTTTTTATAACGAGCGGACCAGCTGCCATGATAGGCTCAGCGCTAACGGGCATGCTTCCAGCGGGCGTGTTTCAACTGGTATTCGGCGTGTTTATGCTGCTGGTGGCCTCACTTCTGATTGCTCGGGACAATATGAAACCGTTTTCCAAACAGTGGCCAATCGTCCGTACGATAACCGATGTTACGGGAGAGGTGCACACCTATAGCTACGGGATTCTGCCTGCGCTCGCGATCGGTTTTGGCGTAGGGCTTATGTCAGGGTTGTTCGGCATTGGTGGAGGATCGTTATTCGTGCCGCTCATGGTGCTGTTATTCCGTTTTCCGCCTCATATGGCTACGGCAACCTCCATGTTCGTCATTTTTTTATCATCAATACTTGGGAGCGGCATGCATGCTTATCTGGGGGAGACGGATTGGCTGCTCGTGCTTGCTTTAGTGCCTGGAGCATGGATCGGAGGAAAGCTTGGAGCGGCGATCGCCGTGAAACTGAGTGGAAAAGGCTTGTTATGGCTGCTTCGGGTTACGCTTCTGCTTCTTGCGGGACAATTAATCATTGAAGGCTTGCGATCATTTTGATATGGTGAGAGTACTTATATACGAAACTTGCTTAAGCTTCATACGTAGTAGCATAACGTGGATAGAAATGTTTGTAATTTTACATAGAGGGAAGAGTGATGGATCGTGAGTGACCAGAACAACGCTTCCGTCGTTGGCGGGAAAAGCTTTACTGCTGTCGCTATCAATTGTGCGTCTAAGGCAGGAGAATGGATTAAGACGAAGCTTGGCAATTACGCGAAACTTGATATAAAGTATTCCTCGCATGATCTTGTTACCGAAGTAGACAAAGGCTCAGAGCGCTTGATCAAAAATCTCGTCATGACGCATTTTCCTCATCATTCATTTTTAGGCGAAGAGGGCGTGGAGCCGGGACCGGAAGCATCAACGCGCGCGCTTGAAAATATCCGGGACGCGGAATATTTATGGATCGTTGATCCGATTGACGGAACAACGAACTTTGTACATGGCTTTCCGTTTTTCTGCGTGTCAATCGCGCTTGCTCATAACGGCGAGGTGATCGTCGGCGTCGTTTATGATCCGATGAAGGATGAGCTGTTTGTTGCGGAAAAAGGCAAGGGAGCTTATGTTCACGGAAAACGGATGCAGGTGTCCAAAGAAGACACACTGCGCGGCAGCTTGGTGGCGACAGGCCTTCCGGCCGATCACCATTACGCTTTGCCATTAAATTTGCAAGGCATACAAGCGGTGGCGCCTCAAGTGCGCAACCTGCGTATTGCCGGCTCTGCCGCGCTGCATATGGCATATGTAGCTGCAGGAAGGTTAAGCGGCTTTTGGGAAATTGGGCTCAGCAGCTGGGATTTGGCAGCGGGCTCGCTGCTTGTGCAGGAGTCGGGCGGAATCGTAAGCGATACATTAGGCAAGCCATACGACCTCGGTGTTCGCAATGTCGTAGCCACGAACGGTCATATCCAAGAGGAACTCATCGCTGCTCTTACTGAAGCGAAAGCAAACGAGTAAAGGGGAAAGGACAGCGCACTGCGAAGCTCGCAGCTGCGGTGTCCTTCTCTGTTTAGGGGAAGGAGTGAACGGAGATGACAGCAAAAAGAAGAATAGCCGCCTTGATCATGACTACCGTATGCTTAGGCATGCTGGCAGCATGCGAAAAAAACGAGTCGCCTGAATCGCAGCCATCGACAAATACGTCAACGAACGCAGTAACCGAGAAGCCGGCAGAAACGAAAACGAGTGGAGAGACCGACAAGCCGGCAGCATCAGAAAACGTGGGCGAAGCTTATACGGTGCTTGCCCAGGAGCTTCGTGTACCTTGGGTCATCACATTTGATGATGACATTATCTACATTAGCGAACGAGAAGGAAATATCGTGAAGGTGGACGGTTCGAAAATGACACGGCAATCGGTCCATCTTAATAAAAGCGTGCATGGCCTTGGAGAAGGCGGATTTCTAGGCTTCTTATTAGCGCCGGATTTTGCAAAGTCGAAAATGGCTTATGCGTATCATACCTATGAAGAGAATGGCCAGATTTGGAATCGGGTCGTTCTGCTGAAGCAAAACGGCGAGCAATGGGATGAGGTACGGGCATTGCTTGAGGGCATACCCGGAGCAGCCAACCATGACGGCGGAAGAATGGCAATCGGACCAGATAAGCTGCTTTATGTGACCACAGGTGATGCGCAGCAGCGGGAACTCGCACAGGACCTTATCAGTTTAGCCGGTAAAATATTAAGGCTGACGCTTGATGGCAAAATACCTGCGGACAACCCTTTCCCCGACTCGTATGTTTATTCTTACGGGCATCGCAATCCGCAAGGACTGGTATGGAATGAAGAAGGGATTATGTTCAATACAGAGCATGGTCCATCCGGAGATCCAGGCGGACATGATGAGATCAATATGATTGAAGCGGGCGCTAATTATGGCTGGCCTGATATTTACGGGGATGCGGAAAAAGAAGGGATGAAAACGCCAATCTACCATACAGGAGAGAAGGCCATTGCCCCCTCTGGCGCGACAATCGACGCGAACAATCGACTGTTGATTGCAACCTTAATGGGCGGAGCGCTCTATCGTTACGATCCGGCGGTTAATAAAATGTCCGTTGTATTTGAAGGCGAAGGCAGACTTCGCGATGTGAAAATAAAGGATGGACGCATTTACGTCATAACGAACAACACCGACGGACGCGGCATACCGTCGAAGACTGATGACCGGCTGCTGCTGCTTAACGACGTGAAATAACAATCAAGAGCATCAAAATAAAACGAGGGAATCTTACTGGCCAAACGGCCATTTAGATCTCCTCGTTTTTATGTTGTCTTTGCCTCTTCTGTAAATCATAAAGCTGCCAGCTTTGTCGAAACATTCGAAGACTGGAGATTAATTAAGAGATAGCGTCCGCAGAGCCTAATTGCGTAAAGGCGCGGTCGATTGCAACTATCGTTTCATCGATGTCCGCTTCCGTATGCGCGGTCGTGAAGAACCAAGCCTCGTATTTGGATGGTGCTAGGTTGATGCCTTGATCCAGCATGAGCTTGAAGAATTTACCGAACAGCTCGCCGTCCGTATCCTGCGCCTCATCATAGTTAGTAATTGGATGATCACAGAAATGAGCCGAGAACGAGCCGCGGATTTGGTTGATTGTAAGCGGTATGCCGTGCTGCTTGGCAGTGGCGTGCAGGCCTGCCGCGAGCTTTGTTGCGAGAGCGTTCATTCGATCGTAGATGCCTGGCTCCTGCAGCAGCTCGAGGCATGCAATGCCTGCTGAAATTGAAGCCGGATTGCCGGCCATTGTACCTGCTTGATAAGCAGGTCCGAGCGGAGCAACCTGTTCCATGATTTCGCGTCGTCCGCCGTATGCGCCGATCGGCAGGCCTCCGCCGATGATTTTGCCCAGTGCGGTTAAATCCGGCTCCACCGCTTGATGGTCGGGAAATGCAACATACGTTTGCGCTGCGCCATAGTGGAAGCGGAATGCGCTAATGACTTCGTCGTATATAACGAGAGCACCCGCATCGCGTGTAAGCTTGCACAGCCCTTCCAGAAAGCCTTCATGCGGCATTACCATGCCAAAGTTGCCGACGATAGGCTCTACCATGACGGCGGCTGTCTCGGCGCCCCAGCGATCCAAAGCAGCTTTTAGTGCCGGAAGATCATTAAAGGGAACTGTAATGACTTCGCTTGCGATGCTTGACGGGACGCCGGCGCTGTCCGGAATACCAAGCGTAGACGGACCGGAGCCTGCCGCGACGAGCACGAGATCGGAATGCCCGTGATAGCAGCCTGCGAATTTAATGATTTTGGATTTTTTCGTAAAGGCGCGTGCCACACGAATGGTCGTCATGACGGCTTCAGTGCCGGAGTTGACGAACCGGACTTTGTCGAGTGAGGGAATGGCCTCTTTCAGCATGCGGGCTAGCTTAATCTCTAGCTCAGTAGGGGTGCCGTAAAGCGTGCCGTTTTGGGCAGCACGCACGATAGCCTCCGTAATATGCGGATGGGCATGTCCCGTAATGATGGGACCGTAAGCTGCTAAATAGTCAATATAACGGTTATCGTCGACGTCCCAGAAATAAGCGCCTTCCCCGCGTTTCATAAACACCGGAGCGCCGCCGCCTACTGCTTTATAAGAGCGGGAGGGGCTATTAACGCCGCCGACGATATGCTGCAGCGCTTCTTCATAAAGCTTCTCGGAATTGGTTCGTTTTGTCGTCATGGTTTTCAGCCTCCAATAGAAATGTTAGCCGGGCATGAATGCTCGGATTCGGACATGAATAAACGGCATCGCCGTCTTTGGTTCAAATATAAGAAAGTATAAAATTCAACCGTATACGTTGCTTATATTTCACCGCGAAACGAGCTTTACCGCCAAGGACGGCGTCAGCCGTTTACGCTTGTTATATGGGAAACAAAATACACGCAACTTGCTGGAGCCCGTTGCGTGTACGTATAGGTTATTGCTGTTGATTCGTTGCTTCTGCACCGTCTGTCGGTGTTGTCGATTCAGTAGGAGTAGGGATGGTATCGTCCTGCTCCAGCGTCATTTGCACGAAATCGCGCAGCTCTTCATCGTCGCTGATACCGATGACGGATGCGCCGCCAACGCGGTCTTCCGCAATGAGCTCCATCGGCGGGATTTGCGTTGTGCTGGCTACATGGCTTTTGACACCAAGCTGGCCGAGCTTCAGCATATCCATAACGCTGATATTCATGCTGACATAGGGCTGAACACTTTCAAGAATTTTCTTCATGCGAACGATGTTCCAAGTGGATTGAAGCTCCTTGGATACCGCTTGAAGAAAGTTTCTTTGACGCTCCGTACGCGTAAAGTCGCTCATTGCATCGTGGCGGAAGCGGACATATTGCAGCGCTTTGTCGCCATCGAGCAGCTGGTAGCCTTTTTTAAGATCGATATCGTAGCGGTTGCCGTCTGCGTTATCGGTATACTGCATATCCTTTTCGACATCAAAGTAAATGCCGCCAATCGTATCGATCAGCTTCTTGAAGCCTTCAAAGTCTGTATATACATAATATTGAATGTCGAGACCGAGGAGGTCGCCGACTGTTTTCATAGCTAACGGGTAATCCCCTAGAGCAAGCGCCGTATTGATGCGGCCTTTGCCATGACCCTCAATGTTGACATACGTATCACGGAGCACAGAGAACAGATGCGCTTTTTTGGTTACAGGATCAAAGGAAGCGACTAATATGGAGTCTGAACGGGCAATCTGCCCCTCGTCTAAACCGCGCGCGTCACCGCCAAGCAGCAAAATATTAACACGTTCCTTCCCTTCCCAATCCGGAATGGGAACAGGCGTAGCTTCGGCGTCCTCTACGGGTACCTTCGTTTCTTTAGGGTCACTGAAGTTATCTAGTGCACTATATATGCCTACACTCCAGTAAATAAGAAACGCTGCTGCTGCGCCTAGTATTACGGAGAGGCTGACGAAAAACCATTTCCATTTTTTCTTCTTGTTCTTTTCTTTAGGCACTTGGTTCGTCTGTTTAGACATTCGCTTGACGTGCTCCTTTCAGATGCTGCAGGATCATTTTGTGTCAATGAGGGTGAATTTCAATGTAAGCATGCACAATGATGGCATAGCGAATGGTCCGCTTCTAAATAAAAAGGCGAGCGGAGCCGTTTACGCTAGAAATATAAGAACGTATAAGTATGAGCTTCTTTCATAACTTATATTTCATCCGCGAACGAAAGCTGCTGTACCAGGGGCAAAGCTAGCCGTTTACGCTAGGCGTGAACTAATGTATGATTACATATCATAAAATTATAAAGCTGAACGACATGCAGAAGCAAGTTTTATCGTTTTAGGTAAATAAAGATCGGTATTTCCTAGGAAATGTCGAAGCGAGAGGGGCTTAAAGAAGCAAATGCTAGCCATTGATGTAAAGGATTTACGTAAGCAATTCAGCGTACAGAAAAATCGAGAAGGCTTATCCGGTGCACTCAAGGACTTGTTTAAACGCGAGTACAACGAGGTCACGGCGGTTAAAGATATTTCCTTTCAAATTCCGCAAGGCGAAGTATGCGGTTATATCGGAGAAAACGGAGCAGGCAAATCGACAACGATAAAAATGCTGACAGGTATTTTGGTACCTACGTCAGGCGAACTCAAGGTAAACGGCTACGTGCCGTTTAAGGACCGCGAGAAGTTCGTTAACGGGATTGGCGTTGTATTCGGACAGCGTTCCCAGCTCTGGTGGGATATCGGAGTAATCGAATCCTTCCAGCTGCTGCGCAAGGTATACCGGGTGTCGGAGGCTGATTTCCGCAAACGTTTGAACGAGCTTGTCGAAAGACTGCAGTTGGGCGATTTGCTCAATCGTCCGGTACGCAAGCTAAGCCTAGGCCAGCGGATGCGCTGCGAGCTTGTCGCTTCGCTGCTTCATAATCCATCAATCCTATTTCTAGATGAGCCGACGATTGGTCTCGACATTGTCGTGAAGACGGAAATCCGCGACTTCCTCATGCAAATGAACAAAGAACAAGGAACAACCATTTTGCTGACGACACACGATTTGCAGGATATCGAAGCGCTTTGCTCGCGTGTCATCATGCTTGATGACGGCCGAATTATTTATGACGGCGGTCTAGACGATCTGAAAAACCGCTGGAGCAAGGGACGAGAAATTCAGTTCCAATTCGCCGGGCATACGCAGCTTGCTAAGCTGCAGCAGCTAACCGAATCTCTCGATGTCACATGGACGATGGAAAACGAGGTTACGGCAAAAATGTGGCTGCCCCATGCGGTTAACGTTTCCGATGCTTTATCCTGCGTGGTAGGCGGCGTAGAAATTCGCGATATCAAAATTATTGAGACGAATACGGATGATATCGTCCGCAGTATTTACTCCTCCGGTTCCGCGTCAACCCCCAAGGAGTCGGTTCAATCATGATGAGCGCTTATATCGATTTTATTCGGATTCGATTTATCATGATGCTTGCTTACCGCGTTAATTATTACAGCGGTATCATTATTTACGCCATTAATATCGGTGCCTATTATTTTCTGTGGCAGGCGATTTATGGGGACAAGGAGACGCTCGCCGGTTTTACGGTGACGCAGATGACGACCTATGTGGCGGTATCGTGGATGGCGCGTGCCTTTTATTTCAACAATTTGGATCGCGAGATTGCAAATGAGATTAGGGACGGCAGCGTGGCGGTTCAATTAATAAGACCGTATTCCTATTTATTCGTAAAAATGATGCAGGGGTTCGGCGAAGGGCTCTTCCGCATGCTGCTGTTCATGATTCCGGGGATGATTATCGTTTGTCTCATCTTCCCGGTCACGCTTCCGACAGATCCCATGACATGGCTTATTTATTTAGTCATGCTGTTCTTTAGCTTTCTTATTAACTCGCAAATTAATATTTTGACCGGCTTGTTCGCGTTTTTTGTCGAAAACAACGAGGGCATGATGCGAATGAAGCGGGTAATGGTCGATTTGTTCTCCGGCGTAGTCGTGCCGATTGCCTTCTTCCCAGGGTGGCTGTCAGCTGTTATGCAGTGGCTGCCGTTCCAAGCGATCACTTATTTGCCAAGCTCCGTTTTTACGGGGAGAACGCCAAGCAGTGAGGTGCTGCATGTGTTTGGCATTCAAGTGTTATGGTTTGTAGGTTTGCTGGTGCCGATATGGCTGACGTGGCGCGCCGCTCGTAGACGGCTGTTCGTGCAAGGGGGGTAACAGACATGAGATATGCATCTTTATTTTGGGAATATATTAAAAATTACGCGAAAACGCGGTTAACGTACCGGGCAGATTTTTGGGTCGAGGTGCTGTCCGATTTATTGTTCCAAGGGATGAACCTGATCTTCATCTTGATCGTGTTCCAGCATACGCCGTCGCTCGGCGGCTGGTCGGAGGCAGAGGTTGTATTCGTTTATGGGTTCTTCATGATTCCGTACGGCGTATTCAGCACCTTCTTCAGCATCTGGAATTTCAGCGAGCGTTATATCGTAAAGGGTGAAATGGACCGCGTGCTTACAAGGCCGGCGCACAGTCTTTATCAAGTGCTGCTAGAAAACGTAGATCCGCCGTCCTTGATCGGCTCCTTCGTCGGTGCAATCATTATGGCGCTTTGCTGGACGCAGCTTGATCTGCCGTTTCAAGTGCTCGACGTACTCGTGCTTCTGCTGCTCATCTTAGGCGCAGTACTTATTTATGCGGGACTTTATACCGCGCTCAGCGCGATTTCCTTTTACTCGGATGCGCCGACCGGTATCGTGCCGCTTATGTACAACATTCAAAACTATGGGCGCTATCCGGTTAACATTTATAATAAAATGATTCGTTTTGTCCTTACATGGCTGCTGCCGTTTGCATTCGTCGGCGTCATTCCAGCCTCTTATTTTCTCGAGAAAAAAGCCGATGATCTTTCCCAGCTCGCGCTTTTGACGCCCGTTATGGGCATTGTCGTATTCTCGTTAGGGCTGTGGATGTGGAACCATGGCGTAAAACGTTACCGCGGAGCAGGCTCTTAGCTTTCGCATTCAGCTCGTATAGGACAGCAAAAAAGAGTGCTTTATGGAGGTCTAGCAATGACACAGCTTCAAGTGGGAGCTTTGGCTCCGGATTTTGTCCTGCCGGCTTCAAACGGAGAGAACGTTTCATTAAGCGATTACCGCGGGAAAAATGTCGTTCTTTATTTTTATCCTAAGGATATGACGACAGCCTGCATCCAAGAATCCTGCGACTTTCGCGATGCGAACGCGGAAATGATTAAATACAATACGGTTATTTTGGGAATCAGCATCGATACGGTAAAATCGCATCAGAATTTTATCGCCAAAAAAGAGCTGCCTTTCTTGCTGCTGGCGGATACCGAGCATACCGTATGCGAACTTTACGGTGTCTGGCAGCTAAAGAAGCTTTATGGCAGAGAGTATATGGGACTCGTTAGGTCAACCTTTTTAATCGATGCAGCGGGCAAACTGGTGCAAGAGTGGCGCAAGGTTAGAGTCAAAGGACATACGCTGCAGGTGCTTGAAGCCGTACAGCAATTACAGTCGGCTGCTCTTCGCTAATCGGCAAGCTATGCACGAACATAAAGAAGCCTATCCAGCTAACCGGCTGAATAGGCTTCTTTGCTGCTCAGGCCGTGCATGAAAGAGTAATAAATTGGGTTATGGAAACAATAGAGAAAATTCACTTAAGCCGCTTAATCACTTAATGGACGGGGTATATGAAAGAAATGGAATATTTTATCCATTGACGAGATGCTGACACATTTATACAATATGGTTTTGCTTGTTCGATAGGGGGTTATTAGACTGATCAGGCTAAACAACATCAAAAAATCGTATCGAGTAGGGGCGGTTTCGGTAGAAGCAGTCCGTGACGTTAGTTTAACGGTCCATAAGGGTGAAATATTCGGAATTATCGGCCATTCCGGTGCGGGAAAAAGCACGCTTCTGCGCTGCGTCAATTTGCTGGAGAAGCCGACGACAGGCAAGGTAACAGTAGGCGGCGTTGAGCTTACGGGCTTGTCCGAAGGGCAGCTGCAGCAGCAGCGTAGACGCATCGGGATGATTTTTCAACATTTTAACCTGCTGTCGATGTCTACGGTTAGAGATAATATTGCGTTCCCGCTTGCGCTTGCAAAGCTATCCAAGTCAGAGATTAACAAAAGGGTGGATGAGCTGCTGAAGCTCGTTCAGCTTGAGGGACATGCGGATAAATATCCCGCGCAGCTCTCCGGGGGACAGAAGCAGCGAGTCGGCATTGCCAGGGCGCTAGCGAACAATCCGGACGTATTGCTGTGCGACGAAGCGACATCGGCGCTCGATCCGCAAACAACGAATTCGATTTTGTCGCTGCTGCTCGATATTAACGCGAAGCTCG
The DNA here is from genome assembly GCF_031157315.1 of Paenibacillus sp. LHD-38. Taxonomy (GTDB): domain Bacteria; phylum Bacillota; class Bacilli; order Paenibacillales; family Paenibacillaceae; genus Pristimantibacillus. The sequence goes on from NZ_JAVIFU010000004.1 coordinate 76,670, forward strand.
GCATTACGATCTTGCTTATTACGCATGAGATGAATGTCATTCGTTCCATTTGTGACCGCGTAGCCGTCATAGACCAAGGCGAAATCGTCGAGATCGGCGATGTGCTGCATGTCTTTCTGAAGCCGGAGCATCCGGTGACCCGCGATTTTGTTGATCAAGTAGCAGACAGCGGTGTAAACGGACAGCTACTGCGTCAGCGCACAGGGCGTCTATTGCGCATGACCTATATCGGCGATTTGACGTATGAGCCGATTCTTTATAATGCCGTGAAGCCGACATCCGTGCAATTTGCCATTTTGCAAGGAACGGTATCACGCATGAAGCAAACGCCATATGGCCAGCTTATTGTCGAGTTGATCGGCAGCGATGCAGAGATCGAGAGCGTAATTGACGTTCTGCGTAAGGACGGGCTGGAGGTGGAGGCGATATGATGAGCTTTGAAAACGTGCGCTGGCCGGAAATATGGGACGCGACGAAGGATACCCTGTATATGTTGTCCGCCTCGCTTGTATTTACGATTATTTTCGGATTAATGCTCGGCATTATCTTATTTCTAACTTCTCGCAGACAGCTGCTGCAGCAGCCGATTGTTTACGGGGTGCTTTCTTTTATTGTCAACGTGCTGCGTTCCGTTCCCTTCGTTATCCTGATGATTATGATCATGCCGATTACGAAGCTGATTACCGGAACGACGCTTGGTGTAGAGGGCTCGATTCCGCCGCTAGTCGTAGCAGCAACACCCTTCTTCGCAAGGCTGGTGGAAACGTCGCTGCGCGAGGTGGACCGCGGCGTTATCGAGGCCGCTCAAGCGATGGGCGCTTCGAATTGGGACATTGTGCGGCGCGTGCTGCTTCGTGAATCCAGCCCTAGCTTGCTTGCTGCCGTGACCATAACGGCAGTTACGCTCGTCTCATATACGGCAATGTCAGGCGTAATTGGCGGCGGCGGACTTGGCGACTTGGCCCTGCGTTACGGCTATCAACGGTTTCAAACCGATGTGATGCTGGTAACAGTGGTGCTGCTTATCGTGCTTGTCCAGGTGCTGCAGACGATTGGCGATGCGCTGGTTCGGCGTTACAGCAGGAAGTAGATATTTTTGAAAGCATTACAGCTTAGAAAGCAATGACAACATTGGAGGAATGAACATGAAGAAGACAAGCTATTTGATTTTAACGATGATGCTGATGTTTGCGCTAGCAGCATGCGGACAAGACAAGAATGCAGAGAACAACACGAATGGCACGGGTGCCGAAACGCCGTCGGAGGTTAAACTGAAGGTTGGAGCGTCTCCAGTACCGCATGCGGAGCTGCTGGAATTCGTTAAGCCTATGCTGAAGGAGCAAGGCATTGATCTGGAAATCATCGAATTCAATGACTATGTGCAGCCAAACACACAGCTATTCGAAAAACAAATCGATGCGAACTTTTTTCAACATATGCCTTATCTAGAGCAGTTTAACAAGGACAAGGGCTATGATCTTGTAAATGCAGCAGGCGTACACATTGAGCCTTTCGGCGCTTACTCGAAAAAGATTACAAAGCTTGAAGAGCTTAAGGAAGGCGCAAAAGTCGTTATACCGAACGACCCGTCGAATGGCGGCCGCGCACTTGCTTTGATGGCGGAAAATGGTCTGATCAAGCTTAAGGACGGCGTTGGCGTTAACGGAACCGTTGCAGACATTACGGAAAACGCGAAAAAGCTCGATATTACAGAAGTGGAAGCAGCTACGCTTCCGCGTGTACTCGGCGAAGTTGATCTTGCCCTAATCAATACGAACTATGCCCTTGAGGCTGATCTTGTTCCGACGGAAGACGCGCTGTTCATTGAAGGCAACGATTCTCCTTACGTAAACATTCTTGTCGCGCGTCCGGATAACAAAGATTCCGAAGCAATGCAGAAGCTTGCAGCGGCGCTTCGTTCGCCGGAAGTAAAGAAGTTTATTGAAGATACGTATAAAGGTGCGATCGTAGCCGCGTTTTAAGCGCAGCGCCCGATTATCATTTCATAAGCAGCCGAGCAGAGAAGCAATCTCTGCTCGGCTGTTTGCGTTTCAATCCTTTATGATAAGTGCGCAACTTTTCCATCCCTATAAGCGTTAGTAATCATTAGAAAACCCATTTAATAGAAGATGAGGGGATGATTGAGAGTGAAACGGAGCTTAACAATCTTCATTCTGGCCTTATTGCTTATTCTTCCGGCTGCGGCTGGTGCCGCTGCTCAGGCTAAATATTATTTTAGCTGGGAAGAAGGCGGGAGTGGGGGTGGAACAGCCCTTTTGAAAAATGGAGTCACCTTTGTTCCTTTGACGCATGTAGTGGATGACCTAAGCTGGGACTCCTCCGGCAAACGGGCGCAGTTCGACGGCTGGAACAAATCGTTTGCTGTCCGGGTAGGCAGTTTGACCGTCATGCTGGACGGGGAAATCGTGAAGCTGGAGGGAGCGCCCTTCCTGTTCGAGAAAATGCTTTACGTACCGGCTCGTTTTGTTGTGTATGCGCTGGGCGGAGGTAATCTGACATGGGATGCCCGTACCAAAACGGTAAAAGCAGACCATTTGAAAACCTTCAAGAAATATGATTTTGTCCATGAGGGATTGAAATACACGGTTGAAGGGAAAAGCGGTATTGTTAATGTTACGGACAGCAAAGGCGTTCAGCGCGAGTTTGCAAGACTGGGGACCTCCATTAAAGAGAGCTTATCTTTTACGGCTGAGAGGACACCGGGAGGATTGACGGTGTTTCGTTGGGCTGACTTCTACGGAGAGCCGCATTTGAATAATCAATTTTTTACGCTTGTCGTGAAAGACGGCAAGGTTATTCAGCAAGCAAGCGTACATTATTGGAATCGCTTAGAAACGAATGTTACGAAGCTGGGAAGCCAGCTGTTATTAATAGACGGAAAAACGCTGAGAATCATCGAGGATGGAACGGGAACATTGCTTGAAACGATCGACTTAGTGAAGCTGGGCGGTGAAGCCGATAAGTATTTCGTCGAATACTTCGCCGAGGATGTATTTCTGCTTCGTGCAAATTCGAATGGTATTTTGAACCTGGTTGACCGGGATACCGGCTCAGTTACGATTTTATATAAGGAGCTGCTGGATGCCAAGCATCAAGAGTATGTAGCGTATAATGATACGCCATACCGTGGCGATATGCTTAAATTCATTAAACGGGAAGGCGATCTTCTTTATTTCAAAAATGAATTTCCTTATGACAAGGACAATAATACCTATAGCATAAGCGTTGCGGATTAAAAAATCCAAGACCAATACAAGACTTAAGCCAAACACGGCAAGCTGCAGCTGTGTTTGGCTTTTTTTGATAGACGAGATAGTATTCCATCATTTAAGAGAAGCAGTCATTTAATAGAGAAGCGGCTCATATAATCTATCAGAATACACGAGAGTTCCTATTCATAGGTAGAGAAGGGTGGCACATCGAATGCGGCGTATGTTGAAGGTGGCAATTTGTGCGATGATCATGTGGTTTGGCTTGATAGAGCTTGGCAGCTTTACGGGTGATCAGAGCAATGCGGCAAAGGAGCGGGAGACTGTGCAGGCAAGTGAAGCCGCAACCGCAGCTCATTATGAGGCAAAGCCGCTTTTGGCAGCGCACGCGTCCAATGAAACAAAGCAGCAGTCGGGAAAAGACCAGCCGGCCAACACCGAAGTGAAACCAAGCGATTCCGAATCGGCAGAAATGGCAGAGGCGAATCAGAAAATCGTATATTTGACATTCGATGACGGTCCGAGCAAAAACACCGAGCAGGTGCTTGATATTTTGAAGCAGGAAGGCATTTCGGCGACCTTTTTTGTATTGGGGGAGCATGTGCTGGGGCAGCCGGAAATAGCCAAACGAATCATAGCGGAAGGACATGCGATCGGCAATCATACGTATGATCATAAATATGAGCGTTTATATGGGCGCTTTTCCGAGTTTGCAGAGCAGGTCATGAAAACCGATAAGGCCATATACCAAACAACAGGCGTCAGGACGATACTTTTTCGAGCGCCTGGCGGGACATACACCAACTTTGATCAGGGCTACTTCGATGCGATGGCTGCTGCAGGCTATCAGGTGCATGACTGGAATGTGGACAGCGGAGATTCGAAAAGGCAGGGCGTGCCCGCTTCTGAGATTTTGACGACGATCAAAGGCTCTAAGCTGGCGAGTAAGCTGAGCGTTTTGCTGCATGACAGCGCTGGGCACACGGAGTCGGTAAAGGCGCTGCCAGCAATTATTAAATATTACAAAAGCAAAGGTTACGCTTTTGCAAAGATAACGGATGAGGTAGCACCGATTCAATTCAAAGCAGCGGGCAAGCTGAAATGGACCAGAGCCCATGTTACAAAGACAGAAATAACGAAGCTGACCCAGTTCTCGGAGAAGCTTAGCAGGGAAAGCTCGCTGGCGCAAGCGGCGAAGAATGAGCCTGAGCTTATTGTGCACCGCGGAGAGGGCAAATTAGTATTAAAATCAGGCGAATACAGCATAACGAGCGGAGCTATCGAGGTTTCGCTGCGGAAGCTGACGGAATGGGTTGGCGGAAGCCTATTGCTTGATGTGGAAAATGGACTGATCGATGCTTATTACGATGGAAACCGAGTGTTGTCGCTGACCAGTAAAGAAATTCATACCTCACGTGAAGGCCAGGTCATTGTCCCTGTGCGGGCAGCGCTGCAAAAATTCGAAATCCAGATCACAAAATATGTTTATAACGATCAACAACGAGAAATATGGCTCTCGGAGTAACAGAAAGGCCTTCTAGCAGGTCTAAAGAGAGAGAAAGCTGGGGAAACTGAAAAATAGATAGATTTATTTTTCAGGAGGCGATTTATACGATGATTTCTCCCCAATTCTCAGAGGATGCAAAAGAAGACCGTTATAGTCATTGGCCGGAAGCTCCGCAGGTGCTGCTGCACCGATTGCTAGTAAAGGTAGAGAGCGTATTGCTAGGCAAGCAGCAGGTCATTCGTAATACGTTGACCGCGCTGCTGGCAGGCGGACATGTGCTGTTAGAGGATGTGCCTGGCGTTGGTAAAACACTGCTAGCTCAGGCATTTGCTAGAGCAGTAGGCGGCGATTTCAAAAGAATACAGTTTACATCCGATATGCTCCCGGCTGATATCGTCGGCGGAGTCGTGCTTGATACCCGCACGAGCGAGCTCGTGTATCGTCCTGGTCCCATTATGGGCAATGTGGTGCTGGCCGACGAAATTAACCGGACATCGCCGCGTACACAATCTGCGCTTCTTGAAGCGATGGAGGAAAGACGAGTCACGGTGGAAGGTAAAACCCGCAAGCTGCCGGTTCCTTTTATGCTGATTGCGACACAAAACCCGCTCAGCTTCGAGGGGACGAATACACTGCCGGAAGCACAGCTGGATCGTTTTATGATGCGGCTGACCATCGGTTATCCCGGCTCGCTGGAAGAGAAGCGGATGCTGGAGCAATACGCGGACGGCAACAGAATCGAGCCTGAACGTCTGCGCCCCGTTATCGCGACAGAGGAATGGCTGCAAATGCAGGCGGAAGCCAGGCAGACCCATATGCATCCCGCTCTGCTCGAATATATGGTGCAGGTAGCTGACGCGACCCGCCGTGCCCCGGAGGTTGTGCTTGGCTTAAGTCCGCGCGCGCTGCGCGATTGGCTGCGGGCTTCGCAGGCTAACGCCTATATGGAAGGACGCAGCTATGCGGTGCCGGATGACTTGCTGGCGACAGCGGACGCTGTGCTGCCGCATCGGCTTTCGCTTCGATTCAATGCGGCCGCAACTGGCGTTGATGCGGCTGCTGTCATTAAACGGACGATTCGCGATTGTCCTATGCCGGCTGCTGCAGGAAGCGGGAAGCGCCGATGAATGCACCGTTTCAAGATGGCGTATTGCAGAGCAGAGCACAGGAAGATGCTGTCGCTGGCAGCATCAATCCGCAAGGCGATGCTGCTTTGAATCAATCAGCGGCTGTTCAATCAAGAGCAGCAAATGCAATAAATAAAAGGGAGCCAGCAAACCATCCTGAGGAGCGGTATGCTCCGGCTTATCGAACAAGATGGCTCGCTTGGGGCATTATCAGCGCAGGCTGGATAGGAAGCTTTGCAGCCGTACTGCTGAGGGGCGGCGCTGTGGAATGGTTTATGGCCACCGTACTGACTATGATCATTGCAGTCAGCGGAATAGCGCCTGTTATGGCAGCAGCTGGTTCAAGCGCAGCGCGGGTTTTGTCTCAGGAACTGACGCGCGAGGGCGGACAGCTTGTGATCAGCTTAACGCTAAAGCGGTCCTATCTGATTCCTTTCGTTTGGATAGCGATACATGATGAAACGATAAACGAGAGCTCGGCAGCGAATCGTAAAATTAGTATACGCACGGTTTTCACCCCTGCGTTCCGCAAAGAGACGACCTACCGTTATACGCTGCATAAATTGCGGCGCGGAAGGCATCCCTTTGAACATGTATCGATTACGGTTGGAGATTGGTTAGGCCTGACGGCTATTCACAAGCGGCTGGAGTGCAAGTCGGAATTTGTTGTGCTGCCGGGACTCCCGCAGTTGGAGAATGGCACAAAAGCAGAACGTGCGGGAGGGGCAGCGATTTACGCTGTGCCTTCAGCGTTGACAGGCGAAGCGCAGGACCGCCGTGGGGCAGCGGGACGGGAAGAAATAGAAGCGGCGGTGCGGGCAGCCGGACTCGGACCGGATAGCCGTCCATACCGGGAAGGAGATTCCCTTCGACATCTGGATTGGAGAAGCGCAGCCAAAGGACGCGGTTTACAGACCAAAATTCATAATCTGGAGCAGCCTGTTCAAACGTATATTGCGGTCGATACGCTGGCTTCTGCCTATGAACGGGATGATCAGTTATTTGATGCTTGTTTAGGCTGGGCAGCGTTAGCCGTGACGAGGGCAGCATGGATGGGAAACGGTGTAACGCTTCTGCTCGGACAAGGCGGGCAAGTGATTCAATCTCCTATAGATGGCGGCACGCAGGAGGGCTTATCCAGCATGCTGCGGGCGATGGCATTGCTTCGTGCAGAAGGAAAGGGCTCTCTGACCGGAAGTTTTGTTCGTGATTCGAAGCTGCTTTCCCGCGGCTGTACCATTCTAGTATTCACGGCGGATTGGCGGGGAGGACGAAGCTGGGGCGAGCTGGCCGGATACGCAGCCGAGCAGGGCTGCAGACTGGAACTGTTTATTGTGACGCGCAGCACGGTGCCAAGCTTCGCCATGCGTGAGCAGCAGAAGTGGCTGGAAAGCGGCGGCGTCAAATTGACGTGGCTGCATGTTCCTGCAGGCATGACCGCGCTTCCTTACGCCGAGGAAGGGGGCGACGCGCATGAGTTTGCATAAAAGCGATGTGGCAGGAAGAATGGGATCGGGAAAAGGGCTGCAGGCTGATCGCAGTCCGATGCGCGGCGAAGCGCCCGAGGAATCGCTGGGCTACCGATTCATTACAAGCTTGCTGTTGTTTGGCCTGCTTGCCGAGTGGCTGTTACCTTGGGTAAACGCAGGAGAGTGGTCGGTTATTTATAATCCGCAGCCTCTGCTGCTTGTTATCGGCTTTGTATTGCTGTTTGGCTTGTTTCGTATGCCGCTCGCGGTCACGCTTCCTATGAATACGTTTTTGTGCATCTTGAGCCTTATGTGGCTTTACAAGGGCGCTGATCAGAGCAGTTTGCAATGGCTGATTGGTTTTCCGGCGATGCTGAAAGAGCATTTCGTCCTGCTTATGCAAAACGGGCTATGGGCGATGTCAGGCGAGCTGCGGACGCTGCTGTTGTTTATTGGCTGGACGATGCTTGCTCCTGCTCTCCAGGCTTTATTATGGATGCGCCAAACTGCACTTGGCATTGCATGCATCACGTTGGTTTATTTAATTACGCTGCATGTTTGGCTCGGCCTCGATGTGATGGGAGGATTAATGCGGACCGTCGCGGAAGGACTGCTGCTAGGCAGCGTGGTGTCCGTGCCGCGTGTGCAGCGCATCATTGAGACGGGTGTCGGTAAGCTTAAGCGATTGGATATGCGCTGGCTGTCAGGCTCGGCGTTTATTGTGGTGATGATCCTCGGCTGCGGCTTGCTGTTCGCGGGTGGACGCGAAGCTGCAATGACTCCCCCGAGCTGGACGGGAGCACTGAATGAACGCCTTGAACAAACGATTCAATCCCTTGGCAATCAACAAGGGTCAATTACGGTGATGGGACAAACAGGCTTTGACCAGCTTGGCGGCGCATTTACGGGCTACGGCTTCGATGACAGCCAGCTGGGGGCACCCGTACGGAAGGACAACCATGTCCTATTCACGGGGAGCTCCACGGCAAAAGCTTATTGGCGCGGTGAATCCAAGCATGTGTATGACGGCCGCGGCTGGGCGGATACCGCAGGCAGCTCCGTGCTGATGCCGGTGCAAAGCGCAGGTACGGCAGCGTCGGCTGAAGCTTCCTCGGAAGCAGGGAACGAGCTGACTGGCCCGGTTATTTGGCAAACGGTCGTCTGGTCCGAGCCAACAGCGGGAATGCCGCTCTTTTCATCGGGCTTCCATGGACATGTTACTGAGTTGATCGCGGCTGATCCTCGTCGCAAGCTCGGAAGTTACGTCTACAATGAGGTTGAAAGCGCCTTGTATGCCCAGTCGGATAAGACGAAGGTGGAAAGGTATACCGTAGAAAGCGTGCTCCCGGTAACAGACGGTGCGCAGCTGCGGGCTTTGGGCAGCGGAATGGAAGGCAGTCTTGCTGCCGGTGGAAGTACGGAAGCTTCCGGTGCCGAGAAAACCGAAGCGGAGCTGGAGCCTTACCTGCAGCTGCCTTCATCCTTGCCCAGCCGAGTGGTGGCTTTAGCCGCTGAGGTGGCAGGCGGCGGGGTAACGAGCCGTTATGATCAAGTCAAAGCCATTGAGGATTTTTTGAAAACGAGCTATACCTACACGTTAGACGGCAGTGAGCTGCCGCCGGAGGGCAGCGACTTCGTCGATAACTTTCTCTTTGAGCAGCGCCAAGGCTACTGCGTTCATTTCTCGACAGCTATGGTGGTCCTGCTTCGCTCGCAGGGCATTCCCGCTAGATGGGTAAAGGGCTTTACTGCCGGAACCCCGGTAGGGGAGAGCTTGAGCGGTGATGGGGGTTTAAGCAGTGATTCGCTGGGCGCGGATACGCTAAGCGCGGATGAGAGTGCTCGTGGGAGTGCGAGTAGGGATGCGCTGAGCGCGGATGAGAGTGCTCGTGAGAGTACGAGCGGTGATGCGCTAAGCGCGGATGAGAGTGCTCGTGGGAGTGAGAGCAGTGATGCGCTAAGTGCGGATGAGAGTGCTCGTGGGAGTGCGAGCAGTGATGCGCTGAGTGCGGATGAGAGTGCTCGTGGGAGTGCGAGTAGGGATACGCTGAGTGCGGATGAGAGTGCTCGTGGGAGTGAGAGCAGTAATGCGCTAAGCGCGGATGAGAGTGCTCGTGGGAGTGCGAACAGTGATACGCTAAGCGCGGATGAGAGTGCTCTTGGGAGTGAGAGCAGTAATGCGCTGAGTGCGGATGAGAGTGCTCGTGGGAGTGCGAGCAGTAATGCGCTAAGCGCGGATGAGAGTGCTCGTGGGAGTGCGAATAGTGATACGCTAAGCGCGGATGAGAGTGCTCGTGGGAGTGAGAGCAGTAATGCGCTAAGCGCGGATGAGAGTGCTCGTGGGAGTGAGAGCAGTGATGCGCTAAGTGCGGATGAGAGTGCTCGTGGGAGTGCGAGCAGTGATGCGCTGAGTGCGGATGAAAGTGCTCGTGAGAGTGCGGGCATAGATGCGCTAAGCGCGGGGAAAACGGATAATTCTTCAAATGAGGGTAGCGCGAAGCTTGTGAATTATGAGGTGAGGGGCTCTGATGCGCATGCCTGGGTTGAGGTTTATTTCCCAGGCGCAGGCTGGGTGCCCTTTGATCCGACGCCGGGAATCAGCGGCGTTTTGAACGTTGCGTCCGCCGGTTCTGCTGGCGGAGCGCTTGCTGCTCCCGCGATGGGTGCAGCGGGAGCGGCTTTGGCGAGCGGCGTCGGCAGCGATGCTTTTGGGCTTAGCGAGGCAAGCATAGCGGGCCTCGCAGCATGGGCCGAGGCGGCGGCTGAGCAAGCCGCCTCAACGCTTGCGCGAGGGGCAGACGCCCTCGTGCAAGCGGCGCAGAGCGCCGCCAAGAGCGCGGCGGCGGCATCGCCCGCCGCTGCAGCTGCCGCAGGCGCGGCCGCGCTGGTGCTTGCGGCAGCGGCCATTGCTGCGGCGCAGCGCCAGCGGCTTCGCCTTTCGCTGGCACTGCGCCGTTATGGCGCGGCTTACGCCGGCGTCGCGAAGCTCGCCGGCGCAGCCGCGCCCTACCCGTCACATGAACCTGTGACGGACAGCAGAGCCGCGGCGGGGCTTGCGCCGCGGTATGCAAAAGCGCCGCGCGGCGCCGAAGGGCGGGTTCGCGCGAGCTTTATAGCCGTCGCCGACACGCTGGCTCCGCTGCTGCATCGCCGTTTCGGCGTACACGCGGAGGCGCTGACGCCGCGTGAATATGCGAGCGCCGCCGAGCCAATGCTGGCGGCGGAGCAGCAGGATGCGCTCCGTCAGCTGACTAGCTGGATGGAGGAAGCGCATTTCGCTGCTCCAGGACCTTGGCCAGGTGCGCCGACGCCGGCTGCGCTGCGTACCGTTTTGCGCGTACTGGATAAGCAGCCTGTTCACAAAACAAAGCGGTCCTCTGAAGTCAAGGCTTCTAACTAAAATACTATGGAATGTACGCGTTGCATACGCTAAGCCTGGCATCGGCTGCGCTGGCAAAGAGGATCAAATTGTTCAAACCTATTTATGAACATTCAATATCATAATTAACAGGAAATACTCCTGCTAATTTCACCTAAATACATGTTTCATCGCATTTAGCTGGAAATTCTCCATCTAATTTAATCAAATAGATTCGATCGTCGATCGATTGGATATATTAACGTGAGAAATTCCAGTTAATTTGCCAAGAACGTCTATTGAGAAAAAATTAGATGGAGTTTTTCCTGTTATTTGCTGTTGCTAATGCTGTTGCTAATGCTGTTGCTGTTGCTAATGTAGTTGCTTAGCTGTTTTGATTGCTGATTGACCATCGATTCATATCGCCTTGAGCTAATCATCCACCGCAAAAACCGACCACATTTCCCCAAGCAAATACGCCTTAACCGCTTCTCCTACGAATTGTCACGTTGATTCGCCTTGACTCGCTCAAACCGCCTTATATATAATTACTACATAATTTGAGGGAGGCTCGGTAATGACTAAGCAAAATGAAATCATCGTTGTTCTCGATTTTGGAGGCCAATACAATCAGCTGATTGCACGCCGTATCCGCGATTTAGGCGTATACAGCGAGCTATTGCCTTATAACACGTCGGTAGAACGGATCCGTGAATTGCAGCCGAAGGGTATTGTATTCTCGGGAGGACCGGCTAGCGTTTATGAAGAAAATTCACCAATGGTGGATCCTGCGATTTATGATTTGAACATTCCGATCTTCGGAATTTGCTACGGTATGCAGCTTATGTCGCATCAGCTTGAAGGCAAAGTTGAGCGTGCGGGCAAACGCGAGTACGGCAAAGCAGAGGTTGAGTTTGTAGAAGGTTCACAAATCGGCTTTGGTCTCGATAAAGTTCAAACGGTTTGGATGAGCCACGGCGATCACGTTGTCGAACTGCCTGCCGGCTTTGCAGTTGACGCAAGCACGGAGCATGCTCCTGTTGCGGCAATGAGCAATAAAGAGCGTCAATTTTATGCGGTTCAATTCCATCCGGAGGTTCGCCACTCTGAGTTTGGTAACGAGATGATCCGTAATTTCCTATACAACGTTTGTGATTGCGACGGCACATGGACGATGGAATCGTTCATTGAAGATGCGATCCGTGATATCCGTAACGAGGTTGGCGACAAAAAGGTTCTATGCGCGCTTTCCGGCGGCGTAGATTCTTCTGTTGTAGCGATCCTGCTTCACAAAGCGATCGGCGATCAGCTTACTTGTATGTTTATCGACCACGGCATGCTCCGCAAGGGCGAAGCTGAAGGCGTTATGGAAACCTTCGTTGGCAAATTCGACATGAAGGTGCTTAAGATCGATGCGCAGGAGCGTTTCCTCAGCAAACTGAAGGGCGTAGAGGATCCGGAGCAAAAACGTAAAATTATCGGCAACGAGTTCATCTACGTGTTCCAAGAAGAGTCGGATAAATTGGATGACTTTGAATTTTTGGCGCAAGGCACGCTTTACACAGATATCGTGGAGAGCGGTACGGCTACAGCGCAAACGATCAAATCTCACCATAACGTTGGCGGCTTGCCTGAAGATATTAAGTTCAAGCTCATTGAACCGCTTAAAGCTTTGTTCAAGGATGAAGTACGTAAAGTCGGGGAAGAGTGCGGCTTGCCGGAAGCTATCGTTTGGCGTCAGCCGTTCCCAGGTCCGGGTCTTGCGATTCGTGTCCTTGGCGAAGTAACGGAGGACAAGCTTCTGATTGTCCGTGAATCTGATGCGATTTTGCGTGACGAGATTGCAAAAGCAGGTCTAGACCGTGAAATTTGGCAATACTTCACCGCGCTTCCTAACATGAAGAGCGTAGGGGTTATGGGCGATGCCCGTACGTATTCCTATACCGTAGGTATCCGCGCGGTTACGTCCATCGACGGTATGACAGCTGACTGGGCTCGTATTCCGTGGGACGTTCTGGAGAAAATTTCCGTACGTATCGTTAACGAGGTCGACAACGTCAACCGTATCGTGTACGACGTAACATCGAAACCGCCTGCTACAATCGAGTGGGAATAGGCTGGAAATAATTAATGTCGTCAATCGCTCGGAATCCTTGATTTATAAGGGTTTACAGCGTTGACGGCATTGATAATCCACGTACACCTGCAACAATAGAGTGCAAAAAATTACTCTCTTTTATCTGCGTTGTTTAGCAAATAGAAGGGAGTATTTTTTATGACCAAAATCAAAGAATTAATTGAGGATTTCAGGCTGAATCAAGAAATCTTGGGCAGGGAAAAGAAGTATGTTGATCTTTGTTTGTTTCGATTGTACAGATGGGAAGAGTTCACAGTTAAAGTGTTAGGTATCACTGAAACAGAGGATGTAACACAACTACATATCAAAAAATATATACAGGAGCGTCAGCGTGTCGGAAGTGAAGTAAACAGAACGATAAACAATAATTTAGCCACGTTAAAAGTCTTTTTTCAATATTTGGTGAGCGAAGAGTTTATTGATGAACAGGATAACCCAATGCGGAGGATTAAAAATCTCAAGGAAGAAAAGAAAGTTATTGTAACGTTCAATGATGATGAAGTATCAAGGATAATTAATGACCTGAAAGAAGAAACGTATTCGAATGTTCGTGACAAACTCATTCTTATTATGCTCTTTGACACGGGAATAAGGGTTTCTGAACTGTGTAATATCAGAAACATTGACGTAGCAAGGAGACACATTCTAATTCATGGGAAAGGCTCTAAACAGCGTCTGGTATATATTAGCAATATCATGCGGAAGTACATGAGAGGGTATGAAGCATTAAAGCAGGAACGATTCAGAAAACGGTTGCTGGATGAAGTTGAGGATTATTATTTCCTTGACCAATCTGCTGTAAGATTGTCTCGCTCCCGCATCAATAAGATTTTGAAAGAACATTGTGAAAATGCGGGTGTAAGAAAAGAAGTTAGATGTTCGCCACATGATTGTCGTCATTATTTCGCACAGAAGCAGTTACGAAATGGAATTGATATTTACAGTTTGAGTAGGCTAATGGGACATTTTGATACACAAATAACTTCCAAGTATTTGAGGGGATTAGAGCAAGATGACATTTTGCAGATTGGACGATTGCATAGCCCGCTAAATGGATTGAAAATAAAACATGACAAACCTTCATAGCATTAATCTTGCCGTGCTATAACACATCACCTCTACGGAACGTTCAGAGTCACTGTAAGCTTGTTTCGGAACATGGGAAGGTATTCAATCTCCAGAACGCAGAGAAGCCATAGAGAAGGAAATAAAGCGTATTAGAGTGGAGCGGGAAATCATATCTCTAAATTTTTGAACTGGAGGGCAGGGAATTTGCATAAGATAGCTGAAGTGTGAAGATGTGTTGTTCTAAAGTAAAACAAGGAAGAAGAAAATATATATTCTTGCAAGCATGGGTGTAATGGGCGTAATAGCCCATTTTTATTTTTCAATCAGAGTAGCTTATTGCTTTGGAACTACGATATAATTTATTCTGATTATCACTTTTTTTGGTTAATAGGCATCTAAAAAGGTATACAGGAGAGAGGGTTTAGGTTGGATTTGGGAAATGTTTTTTTTGAAGACGACGAACAGGGAATACAAGAGGAAGAACTTGAAGTAGATATATACGCAAAAGAGTATGGCGACTTATACATAAATAAAATCAAGGAACTAAAGCAAGTAATAACCACTCACAACACAGGCGAAAATGCTTTTAACGTGTTTAGCTTAGAAGCGGGATTAGGTAAGAGTTTACAGACACTAAAGATTATTGATGCAAACCTTGACGATTGGGATAATCCTCTTTCCTTCTTAATTATTAGACGCTTCAAAGCCGACATAGAACATAGCGAGAAGTACCTAGAGAAACACAACAATTCGCTACGAACCAATGTATTGGGAATTACATCTGACAATTGGGGCGAGTGGCAATTCAAATTGGATAAGCTGAAAGATATTAGTGTCCTAATTATCAGCCATCAACGCTACATTAACCTCTGTCTCGATGATGCAGTCAGACAAGCATTTATGGAGAACAGGGATGTACTTGTGATTGATGAAAAAGTGAATTTCCCTATCTACACATTTTCAAAAAAAACTTACGACGAGGTTCGTTCTCTACTCCATACAAGTATTCAGCCAGAATACGATAAAGTCTGCCAAAAGCTTCTCAAAGAACTTCAAAAACAGGAAGTCGAGAAGAACAAGAACAAAGTAGTGCGTTGTGAACCAAAGATTCACCCTGCAACAATTGAAAATTTCCAGAAAGTCATGGAAGTAAACATTGAAAATGAGAAAGATAAGAAGACCAGAAACACGTTAAAGCATTTTATGGCTGGTCTTGACCAGTGGTACAGTACCAAATGTGTTTACAATGGTGGAAACATCTCCACATACAATCGCAAACACAAATTGTGGGGACTAAAAAATAACATCATCCTTGATGCAAGTGCAGGAATCGATGGGATTTATAATCTTGGCGACTTCAAACTCATTGGTCAGGAGAGAATTGTTGACCACAGCAACTCAATGTTCACAATTATCAATTTCAATTCAAGTAAAAGCCACTTACGACATAATCAAAGCAAATTCTATCCTGAAATTTGTGAGAAGATTAAAGCTAACCACAAGTCTGATGACAAGACGCTAATCATTTGCCACAAAGACAATCACAAAGCAATATTGGAACTGTTATACAAAGCGGAAATATCGAAAATAGGTGTTGGTGACGAATACAATGGTGAAAATTTCGCTATCAATTGGTTTGGTAACTTGATTGGCAAAAATGAATACTCTAAGTTCACCCAATGTTGGATTATTGGAACACCCAACATTCCATACGAGCAGTATCTAGTCCAATACATGATGTACAAACAAAGTGATTTGGGGAAGAAGTCAATTGATATTGAACGTGGCAGATTCAAAAACAATGACTTTAAGGCTGTCCAGATAGGCTACATTGCTTCTGAAATTTATCAAAGTATCAAGCGTATCCAACGAAATGAAATGCCACAGGGCGAGTTCTATATCGTTAATGGCGATGAACAGATTGTGTCAATGGTGTTAAGCCAAATCAAGGGTACTGACAATGTTAAAACCATCGAGATGGACTTCCAGCAGGAGAATAAGGGAGAAAAGAAAAGGGATAACATTGACATATTTGTTGATTACGTATTTAGATTGTCAAAGGGAGAGTATCAAAAGAAGGATGTATTTCAAGCAATAGGCATAACAACGAACTTCAATAGAATCTTGACGGACGCAAGGGTAAAAGCCTTACTTCCTACGGATACAGGTCTAGGTATCATAAATGTACATAATAAGTATATTGAGAAGCTGACCGACCCTATCAACCTGCCTGATGATTAATGGAAAGTTCATGTATTTATCTAGAAAAATTAACAATCCATCAAGTAATCAGTTCTATTTATTATATAGATACTATGATGACTTGGGTGAAAAACCTATATATCAAGGGATTTATAGAACGATTTTCGAAAAAGTTATGGCATAGTTTTGGGGTAAAATGGGCTTATCCTGCAAGACATGATGATAAGTTGATGACGTAGAAGATTATTGAGTGTTGATGACGTAGAAGATTATTGAGTGTTGATGCCGACACGAAATCACGGAGCGAAGCGAAGTGTTTTGTGGCGAACCAAACACTTTGCAAAGCAAAGTGTGCGGTAGCTACCGTAGCGAAGCGGAGGTGTAGATTTACTGCTTATAAGATGTAATCATATTGTTTCGCTTCGCTCAACAATAGTGGGGGTGCTAATACCAACTACTTTTATTATTTCGTCCTGACTCGCTTCGCTCACAGAACAAAATGAATAAAAGTACCTGCCGCACCACCCCCATACCCCCTCACGGCTAATCTCACTTCACTTCGTTTCGTTTTTGTCGCTTCGCTCCCAAGCATCAACATCATGTATAGGTAGTAATGGTTAGTTTTGAAATGGATGACTGAACACTTGGATCGTTAACCTAACGGATAACGATAGTTCAAATAAAAGAGAAGCTTTATAAGCATCAACATTCGGTGGTGCTTTTCTTAATGTCCATGAGAGTGTCTAGGAAGTCCACCCATAGAAGTTGTAGTGGAACCGAGTAGATAAACATTGGGATTTTTGGGGAGTCTACATGATGAAAACAAATCAGTTGGAGGTATACAATGAAAAAGTTGTTTGGCTTGGCTATAATCGCTTTCACTTTCATGATTGGCTCAACTACATATGCCTATAACGAAAAGCCATCAAGTGACGAGCGTGTGCCTTTTGAAAAGATGTACTTTGAATATGGTGGCTATAAATCAGTTGAAGATGCATTAGGTGAATGTAATAGTCACTTCAGAAGAAAGATTAAGTTGCCGTTTAAGTTGCCACCAATTCCGTTTACTCACCATTTGGCAAGATGTAATCAACATGGTGGTGTAAACGACTATTTTGAAATTGAGTACCTTAATGAGTTTCAAGGTTCTAATAATCATTACATGGTATGGGTAAATCCTTCGGAACACCGAAAAGGATTTCCACGTAAAAGTGATGTTATTCGCATATATGAGTTAGAGAATGGAGAGAAAGCTGTGTATGGAACGACCCCTACATTGGGTGATAGACTCCCAGCCTTTAATGTATTGAGATTTGAAAAAGATGGTTGGCAATATATATTGTCGATTGATAAACGTGTAGAGGGTAAGGTAACAGCTGATGTTTTAGTGGAGATAGCTAATTCAATAAGATGAAAGTTCAAGCACCACAATATTGGGTGGTGCTATTTACATACCTAGCGTCTAGGAAGACAACATAGGACTTGGATATGGACAAATAAACATTCATAGTACTCGTATACATTGTGGTAATTGGATAATTTGAGCCATAATTAAGTAAGACTGGGTTGACACACATTAATAAAGGTGGTCAAGCTTATGAGAAAGATAGGCATGTTTATTGTGGTTTTTAGCATTCTACTCACTGCCTGTACAAATCTGCAGGTAAATTCAACGTTATCACAAACAAATCAAAGCACATCAGCATCAACGAATCAAAGCACTTCATCAGAAACAGATGATATTGTAGCAGACAATATTCGAAGCTTCAAAGTCATACCTTCCATTGAGCCAACAAACAAAGAGGTTACAAAGACGGATGAAGAAATAATACAAGAACGAATGAAAAAACTAGAACGTAAAGGTGAATTAGACCTTAACCATATTAAAGTTGTTGGTGTGAAAGGCAGTTTGTTAAAAACAATCTTAACTTATCTTGAAGCAGTAAAAGAAAAAGATGACAAGAAAAGATTGAGTACCATCTACGCTCCAGATTTATTTTCAGATAGTTTGAATAATATAGAGCCATATGTTTTTGCGGTTACAAGATTAAAACCTGATAACACAAGAGTAAAAAAGGTTACAGAGTGGTATGGTTTGGATAAACTTGCTGACGAAGTCATTATTGTAAACATTGAATATCAAGTTTTAAACAATTTATTCGAGAAGATACTTACCAATGCAGACTATATTTACATACGAGTTAATGGACAGTGGAAGCTATATGAAACGCAATAATTTCTGAGAAAACTGTTTGATCTCATTGTCGCTCATGGTACAGAAGAGGATATTATATGGAAAGCAAAGACACCTACCTCTGTATGAAGTGGGTGTCTTTGTATGTAACTCATAATATTGAACTATCGTTCCCCGTTAACTCAATAAATAACTAATTTCATTTCATTCTTAGATATGCAAAGATAGAAATCCAGAGGATGCATCCTAGTAAAATTTGCACTCCACTTTCTTCAATGTGATGACCCTTTCCACTCAGCAATATTCCAGTAAAAAAACCTAGCATGAGACTTACAAATACTTCAAGAAATTTGGCTTTCATAAATATCTCCTTATAAAGAATCCTACTAAGATTATAGTGCAGTGGTAACTAAAAAGCTTATGGATATTCATGGGGTTACTACACTAAACTGCCAGTTAGCTTAATGAACTTTAACAGAGTCATTTGATTAGTTACCAACAATAACACTTCCATCCCGACACCCTTGTTATTATTCACGATAGCGATAAAAGAACAAAGCGAAATAACCATATATTCACTATTCTTTAACGGTGAGTGAATCGTAATTTTATCAATTTTCCTGTAATTGAAAAAGTGAGTAAACACAAGTGTTTTTATTGCACCATATAATCTTGCCGATAGCACCACGACAGGATTATCGTTAGAATTAAATCTCATTATTTGCGTAGAATTATTGCGTGGAATTACAATTCTATGCTATAATATGACGTATATTGAATCGATATGGTACATATATAGCCGATTAACAAACGAAAAATATTGCGTAGAATTATTTAATGACACTTTAAGGGGTGAAAGGCGTATGTTAGACCAATATCTTAATGAAGGCTTGCGGAGCAAATCAGCAACAACAATCAAAACTTACGCTCATGCTATCCAGCAATTCGATAAGTGGCTAGACGGGGCGGGAACGAATCTAAGCGACTACGCAAGATCAGATGTTCAACAGTACATCGATTACTTATCATCTAAGAAGAAGTCAGCATCTACGATCAATAAGTTGTGGAATGCCATAAAGTCATACTCTAAGTGGGCTGGAAAGAACGATGCTATTGAAGATATAGCTATTGTGAAAGTTGCCGATATAAAGAAGCAAGCACCGAAAGCAATGGATAAGCTTGAACGCAATAAGTTGGTTAGAGATATTGATCGTACTGGCAATAAGAGAGATTATGCAATCCTTATGACCTTGCTAATGACTGGTATCAGGGTATCAGAATTAGTCGCTCTAGACCGCACAGATGTTGATGTAAGCGACCGAAAAGGCTCGTTGGTAGTTAGGTTGGGTAAAGGCAATAAGGAGCGTACACTTCCACTCAACGTTGAAGCAAGAAGGGCTATTGAAAAGTATCTTGAAGAACGTACAGATAACCATCCAGCTTTATTCATAAGCAACAGACAAGAACGTATTAGCATCAGAAGCGTTCAGTACCTAATGGAGAAGAATGGTCACAACGTCCATCAGACTCGCCATAGCTTCATTACAGGGCTTGTGAGAGCAGGAGAAGATATAAGTGTTATTCAGAGTTTGAGCGGACATACAAGTGCAGATATGATTCTAAGGTATTCAATGCCCAGTGAAGAAGATAGGCAGAGAGCGGTAGATAACATATTTAAAGACTAGCCACCTGAAAGGGTGGTTTTTTAGTTGTTTAGAAGCGGGTGGGGGGTGGTTAAAATCTAAACAGAGTTACCTTATAACGGAAAGGGGCATAGCACACCAAGCCAGCGACTGGACTTAGAAATTGATGCGATAACGGTTAGATTTTCTTTGATAGGTACGAAAAGAAAGCATACTCCATTTCGACAAATCATGGTAATATTTAACTAATACTAGCATTGCTTATAGGGGGATATTACGTGAATGTTGCAAAATTTCATTATGTAATACAGACAATTCGAAACGATCTGAAAAAATGTAATTTGGAACAATTATTTAATCAGTTAAGAAATTCATTAGCAAATTCATTAGCCCAACCCAATTCAAGTAATAGTGAGCAGTTCAAGGAGTTTCTTCAAAATTTCAAAGAAGCAACTGATGCGTGTAAAAGTAATTCATTTACAGTATCGGAATATCAAATATTAAATGAAATTAAAGGTACACAACTTGTTGGTCAAGGTTTATACGACAATGTATTACATCATTTATCCACCAACAACCTGACACCAGGCGATGCAATTAATGAATTGAATCTACTTTCAACCCAATTGACTAAATTTCAAACAACCATTGAAAGTATTGATTCTTCATTTAATGATCTTGAAATTGAATATGATTATTTGGAGAACAATGAGTATGAGATTGGCTATCTAGTTCCAAGAGAAATCACTGACAATACTATAAAAGGTTTAGTACATGAGTTCAAGAGTCTTGACGACTTGCTTATTACATTTAAAGAGATTGTTTCAGAAGATATTGCAAGTACAAGGATACGAACAATTAGCAATAGTGCATTTCAGGTTTTTCTTGAATCAACGCCTGCAGTTATAGGAATAACAATTGCCTCAGTTGAACGAATTATTGCATTGATAAAGACCGTCCTTGAAACAAAACAAATTTACGATAATATGAAAAGTAGGTCTATGCCTAATGAAGTAACTGAACCAATGAAAGCATACATAGATAATTCAATTTCACAGGGAATAGGTAACTTAGCAAAGGAACTCATTCAAGAATATTATCAAAAGACGGATCAAGGTAGAGCAAATGAACTTGAAGTCATCTTAAAAAAACACCTTAATTATTTGGCTGATCGCTTAGACAAGGGGGCAACCATAGAGGTTAAAGTTGGAACACCAAATGAGGATGAAGATATTGAAGTTGAATCTGTAAATAATGAACAACTTCACTTAAAAGTTGAACAATTTAAAAAGATCACATATGAGTCAGTTACTTCTTCTAAACACATTCTTAAACTTCAACAATATACAGATGAACAATAAGTTACTTTTTAATGATGTTGTTTAAATAACTAGCGAAATAATTATTGTTAATTGAATTGGAGATGAGTAAATGAATATTGAAGAATTATTTACCGCAAAGTTACCATTAGGTAAGGATTTTCAGTATATGGATTTGTACAATGACAGCAGAGGGGCAGTTTTTAAAGAACACTATAAATCTTTAATTAAACAAGCAATTGCGAAAAATGTAATTACTGTTGAGAAATATCTCGTGGCTGAAAATGCTAAAGATAAATTATATGAAATTGTTGAGGAAACAGATAAACTTCAATATACACTGGTACAGTGTCTAAAAGATTATCATCAAGAAAATGATTTTGTGATTGCACCATTGATATATTTATTGAGAAAATTGGATTCTCAACATATGGTGCTTGTAGATAGTGAAGGTCAATTAAAAATTAAGTCTAAGTTTGATATTGAAATTAGACCTAGAATTGATGGGAGAAATGCTACACCTAGGCTCTATTTGCCGAAGGAGAAAATTGCAATAAGTTCGACAAATGATAACGTGGAAAATTTGGGACAAATATTAGCTGTTAAAGATGTTAATGTTTATATTGTAGATAAAGAGTATCTTTCTAATAATATATATGCTTATAAAATAAATAGGAATGAAAGATTTTTTGAAGTTTCAAATGGGTATGAGGATAGGGTATTAACTGAAATATTTAATGACATTACATAATGAAAGATGATTTTTCTATACCACCTTGAAATAGGTGGTATTTTTGTTCTATAGGAGCGGGTCGGGGTTAGTTAATATCCATAAAGTGATTGTGATTTACGGAAAAGCCCATAGCACATCCAGCCAGCGACCCATGCGTGAAACTTAGCGATACGATAGGATGATCTTGTTGACCTAACGGTCAATTTACTTCCTATTCATGGTATTATGGGATAATACTAATGTAGTTGATGCGACCCTACATTACACATCAGGGAAACAAAATTGTTTGAGTTTGAGGGATTCACATTCGAACAGCAAAGATGTTGGTTGAGTTTGATAGCTAGATATGTCTCCTAGAGTATGTCGATTTGAAACTTGGTGAAATTTCCTGAGAGGACAGAAAAGAAGATGCAAAACATAAATGAATTTTTCGAGGATTTGGAAATATATCGTACTCCTGCTCAAATGAGAGTTTATTTTGAAATGAAGCGTGCTGAGATCATAGATAATAAGGATTATGTCAAATTAGCAAGGCTTAAAAAGGGCAGATATAAAGAGTTTTTAGAGGAGTTCTACCCTCTGTATCTTTTTAGCCAAACTAAATATGTCTCGTCAGATACTGAGATTAGACTAGTTGTTGGTAATCAAAGCTATGACGGCCTTATAAAGTTGCCAAGCGGTCACATTCATAAGATTGAAATCACTGAGTACATAGAAGGACATAAGGAAAATAAGGATGCTAAAAAACTAAACGAGCGTGGTTACAGTGAGATGAGTATAGGGGATACAAGAGATTTACAAACCAAGGCTGATGACTATATGGAGAAGGTGATTGAGAACGCCAATAAGAAGGCTCAGAAAGACTACCAAGGAGTTAGTATTATAATATTAATTAACACACAATTGTATTTGGACATATGGGACTTGAATACAGATGAGTTCATAGTCAAACTGATGGACAGATTGAGAGAACTTCATTTTAATTCCGAAGCGGTATACCTGCTCGTTCGAAATAATGACACTATTGAAGAGATTGATGATAATATCTATAAGGTCATTTAAATCACATGATGACTATTGTGGATGGTCTAATGAATGTTTACGAGTCACATTGATACTATCCGTAGCACTCCCACCTTCTCCTGTAACTTCAACAACAAAATGGTCATGAATATTATCGTCTTTGGTGTATCTCCAGATGCAAGTCCAGTCATCTACGTTACCTCTTTTTTCACAAATCAGGATTCGATTTTCCCATTGTTGAGTACCAGTTGGAACTCTCCATACTTTAAAAGTATTTACATAAGCGGTGGATACGTTTATTATCATTTCTCCATCACCCTCAGGAATATATACCCAATTGCCTTCGGGAGAAGGAATGGTTTTAATGCTCATTAAAGGCGGTTGTTCATTTGCTTGAACTATGCCACCTAAATTAAAAGACAGAAATAAAATTGTTACAAAAGTGGTTATTAATTTAGCCATTTGATTTTCACCTCATTAAGTAACATGCCCAACTCGTCACAAAACAAGTAACACGGTCACCCAACCCCTATAAATATATAGTAGCGTGAGGGTGACTAACATCGGTACATATAGCGACTTCCCTTTTTACCTGTTGCATCGGGATTGCGGGATAATTCGGCAGTATTAGCTATATTTTCGATGGATAGCAAATAGGGTAGCATCGTCGTAGCGAGATATGCCACTTTTTTGTAATCTCTAGTTGAAATCACTGGTTTTACCCGCTACAATTGATATACAAAAACAACGTGATAATTGAATAGTAATTTACTCTATTAAGGCAGGTTTTCGGCATCCGTGAATTAACTTCGATTTACTTCCACTTGACGATATGACGACTCGCATCCCCCGTATTCCTTGGGATGTGCTCGAAAAAATCTCCGTTCGTATCGTTAACGAGGTCGACAACGTCAACCGTATCGTATACGACGTTACGTCGAAACCGCCTGCTACAATCGAGTGGGAATAGGATTTCTTTTGCTCGACCAGCATTAAAATATGAATATACACAAAATGGCGTACAAACTGACAACAGTTTTGTACGCCATTTTTTTGGATGTGTAAGATCATGAGAGCAATGATAAGCTGCGTACTGAACATAAGCCCTCTTAATGGCAACTTATGATCAAGCGTTTTGATAGAAGCCGCAAGCCGAAAATGTCCAGATAACCTCTATTTTTCCTCCTTCGTCGCAATTCACTTATCCAGCCAGCCATTTTAAAAATGTCATGAATCCGCCCTTCTTTCGTTAATCTGTCTGCCGAATCCAAAAATGAGGGCTTCAAAGGCATCATCGAAGCTGGGGGAGAGGCGGCTCATAATGGAGTCGACGCTCTCCTCCGAATGGGTATACGTGCTGATGATTCCGCGCAGCATATAGGAATAAATGCGTGAGCAGCTGAGAATCTGCTCGCCCTCGGACAAATTAAGATTGGTCTTTAGGAGCTGAATGATGATATTGAACATATGGTTGCGCAGCCGATTGACTTCAAGACCGGACGCTGGTTCATCGCTACGAGCGGATTTCGCCTCGAAAAATAGGGTATACATACTCCGGTGATCCAAGCAGAACCGAATAAACCGTTCATTCATGCGGCGGAGCTTCTCGTCCGCGGATAGGAAGGCATCGGCAGCGAGCGTATCTAAAGCCGCATTTAGCTGAAGCAGCATGGGGATAGATAGCGCATGAAGCAAAGCCTCTTTATCCTGAAAATAAATATAGATCGTCGTATGCGAGCAGCCTGCTTCCTTGGCGATTTCTCTAATCGTTACAGCTTCGTAGCCCTTCTCGCCGAAAAGCTTCTCGGCAGCGGAAATAATCGAACGTTTCGTTTCCTCGGAACGCTGCTCTTTTTTTGCGGCCATCGGCAGTCCTCCTTCGCACGAAAATAACCATTGGTTACTAACCGTTGGTTTAAATATTATTCCCGATTTACAGATGATGTCAACAAAGCCTATCTGCTATAATTTGTGATGAGCAGGTTTGCATCCGCAAACCTAAGCCAATGCTTACGAAGCCAGGTTTGCATCCGCAAACCTTTTAGGAGAAAACAATGAAGCTATTGCCATCCATCAGCAAAGACGAGATTGCGCTGCCGCAGGCTTTTCCGATTATCATTTCGCAATCTGTGGGGGTTACGCCAACCTTTCAAAGGCTGCACTGGCATAAAGCGCTTGAAATCAACTATATCGAGAAGGGAAGCGGCTACTATTTGATTAACGGGAACCGCTATGACTTCCAGCAAGGCGATGTTGTACTCATTCATTCCAATGATTTGCACCGGGCGTTTGAAGCAGATGAGCTGGTCATGAGCATCGTCATGTTAGACTCTTCAATCCTTGCGCTTGAGCAGCGTTATGATGCAGATCTGCTTATTCCGTTCCGTGATATCGGCCTGCGTTTGGATCATGTGCTGGATAGGACGCAC
Source organism: Paenibacillus sp. LHD-38 (assembly GCF_031157315.1). Lineage (GTDB taxonomy): Bacteria > Bacillota > Bacilli > Paenibacillales > Paenibacillaceae > Pristimantibacillus. The sequence continues at coordinate 102,109 of NZ_JAVIFU010000004.1, forward strand.
CCTATGCTGGGGAGGCTAGGGGAAATTCTAAAGGAAATGTCTGCTGAATTTAAGCGGAAGGAACCGCATTTCGAGGTCGTTGTGAGGGCGAAGCTCATTCAGCTGCTGGCGTTCGTCAATCGTTACTTTATGAAAAATAATAAAAACGAAGCGCTGCATGCGCGCGGAACGGAAACGATTCGAGGCGTGCTGCGCGATATCGAGACCGATATTGCCCATCCATGGACGCTTGCAGAGCTGGCAGACGCGGCACATCTAAGTCCATCAAGGTTCAGCTCGCTGTTCGTGCAGGTCGTCGGCACATCGCCAATGGATTATTTAATCCAGCTTCGGCTGGCGCAGGCCGCTTACTTGCTGGAATCCACGGATAAGAAAATTATCGAAGTGGCAGCGGAATGCGGCTTCCGCAATTTATCTAATTTCAACCGATTGTTCAAGCAGCATATCGGCAGGCAGCCTTCCGAGCTAAGAATATAAAAAACAGTAAGATTGTATCAGAACATCGTTCTTTTTCATTAGAAGAGCGATGTTTTTTATTTTAAAATAGAAGAAAGTATAAATGAGATGGTTATACGTTGCTTCTATTTCAACGCGAACCGAATTCTCGCCGCAAAGGCTGGCGTCAGCCGGTTACGCTAGAAATAGAAGAAAGTACAAATAAGGAGCGTGAACATCATGATTTTTCTTGGAATAGATGCAGGTGGCAGCAAAACCCACGCCCTGCTCGTAGACGAGAAAGGCCATGTGCTCGGCAGAGGCCTCGGTGGCAATGGAAACCACCAAACCGCGTTTGAAACAGCGAGAACAAGCATCGATGATGCTTGCCAGCAGGCCTTGCAGGAAGCGGGCGCAACGAAGGAGCAGGTGACGTTCGCGTATTTTGGTCTCGCCGGAGCCGATCGCGAGCCGGATTATGAGATTTTGCGTCCGATGATCGCATCGCTTGATTATAAACAATACGCTATCGCATGTGATACGATGATCGGCATGCGTGCCGGAACAAACCAATCGTATGGGGCAGTCATTATAAGCGGTACCGGATTTAACGCGGCGGCCCGCAATCCGCAAGGAGAAGAGCTCCAGTATGGCGGCTTCGGTTATTTGTTCGGCGATGGGCACGGCTCGGGCACGGATCTTGCGATTCATGCCTTCCGCAGCGCCATTCGGTCCTCGGAGGGAAGGGAACAAGCTACGCTGTTAAGCGATCTTGTTCCGCAGCGGCTGGGCTATGCGACCATCCAGGAAATGTACGATGACGCGCTTTATAACGGCAAGCGACCGTCTCATAGTCTTGCTAAGGTCATGTTTGAAGCTGCGTCACTGGGTGATGCAGTTGCCATCCGTATTCTGCGCGAAGCTGGCAGCGAGCATGCCAATGCGGTTATTGCGCTAATCAAGCGCCTCGGCATGGAGCAAGAAAGCTTCGATGTTGTTTTGACAGGCAGCGTGCTCTCGCGGGGAGGCTCCCCTCATATGGTTGATGCGATCAAAGAAGCGCTGGCTATAGCTGCGCCGCAAGCGAAAACAGTGAGATTGACGGTCGACCCGGTCATTGGAGCAGTTATGAGCGCCATGGATTGCGGCGGCATTGCCATTGATCAAGCGGTTGATTCCGCATTGCGTAAAATTACATTTTAATATAGGGAGGCTCGTTCACTTGTCCAAAAAAACATTAAAGGTCGCCGTCATTGGCGGCGGTTCCTCATATACACCTGAAATTGTGGAAGGCTTCATCAAAAAATACGACGAAATGCCGATTCGCGAGCTGTGGCTCGTTGATATCGAGGAGGGGCGCCATAAACTTGCGATTGTCGGTGAGCTTGCCAGGCGGATGGTTGAAAAGGCCGGTTTGCCGATTGAAGTGAAATTAACGCTAGACCGCCGAGAAGCGATTGCCGGAGCTGATTTTGTAACGACGCAAATGCGGGTAGGGCTGCTGGAGGCTAGGCGGCGCGACGAGCATATTCCGATATCGCACGGTGTCATCGGGCAGGAGACGACGGGGCCGGGAGGTATGTTCAAGGCGCTCCGCACGGTGCCGGTCATTCTAGATATTTGCAGAGATATAGAAGAGCTGGCTCCCGATGCATGGATGCTGAATTTTACGAATCCGGCAGGGATCGTGACGGAAGCCGTGCAGAAGCACAGCCGCGTAAAGACGGTCGGCCTATGCAATTCACCCATTAACTTCCAAAAATTTCTGGCAAAGGAATACGGCGTCAGCGAACGAGAGGTTTTGCCTGAATTTGTTGGCATTAACCATCTTCACTGGGTTACGGCCGCTTACGTGAATGGCGAGGATAAGCTGCAGGAGATGATTGGCGGCGGCAGGGATTATTCGGCCACAAACGTTACCGCTTTTGACTGGGATGCGGATTTCCTGAGTTCGCTTGGCGCGCTGCCGACGTATTATCTTCGCTATTTCTACATGACGGATGCGATGCTTGCGGAAATGACCGAGTCGCTTGCGACAAACGGCACGCGCGCGGAAGTCGTAAGCCGGGTAGAAGCGGAGCTGTTCGAGCTTTATAAGGACGTGAATTTGAATGAGAAGCCGAAGCAGCTTGAGAAGCGCGGCGGTGCTTATTACTCCGAGGCCGCTGTCAATCTTATGCATGCGCTGTATACGGATAAGCGGGATATTCAAACGCTGAACGTGAGAAACGGCAATATTATCGATTTTCTGCCCGAGGATGCGAGCGTTGAAGTCAACTGCGTCGTTACGGCGCAGGGACCGATCCCGCTGCCGCTTCAGCGTGTGCCTGAGCAAATCAAAGGGCTCATGCATGCCGTGAAAACTTACGAATCGCTGACAATCGAGGCTGCGATTAGCGGTGATAGAGGCATCGCGCTGCAAGCGATGGTGCATCATCCGCTCGTTCCAAGCGTAGCGGTTGCGAAGCTGCTGCTTGAAGAGATGCTTGAGGCGAACAAAGCTTATTTACCTAACTTTTTTAAAAGCGAATGAATATAAGCTGCCTACGGAGCAGCAATGAGAAGGGCGGGAGCAAGATTCCCGCCCTTTTTCTTTGAATTGAAAACAAGAAAAAAATTGTATTGACATATATCTGAAACGGTTATAAGATTACTAAAGTTCTTGAACATGATAATCATTATCAACATAACGAAAATGGTTATCATTCAATGTAGATGTAATGGTTTATAAAAATAGGGGGTACGAGGAAATGAACAAACGTTTAATGAGCTTGATTATGGTGATCGTCGTTATGCTGGTTGCGGCTGGCTGCGGTGCGAACAATTCGGTTAACACGACAGCAGCGAACGAGAAAAACGGCAATGCGGCCGAAACCAATGCAGCTGAGACCAATGCGAGTACTGAAGCGGCATCCGGCCCAATTGTTGTTAAGGATGCTAAAGGCGAAGTAACGCTTGATAAGCCTGCACAAAAGGTTGTTGTATTGGAATGGACATTTACAGAGGATATTATTGCGCTAGGCATGCAGCCTATCGGCAACGCGGACAATGAAAACTATAAGCTGTGGGTAACGGGCGAAGCTCCACTTGACGCAAGCGTGACAGACGTTGGTCTCCGCCACGAGCCTAACCTTGAGACTATCGCATCCTTGAAGCCTGATCTGATTATTGCGAACACGGACAGCCACGAAGCGATCTACGATCAGCTGAAAGGCATTGCGCCGACACTTATATTCAGCCTGTACCCGCCGGATGGCCAAGGCGACCAGTACACCGAGATGATCAATATGTTCAAATCGATTGCTGCAGCAGTAGGCAAAACACCGGAAGGCGACAAAGTGCTTGCTGATCTCGACCAGCATTATGCGGATGCGAAAACAAAGCTGGCTGCAGCTGGCAAAGACGGCTTGAACTATGTACTTACGCAAGCATTCAGCTACCAGAACGCTGCAACGATGCGTTTGTTCACAGGCAACTCTTTGGCGGTGCAAACACTGGACCGTATTGGTCTGAAAAACGATTGGAAATCCGAAAATTTCGAGCTTTACGGCTTTAGCACTTCGACTGTAGAAGCGCTGCCTGCCGTTCAAGATACGAACCTGCTTTATATCGTTCAAAAGGACGACGACATTTTTGCAGGCGCGCTGAAAGACAATTCCGTATGGAACGGCCTGAACTTCGTGAAAGAAAAACGTACGTTTGCCCTCGACAGCGCAACATGGGTGTTCGGCGGTCCGATCTCCTCCAAAGTGATCGTTGACCAAGTCGTAAATGTTTTGACGAAATGAGCGAGATGATGACGAATCACAAAAACGAAGCCTCATTGGGTATGATTTGGCGAATGATCGGTATATTCGGGGGCGGCCTTGCCGCCCTTTTCGTTCTGTCTGTGCTGAGCCTGTGCTTTGGGGAAGCACAGATTCCGGCAGCTACCGTGTTTGACGGTTTAATGCACCGGCAGGGTGACATAATGGAGCATAACCTGCTTTGGGATATCCGGATGCCGCGGACGGTAATCGGCATCATCGCCGGCGCCGCCCTTGCTGCCGCAGGTGCGCTTTTGCAGACCATAACGAAAAATCCGCTCGCCGCCTCCGATACACTGGGGATTAATGCGGGCGCCTACTTTATGGTTGTGCTCGGCATGGTTGCTTTTCCTGCGCTGCAGCATCAGTTCCCTTTTTTACTGGCAGCAGGCGGGGGCTTCCTGGCCGCGCTGGCTGCTTATTTCCTTGGCGGGGGCCGCACGGCAACGCCGGTTCGGCTGGCTTTATCGGGTATGATCGTATCGTTGGTGCTCGGCGCATTTACGTCGGCCATTCACATTTTTAAAGAGACAGAAACACAATCCTTGTTTTTATGGGGATCGGGCACCTTGATCCAGCTCGACTGGAGCGGCGTCGAGTATGCCTGGCCGTTCGTGGCAGCGCTGCTCGTTATCGCCATATTCGCAGGCCGCCAATTCGACGCGCTGGAGCTGGATGAATCGACCGCGCGCTCGTTAGGACAGCGCGTTGGCCTCACCCGGGCGGGCGGACTTACGCTTTCGGTGTTTATGGCAGCGATCGTGGTCAGCGTTGTCGGACCGATTGGTTTTGTCGGGCTTGTTGCCCCGCATCTGGTCCGTCTCTCAGGCATTCGCAAGCATCGCTTGCTCATTCCAGCGAGTGCGCTTTGGGGCGCGCTGCTCATAACGGCTGCGGATTTGCTCGCCCGCATGGTGCGCAGCAGTCTCGGCGAAATGCCGGTCGGCGCTGTGATGGCGATCATCGGCGCACCTTGGCTCATTTGGCTGGTACTTACCAAGATGAAAAACATTTCCGGCTCGGGCACGGGACAGTCGTCGATGAGCATCGGGGGAGCCCCGCTGCGCATGCGCTTTACGCCGACTGCGATTTCCATGGCCGTATTGCTGGCCGTCTTAATCCTAGTCAGTTTGTCGCTCGGCGGGACGAAAATCCCGATCATGGAATTGCTTAGAAGTCTTGTTGGGGCAGGAGACGACTCTTACTCCGTACTGCTGAATTTACGGCTTCCGCGCACGCTTGTTGCGGCTGGCGGTGGCATTGCGCTGGCGATCAGCGGCGTGCTCATTCAAAGCGCTGTCCGCAATCCGCTTGCGGATGCCTCGATTATCGGAGTAACCTCAGGTGCGGGCTTTGGCGCTTTGGTGGTGTTGGTCGCTTGGCCTACGCTGCCGATTTTCGCTCTTCCAATTGCCGCTATTGCAGGCGGTGTTATCTCAGCAGCCTTTGTATTTTTCTTGGCATGGCGCAAGTCGCTTAACCCTTCGGTACTTATTTTGCTTGGCATCGCGGTATCTGCCATTGGCTCTGCCGGCATACAGGCGATGATCGTGAAAGCAAGCCTTTGGAGCAGCACGGCTTTCGTCTGGATTACCGGCACAACCTACGGGCGAGGGTGGGATCAGTTTAACAGCATTTTTATCTTTCTTATCATTCTGTTGCCGGCTGCTTATTATTTGGGCAGAAAATTTGACCTGCTCGCATTCGGAGACGAAAGCTCGACGGGCTTTGGTTTGCCGGTGAAAGGAACGCGCCTCTGGGCAATGATTATCGGAGTGCTGCTCGCTGCCGGCGCAGTTGCAAGCGTGGGCACGATCGGTTTCCTTGGACTGATGGCGCCGCATGCGGTGCGAATGATGGTCGGTCACCATACGAGACGCTCCATTGTGTTATCGGGTCTGCTTGGCGGCTTGCTGCTCGTGCTGGCGGATACACTCGGCAGAACGGTGATGGCGCCGAAGGAGATTCCGTCTGGACTGATCATTATGCTGATCGGAGCTCCTTATTTCCTATTCCTGATGTACCGTTCACTCGTCAAGAAGATATAGTACTTCTCAAAATGATTGCTAAAAACGAATAATGAAGGTATTTATTGCCATTAATGTTCGTAAAAGTTGTTGACAAAGTGGACATATTCTCTTTAGAATTGAAAACGGAAAACAACAACAGCATATTTTTTCGTATAATCTCAAGAATCGGCTTGAGAGTCTCTACTCGGTCACCGTAAATGATCAGGCTACGAAAATGGCGGAAAAGCTCGCATCGGTCCAGCGGGTATACTTTTCCCCTTTTTGCAGAGCCTAGGAGAAATGCGATTTATTGCATTTATTCCTAGGTTTCTTTGTTTGTTCCACCACATTTTTGGGAGGTTTGTAATCAAAATGGAACGTTTCTTTCGCTTAAAGGAACACGGAACAAATGTCAGAACAGAGATTATGGCGGGGCTGACGACTTTCATGACGATGGCATATATATTGGCTGTCAATCCAATTATACTTACGCCAGCAGGCTTAGACTGGACTGCCGTATTTCTAGCTACGGCGCTTGCTGCCGGAATTTTCACCATTGCAATGGGCTTGTTCGTTAACTTTCCTGTTGCGCTTGCTCCCGGTATGGGCCTTAACGCGTACTTTGCATCCGTCGTGATCGCATCGGCGTCTACGGATACCCCGATCTCGCCTGCAATGGGGCTGACAGCCGTCTTTATTTCAGGAATTATTTTTATTATCTTAACGCTGACGCAAATTCGCCAAATGCTTATCACCGCTGTTCCAGACAGCCTGAAGCATGCGATTACGGTCGGTATCGGCTTGTTTATTACGATTATCGGCTTGAAAAACAGCGGCATTATGACAATCGCCGTATCAAGCTTCACAGACATCAAGGCAGGAGTGTTCACGCCGGTTAGCGGATCCGAAACCGTTATCCAGCTGGGAAGCTTCCACAATGAGACGGTTGTGCTTACAGTTATTGCGCTGCTGCTCATCGGCGTGCTGATGGTGCTTCGCGTACCGGGAGCCATTTTGTTCGGCATTCTAGGCACGACCGTTATCGCGATTCTAATTGGCCATGTTGACGTGAAAGCCGCATTTACGGGCCAAACCTGGGTGCCTGATTTCTCGAAAATGAACTTCTGGCATTTCGACTTTGCGGGCCTGTTTGAAGTCGGGCTTGTAACGGTTATCCTGACGTTTACCTTCGTTGAGATGTTTGATACGTTCGGTACGCTCGTCGGTACGGCAAACCGCGCAGGTTATATGAAGGATCCGGAAACAGGCAAGAAGCGTGTTGGTAAGGCAATGTTCGTGGATGCCATCGGCGTCAGCGGCGGCGCGGTGCTCGGTACGAGCACGGTTACCGCATTCGTCGAAAGCTCGGCAGGCATTGCGCAAGGCGGACGTACAGGCTTGACTGCCGTAACAACGGGCATTTGCTTCCTGCTTGCGATCTTCTTGTCACCGATCGTTGCGCTTGTTCCGGGTGCGGCAACGGCTGCCGCGCTTATTATCGTAGGCGTGCTGATGATGCAATCGGTCAAGGATATCGATTTTTCGGATATGGTTTACGCCATTCCATCATTCCTGACACTCGCATTTATGCCGTTGACGTACAACATTGCAAACGGTATTTCATTCGGTATCGTTTCGTACGTATTGCTTGCAACGGTTGCGAATGCAACGGGCAAAGGGAAATACAAGGTTCACTGGCTCATGTGGATTCTAGCGGTGCTGATTATTGGCCGTTACGTGTTCATGGGCGGGGAATAGAGTTCATAAAGGAAGAAGCAGCGCTGGACCGGCGCTGCTTCTTTTTTTGCGTACAAAGGTTTATGGAAGGCTGCAGCCATTTACGCTCGATCTATAAGAATTTATAGGTTTTCACATTATAAATATGCTTATAGATCTACGCGAAACGAGCTTTGCCGCCATAGGAAAGCGACAGCCGTTTACGCTCGGTGGTAATTTGATATAATTTTGAAATAGCATATTTGAGTACGCGAAAGGAGGAGCCTTGTGAAGCAGGTCGATTTGAATTGCGATATGGGTGAAGGTTTTGGCGTGTACCACACCGGCTCGGACAGCGAGCTGATGAAATATATTACTTCAGCAAATATTGCCTGCGGCTTTCACGCTGGTGATGCCGCGACGATACGCCGTACGGTGAAGCTGGCGCTGGAGCACGGCGTAGCCATCGGCGCGCATCCCGGACTGCCTGATTTGGCCGGATTCGGGAGACGTGTGATCGACATCACGCCGGAGGAAGCTTACGATATGACGGTGTATCAGCTGGGGGCCGTTCAAGCTTTTACCAAGTCGGAAGGGGGCACTGTTCGGCATGTGAAGCCGCATGGCGCTCTCTATAATATGGCAGCGAGGAGCAGGCAGCTGGCGGATGCAATTGCCGAGGCAGTCTATAGGGTTGACCCTAGCCTCCTGCTGTTCGGTTTGGCGGGCAGCGAGCTTATTCTCGCAGGAAAAGCTATCGGCTTGCATACGATAAATGAAGTGTTCGCGGATCGAACCTATGAGTCGGACGGATCGCTTACGCCGCGAGAGATAGCGGGCGCAGTGATTGTGGATGCGGGCCGTGCGGCTGCACAAGCGGTCAAAATGATTAAAGAGGGAGAGGTCCAAACCCGTCAGCAGAGCGGATTTATTTTGAAAGCAGATACAGTATGCGTGCATGGCGATACGCCAGGTGCACTGGAGCATGTGCAGCGACTTCGGGAAGCCTTGGAAGCAGAGGGGATTGCCGTAAAAAAAGCGGGAAATGGGGCATGAAGATGATGATAAAGGATAGTCCGTTCCCCTATGAGCTGCTGCCGCTTGGGGATTCAGCGATCATTTTTCGTTTGGCCAGCTGCATCAGCACCGAGCTTAATCGTTTCGTGAGGAGCCTTACTGATGTTATAGAGGCGCAGCCGTTTGCCGGCTTTATAGAGTGTGTGCCTTCTTTTGCCGCGGTAGCCATCCATTATGATCCGCTGCTCGTGAGCAGAAGCCGTGCTGGGGAAGAGCTTAAGCATGATACTATTTTTGAAACGGTTCGCGCAAGGCTGGAGACATACCTTAGCAAAGAGCTGCTAAGCGCAGCGGATCAGTTGACCAGGACCGTGGAGATCCCTGTCTGCTACGGCGGCGAATACGGACCCGATCTTTCGCTTGTAGCGAAGCTTAATAGGCTCTCGGAGGAAGAGGTTATTGCGATTCATGCAGCCGGATCTTATTTGGTGTATATGCTGGGCTTCGCGCCCGGCTTTCCCTATTTGGGCGGGATGTCGGAGCGAATAGCGGCACCAAGACATCAGACGCCGAGAACGAGCATCCCGCGGGGCAGCGTCGGTATCGCGGGCAAACAGACGGGGGTTTATTCCGTATCGACTCCGGGCGGTTGGCAGCTTATAGGCAGGACGCCGCTTGCGCTGTTTCGCCCGCAGGAAGAGATTCCAAGCCTGCTTAGGCCCGGAGATTCCGTGCAGTTCAAGCCGATAACGAGCGAAGAATATAAGCTGTACATTGAAGGTGAATTATGAGTATAACCGTCGTTCGTCCCGGCCTGCTATCTACCGTTCAAGATCTCGGCAGGTATCGCTTTCAGAAATACGGCGTCGTACCGGGAGGAGCCATGGATACGGGAGCAGCGCGGGCAGCTAATGTGTTGGTCGGCAATGAAGGCCATGAAGCCGTGCTGGAGATAACGCTGGCCGGAGCGGAGCTGCTTATCGACAAAGATATTATTCTCGCGATCTGCGGTGCAGATCTTTCCGTGAAAGCGGCAGGTGAGCGGCTGCCGCTTTGGCGGCCTGCACTCATTCGCGCCGGATCCATCATTAAATTCGGAGCCTGCCAATCGGGCTGCCGTTCTTACTTAGCGATCGCTGGAGGATTTGATGTGCCTGTCGTGATGGGCAGCAGGAGCACTTATTTGCGCGGCGCCATCGGAGGTTATCAGGGTCGAGCGCTTAAGTCGGGAGATGTGCTTTCTGCCCAGGCTCCAGGCTTGCTGTCCGAGCGAATCAAATCGTTGCTGAGCGGCGGCCTGAATGGAGGCTTCGCCGTGCCGCATTGGCATGCGAGTCATTTTGCGATAGCGGATAGTCTGGCAGACCCCATCATTCGCGCAATGCCTGGCTCCCATTTCGAGCTGTTTACGGAGGACAGCCAGCAGGCGCTGTTTCGTCAAACGTATCAAATCGCCGTGCAGTCCGACCGTATGGGCTACCGGCTTGAAGGCGCGCAGAAGCTTGCGCTCGCTTCGCCTCAGGAGCTGCTTTCGGAGGCAGTCGCAAACGGCACCGTCCAGCTCCCTTCTGACGGCAATCCCATCGTGTTATTGTCCGATAGACAGACAACCGGCGGTTATCCGCGTATCGCGCAGGTCGCCACGGTTGATATTCCGGTATTCGCGCAGCTAAAGCCAGGCGATCGCTTCCGTTTCGAAGCCATTACCCAGCAGGAAGCGGAGCGGCTTTATTTGAACAGCGAGCGCGACATGCAAATGCTGAAGGCAGCTATAGCGTTAAAAATTAACGGAGCTAACTAAACAGGCCATAAACGTCCTGCTGCATCAGTCTTCTGCATGCAAAGCTTTCGGTGGACGATGGTATCTATCGGTTAAGCTCTCCCGGCCAATTTATGGTAGACTACTAATCAGAAGCAATGAAGTCCGGAAGTTTTGGCAATAAAGGAGTGAAAGCAATTGTTTGTACAGCAGCGGCATCAATTAATTATCCAGAAAATAAATTCGGATAAATCCATTCGTGCATCGGAGCTTATGGAAGCGTTCGGCGTTTCATTCGAAACGATACGGCGGGATCTGGAGCATTTAGAGAATGCCGGATATTTGCAGAGGGTCCATGGCGGCGCGATTCTGAAAGAGTTGGACTATAGCACCGAAATCCCATTGCCGATTCGTGAATCGATCTATTTGACGGAGAAGACGGAATTATCGCAGCTGGCCGTTCGATATGTAACGGAAGGGATGTCCATCGCACTCGATGTTAGCACAACCAACACGCAGATCGCGAAGGCGCTCAAGGCAAAGTTCGATAAACTAACGATCATTACGAATTCGCTTCCGATCATAAATGAATTAATGGATATGCCCGGTTATACGCTGGTTATGATCGGCGGCGTTATCCGGCAAGAGGAACAGAGTATTATCGGTGATTTGGCAGAAGAATTCGCGTCCCGCTTCCACGCAGACCTTTTCTTTATGAGCATGAGCGGGGTTACATTGGAAGACGGCATTACCGACAACGCGATTGGCGAGGTGCAGGTGAAGAAAATCATGCAAGCGAAAGCGAAACGCACAATCGCTCTTGCCGACAGCAGCAAATTTGATCAGGTCTCCCTGCTCAAGGTATGCGGCTGTGGGGAGGTTGAACGGTTCGTTACGGATTCGAAGATCGACCTGGATTTAGTCGCGAAATACAAACGGAGCGGTATTGAGATCGTTTACGAGTAGAATGGAATAAGGAAAAGGGGCTTCGATGTCCTAACGATTCTTGGCAAATGGCCAAGGATCTTTTTTTTTGACTGTTGTGTATTTTATATTAAGTTATTGTAAATGTGTGTGTTTGTGTGTTATTATGTTGGAAAAGAAGGATTAGAGGAGTTGTTGCCTCATTGCTTGTTATCTCTATTATTCTTGTATTGTGTTCCGGCTTGGCACATGCCGTATGGAATATGCTGGCGAAGCAAAGCACGGATAAAGCAGTTTTCTTATGGGTGATCTATATGCCAGCGACCATTCTCTTGCTGCCGACGCTCGTCAATGAGTTAGCTGGCGCATCATTATCGCTGGCTATGTGGCTGTTAATCGGGGCGTCGCTTATCATGCAAAGCATCTACTCGCTGCTGCTTGCCTACACCTATAACGCCGGTGATTTATCGCAAGTGTACCCCGTCATGCGGGGCACGCCAACCTTGCTTATTCCAGCGTTTGGGGTAATTTTGTTTGACGAGGTTTTGGCTTTATGGGGCTGGATCGGACTCTGCTTTATGCTGACCGGGTTCGTCGTCATGCTTGGAAGATCCTCGGGCAAGGGGCAGCAAGCTTCGCTTAAGCCGATGCTGCTGGCCATGAGCGTCGGCCTATGCATTACCATTTATACGCTTATCGATAAGGCGAATTTGCAGCATCTTTCACCGCTCGCGCTGCTTGAAGTGACGAACATCGGATTTGTGCTTGGATTGACGCCTGCGGTTGTTCATTCTAATCGTTTAAGGCATGTTATCCGCACACATTCGAATCGGATATGGATTGGCGCTATTTTGTCGCCTGGTTCGTATTTGCTGTTTTTGTTTGCAGCTAGAAATGCCAATGTTTCAACGGTCGCGCCTATGAGGGAGGTAGGCATCGTATTCGGCACGCTGCTCGGCCTTTTCGTGTTGAAGGAGTCGCAGGGGATCCGAAGAATTACGGCTTCGGTCGCTGTTGTCATGGGCATCATCATGATTGCGTCATCCGGGCATTAAATCATTGTTTTATCTACTTATTGGAGAGGGAGTAGGATGAAGATGGGAAACGCTAAAGAGCTTCGTTTTCGCAAAGACGGCACTTTTACCATTGTCCAATTTACCGATATTCATTGGCAGGACGGGGGCGAGCTGGATTTGCAGTCGAAAGCAGCGATGGAGCTTGTGCTTGATGCTGAACAACCGGATTTTGTTATGTTTACGGGGGATGTCATTTATACGGGCAAGGATTCGGATGGGTCATGCTTATGCGACGATCCGAAACAAGCGTTTCGGGAGGCGGTTGCCGCTGCGGAGCAGCGCGGCATTCCATGGGGGATCGTATTCGGTAATCATGATACGGAGAACGACATTACCCGCGACGAGCTGATGGGCGAGGTGCTGAAGCACACGTATACTTTAGCTGAACCTGGACCGCGGGAAATCCACGGCACAGGCAACTATGTGCTTCCTGTCTTCGGGGCTGACAACGATCAAGCGGCCGCCTTGCTCTATTGCCTTGACTCCGGCGATTACTCCAGGCTGCCCAGCGTTCCCGGCTACGATTGGATTCAGCATGATCAAGTGCAGTGGTACTTGGAACAGTCACGGGGATGGAGAGCTCGGATGCAGGATGAAGTATTGCCGGCCATCGCATTCTTTCACATCCCGCTCCCGGAATATCAAGAAGTATGGGACAGGGAAATATGTTATGGGGATAAAAACGAAGAAGTTTGCGCCGCACGGACGCAAGCAGGTTTCTTTTCGGCAATGCTGGCACAGGGTGACGTAACAGCAACCTTCTGCGGACATGACCATACGAACGATTTTTGGGGAGAGCTTTACGGGATCCGCCTTTATTACGGACGGGCGACCGGGTACAATACCTATGGCAAGGAAGGCTTCCCGCGAGGCGCCCGCGTGATCCGTTTGACCGAGAACGAGAGGAACGTGGAATCGTGGCTGCGCTTAGCAGACGGCTCTGTCGTCCGCCATCAGCCCGAGCATCGTCCGGTAATCGGATGATTGACGAGCCCATCCCTTCCAGCTCCTCGGCAAACGCATTGGAATGACAAGCGTAAACAGCTGTCGCCATCCTTTGGAGGCAAAAGCTCGTTTCGCGGTGAAATATAAGAATCCCGATAAGCTTCGAAAACTTATAAATTCTTATATTTTAAAAAAAGCTGAAGCCCGCACAGGCTTCAGCTTTTCTTTTAGAACATATTCTTGAGCACCAGCATAAGGTTAGCGGGCTTTTCGGCCAAACGGCGGGTGAAGTAGGGATACCACATGCTTCCATAGGGGACGTAGCAGCGGATGCGGTAGCCTTCCTTTGCCAGACGGGCCTGCTCACTCATTCGGAGACCGTACAGCATTTGGAACTCAAAGGCGTTTTTTGGAATGCGATGCGCGCGCGCGTAGGTTTTCACCCAGCTGATAATCGCATCGTCATGCGAAGCGATCGCGGTATAAATGCCTTTATCCAAATGAAGCTTAATCATGTTTTTGAAGCTATCGACGACTTTGCCCTTGTCTTGATAGGCAACCTCGATTGATTCCTTATAGGCGCCTTTGACGAGGCGAAGGCTTATCCGTGCTTGCAGCAAATCCCTGACATCCTGCTCCGTTCGGAATAAGTAAGCCTGCAGCACGGTACCCACATTGGTCAACCCCTCGGCATGAAGCCGTTTGACGATATCGATTGTCGCTTGGGTGAAAGGGGTATTCTCCATGTCGATTCGAACGAAGTTTCGGTGGCGCCGCGCATGCTTCACAACATCTCGAATATTTGCAAAGCAGGCTGCATGGTCTAGCGCGAGTCCCATTTGGGTCGGCTTTAACGAGACGTTGGAGTTTACTTTACGCTTGGCAATGCCCTCGATTAGCTTCAGGTATTGTTCCTTGTATGCCGCTGCCTCGCTTAAATCCCGAATGCCTTCCCCAAGATGATCAAGGGTCGCCATAATGCCGAGCTCACCCAGCTTCTCGATTTCATCCAAAGCTTCATCAAGCGTTTCTCCCGCAATAAACCGGCTGGCGAGCCTTTTGCCATAGTTCGTTGAAAGCTTTTCTACAAGCGGCATGCCCGTAATCGTCAACAATGATTTGCGATACCATTTCGATCCGATGCCCATCCGTGCTGCTCCTTTCCGAAAAACGATAGTAGGAGTCTGAATTGGGAAGCTCGATAGTAGTATATTCAGAAATCATCGTCACGCGCTATGCGAGCCTAATTATTTGAAAAACAGAAAGTGAGTCGGCAGCTTCCGAAGCTGTCCATCCGAAGGCTTATTAATGACTCGTCCATTAAAAATAAGTGATGAGGAGCCGCCGCCATCGAGATTATAGCCGTCCACGGCGCCATAACGCTGAAGGAGAAGCTGCATCTCGCCAAGCGTGGCGCCGGAGCTCCCGGATTCGTTATAGCCGTCGGCTACGATAAACAGCAGTTGATCGTCTTTATAGTTGGCTACAATGGTTCGCGGCGCCCGCTTCGGGCTTGTCTGCCACTTGATCGGGATCGGCTGCGGAGCCCCGCCTCTCATCAGCACGGGCACAAAGGAAGCGCCGAATCTTGGTTTCTGGGCATCCAGCTGCGCCTTGCTTACGAATTTCCCGCCGATCAGCTCATTCTGTTCATTTAAACCGACAAAAAACAAATCCGCGTGAGGCGGTTCAAAGCCTGTTGCGTAGCTACCGTCCACGATGGTCGTGCTGAGCGGATAACGCTTGCCGCGTCCATCCGCAAAGCCGCCCGCATTGACGCCCGCAATGGCTCCGTGACGGTTGACCGCAGCAAGCGTAGACTCTGCTTTGCCGAGCTCGTCGCCACCGAGAGACATCGTCATGGCATCTTTGCTCTTCAGCTTTACTTTTAGCGCGTAGGCCGTAAAGTTTTCTGCTTTTATGTAGAAGAGCTGGGCTCTAAGCTTGTCGGATTCAACGGTTGCAGACGCATTGCCAAGCTTTCGCGTAATATTGCGATCGTAAATTTGCAGAGGCTTCATCGCTTGGGAGGCTGCAATCGACGAAATTTTCGCCATATCCGCATTCGTCTGCTGGTACAGTTTTATTTGCCTTTGAATCGATTCCCGCGTTTGCGACGCAATTTCCTGGGCGAGATCAAGGCCTGCCGCGGCATGCGTAATATCGGCTTCGGGCAGCCTTGCTTGTTCGGTGACAGGTTTCGGGAATGCTTCGGTAGATAATTGAATGACCATATCGGATAATAGCAGCCAGATCATTACGCCTAGAAAAGGGGCACATGCGAGTAAGGCGGTACGGTTTAATGCTCTTACGGTGATATTCATTTGAGCACATCCAAGTTCTTCTGCAGCTCATTCAGCTGCTTCTTCACCTCGTTCAGCTGCGTGTACAGCTTGTTGCTGTTATCGGTCTTGGAGGCCGCATTATCCTTCGTGAACGTAAGCAGCTCGTTTAGCGCATCCACCTTTGCCTTAAGCTCAGTAAGATCTGCCGTATAATCCGTTTCAAGCTGAAGCATGCGAGCCTCGTAGGTTTGCTGCATGGCTGTAATTTGGCTTGCGGTTTGCCGTTCCAGATCCGCGGATAAGGTTTGCTGAATCCGTTCGGTATACCATTTCGCGCCAAGTATGCCGGAGCATATAATAATGACCCATACGCAGACGAAGAGGAGAAAGGTACGGTTTCCTCTCTTTTTGCGTGTCTTCTTGTCGTATTGGCTGGCAGTACGTTGTTCCAAAATCAAATCACTCATTCTATTCATTCACCTCTCTTGTTAGTCACTTGCACGAAAGATCGGATGAACGAACTGCAAGCATGGGGTTCAGTATTCTAGACATCAAATCATGCCAAATAGTTGCGCATGTCATCTTATTGTAACAAAGAGAGAAGTAGATGTCCCCTATGTGAGGTGGAAATAAATTGTAAATTTTAAAAATCAGCGGAACATTCTTACCCACTTGTGCGTCTAACCATATGGGATGCAGCAGTCGATGCTGTAAATTTGGAAGGAGAACAGGATGAGTAAAGTGAATTGGATCAGTCGAATGGCCAAGCGAATTGTTGTTGCTAGCTTGCTAGTTTCGCTTGTGGGAGCAGGGTTTGGAGCGAAGGAAGAGGCGCATGCGGCAGAGCGTCAGCCGATAAAATTGGTATTTGTCCACGGTTCGAAACAAATGTCGTTGAACGGGAAAACGCAGCAAATGACAACGCCGCTTCCGGTGGTAAAAGGAGTCACGATGATTCCTGTCCGTACGATTGCGACTTCTGTAGGCGCAAGCGTATATAACGATAGCAAGGGTACTCATATCGATACTTATTTCAACAAAGTAACACTGAACGTTAACATGCGCGGTGCGAACCGCAACGGCAGCTATTTGCTTTTGCCAAATGCGGCTATGCGGATCAATGGCACGATGCATGTCCCTTTATCCGCGGTAAAGTTCCTATGGAATGCGGGTTACGTCTATAACGCGCAGCTGAAGCAAATCACTATTACGATTCAGCCGGAGCCGAATGTCGCGCCCGTAGCCAAATTCAATGCACCGCTCGAAGTGAAGCAGGGCGAGAATATCGAATACGAGGATCTCAGCTATGATCCGGACGGCAAGACCGTTAAACCGATCTGGACAGGACGCAAAAGCACCTATTTCGAGCCGGGCGTCTACACGGTAACGCTGAGCGTTTACGACAGCGAAGGACTTAGCAGCGGAGTCGTGTCACAAGATATCACCGTTACGGATGAAGTGATGTACTCGCCTTACGAATATTACATGCGTTATGGTAATCCGGGCGATAAATTCGTACTCGACGGAAAGCTGATGAACACCTTTAAAGAGGTTTCGACCATTGAATCCAAGAGCGGACGCACGTTGTACATGTCGAATGCGCCGGAGCGTTTCTTCGGTGAGGGTCTCCTCTATGAGGATACGTTGAATGATCCAAGCCGGTTGTTCCTCCATCACCGCAACGGCTCCCAAGAACGGCTAAAGCTAGCGGTAGTCGCAACGAACAAGGGTGAGGAGAGCATTAAGCTGACGATAGGCAACCGGGGATTGGCTGGACCAAGCGTAAGCGCGCTTCAGTTCGGATCCGCTGCGGTAAGCAGATATTTTGTGCCGTCTCAGCCGCGCGAAATGATCATTGAGCCGGGCGCATCCATCAACCTCATGCCGGAGATGGAGAAAATCATCATGAATCCGGATGAAGGCTTTTCCGGCCTGCTTGATGTGGACATGGATGGCGAATTGACCTTCTCGACGATGGCGCTAAAAGAATTCACGGATCCGGTAAGCGTGGTATTTAAGCTGCCGGAGCTGGAGAAAGTCGGCAACCGCGGCAAGTTTTTTGATACCGATCAATATATCGAAGTAACTGAAAAGGTTGGCGTGACCGAAAGCAAGCTTCGCCTTGGCCAGCGCGGTCCAGCTATGGCGGGCGTGGATGCGCTGACGGGCGGAATGACGATTAACGGCGGGGAGTATGGCGCCGTGACGACGATCAAGCTCAAAAGCGTCGCTTACGGAACGCGTATTATTTTGAATCCGCGCGCGGGTATTTTCCAAGGAGCGGTCACGGTGAACGGGAAAGTCGTTTCGGTGCCGTCCGGCGGACATGTGAAAGTAGGCGAGGGTGCGCTGCTTTACACGCAGCTAAGACCTGAGGGAGCGGCAGGCCTGCAGGCAGCGCCTGAGGTGACCATTCAATATACGTCGCCTGGAGCAAGCTCATTGCCGATCTTATTCGTATTTCTTCCAGCATCGGATTTTAAATCATAATGATTTGGAGGAAGCGCCTTATGGACTCGGCGCTTCCTCCTTTTTTGTTGTTGACCCACCTCGTCATGTATACTAGAGATAGTCATTATCATTAGACCATTGAGGAGGATGATCAGTATGGATCAACCAATTACAAATAACGGCGCAAGCCAAACCAAAGCCAAAGCCATGTTCGCAGGCGGCTGCTTCTGGTGCATGGTCTCACCTTTCGAAGAAATGCCCGGCATTATCTCGGTCGTTTCCGGCTATACGGGGGGCCATACCGTCAACCCGACTTATGAGGAGGTTTGCTCGGAGACGACCGGCCATGCGGAGGCGGTGCAAATTACGTACAATCCGCAAATTTTTCCCTACGAGAAGCTGCTCAACATATTCTGGATGCAAATTGATCCGACGGATGCGGGCGGCCAGTTCCATGACCGCGGCGAGTCTTACCGGACGGGCATTTATTATTATGATGAGAAGCAGCGCGAGCTGGCTGAGGCTTCCAAGCAGGAGCTCGAGGTTAGCGGCCGCTTCGATCGTCCGATCGTAACGGAAATCGAGCCGGCGCAGGCATTTTACCCGGCAGAGGATTATCACCAGGGCTATCATAAAACGAACCCTTACCGTTATAAAATGTACCGTAAAGGTTCCGGCCGCGACGCGTTTATCTCGCAGAACTGGACGGTTAAGAAGGACAAAGACGAGCTTAAGCAGCGTCTGACCCCAATTCAATACGAAGTAACGCAAAACAGCGGAACGGAGCGTCCGTTCACAGGCGAGTACTGGGATCACACCGAGGATGGCATCTATGTGGACATTGTGTCAGGAGAGCCGCTGTTCAGCTCCCGCGATAAATACGATGCAGGCTGCGGATGGCCGAGCTTTACGAAGCCGCTGCAGGCTTCAGCAATAGCAGAACATACTGACACCTCGCATTATATGGTAAGGGTTGAGGTTCGCAGCAAGGAAGGCGATTCCCATCTCGGCCATGTGTTCGATGACGGACCGCAGCCAACCGGGCTTCGGTACTGCATTAACTCCGCATCTCTGCGGTTCATTGGCAAAAATGAGCTGGAGCAAGAAGGGTACGGCGAGTATTTGAATCTTTTCGAGTAATAGGTTTGTCAAACGGCAGAAGGAACAACTCAAATGAATGGAGGAGATACGGAAGATGAACGTTGAAGAAGCGATTCGCACGCGCAGAACGATTGGGAGAGTCAAGAAGGACCCTGTAGACCGCGCGCTTATTGAACGACTGCTCGATGCGGCTGTTTGGGCGCCCAGCCATCATAATACGCAGCCATGGTCATTTATTGTCATGACCGGTGAAGGCCGAGGCCGGCTTGCCGAGGGATATGCGCGCGTATCCGCAGCAGCGGTACCGGAGATGACCGGACAGGCGCTTGAGGATCGACTAGCGAAGGAACGGACAAAAGCATACCGCGCACCTGTTGTGATAGCGGCAGTATGCTCGCCTTCTAATGATCCGCGGGCGGTTCTGGAAGAAGAGCTGGCTGCTGCGCAAGCAGCCGTGCAAAATTTGCTGCTCGCCGCGCACGCAAGCGGACTGGGTGCGATCTGGCGATCCGGCGATCCGATGTATCATCCCCTTATGAGAGAGACATTCGGGCTTGCGGAGAAAGAGCGGATAGTTGGCTTCATTTACTTGGGTTATCCCGAGATGACGCCGCCGGAGCCGCAGCGCGTACCTGCTACCGCGAAGACGGTATGGCTGGTGTAGATTACGGTAATAAGCTTATGAAACAGGCCGTGCCATTCGGATAAGCGAATGGTACGGCCTGTTTTTGGTCTGCAATAATCCGTCAAACAATGAAAGAAAACGCCTCATACAAGCTTCTTGATCGTAAAGTTCGCCTGCAGCACATACCAATTCTGTGGAAAAGGAACGCCAAGGACCCAGTAGCTGACGCCGCGCAGGTTATAGGTTTTTACGAGGTTGAACTTCGCCTGTACGCTGCGTGCGTCCTCAAACCAGACGGTATGCTCGCGGCCTTCCTTATCATAATAGTTGTAGTGGGGGGATTGCGCTTCCACGTCGTATTCAATGGTTGCGCCGTATTGATTAGCCCGGTTTACTGCTGCCTGCGGACTGACAGTGGGTGCCCATTTCCCCCCTTGCACGTAAGGCAGTGTCCAGTCATAGCCGTATAACGGCATGCCCATGACGATCTTCTGTGCTGGAATTACGCTTAACGCGTAAGTCAACACTTTATTAACCTCGTTCAGCGGCGCAACGGCACGGGGAGCACCGCCAGACCAGCCCCATTCGTAGGTCATCAGCACAACGAAATCGACGATGCGTCCATGAGCAGCATAATCATGCGCCTCGTACAGCGTACCCGTTTGGGTGGCGCTGAGCTTAGGAGCGAGACAGGTGGATACGAGATAGTTTTGCGGATGCAGGCTGTCTACGAGTCTCTGCAGAAAGGCGTTGTACAGCTCACGGTCGGCGGGCGGCACATACTCGAAATCGACATTAAGCGCTAGGTACCCCTTTTGCTTCATCGTGGCGAGTATGTTTCCGATAAGCCTTTGCTGAAGCGCAGGATCGCTTAACACCGCATGGGCAATTTCCGAGCTGAAGGTTCCGTTTTCAAAATTGGTGATGACCATCATCGGCGCGGCTCTCGATTGGTAGGCGGCATTAATGATCGCGGAGTCGTCAAGGGTTGTAAAGGACCCGTCAGTCTGTACGCGGTAGCTGAACGGGCTTAAATACGTTAAGTATTGGCCGATTTCCTGCACAAGCTCAACGCCGGCAGGCCCGAACTTTTCGGTGTAAGCATTAACTTCAATGATGGGTCGTGCCGGTTGCGGAATCACAATCGTTTGACCTGGATAAATGAGCGCAGGATTATTAATTTGATTAACCTCCGCCAGCTCTTGTAGCGTAACGCCGTATCGCTGAGCGATCAGCCAAAGCGTCTCTCCGACAAGCACCCTGTGAGTGGCTGCTTCAGTGGGAATGATTATGGATTGACCGACAACAAGTATATTCGGGTCGCTTAACCCGTTGGCATCCGTAATATCGCTAACGGATACGTCGAATTTTTGAGCCAGCTTATATAACGAATCGCCTTTCTGCACTACATGAATTTGCATCTTCGCCGAACCTCCTTTTCAAATTCATTGTTCATGCGTTTACGACTGCGGTCTCTATGTGCGCGCATACCAAAAAAGTCTCCATTACAACTGTATTCGTCGGAGGTTGTTCCTAGTCTGAAAAAGAAGCGGGTGGGAATTCCGAGCATTGGGAATAATACGAAAATAAGATCAGACAGCCGACGCTACATCCAATATTTTTTCGCAGACGGATCTTCTCGTGTTTTGCGTTTGTGCGTCTTTTCTTTGAGAAAATGGAACGAAATGGGGCTTCAGCGGAGCATGAAAGGTAAACGGTGTGGGTTAAGCCCCTAAATATGGGTATTTCACTCGGAATTCGGCTTTGTTTTATTCAAAAAAACGAACCTTTATAAAACATTGTCTTTTAATGTTCGTATTTCATTGACAGTGGTTTGGGGATTAGATAAACTAGAATAGGTTTGAGGCGGAGCGCTCTGACAGTGCGAAACATGTTGTAGTTTGTCGAAGCCGAAGACTCAGAAGTATGACTTTAAAGTTAAAACTGGAATACAAGGATGAATCATCATAACTTCTTCCTATTTCATTTACATTCATCTCGTATATATTTGGGATAAGGCCTGAATGTTTCTACCCGGAAACCTTAATTTTCGGACTACGAGCAAGATGAGACGACATGCGATACCGAGCGATCGCCATAAAGCAAGTTCGCAGCATACAGATGCCCTTTTGATTAGATAGAGGTTGCCTCTCTCACGAGGCAGCCTACTCTTGTCTTTAAGGCCATGCGGCGCAGCTTGATTCGTCATCATTAAAGTGAAGCATGATCTATCGATAGCGGGTTCGCATGAATACCGGTCGTATCGTCTGCTTCCGCTCCGGTCCTGCGGCATTCCCATTCCTATGGTTGCTGACGGGCTTTTTCTGGTTTTTACCGCTTCGAGTTCATGAAGCTTTATGATTTATAAACTTATAAATGAAAGTGGGTTTGATCGCATGTCTGCGAAGGTGGGCGTCATCATGGGCAGCAAATCGGATTGGGACACAATGAAATTAGCCTGCGATGTTCTGGAGGAATTGCAAATTCCTTATGAGAAAAAGGTCGTTTCGGCGCATCGGACACCGGATTTGATGTTTGAATACGCGGAAACTGCGGTAGAGCGCGGGCTTAAGGTAATTATCGCCGGAGCCGGCGGAGCCGCACATTTGCCCGGCATGGTCGCTGCAAAGACGATTTTGCCGGTTATTGGCGTTCCCGTTAAATCATCAAATCTGAGTGGATTGGATTCTTTACTTTCCATCGTTCAAATGCCGGGCGGTATTCCCGTGGCTACGGTTGCGATCGGCAACGCGGGCGGCACGAATGCGGGATTGCTGGCGGCACAAATGCTGGGAGCATTCGACCCTGAGGTGCAAGCGCGCGTGGAAGCGCGCCGCGAGCGCGTGAAGCAGGAAGTGCTGGAAAGCAGTGAAACGCTATGAGTCATGAAACGGACAAGCAGCCTCTAAAGACGCTGCTGCCCGGCAGCACGATCGGAATCTTAGGTGGAGGCCAGCTTGGACGAATGCTGGCCAATACGGGCAGCGCGATGGGCTATCGGTTCATTGCGCTTGATCCGATCCTAGACTGTCCAACCGGACAGGTCGCCGAGCAAATCGTGGCCGCTTATGATGACCGCGAGGCGGCAAGGGAGCTTGCGAAGCGTTCGGATGTCATTACTTATGAATTCGAGAACGTTGACGCAGACGTCGCGGCGATGCTCATGGAAGAGTCGTACGTGCCGCAAGGCAGCGAGCTGCTCTACACGACGCAGCATCGGCTTCGCGAGAAGCGTGCAATAGAAGCGGCCGGCGTACGCGTCGCGCCCTACCGCGAGATTCGCAGCGTGGACGAGCTTCGCGAGGCGGTAGCTGCCTTCGGCATGCCGTGCGTGCTGAAGACGGCGATGGGCGGCTATGACGGCAAAGGGCAGTGGGTCATTCGCAGCGCAGATGAGATCGAAGAAGCATATGAGACACTCGCGCGCGCGAAGGTCCAGCTGGTGCTGGAGCAGTTCATTCGTTTTGATAAGGAAATTTCGGTTATAGCGGCGAGAAGTCCGCAGGGTGAAATTAAAACGTTCCCTGCAGCGGAGAATATACACGTCGATAATATATTGCATTTGTCCATTGTTCCCGCAAGAATCAGCGAGGAGCTGCAGCGCGAGGCTGAGCGCCTTGCAACGCGGATTGCCGAAGGACTTGGCGCAGTCGGGCTTATCGCAGTAGAGCTGTTTGTCACGGCGGACGGCGAGCTGTTCGTAAACGAGCTTGCGCCTCGCCCGCATAACAGCGGCCATTACACGATGGAGGCTTGCCGAACGTCGCAGTTCGAGCAGCATGTGCGGGCGGTATGCAATTTGCCGCTTGGCGACACGACGCTTATGAGTCCAGTCGTGATGGTCAACGTGCTCGGTGAGCATGTCGAGCCGCTGCTTGC
This sequence comes from Paenibacillus sp. LHD-38, assembly GCF_031157315.1. Classification (GTDB taxonomy): domain Bacteria; phylum Bacillota; class Bacilli; order Paenibacillales; family Paenibacillaceae; genus Pristimantibacillus. Next base: position 126,137 of record NZ_JAVIFU010000004.1, read on the forward strand.
GCTGACGGCACACCGGGATGAGTCGGCTGAACGGTTGAAGGTAGCGCCGAAGGTGCATTTGTACGGGAAAAAGGACGCTGTTGCCAAGCGGAAGATGGGTCATGTCAACGTGCTGGCTGAGAACACGGAAGCCGCACTGAGCTGGATTGAAGAAACAACAATTTGGAAGGTGTGAAGGATTAATGTTAGAGCGTTACAGCAGACCGGAAATGAGAGCAATTTGGACAGAGGAAAATAAATTCAGAGCATGGCTGGAGGTTGAGCTTTGCGCATGCGAGGCTTGGTCCGAGCTGGGCGTTATTCCTAAGGAAGATGTAGTCGCGCTTCGCGCTTCCGCTGATTTCGACATTGACCGCATTTATGAGATCGAGCTGGACACTCGCCATGACGTTATCGCGTTTACGCGTGCGGTATCTGAGAAAGCGGGTCCTGAAGGCAAATGGGTGCATTACGGTCTGACTTCCACAGATGTCGTTGATACAGCGATCGGCTACCTGCTTCTTCAAGCGAATGAAATTCTCGTCAAAGACATCGAGCGCTTCATTGAGATCCTAAAGGATAAAGCACTTCAATATAAAGATACGCCGATGATGGGACGTACTCACGGGGTTCACGCACAGCCAACGACATTCGGTCTGAAAATGGCGCTTTGGTACGAGGAAATGAAGCGTAACCTGGAGCGTTTCCACCATGCGGCAAACAACGTGCAATTCGGAAAAATGTCCGGCGCTGTAGGCACATTCGCAGACATCGATCCTTTCGTTGAAGAATTCGTGTGCAAGAAGCTCGGCATTACGGCAGCTCCAATCTCGACGCAAACATTGCAGCGTGACCGCCACGCTGAATATATGGCGACACTTGCTCTCGTCGCTTCGTCGCTCGATAAATTTGCAACCGAAATCCGCGCTTTGCAGAAGAGCGAATTCCGTGAAGTCGAAGAGCCGTTCGCAAAAGGTCAAAAAGGTTCCTCTGCAATGCCGCATAAGCGCAACCCGATCGGCTGCGAGAACATTTCCGGCTTGTCCCGCGTCATTCGCGGACATATGGTTACCGCTTATGAGAACATCGCGCTTTGGCATGAACGCGATATCAGCCACTCTTCGGTTGAACGGATTATTTTGCCGGATGCAACGATGCTGCTTAACTACATGTTGAACCGTTTGGGCAATATCATCAACAATCTGACCGTGTTCCCGGAAAACATGAAACGCAACATGCAAGCGACATACGGCGTGCCGTTCTCGGGCCGCGTATTGACGAAGCTGATCGACAAAGGCTTCAGCCGCGAGAAAGCGTACGATACCGTTCAACCGCGCGCGATGCAAGCGTGGGAGACACAGCGTCAATTCCGCGACATCATCGGCGATACGGAAGAAATTACAAGCGTGCTTTCCACGGAAGAAATTGACGATTGCTTCAACCCGGCTTGGCATTTGAAGCATGTGGATACGATTTTCACTCGTTTGGGATTGATTTAAGGGGAGGCTGGCCTGATGACTGCAACATCGCAAGCTTTATCGACGGCTGTCGATTATATAAAAGCTCCGCTCATTTACAAAGGTAAGGTACGCGAGCTTTACGATCTGGGCGAGCATTTCCTGATCGTCGTAACGGATCGGATCTCGGCATTCGACTATGTGCTTGACCCTGCTGTTCCGGACAAAGGCAATGTGCTGAACCGCCTATCGGCTTACTGGTTCGAGCAAACGGCCGATATTCAAGTGAATCATGTCGTCCACACCGATGTGGAGAAGCTTGGCGCTCTCGTAACGGAGCCCGAGCTGCTGAAAAACCGCATCATGGTAACCCGTAAAGCGGAGCGCATCGATATCGAGTGCGTGGTTCGAGGCTATATTACGGGCGGCGGCTGGAGACAATACCAGCAAACATCAGCAATTAACGGGATTGAGCTTCCGGCTGGCCTTCGCAAAAACGAACGTTTTCCAGCGCCGATCTTCACGCCGGCAGCGAAAAACGACGTTGGTCACGACGAGGACATCCCATTTGAGAAAATGGCAGAAATGGTCGGCGCCGAGCTTGCCGAAGAGCTGCGCGACCGCAGCATCAAGCTTTATGAGTTCGCTCACGGCTATTGCGCCGAGCATGGCATTATTCTTGCCGACTGCAAATTCGAGTTCGGACTTATCGACGGCAAAGTCGTTTTGATCGATGAAATCTTCACGCCGGATTCCTCGCGTTTCTGGGCTGAAGGCAACTATGCGCTGGATATCGAAATCGATAGCATGGACAAAGAACCGGTGCGCACGTATCTGCTTGGTTCCGATTGGGACCGCGACAGCAAGCCAGCACCATTGCCTGAATCCGTAGTAGCTGAAACAACGGCTCGCTACCGCGATATTTACCGCCGTCTGACTGGCGTCGAACTTTAGAAAACGTAACTGTCCGCAAATTTCTGCTTCATATGCATCGGGAATAGCGGTAAAATTAGACGATATTTCGATTCAGGGCAGGGATGCTGAGCGAAATAAAGGTATTTGCGGGCGTTAATCGGCACCAAATCGAACTAGGACATCGAAATGAAGCCATTATCGCCCATAAGTACTGCTATTCGCAGCTAACTGGCTTTTATAGTTGGTTAAATTAGCAGGAAAAACTCCCGTTAATTCAATCGCAGCTTGTAAGTTGAGCGAATTAACGGTAAAAACTGGCGTTAAATGTAACCTAATCGAGCTAGGACGCCGAAACTGTTGCTATTAACGCCTAAAATTCCCGCTAATCGCAACAAACTGGCAATTGTATTTGAATTAACGGGAGTAAATCCCGTTATATTAAAAAATCCGCCAAAGCAGGCGGGAGAAATGACAAAAACAACGCCGAGCGCAAGCATTGACGCTGACATAGGGACGCCAAAGCGTATGCCGTCAAGGCAGGCAGTCAGCGAGAGCGCTGCTGCACCCCATTGCTTCACCGACCATCCTCTCAGGGTTTGATGGTAATGAGCTCACGCGAAGCGTGGGGAGTTGTTGTCGTATAGCGACAGCGATCGCTTCTTGAAGACCGGGAAATTACCGCTTAGCGGTGTAATCAGATTTCCCGGCTTCGAAAGCGACGTAGACAATAACCCCCCACGCCCGCGCCGAGCATCGTCCATCAACTCTGCAAGAAACCCATTGCTTCACCGACTCACTCGAAACGGTATTATCTCAAAGTGTGAGAGCTCGGAGAGCGGGAAGTTGTTGCTGGAGAGTGACAGCGATCGCTTCTTGAAGCCGGGATGTTACCGCATAGCGTGTAATCAAAGTTTCCTGGCTTCGAAAGCGGCGTAAGCAATAACTCCCGCGCCCGAGCGGCAATCACATTTTGAATAATAAAGCTGTTGCGAGAAAAACCCACATTTTCAGGAGGCTATTATGAAGGCAACCGTCTACGTCACCATCAAGCAAAACGTTTTGGATCCACAAGGAACCGCTGTACAAGGCGCGCTTCACACTCTGGGCTTCGCCGAAGTCGAAAAAGTACGCATCGGCAAATATTTGGAGCTTGAACTCGATACGACTGACCGCGCCGAAGCGGAAGTACGCATCAAAGCAATGTGCGAAAAACTGTTCGCGAACACGGTTGTAGAAGATTTCCGTTTTGAACTGGAGGGTTAAGACGATGAAGTTTGCGGTACTCGTATTTCCTGGCTCCAACTGTGATATCGACTGCTTCAAAGCCGTCGAAGACACCATCGGCCAGTCGGTTGACTACGTATGGCATACAGCTACGGACTTGTCCGCTTATGACGCAATTCTAGTGCCGGGCGGTTTCTCTTACGGCGACTACCTGCGCTGCGGCGCCATCGCACAATTCGCGGCTGTTATGGGCGAAGTGCAAAAAGCGGCTGAAGCCGGCAAGTTTATCCTGGGCATTTGCAACGGGTTCCAGATTTTGACGGAAGCCGGCCTTCTGCCAGGCGCATTGATCCGCAACAACGGACTGAAGTTCGTGTGCCAGCAAGAGCAGCTTGAAGTTGTGAACAGCGGCACAGCATTTACTAACCAATACTCGCAAGGTGAAATTATAACGATTCCAATCGCCCACGGTGAAGGCAACTACTATTGCGACGACGCAACGCTTGCCGAGCTCAAAGCAAACAATCAAATCGTATTCCGCTATGCAGGCGATACAAACCCGAACGGTTCGGTCGAGAACATTGCGGGTATCAGCAACAAAGCAGGAAACGTAGTAGGAATGATGCCTCATCCAGAGCGCGCGATTGATCAATTGCTTGGCTCGGAAGACGGCAAACGGATGTTTACATCGATTTTGAATGCATGGAGGGAACAACATGGCGCAGCAGTTAACAGCTAAGGAACCGACAGCGGAGCAAATTGCCGAGCAAAAGATTTACAGCCAGTTTGGCGTATCCGATTATGAGTTTGAGCTGATTTGCGGTTTTCTTGGCCGTCAGCCTAACTATACGGAAATCGGCGTTTTCAGCGTCATGTGGTCAGAGCACTGCTCTTACAAAAACTCCAAGCCGATCCTGAAAAAATTCCCGATTACCGGACCTCGCGTTCTAATGGGACCAGGCGAAGGCGCGGGTATCGTCGATATCGGCGACAACCAAGCGGTAGTATTCAAAATCGAATCGCATAACCATCCATCGGCGGTTGAGCCTTTCCAAGGCGCTGCAACTGGCGTTGGCGGCATTATCCGCGACATTTTCTCCATGGGAGCTCGTCCGATTGCCTTGCTGAACAGCCTGCGCTTCGGTCGCCTTGAGAATGAGCGCGTTAAATATTTGTTTGAGCATGTGGTTAGCGGTATTGCCGGCTACGGTAACTGTATCGGTATTCCGACAGTTGCTGGCGAGGTTATGTTCGATGAGAGCTACGAGGGCAATCCGCTCGTTAACGCGATGTGCGTGGGTCTAATCGATCATGATAAAATTCAGCGCGGTGTCGCTAAAGGGGTAGGCAACCCGGTATTCTACGTGGGTCCTGCTACAGGCCGCGACGGTATTCACGGCGCAACTTTTGCTTCCGTAGAACTTTCCGAGGAATCCGAAGAAAAACGTACAGCGGTACAAGTCGGCGATCCGTTTATGGAGAAGCTGGTTATGGAAGCGACGCTTGAGCTGATCGATTCCGGTATCGTGCTTGGTATTCAAGATATGGGAGCAGCGGGCCTTACATGCTCCAGCGCGGAGATGGCTTCCAAAGCGGGTAACGGCCTTGAGCTTTACCTTGATGAGGTGCCGCAGCGCGAAACAGGCATGACGCCTTATGAGATGATGCTTTCCGAGTCGCAAGAGCGTATGCTCTTCGTCGTAGAGCCGCAGCATGAAGCGCAGGCGAAAGAAATTTTTGACCGTTGGGGCATTATTTGCGCCAAAGTAGGTAAAGTAACAGATGACGGACGTCTTCGTTTGTTCCACCAAGGCCAAGAGGTTGCCGATATGCCGGTTAAAGCGCTCGTTGACGAGTGCCCTGTATACGACAAACCATCGAAAGAGCCTGCTTACTACAGCGAAAATGCTGCAATAGACACAGCAGCTTACGAAGAAGTAACCGATTTGACCGGCGCGCTGGAGAAGGTTCTTGCTTCCCCTACCGTAGCGAGCAAAGAGTGGGTTTATAATCAATATGACTACATGGTTCGTACATCGACAGCTGTTCAACCGGGCTCCGATGCGGCAGTCGTAACGATTCGCGGCACGCGCAAGGCGCTTGCGATGACAACGGACTGTAACGGACGTTACGTATATCTAGATCCGGAAGTGGGCGGACGCATTGCCGTTGCGGAAGCAGCGCGTAACATCGTTTGCTCGGGCGCAGAGCCGCTTGCCGTTACGGATAACCTTAACTTCGGTAACCCGGAGAAGCCAGAGGTGTTCTGGCAGCTTGAGAAATCCGCAGACGGTATGTCTGAGGCTTGCGTCGTGCTTAATACGCCGGTAATCGGCGGTAATGTAAGCTTGTACAACGAGAACGCGAAGGGCGCTATTTACCCGACGCCGGTAATCGGCATGGTTGGTCTCGTACATGACATCGACCACATCACGACACAAGGCTTCAAAGCAGAAGGCGACGTAATCATTCTTGTCGGCGAAACGAAAGCGGAACTGGGCGGAAGCGAGCTGCAGTACGTAATGCAAGGCGCTGCTGCCGGCCGTCCTCCTGAAATTGACCTTGCAACGGAGAAGAAGGTTCTTGATGCCGTGCTTGGCGCTATTCAAAAAGGTCTTGTAGCCTCGGCGCATGACTTGTCCGAAGGCGGTATTGCGGTTGCTGTTGCGGAATCCTGCATAAGCGGTCGCCTTGGCGCTGAAGTTGCCTTGACATCGGAGCTGCGCGCTGACCATCTCTTGTTCAGCGAATCGCAATCCCGTATCCTGCTTTCGGCTAAACCGGAGCAAGCTGCGGCATTGCAAGCATTGCTTTCCGAACAAGGCGTTGTACATGCACAAATCGGTACTGTTAAAGGCAGCGGCCTGACCATAAGCGTAAACGGAAAAGCCGGCATTCAGGCGCCGGTAAAACAACTGGAGAAGGTCTGGAAGGATGCGATTCCATGTCTGATGAAAAAATAAGACAGGAGCCCTTGTTATGGACGGGAGACCACTATAACGAAGGCATTGGCCGTGACGATATTTTTGACAAATTGCGTGAGGAATGCGGCGTTTTCGGGGTATTTAATCTCCCCGAAGCGTCCAACCTATCCTATTATGGACTTCATGCGCTTCAGCATCGCGGCGAGGAAAGCGCGGGAATTTGTACGGTAGATACGAATAACGGCAACAAATTCGCTTACCACCGCGGCATGGGTCTAGTAAAAGAAGTATTCGATAAAGAAAAGCTCGATATACTGGCCGGCGACCGTTCGATAGGCCATGTTCGTTATTCGACAGCGGGAGAGAGCAAGCTTGCCAATGCGCAGCCGCTTATTTTCCGTTATCGGGACGGCGACCTTGCGGTTGCTACGAACGGCAATATCGTGAACGCGCCTGAGATCCGCCATGAGCTGGAGATGTCAGGCTCGATCTTCCAAACGTCCAGCGATACGGAAGTTATCGCCCATCTGATCGCTCGCTCGTCGAAGGATTTTGAAACGGCAGCGAAAGAGGCTTTGCAGCGCATTGTCGGCGGCTTTGCATTCTTGATCATGACCAATGACAAGCTGCTGGTTGCTTCTGATCCGCATGGCCTGCGTCCGCTCGTTATGGGCCGCATCGGCGATGGATACGTATTCTCTTCGGAGTCATGCGCATTCGAGACGATCGGTGCGGTTTATGAGCGCGATGTTCAGCCAGGTGAGCTGCTTATTTTGGATGCTAACGGCATGCGCGAGGATCGTTACGCCAAAGTTGACCGCCGTGCAACCTGTGCGATGGAATACATTTATTTTGCCCGCCCTGACAGTGATATTAACGGGATTAACATTCACTCGGCGCGCAAACGGATGGGCCGCCAGCTTGCAACGGAATCGTTCGTGGACGCAGATATCGTAACGGGTGTTCCCGATTCGAGTATCTCGGCTGCGATCGGTTATGCAGAGCAAACGGGCATCCCTTACGAGCTTGGACTTATTAAAAACAAATATACCGGCCGGACGTTCATCCAGCCTTCCCAAGAGCTTCGCGAGAAGGGTGTCAAAATGAAACTGTCCGCTGTCCGTAAAGTGGTTGAAGGCAAACGCGTCGTCATGATTGACGATTCCATCGTGCGCGGCACAACGTCACTTCGGATCGTTAACCTGCTTCGCGAAGCAGGAGCGACGGAGGTGCATGTGCGGATTACATCGCCGCCTTTCAAAAACCCTTGCTATTACGGCATCGACACGCCGGACCGCAAGGAGCTTATCGCTTCTTACCGTACGGTAGAAGAAATACGGAAACAGATCAATGCGGATTCTTTATCCTTTTTAAGCGACGAGGGCTTTGTAGAATCGGTTGGCGGCAATGACGGAGCGTATAATCGCGGCATGTGTCTCGCTTGCTTCGATAACGATTACCCAACGCCGGTTAACGAAGAATCGGACAAAAGCTGCAGCTGTTAATAGCGTAAATGATTAACCCCATGGAGTGATTGCTGCTCCTAAATTAGTTAAGGAGTTGACCGAGAGTGTCAGAAGCGTACAAAAAAGCCGGCGTCGATATCGCGGCAGGCAACGAAGCGGTTGAACGGATGAAGAAGCACGTAAAGCGGACTTACCGCCCTGAGGTGCTGGCAGAGCTTGGCGGCTTTGGCGGTCTGTTCAGCCTAAACAAGGACAAGTATGATGAGCCTGTGCTCGTGTCTGGAACGGATGGCGTCGGAACGAAGCTGAAGCTTGCTTTTGCCATGGACAAGCATGACACGATCGGCATCGATGCCGTGGCAATGTGCGTGAACGATATCATCGTACAAGGCGCGGAGCCGTTGTTCTTCCTCGATTACTTGGCATGCGACAAAGTCGTGCCGGAGAAAATCGAAGCGATCGTCAAAGGTATCGCTGAAGGCTGCGTGCAAGCGGGCTGTTCTTTGATCGGCGGCGAAACGGCTGAAATGCCGGGTATGTACCAAGGCGGAGAATACGATATTGCAGGCTTTACGGTCGGTATTGTTGACAAGAAGAAAATGATCGACGGATCAACTATCGCTGCGGGCGACGCGGTTATCGGCTTCGCTTCAAGCGGTATTCACAGCAATGGCTTCTCGCTCGTTCGCCGTTTGCTGCTTGAGGATGCTGGATACAAGCTTGATCAAGAGCTTGAAGAGCTTGGGGGCGCGAAGCTTGGCGACGTGCTGATCGAGCCAACCCGCATCTACGTGAAATCGGCGCTTAAGCTGGTTGAGCAAGTAAAAGTAAAGGGCATGGCGCATATTACGGGCGGCGGCTTTATCGAGAATATCCCGCGGGTTCTGCCGGACGGCGTGAACGTTGACGTGGAATTCGGCTCATGGCCGATTTTGCCAATCTTCGATTTGATGCAAAATAAAGGCAGCATTACGAATCGTGATATGTTCACGACTTTCAATATGGGTATCGGCTTAGTGGTTGTTGTACCAGCTGATCAAGCAAATGAAGCACTTCGCATTGCTAACGAGCTTGGAGAGCAGGCTTACCGTATCGGAACGGTTACGGAAGGAAGCCGCATCGTAACGTTTACGGGAGCGGACGTATAATGGGAGCACTTCGCATCGCTGTTTTCGCTTCGGGACAAGGTTCGAATTTCCAAGCGATTGTGGATGCGGTGCAGGAGGGGAAGCTCGATGTAACCATCGAGCTTCTTGTTTGTGACAAGCCTGCCGCTCCCGTAGTGGAGCGAGCGCGGAAGGCTGGCGTGGACACGTTCCTGTTCACGCCGAAGGAGTATCCGTCCCGTGAGGCCTATGAGACGGAGATTATCGCTGAGCTTGCGCGCCGCGGCGTAGAATTGATCGTGCTGGCGGGCTACATGCGCATTATCACATCGGTGCTCGTTGAGCCGTTCTACGGCAGGATGATTAATATTCATCCGGCATTGCTGCCGGCCTTCCCCGGCGTGAACGGCATCGGGCAAGCGCTGGCATACGGCGTGAAGCTGACCGGCGTAACCGTCCATTATGTGGACGGGGGCATGGACAGCGGGCCGATTATCGCGCAGTGCGTGGTTGAAGTGACGGATGTAGATACGGAAGAAACGCTCGCAGAGCGCATCCACGCAGCGGAGCAAGCGCTGCTGCCGGTTGTCATCCAGCAGATCGCGCAGGGGCGCGTTTCGCTCGATGGCCGTCATGTGAGAATAAGCGGCTAGCGAGCTTAAGGCACTATTTTCGGATAAGCAAAGGTTTGGTCAAATAGATGAGGAGGTATTTGCGTGGCAATTCGTAGAGCGTTAATCAGTGTTTCCGACAAAACGGGAATCGTGGAATTTTCCAGAGACTTGGCAAGCCAAGGCGTGCAAATCATTTCGACGGGCGGTACATTCAGTCTGTTGCAGCAGGAAGGCATTCCGGTTATCGGTATTTCCGATGTAACGGGCTTTCCGGAGGTTTTGGATGGTCGTGTCAAAACACTTCACCCGGCCGTACATAGCGGTTTGCTTGCGGTGCGTGACAATGAAGAGCATCAGAAAACGATGAAGGAGCTTGGTCTGGATTATATCGACCTTGTTGTCGTTAATTTATATCCGTTCAAAGAAACGATCGCTAAGCCTGATGTTTCCTATGAAGATGCGATCGAAAACATCGATATCGGCGGCCCGACTATGCTTCGCTCTGCTGCCAAAAACCACGCATTCGTAACCGTTGTAGTTGATACTGCCGACTATGGCACGGTTATTGAAGAATTGAAAGCACAAGGCGATACGACGCTTGAGACGCGCAAACGCCTGACTGCCAAAGTGTTCCGCCATACAGCGGCTTATGATTCCCTTATTTCCGATTACCTGACCAAGCAAGTGGGCGAGTCATTGCCTGAGACGTATACGGTAACTTACGAGAAAGTACAGGATCTGCGCTACGGCGAGAACCCGCATCAGAAGGCTGCTTTCTACAGCAAGCCGCTTGCTGCGGCAGGCAACGTTACGACTGCCGAGCAGCTTCACGGCAAAGAGCTTTCTTACAACAACATCAGCGACGCAAACGCGGCGCTTGCTATTCTGAAAGAGTTCGACGAGCCGGCTGTTGTGGCCGTTAAGCATATGAACCCTTGCGGCGTAGGCATCGGGGCAACCATTCACGAAGCCTATCAAAAAGCATACGCAGCGGATCCAACCTCGATCTTCGGCGGTATCGTCGCGGCTAACCGTACGATTGGTGCCGACACGGCTGAGCTGCTTGGCGGTATTTTCCTTGAAATTATCATCGCTCCTGACTTCACGCCAGAGGCGCTTGAAATTTTGACGAAAAAGAAAAACATCCGCTTGATGAAGCTGGGCGAGCTTACTGCGGCTGGCGAGCGCAAGCCGGAATGGCTTGTTACATCGGTTGACGGCGGCATGCTCGTGCAAGAGAGCGACGTACACGGCATAACGGAAGCGGATCTGAAGTTCGTAACGGACCGCAAACCAACAGCAGAAGAGCTGAAGCAGCTTCTATTTGGCTGGAAAGTCGTGAAGCATGTGAAATCGAACGCGATTTTGCTTGCGAAGGATGATATGACGATCGGCGTTGGCGCAGGCCAAATGAACCGCGTTGGCGCGGCTCGTATCGCGATTGAGCAAGCGGGCGAGGCGGCAAAAGGCGCAGCTCTTGCTTCGGATGCATTCTTCCCAATGGGAGACACGGTTGAGCTTGCGGCAAAAGCGGGTATTACCGCAATCATTCAGCCAGGCGGCTCAATCAAGGACGAAGAGTCCATCGCAGCGGCTAACGCGAACAACATCGCTATGGTGTTTACAAGCGTGCGTCACTTTAAACACTAAACGAGCAATAGGCAGCCGCACGTTAACGACAGAGAGCTGGCGAGGGCGGCGGCTGCAGCTGTTTTAAAATATAAGAATGTATAAAGGACGGCGACAGCCGTTTACGCTTGTATAGTTATTTAGGAGGTTAACGATTATGCGTATTTTGGTAGTGGGCGGCGGCGGACGCGAGCACGCAATCGTATGGGCGCTTAAGAAAAGCGAGAAGGTAAAAGAAATTTTTTGTGCGCCGGGCAATGCCGGCATTGCGCAGCTTGCAGAAGTGGTGCCGATTGCGGTCAGCGAGTTTGACGAGCTGATCCGTTTTGCAAAGGATGCAGCGATTGGTCTTGTGTTTGTAGGTCCGGATGACCCGCTTGCGGATGGCATCGTAGATGCGTTCGAGGCAGCTGGAATCGCAGCATATGGTCCTCGCAAAAACGCGGCGGAAATCGAAGGCAGCAAAATTTTCATGAAAAATCTGCTGAAAAAGTACAACATTCCAACGGCGAAGTATGAGACGTTTACCGATTATGAGACAGCTTCCGCATACCTTCGCGAGCAGTCCGCGCCTATCGTTATTAAGGCTGACGGCCTAGCTGCCGGCAAAGGCGTTACGGTTGCCGCAACGCTTGAAGAAGCCGAAAAGGCGCTGCGCGAAATGATGGTCGATAAGGTGTTTGGCCAAGCCGGCACGCAAATCGTTATCGAGGAATGCCTAGTCGGACAAGAAATGTCGATCCTTGCTTTTGTTGACGGCGAAACCGTCCGCGCGATGGTGCCCGCACAGGATCACAAGCCGATTTTTGACGGCGACAAAGGGCCGAATACAGGCGGCATGGGAACGTATACGCCGCTGCCGCATATCGATCCAGCCATCATCGAGGATTCCATCCAGAACATCATTATTCCTACGGCAAAAGCAATGGTTAGCGAAGGGCGCCCGTTCCGCGGTGTATTGTTCGCCGGCCTTATGATTACGCCGGACGGTCCAAAGACCATCGAGTTTAACGCGCGTATGGGCGATCCGGAAACGCAGGTCGTATTGCCTCGTTTGCAAACGGATCTGATTGATATCGTGCTTGCATCGATTAACGGCAACCTCGATCAGCTGGATATCCAGTGGAGCGACGAAGCAGCGGTGTGCGTGGTTGTAGCATCGGAAGGTTATCCCGCTTCATATCCGAAAGGCCGTGTCATTAGCGGTCTTGCAGAGGCGGAAGCACAGGGCGCATTGGTGTTCCATGCAGGTACAGCCGAGAAGGACGGTCAGTTCGTAACGAACGGCGGACGCGTGCTGGGTATCGTCGGACGCGGTCGCGACATTGCTGAGGCTCGTGCCCGCGCATACGAAGCGGTTAGCGTCATCGACTTCGAAGGCAAGCAAAACCGTACGGACATTGCCGCAAAAGCGCTGGTTTAAGTCCATCATTGAATGAAGGCCAATGCCCCGCGATGCTCACCTAGAGCAGCGCGGGGCATTGGTTTTTTTGCGTGCGGGGCCCGACAGCTATAGCTGTCAGGCTCTTTTTTTATGCCCAATTATGTCAGATTTGCACGAAAGGTGTTACTAATTTGTAACTCTATCAATCTGCTCCAGCGTTACAATGAATCTATCAGCGAGGAGTAGAAGGTGAATGAGATGAAAAAGGCAAAGCGGCATGGTCCAAAGCTATTGGTTTGGATGATGTTTGCGGCAGTAACGGTATGGCTTAGCGGATGCTCTGCCAGCCAAACGATTAATTCGCTGCTGACAGGCAGCGCTTGGACGGGTCCGCAGGCAGAAGGCTCGAGCGGCGAAGGCGATGTTGTTATCATTGACCATACCGGCGGGGGCAGCTCGGGAAGCGATGTCAGCCAGGGCAATCTGACAGGCAAGCCACCTAAGACGCAGGATGAAGGCAGCATAGGAGCCCAGCCGGGTGACGACAAGCCGGATTCGGCAGCCACAGAGAAGCCAGATTCGAGCGTCACAGATAAGCCGGATGCTGATCCGGACAATGCAGGAGCAGAAGTGACCAACGAGCCGGAACAGGCTGGAACAGAGCAGCCGGACGCTCAGGCAGCGGAGAAGCCGGAAGCAACGCCAACCCCTAAGCCGGATGCAGCGGCCACGAGCGAGCCTGTCACGCAGACCACAGTGAAGCCGGATACGCCGGTGACGAACAAAACGGATACTTCTGCAGAAGAGCTGGATAAGCCCGATAAAATGGCTCCGGCAGTAAAGCCCGGCAAAGGTGAGAAATATATTGCCTTGACGTTTGACGACGGTCCGGACCAGCGTTATACGAATGATATTTTGGACATCCTGAAGGAAAAAGAAGTAAAAGCAACATTTTTTGTCGTCGGACAGCAGGTCAAGAAAAATCCTGAAGTGCTCCAGCGTATTGCGGAGGAAGGACATGCAATCGGCAATCATACTTACAACCATAAGGATTTATCTAAGCTGAACAAGCAGCAAATGATCGAGGAAATCAAAACCTCCGATGCCGTGATCAAAAAAACAATCGGTTTTACGCCGGCTATGGTCCGTGCTCCATACGGCGCCGTATCGGATATGCTGAAGTTTGTATTGAAAGCCAACAGCCGCGAATTAGTGGGCTGGAACATCGATACGCGTGATTGGGCGGGTACATCCGCAGCTAATATGAGCAAAATGATTAAGAACGAGGCAAAGCCGGGTGGTATAATATTAATGCATTCTTTTGGCAGCAAAAATATTAAGAACACGGTACAAGCGTTACCGGGCATTATTGATGATTTAGTAGAAATGGACTACACATTGGTGACTGCCGATCAACTGGTTTAACAGGGTTAAAGGTACGAGGAGGCTGTAAAGTTGGATAACGGAAGTTATACGAGAGCCAAGCATAGACGAGGACAAATCATGCGATGGGGCATTTTGCTCTGCGGCATCCTAATCCTCCTATGCTTGGCTACAGGCTGTCGTTATACAGCCGCACCTGCAGATCTCCTGCAGAAGCCGGCTATTGCGCCGGAAAAGCAAGCGATCGTACAGGCTATCGAAGAGAATCTGCCGGCTTACAGCAAGCTTACGCTCCCTCTTCGAGAGGATCATATGGAAGCGATTCGTCTAATTGACGCAGACGGGGACGGTACGAAAGAGGCCGTCGTTTCTTATTACAATGAATACAGCTCACCGGAGTTAATGGTGTTTAAATATACATCGGGCCAATGGAAGCCATGGGTGCTCGTGCAGCAGCCGCTTGCTAGGCTTATCGATTGGCTGAAAATCGAGGATCTCGATAAGGACGGCCATATGGAAATTATGATCGGATGGATCGGAGCTTTCGACAGTCCCAACGTGCTTGAGATTTATTCGTTCAACACAAAGCCCGTACGGGGCGATACGGGCAAGCTGATTCTGAAGCCGGTGGAGACGCTGCCTTATTCTTACGGGGATACGGGCGACATCAATGAGGATGGGCGTCTGGAGCTTGCGATCCTCTCAGAGATCGGAACGAGCCAGGAAATGGCTATGCCCGAATATCATTTAACGCTCTACAATTGGAAAAACGGGGGCATGCAGGAACTCTACACGGAAAATCTGTATAATGATGTTAATAATTATGACCGTTTAATCATTGGACGGATATCACCTCGCCATAGAGGGATTATTTTGGAGGCGTCGACCGGTGCCCACAGCACCTATACGGCGATGTATGTTTGGGAGAGAAACAAGCTTCGGCTCGTTTTCCCAACGGGCGCAAAAGGGCAAGAAGGGTTGAGCGGCACACCTACGATGAGCAAGGATATAAATGCGGATGGCATATTGGAGCTGTCATGGGCAAGAGAAGCGCCTGGGTATGAGGACATTTCCTATGCCGAGTCCAAGTGGTTGAACGAATGGATGCAGTGGGACGGCAAAAAGGGTTTTGAGAAAATTACGGAAGAATTTACGGATTACCGCTATGGCATACAGCTGCGGATTCCAGAGCAATGGATAGGCCGCTACACGCTGCATAGCTCGAATGAAGCGCATGCTTTCGTAGCGATTGACTATTGGAATGAGAAGTTAAACATGACGTCCGATCTGGCCACATTATATGCCGTACCGCTGAAGCAGTGGGAAAGCGTAGAATCGGAGTGGAGGCAGCAAGGAAAGTCCTATCGGCAGCTCTTGAAGGACAGCGGCAATATATTTGCGGTTTCGTTCGTAAAGGAAGCCCCGGCGAAGTGGCCGGAAGCAGAGCGTCAAGCGTTTAGCGAAATGGCAGGGGTGGAAGCGGAGCTTGCTTCTTCACTGACCATTCGAAACGATTAAGATAGAAAAGCGGGTGGCCTGAGCGATGCGTATATTATTGTTGGAGGACGAGGAGTCCATCCGCGGCTTCGTCCGCATTAACCTGAAGCGTAACGAAATGGAAGTCCTGGAAGCAGAGACGGGAGAAGCGGCGTTGGCTCTCGCTGAGACGGAAGGCCCGATCGACATTGCGCTTCTGGACGTTATGCTGCCTACGATCAGCGGATTCGAGGTATGCGAGCAGCTGCGTGCCCGTTATCCGCGCATGGGTATCATTATGCTGACGGCAAAGTCGCAGGAAGAAGATAAAATACACGGGCTGGAGCTTGGCGCGGACGATTATGTGCAGAAGCCCTTCAGCCCGGGCGAGCTCATTGCGCGCATTAAATCGCTTTATCGGCGTATGAAGCCGGATACGGCGGCGGATCAGGAGCAGGCGCGGGTGCATGAGAACGAGGCAGGCGCAGCTGCCGAGAGTCTTTCCGTTAATAAAGCTGACGATGCGTTTGAAGAAGCCGCTGGATCCAGCTTGACAGCAATCCCGCATGCACAGCCGCCCATGCAGTCATCTTATCCTCCCTATGCCACCATGCATCCAGAGCTGGTGGTGCTGCCGTTTCGCCTTTCTGTGTCGGAGCGCAAGCTGTGGAAGCGCGATCAGGAAATTATTTTGACGCCAACGGAATGGACGCTGGTCAGGCTGCTGATGGAGCGTGTAGGCGAGAGCGTCAGCCGCGATCATATTTTGACTGAGGTATGGGGCAGGTACTACGTCGGCGATCTCAAGGTGGTTGACGTAAACATACGGAGAATTCGCCAAAAAATCGAGAAAAACCCGTCTGATCCGGCTTTTATAGAAACGGTTTGGGGCTACGGCTATCGGTGGAAGCGGGGCGTCGACGAATGAAAAGCGTACAAACGCGCATGGTATGGAGCTATTTGCTGCTCATCGTGCTTGTCGTCAGCGTACTCGGCGGCGTGTTTGCCGCATTGATGTGGAACTACTATTATGGAAGCGCGCAGAGCTCCGTTAAGCAAAGAGCGGAATCCGCGCTAACGCTGCACAGCCGTTCCCTATCCTCCCTTACGGTGCAGGACCAAGGCGATTATATGCTGCAATACATGGTGGAGAGCGGAACGAGGCTCCAGCTGCTTGATAGCACGGGCCAAATCCGTATCGACTCCGACGGCTTCGCGCCGGATATCCGTTATACGACGGCAGACGTAAAATCTGCAATCGCAGGAGCTACCGGAAGCTGGAGAGGCGTCGATCCGTATTATGGCGAGCGCGTGATGTCCGTGACCATTCCGCTCTGGAATGAAACGCGCGTCGTGTCGATGCTTCGGTACTCGGCTTCGCTTGGACAGGTGGATGCGATGGTAAGCCTGCTTATTCGAATGGCTGCTGCAGTCGGTATCGGGGTTGTGCTGCTGTTTCTTGGCCTAAGCTTGTTTCTGGCACAGCGAATCGTCAAGCCGATTCGCGAGCTAACGAGAGCGGCCCGCTATATGGCGGAAGGAGATTGGACGCGCCGAGCCATTCAGCGAAATGACGATGAAATCGGTCAGCTTGCAGAAACGTTTAATGTCATGGTTATGGAGCTTAGCAAGCGCGAGAAGCTGAAGGATGATTTTATTTCATCCATATCCCATGAGCTGCGCACGCCGTTAACGTCGATAAAGGGCTGGAGCGAGACGTTGAAGGAAAGCGAGCCTACAGAGGATGACGAAGAAGTTAAGCTGGGCTTATCTATTATTAGCAAAGAGACTGAGCGTTTATCGGGTCTTGTCGAGGATCTGCTCGATTTCTCGAAGCTGTCGGCGCGAACGATGGAGCTGCACAGCGAAGTGCTCGATTTCAACGGCCCGGTGAAGGAGACGGTCAATCAACTTGCGGTGCGTGAGGAGCATACCCGCGTACGGATTCTTGCCACCTACGGGAAGAGCCCGATTGTCGTTCGCGGAGATGCGAACCGTTTGAAGCAGGTGATTATTAATTTGATCGACAATGCGCTTAAATTTACGCCGGCGGGCGGTACGATCCGCGTAGTTACGAATGCGGAGCAGGATGTCGCGATGCTCACCGTATCGGATACCGGCTGCGGGATTGAAGCGGAAGATTTGCCGCATGTTACGGAAAAGTTTTATAAGGCCAATACAGGACAAGGCGGTTCGGGACTCGGACTCGCAATCTGCAAAGAAATAATTGAGCTCCACGGCGGTCAGCTTACGATTGACAGCGAACGTGGAGCAGGTACGATCGTGACGATTCGAGTGCCGCTTATGCATGAGGAGTAGATTCCAGCCTCATTCATTTGCGCCGCTCTGATCGTCATTCTTTATAGAAAAGCAGTTTGCGCTTGGCAATCACATAAGCGATTGCAATGACGATCCCTAAGATTAGCATTAGGGAAAGCCAATTCTCCTTCATCCATTCAATCCATAAAGGCATGGGAGTACCTCCTCGAATCATTTTGATACCTTTAGTAGTTCCCGGGAACACTCCAGAATATTGATGGTATTCTTATATTGCGGCATCGAATTAGGGGGCTAGCTAGAAGCTCTTTCCTTCTTTTACGACAGAAATTGTGTTAGGCTCAGATATTGACTAGAAATTTGTACTTAGGAGGAGAAAAGAGAAATGTTCCAAAGAAGACAATCCTTTTTGGTATTAACATGTCTGCTGATCTCTTGCATGCTTATGGCGGCTTGCAGTCATACGGAGAAGAGGGATGGGGGCACGTCGGCAAATCAAACCGAGAATAGTGAGAAACACGCAGAAATGCTCATCGGTGTTATTCCGGCTCAAGGAAGCAATCAGATGGAGCTCGGTGCGGACAAGCTCGCCAGCCTATTGACAGAGAAGCTGGGGTATAAAGTACACGCTGAGGTATATCCGGACTATAACGGTGTAGTGGAAGCGATGGGTGCCGGTAAGGTGCAAATGTCATATCTGGGCCCGCTTACGTATGTGGAAGCCCATGAGCGGTATGACGTCAAGGCGATTGTGACACAGCTTATTGCCGGAAAGCCATTTTATTATTCCTATTTGATTGCGCCTGCGGATTCTGCTTACAACTCACTCGATGATGTCGTAAACAACGCGAAAAATATCCGTTTTGCATTTGGCGACATTAGCTCGACATCGGGCAGTCTTATTCCTGGCATAGCTCTTAAAAAAACCGGCGTGTTCAAATCCCAGCAGGAGCATGCTTTTAAAAGCATTACCTATACAGGGGACCATACGGCAACCGCGCTTGCTATCCAAAATAAGCAGCAGGATGTAGGAGCTATAGACAGCGCCTACTACAACAACTTGGTTAAGCAGGGGAAGATCGACGGAGAACAAATTAAAACCATTTGGCAGTCGGAAGAACTTTTCCAATACCCATGGGCTGTAGTAGACAGCATGACCGATGCCGATATTGAAATCATTCGGGAAACGATGCTCGCAATTACGGATGCCGATATTTTAAATGCTTTCGGTGGAGCAAGCGGATTTACAAAAGCGAGTAATGAGGACTATGCGTCAATCCGGCAAGCCGCAATAGATGACGGACGAATCAAGCCAAGGGAATAAAAGTGAAAAAAACGGTTATTGTCGCGGTAGTTGTCGCTCTGCTCCTATGGTCAGGAGCGGGAGTTGATTTTTCAGCGGGATCGTTCGGCGATCTCGGAAATTCGTTTCGCTTTATCGCGGAGCATTGGTTCCCGATTGATTTATCGGATTGGCGGATAGCGTTGAAAGCGATGCTTGACACGCTGGAAATTGCTGTTTTCAGCACGCTTGCTGCTGTACTGATTACTTTTCCTTTGAGTTTTCTAGCGGCAGTGAATTGGGCGCCGTATCGATGGTTGTATGATTCCACACGATTCCTGTTTAATTTCTTACGCTCAATTCCGGAACTTGTATTGGCTCTGATCTTTATTCCGACGTTAGGGCTCGGCCCGATGCCTGCAGTCATGGCACTGATCATCCACAATGTCGGCGTGTTTGGAAAATTAATATCCGAAACGATCGAAGCAATGGATGATGGACCGCAGGAAGCCATGAAAGCACTTGGCGGCACAAGGCTTCTTGTGGCGGTTTATGGTATTATTCCACAGATGGTTCCGCTCATCTTATCTCAATATTTTTATCGGCTTGAGGTGGCGATTCGAACGACCTTGATTCTGGGTATTGTCGGAGCTGGCGGGCTAGGCCAATTGATCTATAACGATTTCAAGCAATTCATGTATCAAAAGGTGACTTTTGAGGTTCTGCTAATTATGATTCTGGTCACGGCCGTGGATTACCTCGGCGCAATGATCCGAAAGCGGGTGAAATAATTTGCTTGAACTAAAAGGAATTAGTAAACGGTATAGGGGAGAGAAGACATCAGCCTTAGATTCAGTTGATTTGCGTATTATGCCAGGGGAATTTGTAGCTGTGCTTGGCCGCAGCGGGGCAGGGAAATCGACGTTGATTCGCTCTATTAATAGACTTGTCGAGCCGGATGCCGGTGAGATCTTATGGGATGATCGTTCAATAACGGGAATGAACGCGAGTGATTTACGAAGCATCCGCAGTGAGATTGGAATGATATTTCAACATTTTAATCTGCTGCCAAGACTGTCTGTAGTGACAAACGTTATCGCTGGCCGGTTTGCGGATATGCCAAGGTGGCGCAGCCTTACGGGCATGTATTCAAAGCAGGATCGGAAAGATGCGCTTTCAGCGCTTCTGGAGGTAGGACTCGAGGATTTGGCAAAACGGCGAGTGGATAGTTTGAGCGGCGGGGAAAAGCAGCGCGTGGCTATCGCTCGCGTGTTGATGCAGCAGCCCACTTTTCTACTGGGCGACGAGCCTATTTCAAGTCTGGATACAGTCACGGCGGAGAGGATCATGACGTACATCGCAAGGCTGCATCTAGAGCGGGGGATGACAATCATGCTCAATCTGCATGATGTATCCATAGCGCGAGCATACGCGACAAGAATAATCGGTATAACAGCAGGGCGCATAACGTTTGACGGTACACCGGATCAATTAGGCAGCGCAGAGATGCATTTGATCTATCCGCCGGACGAGAAGGATGGCGTTTACAATTTAAGCTAGAAGGGAAATGATATGCATGTCACAAGACAATAGGATCAAATTGACAAGTCTTTCAAGCAAGGGGGGCTGTGGTTGTAAAATCGGACCTGCCGATCTCTCTGAGGTGCTTCGGAACCTTCCAATTTCGGAACCGAATCCTAATTTGCTAGTTGGGCTGGATACAAGCGATGATGCCGGTGTATACAAGCTGAATGATGAGCTTGCTCTTGTGCAGACGCTTGATTTTTTTACCCCGATTGTAGATGATCCGTACTCTTTCGGCCAAGTTGCGGCAGCGAACGCGATCAGCGATATCTACGCAATGGGAGGCAAACCGCTCACTGTACTAAACATCGTTGCTTTTCCGATAAGCACGCTCCCAAAGCAGGTTTTGACCGATATTCTACGTGGCGCTGCGGATAAAGTGAAAGAAGCGGGAGCAACACTTGTCGGCGGACATTCCATTGATGACAAAGAGCCGAAATTCGGGCTTGCGGTTACAGGACTTGTTCATCCTGGTAGAGTGCGGACAAACGCAGGAGCAAAACCCGGTGACAAGCTGATTCTAACCAAGCCGATCGGAGTAGGCATTCTCACGACATCCATCAAAAAAGATCAGTTAACTGATGAAGAGATTAACCGGGTTATTGAGGTAATGGCCACATTGAACAAAACAGCTGCTGAGACGATGGAACCTTTTGACGTTCATGCATGCACAGATGTAACCGGTTTTGGCCTTCTGGGCCATGCTTCTGAAATGGCTAAGGGCAGCCATGTCGGCATTCATATGTTCCAAAAAAGAGTGCCAGTGCTGCCGCGCGTTCGTGAATTAGCAGAAGCGGGCTTCGTGCCAGGCGGTACAAAAAATAACTATGCACATCTCGAAGGTTCGATTTCATTCTCCGAAGACCTTGATCAAATTGACCAATGGATACTTTGTGACGCAGTTACATCGGGCGGCTTGCTGATTTCAGTTGACTCGGTGCAGGCGGAGACACTGCTGGACAAGCTGCGCGCTGCCGGTGTGGACGCGCATCTCATTGGTGAAGTTACTGCCGAATATCCTGGACAAATCATTGTAACTTCCTAGAACTACATTAAAGGAGCTGTATACGACATGTTTCAGGATCTGACAGTAGCTGAACTCCTCGAGCTTCATAAAAAAGGAGAAGCTCAGTTAATTGATGTCCGCTCGCAGTCTGAATTTGCGGAATCTACGATTCCGGGCAGCATAAACATTCCGCTTTTTGACGATGCCGAGAGAGCAGAGGTAGGCACGTTATACAAGCAAGAAAGCGTGGATGCGGCCAAAGACAGAGGACTGGAAATCGTATCGCGCAAGCTGCCTGATTTTATCAGGACAATTGCGGGAAATAGCTTCCCGCACAAAATTGTGTTTTGCTGGCGCGGAGGAATGAGGAGCCGAACATCAGCGACTCTCGCATCGCTCATGGGTTTAAAGATGTACCGCCTAAACGGAGGTTTTCGCGCTTATCGCAGATGGGTTGTCGAGACATTGGAAGGCTATACGGAGCTGCCTCCCTGTTATGTCATTAACGGGTATACCGGAACAGGAAAGACAGAGCTGCTAATCCGTTTACAAGAACGGGGTTACCCTGTTATTAATCTTGAATGGATGGCAGAGCACCGAGGTTCGATTTTTGGTCATATTGGAAAAACGCCAAGTAATCAAAAAACGTTTGAATCACGATTAGTTCATGAACTTATCCGATTGAGAAATGCGCCCTATTTAATCCTGGAAGCGGAAAGTAAACGTGTGGGGAAAGCGGTATTGCCTGAGTTTCTGATAAAAGCAAAAGAAAAAGGGACAGCGATATTTATTGAAATTCCGGACGAGCAAAGAGTTTTGAATATTATAAACGATTACAAGCCGCAGGAGAATAAAGAAGAGTTTATGCGCTCTTTCGAACGGATTGAGAAGCGCATCCATACGCCCATTGCCGCTGAAATCCGCAGTTCGTTGCAGGAAGACAGGTTTAATGATGCTGCTAAACTGTTGCTGCTGCATTACTACGACTCGCGATACCAATATGCGACGGATCAGTATGAACAAGTAAGAATGACCGTGACCGCGGCCAATTTGGATCAAGCTTTTGATGAGATCATCAGGAAGCTGCCTAACCTGCCTCTAAGTGATTGACAGGTGAAGAACAGTGATGCTATTATGGTTTTAACATAAATTCATAGTATACAGGTAGGAATTATTATATATAAGCTAACAGGAGGTTATCGGGATGGAAAAGCACTTGACGCTGCGACATAACGAGTTAGAGCTTGCGGCAACGCTGCATTACCCCGCAGACGGAATTAAAAATGAAACAGAGAAAAGGCAAGCCATTATCATATGCCATGGCTTCATTGGCTCTCGCATTGGCGTTGACCGATTGTTCGTGAAGACTGCTCGTGCGCTTGCAGCGCAAGGCTCTTACGTTCTGCGCTTTGATTACGGCGGCTGCGGAGAGAGCAACGGAGATTACGGTGCTCTCGGCTTCGATTCGATGATCGACCAGACCAGAAGCGCGATCGATTATGTGGCAAGCATGGAGTGCGTCGATCCGCGCCGTATCGTATTGCTCGGCCACAGTCTTGGAGGAGCGGTTGCGATTATGACAGCCGTTAAGGACAAGCGGGCAAAGAGGCTGGTGCTTTGGTCCCCGGTAGCCTATCCGTTTAATGATATTGTACGTATCGTGGGACGCAGCAGCTATGATAACGCCGTTACGACAGGCATCTCTGATTATCAAGGGTATACACTGCAGCCCGTATTCTTCGAATCGCTGCTCCAGCATCAGCCGTTTCAAGCGGCAACGAGATTTGGGGGCGAGGTGCTGCTTGTGCACGGCACGAGCGATGAGCTGATTCCAGTTGACTACAGCTTCCTCTACCAGAAGGTGTTCTGGACCCGCAGCGAGGGCTTATGCGATAAGGAAATTATTTTTCAAGCGAATCATACGTACTCTGCCCGCAGCCATCAGGAGGAAGCGATCCGCGTCACCACGGATTGGTTGAACGGTCTTGAGAAGCAGCAGGAGGATTGGCATCACTGGAGTATCTAAGCAAATGGAAGGCTAAAAGGGGCAAGCTCACAGATAATATGAGCTTGCCCCTTTATTCGGTTTGACGTCTGAATCTTCAAGCCCTCCTTATACGCTTACTGGTAGAAGATAAGGTTACCATGTGAAATTATTGATTTTTCAACCGAGAAGCAGCATTTTTTGTCGAGACATCCTCTGTGAATTGTGTTTAAATGGAAGAAGTATGAAACCGAATACAAGCTAAGCTTAGCGGGGAAAAGGCAGGGTTATCGTATGGACAAACCAATCCGAAATACGGCAGCAGCGCTGCTATTATCGATTACCATTCTCCTTGCGTCATGCAGCGGAGATAACGGCGGAGGCAACACGACGCAGCCAACAAATGAAAATAACGAACCGACGAGCACGACAGAGCCTGTATTTGAGCCGACACCGCTTCCTTATGATGCGCCGTTAACCGGCTTGAAGCTGGAAAAAGCCGCGGAGGCAAGGCCGATTGCTGTGATGATTAATAATTTTGCAGCTGCTCGTCCGCAGTCCGGACTGACGAACGCCGACGTGATATGGGAAGTGCTTGCCGAAGGCGGTATTACGCGGTTAATTGCGGTATTCCAGTGCACGGAAGGATTGACCGATTCGATTGGTCCGATCCGCAGCATCAGGCCTTATCTCATTGATATCGGAGACAGTTACGGAGCGATACTTGCTCATGCAGGCGCAAGCAACGACGGTTATGATGTGCTGCAGCATCAGGGCAAGCCTTATTTAGATGAGATCTCGAATGCAGGCAGTTATTTCTGGAGGAGCAAGGATCGGAAAGCGCCGCATAACTTGTATTCAAGCTTAGAGAAGCTGCGCACGGGTGCGGAGAAGAAGAAATACAACTTGGATAAACAGGTGCCTCCGTACACGTTCGCGGAAACGGGCTCCGCAGAGGCTGGGGTTCCGGCATCTGATATTACGATTTCTTTCCTGCTCAAAGATTACAGCGTAGGCTATGTATATGACTCGGCTGCCGGTTTGTATAAACGCTCCATTGGCGGCAAGCCGCATATTGATTTGAACAATAATGAACAGCTCTCGGGGACGAACCTGGTCGTGCTCGGAGCGGATCATGAGACGCTGGATAATGCGGGAAGGCTTTCGGTCGATATGACAAGCGGAGGCTCGGCAATGCTGTTCCAGAAGGGCAAAGCCATTGAAGCGGAATGGGTCAGGGCTCCTGACGGAATGGTTCGGATTGTGAAGAATGGGGTAGAGCTGCCATTCGTTCCCGGTAAAACCTTCTTTCATATCGTGCCGAACAAACCGACATTTGAGGGGCATGTATCTTGGGTACAAATGTAGCACTTTGGAAACACTGTTAACAGGCGTTAACGGATGAGCTTCCTGGGTATATAGAAAGGACGCAATCTGTAAAGGGATTGCGTCTTTTTTATATTTATTATGAAAATCTAAAAGTTTTCATAAAACCTTTACATTCTCTTAACAATTCGCATGTAAACTATGTTAAGATATTGTGGGCTCAGCAGTGCGCCTAAACATCAAGTCGGGTAAAGGGGATTACGATGTTCAAGAAAAAGGATATTTTCTTTAAGACGTTCGAAGAAATGGCTGACTCTATCGTCGAGGCTGTTGAGTACTTCGCCAAAGGGCTGTCAGACTTATCGGATGTATCAGCTTTCGCCAAAACCATGAAGGAATACGAAAGCAAATGCGACAAACATGTGCACACGATTCTGAAGGAGCTGAACAAAACGTTCATCACTCCAATCGAGCGCGAAGATATTATGGCCCTGACGAGTTCGCTTGATGATGTGCTTGATGGCATAGAAGCGTGTGCTTCTCGTTTTGAAATGTACAACATCCGTGAGAAGGACGAGTACATAACCCTGTTCGGCGACATTCTTGTTCGTTCATCACACCAAATCAAGAAGGCGATTTACTTGCTGACTGAGCGTAAGCTGCTTGCTATTCGCGAGCCGAATATTGCGCTAAACGAGCTGGAGAACCAAGCGGATGATCTGCTTCGGGTTTGCATTAAGAGCTTGTTCACGAACGTCAAAGATCCAATTGAGCTGATGAAGCGCAAAGAGATTTACGAGATGCTGGAGCAAACGACCGACTACTGCGAAGATGTTGCTAATACGCTGGAATCGATCATTATGCGTAACAGCTAATCTGGAGAGTAGGAGTCTTAAACAATGGATTTAATGGTTCTATGGATTGTAGTATTTCTAGCGCTTTCGTTTGATTTTATAAATGGATTTCACGATACGGCCAATGCCATTGCGACTGCGGTATCCACTCGGGCATTAAAACCTAGAGTCGCAATCATCCTGGCGGCTGTTATGAACTTCGTTGGCGCCATAACCTTCACGGGTGTTGCCGCGACAATCGGCAAGGGCGTTGCTAATCCGGCTGAGCTGGAGCAGGGCGTTCCAATCGTTATCGCTGCCTTATTGTCCGCGATAGTATGGAATTTGCTCACTTGGTGGTTTGGCATCCCGTCCTCATCCTCGCATGCTTTGATCGGCTCTCTTGCGGGCGCGGTTATCGGCGGAGCAGGTATGAGCGCGATTAACTCCGGCGGACTGATCAAGATCGTACAAGCATTGATCTTTTCACCGCTGATTGCGTTCACTGCTGGTTTTATCATCATGTGGATACTAAAATTGGTGTTCGCCAAATCAAGTCCGCATCAAGTGAATAAAGGGTTTCGTTTTGGCCAGATTCTTACGGCTGCGTTCCAATCGTTCTCACACGGTACGAATGATGCGCAGAAAGCGATGGGTATCATCGTATTTGCGCTTGTAGCATCCGGCGTTCAGTCGACGATGGACGTTCCGCTCTGGGTTAAAATTTCCGCAGCGACAGCAATGGCGCTCGGTACTTCGGTCGGCGGCTGGAAGATCATCAAGACGATGGGTACAAAAATTTTCAAAATCGAGCCGATCAACGGTTTCGCAGCTGATATCGGTTCCGCTGCAGTTATTCTGACGGCAACCATGATTCACCTGCCGGTAAGTACAACGCATGTGATTACCTCTTCGATCCTCGGCGTCGGCAGCGCAAAGCGCTTCTCTGCTGTAAAATGGGGCGTTGCAGGCCGTATCATCATTGCGTGGATCATTACCATTCCGATTACGGTCGTAATGGCTATGATATTCTATTGGATTATTCATTTCTTCTTCCTGTAAGAAGAATGACCTGAGATAGTGAGGAAAACCTCACTCGCCATGAGCCTTTGGTTCATGGGGAATGAGATTTACCTCACTATTTTTTGTGTTCTCTTGTGGACAACCATTATCGAAATTGCGCGAAATTTGCGTGTATACACATAATTAATAACAGCTGTGTATGGAATCGCTGCGGCGACAACAGTAATAAGCGGCGATATGGGAAATGATGTTGTGGATGAGTGAGAGCTGAAGCAGTAAGCTCTCCAAAATCAATAAGATATACACATCGAATGAACAGCTGTGCATGGAACGTAATCGAGATGCTGCCGAAGCCTGTCGAAGGTTGCACTTGTGCACAGGCGTTTTTGAAAAACAGCGATCGTTGTTCAAAATCCTGTGGATAGCTTGGCGAAAATCTTATCCACAGGCGAATAAGTTGATTTTCTTGTGTGTGAGAATGTGAATAAACCATCGCAAGCAAAACACCCCAAATGCAGCGCGTTGCGCTGCAATCAGGGATGCTTCACTTGGGACGATGTAGGTTAAATATATCCAAACCATACTCTTGCGGGAGGTTATCGACGGCGTTTTGGCTTGCGGCGGCGAACTCCGTTGTTGCTTGAGCCGGAGCTTGGCTTGCGACGCTTTCGGCGCTTTGGTTTCCATTCGCCGTCGTCATCATCGGAATCGGACGATGACTTTTTGCTGAAGGAGCCCATGAGCACTTTGACCAGCGGCGCCATTTGGGAGACGCTGGACATGACCTTTTGGACTTTCGTAACCGTTGTAAGAATACCGTCAATACCGCCAATCCGATCGATGTAACCTTTGATTTCACCTAGGCTGGCAAGGGAGAAGCCGCCTGCTTTGGAGCTGGCGGTCGTTTCGATTAACTCAGCTGTTGATTCCGGTATAACGGCGGGCAGGATATCCTGCGTTTGCGGCGATGGTGATGCCGGCGGCATCGTCGGCAGGTCTCCGCCAAAGTTGAAGCCGCTCGACTTGGCGCCGGACGATTTGCTTGGCGGGCCTTGCGTAAGCCGTTGGCCGCCGTGCCAATCGTATTGCTGGTTGCCGTTACCGGGGTTATTGCGATAATTCACACGGATCACAACCCTTCTTTTATAACAGTCTATGGTGTAGGCGAACATACGGATTGGACGAATGCCCCGGGTACCGGATTTTTTCTGGATAAATGCCCTGTGCTTGTATGCGTCGGCGCTTCAAAACGGCGCCGTGGTCATCTTCCACTCTGTGATGCGTGAATACGGTAATGTTTGAAAAAAACGGTTAAAAAAGATACAATAGTAACATTAGTTTTAATAGGAGTGAATTCACATGCAGCTCAAAAAGCTGAACGATAAAGCAATAGATCAATTATTCGAAGCGATTCTAACATTGAAGTCGGTAGAGGAATGTTATGTGTTCTTTGACGATTTGTGCACAGTGAATGAAATCCAGTCGTTATCCCAAAGACTTGAAGTAGCGCGTATGCTCGGCAAGGGCAGTACATACAACGCAATCGAGGCAGAAACGGGTGCCAGCACAGCAACGATTTCAAGGGTGAAGCGTTGTTTGAACTATGGTAATGACGGATATAAAATGGCTTTAGAACGTTTGGGAAGGTAGGTAAACCTTCAATGAAGCCAGGCATTCTCGTGATTAGTCACGGCTCCAGAGAAGCTGCGTGGGTCAAGCTGGTCGATGATGCCGTCATTGCGGCAGCGGCTTCGCCGTGCTTATCAGATATTCCTATTGTGTCGTCCTTTCTCGAAATTATTGAGGGACGGCTTATTCAGGATGGAATCGATGAGCTTGAACGCCAAGGTGTAACGGACATGTATGTCGTGCCGTTCTTCATTTCGTCTGGCAGCACGCATGTGGATGAAATCGGGCAAGCATTTGGTTTGCCTTGGCTTACGGATCTGGAGGGAGACCTTGGTACCTTTCGCGTATCGGCAAACGTACGCTACGGTCTGCCGATCGATGATGATCCGGAAATTGCAGAGCTGCTTGCAGCGAACATAGCGGAATTATCCACGGAACCAGAGAAGGAAGCTTTGCTGCTTATTGGACACGGCAGCAAGGAAAAGATGTTTCACGAGCGCTGGCAGGAAGGCCTGCTGAAGCTCGGCGAGCGGCTGCGCGCACTAGGCGGATATAAGCGAGCAGAGTACGCGATGCTGCTGCCCGATCAAGCCGCGGCGAAGCTTGCAGAGATGCAGGCCGCAAACCCGGGGGAAGCGGTCATTGTTGTACCGCTGTTTCTGAGCCGGGGTTATTTTACAAACCATGTAATTCCGACTCGACTAACAGGACTAGAGTATCGATATAACGGTAAGGCAATGCTTCCTAATCAGGCGATTGAAAGATGGCTGGAGCGTCAGATGCTGGAGGGCCTGCAGCGTTTGAATGAAAAGTAGAGAGCATTCTTTTATTCATAGAAGCTAGGTTGAATGGATGGTTAGGAGTGGAGCCGAGATGGCAATCAAACGGGCGAGACTTATTTATAACCCGACATCGGGAAGAGAAGAAATGAAAAAGCGTCTGCCTGATATTCTTCAGCGGCTTGAGCAGGGCGGCATTGAAACGAGCTGTCACGCGACGATCGGAGAAGGAGACGCAACGCTTGCGGCAGCGGAAGCGGCGGATCGCGGCTATGACATGATCATTGCGGCGGGCGGTGACGGCACGCTGTATGAGGTCATTAACGGTCTCACGAGCAAGCAGAACCGGCCTCCGCTCGGCATACTGCCGGTGGGCACAACGAATGATTTTGCACGGGCGATGGGCATTCCGAAGCACTGGGAGTACGCCGTCGACCTGATTATTCAACAATACAGTCGGCCGATTGATGTCGGTAAGGCGAATGAGCGTTATTTTATCAACATTGCCGGGGGCGGCTCCTTGACGGAGCTGACGTATGATGTGCCGAGCAAGCTGAAGACGATGATAGGCCAGTTGGCTTATTATATGAAGGGCATGGAGAAAATGACCCGCCTTCGTCCAACCGAGCTGACCTTTCAAGCCGCTGGCGTAGGCGAGTTCCACGATGAATTCATGATGTTCCTTATCTGCAACAGCAACTCGGTCGGCGGCTTCGAGCGGTTAGCGCCAGACTCTAAGCTGGATGACGGCTTATTGGATGTGCTGCTTATCCGTAAATGTAACCTGCCTGAGTTTATTAAGCTGGTCACACTGGCGCTGCGCGGCGAGCATTTGAATGATCCGCATGTGATTCATTTCCGGACGGATGAGCTTAAAGTAACGACGCCGGATTACGTGCAGATTAACCTCGACGGCGAATATGGCGGTGTGCTGCCATGCACGTTCTCGGTGTTGCCTTCGCATTTGCGGATTTTTGCGGATGAGACCGGTGAATCGACTTACCGTTAAGAACGGTTGAATGCGGGAATTAGGGAATAATGGATAGCAATAAGTAAGCAACAGCATTGAAGATAGAGCGGAGAGAGTTTATGAACAAAGGCAGAAGCAGAGGCGGCAAAGGGAGAGCGCGCGGCGCGGCTGGTGTGAGTGCGAGTGCGGCGGTCCCGGTAGATGCTCCTTTTCAGAAAAATGAAGAAGTCACCGTCGATATCATCGGCTTGACGCATGACGGAGAAGGGGTAGGCCGCGCTGACGGCTTTACCCTTTTTATACAGGGGGCGCTTCCCGGTGAACGCGTGCGCGCCAAGGTGATGAAGGTCAAGAAGCAATACGGCTATGCCAGGCTTGAAGAGCTGGTGCTGAAGAGCCCTTCGCGCATTGAGCCGCCTTGCGATATTTATAAGGAGTGCGGCGGCTGCCAGCTGCAGCACTTTGATTACCCCGCGCAGCTGGAGTGGAAGCGGCAGCATGTCGTGGACAATTTGGTGCGGATCGGAAAGCTGCATGTGGCGGGAGAAGGCAGTCTTGCGGATGGAAAGAGCGTTTCAGAGGGAATCATCGTACATCCTACGGTTGGCATGGACGAGCCTTGGCGCTACCGGAACAAAGCTTCGGTACCGATCGGAGTGAGCGCTCATGACGGGCAATTGATCGCGGGCTTCTACGCACGCGGCAGCCATCGAATTATTGATATGGATGATTGCCTAATCGAGCATGAGCATAACGACGAGGTGATTCGCGTCGTGAAGCGGATTAGCCGGGAGCTGGGCGCTTCGCCATACGATGAACAATCGGGCCGCGGCGTGCTGCGCCATGTCATGGCGCGGACGGGTGTCGTGACGGGTGAAATCATGGTTGTGCTGGTGACGAACGGCAAGAAGCTGCCTCAGGCGGAGCAGTGGGTTAAGCGTATCCGCGAGGAGCTGCCGGGCGTAAAGAGCATCGTTCAGAACGTTAACGAGCGGAACACGAACGTCATTTTTGGCGATGAGACTCTTGTTCTCTGGGGAAGCGAGGTCATCTATGATGAGCTCGACGGTATCCGCTTCGCGATCTCGGCGAGATCGTTTTATCAGGTTAATCCGATGCAGACGGTTGAGCTTTACCGCAAAGCCGTGGAATATGCCGGATTGACAGGAACGGAAACGGTAATTGATGCCTACTGCGGAATCGGCACCATATCGCTGTTCCTTGCTCGGCAGGCTGGGCGCGTTTATGGCGTGGAGATTGTGCCGGAAGCCATCGAGGATGCGGCTCGCAATGCAGCGTTGAACGGCATATCCAATGCTTCTTTTGAAGCTGGGCCAGCCGAGGTTGTCATTCCCCGTTGGCGCAAGGAAGGCATCAAGGCGGATGTGATCGTCGTTGATCCGCCTCGCAAAGGCTGCGATCCCGCATTGCTCGAGACGATTCTGGCGATGCAGCCGGAGAGAGTCGTTTACGTGAGCTGCAATCCTTCTACGCTGGCAAGAGATTTGCGCGTGCTTGAGGACGGCGGATACCGGACGGATGAGGTTGTGCCTGTGGATATGTTCCCTTGGACGGTCCATGTGGAGTGTGTGGTCAGGTTAACTCGTGAGGGTTAATACAGAGAGTAAAAAACCTGATATCTGTTGGGTTATGGGGTGTAGTACAGAATAGTGATAGTGGCAGTACAGAGGTTGTAAGCGTTATGTAATATTGTACAAAATAATCGTAATTCAACATAAAAAAACTTCAAAATGACGCTAGGAAGAGTTGATCCTAAGCGTCATTTTTTTTGTCCTGAAATCTGATTGGTAAACAAGGATTCAAACTTATCGGGAGCTGATTGATCACCCGAACGGAGTGCATGACCACAGCAGATGTATGCATTAAGCCATTACTTGTTTTCCTAGCCTTTAATTTTGCAGTTGACAATTGATAGAAAAAGCCGGGTTAAAATTGGGGGAAATGACTGTTCTTTAGCAAAAGGTTATTCAATCGAACAACGGTGGAATGCGGGTTCAGGGGTTGTTTTTTAGCTTGTGAACAGAGGATTGAAAAACATCCCTTTCTAATTATTAGTTGGGATGTATTGGCGGATTTAGTTGCGGAGCGGGTGAAGGCCTGCTTCTTTTTTTTGACAATATACGCATATGGGGCAGCTATAAACCAGTCTTCCTTAGTTCCCCCCCCGTTCCTGACCCATAACCTATTGCGCCTGAAAGTTTTTTAGCGGTTTATAGGGTTAGGCTCAGTAAAAAAAGAATTATTGCATAATAATTACAGTTTATGGATAAATTTACGGCGTATAGTAGCAATCAAGATTTCTAATCCAGCAAAAATAATTTTAAAGCTGCATAAATCGTTGGATGCTTTATGATGTTAAATTGTTGATAATTGGTTTATTACCTCATTAAAGCTCATTCACAAAACAAAGGAGTTGCATGGCCATGAAAACTTGGAAGGAATCAGCAACGGGATATATATTTATCGGCCCCATGATGCTAGGGGTGGTGGTGCTTACCATTATTCCGTTGATCGCTACAATTCTGCTAAGTTTAGTGGATTGGAACTTTGTAAGCGGGCTGAACCAAATGAAGTTTGTCGGTCTGGACAATTTTATTAGATTGTTTAATGACGATACTTTCTTTACAGCATTTAAAAATAATATATTGCTGCTTATTGTCGTGCCTGCCACGATGCTGTTTTCTCTACTCATTGCGATTGTGTTGAACAAAAAAGTGTTTTTTAAAGATGCTTTTAAAGTAATCTATTTTATGCCGTATATTTCCAGTATAGTTGCTGTAGCCGCCGTATGGCGAGTATTAATGCACCCTACGTACGGCCCGCTTAATGAATTTCTTAAATCCATCGGTATTGATAACCCGCCTCTATGGTTGGCTGACTCTGATTTCGCCCTGTTGTCGGTCATGATTATTATGGTCTGGGTTCAAATCGGTTATAACCTGATCATCTATATCGCAGCGCTTCAAAATATCCCGAAGGATCTGTATGAAGCCGCTAATATTGACGGTGCAAGTGCATGGGAGCAGTTTCGCAACGTTACCGTCCCTATGCTCTCGCCCACATCATTTTTTCTGCTCGTCACCGGCGTGATCAGTTCGTTTAAAGCATTTGACCTCATAGCCGTTCTAACCCAGGGAGGACCATCCGATTCCACCTCGGTAATTGTTTATTATTTGTATGAAACAGCGTTTATTAATTTGAAATCAGGGTATTCGTCCGCGATGGCTGTGGTATTGCTAGCTTTTGTTCTTCTTTTGACAGTCTTTCAATGGCTCGGTCAAAAAAAATGGGTTAATTATTAAAAAAGGGGGAACATTGCATGCGATCAGATAAACTATCAAAGATTGTAATCACCATCATCATGGGAGGCATCGGGATCTTTTTCCTAATGCCGTTTCTATGGATGGTTTCCGCTTCGCTCAAGCCGGAAATGGACGTATTTAATTACCCGATTCAGTTGATTCCAACAACTTGGCGTGCCATAGAAAACTATACGGAGGTATGGGCGGGTGACTTTTCGTTTGCTCTCTATTACTGGAATTCGATCAAAGTTACATTGTTGACGACGGCGACCTCCGTCATTGTATCCGCCATGGCGGGTTATGGATTCTCTAAAATTGCTTTCAAGGGAAGAGAGAAAACATTTCTTGTCGTTTTGATCACTTATATGGTCCCGCATCAAGCCTTTCTTGTTCCGCAATTTATTATGTACCGTTGGTTCGGACTCTTTGACATGCATCTTGGACTGATTCTCCTGGGAAGCTTCAGCGTTATCGGCACCTTCTTGCTTCGCCAATTTTTCATGGGCGTTCATAACGAATATATCGAATCAGCACGTATCGATGGAGCGGGACACTTCCGGATTTTCATCAGTATTGCGATGCCGCTTGTCCGGCCCGCCATTGCCACGTATGCGATCTTGCGTTTTATCTGGACTTGGAATGATTACCAAAACCCGCTCATATTTTTGCGGTCGGAAAATTTATTCACTATACAGCTTGGTATTCGGAAATTCGCAGACATTAACGGTGAATTCTATTCACTGATTATGGCTGGAGCCGTATCGGCCATTTTGCCTCTGCTCATTATATTTATCATCGGTCAGAAGAATGTCATTGAGGGTATTGCTGCGGGAGGTGTTAAAGGATAAGAAATAACAGTTTGGACAATACAGGTTTATAAGTGGAATGAATTCGTATAATTAAAATCAATCAAAAGGGGATGAAAAAGATGAAGAAAACGAAGAAACATTGGGCTTTTATTCTTACTTCAATTGCATTAATTGTAGGTTTGCTCAGCGGTTGCGCTGGAGGCGGTACTCAGAATGGGGAGCAGTCAGCTCCCGAAAATAACGCTAATCAGGTCACATTGAAACTTCACTTCTGGTACAATGAAGATCAGGACAATTGGAAAACGGTCTACAGCGAGTTCCAAAAAAAATATCCGAACATTAAGATCGAAGCAGTAACCGCTGGAGACAACAATGCGAATGAATATCTGAAAAGGCTTGATCTTGCCTCCGCATCCGGCGATCAGATTGATATCATGATGTTCTCCAATGCAACCTATTACTCTCAGCGTGTTACGGCCAATATGCTGGAGCCGCTGAACGATTACATCGCAAAAGACGGCTTTAAGATGGAAGACGAATACTACATGGATACGACCTATGGCGATACCGTCTACGGTTTGCCCGCCAAGAAAAATATTTACTTTGTAATGATGAACAAAAATCATTTGGACGAAGCCGGGCTATCGGTTCCTAAAGATTGGACCTGGGACGAATTCCTTGATTACTCGAAGAAGCTGACCAAAGGCGAGGGAGCAAGCAAAAGGTATGGAACTTACTTTCATACGTTCTCCCAATACTATCACATGGCTTTGAGCAATCAGCCGGATGATTACTTCCTTGTTAAGCCCGACGGCAAAACACTAAATATTGATAGTCCGCTAGTCAGACGTTCGCTCGAAATCCGCCAGCAAGCGGAAATGGTGGACAAGTCGGCAACGCCGTATTCGGAAACGATGAGCCAAAAGCTGAATTACAGACCACAATATTTCAATGAAAAAACAAGTATGATTCTTACGGGCGATTTCATGATTCCTGAAGCCGGCGGATCTGATAAAGTACCGGCTAACTTTCCGACTGTATTCGCGCCTTATCCTAAAGTAAACAAAACGGATCCGATATCAACCATTACTGCTGGAGATATCATGGCTGTATCCTCGAAATCGAAGCATAAGCAGGAAGCCTATGATTTCGTACGGTGGTATACAACTGAAGGAATTCAGCTCCAAGGAAAATATATGCCGGCGTGGAAGAAAGCAGATTTAAACAAAGTTATTGATACTTTGATTGCTTCTTCGAAAACACCGGATATGATCGACAAAGAAACTTTAATGTACACAATGACTAATAGCATCTCGCAAAAATACAACATTCCACTACCATTTAACGAAGAACTCGAAGTTGCTTTCAAGAAAGATGTTGAAAAATTCTTGCTTGGAGAAGCAGATATGGACGCCACAATTAATTCAGCGGTTCAAAAAGCGCAAGAAATTATAGAGAATAGCAAATAAACTTAAAATCAACGGTCTTTTCAGATAAACTGAACAGACCGTTGATTTTCCATTTGCATGGCATCTCCACCAAGAAAGCGGTGCATTAATCATGAAATGGTTTCGTGGTCTAAGATCTTCATTTCGTAAACAAATTATTTTTACAGCCTTTCTCTGTTTAGTGATTCCTGTCGGGGGCATTATGTTGAATACGAGTTTCTTTACTGTTAATTTAATCGAAGAACGAGCCGTTCACACAGCTTCCGAGTCGTTACAGGTTACCGAAGCGCATATTTCAAATGTTATGGACAACTTGATAAGGATTACGAATAACATTCAATTCGATGTGGAAATGGGATCGATCTTAAGATCTCCCGTATCGGAAGGCTTTAAAGCTTTCGAAATGCAGAAGAAAGTGGAGGAGAAGCTCAGTTCATTC
Source organism: Paenibacillus sp. LHD-38 (assembly GCF_031157315.1). Classification (GTDB taxonomy): domain Bacteria; phylum Bacillota; class Bacilli; order Paenibacillales; family Paenibacillaceae; genus Pristimantibacillus. Next base: position 162,406 of record NZ_JAVIFU010000004.1, read on the forward strand.
ACGTCAGATCATTTCGGAATATATATTACGATCCTTCTCCCCAATGATAGATACTATACGGACTACAGTTACTATGAATACGATCCTTTACGCTTTAAGGATGAGGCCTGGTTTTCGAATCTTCAAATGAAGGATTCCTCCGATACCTATTGGGTTGGAGTACAGCCGACCTATATACAATCCGAAAGCAATCGTTATCCTTATATGATCACGATTGCACGCACATTGCGCGATAGCTCTTTGAAACCTTATGCCTATGTTATTGTTAGCGTCCATGAATTACAGCTTCGTTCCATCATAGAACAATATAGCGATAGTCAAAATATTATGCTGCTTTCTGAAGATGGCACTATCCTATCAGCTAGGGATCACATAGGCGAGAAATATCCTCAATTCGGAGAATGGAATCAATCAGGCGAAGTAACTGTTCGGAAGGTCGGCGAAGAGAAACAGATTGGGGTCATGAAGAATCTCCCTTTTGCCGGATGGAAGCTGATCAGTCTTACTCCCTACAAGAATGTTACCACTCAAGTTAATACGATCTTTAAATCAAATTTTTTGCTCCAAATCGGTTTTGTTATTTTGTTTTTATTGATTCTCATTTATTTATTGCGCCAATTTACGAAGCCCATTGTCCTGCTAGTCAAGATCGCAACGAATATTGAAGCGGGTAATTTGTCCATTCGATCTAACATCAGTGGACCGGATGAATTCGTGAAGCTGGGACGATCATTTGACACGATGCTGGACAGCATTGAGTTGATGATAAAACAGATTACTTATGAGCAGGAATTGAAAAGAAGAGCGGAATTAGCTATGCTGCAGGCCCAGATAAATCCGCACTTTTTATTTAATATATTGAACGCTGTCCGTATGCGAATCATTCTGAGGGGAGATCGTGATAATGCCAATATTATCAGTTCATTGTCGCGTTTACTTCGTCAAACGATCAATGGTGACCTCGAGTTCATCACCCTTAAGGAAGAAGTAGATCTTGTAGAAGATTATATGAAATTAATGCTTTTCACCTCCAAGAATCCGTTTCAATACGAGATTGAATTAAGCTCTGAATCGTTGCTCGAGTCCGTTCCGCGGTTTATCCTGCAGCCCATTATTGAGAATTCTTTAATCCATGCTTTGAAACAGAGCAAAGGAAAGATCAGTATCCATGCCTGGAAAATGCAAGAGAAGCTTGTGATAGTCATTCAGGACGATGGGATCGGGATGACCGCAAGTGAATTAGAGATTTTGCGAAACAAACTTAAATCGGGTGTTGAAAGTGGCAATGTTCGAGCAAAAACCCGCAATGGCATGTCCGGCATCGGTTTAATCAATGTATACGAGCGGTTGAAATTGGTATATGGACAAAGGTTTCTAATGGAATTAGAGAGCGAGCCGGGAAAGGGAACTTTAGTTAAATTAGTTATACGTGAAGGAGAAGATAAGAGACATGTGGAAGGTTATGCTGGTTGATGATAGTTATCCCGTACTTGAGTTCTTATCACAACTCATTCCTTGGGATTCGTTGGATATGCATGTGATAGGTCAACATCAAAACGGATTGGAAGCGCTGGAGCATTGCAAGCTCGATATGCCTCATCTTCTGATTACGGATATAGGGATGCCAGTGATGAACGGTTTGGAGCTGATCAAGGCTGTTAAAGATATCGATCACCGAGTGCGGGTTATTATTTTGTCATGTCAAGACGATTTCCAATATGCCCAAAAAGCCATCAAGCTAAGCGTAGATGAGTACGTGTTGAAAGAATCGATGGAGCCTGAAACGATGATCGAATTGATGGAAAACGTGCACTTGCAAATGAAACAAGAAAACAAGGAACGGTCGAGTCAAGAACAGTTACAGATCTTGATGGACCGAAATCATTCGTCATTAAAGGCAAGCTTTATTCGTTCGACTATATGGAATCCTCTGGGCGATCCTAAACGATGGCTTGCTGAAGCGCAGGGGTTTGGAATTGATCTGGACAAGCACAGCTATTTGCCTGTACTTTGTTACGCTAATCATTTCCGTGAAATGAAACAACGGTTTCAAACGAAAGAGTTGTTCACTTATGTTCTTGAAGGCGGTTTATATGAATTAATTGATGCAAAGGTGCGTGGAGTGACCTTTCAATATTCAGTCAATGAAATCATTTTGCTCGTTCCTTTGCAAGCATACCTTGGGGGTAAAGCAGTCGATGAGGTCGCTCCTCATCTGCGCGCCGTGCAAGGGGAATTTAAAGCCAATTTAAAAATGAACCTGTCCTTCATGATTTCGAGACCAGCTCACTCCCCTCAAGAAATCAAATATAATGTGAAGGAATTAACGGAGAGTAAGGATTTGCGTTTTTATGCTGCGGGGGGAACTATTTATAATTGGTCAGCGTTTCGAGACTCTAATGATGATATCTATAAGAATTATTCAAAAGCATTGGATGAATTCAAACAACTTATTGCAGAATGCGAGACCGATCGGGTACAGGGGATATTAGACGGCTGGGAGCAATGGATCAGATCTCACTATTTTAAAGTGGAAGAAGTCCGGGGCTGGGTGATTAAACTTTTGTCCGATATCGACCTGAAGTATCGTTCGCAGCAGCATTTTGAATATGTTTATTCTACAGAAGCGCTTCATAACACTCTCCTCGAACTAGAATCATTGGAAGAGTTGTTTATTTATGTGCAGCATTTTATTATTGAAAAAATCGATTACGTCGCCAAAACACAACACGAAAGTCAAAGAAAAGAAGTCATTGAAGCTAAACGTTATGTGAGAACTCATTTGTCACAGAAAATCACGATGGAAGAGGTTGCTCGCATGCTTCATCTTAACGGAAGCCACTTCAGCCGTATCTTCAAGATGGAAACAGGAGAGACCTTTATCGAATTCGTCACGCGGGCCAAGATGGAACAGGCACAGGAGTATTTGATACATTCCGAAAAAAGTGTAGAACAGATTGCCGAAATGGTTGGATATGAGAATACAAGCTATTTCATAAAATTGTTTAAATCATCCTTGGGAATGCCGCCGGTTGAATATCGAAGGCTGAAGTAGTCATTATATCTTCAGACTATGTGCTTCGACTTCTTGTACTGTTCCGGCGTAACGCTGGTCTGCTTCTTGAATACGCGGCTAAAATGGGCTACATGCTTGAATCCGACCTGAAAGCAAACTTCTGTGACTGTCAGCTTTTTTTGCATCAGGAACAGAATTTTCGCTTGATTGATACGACGCCTGTACAAAAAATCGAATATGGTGATACCGGTTACTTCTTTAAACAATTTGGACAAATAAAATTTACTCATGTGCAGATGTTCCTGAAGCTGCTCTAGGTGGATGTCCTCCGTATAGTTGTTCTCCAGATATGAAATGATGCTTTGCACCGTCATCGCCTTTTGTGATGGAAGCTCTCCACGATCTTTAAGCGGTTTTTGGCAGTATTCGTAAATGAGGTGCAGCAGATCGACAAACGCCAGTCGAAACCGGTTATATCCGATAGGATCTTTCCGATCAAACCGTTCGTGCATGCGTAGCAGTATTTCTTCGAATTCTTTTTTCTCTTGGCCCAGTAAGCCAATCCGGTAATTATTCAACTCCTGAAACGGCTGCAAAATATTTAATGAGTAGAGCGGTTCCATAAATCCGTGTAACTCGGTAGGTTCAAAATGAATGATCGAGCGAACATACTCGACTTCGGGATCGATATTCGCGCAATGCAGCGTCATACCGTTCAACAGGATAAGATCACCCGGTACCAGCTCGTAAATTTTATCGCCAATTAAATAATTGCACTTTCCTCTATGGAAATAATATAATTCGTAGAAATCGTGAGTTAAGCCTCTGCGCCAAGCTCTATCAAATTATTGAAGCTTTTTGCCAAGCTTTCAAAAGGATCGCGTCCGTAACAATTGTCTTGTTCAACGGGCGCCCATTCTATTCCAAGACTTTTACAGGCCTCTAATATAGGAGGATAATTCATGTTCCCTACGCCGACTTCGGCAAAGCGGCGCTCTCTGTCACTAGTTACTGCATAATCCTTTAAGTGCACGAGTGTCATGCGCCCTTTAAGCTTGTGAAGCCATTCTATAGGATCCGCCCCGCCTGCTTGAACCCAAAATAGGTCGATTAAGAAGTCTACAGCATCCGGGTCCATCTCCTCCATGAGGATTTCCATTCCGGTTTTTCCATTAAATTTCGCGAACTCGAATTCATGGTTATGGTAAAAAAATCGCAGCCCTGCCTGGTTTAACTTTCTCCCAATTTCCGTCGCTTCTTTGGCAAAAGTCAAATAGCCTTCCTTGCTGTTGCGGTATTCTAGTGGCATAGCACCTAATCCCACGTATTTGCAGTCCCAAATCTTATGCTTTTCAATGACAGCATCCAGCTGCCAGTTAAGTCCGCGAATGGAATATGGGTCGCACAGATCGTCAACTGCTCCCAGTTGACACATCATCACGGTGTTTTCAATTATCATATAAAGAGTTAAAATGATCATAAAGATTAGGGGTAACATCGTGCATATTTTGAATCCACGGGGAAGCGGGAAATAACATGCAAGTATATCTTACTTTGCAACCACCTACATTACAAAGCGAGTTGCTAGATTCCAATTATCAATATCGGGAGTTTTTACCAAGTAAGGGTCTGGAACCTTATGTTGCTTGTTATTGGACTGTTGACTCCTATGCTTCTGATAACAATAAATTGCATCGCATCATACCTGATGGATGCGTAGATATTATTTTTGACCTAAGAGCTCTTTCCCTTTCCAAAGGAGCCATTGTGGCGGGATTGATGACCACATTTGAAACAATAAACCTTACAACAAACTACTCCTTATTTGGTATCCGTTTCTTTTCGGATAAAGTACGCCAATTTTTAAGATATCCTGTCTCCGAGTTGACGGGATATAATGTGTTTCTTGAAGACATATGGGGAAGAGAAGCAGAGTTAATTGTGGACGAAGTTCAATCAGCCAATGGAGTATCAGAAATGATGGAAAGGGTTGAATTAAAACTATTAAAAGTCTTACTTAACAATGAGACACAGTCCGATCAACTGCTACAATCGAGTATGCATTACATGATCGCTAGTCAAGGAATGATTTCCATTCGTAATCTGGCGGAAAAACTCAGTTATAGTGAAAGAAATGTAAGAAGAACCTTTCAGAAGGAACTGGGAGTTAGCCCCAAAGAACTTTTAGGCATCATTCGATTTCAGTGTCTCTTACAGGAGCTGAATAAGGGTACTCTGTCACATTTCACTGATATTGCTGTAAAATACGGATACTACGATCAACCGCACTTTATTCACAATTTCAAACGCTTTTATGGATTGACACCTAATCAAGTTTTTAATTAAACATGTCCGTTTTTTACAATTAAAAAGGACTAAAATAGGAGATGATATTCATCAAGCGTATAAAATAAACAATTCATGGAGGACAAATTTTAATGATGAAACCACGTATTACTGTACTCACGTTGGGAGTAGATGATTTGGAAAGATCATTGACTTTCTATCGTGACGGATTGGGGTTGCCGACACAAGGTATAATTGGCAGAGAATTCGAACATGGAGCGGTTGCCTTTTTCGACTTGCAAGCAGGTTTAAAGCTTGCCATCTGGAATCGCCAGGATCTAGCCCATGAGGCAAAGGTTCCTCTGAAATCACCGAGTTCTACCGAAATTACGATTGGTCATAATGTCGGCAGTAAAGAAGAAGTGGATAAGATTATGGAACATGCCCAAAAGGCAGGTGCAATTATAACGGACCCCGCACATGATGCCTTTTGGGGAGGATATTCTGGCCACTTTCTAGATCCAGATGGTCATTTATGGGAAGTAGTCTGGAATCCGGAGTGGGAGATCGAGGATTGAGCCGATACTTGATTCGACATACTTAGCGGGCAGTTCCCTTGAGAGAACCCTTTAAACAATTCATCTCTATGTTGATTTGAGGCACTGAAACTAACCAACGCGGGAGTACGAGCTGGCTGGTTGCGCTACCCAAAAGAATTGAATACCAGAATCAGATTTATCACGAGGGATTAGTTCAGTCTGGGAGAGTGCTTGTATGGTATGCAAGCGGTCGTCGGTTCGATCCCCAATAGTCTCCACCATACCTACATTAAACCAAAACGGCAGAGATACCGTTTTTTTGTTTTAACTATTATTTACATACTCGGCTCATGTGGAGTGTGTAGTGTCATTACATCGCATTAACAGATACGGGGACACCTAAATCGTCAATATCGAACACAAGCCTAACCCTTATCGATAAGAGGGTTAGGCTTTTTTTTGTTGTAACGAGTTTGCTTCGGTTATCAGGATTCTGATCGTTTCATTCAGATTTCCAAGCATGATCGAACGGTTGCCTAGTCGGACTTAATAGAGATAGAGGTAGGTATAAATGTACGTTTTGCGATATCAAGTTAAAAATCGATTATATACGCAATCCTGCCATGTACATATAATTTGAAGTGTACTAACCAATGTACAGAAAAGGGGTAAACTATGAGTCGATATTCGAAGGTTGCAAGGTTATTAACGCTTTCGATTGCAATTGGACTACTAACGACATTAGCCGCTTGTACGAACAGTAACAATCAAAACTCGGCAAGTCCGTCAAACTCAGCTAATAGTCCATCTGCATCGGACGCCGGTAATGCGGCAGAGTCGTCGAAAGGATGGAATCAGAAGTTCGACCCTCCGGTTACAATTACGACTGCTATCGTAGATGATGGCACTTCGAGGGGTAACGCGTTCAAGCCAGGCGAGTCCATGGAAGACAACGTGAATCTCCGTTGGATGAAAGAGAATATAGGGATCAACGTGAAATTCGATTTTATTGTAACAAAACCTGAAGATTACGATACGAAACTTCGCCTCCTGCTTTCCAGCGGCGGCAAGTTGCCTGATGCATTCGCAGCAGGTGGCGATCCGTTGCAAAGCTTGCTCGCGGCCAATAAATTGATGCCTCTAGACGAAGCCATCGAGAAATACGCACATCCCGAGTATAAGAAGATGTTGGAGACGTATAGTTACGCACTGGGCGAAGTCAAGAAAGACGGCAAGATTTACGGTTTGCCAGCTTTCTTCATGGGTGACGAAGGAACTGTGATGTGGATTCGCAAAGACTGGCTTGACAATCTGGGTCTGGAGCCACCAGCAACGTTGGACGAATTCGAAAACGTTCTCAAGCAATTCACAGAGAACGACCCCGATAAAAACGGACAGAACGATACGATCGGTTTGGCCGTGCCGCTTAAAGAAGGGCCTTGGACATGGATGGGTCAGACAGACGCGATCGTAGGCGCGCTCACCGATCAAATGATCAATACTTACGACGTGCGCTTGTTCTGGAACAAGGGTACAGACGGCAAGTTGAGCTTCGGCGCGATCCATCCGGACGCCAAACTGTATTTGCAAAAGATGAGGGATTGGATGAGCACAGGCTACATGGATAAAGAAGCCGGAATCAAGGATCCTGCGAAAGCCTCCGAATTGGTAGCCAGCGGTAAGGCCGGCATAATGTTCGGGCCGTTCTGGATGGGTGATTGGCCGCTCGGAGACGCCACCAAGAACAATCCGGAAGCCGATTTCCAGCCGTATCCGCTCCCAGCCGGTCCGGACGGAGAGGCGAGACGCGCGGAGAAGCCATTGGCCCAGGGCTTCACGGTATTCAACAAAGACTTCGAAAATATCGAAGCCTGGTTCGCGTACTTTAACAAAATATTCGCGAAGAAATTGGAGATGGAAGGTGATCCGTACTTCGATCCGCGTTGGAAAGACGGATTCTACGAAGGGTACGATTACGTGAAATTGGACGACAAAATCATCAAGAGCAACTACGAAGCCGCAGGTGTCCCGGCAGACCAATGGCCGCTGAAAGACGGCGCCACTATAGATATGAGATTCATGATGACGAATATTCTCGGCAACTATACGAGTATTCCGCACTCCAACGTTGCAGCGGTCAAGAAGTTTTTGTCCGATCCGAACGCCGAGCCCTTAACGTCGATGGAAATCGACGTCAAGCAAATGAAGAAGAGGCAGCTTGACGCCGCGGGCGTTCGGATTAACCAAAACATCACCGAAGGCAAAAACTATTTTACCGGTCCGATGACGCCGACGATGAAATCCAAAGGCGAATTGCTGAAGAAACTCGCTACAGAAAGCTATCTCAAAATCATTTACGGAGAAAAACCGATCGAGCACTTCGACGAATTCGTAAAACAATGGCTGGATAACGGCGGCCAGAAGATTACGGACGAAGTCAACGAATGGTACGCGAAAAACCAGTAATGATCGCTGATTGCAATTGAAGTAATAATAAATTGAAGACGGAGGAGAGGGCAGCCTTGGCTCGCTCCTCCTCTATTTTTCAGATGATAGGAAGTGTGCGTAATGGCAGCGTATTGGCGAAAAACTTGGCCGTTTCATGTGCTATTGTTGCCGGCTTTAGCATTGTGCATCGTGTTTTCATATATTCCTTTGTTCGGGGCAGTCATTGCCTTCCAAGACTATGAGCCATGGCTTGGGATCAAAAATTCGCCTTGGGTAGGCTTAGATCATTTCAGGTACCTGTTCACGTATCCGGACGGCAAGCAGGTCATTTGGAATACGTTAATCATTTCCGGGTTCAAATTGTTCGTGAACTTAATTATCCCGGTCGTTTTCGCTCTGTTGCTCAATGAAGTCCGTAAGACGTATTTTAAGAGAGTCGTGCAGACGCTTGTCTATTTGCCTCACTTTTTGTCGTGGGTGATTCTGGGCGGCATATTGATCGATATTCTGTCAACAGAGGGCGGAATCGTCAATCGTATTCTGAATTCATTCGACATCCCGAGCATCTTTTTCTTAGGTGACGGCGAGTGGTTCCGGTTTACGGTCGTTCTAAGCGACGTTTGGAAAGAATTCGGGTTTTCCGCGATTATATTTCTGGCAACGCTGGTGGGAATCAATCCGGCTTTGTACGAAGCAGCCGAAATCGACGGGGCTTCCCGTTGGCAGCAAGTCATATCGATCTCCGTTCCTCTTATCATGCCGATCATCATCGTTGTAGCGACGTTGTCGCTCGGTCGGATTCTGGATGCCGGATTCGATCAAATTCTAAATTTATATAACCCTTTGGTATATTCGCATGGAGATATCATCGATACGTTTGTCTATCGGGAAGGATTGAACAACGGACAGTTCAGCTTCGGAACGGCTGTCGGACTCTTCAAATCGGCGATCGGTTTCATCTTGATCGTGATCAGTTACAGAATGGCTTTTAAGTTAGCTAATTACCGGATATTTTAAGGAGGACGACCATGCGCTATCGCTCTAGAGGGTACACCGTATTTACATTATCAAACACGATCTTACTTACATTGCTATCGCTGATTTGCATTCTTCCTCTCCTTCACGTACTTGCATTGTCTTTCAGCTCACGGGCTGCGGCAACAGCGAATATCGTCAACTTCTGGCCGGTCGGCTTTACGACGGATGCCTATGTGAAGACGCTCGGCAACGCGAATTTCATCCGATCTTTGTGGATCGGAGTAGAGCGAACCGTGTTAGGCACGGTGTTGTCGATGGTCGTCGTTACGATGGCAGCCTACAGTTTATCGAAAACCAATTACAAATTTCAGGGGCGTCAAATTTACATTTGGATTTTCGTCTTTACGATGTTGTTCTCGGGCGGGCTGATTCCCTCTTATATATTAGTAAGCAAGCTGCACTTGATCGATACAATATGGGCATTGGTAGTGCCTTCGGCCGTCAGCGTATGGAATATGATTTTGATGCTCAATTTCTTCCGGACGATTCCGCAGGATTTGGAAGAGGCCGCTCATATCGATGGAGCCGGACATCTGAGAGTGCTTTGGAGTGTTTATTTACCCGTATCGATGCCGTCCATTGCGACGTTGTCTTTGTTTACGATGGTGTTCCATTGGAATTCATGGTTTGACGGCGTGATCTATATGTCTAATCCGGATGGGTATCCTCTTGCTACTTATTTGCATTCCATGATTGTGAGTGACAATTTATCAAGGGTTGGTGTAACATTGGAAAGCATAGAGAATTTTTCTAATCGCACCGTCAAATCAGCACAAATTTTTATCGGGGCATTGCCTATTTTGCTTGTCTATCCATTCTTGCAAAAGTATTTCGTTAAAGGAATCGTACTTGGTTCGGTAAAGTCCTAGAGGGATTTCGACCGGCATCCAAAATAGGATTGAATCGGGTGAGCTTGATTGTTTAAAATCAGACGCGGAACGGCCGGAAAAATGAATATTTTCACGAAAGTCATGATCGTGATCGTCCTGATGCTTATCCCGATTATCGTCATGTATGATTCTTCGAATAAGACCAGCACGGAAGTTGTCGAACAAGAGCTTCTTCAGATCAACTTAAATCGGATCCGATTTTTCGTAGAGCAGATGGACGTCGAGGCGAATCGGTTATGGAGAGCCGCCTTCGTCGTCGCGACCGACCCGGATGCGCTGCAGCTGCAGCTTCGGCCTTCCTCCGAACCCGACTATTCCCTATTGGCATCGAAGAGACTTCTGCTGCAGAAGTTGGATATGCAGTCGACCTCCTTCGAATGGGTGAACGATTTTACCGTATATTCTCCGCAATCGGATGTCGTCGTTTCTACGAATTTGAAGCAAAATTACGATGCGGATTACTTCAGGAATGCGAGCCAGGAACGTTGGGATTATCGCGTAATCGTGACGGACCGGGGACCGGAGAAAGCGTTCGTACGAGATTTGATTACGCCTTTCGAGCAGCTTTCCAAACAGAGAGATCCGAACTTGTATGTCGAAGTCACGTTCACTTCGAATAATCTTATGAAAATGCTCGAAAGGTTTATGCAAGGCAGTGTCGGACAGCCGTTCCTCTACCATCCGGACTTTGAACCGATCATGCCGCGGGATCTCGATCCCGAGCTGATTGGCGCCATGACGGAGCAATTCGATATCATCAAAGCGCAGAACCCGACCGAAGGGGCTGTCAAAATCACCTTTCGGAATGAACCGTATCTTGTCAATTACGTTACCTCAACCTCTCTGGGATGGTATTTGGTCGATTTCCAGCCGATGAAAAAGGTGCTTGCGCCCATCAATCACAGCAAGCGGATGTTTTATGCCGCGGGATTGCTGTTGCTGCTGATGGGCATCGCCTCCGCGGGATTGCTGTACCGCAACGTGCAGAAACCGATAAACGATCTGATCCGGGCGGTGAGATCGCTCCGGCGGGGCGCGTACGATCATCGGATCAAGCGCGGACCCCACAATGAGTTCCATTATTTGATCGAGCAGTTTAACCTGATGTCCGAAGATATTCAGACGCTGATCGATAAGGTGTACACGGAACAGCTTCACGCCAAAGAATCCTCACTCAAGCACTTGCAAGCGCAGATCAACCCGCACTTTCTGTATAATAACTTCGCCTTTATTCAAAGCATGGCGCAGCTGGAACGGACGAAAGTGATCGTCGCTTTCACGCAGCACTTGAGCCAATACTACCGTTATACGACCCGGACGGAACAACAATTGACTTCATTGGCCGAAGAAATGGAATTGATTCGCAATTACTTGGAAATCCATCGGATGCAGTCCGAGCGCCTGCATTTTCATGAACATATTGAAGAAGGAATGATGTCTATTCTTATGCCAAGGCTGCTGTTTCAGCCGCTGGTCGAGAATGCGATCGTACACGGTATGGAAGGAAAGGCAGGGAAGTTCGAAGTCGTCATAACGGGCAGCATGTCCGAGGATGGTTGGGAACTCATCATAGAAGATAATGGTGTCGGAATGCATCAAGATGATATAGAATCTTTAAGGAACTCCTTGTCATTGCAGGCGAGCGGGGATAATAGCCTTGGGCTGCGAAACGTTCATCAGCGTCTAAGGCATTACTACGGACAATCCTCAGGGCTTTTGATCGAACATTCATCTCTAGGTGGGCTGCGCGTGGGGTTGATGATTAAGGACGGAGGTGATTCCGATGTTGGAAGTTCTGATCGTAGATGATATCCCCTCTCAAGTTGACAGCTTCGCTGCTACGATTCCGAAGGACGAACTTGGTATTGGCCGTATACATAAAGCCTACTCCGGTAAGGAAGCTTTAGAGCTCTATCAGGAACAAAACATTCACATCGTCATTACAGATATCCGGATGCCGGAGATGAGCGGAATCGAGCTGATTCGGGAAATCCGCGAGATGGGGCGTAAAGTCAAAATTATCGTTATTTCGGGGTATGCAGATTTCGAATATGCGAAAAGCGTAGTCCCGTATAATATATCCGGCTACTTGATGAAACCGGTTAACCCGGATCAGATGCGGGAGACGCTAGGTAAATTAGCCGAAGAAATCGCTTGCGAAATGAAGCTGCAGCAACAGCAACAACGCGACGTATACGCATTTCGGGAAAATTTGCCCGCTCTGCAGGGCGAGCTGCTGAATCGTCTGCTGTACGGTAACGACATCCCGGGCGCGGAGTTGGAACGAAAGCTTTTCCTGTTAAACTTGCCATTCTCCCTGCAGCAGAAAGTAGGTTTGTTCATCGTTCGGCTGGAGGGCAGGCTTCAAGAATACGAAAAAGTGGATAAAGAGCTTATCGAATACGCGGTTATGAATATGGCGGAGGAATTGTTTCAGGACGCCTTTCATTTGTGGTTCTGCCGCGATCATAACGAATACCTCGTCTTTATCGTTTCGGCCAAAGAGAGAACCGACGAGAACGGGCAGACCATTCAGAACGCGATGGACGTCCGGGCGGCAGCGCTAAAGAAAAAGGCGGAATCCCTCTTGAGCGGCCACGTTTCCATCGTACTGGCCGAAAACTGGAGGTACTTTCCCGAAGGCGTTCCTGTAATGTATCGATCGGTAATCGATGGAATGAGGGGGATTGAAGAGACGCGGCAAGGCGCATTTTTGCGGATCGCGGGAAATCTCGCTCGGGTTCGGATCGGAACGCTGACGTCGCTGTATCGACCTCCCCTCCTGATTCATTTGCTCGATACGGGGAACTGGATACTTGCAGAGGAAAAGCTAATCGAAATATTCGCTGAACTGAAAAGTGTGAACCATCCTCCCGAGCATGCCAATGAAGCCTATTTCGCCATTGCCAACGCCTATCAGTATATAGCGCACAAGAAAGGAAAGTTACTTAGTGAGTTCGGCTCGTCCTCCTTCGGGCTCATGCCGGCCGCTCCTTCGCTTAAGCAGTTAGAGAAGTGGGCATTCTTCATGCTCCGAAGTCTTAGAGAGCAATCGGAAGACTCTTCCGAGAAGCAGTCATGTTTAGCCGACAAGGTCCATAAATTCATCATGGAGAACATGAACGACAAATTATCGCTGCAGACGATCGCGGCGCACATCGGTCTTCATCCCGCCTACTTGTCGAGAGCGTATCGTGCAGAAACGGGAAACAATCTGAGCGATTATATCCTTCGATATCGGATGGAATTGGCTTTGGATTTGCTGCGCAGCAGCGACAAAAAAATTTACGAGATTGCCCAAATCATCGGTTATCAGGCAGTGCCGCATTTTATTAAGCTGTTTAAGGCCTTTACGTACATGACCCCGCAAGAATTTCGCGATCGAACGGGGTTGTCCTAAGGACTGCCACAGTTGCAGCCTTGGGTGAAGATACATTATAAAGTGCAGTGTAGTCCAACAATAATAAGTCCATTGTAGCGTACTCAAAAGTGCATTGTAGTGCACTCAATAGTGTATTATCGCTCACTCAACCACCTAGCCATCCTGTTGGTGCAGCAGCGCTGCACCAACACTTTAAGTAAGGAGCTACATTGCAGAAAGTACAACAGAAACCTAACATGGATACTCAACTGCTGAGCTACATTGCAAAAAATACAACAGTTTCCGCCTATAACACAGCTTCTGAGCGGGAAATGATCCTTACTGCTGTACAAAGTACACTGTAGCTGAGCAAAAGCACATTTGGGTGAAGATACATTGTATAAAGTGCATTGTAGCTCACTCAATGTGCAATGCAGCTCACTCAAATCAGTTTAAACCTTTATTTTCTTAAGGCATTAACTTCCCCGCCCCCCCCGGGTTACGGGTTGACATTCAATCAAGTAGTAACTACAATGGTTACAACGGTGGTGATGCTAAGTGAAGCAGATTAGTAGCAGATTTTCCATTGCTGTCCACATCCTTTCTTTAATCGCCGTTAGCAGCTCCAAAGATTGTACCGGCGATTACATTGCAGGCAGCGTGAATACGAATCCCGTAATCATCCGCAGAATTATGGGGATGCTCAAGAAAGCGGGTTTGGTGGACGTTCGTCCCGGAGTGGGGGGCGCTTCGTTGCTGAAGGATAGGGATCAGATCACGCTTCTGGACATTTACCGCGCAGTGGAAGTCATCGAGGATGGTCAACTGTTTAATTTTCACGATGAACCGAATCACAAGTGTCCGGTTGGCCGGAACATTGAAGCAGCTCTTCGCACGGAAATGAAGGAAGCCCAAGCCGCGATGGAACAAAGGCTGGCTCAAGTGAACTTAAGTCAATTGGCAGATCATTTTGTGTAATAAAAAGCTCATAGAGCTTTTTTTATACCATCGTTGTAACCAAAGTCATTATAACGATGGATGAATAATAGATTACTGAAAATGGAGGAATTATGATGAAAATTTTGGTGACAGGTGTAACAGGGAAATTGGGATCGATTGTAATAGAGACGTTATTGGAAACCGTTCCGGCCGACAATCTGGCCGTCAGCGTTCGCAACCCGGAGAAAGCGGAAAGCCTTCGTGCCCGCGGCGTGGACGTGCGGCATGGGGATTTTGACCAACCGGAAACGCTAGACAAAGCGTTCGCAGGTATTGACCGCCTCTTGATCGTGTCCACGGACGGCGACAACGAAACGCGGATTCGCCAGCATACCGCTGCCATAACAGCAGCTCAGCGCGCTAATGTCGGTTTCATTGCTTATACCAGCTTAGGAAATGCAAGCGAGAACCCGATTTTTCTCGCGCCGGTGCATCGTGCCACTGAGGAAGCCATTAAAAACACGGGGATTCCTTATTCGTTCCTGCGCAACAACTGGTACCTGGAGAACGAGATCAGCAGCATTCAAGCTGTCCTCGGAGGAGCGCCTTGGTTGACTTCGGCTGGATCAGGCAAGGTAGGTTGGGCGACCCGTCGCGATTATGCACAGGCAGCTGCAGCGGTTCTGGCTGGCGAAGGCCACGAGAATTCCGTTTATGAGCTGTCCGGCAAGCCTGCTACACAAGAAGAGTTGGCTTCGATACTTTCAGGCGTCTTAGGCCGGGAAGTTCCCGTTCAACAAGTGGATGACGCCACTTATGCCAGCATCATGAGCAGTGCTGGCGTACCTGAACCGGTTATTCCGATTCTGGTTGGCATTCAGAGCGCGATTCGAGAGGGAGCATTGGAAGTCGAGAGCAATGATTTTCAAACGCTGCTAGGGCGTCCGGCCACTCCGATCGAAGAGGGCCTCCGTCAAATTGTAAACGAAATCCAATCTTAATTAACTGCGTGAATCAAACAAATGAGGTTGTACCCAGAAGGTCTAGTATGACCGGAAGGATAACCTCTTTTTAAAATATAAGAAAGTATAAATTTTAACGTTATACTATGCTTATATTTCATCGCGAAACGAGCTTTTGCCGCAAGGACGGCGTCAGCCGTTTACGCTTGTGTGAGTATAGAAAGTCTGGAGAACTGTAATAGTAGCTCAATATGTAAAGTAATGAAGCGTGGAGAGAGGCTGTCTTCAAGGTATGACCTTGGAGGCAGCCTCTTTGTCTGTATTCTTATAGACGTAGTAATTTTGCTTATAGGCGGATGCAGCAGTAACACTAGCGGAGGTAATTTCATACGTATATGTCATGAACGATCAACGGCATAGGCCAGTTCCTGACGCTCTAATAGTAAATATCCGATAAAGACAAAGCCGTTGAAAAAATCATGAGCACATAACGGAGGCTACAGCGATGGATGAGTTTAAAAACGATCTTCAAAATTTGAATATTGACCCTTACAAATCAAGCGGAATGACGCCAAACGCCGGTCAAGGCCAAGTTGATCCTAACAATGCACGGCTTTGCATCGGATTTTGCATCGGATTTTGTATCGGTTTTTGTTCCTGCGGAGGCTGTGCCGGGTGCGGCAACTGCTTCAGGTGCGGCAACTGCTTCAGGTGCGGAGGGTGTGCGCGCTGCGGAGGCTGCGCTCGCTGCGCTCAATGTGCGGGCTGTGCGCGCTGCCGCTAATGCAGCATAAATAATCAAGCGAATAGTCTATCCTAAGCGCCCCTGTAAGCGATTCAGCTGACAGGGGCTTTTTTTCTGCAATAAGAATTGGCATGACGGACAAATAGCTATACATACCTTTAAATAGTTACAACGTTTTGTGTGAATTCACGATAAGGAGGAATGGCATTTGGATCCTTCTATGCGGCTTAAAGTAAGGGGGGACACTTTTTTTCTCCCGAGCTCTGACGGCAGCGTCTATTTTCGGAACAATATCGGATCGTTTCGTATGGAAGGCAGCACCATCGGTCAATGGATTGAAAAACTAATGCCGGTATTTAACGGTGAGCATTCGATGCATGAATTGACGGATGGGTTGCCGGACCAATACCAAAGGCATGTCTATGAAATCGCGGAAGTGCTGCATGCGAATGGTTATGTCAGGGATGTAAGCAGGGACCTGCCGCATCAGCTGCAAGAAAGCGTACTGAAGAAATATGCATCTCAGATCGAATTTTTGGACAGCTTTGAAGGCTCGGGAGCATACCGGTTTCAGCTCTATCGACAGTCAACCGTACTGGCCATCGGATCTGGCTCTTTTTTTGTTTCGCTAGTGAAATGTTTATTGGAGTCCGGTTTGCCTCGCATTCAAATGCGGATTACGAATCCGGAAACGACGAATCGCAAGCGGATTTTGGAGCTGGCAGAGCATGCCCGCAGATTGGACCAAGAGGTTAAGGTGGATGAGATTGCTTTTCCGCCAAACGGAAACGTGGATTGGCGAACGGCTGTGCAGCCGTTTGATGCGGTATTGTTCGTATCGGATGAAGGCGGCGAGCCGGAGCTGCGGGTGCTGCAACAGATTTGCAAGGAAGAGAATAAGGTGCTGCTACCGGCGATGATGCTGAAGCAAGCGGGAATTGCAGGGCCTCTCATCCACCCGGATTCGGAGGGAGGCTGGGAATCCGCAAGGCGCAGGCTCCATCGCCAGGCGATTGACAAAGATCCGCGGCATCACGTTGTCTCTGCCACGGCAGAAGCGATGCTTGCGAATGTCATCGTCTTCGAATGGCTCAAAACGGCAACCGAAGTTGCGTCATCAGCGCTAAAAAATAAACTGTTCCTGCTTGATTTGGAGACGCTGGAAGGGAATTGGCATCCGATTCTCCCCCACCCGCTTGCGAGCGGTCATCCTTCGATCAGCCGAATTGAACAATTGGAATTACTGCTAGAAAGAGAGCCGGAAGAAAAGGCCCAATCATTATTAATTGAAAATTTCAGCCGATTAACATCAAGCGAAACCGGTATTTTTCACGTATGGGAGGAAGGGGAATTGCGGCAGCTTCCGCTGTCCCAGTGCCGTGTGCAGCCGGCTGACCCGCTGACGGATGGACCTGCCGACTTGCTGCCGGAAATCATCTGCAATGGCATCAATCATGAAGAAGCGCGTAGAGAAGCTGGGCTTGCCGGCATTGAAGCCTATGTGTCGAGAATGGGCTATCGGCTTATACGTCCAGCGAAAGAGGGGAAAGAAGGCTCTGACACCGCTCTCCATAGCGAATTCGTGGGCGTTGGAGCGGGGGAGTCGATCGCGGAAAGCATTTGCCGCGGATTGCAAAAATGCTTGACGGCAGCTCTTGTACGGAAGCTTGAAGCACAAGAGCCATCGGTCCGTTTAGCACAGCTTGTCCAAAATGATGATGAGCGCAGCCGCTTTTATTTGAGTGCGCTAACGACCATGCAGGGTGAGCCGGCGATCGGTTTCGGCGAGGAAACATTCGGATTCCCGGTCGCATGGGTTCGCGCAAACGGCTGCTGGTATGGCGCGGTCGGCTTTAACAAAACGAAGGCGCTGCGTGGCGCATTGCAGCATGCTTTGCTAGAAGTCCAAAATGGTGCTGCATGCGCGACGGCGAATGCGATCAGCAGGTCTTCTGTAAATGTGACAAAAGGGTCTGCGCAGAACGTAGCCATTCCGTCAAGTGAACCAATCAAACATCGCGAGACTTTGCAATCCGCTCTTGATCGATTAAAACGCAGCCGCAAGCGACTAATTGTGTTTGATTTTACTGCCGAGGCATTTTTGAAAGAAGAGCTGGCTGGCGCGTTCGGCGTGCTGCTTCGGGAGGAGGATGAAACGTGAGTGCAATTTTGGCCGTTATAGGGGAGGGTCAGCTCGCAGATTTCGTATGCGGCGAATTAGCCGAAGACCATCAGCTGGTAAGGCAAAAGGATTTTTCAACCGAAGTGCCGGAGACCACTGAGCTTGCACTTGTTTTACATGACGGTTATAACCCTTCAGACCATCAGCTCGCGGAAGAGGTGTTTCAACGCTCCGGAGTGTCTTGGCTGCGCGGATTTGTTTCATTCGGGGAGGGCGTAATCGGGCCGTTGGTCGTTCCGGGGACGGCGGGATGCTCCGGCTGCGCCGATCTCCGGCGCTTAATGGCGGGAAATGACCGCAAGGAAATGTGGGAAATCCAGGAGCAGCACTACATGCACGGAGGGACTTTGCCCGATATCTGGTCATCGTCTAATGGGCTTTTGCACATGGCTCACGTTATTGCAGCCGAGGTTCGAAGAGTGCTTGCAGGATTCGCTGCGCAAACGGAAAATCGGTTAATGTTAATCCATCTGCAAACGCTGAACAGCTCGCTCCATTTCTTCTTGCCTGACCCGCTTTGTCCAATTTGCGGGCAAGTCACTAAAGATTCTGCGGAAGCATCGCGGATCCTTTTGCAGCCAAGCCCAAAAGTGAGCGAAAACAGCTACCGCAGCCGTTCGATGACGGAACTGAAAGGACTACTCGCAGATGATTATCTGGACGCTCGGACAGGATTTTTGAACGGGAGAATGATCGACCTCTTGTCCCCATTCGCCGATGCGAGCATAAATTTGCCTTTGTTCTCGGGAGATGAGGGCTGCGCTGGGCGTACGCACTCCTATGCGGACAGCGTGATGACCGCCATTTTGGAAGGGTTGGAAAGATATTGCGGCATGTCGCCGCGCGGGAAGCAAACGGCAGTCCATGACAGCTATCGCAATTTGAAGGACCAGGCGCTAAATCCCGTTCTGGTTGGCGTACATGAGAAGGAGATGTATGAGCGGCCCGACTTCCCTTTCCGCCCGTTTGATCCCGCCAGGCCAATCGATTGGGTGTGGGGGTACTCGTTTTTACAGGAGCGGCCGATTCTTGTGCCTGAGCTGCTCGCCTATTATAGCTCAGGCTGCGGACACGGGTTCGTTTACGAAACTTCGAACGGCTGTGCATTAGGAGGCAGTCTGGAGGAAGCTATATTTTACGGCATTATGGAAGTGGTAGAACGCGATTCGTTCCTTATGACCTGGTATGCGCAGCTGGAGCTTTCACCCTTGGACCCTTATTCGGCCGGCGATCTCGAATTGAACCTAATGATTGAGCGTTTGCGCGAGGTTGCCATGTATGACGTTTATTTATACAACTCTACGATGGAGCATGGCATTCCAAGCGTTTGGGCGATCGCCAAAAACAGGGCGGATAAGGGCGTTAATCTGATTTGCGCGGCAGGTGCCCATCCGGATCCGGTACGCGCTGCCAAAGGCGCAATCCACGAGCTATCGGGCATGATGCTGTCGTTGAACGAGAAATTGGAGGAGAATCGGGAGCAGTACGAGCAAATGCTGCATGATCCGTTTCTCGTCCGGCAGATGGATGATCATTCCATGCTGTACAGCTTGAAGCAGTCGGAGGAACGGCTGCACTTTTTGCTCCAAAACGGCCGTCCTTGCCGCAATTTCGAGGAGGCGTTTAAGCCAAAGGCCAAGCATGCGGATTTAACCGATGATTTAAAAGACGTCCTTCACGCGTTACGCGAGTTAAGCCTGGATGTGATCGTAGTGGACCAGACCACGCCTGAGACGCTGCGCAACGGACTACATTGCGTGAAGGTGCTGATTCCGGGCATGCTGCCCATGACGTTCGGACAACATCTGGTTCGGTTGACAGGCTTGGAGCGAGTACTGCGGGTTCCTGCGGAGCTTGGATATGCGAAGAAGCCGCTCTCGCCAGATCAGCTTAATGCTTACCCGCATCCGTTCCCATAAGCATGATTGGACGATTCAATGCGGCGTTTCCCTATGCAAGCCTTTTGGGAGGAGAAGGGATGAGTCTGAAGGCATTTCTGCACCAATTGCAATTCGACCCGGATAAGGTGAAATCAAAAGATTGGGAGACCGATTGGGAAGACGCGCCGCTCCCGTATAAGCTTTACCGGGGCTTGCCGTCTTTTCCGCTCTGCTCCGAGGTTCCGCTCACGCTGGTAGGAGAGCGTGAAATGGCGAAGCCGAAGCTTCGGGAGCTTGGCCATTTTCTATGGTATACGTTCGGCCTTACGCAGCTTAGCCAATCCGTTTACGGCCCGGATGCGGGAGACGATTGGGGAAGCTCGCTACAGCTTTGCAGACGCTTTGTGCCATCAGGCGGCGGGCTGTATCCAAGCGAGCTTTATTTGTATTTGAAGCTGGAGGAGCTGCCTTATGGCGTTTACCATTATGATGTGGCGCATCATCGATTGATTTTACTCCGCGAAGGCTTATTTGACGATTACTTGAGCAAGGCGCTGGGGAACCGATGCGACCTATCCGCAGCTTTCGGCGTTGCTTTCGTGTCGACGATGTTTTGGAAAAATTACTTTAAATATAATTATTTTTGTTATCGCCTGCAGGGGATGGACGCCGGTCTATTAATGGGGCAGCTGCTGGAAACGGCAAAAAGGTTCGGCTTTGAGGCGGGCGTGTGCTTCCAATTTCTCGATCGTGCCATTAATCGCCTGCTTGGGTTATCCGAGCATGAAGAAAGCGCCTATGCGGTCATTCCGCTTTCGAATGAACCGGGGATTAATTGGTTTTCCAACGAGAAGAAGGAAGATGCCGTTGCGGCGGCCGATTTGTGCGAGGAGCTTGCGGTGCTGCAGCATGAGCACTATATGCGCTCACGGAGAGTGTTGGAATTTCCGATGCTCTTGAAGCTGAACGAAGCTTCAATGCTGGATAGTTCCGATTCATTTCATCCTATCGGAATAGAAAAGCAGGACACTGATAATAGCGCTGCGTATAAGCTGCCGAGTGTAAATAGGCTGTCTTATGATTTGGCGTCGGTGCTTCAAGAGAGATACTCGCCGGAAAATGAATTCATTTTGCTGCAGGTTAGCCAATCTAATCTCGCTGCTTTATTGAATGAGGCTCTATTATCCTTTAAATATCGAAACGATTTGGACGGTAATCAGAATGGTCCAGCGTCCCGCATAGCCTTGTATGGCTCCTTTTACGGGGTTGAAGGCATCGCGAATGGCGCTTATCGTTATGATGGCTCGGCGCATGCCTTGCAGCTGCTTCGTGAGGGAGACCATAGGGGCTGGCTTCAGTACGGGATGTCGCTGGACAACGTAAATTTGCATCAAGTGCCGCTCTGCTTCCATATTGCTGGCGATTTGAATTACCACCATGCGAAGCTCGGTTACCGCGGCTACCGGATCCAGCAAATGGAGGCAGGGATGCTTGTCCACCGGTTACTGCTTGCGGCAACCGCTTCCCGTTTGGGAGGACGTCCGCTGCTCGGTTTCGATGCAAACGTAAGCGATGAACTCTATGGCATGGTTTCCCGCGGACTAACGAGCCTGATTCAAATTCCAGTCGGTCACTGCCGGAGCCGCTCTCGGCTTGAGGGGAGCTTGGCGCATTAGCGGTCAAGTCAAAACGGACAGATGGAATGTCGATGACATTCCATCTGTCCGTTTTGGTTTCTGCGTATTGTTAATGGGAGAGCTGCCCGCTTATCTTGGCTGGCCTTTTTGGTCTTTGTCAGCCGGGTAACAGACGACAGGGTAGCAAATAGGATGATGCATATAATGCATGTGATGCATATGATGCGGATGAACATAGGGATGAAACGATTCATGATGATAATCGATCGATGTAAATTCCCATCCTTCATGGGGATGATGGTGATCACCATGCATATGGGGATCCCATGACCCTTGCATTGCAGGATGGAAGTCATGCATGGGATGGTAATGATCCATCGGGTGGAAGTCATGCATGTGATGATAATCGTGCATGTGGTGGAAGTCATGCATGTGATGATAATCGTGCATATGATGATGGTCGTGCATATGGTGGAAGTCGTCCATGTAATGGAAATCTTCCATGTGACTCAGATCCACGCAGCAATGGCAATGGGTTTTCGGAGCATTTTCGCTCTTGGCCGGTTTATTTATTTCAGCCTGATTAGGACTCGTGAGATTTTGCTGGTAATACTCCGGCATGGCAGCCGTTGCCGTTTGTTGCACAAATGGCCGATTAGGTATCATGGTGTGCCTCCTTTTTATCATACTTTACAATATGCCTAAATCGATAAAAGGGCACTTATCCCTATAAATTGGGCTCAAGCATCAAGCTTATATTCCATTCTTTATGACTGTAATTCTGATCGAGATCCGTTAAGAATCGTCATAGAGTGCACAAACTGTACATTGAGGTTCAAATTGTACATATGAAGCCCCCATCTGGTTCGTGTTATGATAGAAAATGTACAAAAAGAAAAACGATGTAGGGGGATTCGAATTGAATTGGGGAAGGGGAAACTTCACACGAAGTGTGGCGTTTCGGTGGATCGTGTCGTACGCCGTGATCTTATGCATACCCGTTATTCTTAGTGTAATCATTTATGGCCAGACCAGGGGAATCGTGAAATACGAGATCGAACGGGCGAGCAGCGCCATGCTGCAGCAAGTGAGATATATCGTGGACGGGGAGCTGCTTCAGACGGAGAGCCTGGCCGCGCAGCTAGCCATTCATCCGGATGTCCGGAGATTGCTGACTGCGCCTTCAGAAGAGAGCGCTTACAATATTTACGGAATGAAACAAGAACTGAATAAATTGTTATCCACGAACGATTTTATTAAGGAAATATACCTTTATTCGAAGCCACTGCAGTCGGTACTCTCGAATGAAACCTATCTTAAGGAAAGGATCTTTTACGAGATTAAGCATCAGACGCAAAATTTCACTTATGAGGACTGGCTTAAGTTGATAAACCGGTTTCAGTCGGGGGAGTATGTGCTGCTTCCGGTCGAGAACCAAGGGAGGATCGAAAATACGCCCTCCTACATTCGGTCGCTGCCGATGAAATCGGCTGCCGATCCGGAGGGCACGCTTATCATGCCGCTCAATGTCGAGAAGATGAGGACTATGCTCGAAACCATTGATTGGGTGGAGCAAGGCCAAGTGTTCATTATGGATTCGAATGACCAAATTCTGTTTCAGAACGCCAAAGAAACGACGATTGAGACTTCGTCGTACCAGGAATGGAACAACCGCGGGACGGGCACCTTTACCGGCACGTTCCAAGGCATCGAGTCGATGATTACGATCGAATCGTCCGATACGACGGGGTGGAAGTACATCAGCGTGTTTCCGACCGACGTCTTTTGGGAGCGTGCCGGGGCCATTCGGACGATGAACCTATTCGGGCTGCTGCTTTGCTTTGCGATCGGCGGCGCGGTTATTTATTATTTTGCCCGTAAAAACTACGATCCGGTCAAGCAGTTGGTCAGCGTCTTTTCCCGGAGTCCGCTGCAGGGAAAAGGAACAGACTTGGATGAATATACGTTCATCCGGAGAAGTGTGCTCGAGACCATTCGTGAACGGGATGACATGAACAATAAACATGTTCAGCAGCTTCGGGTGTTGCAGGATTATTACCTGGGAAGGCTGTTGAAGGGTCAGGCGGATCGGAACATCCCGTTAACGGAGCTGGCGAAGACTCACAATTTGACTTGGACAAGCGATCGTTTCGCTGTGCTGTTGTTTTACATCGACAACGACGAGGGAGGAACAAAGGATCTGGCCTTGTCGCAGTTTATTGTGTCCAATATCGTAGCGGATTCAATTGTCGACCGCTTAACGATTCATTTTACGGATATGGACGGGATGCTGGCGGCGGTCGTGAATGTCGATCCGGATCGCGCGGAGCATTGGAAGGACGATATAGAGGACAAATTAGCTCAAGCTTACGATTTCATCACGGCTAGATACAAGCTTCGCTTCACGACGGTGGGAAGTGAGCTGCAAACCGGCTTGGACGGCATTCATCAAGCATTCCTTCAAGCCTTGGAAGCCCAAGAATATAGGATGGTGCTTGGGGAAGGCATGCTAATCTGGTACGGGGACATCAAACCGAACGAGGGCAGTTATTTCTTCACCGTTAACGACCAGATGATTCTGATCAATTTCCTGAAGGCCGACGAGTTCGAGAAAGCGAAGGACATGATCGACAACGTCATCCAGCAAGCGTTCCAGCGGGATATGTCGCATGAAATCGCAAAGTGCGTCCTGCTTGACGTAGCGACGACACTGATCAAGACGATTCCCGATCAGGAGCAGGCCGGCATCGCATGGGATGAATGGCGTCCGCTCAAGAGACTGCTGTCATGCTCCACGAAGCTGGAATTCCAACAAGAGCTTCTCGTCATTTTCGATCGGGTATGCGGCGTGCTCCGCAGCAAGCAGAACGTTCAGACGAGTGCCGGTATCGGGGAGAAAGTGATGGCGTTCGTGCAGGAGAACTACAGCGACAAAGATTTAAGCGTGTCGCTGATCGGCGACCGCTTCCGGTTGACTCCGCAGTACGTATCCCGCTTGTTCCGCGAACAGACGGGGCAGGTGGGGCTGCACGACTATATTAGCCAGACCCGCATAGAAGCCGCCAAGGCGCTGCTGCTGGAAGGGGCCGGTATCGAGGAGACGGCGACCCGGGTCGGATTCGCCAGCAGTCATGCGTTTATTCGCGTATTCAAGAAATACGAAGGCATCACGCCCGGTAAATTCAAGACGATCCAATGACGGGCCAAGAATCGGAACGTCGCTTTGAGAGGAGACGGCTTACATGGAAGCGCGAAAGTTCGGTTTTCTAAGGAAGGGTTGGGTGGCAATCGCCGTCATTACCTTATTCACGTCCGGATGCTTCGGGGGGAATAGCGCGGAAGAGAACCTGTCGACGAATGGGCAGACAGAGACGGCTATCCCTGAACGCCACAGTCCCGCAGCGTCCGGAGGGCCGTTCGAATATCCGATGCAGGGTGCGCCGGAGCTGACGTTAATGACGGAGTTCCCCGACATGGGGACGCCGAATGCGGGACCGATTGACGAAGAATACGAGAAACGAACCGGCATCGCGATTCGGCATCTCGGAGGCGTTCCGATGCAGGATAATAAATTCAAATATCTCCTTGCCTCGGGAAACCTGCCGGACATCTTTATGAATAACTGGCTTCAATTTCCGGGAGGGCCGGAGAAGGCGATCGAGCAGGGGTATATTCTGCCTCTGAACGATGTCATCGACCGGTATGCGCCGAATTTCAAGCGGATGCTCGAAGAAAACCCCGAGATCGATAAAATGGTAAAGACGGACAGCGGCATCTATTATGCGTTCCCGTTCATTCGTTCGGAGGAGGGCAAGGTGTACGGCGGACCGATCATCCGCAAGGATTGGCTTGACGAGCTGGGACTCCTTGTCCCAACGACGATCGACGAGTGGTATACAACCTTAAAGGCATTCAAGGAGAAGAAGGGGGCGACGGCGCCGTTAACGCTCCGAACCTTATTCATGGGCGAACGGACGGCAGGCTTCGCAGGGGCGTTCGGCGTCATGGGAAATTTCTACGTGGAAGACGGGAAAGTAAAATACGGTTACTTGGAGCCGGAGTACCGGGAATATTTGGCGACGATGAGCAAGTGGTACCGGGAAGGGTTGATCGATAAAGACTTTGCCGTTCTGGATTTGGAATCCGTAGACAAGAAGATGACTTCCGGAACAAGCGGTGCGACGGTCGGCTGGTTTTCCTACATTGAGAAATATAATCTTGCGGCGCATTCGGGCGACCCGGCCGCTCGTTATGTTGCCGCTCCCTATCCGACGCTCAGACAAGGAGAGATCCCGAAATTCGGGCAGCTCGACAACGCGTATGCGGGGACCAGCTCGGCGGCGATCAAGGCCACGACGAAAAACCTGGAAGCGGCGGTCCGGTGGCTGGATTACGGCTATTCGGAAGAAGGCAGCCTGCTGAACGCGTACGGCATTGAAGGCGTCACGTATACAATGAAGAACGGACAACCGGAATACACGGATCTGGTCATGGCGAATAAAGGCGGATTATCCAGCGATCTGGTGATGCTTCAGTACGCACACCAAACGAACTTCCCGATGATCCAGCGCGACTCGCAGCTGGAGTGGAAGTTTGAAGAAACGAACCAGGCCGTTGAGGTATGGCGAAAGACGAAGCACGAAGACTATTTGCTGCCGCCAATTACGCCGACGACGGAAGAGGCCAGCGAGTTGTCCGCGCTGATGGACGGGATCGGCGAGTACGTTAAGGATGCGGAGCTTCGAATCATTCTGGGCATGGATGCCATTGACGCTTACGAGGATATGGTGAAGCAGCTGAAACGGCTCGGGATCGATCGGATCCTGGAAATTAAACAAGCGGCATATGAACGATATGTCAATCGATGACCTCCGAACGCTCGGAGGTCTTTTTTTTTGCTCCGTAACGCCCGATTCGGGAAACGGTCACTTTGTTTCAAGCTGTTCATCGCGATTTATTTGTTATCGTACATCATTTCCGTTATTGAACATTGCTGCGCGAAGGGCTTCTCCGATACATTGTTGGAGCGACGGCACATCGTTCTGTGCTTGAAAATGTCGAAGCCGAGTTCATGACGTAAGGCGGAGGGAGCGAGCAGCATGATATATTCGCCATCGATCGAAGCTGTATTTCGCGGAAGCGGTTACAGCGTTGAACAGATGATTCGGACGGTACACGAGATGGGGTTTCAGGCGTTCGAGTTTTGGGGATGGTGGAACAAAGAAATAGAAACAATCGAGCGGGTCGCGTACGAGCTTGGCCTTCAAGTCGGTTCGTTCTGCTCGAAGCCAATATCGTTGCTTGATCCGAACCTTCGCAACGATTTTGTGCTGGGCGCTCAAGAAAGCATTCAGGTGGCAAAAAGGCTGGGCTGCCGACACCTCATTGCCATGTCGGGCAATCAAATGGAGGGCGTTTCGCGACAGAAGCAGCGGGAGAGCGCCATCGAAGGGCTGAAGCGCTGTGTCCCTATGCTGGAGCGTGCGAATGTGCACCTTGTATTGGAACCGCTTAACGTGAAGATCAATCATCCGGGGTATTTCTTGAGCGAATCGTCCGAGGCATTCGAGATTGTTGAGCGTGTCGGAAGCCCGATGGTGCGGGTACTGTACGATATCTATCATCAGCAAGTAACCGAAGGAGACTTGGCTCGAACGATCGAAGCTCATTTCCTAGAGATCGGATACTTTCATGCAGCCGACCATCCGGGACGCCATGAACCCGGAACGGGCGAGATTGCATATCCCTTTCTAATGAACAAACTTCAGGAGCTTGGATACGAAGGATTCGTAGGCTTGGAATTTTTCCCGAAGACGACACCTGAAGAGGGGCTCCGCGCTTGCATGAACTTACTGCCGAAGTGCTAGGAGATCGTAAGCGCTTCACGCACGATTCGTGAAATTAACAATTGGATTCAAATTGTTGAGCGCGATATCTTCGGAAGTGTACATGATTTTCGTTATTGAACATTGCTGTGCGGGGGGCTTCTCCGATACATTGATGGAGCGATGGAACGTCAGGCCACCCAAGTCCGGCCAGGATAAATTTTTTCTTAAGGAAGTGATGACGGAATGGCAGCTCATGCGCAAGACAACAAGGCTGTAGATACAAGTCCGCTGTGGAAACATGTTAGAAAGGAATGGAAGCTGTATTCGTTCCTGATTCTTCCTGTAATTTATTTCATCATCTTCAAGTATACGCCGATGCTCGGGAACATCATCGCTTTCCGGAAGTATAGAGGCGGAACGAACTTTTTCGGTTCGGAATGGGTCGGATTTTCGTATTTCGAGATGTTTATGAAGGACCCTACGTTCTGGAGAGCCTTCTTCAACGATCTGACCTTAAGCGTAAGCTATCTCGTAGTCAAATTTCCCATCACCTTGCTGTTCGCGCTGCTGCTGAACGAATTGCGGCGAGTCAAGTGGAAGAAGTTTGTGCAAACGGTTTCTTACCTTCCACATTTTATTTCCATGGTCATTGTGGCGGGGATGATCAAGGAGATCGTTTCTATGACGGGACCGATTAACAATATATTGGCCTGGATGGGACTCGGTAAAATATCGTTTATTTCCTTGCCGGAATGGTTTCCGACGATATACGTCACTTCGGGCATCTGGCAAAGCCTCGGCTGGGGAACGATTCTTTATTTGGCGGCGATGACCGCCATCGATCCGTCGCTTTATGAAGCGGCGAAAATCGATGGAGCGAATCGGTTCAGGCTCGCGATGAATGTCACGATTCCTGGCATTTTGCCGACGGTCATGGTGCTCCTGATCTTGGATATCGGCAGCATCTTGGGCTCGAATTTCGAGAAAATCCTGCTTTTGTACAATCCTCTGACTTATGAAAGTGCGGATGTCATCTCCACCTACGTCTACCGGATGGGTATCACCGGCAGCAACTTTAGTTATGCGACGGCGGTAGGCTTGTTCGAAGGCGTCATCGGACTGATTCTGGTGACGATCGCGAATGAAGTTTCGAAGCGAACAACGAAATCCAGCTTATGGTAGAAAGGAGCCAAACGAAGTGAATCGAACCTCTTCCTTTAATGCATTCACTGTTGTAAACGGTTTATTCATGCTTCTAGTTGTCTTATTCACCTTATACCCGTTTGTCTATCTCGTGGCGCAGTCCCTCAGTTCGGAAGCTGCTATCTATGCCGGCAAGGTGACGTTCTTTCCGGTCGAATTTACAACCAAAACCTACGAGGTCATTCTGAGCAAGCCTGACTTTTTCCGTTATTACTGGAATACGATTGTTTATTCCGTGGTCGGCACGCTCATCGCAGTGACCGCGACGGCCGTCATGTCCTATCCGCTTTCAAAAGAGAGGCTGCGCCTCAATAAATTTTTTATCCCGTTCGTGCTGTTTACGATGTATTTCGGCGGCGGTCTCATTCCGAACTACATCCTGATCGCGAAGACACTCGGCATGCGGGATACGATCTGGGCTATCGTCATTCCGGGGGCGATCAGCGCCTTCAATGTCATTCTAATGAAGACGTTCTTCGCCGGCATTCCGAACGAATTGGAAGAAGCGGGACGCGTCGACGGTCTGGACGTGTTCGGGATTTTTACAAAAATTATCATTCCTCTGTCGAAGCCGATTTTGGTCACGATTATGCTGTTCGTCATCGTCGGCATGTGGAATAACTGGTTTGGGCCTTCGCTCTTTTTGCAGTCGAAGGAGAAGTGGCCGGTCGCCTTGTACTTGAAGCAAATTATCGACAACGCGGTCAGTCCGACCGAGATCGGGGCTACGTCCGACCAGGCCAGCCAAATCGCGGCAAGCGTCAAATCGACGGCGATGGTACTCACCTCGCTGCCTATTATCTGCATCTATCCTTTCGTGCAGAAGTATTTTGTACAAGGGATGATGATCGGAGCAGTCAAAGGGTAATCGATGTAATCGATATAACCGGAAGGGCTGCAGCCGTTTCCGTTATATAAAAAATCGCAGGAACCAAATAAAGGGAGGCAGCGGTATGAAGAAATTCAGTAAAGCGGCATTCATGATGATGCTGGCATTGATGCTTGTGTTTGTGACAGCGTGTTCATCTAATAACGAAGGCGCGTCGGGCAACGAAACGCCCGCATCGGGCAATGCAGGCACAGGCGGTGCGGATGCAGCGGAGGATTACGCTTTCGGGGAGGAGCAGACCTTCCACTCCAATGAGCCGGTAACCTATTCCATGATGTACAGCGACCATGAGAATTATCCTACGAAAGAGGACTGGAGACTATGGAGCGCCATTAAAGAAAAGACGAATGTGAGCTTCGACCTGTCCATCACGGCAAGAACGGAATATGAGAATCAAAAATCTCTGCTGGTGAACAGCGGTGATGCGCCTTACATCATTCCGAAAACGTACGATGAATCCGCTTTCGTGGCATCCGGTCAGATCGTGCCGGTCAGCGATTGGGTGCAGTATATGCCGAACTACATGAAAGCCGTGAAAGATTGGGGAATGGAAGAGGATCTGAAGGCCAAGATGAAGAATGACGGGAAATATTACGTCCTTCCAGGCATGTGGGAGATCGCCGGCGGCGGTTATTCCTATATCATCCGCAAAGATGTGTTCGAAGCGGCGGGCGTGGACGTCGAGGGTGAGCAAGGGAACTGGACGTACGAGGAATTCTCTGCAGCGATGAAGAAGGTGAAAGAGCATACGGGCTCGGAATACGTGTTCTCTGATCAATTCAAAGGTGATTCAGCGCTCAACATTACCGCTGTTCAATATGGCGTTACCGGCGGATGGGGACTGTCGAACGGTCTGGTCTTTGACCATGAGAAGAAGCAGTTCACTTTTGCCAATGCATCGGATGATTTCAAGAACTACCTTGGTTATTTCAATAAGCTGATTACCGATGGCATTATGGATCCTGAATCCTTCACGCAAGAAGACGATGCGGCACAAGCCAAGTTCTTCAAAGGCGATACCTACGTGATAAGCGGAATCTATCAGGTACTGGCGGATTTCAAAAGCAAAATGCAAGATCCGAATGCCGAATTGTATATGATCACACAACCCGGCGGACCAAAAGGAAAGCTTCAGGTCGAGACTTCCCGATTGGAGAACGGGGTCATGATCAGCAAGAACGCGCTTGACGATTTGGGCGAGGGAGGCTTTATCAAGATGCTTCGTTTCGTCGACTGGCTCTGGTATTCCAATGAAGGTCAAACACTCAGCTTGTGGGGCGTAGAAGGCGAAACATATGATCTGAATGCAGACGGAAATATCGTGCTCAAGCCGGATATCTATTACAACGGGATGAACGAAGGCGCAACGAAGCAGCTGAACGTCGATTACGGCTTCGCCGGAGGGGTGTTCGCCTACGGGGGTTCTGCAAAGCTCAGAATGTCCAAGATGACAGAAGGTGAGAAGGACTTCGTGAATCGCGTCCAGTCGACACGGGAGCCGCGTAAGCTGGCGCCGCCGATTATGGGTTCACCGGAGGAAAGCGAACAGATGAATCTCATCTCGACACCGCTTATGGATTACGTGAAAACGATGACGTTAAAATTTGTTACCGGTCAAGAAAGCTTCGATAAATGGGACAACTATAAGGCTCAGGTTGAAGCGAACGGCAGCACGCGGTATACGGACATGGCAAATGATATTTTCGAGAAGACCAAGAGCTTGCTGGGTTATTAATGGTCAAGCGTAAACGGCTGTCGCCGTCCTCAGTAGCAAAAGCTATCGTTTCGCGGAGATATATAAGCACATTTATAAGTGAAAACTTATAAATTCTTATATATTAAAAAAGGGGCTAGGTGTGCGGTCTTCCGAAGGAGGATGCACCTAGCCCTCTTTTCTAGAAATATAAGCGTGGTTAAGTTTAGAACGGAGGTATTGTCAGGTGACGGAGATGAGCGAAACAATCGAAAATGAAGCGTGGCTTCGTTATAATGTCATTGAGGATGAAGGGCTGCGGGAGGAGTACCGGGTTCGCTGCTCGGCCATTGCAATCACGGAGCAAACCAAGGTATTGCGCACCGCGGAAAGAGAACTGGCGGAAGCTGTACAGGCCATGACCGGATACTCGCCTGATCTCGTTACGATTCGGGATCACCTTGTTCCAAGCGTGATCATCGGGGTCTTAGGCAGCGGGGATGCCGGGATCGACCGCGAAGTAGGAGCTTAAGCCGCAATGATCGGCGACGAAGGGTACGTGATCCGGTCGCTGAACGGCCCGGAGGGAGAGCCGAACCGAATCGCGATCGTCGGGAAGTCGGAACGCGGCGCACTGTATGGAGCCTTTCACTTGATCCGGTTGATGCAGATGAGGGAGCCGATCGGCGAGCTGCATATCGTCGAGACGCCTGCCAACGGGTTGAGGATGATCAATCAGTGGGACAACATGGACGGATCGATCGAACGCGGCTATGCCGGAAAGTCGATCTTTTACCGGAACGATGGTTTCGTGGAAGACTTAACCCGCATCCGGGACTATGCCCGGCTGCTGTCTTCCGTCGGAATCAATGCGATCTCGATCAATAATGTGAACGTTCACCGGGAAGAGACGAAATTGATTACAGCGGAGTATGAAGAGACGTTAACGAAAGTGGCGGACGTATTCGGAGAATACGCCATTCAATTATTCCTTAGCATTAACTTCGCGAGTCCGATCGCGGTTGGCGGTCTGCCTACGGCGGATCCCTTGGATCAGGCGGTCAGAGACTGGTGGGCCGAACGGGCGTCCGCCCTTTATCTTGCGATTCCCGACTTTGGCGGTTTTCTGGTGAAGGCCGACTCCGAATTTCGTCCCGGCCCCTTTACTTACGGACGGAATCATGCGGACGGAGCGAACATGCTGGCCGAAGCGCTGGCGCCGCACGGCGGGCTGGTCATCTGGCGCTGCTTCGTATACAACTGTCTTCAGGATTGGCGTGATCGTTCGACGGACCGGGCCAAGGCGGCCTATGACCACTTTATGCCGCTCGATGGACGTTTCGCCGATAATGTCATTCTGCAGATCAAGAACGGGCCGATGGACTTTCAAGTCCGCGAACCGGTATCGCCTTTGTTCGGAGGGCTCCGTGAAACGAATCAAATCCTGGAGCTGCAAATCACCCAGGAATATACGGGGCAGCAGAAGCATGTCTGCTATCTGGTGCCGCAGTGGAAAGAAATTCTCGACACCGATACGCATGCCGCCGGTGAGGGGTCGACCATTGCCAAGATCGCGCAAGGCGCCATGTGGGGCCGTCCGTACGGCGGAATTGCGGCCGTGTCGAACATCGGGGACGACGCTTGCTGGACCGGGCATCCGCTGGCTCAAGCAAACCTATACGGATATGGACGGTTGACGTGGAGTCCTTCGTTATCCGCCGAACGGATCACGTCGGAGTGGATTCGGCTAAGTCTCGGCCGCGATAGGGCGGTCGAAGAAGTCGTCACGAACATCTTAATGAAGTCTTGGGGCATATACGAAAGCTACACCGCTCCGCTCGGCGTCGGTTGGATGGTGAATCCGAATCATCATTACGGCCCGAACGTAGACGGATACGAGTATTCGAAGTGGGGGACGTACCATTTCGCGGATCACCAAGGCATCGGGGTCGATCGAACGATGGAAACAGGCACCGGGTACGCTGCACAATACCATTCGCCTCGTCGCGAGATGTATAATTCATTGGAAAGTTGTCCCGATGAACTGCTGCTGTTCTTCCACCATGTCCCGTATACTCATGTTTTGCATAGCGGCAAGACGGTGATCCAGCATATTTACGACACGCATTTCGAAGGCGCGGAAGCGGCGGCGGCCTTGCTGGACGATTGGCGATCGGTCGGAGGCAAGGTCAACGAGAAGGATTTCGAGCTTGTCGCCTCCCGGTTATCAGAGCAGCACGAACACGCCAAAGAATGGCGGGACATGATCAATACGTATTTCTATCGGAAGTCAGGCATTGCGGACTCGCAAGGCCGCCTAATCTATTGATGCAGCACGGACAAGAAATGCGGGGCATCGCGATCATGCGAAGCACCGCATTTCAATCTTGGAATAGTAGGGTGCAGGCGTAAACGAATAATACGCTCTATCCCAATACCTGCGAAAGCGAGCTGTTCGACCATGAATACGAAATTACTTTTCAACGATGGATGGGAATTTTCCAAAAGCGGTCTGGATGTTACGGACCATGCCGGGCTGCACTTCGAACCGGTGGATCTTCCTCATGATTGGTTGATCTATAATACATTGGCACTTTACGAGAACGGTATCGGCTGGTATCGTAAGAAATTTATCTGGACACAGCGCGATCGCGAGCTCCTGCTCTGCTTCGACGGCGTGTACATGGATTCTTCCCTATACATAAACGGTCAGCTTGCAGGCGAATGGAAATACGGATACTCTTCCTTCGAACACGAGATTACGGACGCGGTCATCGAAGGTGAAAATGAAATCATCGTGAAAGTCGTGCATCAGAGTCCAAACAGCCGATGGTATTCGGGAGCAGGGATATACCGGAACGTCTGGTTGAAGGAACGGGACAAAAATCACATTCTCACGGATGGCCTGTATGTCACATCCAAGCAGCAAGATGGCGGCTGGTTGGTGGAAATCGACTCGGACTTACAAATCGAAGAAGACGTTTTTCTTTCGCACAATATCAGCTGCCAGGGCCAGACGGTCGCTGCCGCTTCGGAGCGGGTAACAGCAAGCCGCGGCTCGATCACGAAAAACCGCCAAACGTTAACCGTAGATCATCCCATGTTATGGAGCACGGACGAGCCGACTCTGTACCTGATCGTCACGCGAATGCATCGAGCAGCGGCCGAATCGGCCGAGGAACAGTGCAGCGAAGAACTAGAGAAGATCACCTTGCCTCTAGGCTTCCGGAGCATCGTTCTCGACCCGGAGCAGGGACTTCAGGTGAACGGGAAGAAGCTGAAATTGAATGGCGTCTGCGAGCATCATGACTTGGGTGCTCTAGGAGCGGCGTTTAACATCTATGCGCTGCGAAGAAGATTCGAGATCCTGAAAGAAATGGGCGTCAACGCCATCCGCACGGCACATAATATGCCGGCTCCGGAGCTCATGGATTTGGCGGACGAAATGGGACTGTTCGTCGTCACGGAGGCGTTCGACATGTGGGAACGATCGAAGACAACTTACGATTACGCAAGATTTTTCAAAGATTGGGCATATCTTGACGTGAAAAGCTGGGTGCTGCGAGACCGGAATCATCCGAGCCTGCTGATGTGGAGCATCGGGAACGAGATTTACGATACGCATGCTGACGAACGAGGCCAGGAAGTCACCAGAATGCTCATGGAATATGTATTGGAATTCGATCCGAAGCAGAATGCTCGGGTTACGATCGGGTCGAACTATATGCCGTGGGAGAATGCGCAGAAATGCGCCGATATCGTAAAGGTTGCCGGCTACAATTACGCGGAGAAATATTACCGTAAGCATCATGAAGAGCATCCGGATTGGATCATCTACGGCAGTGAGACTGCTTCGGTCGTCCAGAGCAGAGGGATTTATCATTTCCCGTTC
Organism: Paenibacillus sp. LHD-38; assembly: GCF_031157315.1. Classification (GTDB taxonomy): domain Bacteria; phylum Bacillota; class Bacilli; order Paenibacillales; family Paenibacillaceae; genus Pristimantibacillus. The sequence goes on from NZ_JAVIFU010000004.1 coordinate 197,834, forward strand.
GAGAAATCGATTCTTGCCGACGATGACGAGCAATGCTCCGCCCTAGGGAACAGTTCGACAAGCTGGGGAGCCAAATCGGCGGAAGCCTGTATCTTGGCGGAGCGGGATACGCCGTTTTCTCTTGGTCAGTTCCTGTGGACCGGATTCGACTATATCGGGGAACCGACGCCGTACCATACCAAGAATTCCTATTTCGGTCAGATCGATACGGCTACGTTCAAGAAAGATTCCTATTACATCTATCAAGCTGCTTGGACCGATTATAGAACGAATCCAATGGTGCATGTCTTCCCATACTGGGATTTCAATGACGGGCAAATCATCGATGTTCGTGTATGCTCGAACGCGCCTAAGATCGAGCTGCAGTTCAATGGGACTACGATTGGAACACACGAAATCGATCACGAGCATGGGTCGCAGCTTATTGGTTGGTGGAAGGTTCCTTATGCGGAAGGGGAAATCAAGGCCATCGCCTATGACGAAACGGGCAAAGTCATAGTGACCGATGCTCGAAGATCCTTCGGGGATGCGAACAGTATATGTCTCCAAGCGGATAAAGAGGTGTTTGCGGCGGACGGTACTGATTTGATTTTCGTGGAAATCGGTATGTTGGACGGTGAGGGTCATCCGGTAGACAACGCGAACAATCGCGTGCATGTCGAGGTGACGGGGGCAGGCCGGTTGCTGGGGCTTGATAACGGCGACAGCACGGATTTTGATCCGTATAAGGGAAAAAGCAGAAGATTGTTCAGCGGTAAGTTGATGGTGATCATCGGCGCGACGCTGGAGCCGGGCAAAGTCCGAATCGAAGTATCCTCTGAGGGTATGCGAACCGAGGCGGCGGAATTTGAGTCGCATCCCGTGAAAAACGGAATTCAGCAAGGAATTTCAGCGAACGCTAGAAATCAAGAGCTGCACTGCGTGACAGGGGGCTGCGATGAAATTCCGCTTCGTAAGATCGAAATCATCAGCGACTCGGGACAAGACTTAGATGAATCTACAAAGGAGATAACCGTTCGAGCCAAATTATGGCCGGAAAACTCCACCTATCGAGACGTCGAGTGGCGCGCCGTAACGGATGAAGGTATCGACTCGAATATTGCCAGGGTCGAAGCGAACGGACTTGAGGCGAAGATCTCCGCCATCGGCGACGGTGCTTTCCGTCTGCGCTGTACGACCAAGAACGGCACGGACAAGACGAAGTTTATCTCCCAGTTGGAGTTTAAGGCAACAGGTCTAGGAACAGCCTACAAGGATCCCTATGGATTCATCTCGGCGGGACTTTACGATTACAGTAAAGGCGATGCCGGGAACGGCAACGAAAGAGGTGTAGCGACGAGCAGAGACGGCGAGACGCACGTAGGCTTCCGCGATATCGACTTCGGTCCGTATGGCTCCGACACCATCACGATTCCAATCTTCGCGTTATCCAGTGAAGAATATACGATGCAAATTTGGGAAGGGATGCCCGGCGAAGAGGCCAGCTCCTTAGTTGCCGACGTGATTTATCAGAAGCCGTCCAAGTGGAACGTATATCAAGAAGAAACGTATCGCCTGACCAAGAGACTTCGCGGAATTACGTCGATCTGCTTCGTGCTTCGTCAGAAGGTGCACATCAAAGGATTTTCCTTTGAACGTCAGAACCGGGCTTTCGAACGAAATTCGGCGGCGTCCTGCGACCGGATTTATGGGGATACGTTTACCTTCGCAGATGATCGTGTGGAGGGCATCGGGAATAACGTCTCACTTGAATTTTCGCAGATGGCGTTTACCGGCGAAGGTGTTTCGAAGCTAGTCGTAAACGGGAGATCGCCAATCGACAAGAATACGATTCATATCCGGTTTGCCGGCGATAACGGTGAAACCAATCAACTCGTGGAATTTGAGAAATCCGCTGGATACGAAGAACGGGTGTTTGAATTGGAACAGGTGACAGGGTTGCAAAAAGTGACATTCATCTTCCTGCCGGGGAGCAACTTCGACTTCGGCTGGTTCCGCTTTATGCGGGGGGTTTGATACAATAGGGGAAGGAGAAGAGGGACGCGGGGAGTAATCCTTGCCCCTCGGCTCGTTCCTTTTTTTATGTGATTCGAAATAACCTTACAGAAATGATGTTGATGATGAAAATCGAATTTGAAAACCAGACGATCGAATTTAATGTCCTCTACGGCACTAGAAAAAAGCTTTCCATTCATATCGACTCTACGGGTCACATCACCGTTAAAGCGCCTAATGATACGAACAATGAAGCGGTAATGAGCGCTGTGGAGCGTCACGGGAAAAGGATTTTAGAGAAATTGCAAGCGATTGCTGCTGCCCGCCAGGTGCCTAAGACAAGGGAATATCAGGACGAAGGAAAGTTCCTTCACCTCGGAAAATATTATTTTCTCCATGAGTTAATCGACACGAAAGAGCTCAATGAGGATGAACTGAAAAGTAATCTGAAGAAGTTTTATTTCTTAAGCTGCAAGAAGATCGTCGCGGAGCGGGTCAAAATCTATCAAGCACAGCTGAAGGTGAGGCCTAAAACGATTGAGGTCGTAGAGTCTAGAACGAAGTGGGGGAGCTGCAGCTCGGATAAGCATTTAACCTTTAATTATCGTTTAGCAATGGCTCCAATTGAAGTGATCGACTATGTAGTCATCCACGAGCTCTGTCATCTGCACCATATGAACCATGATCGATCCTTTTGGAGACGCGTTGGTAGTATCATGCCGGATTATAAAGAAAAGGAAGCATTTCTGGCGAGGTATGGACAGGCGATGACGCTATAGTACAGAAAGGTTGGACGATCGGGCAGGAAACTGGTATACTTGCCGGGATTGCTCCCGTAAAGCGATTTCAATTGTCGGATTTAGAGGGAGCTCGTCTAATATTAGCTGCAGTCAGGAGTGTTATATCAATTGAGAAAATATAATTTTATGCGTCCGATATTGCTGATCGTAATGGCGCTGCTTGTTAAGAGCCTGATTACGAATCTTTGCATGGTGTTCGGGATGGAACAGGGACCGGCAGAAAATATCGGTTTTATTTGCATGCTTATCACGGCAATCGTTGTTTATTCTAGAATCGCCCGGAAACGCCGCAAATAACAAAAGCCTCGAAAGGAGCAGCCATCGAAGGAAACAAAAGGAATGGATGCTCCATTCGAAAAAACGAGCTGGGATAATGAGAATATTGAAACGTGAAAATCTCGTGTTATAATCTTTACGTAAACGATTACATGTAATCGTTTAACTAAAATAAAGAGAGGAAGAAACATATGACCGGCCATTTAAGAAAAACGCCATCCATTTATCGAAACCGGTTTTTTCAGGCCATTATTTTATCCGGCTTATTTTTGCAGATTGGCATCTGGGTACGCAATATTGCGGTCTTGCTGTTCGTGATGGAACAGACCGATAAGAATGCGACTGCGGTTTCATTGATATACGTAGCTGAGTTTGCTCCAATCTTTATATTTTCTTTCATCGGTGGAACATTTGCAGACCGCTGGAAGCCGAAGAAAACAATGATCTGGTGCGAACTATTGAGCGCTGGTTCGATTTTACTAGTGTTATTTGCACTTACTTTTGGATCTTGGAAGGCGGTATTCTTCGCTACACTCGTTTCGTCCATTCTGTCACAGTTTTCCCAACCGTCAGGGATGAAGTTATTTAAAGTACATATTCCCGAGGAACTTATGCAAACAGGTATGTCGATGTATCAGACAATGATGGCTGTATTTATAATATTGGGGCCGATATTGGGAACCTTTATTTATAAACAATTCGAGATTGAAGCGGCTATCGGAGTGATGTGTGCTGCTTTTATTCTGTCTGCTGCGGTGTTAACCTTACTTCCACCAGATCGGGAAGCGCGGGATATACACAAGGAAACAAATCTCAAGGAAGAGATGGCTTTGGGTTTGCAATACATATTGTCTAAAAAAGTATTGTTGATATTGGGCGGATGTTTTGCGGCCGCGGGGCTGGGAGTCGGATTTATACATCCGATGGCCATTTTCTTGGTGACGGAGCGTTTAGCTTTACCTGAAGATTATTTCCAGTGGCTCCTGGCCGCTAACGGGATTGGAATGGTCGTGGGCGGGGTCCTCGCCGTTATGTTCAGCAAAAAGATATCTCCGCCATTGCTCTTGCTATTCGGATTGCTAGTTAACGCAGCGAGTATGATCGTTTCAGGGGTTTCAACTTATTTGTGGCTGACGCTTGCTGCACAGTTCTGCATGGGATTGGTCACACCTGGGTTTCAAGTGGCTGTACAAACCATGATACTAAAAAATACAGAGGAATCGTTCATAGGTCGAGTAAACGGTATTTTGGGTCCATTATTTCTAGGGTCATTCGTGCTCACGCTTAGTACGGCGGGATGGATGAAACAATTATTTTCGGTCGTCGGAATGTATGCTTTTTCCGGAACGTTATTTATTATCGGCGCTTTGATTAGTTTGCCTTTGTTTCGCTTCCGTTCGGATGATAAGGCGCCTACCCCATAAGCAGTTATTCTGTTGTCCAGGTGCAGCTGTCAACCCTTGTAAAACAATGACAGACTTATCGTCCAAGATGATAAGTCTGTCATTCCGTTATTTTAAAGTGGAAGCAAGACCCACCTTTGAGCATCAAACGAATTTTGCTCCCAAATTTGCACGTTCGACCCGTTTGCCGTGCCTCCGTTCGCCACATCCAGCACTTTGCCGCTCGCCGGATTTATTAGCTTGTAGGTGCCGTTGGATTGAAGAGAGATATTCCACTTTTGAGCGCTCAAGCCATTATCCGTCCAAATTTGAACGTTGGTACCATTTGCTGTTCCCCCGCCCGCGACATCGAGTGCCTTCCCGCTATTCGGATTAACCAACTTGTACGTTCCGTCTGTGTTCATTGTAACTTTCCACATTTGCGGTGCTAGATTGTTATCCGCCCAAAGCTGTACGTTCGTACCGTCCGCAGTGCCGCCATTCGCCACGTCAAGAGATTTCCAGCTGGCTACGTTGACTAGCTTGTACGTCGCTCCAGATAGAATGGGTGCCGAGATTTTTTTACCCCATATGGCCGTTCCTGATTGATTTAGTCCAGTATAAACGTAGGTAGGGCGGCTAGTCTCCCAATCCCACGCCTCGATCATTTGGACGGTATCGATCCAGTAGTCGCCCGGCGCTTGTCCAGGTGCATACCAGTAGAGCTTGAGCGTGCCCGGAGCGGTGAAGGTCCAGTAGTTGGAGCTGGATTCCGTTCCAATTTTGCCGCTGGCCAGAAGGGTGACATTACTGGATCCAATCTTCCCATTATTTGAGCGGTCAAGTATGATCGATTCCCAGGTACCCGCAACGACGTTGGAGGAAAGGGTACGCTGCTCTTCGCCGGTAAATCGCTCTGGAGATACGAGAGGCCAGCCATCAGCAGACCATAGCATTTTACGCACATGCAAGTATGTCCAGTCCTTATTAGCTTCGCCGCGTGCGTGATGGATCATGTACCAGCTGCTTCCATCCTGCAGGATCGTGTTATGACCGGGGCCGTACCACCCATCAGAGCCTGCGAAGCCGTACCCGCTTAAGATCTTAGTACCAACCTCGGTTTGCGGAGATAGGCTTGTATTTGTCATTGCATTACCGTTGTAGTCCAGGTAGGGTCCCGTAATGCTGGAGGAACGTCCAACCCGGACATTATAAGTCATATTTGACGTATTGCAGCAGGAATCGTAAGAGACAAACAAGTAGTATTTGTTCTGGGATGCATTATAAATGATATTTGGTGCTTCGACAGCACGATCGACCGAGGTGCTGCGTGCCGCGATCAACGTTCCTTGTCCGGACGCCGCGAACTTTCCGGTTGTTGCATTCAGCTTTGTGATAAAAATACCGCCGAAAAACGATCCGTACGACATCCATGGTTGTCCAGCGGAATCGATGACAACGTTAGGATCGATCGCGTTAGCGGTGTAGGCGTCGCCTTCCTTTGTTTTGAAGACCTCGCCTTGATCGGCCCATGGACCGGTAATCGAACTGCTTGTCGCGACACCGATGTACGAGGTGCGAGTGCCGAAAGCGGAAACGCAATAGTACAAATAATAAGTGCTGCCGAGCTTGACGATTTCCGGCGCCCAGATGACATTGACCCCGCCAGTCCAGTTTTTGGCTGCTGTAGGTACTCCATTCAGTGCATAACCGACCCATGTCCAGTTGATCAAATCGGTTGATTTTCGAATCTGTATGCCTGGGGTTGCTGCGCCACCGACATTATAATCCGTCGAGAATAGATAATACGTGCTGCCTTCCTTGTAGATTTCGGGGTCATGCACATTCGTTATATTCCAAGCCGACTCGTTATTAATGTTAGCTGTATCATACATCGGATAGTTTGGGGGTTGGTTGATGGCAGCAGATGCTATACTACTAAAAAGTAAAGCGCTTACAATAAGTGAAACAAAAACAAGTTTGAGGGTAAAGAAGGAGGCTGATTTTTTCTTTAACATCGTAAACATCCCTTTCTGATTTTAAATGGGGTTACAGGGTGGACGGCTAGTTAAAGGATAAGTGACTCTTTACAGCAGAATGTAAGCGATACCAACCTTTCAATAGTTTAATATATTTATTACTCGATTCGTAAATTCATTATGCTTTAAATGCTGTATTACGTCAATTGATAATATTTGAGCCGCCTGTATTTCTCGAGTACAATGAGGGAGTAAAAGGGCCACCGAAATAAGAAGGGGTGTTGGTATGGAAAGTCAATACGATGAGTTGGCTGCTTACTTCTTGCAGGTGCCGATTGATGTTTTTGGTGTGTATCAAACCTTGCTTCGTGCAGGTGTCTACCAGGGACATAAATACCAGCCTACGACCAAGTGCGCGCTGCTTATCGCGTTGAAAGGCGAGGCTGTCTTTGATTACGACGGTACAAGCTACCCCCTGTATCCTGGAAAGGCTTTGCTTGGCGGATCTAATCGGCATTTTGAAATTGTCGTTCATACTGCCGAATTTGAATATTTTCTCGTGCATTATCTAACTGCAAACGCGGAGCAGGAACAACTTGCTCGAATGGAAAAGGTCAGCGAACTTCACGTTGAAATGGATGCGGCGCTGCTGCAGTTGATGGAGCAGCTCAGGCGGCTGTCCACGGTTCTTGGCAATATCGAGCTGCTGGAGAAAAAGACGTTATTTTACCGACTGCTCAATAAGGCGCTTCTGTTCGAACGGTACCAGCAAAACAGCGAGAGCCAGCCAATGATGGAGCAGACGATTGAATACATTCGGCAGCACTATATGGAACCGATCACGCTGGAGAGCTTAGCAGATCAGCTCCGGATGAAGGCGAAATATTTTTCGCATTTGTTTCGGAAATATACGGGCATCGGCCCTATTAATTATTTGATTCAATTCCGAATGAACCTTGCGTATGAGCTGCTGATGAGCGCTGAATTTTCGGTGCGCGAGATTGCCAGAAGCGTAGGCTACTCCGACGCCTATTATTTCAGCAGATTATTCAAAAAGCATTACGGGATGTCGCCGACAGCCGTGAAACACCTCGAAAGTAGAAATAATCCATCCTAAGATCGGGAAATAATCTATTTGCGAAGGATAATTGCAGTGGTATGATTAACCTCGATAATGATAATCGTTATCATCATATGAGAAGTTATTGAGGGGAAGAGTGAAATGAAGATACGTAAAATGCCCATGGTAGCAGCTTGCCTGCTATTGTTTATCGTTATGCTTGTCAGCGCATGCTCAAATGCTGCAGGTACGAATAACGCGAGTAACGCGACAGAAAAGCCGTCAAATGCTAGCGACAGCAATGCCAATGCAGACGCGGCTGAAAGCCAAGGCTTTCCAAGATCCGTTACAAGCGCTAACGGCGAAGAAATTACGATTGCCGAAAAGCCGCAAAAGATTGCATTGGTACATTGGGGACTTACCCAAGACTTGTTAGGCTTCGACTTGCCGTCCATTGCGGTAACGCTGCCGTTCACGGCTAAGCAGTCGTTCCTAGACACCGAGCTGTACAAGCCATATGTCGAAAAGTTTGATGAAGTGACCGTCGTTGGCGAGAACACGGCGGTTTATTTAGAAGCGCTGCTGGAATACGAGCCTGATCTTATTTTGGCGGGCAGCGTGACTAACAAAGACATAACCGATCAATTATCGCAGATCGCTCCAACGATTTTGATCGATGAAGAGAAAACGAATGTCTGGACCGATTGGCAGTCTGTCATTACGAAGTTCGGGGAGATCCTCGGCCAAGAGGAGCTTGCGAAGCAGACAATTGACGAATTTTCCGCAGAGGTTGAACAAGTGAACCAGCAATTAAGCGGCGTGGAAGGCACAGTTGCCTATCTTCAGGTTAGGGATAAAACGATTTGGCTGCAGGGTACAAACTACGCAGGCGATTATTATGAGCCGATCGGGCTGAAGGCGCCTGAAGAGGCAATTGGCGATGGCATTGAGCTCACGCTCGAAGGGCTGAGCGCAATTGATCCGGACCATTTGTTCCTCGGTTATTTTAATTACACGGATAAATCGCTTCCGGCTCTTTCAGACGAATGGGAAAAAAGCGAGGTTTGGAAGAAGCTGAAGGCTGTTCAGCAGGATCAGGTGTATGCCATAAATGGAGAGCTTTCCTATGGATACGGACCGATCAGCAGAATTAATGGTTTGAAAGCCATTGCAGACGCGCTGAAATAAGCAACCTTCAAGAGAGCATCGGGCCTCACATGACACAATGAGATGATGAATAAGTTAGCAAGATGAAGAGGGACATTGTTCCCTCTTTTTTTTTTTTGCGTGCACAGATTTTTAAGATGCATCCCTCGCTATGAAGAGATTCATCAGGAAGGAAGGACGTATTCTTAGTCTTCACCCTTGAGATGATTACAATGCGTATTTCCATTAATGGCAGGGCCTCTTTACTAGAAACATCCCTAAACTTGAACGATGGTCCAAATAAAGGGATGAACGAATAATGAGTACACTGGAGGAAGCAGAAGGCGTAAGCGCATCCTGCTTCTTTTTCTTTGGAGACTGTACTTCCTATTGGGTGAAAATAGATAAAAAACGGGTATAATTAAAGGAGCCATATTTCCATTTGGAGGTTAATAAACATGTCAGCATTTACTCGAACGGACTCTATCGGGATCATTCAATCGGATATCAAAGTGTTTCAAGCGAAGCCAGAGGATACAGAAGCCGTATTGCAATTGCTCGTCCAAACAGCGGAATGGTTACGGAGCAAAGGCTCGAAGCAGTGGAGCGGCTTGCTGCATGGCGAGGACTCCCATCAGACGCAGGAGGCAATTAAGCGCGGGGAAGTGTACATATTCTTGCAGGGCAGCATGTTAGCGGGAATGGTGATGCTGATGCAGCAGGAGAGTGCATGGGACCGCGGGCTCTGGGGAGATGAGGGGCATGAATCCTCGGTCTATTTGCACCGTCTGAATATCAACCGTGAAGCTGCGGGCAAAGGTTTGGGTGAAGCGATTGTACGCTGGTCCGATTCCGGTATTCATTTTCCGGGGAAAGACCGCATTCGGCTGGACTGCATTGCAAGCAACGCCAAGCTGAACCAATTTTACCTGGACTGCGGTTATGAATTTAAAGGCTCTGCGTCCAACGAAATAAGTACATTCAATAAATACGAGAAGCTTTGCACGCTAACGTAAAACGAAAGCCTCCAATACTTACTTTTGCCTCGGCTGCTTAAAACATCGTCCAAGAGGGTACATTCATAAAAAGAGATCCAAGGAGGTAGTAACCATGAAGAAAAAAATGCTGTTTACTGCAATCGGGATGGGAGTCACCTATCTGATGAAAAACAAAGATGCCCGTGACAAGCTCAAGCATAAGATACAATCTTTTACGAAAAAGAATCGATAATAAAAAGACTGCCGGAAGATCCGGCAGTTTTTTTGCGTGATAAGCCAGATTTACGTTAATTTCAACGCATCAAGCTAGTTGATATCTCACATTTATGGTAAGATAGCTAAGGACAATAAACCATACACAATCAATGAGAGAAGTGGGGGGCGAAATAAAACCCTGCTTCTTTTATTTTGAAGAAGATATACGCTATAGACAGCAAATAAGGGAGAACATAAATGCCTACAATTGTAGCAAAACCATTTGATCAAGACATGCAAGCCCTCTTAGGCGAAATCGCAACGGCTTATCATGCACCGGAGCTCAGCAAGAGAGAAAAGACGGAAATACCGGAGCAAATCTACATTATTGAGGCAGAAGATGCGATGGTGGGGTACGGGGTCGTATGGGAATACGAAAACGGGAAACAACTGATAAAGAAGGCGGAAAAAGATTATTTTAGCGATGATGAGAAATATTTGGAAAAGGACTTCTATATCGATATCAAAAACAAGAAGGACTTCATCTTTATAGAAGCGCTCGATGTGCTGAAAGAGTTCGAAAGCAAAGGTTATGCCGCTTCCTTTATTAATTGGCTCAAAGCGAAATACCCGAATAAAAGAATGTATGTCTATTCCTTAGAGAAATCTAGAAATTTCTGGTTTAAGCAGGACTTTGAGGTTTTGGGCAGCACCGTTTGGATGACTTATAATTAACCGTATGAATAAGCAGCTTGATTAATCATTTATGCTTTTTATAATGAAGGAGACAATATGACTTTTAACGATTTAAAGCTTACCCCCGCGATTTTGAAAGCGCTGGGTAAAGAGAACTATACGGCGCCGACACCGATACAGGAGCAGGCGATTCCGGTAGTGCTGGCAGGCAGAGACTTATTTGGCTGCGCGCAAACAGGAACAGGGAAGACGGCCGCGTTCGCCCTGCCGATTGTTCAATTATTAACTGAGCAGCAAAGCAAGCCGGGGCGGGTACGCCGTACGCGTTCCTTGATTTTAACCCCAACCAGAGAGCTGGCTCTCCAAATTGCGGATAATATCAAGGCATACGGACAATTTACCGATCTGCGCTGCTTGGCCATTGTGGGCGGCGTTTCACAGAAGGTACAAGAGCGTGCGCTTGAGCAAGGCGCAGATATTATTATCGCTACGCCAGGCAGACTGATCGATTTAATTAATCAGAAGTTTGTTGATCTGCAAGCTGTTCAAATTTTGGTGCTGGATGAAGCAGACCGGATGCTGGATATGGGCTTTATCAACGATGTGAAGAAAATCATTGCAAAAATGCCGAGCAAAAAACAAACCTTGTTTTTCTCAGCCACCATGCCGCCGGAAATATCCAAGCTCGTCAAAACGCTGCTGGTTAATCCCGTAAAGGTGGAGGTTACGCCGGCTTCTACAACCGTGGAGCGAATCGAGCAATCGGTTTATTTCGTAGAGAAAGCAAGCAAGCAAGGCTTATTGAATGAGCTGCTGAAGGATAAGTCGATCACGTCGGCGCTTGTCTTTACCCGCACCAAGCATGGCGCGGACCGCGTCGTTCGCGGGCTGACCAAAGTGAATATTACCGCACAAGCCATTCATGGCAACAAGTCGCAAAACTCCCGCCAGAACGCACTTCTTAATTTCAGAAGCGGCGCAACGAGAGTGCTGGTAGCGACCGATATCGCAGCAAGAGGAATCGATATCGATGAGCTGTCGCATGTGATCAACTTCAACCTGCCTAACATTCCAGAAACCTACGTGCACCGTATTGGGCGTACCGGCAGGGCTGGACTAAGCGGGATCGCGATCTCTTTCTGCGAGACAGAAGAGCGGCCTTACTTGAGAGATATTGAGAAAAAAATTAAAAAAACGATTCCCGTAGCCGTGGATCATTCTGATTCAATGCTGACCATATAGGTAACGACGATAGGCACACAGGAATACAATATTAGAACTAGGGGTGATCATTTGAGAAAGCAAAAGCCAATGTCATTTGAAGATCTGCTCAAGGAATTGCAAGGTCAAAAAGATGTGCAGGAGGATCCAAGCCATATCTCACTCGAAACGTTGTTTCATGAATCGTTCATGAGCAAGCATTCCAGCTTTAACAGCTTCGATGCGTTTCTGGAGAAGGGCAACTTCCAAGTGAAGACGCGTGAGGATATTAAGGACATTCCGGATGAGTTTTTTGACCGGCATGTGGCTCGGGAGACGGATTTTCCAAACTGGCAGACGATGCTGGATACTGCGACTTCGGAGTATTCGAGCAAGTAACTTTCCTGTAAAAGAGGGTCAGAGCAGCCTTGGCAAGAGGCGGCACTGGCCTTTTTTGTGTTTCGGGCAGTGCCGCACGTGTTTAAGTTAATAGGACTACATATTTCACAAATGAATACGGAACCTAAAAGAGGAGTTGGCAGGATGGGGGGACGAAATAAAGCTTATTTTAACATGATAAAAATACAAATAATATAAAACCCTTGACCCTGTACCATGGTACAGGGTTTATATTTTAATTGGAGGTGACGAAAATGGAGTATCGCTCTGGAGATATTTCTAAATTGTGTAACGTTAATAAAGAAACATTAAGATATTACGAACGAAAAGGTCTGATTCCTGAACCGGTAAGATCCGATTCGGGCTATAGGCTGTATCCGGAAGATACGGTAAACCGGATTTTGTTTATTAAACGCATACAGGAGCTTGGTTTCACCTTATCCGAAATTGATAAATTACTTGGTGTAGTTGATAAAGACGATGTGAGATGCGCCAATATGTATGATTTCGTTGTTGAAAAGCTTGAAGATGTTCAGTTAAAAATTAGAGACCTTCAACGAATCGAATGTATGCTAAAAGATTTAAAAGAACGTTGTCCCGATGAAAAAACGATACATGAATGTCCGATTATCGAAGCGTTGATTGATAATAACCAAAAGGAGAAGGAGTAAATAGTGCAATGGATGCAAAGCGCGATTGCTGCTCGGTTCCGCAACGAAAATGAGGTGAATGATTTTGAGAGAAAAAAAGACTAGCTTGGCAACGGTACTGTGTGATTCAAGATTTAATTCAAAAGGTAGAAGGGGTCGGCAATGCAGACATTGAACCTATGGGAAGCAAAGGGAAAGTTGCGATTTTCTTGATGATAAGAAAACCGATTTAAAACAGATTCAAACTTAGCGTGCAAAATATGGATTTGGTATAAAAGGAGCATAAAAAATGAAAAAATACCTAATTAACATTCAAGGAATGACTTGCACCGGCTGTGAAGAACACGTTGCAATAGCACTTGAAAACATTGGAGCTACGAATATTGAGGCGAGTTTTCACCGTGGAGAAGCCACGTTTGAATTACCTAACGAAGTACCAATCGAAACAGCCCAAAAAGCCATCAACAAGGCAAAATATCAATCCAAAGATGCGCAAGTTATCGAATCTCATGATGCTCCGGTTCTCGGGGATGAGGGCGACTATGATTTTCTGATCATTGGTTCCGGTGGGGCGGCGTTTTCCGCCGCGATTCAAGCAGTCGAACATGGTGCAAAAGTGGCGATCATTGAGCGAGGAACGGTAGGCGGAACCTGCGTAAATGTTGGTTGCATGCCATCTAAGACACTCCTTCGTGCCGGTGAAATCAATCATTTAGCCAAAATCAACCCTTTCTTGGGACTAACTACATCCGCTGGTGCAGTTGATTTGACTCAATTGGTTGAACAAAAAAATGAACTTGTAGCCAAAATGCGTGAACAAAAGTATGAACATTTGATTGGTGAGTACGGATTTGAACTCATTCGTGGAGAAGCAAAATTCGTTGATGAAAAAACCATTGAGGTGGGTGGACGAAAGCTTACGGCGAAACGATTTTTAATCGCGACAGGAGCTTCACCGTTTATTCCGGATATTACAGGGTTAAATAACATTGATTATTTGACAAGTACATCACTACTTGAGCTTAAACAATTACCCAAAACACTTGCCGTGATTGGCTCAGGTTATATTGCAATCGAATTAGGTCAACTGTTTCACAATTTAGGTACTGAAGTTACTTTAATTCAAAGAAGTCCGCGAGTCTTTAAAGAATACGATCCTGAAATCTCCGAAGCGGTGACTAAAGCAGTAACAGAGCAAGGGATTCATCTGATTACGGGTGTCACGTATGATCGGGTTGAGGCAACTGGCAACCTAAAACAAGTCCATATTTCCGTAAATGGTGAAAAGAACGTCATCGAAGCGGAGCAGCTGCTTATTGCGACCGGTAGAAAACCAAATACCGAGGCACTCAATCTTCGTGCTGCGAATGTAATCATAGGTTCAAAAGGCGAAATCGTTGTCGATGATTTTTTAAAAACCTCAAATCCTAGGATTTATGCTGCAGGCGATGTTACGATGGGGCCTCAGTTTGTGTACGTAGCAGCTTATGAAGGGCGCATCGCGGCGGATAATGCAATTGGTGGGTTAGAGCGGAAAGTGAATCTTGAAGTTGTTCCTGGAGTGACGTTCACGTCACCATCGGTTGCTACCGTAGGGCTTACGGAAGAGCAAGCCAAAGCAAAGGGGTATGAGGTGATAACTTCTGTTCTTCCATTGGATGCGGTACCTAGAGCGCTTGTAAATCGTGAAACAACAGGCGTTTTTAAATTAATTGCTGATTCCAAGACGTTAAAGGTGCTCGGTGTTCATATTGTCGCTGAAAATGCTGGAGATGTGATTTACGCCGCAACACTTGCAGTCAAATTCGGATTAACAGTGCAGGACCTACGAGAGAGCCTTGCACCGTATTTGACAATGTCTGAAGGTTTTAAATTGGCAGCTATCACTTTTGATAAAGATGTAAGCAAGTTATCATGTTGTGCGGGATAAGATAAAGGTTAATAACACCGACTAGCTATTGATAAACTAGTAAAATAAAGTATTAGATTATCGTTCTGGACTTTTCTATTCAACAGACGAAGCAAAAACTTGGACAATAAGCGCCGCGGCGGGATTAAACGAAGAGCCAACCGCTCTTGCCGTTCACCCGACAGATGAAAAGTCTATTGCAATAGGAACAAAAAGCGGTCTGCTTCTTTCGAATGATTTTGGTAACCGCTTTGAATAGCTGTTGCCCGGCTTATTTATTACTTCTTTGAACTTTAGGGAAAATGGGGAATTATTAATCACCGGCGCAACAACCCGAATCTTATAAAAACCAATTTAACTTCGAATGAGAAAAAGGAAATGAAATTGCCAGTCTTAGATAATGATGATGCTGTGTCCTATATGGCTCAAAATCCAAAAGATGCAAATGAAATTGCCGTAGCTACCTTTAAAAAGGACGTTTATTTGAGCAAGGACTTAGGATTGAATTGGACGAAAATTGCCGATAAAGGTAATGGTATATATTGAAGGAGTGGGTGATATGATGGGTGGGATGATGAGTTATTCATCGATGATGTGGATGTGCGTCATGATGATATTCGCCGCACTCGCTTTTGTAGTTGTGCTTGGTATTACAGTTTATTTGGTCATTCGCTTGTTGATGAGAAATAGCAGGGTGACAGATCGCCCATTGATGATTCTGAAAGAACGTTACGCAAGGGGCGAAATCAACGTAGACGAGTATAAGGAAATGCGAATGGCTTTAAACGATTGATAGGGGGCAGATGCAATTTCTGTCCCTCATTTTTTCAGATTCTTCGGTATTACGTTGTTGGCTTCACAATATCAACAAAACTTTCGGGTATGATTGATTTGGCAAGTCTAAGCTTGTCAAATTATATATCGGAGGGTGTAAGATGAAGAGGATCCTTGCATTATTTGCTTTCGTGGCCATGCTATCTTTTGGGGGAACGGTGTTTGCCAATGGTGCAGATGTCGCAGACTGCGCTAAGATGAGCAAAGGAGAGTGCATATCCTTGTGCGCTCGTGAAATGAAGCGCGGAGTTTCCGAATGCGCCACGTCTCTTTCTGAAATGACGGATTGTCCAATGTGTTAACGAAAAAACTGCCCAATAGGGTACTGAAAAAAGCTGTGATTTTCTATTCACTATAGAGAACCACGGCTTTTTCCATGCCTAATTCTTTTAAACGTTAAATAGCCCCCACCTTGTCATCAAGATGAGGGCTAAGATAAGCTTAGTCCGAGCGTCTAGGCTCCGACTTCATCGAATTCGATGTGCAGCTAAGCAAGGATAGAAAGCTCGTCGTCATCCATGACGATACGGTAGACCGAACGACGAAGCATACAGGAGCCGTTGACGATTATACGCTGGGCGAGCTGGAAGATATGGATGCAGGGAAAAGCTCAAACAGCGATAAGAAGGACGAAAAGATCTTGCCCTTACAGGATGTCATGGACCGTTTTGCCGAGAAAATGGCGATGTTGATCGAGATTAAGGATTCGAAGCTCTATCCAGGCATAGAAGAGCAGGTGGCTGAGGTCGTACGCAGATATGAGCAGCGTTTGAACACAACTGATTTAGATGGCACAAGGCACTTGAAAGGTATAGGGGAAATCGAGAACAGCGCAGGCATCATCATCCAACCTTATGATTTCGAATCGACGCGTCTCATTCACAACCTGCTGCCGAACATTCCCGTCGCAGCGCTGATTCACGAGGATCAGCATCCTTTGTCGGACGATACGCTCGATGTGCTGGCTTCGTTCACGGCATACATTCATTATCCGAAGGAACTACTTGATGAGCAGATCGTCCAGAGGATCCATGACCGGAACCGGAAGGTGATCGCATGGACGATCCAGAGCGATGAGGATATGGAGCGGATGAAGAAGCTTGGGGTGGATGGGGTGATTACGGATTATCCGGGGTGATGGGGGATAAAATGAGGTTAAGGGACTAATTCGCGGTTAACGTCGCAACTTCGGGAAAGTTTGGACTTCCGGCCGCTGTTGTCTCCTGATTTCTTTCATTTTACCACTGCCTGTGGTTGAAATCCGGAGACAAAGGCGAACGCTGACGCTCCTCCAGTTCCAAAACTCCCCTTCGTTACTACTCCCTAGTTGTTCAATTCTTAAATCATTTTATTTAGGTGAGTTCCAGAATGTGGTACGATTATTACCAGATTGATTTGGACAATTTTATAGAAGTTTGAAAGAGCGAATGTGAGAGTAGTTTAAAACTTGCCTGGAGGTAATTTTCATGATAGTGGTTCAATGCACAAAGATACTCGCTGCCGAGCTTCAAGTACCGTTATCCGCGGTGCAGCCAAGCTTTGATAAATCGATATATGGCTGGCATGCACATTTATTTATATGCAAACGGAAAAAATGCATTTTGATTATGAACAATGAATCCAGATATAACTTTGTCATTTATGGATTAGTGAAGGCTGATTTTAAGCGTTTGGATCAATTAATTATAGAGCACATACAAGAGAATTTGCGTCTAGACGGGGCAGATCAACAACTTATAGATGCATACATAAACGGGATTACAGGATTCAGCTATACTCCAACCAGCAATAGAAGTATTATTAGCCAAATCAATGAGATGATCATGGTTGCGGGGGATGAACTGGTGTATAATTTGTATCATTTTAATGATCCTAGGCTTGAGAGCGTTAACCGGATGATGAACAGATATGTCTTTTTGAAATTGCCGCTGACTTATTCAGGTAAGACAATGATGGAGTCGTTGGGGAAGTTAGTGGGTGGAGAATAGCTCGGGTGCAAGAGTAGCCGGAGGAATTATTTTATGAAGCAGCTGTAATGGTTTTGAAGTGAAATATACGAAAAAAATTAAGCTTAGTCGAATTAATGGCTAAGCTTTTTCTTTTTATAAGAACAATTATTCCTTGAGAGAGCATTGACCAAATCGTATGTTGAATTTTTATCAATAGATGGATGAGAGAGGATGATACATATGGGTACAGCACTTAAAGCAACAGCTGCATGGAATAAAAAGTTTTGGCCTACGGGAGGAGAGGAGAGGGCATTTTTGCTAATAGAGCTTACTGGAGAAGCAAGGGAACGTTCAATAGCCGAGCGCCAATAAATTTGTCTATCGTTTTAGAGCGGAGAGGCTCCATGGAAGGCGCTCCGCTTGAATATAGCAAGAAGGCTTGTCAGTTCGCCACGGATCAATTGGATAGGAATGACCAATTAAGCATAGTTGTCTTCGATGATCAGGTTCAAACGATGTTCGCCCATCAAAATGCAATGCAAGGCGTTGATGAAGCAAAAAAAATGATTGCAGCAGGGCATTCAGCATGTAAAGCATGGTCAAGAGCAGGGAAGCGTGAATCGGGTATCCGATGGTCATGCAAACGAAGGGATTACGGACAGATCGAAGCTGCTTTCTATCGCTTCGGCCAGATGCCTGAAGGAAGTATTCTTCTCTTGCCCAGTGAAGTAAACGAGCGAGTTTGTACTGTGCGAAGTTTATTGCGAATAATTGGAACAAACTGTTGGGGCAAGTTTGTTTCCTTTTTTAGCTGTTACAGCTATGATATAATGTTGACAAGATTATAAATCGGAAGGAGGCTGTCATTGCTATGTCCATACCGAAAAAAATGGATAAACAAACAGCCAACGAACTGCGTTCCTTATTGTCGAGAATGAACGTGACTCAGAGTAAAATTAAAATTAATATGGAAAATAACACCATAGAAATCGAAGATGACTATTCCATAGACGATATTCTTGAATCTGCTGGTTCTTTAACCCCGGAGCAAGCAAAAGAATTGACCGAAGAGATCAAGAAAATGCGTGAACGTGGATGATCTATATTTGCAAAATTGAACTGGATGATATGGCTCCGAGCATATGGCGTCAATTTCAGTTTCATCCGGAGATTACGTTTCATCAGCTTCATAAAATCATACAAGTGATGATGGGCTGGGAGGATTACCATTTGTATGAGTTTCATATCGGTGGACAAGTCATTGGTTTGCCCGACCCGACATTCGAGGATATGGAAACACGTGAAGTGCTGAATGCGCGGAGAGAAAAGGTGACCAAGTATTTGCAAAAGGAAAATACGGAATTTTCCTACATCTATGATTTTGGCGATAATTGGCGGCATACGATTAAGCTAGAGAAAGTAGATACGTCAGCATCTGCGGATGTCTCTCCCATTTGTTTAGGAGGAGAGCGCAGCTGTCCGCAGGAGGATGTTGGCGGCGTATGGGGTCATCAGAATATGATGGAAGCGCTGCTTAATCCGAATCATCCGGAACATGGCGAATTTAAAGAATGGCTGAAAGAAGGATATGATCCTGAGACTTTTCACTATGACGAAGTAAATGACAAGCTTCGCGAGCGGAGAAACAAGCTAATACCGAAATCACTTATTCCGCAAGCCGAAGATAAAAAACCGGTAAAGCTGACCAAGACGTCTCTGAACAAGTATTTGAAGCGAATGGGACAGGAACAGTTGATGGAACTGGTAAAAGAATGCTATGGCGCCAGCAAAGACATGGAGCGGTTTCTCACCGTCAAAATGTTGGGGGAAGAAGCGGTAGAGTCGCTATTTCATGAATATCGCAAAAAAGTTGAACATGAATTTTTTCCTCAGCGCGGCCACGGAAAGCTGAAGCTGCAGGAAGCGAAGAAGGCAATATCCGAATTCGAAAAACTGACGGGCAGCGAGAAATACAGTTTTGAGCTAAAGCTGTTCTACGTCGAGATGGGCGTTTCTTTTACCCTTACCTATGGCGATATCGACGAGCGGTTTTACGAAAGCATGGAATCGATGTATGCAGATGTGGTTCAGACGGTAAATTTTGATGATACTGCCGAACTGTTCGAAGAATACGAGGAACGAATTTGCTCGATCGTGTTGGATACGAACGGAATCGGTTGGGGCTTTCACGATACTTTGTCCTATATGCACGCTCAAATAAGATGGATTTAATGGCATTTAATAAAGCGAGAGAAGATGTTTGCCGCCGTTTAATGCTAAAAGTGGACTGCTCATGACCGAGCAGTCCATTAATTATTAATAGGTTAGTAACCGGAAAGATGGACTGATGGAGATCTAAAATGCTGAGCAGAACTTCAATCAAAAAAATAGGCAATGCAATCTTGGGTTCAACCTCGCAGCACGCGGGGTTGAGCCCTTTTTTGAGTACTTTCCTCCTGTTAGATTTCTTCCTTTGTCCCATATTGAATTCCTCCATCATTTATTAATGAGGTTTTCTCTGTGTCCATCTATTCGGGGCAAGGTTAGTGCACTATCCATTTTGTCCAGCGAGTTTTAAGCGGCAGACTGCCGGCGAATAAATACCTTAACGTATTGTTATCGATGTTTAGTCTTCGTTATATAATCCGTCATCCTGAATCTGTATATTTGTATTGAAAGCGCATACAAAAAAGTTTATTCGGGAGGGTTAAGTATGAGAATGTTCAGAAAACGCTGGCTGGGTCAGGGATTAAGTATTGTGCTTGCTGCAACGATGCTGGCAGCGTGCTCGAACGGCGGGCAAACAAGCAATACGGCAGCGGGTAAAGAGAATACAGCGAAAGATAACGTAAATAACGCCGCGCCGGCTGCAAAACCGTTTGAAGGCAAGAGTATCACGGTAGTAACCGCGAACCACCCTTGGGGAGATGCGATTAAACCTTTCATTCCCGAGTTCGAGGCTGAGACGGGGATGAAAGTAAAAGTTGAAAGTTATTTTGAAGACCAGTTGACACAGAAGCTTACAGTCCAGTTCACCACGGGCTCCAATACGCCGGACGTGTTCATGTATCGCCCACTCCAAGAGGGCAAGCTGTTCTTCAAGAACGGCTGGGTACATCCTTTGGATGATTACGTGAATAAAGATCCCGAATACGATTTCGCCGACTTGTCCAAATCAGCTGTCGGATCGGCGACCGTTGACGGAAAGGTTGCCGGCATTCCAATCATTACAGAGCAGGAAATCTTATACTACCGTAAGGATTTGCTGGAAGCGGCAGGGATCGCGGTTCCGAAAACGATTGATGAATTGGTTACGGCGGTTAAACAGCTTCATGACCCTGGAAAAGAATTGTACGGTTTCGTAGCCAGAGGACAGCGCTCGCCGCTGGTCACGCAAGTATCTTCATTCTTGTATTCCGAAGGCGGAGATTTCACGAACGGAGATAAGGCGGCGATCAATACGCCGGAAGCGATTAAAGCTTTTACAACCTACGGTACCTTATTGAAGGATTACGGCCCTCCAGGCGTACTTAACATGTCATGGCCGCAAGCGATCGGCATATTCGCGCAAGGCAAGGTAGCTTTCTATACGGACGCGAACTCGATTTATAAGAACGCAACGGATCCTGCAAAGTCGCAAATCGCCGATAAAATTGGATTTGCGCCGTTCCCGGCCGGTTCGGCCGGCTCCAAACCGTATAACATTACTTCTTGGGGACTGGCTATGAATGCGAATGCAGTCAATAAGGAAGCGGCATGGGCATTCATAGAGTGGGCGACTGGCAAGGAAATGGTCCTGAAAACCCAGCAAGCAGGCAATCCCGGAGCCCGTTCTTCGGTATGGGATAACCCTGAGGGTACAACCGGATTTCCGTCCGAGCTGGTAGATGTCATCAAAGAAAGCGTGAAGGGCGGTGTCGACCATGACCGTCCGACCGTCATTAGTGTCGGTGAAGCTCGCGATGCGGTAGGCGAGATCGTTCAGCAGATCATGACTGGAGAGAAGGACATTCAATCGGTTGCCGATAAAGCGAATGAAGCCTTGCAAGTGATTATCGATAACGAAAAAACAAAATAAAGGCGAGGGCGGTCTTACCATCAAAAGGGTCATTTCGTGGCCCTTTTGATTCATGATTTTGAACTGGGGGGAAAGGGGAGTTTCATATGCAGTACAACTGGTTTGACCGAAATTTGAAATGGATCTATACGATGCCTGCAGTGATATTCGTGTTGATCATGATGGTATTCCCGATTCTATATACCGTACGGATAAGTTTCTTTGAGTGGAGTATGTCAGCGATTACGCCTCCAAAGTGGGTCGGTCTCGACAACTACATGACGCTCTTGAATGATACCCGGTTCTGGGGAGCGGTACGCTCCACGATGTATTTTACGGTTGCGGCGCTTGCTGTTGAAGTCGTGTTAGGTGTTGCCATTGCCTTGCTGCTTACCCGGGATTTTCGGGGCAAAAATCTGATGAAAACAATCTTCCTTCTGCCAATGGTGTCAACTCCGGTTGCGATGGGGTTGGTGTGGCAGTTGATTTATGAACCGACAATCGGCGCGGCCAACATGATATTGAAAGCGGTCGGATTGAAGCCGCAGCTGTGGCTCGCTTCCCCCGATCAGGCTATTTCTTCGCTTATTATCGTTGATGTCTGGCAGTGGACGCCGATGCTTGCCCTTATTGTTATGGCGGGGCTGGCTACGATTCCGACTGACCCCTATGAAGCGGCTGACGTCGACGGGGCTGGCAGATGGAGAAAGTTTATTTCGATTACGCTTCCGCTATTAAAGCCAACGATCATGGTTGCCGCGATGCTGCGCTTGATCGATGTGTTAAAAACATTTGATATTATTTATGCGACAACGCAGGGCGGACCGAATCTAGCTACCGAGACGTTGAACATTTACGGTTATGTATTAGGTTTTCAATACTTTAAGCTGGGAATGGCTTCCTCGCTTCTTGTCCTATTCTTCGCGTTGGTCATGGGCATGACGATCGTTATGATCTGGATGCGCAAAAGAATGGAGGGGCGTTATGAATAAGCATAAGAAGATAGCAAATCTGATTTTCGGCGGTTTAACCATTATCGTGCTGCTTTTATTCGCTTTTCCTTTCTTCTGGATGCTTCTGGCTTCTTTCAAAACGCAGGGGCAAATCATGTCGACGGATCAGTTGTTTGTGTTTAAGCCTACGATGAACAATTACACGGATGTATTCAAGGAATATGACTTTCTGAAATACATCTTAAATAGTTTCGTGGTCGCGCTAGGATCGACGCTGTTCGCTCTGCTGCTAGGGCTGCCGGCTGCTTACGCAATCGCCAGGCATAACCTTCAAAAGCTGGGGCTTGTCATACTCGTAGCCCGGATTATTCCCGGAATCACCTTCTTGATCCCCTGGTTTATCCTATTTTCGAAGCTTGAGTTGATAGACACATTCCCGTCTTTGATTCTCAGTCATATGCTCGTGGGACTGCCATTCATTATTTGGATCATGATTTCCTTCTTCGAAGCGCTTCCTACCGAAATCGAGGAATCGGGTCTGATTGACGGTTGTACGCATCATCAAGTTTTTATGCGAATCATTTTACCGATTTCCGGCCCCGGTATTATTACGTCGTCCCTGCTTTCGTTCATTTTCTCATGGAATAACTTTATGTTTTCCATCATTCTTGCCGGCGATAAAACGAAGCCGCTTCCGGTGGCGGTATTCAATTTCATGTCCTATTCGGAAATCAATTGGGGCGGGCTAATGGCTGCAGCATGTATTATCACCCTTCCCGTACTCATAATCGCACTGCTTGCACAGCGTTATGTCGTCAGCGGTTTGGCGGCCGGCGCCGTGAAGGGCTAGACGCCGTTTGAATTCATTAAGGTTGTCCCTTTGGCATATTTTTCTGCCGGAGGGACAACCTTTTTTTAAAATATAGGAAAGTACAATGTCGAAAGTTTAACGTCTAATGTTTATTTGCTTTACGAATGGTTATTGATGTTAAGGATTAGTTATAGCGGAAACATACGTGCTCAGGTAATGTTATGATTATCGAATCGCGACAAGGAGGACATATCTATGAAGCGATTTCGCAGACTGTGTATGCTTACGGTGATCGGGGCTCTATTGGTTTCCGTTTTGGCGTCAGGGTGTTCAGGCATTTCCTCTTCCGGAGATAAAGGGGAAGAGTTAGCGCAGCCATTTCAAGGTAAAACCATTACGCTGG
Organism: Paenibacillus sp. LHD-38; assembly: GCF_031157315.1. GTDB lineage: Bacteria > Bacillota > Bacilli > Paenibacillales > Paenibacillaceae > Pristimantibacillus. The sequence continues at coordinate 221,526 of NZ_JAVIFU010000004.1, forward strand.
TAACGGCTAATCATCCTTGGGCGGATGCGATCAGGCCGCTGCTTCCCGAATTTGAAGCCGCAACGGGCATGAACGTGATCGTTCAAGGATTTTTCGAGGACCAATTGACCCAGAAGCTTACGCTGCAGTTGACGACGGGTTCCGAAACACCCGATGTATTTATGTACCGCCCACCGCAGGAAGGGAAGCTTTTTTATGAAAACGGTTGGCTGGAGCCGCTCGATGACTATGCTCGAAAGGACGCTGAGTACGCGTACACCGATTTTTCAGACGCAGCCATCCGCTCCGCTACCGTAGATGGAAAGCTTGCCGGTATTCCGGTCATTACGGAGCAGGAAATCTTATACTACCGGAAAGATCTTTTGCAGAAGGCTGGAATCCCGGTTCCGGATACGATAGAGGAGCTTGTATCCGCTGTCCGGAAGCTGCATGATCCGGGCAACGGGGTTTACGGTTTTGTCGCTAGGGGCCAGCGTTCCCCTTTGGTCACTCAGGTTTCGTCTTTTCTGTATTCCGAGGGCGGCGATTTCACGAACGGGCAGAAAGCGACGATTAATACGCCGGAAGCGATGAGAGCTTTCAGCATATATGGAAGCCTTTTAAGAGATTACGGGCCTCCGGGCGTAATCAACATGTCATGGCCGCAAGCGAGCGCATTTTTTGCCGAAGGCAAAGCCGCTTTTTATACGGATGCAAATTCAATCTATAAAAGCGCAAGCGATCCGGCGCGTTCCAATGTCGCCGAGCATATCGGATTTGCGTCCTTCCCTGCCGGTAGAAGCGGCTCGAGGACCTACAATATTACATCCTGGGGATTGGCCATGAATCCTAGAGCCGTCGACAAAGAAGCGGCGTGGGCTTTTATCCGGTGGGCAACTAGTAAAGAGATCGTGCTTCAAACGCAGCGCAAAGGTAATCCGGGTGCCCGTTATTCTATTTGGAACATGCAAGGGGGTACGGAAGGGTTCCCGAAAGAGATGGTCGAGGTGATCAAACAATACGGTGTAGGCGGTGTAGACCACGATCGTCCTACCGTCGTCAACGTGGCAGAGGCACGGGAAACAGTCGGAGAAATCGTTCAACGCGTGATGACGGGTGCTCCCGATCTTCAACAGGCGGCGGACAAAGCAAATGCCGCGCTGCAAGCGATTTTGGATAAAGAAGCGGAATGAGAAGGTGATCGTCATACGTTACAGGATATCGATATTTGGCAAGATCATCATTACGATCATTCTGCTGCTTATCCCCGTTCTGTTCTTATACAGCTACTCCAACCGGATTGCGGGCAGTGTAGTAGAGGAGCAGCTCCGCTCTTCCAATTTGAATGAATTATCGTTTTTCTTGAACCGGATGGATTCGAACATTGAAAATTTGTCCCTATTTCCGGTTATCTTAAGCTACGACCCGCACATCCGGGATTTTATCGGGGGAACCGGCGAGGCGGCCGGCAACCTGTTAAAGGCACAATCCCGCATAACGGAGAAGTTGAGCCTTCAAAGCGTATCCAGCAGCTGGAGCAATGATTTGACGATCGCAATGCCGGAAGGTAAGAAGGTGCTGTCCTCTAATATTTATGTTAACGGTATCGGGAATTGGGATTGGGACGGTCCCATCCGGAAGACATGGGTCTATGATGAGGATTATTCCCGTGGCTCAACGATCGGCACCTTTATCCGGGAGACTAGCGAACCCGCGAATGCGGCAGCCGTAGGACAAGCTGATGCGGTATTTCAGGTCCGTTTCCCGGTGGAGACCATTACGGATCTGCTGGATATTTACCGGAAGGATAAGCTCAGTGATCCCTTCCTGTATCATCCGGATTACCAGCCGATTCGGAATAGCACGCCTGACTTGCTGATCGAAGATCAGATTGTTCAGAATGTGTTGAACAGGTCCTTGACGGATGCAGGTCAGGAAACGACTGCAATCAACAATCAATCGTATTTGGTTAGTTATGTGAAATCACGCCAACTGGGCTGGTATTTGGTGGATTATGTTCCGGTTCAAAGGATCTTGTCTCCCATTACAACGGCACGCAATTGGTTCTACGGTTCAATCGCCTTTCTGCTTATGATCGGTGTCATTGCTTCGTTTCTGCTTTACCGTAACGTTCAGATTCCGATCCAAAAAATGATCAGAGGCGTGAAGCGGATGAGCCGGGGGGATTTATCCTCGCGTATTGAATATGAAGCAAAGAACGAATTTGATGATTTAATCCGACCTTACAATGAAATGGCCGGCCGCATTCAGGTCTTGATCGAGGATGTTTATACGGAGAAGCTGCGGTCCCGCGAGGCAACGCTAAAGCAGCTGCAGTCTCAGATAAACCCGCATTTTCTGTATAATTCGCTGTTCTTTGTTATCAATTCCGCTATGCTGGAGGATCGCGATGCGGTAATCGCAATGGCCGAAAACTTGGCTGAGTATTATCGGTACACTTCAAGGGTAGAGAATCAGCAGGTTACCCTGCGGGATGAGCTCGATTTGGTACGTCACTACCTGAATATCCATCATTTGAGGATGCATCGTCTGGCATTCACCATAACCGTCCCTGAAGAAATGATGGATGAGCCTGTACCGCGTCTCCTTCTTCAGCCATTGGTTGAAAATGCCATCGTACACGGTATCGAGCATCAGGTGGAGGGCGGCATTATTACGATAACAGGCGAGCAGAATGACAGGTGGAACCGGATTACCATAGCCGATAACGGAGCGGGGCTCTCTGACTCCAGGCTGCGCCAGCTGATGATTCAACTTAATGAACCGATGACCGATGAACTCGGATGCGGGACGTGGAACGTACACCGGCGTTTACAATATCAATTTGGCGAAGGCTCGGGATTATCGTTCAGACAAGCGCCAGGCGGAGGGCTGGAAGCCGTTCTGACATGGAACCGGACGAGCAGCTTTGCGAAAACCAGGCTAGAGAAGGAGGGAGAGCATGACTCAACTATTGATCGTGGATGACGAGGCTCATGTCGTTGACCGGTTCTCCACCACGATCGACTGGAAGGCTATTGGCGTAGAGCAGGTTTTTAAGGCCTATTCCGGAATTGAAGCGCTCACGTTCCTTAGGCAATTTTCCATCGATATCGTCATTACGGATATTAAAATGCCAGGCATGTCGGGCTTGCAATTAATCGCGGAGATCCGCCGGCTCTGGCCCAAAACCAAATGCATATTATTGTCCGGGTACTCGGATTTCAATTACGCCAAAGAGGCCATTCTGTACCAGACCGAGGATTACTTGTTGAAGCCGGTAAAAGAAGAGGATTTGCTGGCCACAGTCGAGCGGGTTCTTGCAAAGCTGGAATTGGAATGGGAGGAAGTCATCTCTAATCAGAGACTGACCTATACCTTTAAAGAAAATCTCCCTTTGCTGAGGACGAATTTGCTCCTTGAGCTGCTTCAGGGCCGAAGATTGGAGACAGCAGCCCTACAGGACAAAATGAAGATGCTGGAGCTTTCCGATTACGAATGGCAATCTTTTTCGTTGATGGTGGTACGTTTGGACGAACTGTTTCTCCAGTCTGATCTTCAAGATCTGTCCTGGAAGGAATATGCAATCGGCAATATGGTCGAAGAACTGTTCGGCGGGCAATATTCAATTTGGTATGCCAAGGATGCTCATGATTATCTCGTTTTTGCGATGACGGCAAAACGAAAGGAAGTTGAGGATAACGACACGGTTTGGTTCGAGCGTACTGCGGCTGCTCTGCAAACGGCGGTGGGCACGTATTTAAAGGGTAAAATCTCCGTCATGGTCTGTCATAACGGGCGTTTCCCTTATGATTTGGCAACGTTGTACAGCCGTTCAATTGGAGCATTCCGCAAACGGATCGGAAGTGAGCAGGAGCTGTTTATGCGGCTGGAAGACGATCGTTCGGAAGAAGGGATCCGGTCTCTGAAAAGCCTCTACGAACCGCCGGCCTTGATTCATTTGCTCGAGGCGGCCAGGTGGAGTGACATCGAAGAGAAGCTTCGGATGATTTTTGACGATATGGAGGATATGGAGCCCGGTTCGCAGGAGCATCTCCTTGAGATTTACTTCACGATCGCTTCCGCGTATTCGTATATAGCGCATAAAAACGGAAGGCAGTTGTCGGAATTGCTCGGGGCTGAGTACGGAAAAATGACCGAGGGTCTTCCGTTTCGTTCCGTGAATCAGCTTCGCGAATGGTCGCTCAGGACGCTGCACAGGATCCGCGAGGACATGGATCGCGAGACGAAGGATTCAAGGACGAACCTGATCCAGGAAATCCATGCTTTTATTGAACAAAACGTTCAGCAGGATGTTTCATTGCAATCGATCGCCGGTCATGTGTATCTTCATCCGGTCTATGTTTCGAAGGTGTATAAGCTCGAAACCGGAGAAAATTTAAGCGAATATGTGCAGCGTGTGCGCATGGACCAGGCGGAGTATCTTTTGAAGCACAGCGCAGACAAAATTTTTGAAATCGCTGCAAGCCTGGGCTATCAGCGTCCGCATTCCTTTAACTATGCTTTCAAAAAAAAATTCGGCATGACCCCTCAGGAATACAGAGACCGATTCTCTTAAGACATTTTGTATCGGCGGTATGCGGCTGTAATGGCCTGTACCTGTAAATAATTCTTACTATATTGGGAGGTTTACTTGTGTTATTATTTATCGTTCTAGCAGCCATTGTGGTGCTGCTGCTTCTGATTACAGTTGTGAAGCTGAATCCTTTTGTCGCCCTCATCGTCACGGCGATCGGTACCGGGCTTGCTGCCGGTATGCCTTTGTTCACTACCGAAGATCATACGGGTATCATTGATTCAATCAAAACGGGTATGGGCAATACGCTCGGTTTCCTTGCCGTCGTGCTTGCACTTGGCACCATGCTGGGTAAAATGATGGCGGAATCCGGTGGCGCGGAACGCATCGCCCGGACGCTAATCCGTCTTTTCGGCGAAAAAAATGTCCATTGGGCAATGATGTTCGTCGCATTTTTCGTCGGCATTCCGGTATTTTTCCAAGTCGGCTTCGTTCTGCTCATTCCGCTTGTATTTACGATTGCCAGACAAACTGGCGTATCGCTTGTCAAAATCGGTGTGCCGCTAGTCGCCGGCTTGTCAGTTGTACATGGACTTGTTCCTCCTCATCCGGCTGCGATGGCAGCGGTGGGTATTTTCGACGCAGATGTTGGAAGAACAATATTGTATTCCCTAATTGTCGGGCTTCCGACTGCTATTCTCGCAGGTCCGTTGTATGGCAAATGGATCGGCAACCGGATCCATAAGTCCGTCCCTAAGGAAATGGGAGATCAGCTGACGGAGAATGGTGATACGAAGAATCTGCCTGGTTTCTTCAATACGTTATTCACGATTCTGGTTCCTGTATTTCTCATGCTCATCGCCTCGATCGCGGATTTGGCTCTGGAGAAAGGCACAATCCTGTTTCAGGCATTCAAATTTGTCGGTGACCCGATTGTCGCGCTGCTTATCGCAACTATTTATTCCTTCTTCAGTCTCGGCTTCTTCCGCGGCATGAGCCGTGACCGTATTCTCAAATTTACGAATGATTGCTTGGCGCCTACGGCTACGATCTTGCTCGTCATCGGTGCCGGCGGCGCATTTAACCGGGTGCTGCTCGATTCGGGTATCGGCGATTATATCGCGGAGATTGCCACTGCCTCACACCTATCGCCAATTCTTCTCGGCTGGGGAATCGCGGCCATGATCCGTGTCGCTACAGGCTCGGCCACCGTCTCGATGATGACGGCAGCAGGTATTGTCGCTCCAATCGCGGCCATTGTGCCTGGTGTAAATGTCGAGCTGCTTGTATTAGCTACCGGCGCTGGTTCACTCATTTTATCCCATGTCAATGACTCCGGGTTTTGGCTCATTAAGGAATATTTCGGCATGACGGTCAAGGAAACGCTTATGACATGGACGGCTTTAGAGACGATTATTTCCGTTGCAGCGCTTGCGTTTATCCTTACGTTGGACTTATTCGTTTAATATCATAGCGGAGACAGAAAGGATAGATGCATGGTGGCTTCAACATACGTGATAGGCGTGGATATCGGAACGACGAGCACCAAAGCGGTCTTATTCGACACCGATGGCCGATTGATTTCAACCCATTCGATTGAATATCCGCTTTACTCGCCGAAGCCCGCGATCGCGGAGCAGGATCCTGACGAAATCTTCCGCGCGGTTATCGGCACAATCAAGCACACGCTGCTGAAAAGCGGTGCGGATCCGGAGAATGTGCTATGCGTTTCCTTCAGTTCTGCTATGCACAGCGTGATCGCCGTGGATACCCAGGGAAATCCGCTCTCCAAATGCATCACTTGGGCGGATAACCGCAGTGCGGTCTGGACGGAGCGCATTCGAAACGAGATGAACGGCCATCAGATTTACCTGCGCACCGGTACGCCGCTTCATCCGATGTCTCCGTTATCCAAGCTGACGTGGTTACGGCATGAGGAACCGGAGCTTTTTGCCCGGACATATAAATTCATATCCATCAAAGAGTATGTTTTCCATAAGCTGTTCAAGCGGTACGTAGTCGATTATTCCATTGCTTCCGCAACCGGAATGTTTGCTCTCGGAACGTTGAGCTGGGATGAGGAAGCTCTGAATGTTGCCGGAGTTACGCCGGATAGACTGTCGGAGCCGGTGCCTACAACCTTCCGCTTGGCGGGAATGGATGAGCATTGGGCGGCTGAAATGCAGCTCTCCGTTTCGATGCCTTTTGTTGTCGGCGCAAGCGACGGCGTTCTCTCCAATCTTGGCGTTGACGCGATCGATCCAGGTACAGTGGCAGTGACGATAGGGACAAGCGGCGCAATTCGTACAGTTACAGATCGGCCGGTTACGGATCCGAAAGGAAGGACATTTTGTTACGCACTGACGGAGAACCACTGGGTTATCGGAGGGCCCGTCAATAATGGCGGCATGATTTTCCGGTGGTTTCGCGACCATTTCTGTTCCGAGGAAGTGGAAGAAGCTGCCCGGCTGGGGAAGGACCCGTATGAGCTTCTTACTGAAATCGCTTCGCGTGTGAAGCCCGGTGCCGGAGGATTGTTGTTCCATCCTTACCTGGCAGGAGAGAGAGCCCCTTTATGGGATGCCAATGCACGCGGCTCCTTCTTCGGGCTAGGTCTTCACCACAGGAAGGAGCACATGATCCGTTCCGTCATGGAAGGTGTGATTATTAATTTATTCACGGTGTATATGGCCCTGGAGGAGCTCATCGGCCGGCCGACAAAAATACAGGCTACAGGCGGCTTTGCCAAATCGGAATTGTGGCGTCAAATGATGGCGGATATTTTCGACCAAGAGGTGCATGTCCCGATCAGCGTGGAAAGCTCATGTTTGGGGGCGGCTATTCTAGGGCTGTACAGCCTTGGTGAAATCGATTCGCTCCATGCCGTGTCGAACATGGTAGGGGGCTCCCATCGTCATATGCCAAATAAAGATAACAGGCCGGTTTATCAGGAATTGAGCCGTATGTATGTACGTCTGTCACGGTTGCTTACTGAGGAGTATAGGCATATTGCAGAATTTCAGAAAAAATGGTTATAGACTTGTATTGTAATATTTTGTAAAACATCAACAGTAGAAAGCATAGTAAACATTTGAAGCTTTGCGAAAGCATGGCTTCTTTTTTTATGGGCTGAGGTCTAGTTAGCATAGTACGCGAACATTGTTAGATCGTAATGTCGAAAAAGACTCCTCAAAAGAAAAACATTCCATTTGATAGTTTAGATGTTATAATTTTCTTATTTAAGACAGCAATATAATGAATCTTTAGATATTATACCTATAACGAAATAGCCGGAGGGTGGGAGATACATTATGAGTACCCGGAATTTGTTGTATGACGAACTAAATGACTTTAGTAAGAACGTTATTGATGAGTTGGAGAGTCTTACAAAAGACCGTGATGAAGCTCTTCGTATCTATAATCTATACCTGCCGGTTTTGAAGCTTCTTGAAGAAGGTTACTTAGAGAATGAATCTTTATATGCTGAGCAATTTTTTGAAGCATACGAAGAGGGATACACACCTGAAAAATGGATTGATAAAATATATTCTTTGCGAGGCAGAAAAAATTGACCCATCGATGGTAGAATATCGGAATACCGTACAGGAACTCTCTGTAGCACGTGATAATTTTATGATTCCACCTGTCGGATCACTGACAAATGTTGACCAATCTTGCGATCTTTTATTACAAAATATAAAACCCCTAAATTATCCATCTGAGATTTATAATTATTTAACGCCTTTTAATCGATCATACTTGCAGCATATAAACGGCCTTGCTATTCCATATGTAAACATGGTGGAAATTCCTAAAAAATCTTATATACCGAAGTAATTTTACTCACCTGAAGTTATTTCCAGCAGTTAAATAGACGCTTAATGAAAACTTAGCCCGTTATGGTGCTAAGTTTTTTTACTTTATACGAAAAACCACTCCCTGACACAGCTGTGTCCAAACGATATGTTACATTCTTATCAATAGTCCAATAGGAGAGGATGCTACATATGAGTACAACCATTCTAACGACAGCTACATGGAATAAAGAGTTCTGGCAAACGGGAGGGGCGGACAGGCATTTCTACTGCTCGAGCTAAAAGGAAATACGCCAGGAGTGTCTACAGATCGAGCACCTATGAATGTGTCGTTGGTGCTTGACCGCAGCGGCTCCATGGAAGGAGCTCCGCTTGCCTTCAGCAAGAAGGCTTCTTAGTTCGTTACTGATCAATTGAGTAAAAGTGACCACCTAATATTTCCACTTCCTGGAAATGATTGTTCGCAGTCTTGTTTATACAACTTTACCCAGTCCATAACCGTCGTATAATGCACGCCCAGTTCTCTGGCTGTTTCAGAAGCTGTTGATTCTTCAGCTAATACACGCAGAAAATCTGCCCCTTAAATGCCTTGTCAAATTTCTTCCGTTGTCCCATAGAACCCCTCCATGATTTATTTTAGAGGTTTTCTTCGTGTCCATCTATTCGGGGCAAGACCAAGAAAGGGGTACCTAGGGATACTGCACGCTTGGACAAAGGAAATCTGTTTGTATAAGCTGAAGTGCACATTCTGAGTGTTGTAGTGAAACATAAGGTTTTTTGTCAGACTCTGTATATTCAACCTGGGCTGTTAGTACTATAATGGTGCTAGTAGAATGAGAAGTAGGGGATACAGGATATGGCTTACATGGTACCGGAAACAATACCAAGAACTGCAACAACTGGAGAACGTATTTTGTTTCAATGTCTTAAAGATCATTTGCCAAGTGACTATGTTATATATTATGAACCCGAAATTCGAGGTAGAAGACCCGATTTTATAATTATAGGTCCAGATTTGGGGCTAGTCATTCTGGAAGTAAAAGATTATACAAAAGGTACACTTTATCAAATTAATCAGGATGAATGGGTTTTAAGAAATACAGCAGGTGAATTGGTGACAACGAAAAGTCCGCTGAAACAAGCTAGGGACAATGCTCGTTTAATAACGGATCACTTGAAAAAAGATAAGAATCTAGTAAATGAGGCAGGGTCTTATTTAAAGTTCCCTTATGGTTTTGGTACTGTTTTTACTCGCCTAAAACAAGAGGATTTTATCAAACATGGACTGTACCAAGTTATAGAACCTCAATTTGTGCTGTGCAGAGATGAAATTGATACTGATGAGGATGGTTTTTCTCCAGAGATATTAAATGAAAAAATTCAGGGCATGTTTACGGTTTGGAATCAGAAAAAGAACATTTTAACCAATGAAGACATACAAGCCATCCGCTTTCATTTATTTCCAGAAGTGCGGATTAGCGCAGACTTCAAGCCTCCTATCAATTATCAGGATCAGCTCTTACTCTCCTTGCATAACATTAAAACGATGGATCTCCATCAAGAAAATATGGCCAAGCAAATAGGCGATAAGCATAGGCTTATTCGAGGGGTTGCAGGGAGTGGGAAAACGCTTGTTCTTGCTAGTCGTGCCAAGATGTTAGCCAAGACTCAACCAGATTGGAAAATTCTCGTGTTATGTTATGGGATCCCGTTATCCCGCAATTTGAAACAAATGATTGAGCGGATGATGAATGAGCCTGATGATTTATTAGATCTGCTGAATCCTCCATTTTCGGATAGCTCGAAAGATTCCAATATTTTGGTATATAATTTTCATGAGTGGTTGCGAAATAGCTTGAAAATGAAAGATAGTGAAATACCGACACTATTGGATAAAGTGAACAAAAATGAAGCGATCTTGCCAATTTATGATGCGATTATGATTGACGAAGGCCAGGATTTTGAAGCGGATTGGCTCAAACTGCTAAGTCATTGTTTAAATCCAGAAACGCAGTCATTGCTTTTAGTTGAAGACCGTGCCCAATCCATTTTTAAAAGAAAGTCAAGCTTGGCACAAGATATAGGTCTTGATTTTCGGGGACGTTCTAAAATTCTTTCTATTAATTACCGAAATACGGCGCAAATTGTGCAGTTTGCTTGGGACTTTTATCAGGAGAATTCCCAGTTAAAGAATAAAGTTCAAGAAGCCTCTTTAGATGGTGTAGAGATTATTCCACCGCAATCGACCAAGAGAAAAGGCCCCGAACCTTTGATCAAGGGATTTCAAGATATTAAGCAGGAAATGAATTTTGTATCCAAGTCGATTACATACCTACATCAACAGAAAGGTATACCATTGCATGATATAGCTATTTTGTATCGGGTCAAAAACAGTCACCGTACTTCATACATTGATGAAATTAAAAACAGCTTAGGGCAACATGAGTTACGATATACCTGGATTACTGAGAACCCTGAATCTAAACGGAATTTTGTGCGAGATGAGAACACTATAAAGATATCTACCATTGATAGTGCTAAGGGCCTTGATTTTCAGGCTGTATTTATCATTAATATTGAAAATATGCCATTTCCACTTGAAGAAGCAGAAGAAAGGGAAGTCTCGCTATTTTATATCGGTATGACCAGAGCATTAGAATGGTTGTTCCTAACTTATAGTGGGGAATCCAAGTTTACAAAGTACTTAGACAAAGTAGTTGAACAGAGAAGCAAGCAGGTATCATCCCAGAAGCAATCAGGATAAAGCATACTTTTAATTTTGTATCCTAGAATAATTTATTAGTTCGTCCAGCATGGGCGCTATCTTTAGTGTTCAAGTCTTCTTTGGAATCTGAAGGAAGCTTGTGGAAAATCTTCGGTTAGTTGAGACGCAGCTAATAATTAGTTGGGTCTTTTTCCATTTTATTTTTTCTTCCAGCTGTATCATGTATCTGGGAGGACTATTGTACTATATTGTCGAAATCTACTCAAAGTAAAATATTTCCGACTGAGGAAGATAACATAGCTTAAGAAATTGATATCACTATTCATTTCTTTAAGAAAGCATTTACCTATTAAGTAGGGCTAGACAACTAGGAGGATCAGATGAGCGAGAAACAAATATCAACGACAGCATTAGCAAAAGAACTGGGGTTACAAGCAAAACACCTGTTTCAATCTTTAACGGATGCGGGATGCATTCTAAGAGAAAATGAGGCTTGGGTATTAACCAATAAAGGTGTTGAGTTGGGTGGAACAATGAAAAGCCATCCTCAGCATGGTACCTATATAGCGTGGGATGGAAAGATAAAAGAATATCTTTCAGATGTTGGTGGTTCAGAAAAATTATTAAGCGCAATTACACTGAGTAAGCATTTTAATATATCAAAATTTAGAATTAACCCAATTTTATCAGAGCTTGGAATGGTTCAAAAAAATGTCAAAGGTTGGACTGTAACAAAGCTTGGAGAAAGCCTAGGTGGAAAACAATTTGAATATGAGCAAACGGGAGTCCCTTACGTTTGTTGGGATTCAAGTATACTGACAAACAAAAGGCTTCTCGAAACCTTCCAGTGCGTTCAAGGAACACCGGTGGAAGATATTAAAGAAGATAAGCAACCTTCTAGTACTAATTTTCGAGATAAATTTGAGGCAAAGCATCGTGCAGCCGATGGACATTATGTTCGTTCTCGAGCAGAAATGTTAATTGATAATTGGCTGTATATGTCGGAGATCGTCCATGCATATGAACGGAGATTACCAGTGGAAGAAGAGGTCTATTGTGATTTCTATCTTCCTGTTGGAAAAGTCTATATTGAGTTTTGGGGTCTTGAGAACGATGAAAGATATGTGGAACGAAAAAAAGAGAAGATAAAGGTCTATTCAAAATATGGATTTAATTTAATAGAACTTGTTGATAGCGATATCCAGAACCTTGATGATCTATTACCAAAGAAGCTTTTAAAGTTTGGAATTCAAGCGTACTAAGAATAATATATTAAATACTTTTTGATCTTATATAACTTTACTTAAGAAGAGGTATTCATGTTGTATAACGAACTCGCTCAATCAATGAATCAAAGTTTATTAGCTCCATTTCCCCTAGTTATTCAATACTTAAATCATGTTATATGGGGAAATTTCAGAATGTGGTACGATTATTAAAAAGATCGTATTGCGAGGTGCTCATTGATGAGAGTATTATTTTGCTCCGATGTGTTTAATGATCGTCAGGTTGATGCAGGGTACGAGGCTGAATACGAAAAGGCTAAGGAGCTTGGAATCAAGGTTGAGCTCCTTTCTTTGGAGCAGCTGCTCGACGGTAACGGTCTGAAATCAATCAAGCCTATTCAGGCTGCAGACGAGCCGGAAACCGCGATTTATAAAGGATGGATGATGAAGCCTGAAAGCTATGAATCTCTGTACAACACTTTGAAGCAAAAGAATCTCCTACTTATTAACTCCCCGCTAGAATACATTAACGGTCATTACTTTCCGAGTTCATATGAAGTCATAAAAGATGCAACGCCTTTTAGCTGTTGGGTGGACATCGATTCTCTAGCCGCTGGTTATGACGGCGTTCACGAGATACTGCGAATCTTTGGCAAGAAACCGATGAGTATCAAAGATTATGTGAAGTCACGGAAGCATGAATGGGAAGAGGCATGTTTTGTGCCGGATGCCTCTGACAGGCAGCAAGTGGAGTGTGTACTAAGGAACTTTATTGACCGTCAAGGTACGGAGCTTAGCGGCGGCATTGTGTTCCGCGAGTTTATCGAGCTTGAGCAATTGACGAAGCATCCTCTCAGCGGCATGCCCTTATCGAATGAATACCGGTTGTTTTTCTTAAAGCATGAGCTTCTTGCAACGGCAGAGTATTGGGATGAAGCAAGCTATAAGAAGGAAAAGCCGAACCTTGAGCCATTTATTGCAATAAGCAAGGGAATTTCAAGTGAATTCTTCACGATGGATATTGCCAAGACCGCCACCGGTGAGTGGGTTATTATTGAAATTGGGGATGGGCAGGTATCGGGGGTGCCTGATCAGATTGATTTGGGGGAATTTTATAAAAGTTTGAAAGAGCGGTTGGGAGAGTAGTTTTCAACTTGCCTGGAGGTAATGTTAATGATGGTTATTCAATGCACAAAAAAGCGTGCTGCTAACCACTTGTCATTCAATGTATTTGGAGGTAAACATGAACATTCAAGCAGCTTTGGATTCTCTTGCTCGGAAACGACCCATCTTTCATAATGAAGCTGATTTACAGCATGCACTTGCATGGGAGCTGAGGGGACTTTATGAGTGTAAGATTCGACTTGAACGGCGTATGGAGATAGACCTTAAACGTCGTACATACTTGGATATGCTGATAGAGATAGACGGAAAAAGAATAACGATTGAGCTTAAATACAAAATGCGTGCTGTTGAGCACACATTTGATGAGGAAACATTCATTCTACTGAATCAAGGAGCCCAAGATATTGGTCGCTATGATGTGTTGAAAGACTTACAACGACTTGAACAGATGGTGAAGCTAAATTTAGTTGATGAAGGTTATCTAATCTACCTTACAAATGACCCTTCATATTATTTGGATCCTGGTGTGGAGAAATTGACAGTTGATCGTGAATTCCGGATTCATGAGGGACGTCAAATTTCTGGGATATTGTCTTGGGCTGAGAATACGGGTGAAGGCACGATGAAAATGCGGGAAGAGCCCCTTGATATAGAAGGTACGTACATTATGAGTTGGTTGCCATATAGCCAATTAAATTCTAGCGTTACGGGGAGCATAAAATCTCTCATTATACCTGTTAATTTAGAAGATCGAGAGAGAAATAGAAGACTTTATCCGGAAATTAAAGAACCACTCGAAGTTCATAATCCCACAACGATCATAGAGGAAGAAAAAACTGAGTGTTCAATGGAGATTAACTCGATCATAAAATCATTGGATGTCATTCCTCTTTCCCAATTCGATCTACGGGATAAGTTGGGTGCTAGCTTAAAAATGGCTGGTTATCAGGTTCAAATAAACCGAGACTTTGGGAAGGCCAAGATTGATATTTATGCTGAGAATAAGAACGACCAATTAGCGATCGAAGTCCGATATAAAACAGCTTTGTTAAAAACTATTTTTAACGGAAATCATACTGAACTGAAAAACCAAGCTGCACAGGATATATCCCGCTATGATTTTCTAAAGGATCTTGAAAAACTCGAAACGGTTATTGCACAAAGGCCTGGTACCAAAGGCTATGCTGTTCTCATCACGAATGATCGTAGTTACTGGGAAAAGACGAAAAGAGTTACTTCAGTTGATGAAGATTTCCGTATTCATCAAGACCGACTTATTCAGGGGCAACTAAGCTGGAAGAATGCATCAGGCGGCACTACTCATAATCGAGAGTCAATGATTGTACTTAAAGGGCAATATCATTTAGATTGGCAGTCTTTCAAGATTCTTGGTACTGGGAAAAATGAAATTTTTAAGATGCTTGTGGTAGAAGTAATTAGTCGAGGAGAAAACATTCCATGAGTGAACAGATCACTAAACAGGCGATTGAGAGCATAACTAATCGCGATTATCTGTCAGGCAAAGAAACGCGATATTATGTCCTTACGATAAAGCTCGATAGTATTCATTATCATGTTATCGTGCTTGAACACAATTCAGTTATTATCTCTTCGGAAATTAAAGGTAGACTTGATAGAGCTAAAAAAGAGGGTATCCGTCTGCTCATTCAGAAGAACCCCTCCGTGGATATTAGGGATATTACGATGGTTCATTACAAGCATGACCGCCCTAACGGCAGAGCCTGGCAGAAGGATAGTGAGAAGGTACTCAAACAGTTGTTGGCTCTTGAAAATACCGTTTCTATAAAAAATATTAACTATGCATTCTTGGATGATGCCCTGAAGAAATTCAGCAATTATAGGAAAAATCATGAGGAAGATTACCAAGCGGATGAACGTCAGTTTAAGATTGAAATTGTATCTGAAATTGGATCTATTCTTCGAAAGCTTGAGACGGAATCGCGGAATGCTATTGACCAGCTTATCGAAGGTTTTTCGGGACTAGACAAGAATAATAACATCCGAAAGAACTTGCAAATATTATTCAAAGGCTCAATTTGGTTGGACGATTTCCTTGTATTTTTGCAACATTCTGAGCAACACATTATCGTGAGGTTGCTACAAGACTTATTCGATCAGGGAATCACGGAAGAGATCCGAATACGGTTTGGCGAGCAGTATCAAGCACTGCTTGTTGCGGGGAAATTTACCGATTCCAAGAAGAAGGTCGAAACGCCGAATCAATTGCTAGCAGTGTTATTAGCAGCCTACAGCTCTGATGAATATGTATTTTACAAGCCGAATGATTTCGGTCCATTCGTAGATCGTATGGGTCTTATCGCACCAAATGATGTGGTAGAGAGATACGCTTTGTATAATCAGGTATCCCATATGATCCTTGCGTACGCTAAGGACAAGGGATATAAGGTTCAAGATCTGATAGATGCTTATCACGTTGTTTATTTTAATGATAAATATGCTGAAGTAACAGGAGGCTCCGCAGCTGATATGTAAGTTAGCCAACCGACAAACAATATTTTCTATGGGCCACCTGGAACGGGAAAAACCTATAATGTCATTTATGAGGCATTGTCTATTCTAAACTCAGATATTGATTCTGATCTTATTACAAACCCGAACCGCCGTAATGAGGCTGTGAGTCTTTTTAACCGATATGTAGAAAGCAATCATGTTATGTTTTGTACCTTCCACCAATCGTTCAGCTATGAAGAATTCGTAGAGGGAATTCGTTTCAGTGAAGAAAAGAAGCACTATGAGGTTCAGGACGGTGTTTTTAAACAGTTATGCAACGTGGCACGGGCAGCTTCTTCAGAACGAAAAGTGACTTATAACTTTGACCCTGAAAAAACTAAGTTTTTCAAAATGTCTCTAGGTAACACATTGACAAGCGATGACGAGGTGTACGACTATTGTATCTCTAACAATGAGATTGCGCTAGGGTGGGGGGAGAACGTTGATTTCTCTAAATGCGAAAACAAGCAAGGCATTCGGGAGTCATATGAATCTCTTCTACCAGATGAGAACCCTTATGGAGTGGAATTTGTCGAACGGTTTAAACACTGGATGGGGATCGGTGATATCGTCGTGATTTCCCATGGGAATAAGAAGGCCCGAGCAATTGGGAAAATTATTGGTGATTATAACTATAGAGCGGATTCGCCTATTCCTTATCATCACTTCCGTAAAGTTCAGTGGCTGTATGAAAACAATGAGGCTATGCTTCCAGTACAAAGTATTTTACGTGAAAAAGTCTTCTCGCAACAAACGGTTTATATGTTTTACAACAGAGATCTGAACATGGAAAGCATACAGGAATTAATTTCAGGTGACCGAGCACAGACTGGACAAGATCAACAATATGTTCTCATTATTGATGAGATCAACCGTGGGAATATTTCTAAAATTTTTGGAGAGCTGATTACCTTAATTGAGCCGGATAAGAGAATGGGTCAGAAGAATGAAATCGCGGTAACTCTTCCGTATTCAGGGGATCGTTTTCGGGTACCATCCAATGTCCATATCATTGGGACTATGAATACCGCGGACCGCTCTATCGCATTACTCGATACTGCCCTTAGGAGACGGTTTGAATTTACTGAGATGCTCCCTGACTACAGCTTACTTCCTACAGATGTGCAAGGAGTCAATATCCGGCATTTATTGGAAACGATAAACCGGCGTATCGAGTATTTATATGACCGTGATCATGTGATCGGGCATTCCTATTTTTTATTGAATAATCCTCATATCGAGGACTTAACTAAAGTGATGTGCAGAAAGATTATTCCGCTTTTACAGGAGTATTTTTATGATGATTGGGAACAAATCGAGCTCATATTAGGAGGGGCCGGTAAACCGGGTGACAGATCATATTTATTGAACAGACATCAACTGCAAGCGAGTCATTTATTTGCTAAAGGAGCCAGGTCATTAGAGCCAACAAAAACTCTCTATGTTGTACAGCCAGAACCAACATTAGAAGCATTCAAGCGTGTTTATGAAAAGACACTAGATAGGGTTGAACAGGATGTTGAGGAATGAAGCATCTTGTAGTTACGGAGTGTTTTGATTCTATACCCATATCCGAAACAATGTCCCATGATTCTCTTACATCTGCAGAGGCAGACGAGCTTGCGAACTATGTGAGTAAACATTCTCTAGATGAAGATGGCATAATTGTAACCCGATATGAGGTTACCTTTATCAATTATGTAGGGTTCATACAACTCCACTCGTGTTCGATCGAGATATTACCCAAGGTATCTGGTAATGATCTACGTCAGTCCAGGCGTGTGTTACTACGTATGCTACAACGTTCTGGATTCTTGGATTTTCACGAAAGTCAAATTAGTCAGCTGATGCTCGAGAAGATGAGTTTATTTGAGATTATCGCATTTCTATTTACGACTAAGTTAGCGACTGAACTTAGGAAGGGAATTTATAGATCGTACCAACGAGAAGATGGCGAGCTTCAACTAGTTAGAGGGAAGATCGATATGAATCGTCAACTTCGTCGTGAGGCCATGATGAAGCAGGGTATTAGTTGTAGTTATGACGAATTTGAAATAAATAATCCGTTAAATCAAATCTTAAAAGCTGCGCTGCAACTCGTTATGTCGCGTTGTACCAATCCGTTAACGAAAAAGCGAACTGCGAGCAGTTTGATGCTAATGGATGAAGTGGCATCGGTAACAATAAACCGTGACCAATTGGATCGAATGTTGTTTGATCGTACGAATTTTCGTTTCCAGGAAAGCTTCGTACTTGCCAAACTCCTAATAAGCCGTTCAGCACCTGTATCTTCCCCAGGTGGCAGCAGGAGCAGCTCAATCTTATTTAAAATGAATGATTTATTCGAGTCTTATATCGCCTATCTAACCCGGAAGAACTGGGACCAAGTTACATTTAAAGATAGACGTTACAAGCTGCTGGTCAAGGAGGGGAGCAACCGAGGTGTCTTTCAGCTTGAGCCGGATTTATTGGTTGTTAACCAACATAGACAACAAATAATTATAGACACGAAATGGAAAATGATTTACTCTCATCGTTCGAGACATGGAGTGAAACGTGAAGATTTCTACCAGATGTATGCTTACTTAACCCGCTATAAAGAAGTGAATGAAGTAATATTACTTTATCCCTACCATGATGGAATTGTATCGAGTGGGGATTGTTTGGAGTCCTGGCACTTGGAAGAAGAGTCAGGGAAGAAATTAAAAGTTTTCTCTGTTACATATGAGGACGAGATCAAAGCTGAAAGAGAGTTGCATGACATAATAGAGTCGTTATAACTGAATGTTACGCAACAGATAGCTTATATTCTAATTCCCACGCATCAATATAAGTAAGAATAGTGCGGGTATTAAAGAAAATATATTAAAAACATCCGTGCTTTTTTAGATTAACATATAAAAAAACACGATAATTGGAAAAGACGGGAGATACCAACTTGATGGAACATGGCTTTGTTGATTACTATGGTTTAGCATTAAATTCAGATGCCAATTACTTCTTGATTGATAAACAAATACAAAATAAAATAGATGATTTTTTGTGGATTAGGCATTTAACGTTGCAACTAACGGAAGAGCAAAGCAGCATATTTAAAATGGGTGATATATTTTTGATAGGTTTATCAATATTGGATCGAAATGACACATTCTTAATATATGGCGCAGGTGAAATTGAAAGTATTTCTAAATTAGGGGGACCCCTGAATT
Organism: Paenibacillus sp. LHD-38; assembly: GCF_031157315.1. Classification (GTDB taxonomy): domain Bacteria; phylum Bacillota; class Bacilli; order Paenibacillales; family Paenibacillaceae; genus Pristimantibacillus. The sequence goes on from NZ_JAVIFU010000004.1 coordinate 240,674, forward strand.
TAACAGTAGCAAAGCCGTATCCTTTCTTACATCCTGTACAATTCGTTTCTCACGAAGTATATTGGAATACTCCAACATTCCAAAAATTAGGGAATGGGGTCATAAAGCTTGACCGAAATCATTTAATAAATATGCCACATGATAATTCAAATGCAAATAGAATTGAAGAGCACATTGAACTTATGAATCAGATAGCATTAGGTAACTATTTCGTTGAGGATGTAGTGTCTACTCAGACCGTACGGAGAGGTCAACATATATTTGCAAACAAAGTAAAGGGGAATTATGGACTTCAATGTGCAATTACCGGTATTTCAGAGCTTGCATTTCTTCATGCATCCCATATTAAACCTTGGTCAAAGGACAAAAACTCTCGGCTTGATCCTGCTAATGGAATTTGTCTATCTATTTTATTCGACAAAGCATTCGATAAGGGCTTCATAACGATAGATGATAATTATAAGATTGTTTTTTCGAAGAAATTGAGTAATGACAAAAAATTATGGGAGGTAATAAAACAATACGATGGGCAGTCGTTACGTCTCCCGACACAATCCCCTCCTAATCTCGAGTATTTGCAATACCATCGTGAACATATCTTCATTGATAAGAATAGGGAATAGTTGGATTAGCTAGGGGCATGCCCTCGTCATAAAGGTTGTATTATATATGGCCTACTTCTAATTATGAGGTCAGAACATCAAGATGGGGGTTTACGATGACATTTGTTGATGAGCTTTATTCATTAGAGGAAAAATACAATACCCTGCCTGAACGACTAATGCGAGATCAATTGATCAAGTTCTTAAAGGATAAGATAAGGATACTAAAAGGGACGGATCTCCAGCTGGCTCATGAAAATTTGGCTCGACTTTACTTAAATCAGGGTAGAGATATAAAAGAGGAATTTATGAATGCTCAGGAAGCAAGAGCATATTTTATTGATGTATTAAACTCCTCGGCGTCACAAACTCTCCGAGATGCAGCTACCTATCATCTTGGCCATGCTGCATTACTGGAGCGTGATTCGAAAGCGGCGCTACATTGGTTTGAAAGGGCACTATCAAGCAGTGTTATTGATAAGGGGCGTAAAATTAAGGCGCACTACCATGCTGCCCGAATTACGTTTCAAATGGGAGAATATGATAAGGCTAAGGAATACTTGAGTTCTGGAAGAGTTTTTGATACTACTCGCAAATACCAGACAGAGTATGAGGCTACTTATTACGTCATTCATACCCCACAGTCTGGACGTGAATTTAAACCTTACCTGTTAAGTAAAATCGGGGAAGACCCAAATCCTTTATCGAACGCGGAATTGGAAGAATTAATGGATGGAGATGGCTATGCAATACTAGATAATCGTTCACCACTCCATCCTCAGTTATACTTCCAGGGCAGGGGGGTGGATCTCCCGGAATGGTGTGCATCCATGCTGATGACATTGTCAAGTAAAGAGGTTCATAGTGATGACTACTGGCTAATGAATCTTTTTGAAAATTTACAGCATCAGAGCTTGAAAATGACAGTAAACAGGCAGAATATCCGCCTTCAAGTTAAAGAAATTCCCATCAAAATTGCCCGCGTTAATGGTAAATACGTATGGGAAGGACCACCCCTTTATGTGTTATCAACAATTGAATAGACAGACATTAGAGAGGACCGGTAACAGTCATGTTACTGGTCTTCTGTCATTCTAGTGGTGTGGAAAACAGTATAGAGGAGGGTAACATTATGGAAATGGTTTTTGTTTATGGCACACTTCGGAGGGGCGAAGCAAATTGCAGATTGCTTGAAGGTGCCGAGATGGTTGCCAGTATTGCTTATGCAAAGGGGTGCCTGGTGGACACGGGCTTTGGGTTTCCGGCTATGATTCCGACAACTGATAAGAGTGTAACTGGAGAGTTATACGAAGTAAATCTCGAGAATCTGATTAGATTAGACCGACTTGAAGGTTATTACGGACCAGGAGATTCAAGGAATCATTACGAACGTACGCGAATAGATGTTAAAACCGATTACGGACTAGTGATGGCGTGGGCGTATATTTACCTGCAACACGCACAAGATCAAGTAATTCCTCATGGTGATTGGAAACTCTATCGCATGCGTAGGCAGAAGAATATTCTTTATTTTGCATATGGAAGCTGCATGGATACCAAGCGAATCGAAGAGGCTGGAATGGCTGATTGGTTTACCCAAGTTGAAGGTCGCGGAGTGCTTGACGGATTTAATCTCCAGTTTACAAGAAGGGCTACAGATGGGGGCAGGGCAGATGTGGTAGAGTCTGGCGGACATACAGAAGGTAAGCTTTATCGTATACCTGAGCAAGCTCTTGAAGGATATTTATACAATCGTGAGGGTGTTAATTGTAATATTTATCGACCGATCATTATTCCAATAAAATGCACAGATGCCAGCATAGCAGATGCATTGACATTCGTAGTTGTTAATAAAGAGAAAGAAACAGCGCCACCGGTTTGGTATATGGAAGAAATCCAGCGGGGCGCGTTGCCGGTTGTATCCAATAATTATTATCTAACTTTGATGGATCGATTTATTTCCGTATTTGGCTATGAGAATGTCGTGAATAAAGAGGAGATAATGTAGATGGCGACAATTACGGCGCAAATGTTGCTCGGTCAAACGCATCCTTACGATGGAGGAGTTACTAATGTTACCCATCATGTATGGCTAACAGAAAATAGCGTGGCGCGTTGGACTCTTATGCGGATTGATGATCCAACATCAGTGATCAGGTGGATTCCGCACCCCGAGACAATGCTTGAGGATGGCCTTCTCATGGTTGGCTTGTTTGTTTTTTCGGATAGTGAACTCACTTCGGAGGCTCAAAGCGTCCTCGGACCTCTTCTTGAGGTCCAAGTTATGCCAAGTGATATAGAAATAAGAGAAAAACTTTATGCAATTAACCGCAAGCAAATGCCTGACCTGAAAGTGGCCCTGACGATATTTGAGGGTTCATCCTTATATAGTCAGTACAACGTTTTTGACCATTACATGGGCTGGGATGTAGAGGTTTGTCTTTCACAATTGCGGAGAGAAAAGCCTCGCAGCGGATGGTTTGTCAGTAGAACATAACGTATACCAAAGGAGGGGCGAAAAAAGCCCCTTCGTTGTTTCATATATAGACGGAGCAATTAGTAAACTAACATCAACCACACATAGAAGGAAATATTAGTATCACACAAAAACTAAGAATTATAAACACAGGATATACATGGGAGAGTTACGAATATGTATTAGTAAACGGCACGAGGTGATTTTATTAAGGTCAAACCACAGCAACTTCAAAAGCCCTTATCAAGAATCGTTACGGATCAACAGTTAATACAAATGAAAAAGGAGCATCTGATAAAACATGGTTTTCGTCAGGACTCCACTTCTTGGACAAATGGAACTAGTAGAGTTAGGGTATCACTAGTGAAAGATGCAGAAGTGCCATATAGTGTATTTGTTAATATTGTTGCAAAAAGTATTCAAGTCACAAGCAATATCAAAGTGAAAAATTCAAAGAAACGCAAAAAGAAACGCAAACTTGATGATGATAAGAAAACGGATGCACTGGATTATCGATTACCTGGTAGTTATGGTACCGGTAAAAGAAGATAATATATGAATTACTCCTTATGTTGATAAGATACATTGGAACAGGCCTTACCCAAAAATAAAGGAAAATAAAAAAATCAAAGGGCTTTGATGAGTCTGGGGTTTCCGTACTGAAAAGACTCCTGCCAACGGGTCTGATCATTTTGGCAGGAGGTTTTAATAGACAAGTTGCTATGTGATGATTTGGGAATTTCTATTCGCTCTAGTGCAATAACTATATTTTATCAAATGGCTAATTGGCTAGTTCAGTAGAGGTTAACGTATCAGATGAAATAAGCTTGGAGCAAAGCTTGAAAAGTTGATACATAATGTTAAAAGGGGGATTAGCGTGTCCTTAAAACTTAATGGAGTATCATTAGTGAAAAATTTCATTACAAATTGTTCACATTGTAATGTAACTTTGATTTCCTCTAAGAAAGAGGTGATGTACCGAAGCAGAGAAATATCAAAGTCAACTTATCTGCTTACGGATATATGGTTTTGTGAAAAATGTCTGCATGGTTATGTTCACGAGAGCTTTCAGCATACTATTGATCCATATGGGAAGAAGTGGGCAATCTCTATCGTTTCGTCTTTTATTAAGAAAATTGAACCTCAACTAAGTCAAAGCAAAGAAGAAAACTCAACACATATTTCAAAGTCTTCCTCTTCAAATCGCTTACTTATTCAACAGATAACTAAAATTCTCCCTAATAATATAGATATATGTGACTGTAGAACTGTTCTAAAAAAGACTAAGATATCACTTGTTATGAAAAGTTTAGATAATAAAAATGAAATTGAAGTAAAGACTGTGGTATTAATATGTCCTCTTTGCAAAAATGTTTATATGAATGAAGTTGTATATTCATCGGCTTTAAAACAGCACAAAACATTTCGTATAATTGTTGAATCAACTCAACCTATTCAACCTCAAAATTATAAGAAACATAAGCTATCTAGAGCCCAACTAATAGAACGTGATAATAGAGCGTCAGCAAAAAAAAAGGCTCTTCGCTCTACTGGATGGATAACGCCAATTAGAATAGCTTCATAGACATGTTGGTTTTAGGAGATTCTTAAAGGCATGGTAGAATTGGATAATGGGTAAAGATGGATCTTTGATC